>CAVTZY010000018.1:0-78238 GCA_963739235.1 Terriglobia bacterium | reverse complement strand
TTTCGGAACTCCATGATAAATGGTACGCCCCAGGCCACAAGTATTGCCGACGCGCGCTGAATCGTCTGCTTGTCTGGAAGGCGGGGGTATTTTCGAAGGTGTTTTTCAGGCTGGATCGACACGAATCCCGTCACCGGCGGGAAGACCTACTTCGTGGAGAGACCTGACGCAGTCTGTCGTAGCTCAGCTGCTGTCGGTGGCTTTCCCAGACTCATCCACAGCAGCCGAACCAGAGTTATTGGCTGCATTGCCGTGTGGCTTCCGCGATGAAGGTAGCGATTGCGATAGAGTCGCTCCAGGGTCAATGTCAAGGCGATGATCAGCCAATTGATTAAAAGGCTGTTTGGATGATGGTGGCAGATGTGTTCTAAGCCGTATCGATTCTTGCCGTCGTTGAATCCTTGGTTTTCAATCTCCCATCGGCTCTTCGCCATGTGGTAAAGAGCTTGGCTCCCCGCTTCTGACTTTGACCAGTCGGTCAGCCAGTAGGCTTCAACCACGGAACCATCTGGCTTATGTTGACGATAACGGATCACCCGGACCGTTACCCAGCGAAGGGTATTCCATGGATCAAAATCATCTGCATCCCAAATCTCCACCCAATCACGGCCGTCCCGGAATTTGCGATCCGGCGGCTTGGAGGAGAAGCGCCGCTGGGCAGCCTCGTACAACTCCGGCAGATTCCCCTTCAATCGCGCGACGACTTTCAGTCCCGCATCTCCCGCCGCATGCAGAAATGGTGCGGTGGCAAACTCCCCGTCGGCGACCGCGTAATCTGCAAACCGGACACCGAGATTGCTCACGGCTCGCCGCAGAAGCCTCTGCCCAGCCGCATACTCGCTATCCCCCGGACCGTACGGTTCCACATCCAACGGAAGCGACAATCCTGTTCCTACTACGCTGACCATCACTAGCTTGTGGTGATACCCGACGATCTCCTTCTTTTTGTTCCGAACCGGGCGACACCCTTCGCACCTTTTGTCCCGACTCCGTCCCATCCCCGATCCGTCGAACGCCAAGCCAATCCAGCGGCTATCCTGAAACGCCTTGTTCCGCTTCGCTTTCCTGACCACTCCCACCGTCGCCTCGCGCAGACGGTCGACGTCCAGACGCTCGGTGAAGTACTCCAGCGCATCATCTCCGAACGACATGCGCACACCCATCGCCCGCCGCGCTGGCGACCGGACCAATGCCTCCACGCCCAGAAAACTCACCTCTCGTAGTAACCGTGCCGCAAGAAGGACCCGGAGCAACACTGCCGCAGGAATCTGAGGGCGCACTCTTCCGTCCCCCGGAGAACGGAAATACGACCTCACTTCCGCATACCGGGCCGCATACTTAAAGAACTGCCGTACCCCCAGGCGGCTCAAATCAGCCGCTGCTTGCGCGCCAGAACCAGAAGATGGGCATTGGCCGCCAAAACTTCACGAACGGCATCCTGGTACTCTCGCCCCGCCTCCACACGCTTCCGCACATCCTCGACCAAATGCTTGGGGATGTGCTGAACGTGCTTCTTGCCGTCGGCCATGAAGGTGAGCGACCAGAGCGGATGTCCCTCGCCTTCGGCACAATGGCAGTTTGGCTTTCCACAGCGCGAATGGCGAATGGATAGCGAACCGGGGAGAAGTTCGTCAGGAAACTGAAACTGGCGGATCAAGTCGAACTTGCGTTGACGGATTTGAGCCGCCTGGGGTCCTTTCGGTTGAGTTTTCATACTAGATGTAATATTACATCTAGACATGACAAAAAGTAAAGCCCAAAATTGAATGCGAAAATAGGAAAGGATTAGCGGATCAAATTTGAGGGATCGAAATCAGCGAATCAGTTAGGTTCCAGCGTGACCGCCATTGTCGGCGTTCCGAAACGGCTGAGCGGCCAAACGCGAGCGCTATGTTCGCGATTTCCGAACCGCGTTATATGTGCCGCTTTTGCCGCCGGACTTTTCCAGCAGCCTGACTCTTTCGATCGTCGCGCCCCTCTCCACCGCTTTGACCATATCGTAGAGAGTGAGCGCGGCCACGGAAGCCGCAGTGAGCGCCTCCATTTCGACGCCGGTGGGGCCGGTGCATGTTACTGAAGCCTCAAAGCGCACGCCGGTCTTGTGCGCTTCCGCCCGCACATCTACGTGGGTCAATAGCAGTGGATGGCAGAGCGGCACCAGGTTAGGCGTCCTCTTGGCGGCCATGATCCCCGCAAGGCGAGCGGTCGCCAGGGCATCGCCCTTCGGCAAGCAGCCGTCTGCAATGAGCGTCATGGTCTTGCGCGCGAGCCTCACGAAGGACTCGGCAACCGCGCGGCGCTTCGTGACAGCCTTTTTCGAAACATCGACCATGGTTGCTTGTCCTGCGGCATTGATGTGCGTAAGCTTGGAGTCGGCCATTTAGCGTCTCCGTGTGAAAAAGTCCGGCAATAGCAGCGCTTCGACCCTTTCCCCGCGAACCAGCGCCGCGCGGTCGGCGGGAAAAACCACCAGGGCGTTGGAACGAGAAAAACCGATGATATCGCCTGAGCCCTTCCAAAGAATCGGATCCACCGTCCAGCCCCCCTTTGTCCAGGAAAGCACCGCGGGCATGAAAGCCGTTCTTCCTGGAACTTGCCTTATGGTTGTCTGCAATTCGCCCTCGACCCGCTCGAGATCCGGTCTGGCGAATCCGCACATGCGCCCGAGAGCCGGTCGCACAAAGTTCTCAAAGGATACCAGCGACGAAACCGGATTTCCCGGCAACCCGAATACCAGCGTGTCTCCCTTGCAGCCAAAGACCGTAGGTTTGCCTGGCCTGACGGCAACCCGGGCAAACAGGATTTTGACCCCGATTTCTTCGCAGACACCCTTGACGAGATCGTACGGACCGATCGAAGCTCCACCCGAAATGATCAGTACCTCGCGCTCGAGACCCGCAACGACCTTACACCGCAAATCCTCCGGTTCGTCCAGGGCAATTCCAAGATACTCGGGTTCGATCCCAAGGCAATTGAGTTGAGCGGTCAGCGAGTAGACATTGGAGTTACGTATCTGCACCGCACGCGGCGTGGCTTCGACCTCTACAAGTTCATCGCCGGTGGCCAGCAGCGCAACTCGGGGGCGCCGCCAGACGGGAGCATGGGTATAGCCGAATGTGGCCAGCACGGCAATCTCTGCAGGTCCGAGCGTACGGCCGGACTCGAGCACGGTCTCCCCTAATGTCGCTTCGAATCCACGGGGGACGATATTCTGCCCGGGCTCGACACATTGCAGGACGGTGACGCGGGGGTTTTCGGCCGAAATCTGCACCTGCTCGAGCATCTGAACTGCGTCGGCCCCGGCAGGGACCGGAGCACCTGTCGTAACAGCGATCGCCTGGCCGGGCGCGAGCGCAACGGAAGATTCACTGCCGGCGCGCACCTCGCCGGCCAGATCCAGGACGGCGGGCGCACTCCTGACATCGGCGGAGCGCAGGGCGTAGCCATCCACGGCGGCGCGGGTGAAGGGCGGGATATCCATGCTTGCACGCAGATCTTCCGCCAGGACACGATGCAACGCCGCCTGGAAATGAACGCGCTCTGCCTGGCGCGGCGGTAGCTTGTTGAGCACCAGTCCGAGGGCCTCCTCGATGCTGATCATCTTCATGCCGTGCATTGCCTCTTGAGGTCATCCTCCGATAAAATCTCTGCAACCTCTGTTTTTCTCGGCGGCCTCGGCGCTGAGCATTTCCATGCGACTTCCCACGCGGCCTAATGTTTATCTTTGTCTTTTCCCTCGGCCGTTTCGGCGGCTTTTTTCAGGCTTTCGGCAAATTGCTTCAGCCGCTGTTCCACAAGATGATTGATCGTGCCTTCCGGATAGTTGCCGTCCGCCATTTCGCCTGCCGGTATGCCGGTCAGGATCTCGATCCCTTCGCTGATTGCGCTCACGGCAGAAATGTGAAAAACGCCCTGGCGGACAGCTTCTACCACATCCTGGCGCAACATGAGGTTCTTGACGTTTTGGATGGGGATCATAACCCCTTGGTCACCGGTCAAGCCCTTGGCCTTACACACGTCGAAGAATCCTTCGATCTTCTGGTTCACGCCACCGATCGGCTGGATCATTCCATTCTGGTTCACAGATCCAGTCACCGCAACTCCCTGCTTGATTGGAACGTTGGAGAGGCTCGAAAGCAGCGCGTATAACTCCGTCGATGAGGCGCTGTCACCGTCGATGCCGTCATAGGATTGCTCAAAGCAGATGCTTGCCGACAATGACAGGGGGTTTTCTTGCGCATAGCAGGCGCCAAGATACCCGCTCAGGATCAGCACTCCTTTTTCATAGATCTTTCCGCTCATCTTCGATTCGCGCTCGATGTCGACCACGCCGCTTTTGCCTACAAAGGTCTTCACCGTAATCCGAGAGGGTTTGCCGAAGCGGATGTCCCCCAGGTCGAGCACCGCAAGTCCATTGACCTGCCCCACAGCCCCTCCGGTCACATCCACCATGATGGTGCCTTCGGTTATGAGATCCCGGATCCGTTCCTCAATCAGGCTGGAGCGGAAATATTTTTCCTCGATCGCGCGCCGCACATGAGGACCGGATACTACGGTTTGCCCTTCATGGGCAGCCCAAAAACTCGCCTCACGCACGATGTCGGCGACGTCGCTGAAGCGTGAAGAGAGCTTTTCTTGATCATCCACCAGGCGGGCCCCATATTCGGTTACCTCGGCAACGCCGGAAGGATCGAAGTGCAGCAAATTTTCGTGGTGGCAGCGGTTGCTGATAAAGGAGGCGTAGCTTTCCAGCGATTTCGTATCCCGATCCATTTGGGAGTCGAAGTCGGCTTTCACCTTGAATATTTTCCGGAATTCCTCATCCACCTCATACAGGAGACGGTAGATCATCTGGTTTCCGATCATGATGACCTTTACGTTCGTCGGGATGGGGCTCGGCCGCATGCCTGCAACCGGGACCAGCCCATATTGCACACTCAGGTCTTCAATGCGGATCTCCTTGTTCTTCACCGTGCGTTTCAGTGTTTCCCACACTCCAAAGTTCAGCAGAACATCGTGCGCGTTGAGAACAAGGAACCCCCCATTGGCCTTCATGTAGGCGCCGGCCTGGATCATCGTAAAGTCGGTCTGCAGGGTGCCCAGCTGAGTCCACCGGTCCATGCGCCCGAAAACGTTGTAATAGGTGGGATTTGTTTCAATCACGACCGGCGCCCCTTGGACGTCGGTGTTGTCCACAACGATATTCACCCGGTATTTGAGAAAAGGATCGGCTGGCGGCTCCAGGCTGAACTTGGCCGGTGCAGCCGTCTCCGGCTTCTGGCCATCTTCATTGAAATCGTCAAGATGAGACAGGATATGGTCCTGGACATCCTCCAGATAGGCCACAACCTTGGGCAGGCTTTCGTGCTGCTCCTTGATGCTCTCGATCTTCATTCCGACGACATATAAGCCGACGCGCCGATTCAGTTCGTTGATCCGGTCGCGGCTGGCTTTGTTAATGTCGCGCACTTGGCGCAGGAAGGAATTGATCTCCTGCTGCAGCGCCTCCCGTCGCGTTTCAATGTCGCTTTTGACGGCCTCATTCAGCGCTTCGAACTCCTCCGGGCCGACAGGTTTGCCATCAATGATGGGGATGACGGAAACGCCCATTTTGGAGATTTCGAGGGCGAATCCTTCACTTCGGGCCTTTTCCGAAAGCTGGTTAAACAGCGATTGCTGCAAATTCTGGTTTTCGTGAATTAAAGCGTGAGCACTCTGCTCATACTCTTTGCTTTCGAAAGCCTTGGGTATGTCGGTCTTGAGATGATTCACAAGTTCGTCCATCTCAGATTTCAGCACTTTGGCCCTGCCGGCAGGAAGGTTCAGAACCGTCGGGGCGTTGGGATTGAGGAAATTGTAGACGAAGCACCAGTCGTCGGGTGTAGGCAGCGTGCAGGCAATTTCATCCAGAAACTGCTTGATGACCGTCGTCTTGCCGGTGCCGGTAAGACCGCTCACATAAATGTTGTAGCCTGGAGAGGCGATCCCCAGTCCGAAGTGAATAGCCCGGATCGGCCGCTCCTGTTCCACGAGCCCTTTAAGGGGAGGGATGTCGGCGGTAGTCTGGAATGGAAAGGTGGAAGCAGTCGCAGCGCCAGCGCAGTTGTTCAGGGGACAGCTCGTACCGTGGATTCATCTTGCTCCTCACTTGAATTAAGCCGAACCCATCAACACGGATAATCAGGATTCACAGGAAAGAATAAGCGTCTATGAGGTCCATTTTAGAGCATCCCTAATCCTGTCTCTCCCTCATTTCCATGCCAAAGACCATCATGGATATCCCGGTTGTGGGCGGCCGGTTCAGTTCTTTTGCGACTATCTCTTATATCCGATCTTGCGCAGAAATTCCTTGCGATTTCTGATGTCGCCTTCACTTTCAATCCCTTTGGGCGCGCAGCCGTCGACGATACCAAGGATGCCATTTCCCTGCGATGTTTCCACCACCATCGCCTGCAGCGGATTCGCGGTAGCGCAATAGATGCCGCATACTTCCGAACAGGACTTCACCGCGTTTAGAACATTGATGGGGAAGGCATCTTTCAGCAGGATCACAAAAGCGTGCCCCGCCCCCAGCGCCATGGCGTTCTCAGCCGCAATTTTGCTGAGTGAATCGTCGTTGCCCTCAATCCTGACCAGGCAGGGGCCGGAGGCCTCGCAAAAAGCGATTCCAAATTTGGCCTGTGGACAGCTGGTGGTTATGATCTCATACAGATCCTCGACGGTCTTGATGAAATGGGATTGGCCCAAGATGATGTTGCAGCCTTCTGGAATCGTCAATTGGATAATCTTTATTTCCATAGTGTTCACCCTAATGGCGCGTCTGGTTGAGACCGATGGATCTAGTGGGGCTCAAAGCATGGGGGGTAGGTGCGACCACGGGGTCGCGCCCGCGACAACCTGCTGTTTCTGACTCCCACCGAGGCGGGATTTTCCCGGCAACTCCCATGGTTGGCCGATAGCGAAAAAGGTTCCGTCGGGATTTTAGCATGCATGTTCGGCGGCTGAAAACCTCAATCGATGGAATCAAGCGAGGCTTGCCCTAAACTTCTCGCGCGAAGAATGACTACGGAGGATAGTGGATATGTGCGGCATCGTTGGCTACATCGGCCCCAAACCCCCCGTGCCTGTCCTGCTGCAGGGGCTGCGCAAGCTCGAGTACCGGGGATATGATTCTGCAGGCGTCGCCGTCGTCTCCGGAGCGAGCGTCCAGATCCGGCGGTCCACGGGCAAGCTAAACAACCTGATTCAATCCATCAACGGCGCAGCTCTGGAGGGGGAATACGGCATCGGCCACACGCGTTGGGCCACGCACGGACGTCCTACCGAGGAAAACGCCCATCCCCATCGCGATTGTTCGGGCAAAATCGTGGTGGTTCATAACGGCATCATCGAAAACTATCTCGATTTGAAAGCGAGTTTGCAGGCCGCAGGCCACCGCTTCGTGACGGAGACTGACACGGAAGTCATCGCTCATCTGATTGAGTCCCTGATGCCCGAGCACTCACTGACAGAAGCGGTGCGCCGTACCACTCTGCAGCTGCGCGGCAGCTTCGCCATTTGCATTCTTGCGGCGGACGCACCAAAAACGATCGTGGCGGCGCGCAACGGCCCGCCGCTGGCACTCGGCTTTGGCGACGGCGAGCAGCTCGTCGCTTCCGATGTGCCGGCGCTTCTGGACCACACCCAGATGGTGTACTTCCTTGGGGACGGCGAAATGGCCACACTAACCGCCGAAGGGGTACATGTACAAAACTTCGCTGGCAAAGAGATTTCCATTACTCCCCATCGGATCACCTGGACGCCGGCAATGGCCGAGAAAGGCGGCTACCGCCACTTCATGCTCAAGGAAATCCACGAGCAGCCACGCTCGGTCCAGGACACCATTGCCGGCCGGGTCTCGCTCGATTCCGGACGCGTGTTTCTCGATGAGGCCAACCTGTCGCAGGAAGTGCTGGCAGAAATCGACCGTGTCCACATTGTGGCTTGCGGAACCTCCTGGCATGCCGGATTGGTCGGCAAGTATCTGCTCGAAGAGATGGCGCGTATTCCTGTGGAAGTCGACTACGGATCGGAATTCCGTTATCGAGATCCCATTCTCGACCACCGGTCTCTTGTGGTGGCAATCAGCCAATCCGGGGAGACCGCCGATACCCTGGCGGCGGTGCGCGAGGCCAAAACCAAGGGTGCCCGCGTACTGGCAATCTGCAACGTCGTCGGCAGCATGCTGTCCAGGGAAAGTGACGGCACATTGTACACGCGCAGCGGCCCGGAAATCGGCGTCGCCTCCACCAAAGCGTTCACCGCGCAGCTTGTCGTACTGTTCCTGCTCGCGCTCCATCTGGCCCAGTTGCGCAAGAGAGTAACCCCTGAGCAGACATCGGCCTTGCTTAGGGATCTGATGCGCGTGCCTCACTGCATCGAGCAACTTCTGGCATGCGACGCCCAGTATGAGAAGATCGCATCCATCCTGTTCCGGCGCTACAACTTCCTCTATCTGGGGCGGGGCATCCACTACCCGATCGCCCTCGAGGGCGCGCTAAAGCTCAAAGAAATTTCCTATATCCACGCGGAGGGATATCCGGCCGGCGAAATGAAGCACGGCCCGAATGCCTTGATTGACGGCGACCTGCCGGTCGTGGCTCTGGCGGCGAAGGATGTCGACAATCCCAAGTCGCTGTTGCGCTACGAAAAGATGTTGAGCAATATCCAGGAGGTGCGGGCACGCGACGGTATCGTGATCATTCTCGCAACCGAGGGGGACCAGAGTATTTCCCAATTTTCGGACCACATCATCCACGTGCCGGCGCTGTCGGATTATTTGATCCCGCTGCTCCTGGTAATCCCGCTCCAGCTGCTCGCTTATCACATCGCGGTATTGCGCGGCTGTGATGTCGACCAGCCGCGCAACCTCGCCAAAAGCGTTACGGTGGAGTAGGCGGCAGCGCAAGTGACAAAGTGCGGACAGGAAGCTGCTGTCATCAGTTTCGTTGATTTGCTATTCGGATAGCATGGGTCAGGCGGCATCCAGAGGTTTTATGCAGAACATTCCGATCTCACTCGCAGCGGCCGGCATGGTGCTGGCGCGGGAAATCAAGAATTCCAACGAACCGAACGCCAGGGTTCTTTGCGGCAAGGGCGTGGCCCTGACGGACTCGCTGATCAATCGGTTGCGCCAGTTGGGAATTGAATCGCTCACTGTCGAGGGTCATCCAGTCAAGATGGAAGGCGAGCAGACGTTGGAGGATATGCTGGGAGAGCTCGACCGGCGCTTCAGCCGCGTGGCGAATGATCCGCTAATGATCAGGATCAAGGATATTTACCGGAAGCGCATACTGCGGTCTATGGGAGAAGATGCGAGTGGATAAGCGGACAGAAATACAAAGAATTATCAGAGACACCAAGTCACTGCCGACTCTCCCGGGACTGATCTCCAAGCTCGGCGACTTGACCGAGGACAACAAGGTTTCGGCTCTGGAAATAGCGCGGGTGGTGAGCATGGACCAGGTGCTGTCCGCCAAGGTCCTGCGGTTGGTGAATTCGGCCTTTTACGGATTCTCACGCCGTGTTTCCACGGTCTCGAATGCCCTCATCCTCCTGGGGGTGAACGTGGTGAAGAGCCTGACGATCAGCAGCTCCATTTTCGAAATCATGGAAAAAAATGTTGTGGGCCTCTGGGAGCACTCCATGGGAGTTGCCGTGGCCGCCAATATCATATCGAGAGAGTTGAAGCTTCCGGAACCAGAGGAGACTTCGACCGCAGCGTTGCTGCACGACATCGGCAAGGTGATCATCAAGATCAAGCTTGTAGAGGACTACAACCTGCTGACCTCGCACATCAAGGAAAAGGGGCTCACGATGGTCGAGGCGGAACGGGAGCTGCTCGGCACCGACCACGCCGAGATCGGAGAGTGGATTGCCCAGACCTGGCTCCTGCCGGAGAAGCTGATCGAGCCCATCGCCTGCCATCACAACGTCGAGAAATCCGTAGTCCAGCGGACGAAGACCGCGGTCGTGCATATCGCCGACATCCTCATCAAGGCTTCGGCTTTCGGCTTACAGCGGAGACGATATCGTGCCCCAGATCCAGCCGGCCGCCTGGAACAAGCTCGGCCTTACCGAGCCGGTTCTTGGAGGAGATCATAGAAAAAGTCGAGGACAAGCTCGTCGAGGTCAAACACTTCAGTCTCGAGATCCAGTCAAGCGATGAATCCAAAACTCCGAATAGCCCTGCTTTCTCGTAACGCAACCTTGCATAAGCACATGGAGCTGCGCCTCCAGAGCAAAGGTTATCAGGTCGTGTCTCTGCCCGAACCATCCATGGTGCTCGGATTCATCTATTCCGACCCACCCGACCTCATCATCATCGACCTCTCGACGCCGGACCAGCAGTTCCATGAGGTGTTGAGGGACATGAAGCTGGACAATTATTTCAGCGTCATCCCGGTAATCGGCCTGATTCACCGAATCGGCCATCGAAGCTTTCGAATGGGCTAGGTTCCAGCTCGATGATTTTGTCCCTTATCCCGTCCAATATCCCGAGCTATTCAGCCGCATCCGGCTCTCGCTCCAGAGGATCCAGCGAATTTTTGACAACAACCCGCTCACCAAGCTCCCGGGCAACGCCTCCATCCAGCAGGGCCATCACGGAAGCGCTGGGCCGACCCCTGGCCGTCTGCTACATCGACATCAACAATTTCAAGCCCTATAACGACACCTACGGATTCGCGCGGGGCGACGAAGTGCTCCGCATGGTCGCCAGGATCATGTCGAACACGGTGAAGGAATCCAAGGACGACGGTTTCGTGGGGCACATCGGCGGCGATGATTTCGTCTTTATCGTGCCCATCCAAGATGCAGAGCCAACCTGTCAAGACCATCATTGCCAACTTCAACGTCATCGTGTCCGATCTATTCGATGATGAGGAAAAGGCCCGGGGATTCTACCTCGCACAGGATCGCAAAGGTGAGCCGGCAGAAGTTCCGCTCCTGGGGATCTCGATCGCCATCGTGCCCACGGACAACCCGCAAATCCAGCATGCGGGGAAAGTGGCTGAGGTCGCGGCCGAACTCAAAAAACTCGCCAAGAAGTCGCCCGAGAGCTGCTACATGATGCACCGGCGCAAGTAATCCAAAACAACCCGTGTCGCTCTGTCAGTTCCGAACATAGGTGCGTTCGTGAACATCGTGATCGTGATCGGCAGTCAACAACCATCAAAAGCCGATCACGATCACGAACCCGTGCATAGCGTTTGCAGCGGGAAAACCGGGTCGCGGTAGGGACGGCGGTTGCCCGCCGCCCCCCGCACAGACCCGGACTCGCGGCACTACCGCATCCGGTTCCCACCTTGGATCCATGGCGGAAAGAGAACCCTAAAGCTTCTCTCCGCACACCTCACAACCCACGCACCCGTGTGCCCTGGCACTGAGTCCAGAACGAGGCGGCTGCAAGATGTTCTCCTTGGCCAGCGGCCTTCCCTCCATGCCCTCCGCAGGCGGTCTCACGCTCTTGTTCGGACATTTCGCAGGTACTATGCCGCTGCTCGACTCCTCGACCACGTCCATCCCGGACTTATCTGCCGTAGGCTTTCTCCGGACGGCCCGCAATCTTCCGCGGGCATGATCGAGGTCTCCCGGTTCTCGCGCATGAAGTTTCCTCACGTGCTCGGGGTCTACGACTACGCGGGGTCTCGTCCAGACTCGCGCTTTCGCTTGATCCGAGTGTTGCCTTCCCCTTGCGTCCACAAGGTCGGCACCCCGATTTTGGTTTTTCGAAGCTCAATACCCGGCCCGTGAGTGCCTCTGTCTACGCTTGGCGTGCCGCCTCACGGCGACCCGCCCAAGACTCGAGGTCAGGATGGTTCGCTACTCCTTTCCTGTGAGACTCTTTCATTCTCGACTTCATGCCGGTTTATCCCGGCGCATCGGACGCTTATCCATTTGGCGACCTGAGCGCCACAGGGAGGTTTACTCATGAAACGCAAAATAGATGCGCGTCCCCAGTTTTCCAATGGCCATATTCCAGAACCGGTGTTCCGCGCGCCGTTGTCAGGAAGCGATAAGTTGAACTTGAACATCATAAACAATTTGTTTATGATTACTTTGTGATTCGATCATTTGCCGACGCTGAGACCGAACGTTTTTACTCCACGGGAAAATCGCGCAGGCTGCCTGCGGAGATTCGCACCCGAGCGGCAATGCGGCTTATGCAATTGAATGCTGCTACCCACATCGGGGATTTGCGGCTGCCGCCATCGAACCGGCTGGAAGCTCTCAAGCATGATCGCGCGGGGAGGTGGAGCATCCGTGTAAACGATCTGTGGCGCGTGCGCTTCCGCTTCAGCAATGGCGATGCCTGGGATGTTGAAATCGTGGATTACCACTAATGGAGATTGTCATGAGCAAGATTGGTTTGCCGCCTATCCACCCTGGTGAATTCCTGCGGGAAATTATCGACGAATTGGAAATATCCCAGGCGCAGTTCGCGCGCGCTCTGGGCGTGTCGCCTATGAGGATTTCGCATGTGGTGAAGGGAACACGTCCGGTGACAGCTGAGCTTGCCCTTCTCTTCGGGCGCGCCCTTGGTCAGTCGCCCCAGTACTGGCTCAACCTCCAGGGCACCTACGACTTACAAACCGCAGAACGGTCAATGGGCAAGCAGTTGAATGCGGTAGCTGAATTGGTGCACGCCTGACGGCTCTTTTACATCGATATTGGCTTGTATAGCTCCAACTTTCGGCGAACCACCCAAAATCGACACGCTGCGGACAGTCGTTATGTGGAATATGTTCTCTCCTGGCTGGCAGCTCGTCACGCGGCTCCATTTGCACATGCGACCTCGGAAATCGTAGCTTCTGTATACGCCACTATACATCCGCCTACCCACAGGTTTTGCCTGACTCATACCGCAAGTGTCCTGCAAGATAACCTACGCTACGCCACAGCTGCCTCGGAGCTCCTGTCTTATTGGTACTGTGATTCTGCTAAATGCAGGTGAAAATTTTACCTTGACAATATTATAGTCTGTAATGCAAACTACATTTCATGAAAGACACAACTGCTGTGCAAATCGATTCGCCAGGCCGACGAGCTGCGACATATTGGTTCGCAGACGGCTTGCCGGAAATTGCTTTTGGTCTCGCCTTGTTCATCCTTGGTGTTTGGGGGATAGCGTGGGGGGTACTTCATTGGCGGAATTGGTGGATGGGGGTGGGCTTTATCCTAGCGGAACTGCTGCTCTTTGTGATGCTCATTATGCATCGCCGCATCCTCGATTGGCTGAAAGCGTACATTACGTATCCGCGGACGGGTTACGCGCGTCCGCCGGTCGACCTCCCGAGCAAGAACGACTCTCTCGACAAGATCCTTACGCTCGGGACGGCGGTCGATGAGAACGTTTCCTCTTTCCGCAGCCATACGGTCTTTTTGTTTGTCTTCGGGTACATCCTCGTTCAATTCTTCGAGGTCCGCTGGAGCCTGCCGTTGGTGATGACCGCGATCGCGGCAGGCATATACTTCTGGAATCGGGATGAGGTACGCCCGTATTCCTGGCGCGCCGTGCTGCCGATTGCCCTGGCCGGTTTTATCGCCGCCGGGCTGGACTTGGAGCCGGTGGCCCGATGGTTTGTACCCCTGATCATCGGCGGCGCCTGGCTGCTGGGGATAGGAACCTGGACTCTTGTGCATTATCTTCGGGCGCACCCCAAGCCTGAGGCCGGGCAGGAAGGCCGTCCATGAATCCTCGGCTCCAGGATGTGGCGCAGATCGACCGGGTAATTCACGAGCCGGCGCGCCTCATGATCATGATGATTCTTCAGGGCACCGGAGAAGCTGACTTTCTCTACCTGCAGCGCGAATGCGGGCTGACCCAGGGCAACCTTTCGAGCCATCTGTTGAAACTGGAGGAGGCCGCCTATGTGGAGATCGAAAAAAAGTTCAAGGGCAAGCGGCCGCTGACCTTATGTCGTTTGACTCCCAAGGGTGAAGCGGCCTTATCTGGCTATTCCCGGAGGCTTGTGCGAGCGTTGCGGGCGAATCAGAATCCGAAGGGGCAATCGCGACATTTGTAAGGCACGAGATCCACGCATATCCACCACACTTGGACGTAAACGGGTTATCCGTAGAATGACAAACGAAACTCATCTGGAAGCCCATTTGAGCGTCAGCTTTTTCGCGGAGTGAGCGCATTCCGTTAAATAGAGGTTGATCAGATTCTGGTAAGGAATTCCCGTTTCCTTCGCAAGAGCCTTGAAGTATGCGATGGCATCCGTGTTGAGGCGAAGGGTAACTTGCTTCTTCAAATGCTTAGCATAAGGATTCTGCGCTGAATCAGAAAAATCGTATTCTTTTCTCATAAAAATTGTCCATATTGCTTACGTTCGTACCTGGTGGCTTTTCGAGCGGAAACGATCCTGATCTGATTTCCTTCTTGCCGATACGCGTGAGCCACAACTAGAATCCGGAGCTTCGCGCTAAAACCCAAGAGAATGAACCGTTCTTCATCCTGGGAATGATCAGGATCATGCTTCAGTCGAGCATTTTCATCGGCAAATACACTGGATGCTTCCTCAAACGAAACTCCATGTTTACGCTGGTTCTCTCGGTCTTTTCGTTCGTCCCATGAGAAGATGATCTCTTCCATATTGCTATCATATTGCTAATAGCATGCAGGCGCAAGTTGAAGATACAAAGCTCCCCCCATAAAGTCCTGTGGAATCAATCGCAATTGTGCGGCAAAGAACGCGTTCCGGGCGGTTAACGGCGTTCTCGTACATAACCAGTTGGCGATGAATGCGACGCACAAAATGCGGCAACGCCGGCTGCATAGGTTTATTCCAATAAAATCCTCTAATGCTGCTGGATCTGCCTAATCTGCTTGACAGTTATTTCGGAGCGCAATTGGGCTTTTTTTGCGGCTCATAGTTGGCCATGACCGCTGCAAGGCCATGAAGCAAAAACCGACGTGAACGGGCTGGAGCTCCAAAATCAACCATTTTTAGAAACGGGCGGAGTTCTGTCCGTTCAAGGCGTTTTCAGGACTTGGTAGCTGGTTATGCTGTGCCGGCCCGATCTAAATCAATTTCAAGGAGATAGAATGGAGACGAGAATAGGGACAGTACAACCAGGCACCAAATCGGCACCGGATCTTCAGACTGTCCGCAAACCCGGCATTCGGCGAAAGCAGTTGAGGTCGCAGCCGAACTCAAGAAGCTCGCCAGGAAGTCACCGGGAGCTGATACATGGTCCATCGCCACAAGTAAGAGTGGCCGTCAGCTCACCGCTTTTTTCCGGAACTGGCGCAGGCCCAAAAAGAGAAACGCCACGTTAAACACCACCAGAGCAACCAGGATCAAATAGACCGACAGATGCGGGTATTGGGGCACGAAAGCGCTGCGCAAGCCTTCGCTCGCATACACGACCGGATTGATCAGAACCGCCCATTGCAGAACAGGGAAGGCATCGAGCGACTTCCATGGGTAGTAAGTGCAGCCAAAGAAAATCATGGGTGCAAGCACCATGCTGAACATCAGGCCAATCTGGGTCTGGCCCACGCTGCAGCCGAGCGTGAGACCGATCGCGGCCGCCAGGCATGATACCAGCAGGGCAATCAGCGTGAACAGCGCGAGATGATCCACGCTCAAGGCGACACGCCCCATGACCAGCCAGGCGGTCGGCAGAACTATGAGCCCGGCGGCCAGGGATTGAATCATGCCGGCCAGCACCTTTTCGACGGCGAGCCATTCGATGTTCATCGGCGCCAGCAGCCGGTCTTCGATTTCGCGGCTGAACTGGAATTCGGCCACCAGAGGCATCGCGACGGCCATAATGCCCGACATAAACATGCTGAGCGCGATGATGCCGGGCAGAAGCAGCACCTTGTACTGGCCCGACATCAGTCCGCTGGTCGTCATTACGCGCCCGAAAATGAAGACGAAAAACATCGGCTGAAGCAGTGTTTGCACCAGGATGGTTATAAAGTTGCGGCGCGCCACGTGCGCATCGCGGGCCAGCATGGCCAGGAAAGTTTTAATATTCATGTGCGCAGGCTCCTTCCCGTATGATGCAGGAACAGATTTTCCAGGCTCGGCTCCGAGATGTGCACGTCACGGATGCCGGCGTGGGCCTGCGCGGCGAGGTTGACAATTTCGGGCACCAGCGATCCGCCGCGGTCCGCATAGACATAGATCGTGCCCCCACCACTGGACCGGACTTCGGTGACTCCCTGCAGCCGTTCAAGCTGCTGCAGGAATTCAGGCCTCGGCGCATCAAACTGCAGCTGAAACAGAAAGCCGCCGGGGATCGACTGTTTCAATTCCTGGGGCGTGCCCAGCGCAATGATCTTGCCGTGATCCACAATGGCGAGACGATGGCACAGCGAGTCGGCTTCCTCCATGTTGTGGGTGGTCAGCAGGATCGTCTTGCCGCGCGCATTGTATTCCTTCACCATTTCCCAGAGGAGCAGCCTCGTCTGGGGATCGAGGCCGGCGCTGGGCTCATCGAGAAACAAAACCTCAGGATCGTGCATCATCGCACGGGCGATCGAAAGCCTCTGAAGCATACCTCCGGAAAAGCCCAGCAACATCTCGTTGGCGCGATCGGCAAGCTTGAACCGCTCGAGGAGGTCGGCCGCACGCTGCAAACGCTGGGTTGGCGGAACCTGGAAATAGGCCCCGTGAAAGATGAGGATCTCGCGGGCTGTCAGGCTGAAGTCGAGATTCGGTCTCTGGGGTACGACGCCAATCAAGCGCTTGACTGGCACCGGCTCTTGCCAGACGTTGTGATTGCCGATCCAGGCATTCCCGGCAGTCGGGCGCACCCTGGTGGTTAGAACCCCCACGGTCGTGGTTTTGCCGGCCCCGTTGGGCCCCAGCAATCCAAATATCTCACCAGCCTTGACCTCGAGAGAGATCCCATCCAACGCCACCACCCGCATCGTCTGCTTTTTGCGCCGCCACCCGCCCATGCCGTAACCTGCGCCCCGCACTCCGGCGGCAGCCACCGGGGGCGGGGAAGTATAAACTTTGCTTAGATTCACTATGCGGATGCCTATGGACATCACGACCTCCCGCGTTACAGTCCATTATGGTAGCGTAAGCCGAGTGGCCCGAACAAATCCTGAATTGCAGCCATGGCCCCGGTAATTCAGTTTGCCGCGAGCAGTCATCCCAATTCGGCGCCGATTCTGCAAGGGCGCGGATTGCCGTCTGCGGCGGTGACAATAGCCTTGTGTTACCCGGGGCGAACTGGTTTAATAAGTTGAAGATCGAGCGAGCCACGATAGCTCTAATTATAGAGGAGGATTGCCAATGGCCGGTATCATCGGCTACGGAGCCTACATCCCTCGCAACCGAATCAAAGTCGAGGAAATTGCAAAGATCTGGGGGGCTGACGCGCCGAGCTATAAGCGCGGCCTTGGGCTGGAGGAAAAGTCGGTTCCCAGCCCGGACCAGGATACAATTACCATGTCCGTAGAGGCTGCCAGGAGAGCGATCAAGCGGGCCGGAATTGACCCTCGGGAAATCGGCGCCGTTTATGTCGGATCGGAATCCCATCCTTACGCCGTCAAACCCTCCGGCACAATCCTTGCGGAGGCAATTGGCGCCACACCGGAAGTCCATTCCGCCAGCCTTGAATTTGCCTGCAAAGCAGGGTCTGAGGCGATGTTCGTATGCCTGTGCCAGGTGGAATCCGGGCGGCTTAAGTATGGCTTGGCCGTTGGAGCAGACACCTCGCAAGGGGCCCCGGGAGACGCATTGGAATATTCCACCGCCGCAGGGGCCGCGGCTTTCCTCTTCGGCAGAGAAAACGTCATCGCCGAAGTGAATGAGACCTATTCCTTCATGACCGACACACCGGATTTCTGGCGTCGGGAATACGAGCACTATCCGAGGCATGCCGGCCGCTTCACCGGAGAGCCGGCCTACTTCAAGCACGTGCTCGGGGCTGCGCGCGGCATCATGACCAAGGCAAAGATGTCACCCCAGGATTTCAATTGGGTTGTCTTCCATCAGCCCAACGGCAAGTTCCCGCTGAATGCAGGCAGGCAATTGGGATTCACGAAAGAGCAGATCGAGACGGGCCGGCTGGTGCCGAAACTGGGAAACACTTACTCCGGATCCTCCCCGATGGGACTCACTGCGATCCTGGACGTTGCCAAACCCGGCGATAAGATCCTGATGGTTTCATATGGGTCGGGCGCGGGCAGCGACGGATTCATATTCACGGTGACCGATCTCATCAGAGGCATCCAAGATAAAGCTTTGAAAACGCGGGAAATGCTCGACAACAACAAGGTCTATATCGACTACGGGACCTATGCTAAATACCGCGGCAAGATCCGGAAGGCGGAATAAGGAGAGGCGCGCAATGAGAGACGTAGCAGTTCTTGGAGTCGGCTTGAACAAGAGGTGGGGCGAACTCTGGGAGATGTCCTTGCGCGACATCTTCGTGGAAGCCGCGCTCAACGCGCTCGATGATGCCGCCGTGGATCATTTTGATTCGATGTTCGTGGGCTGCATGAGCGGCGGGCTGTTTGTCGGTCAGGAGCACCTGGGATGCCTCATGGCCGATTACCTGGGCATGAATCCAGTTCCGGCCACGCGCGTGGAATCCGCATGTTCATCAGGAGGCGCAGCCTTCCGCTTGGGATTCATCGAGGTGGCATCGGGAATGAGCGACCTGGTTCTCGTGGGCGGCGTCGAAAAGATGACCGATGTGAGCGGAGATGAAGCCACCTATGCTTTGTCGGCGGCTGCGGATATGGAATATGAGGCTTACCAGGGGATCACATTCCCGGGACTCTATGCCCTGATGGCCCGGGCCCACATGGATCGTTATGGCACTACCCGAGAGCAATTAGCGCACGTGGCTGTGAAAAACCATAAGCATGGCGCGATGAATCCCGTGGCCCAGTACCAGAACGAGATCACGGTCAAGGACGTGCTGGAGTCCGTGCTGGTAGCGGATCCCCTGCACATCCTGGATTGTTCGCCGATCACCGACGGAGCGGCGGCGGTCGTGCTTTGCCCGGTGGAAATGGCGCGCAAGATCACGAAGAAGCCGCTGGTAAAAGTGCTGGCCTCGGCGCAGGCATCGAGCACGATCGCCCTGCACACGCGCAAGGATCTGACGGAATTGGAGTCAACGTCCAAAGCCGCAGAGAAGGCCTATAAGCAGGCGGGCAAAGGCCCCGGAGATCTGAACGTGGCGGAGGTCCATGACTGCTTTACGATTGCCGAGATCATGGTGCTCGAAGCCTTGAGCTTTGTCGAACGCGGCAAGGGCGGCCAGGCAGCGGAAAGCGGCATGACGGCCATGGGCGGCAAGATCCCGATAAATACGAGCGGCGGACTCAAATCCAAAGGTCATCCCGTGGGCGCCACCGGAGTGGCGCAGATCGTGGAAATCACGCGGCAGCTTCGCGGTGAAGCCGGCCCACGCCAGGTGCGCGGGGCCAAGGTGGGTCTGACGCAAAACATGGGAGGCACCGGCGGCAGCAGCGTGGTGCACATCCTTGGAGCCGTCTAGGAATCGAATTCCCAATTGATTGACAAGGAGGTTTGTTGGCCATGGCCAATCCTGCACGATACTGGAGAGAGATTCCTCAGCGCTACCGCCTCGAGGCAGGAAAGTGCAAATCTTGCGGTGAGATTTATTTCCCGCCGCGGCTGATTTGCTCACATTGCCGGTCGCGCCAATTCGCAACCGTTACGCTCGCGGACGAGGGCCGACTCGTGACCTACACCATCATCCGCGTCGGTCCTTCCCAGTTCGCGGATCAAACACCCTATGCGGTGGGAATCGTAGAACTGGACGGTGGGGTGCGCATTACCGCCCAGATCGTGGATTGCCAGTTCGACAAACTGGCTGCAGGGCAACGCCTCCGAATCGAGTTCCGCAGGCTCCAGAAACAGGGGGATGCGGGCATCCTGTGCTACGGCTATAAGTGCGTGCCCGCCTGATTATGTTCCGAATCGAAACCAAGATTCATCCACAATCCAAGGAGTTTCAGGAAAACGCCGGGGCCATGAAGGCTCATGTGGAAGAGTTTAAGCGCCGCCTGGAGGAGGTAAAAAAAGGGGGTCCTCCCTCTGCCCTGGAGAAGCACAAGGCCCGCGGGAAGCTGAGTGCCCGCGAGCGCCTCGACCTGCTATTTGACCACAACACGCCCTTCCTGGAATTCAGTTCCCTGGCCGCCTACGGGATGTACAACAACGAAGCCCCAGGAGCCGGTGTCATCACAGGCGTCGGGATCGTGCACGGCAAAGAAGTGCTGATAGTGGCCAACGACGCGACGGTCAAAGGCGGCACCTATTTCCCGGAAACCATCAAGAAGCATGTCCGGGCGCAGGAGATCGCTCTGGAAAACCGCCTGCCCTGCATTTACCTCGTGGATTCCGGCGGCATCTATCTTCCGCTGCACACCGGCACATTTCCCGACAAGGATCATTTCGGTCGCATTTTTTACAATCAGGCTCGGCTCTCTGCCCTGGGCATCGCGCAGATTTCCATAGTGATGGGCTCCTGCACTGCCGGCGGGGCCTACGTGCCGGCGATGAGCGATGAGACGGTGATTGTCAAAGACCAGGGCACGATCTTCATCGGCGGTCCCCCTCTGGTCAAGGCAGCAACCGGCGTGGATGTCACCCCTGAGGAACTCGGCGGCGCGGACGTGCATTGCCGTATTTCCGGCGTATCCGACCACTACGCACTCAATGATCAGCATGCCATCGAGATCACGCGCAACATCATCCAGAACCTGCCCGTATCTCAGAAGTTTCCTGTGGAGATCGTTGCACCTGAAGAGCCTGCTTATGATCCCCGTGAGCTTTACGGTGTGATCCCCAGGGATCTCAGGAAACCCTTCGACATGCGTGAAGTTATTGCCCGCATCGTCGACGGCAGCTGCTTCCATGAGTTCAAAGAACTTTACGGGCCGACTCTGGTCTGCGGCTACGCGCGCATCATGGGCTACCCGGTCGGCATTCTGGCCAACAACGGAGTTCTCTTTTCTGAGAGTTCGCAAAAGGGGGCCCACTTTGTATCGCTGTGCGCGGTGCGCAAGATCCCGCTCCTGTTCCTGCAAAACATCACGGGGTTTATCGTAGGCAGGCAATATGAGCATAAGGGCATTGCCAAGGACGGTGCCAAGATGGTTCATGCGGTCGCCAACGCCCAGGTGCCCCGGTTCACCGTGATCGTGGGCGGCTCTTACGGCGCCGGCAACTACGCGATGTGCGGACGCGGGTATTCGCCGCGCCTGCTTTGGATGTGGCCCAATGCCAAAATAGCAGTCATGGGCGGGGAGCAGGCCGCGTCCGTGCTCCTGCAGGTAAAGATGGAAAGCCTTAAAACCAAGGGGCAGACCATGAACGAGGAGGAGCAGGAGAGGTTCAAGGCGCCGATCCTGGCCAAGTATGAGGAGGAAGGCAGCGCCTACTTCAGTAGTTCCCGGCTGTGGGACGATGGCATTCTGGATCCCGTGGATACCCGCACCGCCATAGGGCTGGGCATCGGGATAGCTCTTAACGCGCCCATCCCCGAGCATCATTTCGGCGTGTTCCGGATGTAGTGAACTGAGTATCGGGATTTTTGAGGCAGAGATGTTCAAAAAGATCCTGATCGCCAATCGCGGAGAGATTGCGCTGCGGGTCATCCGTGCGTGCCGCGAAATGGGGATCGCAACCGTTGCGGTGTACTCCGCCGTGGACCGAAGTGCGCGTCACGTGCTTGCCGCTGACGAAGCGGTTTTCATCGGACCTCCTGCCCCGCTGGAAAGCTACCTGAATATCAACGCTATCGTGGGCGCAGCCAAAAATACGGGCGCTGAGGCTGTCCATCCCGGCTACGGGTTCCTGGCTGAGAATCCTCAATTCGCAAAGCGTTGCGAGGAATCCGGCCTGGTGTTCATAGGCCCGGATTCGAAAGCTCTGGCCCTCGTGGGCGACAAAGTGGCTTCCCGCAAGATCGCCGCCGGCATCAAGGCGCCGCTTATTCCCGGCATGATGACCGCCGGCAATTCTCTGGGTGATTTCGAGCAGGCGATCGCGAAGATCGGCTACCCCGTCCTAATCAAGGCTTCAGGTGGCGGCGGGGGCAAAGGCATGCACATAGTGCGCTCGCCGAAAGATCTCGGTTCAGCCATCGAAACCAGCCGTCGTGAAGCGCGCTCAGCGTTCGGCGACGACTCGGTGTATCTGGAGAAATACATCGAACGGCCGCGCCACGTGGAATTCCAGGTGCTCGCCGACCGGCACGGCGCAATCGTACATCTCTTCGAGCGTGAGTGTTCTATCCAGCGCCGGTATCAGAAGATCGTTGAGGAGACACCTTCGGTCGCGCTGGACGAGGATTTGCGTCGGCGCATGGGCGAGACTGCGGTGGCGATCATGCGCGCCACCGGGTACACCAATGCCGGAACCGTGGAGTTCCTGCTCGACCAGAACCGCGACTTCTATTTCCTCGAGGTCAATGCGCGCATCCAGGTGGAGCATCCGATCACCGAAATGGTTCTAGGTGTGGACCTGGTCAAACAGCAAATCCGTATCGCTGCCGGGGAGAGGCTTCCTTTTAAGCAGGCAGACCTGAAACAGCGCGGCCATGCCATCGAGTGCAGAATTTATGCGGAAAATCCGGAGCAGGGTTTTCTCCCGAGCCCAGGCCAAATCCTGTTTGTTGTGGAACCCGAGGGGCCGGAGATTCGCTGTGATTCCGGAATATACTCCGGGATTGAGGTAACCCCGCATTACGACCCGATTCTCGCCAAACTTATCGTCTGGGCTGAGGACAGGGAAAGCGCACGGATGCGCATGATTTCGGCTTTGCACAGTTATGTCATCCTCGGGATACCGACAACCATCGGAGTCCTGGCGGACGTGCTTGCGCACCCGGAGTTCGCAGCCGGCAATACCCATACGCATTTCATTGAACAACATTTTTCACGCTGGAAACACGGCACGGGTGACGATAGCCTTCTCGATATTGCATTGATTGCCGGGGCGCTGGCCTCCTCCCAGGCCTCAGGCGCCGGCACAAACTTGCAGATGCTGAAGAAACCAACTCCCTGGCAGACCACCGGGAAATGGGCCATTGGCGGGCAATAGCATGGACTACGAGTTTCTTGTAAACGGACGCTCCCACAAGATCTCTCTAGACCGCCAGGAAGGCAAAGTCGTCTATACGCGCGACGGCCGCAGCATGGAATTGGATGTTTGTCAGGCTGGCTCAGGGACAATTTCGCTGCTGGCCGATGGAAAATCCTATGTGGCGCACATCGCCAGGCACGGGGAGGGAATCTTCGTATCCGTCGGCGCATGCCAATTCTGCCTGATGGAGTCGAAACAGGGGACCTCGTCGGCTCAGTTTAAGGAAAGCTCCTCGGGAAAGACCGAAGGGACAATCAAAGCGCCTATGCCCGGCATGGTGATCAAGGTGAGTGTCGCCGAAGGGAGCGAAGTGAGCCCCGGCGATGGGCTGGTCGTGGTCGAAGCCATGAAAATGGAGCACGAAATGCGCGCGGCTTTTGCGGCGATTGTCGATAAGGTTTATGTCCAAGCCGGACAGCAGGTAGACGCTTTTCAGCCCCTGGTTGAACTGAGAGCGAAAGAACCCGCTCCCTGAGAGTAAGTGTTGCACTGTCCAAGGAGCCTGCGATGGTTACCAATTTCGACCTGACTGAAGAACAGGCGCTGATTCAAAAAACCCTGAGGGAATTTGCTCTAGAGAAGATTGAGCCCATTGCAGCCGAGTACGATGAGCTGCAAAAGTTTCCCTCGCAGACGATTCAGGAACTCGCTCAACTAGGCATCCTGGGAATTACGATTCCTGAGGAGTACGGCGGCTCGGGCGGCGATGAATTGAGTTACATCCTTGCCGTTGAAGAACTCGCGCGTGTGGACGGCTCCCATGGATTGACATTGGCAGCGCATGTTTCCCTGGGCGCCCATCCGATCCTGGCCTACGGTACCGAGGAACAAAAGAAAAAGTATCTGCCGCCCCTGTGCGATGGCATAGCACTCGGCGCATTCGGTCTCACCGAGCCGAACGCGGGATCTGACGCGGGAGGCACACAAACAAGAGCCGTGCTGGATGGCGGCCATTGGGTCATCAACGGACGCAAGCAATTCATCACAAATGCCACCTACAGCCATTCACCGCTCATCACCGCCCGAACCGACAAGGAAATCAAGGGCTCTCACGGAATCAGCGCCTTCATCGTGCCCAGCCAGGCTCCCGGATTCATCCTGGGCAAGAAGGAGAACAAGCTGGGCTGCCGGGCTTCCGATACTCGAGAATTGGTTTTCGAGGACTGCAGAATTCCCGGGGAAAACCTGCTCGGGACGTTAGGACATGGTTTCACCATATTCATGGAAACTCTCGACGGCGGCCGCATCAGCATCGCGGCGCTGGCATTGGGAATTGCCCAGGGAGCCTTGGACAAAGCAATTCCGTACGCGAAGGAGCGCCGCCAGTTCGACCAGCCGATCGGCTCCTTTCAGTCTGTTTCCAACATGATCGCCGATATGGCGGCAGGAATTGAGGCGGCGCGGCATCTCACCTATCACGCGGCCAGGCTCAAAGACGCCGGCCGGCCGTTTAGCCACGAATCTTCGATCGCCAAGCTGTTTGCGAGTGAAGTGGCCGCAGCCGCCACCACCGATGCGATCCAGATATTCGGCGGTTACGGTTATCTGAAGGATCACCCCGTGGAGCGCTATTTTCGCGATGCCAAGTTAACCGAGATCGGCGAAGGGACGAGCCAGATCCAGCGCCTGATCATCGCGCGCCACCTCTTAGGCAGGCTTAAGTAGCTGAACTTGCCGAATCGAATCAGGGCAGCAAAGCAGATGTTTGCCCTGTGGCAATTGTTCAGGCACTCGCGGATGAAATTACAGATTTCATGTTTTCCCGCGCCGAAGGCGCTTTGGAGTGCGGCGGCATGACGCCGCTGTCAACGTCCCGAATTCAAAAAGCGGCGTCATGCCGCCGCACTCCGAAAGCCGCCGGCGAGGGATGGCTCAAGATTCCGGGTATGTTCTCACCGCCGGCCGCAGAAAACGGACCTTGTACAGCGTGCCGAAAAAGAGGCCAGCTGTACATTAGGGCGCGTCGGCTATTCGGAAGTTTGATGTTGTCTTTGCTCCGCCACTAAGATCCGCCACAGCAGCTAAACAGTTACGCCGTGTCACAACCGGTTTTCATTCGTCTTTCCAAACTGGATTTCGCTTTTCCAAAAACGCTCGTATCCCCTCATTGCTATCTGAGGTCGACATCACCTGGGCCAGCGCTGACTCCAAGTACTCGAGATCTTCCAGCATCCTCCGGTCCGCAATGTGCCCGACAGCCTTCTTGCCCAGCCCAAGGATGCGGCTGCTCTTCTCCGCCAATTTGCGCACGAACTCTTCCGCCTTTGCGTCAAATTGTGCGCGCGGGTAAATATGGTTGACGATCCCGAGATTCCTTGCGGCTTCAGCCGGCAAACGCTCTCCGAAAAACAGCATCTCGGTCGCCTTCTTCCTACCCAGGTGACGATAAAGAAGGGCCAACACCATCATGGGAAACATGCCGACTTGAATTTCGGGCGTGGAAAAGTGAATGTCGTCACAGGCAAGCGCAAGATCGCAGGCCAGAAGGATGCCTATGCCTCCAGCCAGGACATGCCCTCGGGCCAATGCTACTGTGGGCTTTGGACAGTGTAGGATTTCCAGCAGCAGTTCGCGATATCCGCTACGGTTGAATCCCTCGCCGCCCTTATCTCCGGAAAGCGAAGATTTAAGATCGGCGCCCGCACAAAACACCTTTTCTCCGGCGCCTGTGAGCGTGACCACTCGAACGGCACGATTCCCGCCGGCTTGACGGAAGGCCTCGGCCAGCCCTGCGATTACCGCCTGGTTTAAGGCATTCCTCCGATCTGGCCTGTGGATCGTAAGGGTGAGAACTCCGGAATCGAGTGCAGAACTTACTTGATCCTCCACAGTTTAGCCCCCTCTCCTGACGATAAATGCCTACCAGGACGGCCCATCCACAAAGGCCCTTGGCATGACGTGGCCCTTTCCTGATGCCTACCAGTCATGTTATTGGGCGCAGCACGGATTTGCCAAGCACTTTATGCGGCCGGCCTGCCATTCAGGGAGCAAACTGGATTGTGTTGCGAGTTTGGGCGCCGCTGTGTGACAATGACGGCTTTCCAGGTGGGATCCTGTTCAGCTAAAGGACAACCATAAGGAGCGAATCGCGCCGGTGACCGGTTTGACGATTGCCGGGCAGACTGGCGACAGTCTGTGACGGATGCGCAATTTCCCTCGGCCGCCTGCGCCGGGGTGAGGGTAAATTTTATGAGAGAGCTTTCGCGACGCCAGTTTTTCCGGGCTTCTACGGCTCTTGCAGCCGGAAGTGCAATTCCGGTCGACAAGGGATACGCGGCCCGGCAATCGACGGCCAAGCCGGCGATTCAACGCTACAAGCTGCTCGGCAAGACAGGTTGGAAGGTGGGAGACATTTCCGCGGGATCGGGTCAGACGGATCCGGGAATCGTGAACTACCTCTTCGAGTGCGGCATGAACCTGATCGATACGGGCGCACAGTATGTGGGTCACGAGGAAATCATCGGCAGAGTTCTGCCCCGGTGGCGCGAAAAGGTCTTCGTCGTGGATAAATGGGACCCGCCTCTGGTCACGCCGACCGTCACCAAGAGCGCGCTGCTGCAGGCACTCGATGTTTCGCTCAAAAAGCTGAATACCAATTATATCGATTGCATGATGATTCACTCCATCGGCCATCCCAGATACGGGGGGATTGAGCGCATCCAGAATCCTGCGATTTACGAGGCCTGGGATGAAGCCAAAAAGCTCGGCAAAATTCGTTTTACGGGTGCGTCCAGCCACAGCGTCAACCTGATCAAGGAAATGGAATGGGGCATCGACAATCAGAGGTTCGACGTAATCCTGATCGGGGCGAACTTTTTGACGCACGGTGTTGAGCCGCTGCTGAAGAAGGCTCGTGCACGAGGCGTCGCGACGATCGCGATGAAAACCATGACGATTTACAAGTCGGACCTGAACATCCGGGCGCTGCAAAACAAAAACACCAACGCACGCCAGGCGGTTCTCAAGTGGATCTTGGCCTCCGACTTGTTCGATACCATGGTGGTCAGAATGCCCAATTTCGACCAGGCGGATGAATACCTCGCCGTGTCCGGCACGACAAAGTTGACGCCTGAGGACCACGAGCATCTGGAGACACTTGAAGCTGCAATCAGCACGAACTACTGCCGGCCGGGCTGTGACGGCTGCTACGGGTCCTGTCCCCGCGATGTCCCGATCTGGGACATCCTGCGCTACAAGATGTATTTCGAAAACTATGGAGACCAGAAGTATGCGATGGCCAAATATCAGCGCATCCCCGTCTCCCAGACAGCAGTTGCCTGTGCCGGTTGCAGTGCGCCCTGCATCGCCGCCTGCAGATACCATCTCCCGGTGCAAAAACGTCTGCTGGAAGCGCACCGCCAGCTCACATTTGCCGGATCCGTAT
Organism: Terriglobia bacterium; assembly: GCA_963739235.1. Lineage (GTDB taxonomy): Bacteria > Acidobacteriota > UBA6911 > UBA6911 > UBA6911 > JAFNAG01. Next base: position 50,713 of record CAVTZY010000018.1, on the reverse strand, counting down.
CCGAGGAGGCCTGATGAGAGTCAAAACCATCACCCTGCTGCTGCCCGGATTACTGCTGTGGCTGACATTTCTGTGCGGCGTCCAGACCATGTCACCCAAGAGCATCCTCGACCGTTCCGTTCTGGCTCATGGCGGAGGCAAGCTCGCCAACTGGAAAAGTATGACCATCAAGGGAACCATCGACATGATGGACGGCATCGCCTTCCGGGCGGCATACCTCGTCTTTGCAGAGCCGGGGAAGCTCCGCATCGAAAGGGATATGACGGTAACTCAGGGCGGGCGCTACTTCTATGAGGACTTCCTGAACAATGATGTGGCGTGGAGCCGGAGGAACCTGGTTCTCGAGCGCGGCAATGCAGAAGAAATGAAGAAAAAACTGAACCAGTTCCATGGCATCAGCCACTATGCGGTTCAGGCCGAATCTCTGGTGCGCAAGGATGATGCCGTCGTGGAATGGCGGGAGAAAGCCGATCTGCAATCGAACGAATACAAAGTCGTCGCAACGAAACCCGCCTACGTGATCACGGCAACGGTCGGCAAAGAAATCACCGACCTGTATATCGATAAATCGACGTTCCTTTTCCTGCAGGAAACGACAGGGCGCACCAAAAGGATATTCTGGGAGTTCAAGAAATTCGGTGATGTTACCATGCCCACGAAGATCCTGGAGGTCACTGCCGGGTCACGGGGCGAACAGATCACGCCTTACACTTACGAGATCGTAAAGTTCAATGTCCCGATCGAGGACTGGCTCTTTACGGAAGACATGCCGAAACAGATTAATCCGATCAAGCGTTAGCAGCCCGTCTCTAAAAATTTGAACCGTATTAGATAATGTAAGTCGTACGACCAGGTCGAACGGATTAAGCTGGGCCAGTTCACGTATTCCGGCTATGCGAATTCCCAGGATCAGGAAGAAAAAACCTATCGTCGGTCGAAATATGTTTTCAAGCAGGGGAAGGCCAGGGTCGACATGCTGTGCCAGATGTATCTCGTGAATTGCCGCCCTGGATTCCAAAGTACGAATGTTTAACACAGACCAGACGGCGCCGCTGAGGGGATGCAGCCATATTTCGCTTGTTCCTTGCGCCCGCTTGCGTTAAAAACACGTATTGTCAACGCAGACGCGAAATCAATCCTTTCAACAACCCCGCTGAAAAGGAGGGGAAATGTCGCTTTATTTGTACATAATCCTGGCCTATCTCCTGGGCCTCACGGTTCTGAATTTTATTCGCAGCAGACGGATCAAAAGCCAGGAACAATTCATGGTCGCCGACCGCAGCCTCAAGTGGCAGGTTATGGTATTCACCCTCATCTGCACCTGGATCGGCTCAGGCACGTTTATAAGCGGCGCTGAATTCGCTTCCAAGGCCGGTATTTCAGCTATATGGCTCGCAGCCGGAGCGTGGGTGGGCATAATCATTATCTACTTCCTGGCCGCCAAGATCCGGACCTTCGGACAATACACAGTCGGAGATATGCTCGAAGTCCGTTATGGCCCGGCAGCCCGGGTGGTTGGCGCCATCGCGTTGATCATGTCCTTTATCGCAATCGTGTCGTACCAGTTTCTTGCCGGCGGATTTATCCTGAACGTAATTACTGACGGCAAGATTTCAGAGTCGACGGGCACGATCATCGCAGCCACCTTCGTGATCCTGTTTACTGCGCTCGGCGGCATGGTAGCCATCGCCTACACGGATCTGCCGAACGGCATCGTGATTGTCTTAGCCTGCCTGCTCGCGGTTCCATATGTATTTTTCTCTGCGGGCGGCGTTTCCGGCGCTCAGGCCGCTTTCGATGCGGCGCATAAGACAGGTTATTTTGACATCGTCAACAGCCAGTTCGGGGCCCACCCGTGGCTCAAGGCGCTGGGCTACTTCTTCTCGACCCTGTTCCTGCTCATGGGCGTCCAGAGCATGTACCAGAAGTTTTACAGCGCCAAAACCCCGGGAGACGCCAAGAAAGCCGTGGCCTGGTGGACGATCGGAACGATCTTCGTTGAGACGGTGGTTGTGATCATCGCTGTCTTCGCTTACAGCAAATTCATCGACCGGATCGACCTGACGATCCCGAAGGCCGGAGGCAAGGTGGTCCTCATGGCCGCTCGTGAACTGGTGCCCTTCCCCGTGGGAGTTCTGCTTCTCGGCGCCGCTTGCGCGGTAGTGCTATCGACGGGCATGAATTATCTGCTCTCCCCATCGACCACCCTTATGCGCGACATCTATCAGCGCTTCATCAAGAAGGGAGCCGATGAAAAAGGCCTCGTCGCCATGCAGAAAGTGCTGGTGGTCATTATCGGTGTGCTGGCGTATCTGCTCGCAACCCAGGTTAAAAGCATTCTGGAAATGAGCCTCTTTGCCTATACGATCTATGGTGTCGCGATCACACCTGCGCTGATCGCAGCTCTGACATGGAAGCGTGTTACCAAGGCGGGCGGCTTGGCATCCATTATTTCGGGGACGGTCGTTTGCGTGTTCTTCTTCGTCATGTCGAAGGTGTTGCCTCCTGAAATGGTTCCGGAAGGGGATCCTTGGGGCATTCCTTTGATTTATCCGGCGCTGATCGTGTCTCTGCTGTCCTTGGTGTTGGTCAGTCTGATGACCCCTAAACCCACCGAAGCGGAAGTTGAGAAGTTCTTCCCGAAGGCAAAGGTGGCAACTCAGAAGTAGTACCGTAAAACCGGGATCAGGTCTTGAAAATTTAATTTTGTTCGTGAAAGAACGCAGATTTTTGAGACTCGACGACAAAATTAAATTTTCAAGACCTTACCCCGGCTCTTCAAAACGGGAGGAAACCAGAATCCGAATCAGCGGATGATGGGACCGGAGACGACTACCTCGAAGGCGTTGCCGGGGATTGATTTGAGCTGGTTCAAATCAGTATCATTCCATCTCGAATCGGTGGCTCCAGTGAAATACCAGTCGGAGCCATTGTCGGCAAGAATCATTCCGTACTTCTTCATGGCGGCTAGGATCACCTTCGCAGCACCAGCGAATCGAGAAATGTCGTAGCCGGCCTTGAGGCGTATCCGTAACCCCATGGGCGGTGCATTGGGATCGGTGTTGCTGCTGGCATAATGGGTTGCAGGATGAATGAACGCTTTTTGCGTAGATTGCACCGTGAAGCGGATGGCGTGACTTACCTCGCCGGCCGCGACCTCATCATATCGGACCAAGCCAGGCAGTATCGGAAGCCCCGCCGCATCGGCCGATGTCCAAAAGTCAGGGCGCAAACGGTTGGAATTGAGATCGAATACCGCTCCAGAGCCGCAGTTCCAGCCGGGCCCCACGTAATGTGAATCATAGGTCTCGTAAAGAAGGCAACGGTCCTTGTCGAGCACCAGGACGTGCCGGTCCCCGGCAGATGCCGCGCCTCCCTCAACCGGGGCATCGGGAGGTATCGGGTATGGACCCGGATCGCTCTCATCCGCGTAGAGAAAACTCATGGGCACTTTGAGTTGCGTCCCCGGCACTACTACATACGGAATCCCATACTCGGGATTGGAGCCAAAATCCGGGTGGAGAAACTTCGAATTGCCGTTCATGTGGGCAATGTAAGAGGCCGAGTTGGGATCCACAGGATCGCTGGAAACGTCTCGATTCCAGGGATTGTCGGCTGGGAATACCTGACAGCCGGCAATTCGCGGCAGCGCGGAAGGCGGGCGTGGAACCCCGAGAATTTGGTTAACGAGTAGCTGCAGGTCGAGAACATCAACTCTGGCATCGCCGTTGAAATCCCCGCCGCCGGTTGAGGCGCCGGTAAGGATCGCATTAACCAAAATTTGGAGATCCAGTACGTTGATTGAGCCGTCATGATTCAGGTCGTAGTCGGGTTGTGGCGATTGGGCCGGCATGGAGATGGAGCAGATGAAGAGGATGCCGGCAGCAAGAGCGGTCCGGAATGCATTGGTTACTATGGCCATCGGGTGCTGGCTCATGCACCACCTCCTCCACAACACTCCGGCATATGCTATCCGATGAATACGCCGAAATATGTGACCTTACTCACGGGAGAATCGGGCAGAATTTCGGTGACAGGCGCGAATGGCGCTTAGATAAGGATTTCAATTAGGACCCTGAAAGGGTCCAGCAGCAAAGCCCAGGGCGCAAGCCCTGGGAACTGAAGTAGGACAAGGAACCAGCCCTGAAAGGGCGGCGCAGGCTGTGTCGAAACTATGACAAAGCGGGCCTCACGGTGAGGTAGCATGGTTGTGCTTTCCAATCATCAACCATCAACACCGGAGGCCACAAATGAAGCATATAGGAATGGATCTGGGCGGCACAACAACAACTGCAACCGTTCTGAGTGCACGGGGCAAGAGACTATTGGATCGAACGATAGTGACACGAGAAGCGGAGCTGGTGGATTTCGTGAGCAAGATACCGGGAGCCAAGCGAGTGATCGTAGAAGAAAGCCAGCTTGCGGACTGGGTAGTGCGCGCACTCAGGCCCTACGTATCGGAAGTGATTCGCTGTCAGCCACAGCACAATGATTTGATCAGTAAGTCCGAGAACAAATGCGATGCGGAGGATTGTCATGCTCTGGCACGGCTTTCGTATTTGGGTGAGTTGAAGCCGGTGCATCACACGGATTGGGGGTACCGGCAATTGCGCGAGGGCGTGCGGGAATATTGGAAATCGAGTTGGGATTTGACCCGGGCAAAGAACCGGCTGAAGGCTCACTTTTTGTTCAACGGGATACCGGGTGAGGGGGAGGCGGTCTATGGGGTCCGATGGCGCGCCGCTTTCTACGAGAAGCTGCGGGAGCGTTCGGCGAATCTCAAATTGACAGACCTTCACTATCAACGATTGGACGTTTGCCGAGCACTCAAAGCTGGGCAGTTTGGTCTGCTGCGCGCATTGGGGCAGCCGTATCAGGAAGAGATCCATTGCCTGAAGACGATCCCCGGCATAGGTCCGATCGCTGCCTACACGATGGTGGCTTACCTGGAGAAGGGGTGGCGTTTTTCGAACAAGCGGCAGCTATGGAAGTACTGCCGGCTTTCGGTCCGCAAGCACGAGTCCCAAGGTAAGGGTCACCGGGGAGCCTCGCGTCAAGGCAATCTTTATCTGAAGTGTTCTTTAATGACGAGCGTAGCGAGTTTGGCGGCCAGGCGGCAGGATAACAACGCATTGACCAAGCTCTGGCACCAGGGAGTGATTCAGGGCATAGCGCCGGAACGGATGCGTCGCAACCTGGCGCGCAAGCTCGTGGTGGTAGCGCATCATGTACTGCGATATCGGAAGGAGTATCAGGATGAGCTGATTTTAGTTACCGGTTAACCCGGCAGGTACAAACGGTCCCCAAGGAGTTGCCTAGTGCCACTGCCCAAGGGAGAGTGCCAGTCGGGGAGGCAGGGCGGAGTCTCATTGAAAGGGATAGGTCTGGTGCTCCGTTAGCGCCAGAATCTCCATGTGTCGAAGAGGCCCGTCCCGCTGATGCCTAATATTTCTATATCGCCGCCGCGCACACAACTCTGGGTGAGTGTGACAGAGTGTACGAGGTTTTGAGGCTTCGATGAAGGGTGCCGGAGGAAACTGCCGCGCTGTGGAAACCGTGGAAAAACCAGAAAACAGTTTTTCCACCGTTCCCACAGCGCTTGGAAAACCCCTCGCAAAAAGCGTACAAGCGCTCGGGGTTTCCCACAGTTTCCACCGGCACTACGGCTGGCATTATCTGGTCACTTCGTATGAACGGAAAAACCTCCGCGGTGAGTATCCAATAGACGCTGGGCACGGTGATTACCGGTGCTGTAGAGGCAGAAATCAGACCCGTGGATCAAAGTTCAGGTTCGAGCCGGGCACGAAAACGGAGCAACGACCGGGTTGGGAGCCAATATGAGAGAGGCCCTTCAGATGTCAAAAGTGAAAAAAGGGTCACCCTAGGAAAAGTATGTCTTGACATCTGATTTGTCATAGACGCCCTTTCAGGGCTGGTTTCCCGGATGACCATGATCCCAGGGCTCACGCCCTGGGCTTTGCTGCCCTGCCCCTTCAGGGCTTAATCACTTGATTTGGCGGGACTAACAGGTGATTGGGGCATTCTTAACTAAACGCCTGTTACCGAAACTCCTTCTCGAGGAGTGCGACCCCCTGGGCGAAGGTGAGGTCCTTGGGCACGCGTCGGAAATCGCTGAATACCTCGTTAGATTTTTTCACCAGATTCTTGAAAAGCAGGATCCTGCCTGTGAAATCGAGGCTCATGCGCGTGATTTCCCATGAGGAGTCGCCCACATCCCCCTGCTCGACCTGGAAATGGCCCCCGCGATCGAGGTGGCCGAGAATTCCCCAGCCAAAGCCAACGTCCTTGTACAAGGTGCCGTCGATCTTCGCGATCCGGTTGCGATTCGCGTCGATCAGAACATAGCCCCGCATCCCGGTAAGCACTTGCTCCACGCGTGTAGGTGGATCGTACTTGGGATTGGGACGGATCCTTAGTCGGACCAACTCGTCGCCCGGCTTGCCAATCCCAGGTTGCCCGATTTCGGTCCCATCGTATTCATAAAGAAACGCGTTCGGCATCGACCGCATGATTCGCTCGGCATCATCTTTTTCCTGGCGCTGCTTCTTTTTAAGTTCTTCCCGGTTGTTAGCCACGTGGCGCAAGCGGGACTCTTCCGCCCGGCGCTGGTCGGCGTTGAGAGGCTGATCGTTGAGGGCAACGAGAATAGCCACGATAGCATCCCGTGTTTGCACGAATAGCTTGGTCTGCGACCCACGCAACGTCTGTACCCGCGACCGAAACATGAAATTAGTGGAATCGGACGCCGCGCTGATTTCGTTGGCTACACTTTTTCGTACGAGATCTGCCGGGACAACGCGTGGCTTTTGAGCCGCAAAGCACACCATGGGACTGCACATAAACATGGCAGCCGCCAAGGCTGGCCCCAGAAATCGGCAGATCCTTCTTAGATCCACAAGCCCCCTTCCATAACAAATATAACAAATCTGATGCATAATTTCGGGGACAGGCGCGAATGGCACTTAGTTAAGGAACCCCGAAGGGGTGCGATAGCGCCAGCCCAGGGCGTAAGCCCTGGGGAGAAGGTAACAGAGAGTGAAAGAGCCCTGAGAGGGCGAAACAGCCTGTGCCGCCCTTACAGGGCTTCACTCGGACTGCACCATTTCCCCAGGGCTTGCGCCCTGGGCTTTGCTGCTGGACCCTTTCAGGGTCCCAATTGAAACCCTTATCTAAGCGCCATTCGGGACAGGCGCCATAACCTCGAAATTTGGAGAATTGAATGTCACCCGGCACGGAATAATTTCGAGGTTATGGCGCCTGTCCCCGAAATTTGCCTTATCTCATGGGAGGTTTTTGCGTGCGGCAGTGGTTTTGTCGACAAATAGCAGTGCGTCGACACTTTCCTGGACCTTCAGGTCCATCAGGTAAGAGGCCGCACTGGCATCGCTGAATCCTGCCCCGATGCTGCGTGTTTTGTGGGGCGAATTCAGCCACTCGGCAACAGGCCCCTTTTGAGGCACCCGACGAAGGTCAATGGCCAGAATTGGTATTCCAGTTGCCGCGAGCATCCCGTCCAGGCTTTCTGCGGAGGCAGGCGGGACCGTGAAATCGCGCAAGGACATGCCGCTCGTCCCGCCTTGTGCCGTCCTGCTCATATCCACAGCCCGGAATGAACCCTGGTTGAATGCGAAACCAAAGACAACCATCTGGTCCCCATAGTTCTGCCGCAAGAATTTGCCCATGGTTTCATAGCTGTAGCCGCCGAAGGCGACATGGCCGTTGTGGGCCCACAGGACGATCTTTGCGCCTGGCGAATGGTCCAGGATCCACTTCACGTTGTTGGCCATGCTTTGGTCGCGCGTCTGTTCGCCCGATTTCATCAGTGTGTACTGCAACACAATGCGTGCGTTCTGGATGGCCCAGTCAATATCTTTGTCCGCAGCGCCTGCCTTCCGCCATGTCTCGCGCCCTGACTCCATGTGGCTCAGCACTTCTTTGCAGGCAAGCACCGCTTGGCGCGCGTCCACCTGCCTTTGGGGTTGAGGGGGTGCCGGCCCTCCCACGTACTTGCTGCGCAGGCTCTGTTTGCCGGAATGCGCGACCTCTTTGTCCAGCCCGACCTGGTAACCGGCGCCGGATGCAAACAGCCCCTTCAACGCGGGGGATTCGAAATCGAAATCGAATAGCTCTGAATTGGCGTAGCGCATGCCGTCGATTTCGACCTGTAGCGAGTCGAACCATGCAGTACCATCTCCAGGATGCAGCACACCGAAGTTGATGTTCTTGACATCGGCAGGCACGGGCATGGAAATCTCGTAGAGTGTCCAGGGTGTTGTACCACGCGGCCCGCGGTCGGACATGTTGTCGAGCTTTAGCGGTCCGCTCGCGCCGTCGATACGCCACCAGAGTCCCGCATAGCCGCGAGTAATGCCTTCCGTCTTGATGTAGCCGCTGAACCGCACTTGCTTGCCGGCCACGGCGGCAATGGGAAAAGAACCCGCAGCCAGCCCGAAACTGGGTCCGCTCTGGGTTGGCGCCGACGCGGATTTAGCGTCGTCCCACACACGCCGCACACTTTCAGCATAGCCCGGCTCATATTTGGTGATGAAATCCGATGCAATCGCCATGGCAACATCGGGTGTCTGCATGTCAAATCCGGTAAACTCGACCTTACCCTTGCCCATTTTGTTGAAGTCACGCATCCACAGGATCATATCCAGCACTTCCGCCGTATCCCACGTCCAGAAGTACATGCCCTTGAGCAACTTTGCCGGATCGCCTTTGCCGGTCAGCACGAATTCGTTAAGGCGGTAGGCTTCCGGCATGTTGGCCTCAATCGAGAAGATGTTGAAGCCCATCCTGGTAACGAGAAACTCCAGCATGCGATGCTTGAGCTGGAAAAACTCGCGCGTGCCATGGGTTGCTTCTCCAAGTGAGACAATTCGCGCGTTTCCTATAACCTTTTTGAGCGGCTGCATGTCGGCAAACCCGTGGCGTGCCTCGGTGGTTCGAAGTCGAATGGCATGCGTGCGCAACCAGTCGACGACCGCCTGATTTGCCGATTGCCCCCGCACACCGGGCATTGTGGGTAGGGAAATAAGAGCAATGCATGCTGCCGCAAAGGCAATGATCTTTTTCATGAGTGCCTCATCTTCATTTTCGGTGACAGGTCGGCTCCAGAATTCCCTTCCCTGCTGGATAAGATAATTCGGGGACAGGCGCAAATGGCGCTTAGTTAAGAATGCCCCAATCACCTATTAGTCCCGCCAAATCAAGTGATTAAGCCCTGAAGGGGCGGGGCAGCAAAGCCCAGGGCGCAAGCCCTGGGATCATGGTAATCCGGGAAATCAGCCCTGAAAGGGCGGCGCAGGCTGCGCCGCCCTTTCAGGGCTGATTCCTTGCCCTACGTCAGTTCCCAGGGCTTGCGCCCTGGGCTTTGCTGCTGGACCCTTTCAGGGTCCCAATTGAAATCCTTATCTAGGCGCCTGTCCCCGAAATTGTCGAATTTTCTACTTTTTCTTTGGCTTCTCGGGAACGGGGGGTGGGAGTTTTTTGATTTCCACGACACCGGACTTTTCGAGGTTTTGGATCACGGTGACCACGGCTTCCAGAGTCACATCGGGCGCGTCGGGCGACAGGGCATAGGCGAACTTCAGCTCGCTGTTGCCGATGATCAGGTTGCCGCACTCGGCGCGCACCAGGTTGTAAATGTCGAGGATGCTGCGCGTGCCATCGATGGCGATGTTGACTTCGCTCGAGGAAAGTCCGGGCAGCCCCGGCACGCCCCCACGCCCTCCGCCCCCGCTGCGGCCTCCCGCCGGCTGTGTTGGCTGATCCGGGGCCTCTCCGGCTGCCGCGCCCGGCACCCGCTCCCTGACCGCGGCCGCCACCGGCACCACGCCCCCGGCCACTGTCCTGGTTGCGCCGCTGGGCCTCTTGCGAGTAGATCTTGAACAGCCGCCGCGGCACCATCAACGAACACTCTTTTTCCTTATCCGTGAGCGTGATCGGGGCCGGTGTCGCGCCCAGCGCGGCACAGCGATCCTTGTATGCTGCCTCCAGAATCTTCGAGTTCGCATCGCGCGCGGATTCCAGGGTGGCCACGAGCGGTTTTAGACTGGCAGCCAGGCCTGCGTCCTTTGACAATGTGAGCACGGATTCGATACCGCCCTTCGCGCGGTTGAAAGCGCCGGCCACTTTTGTCTGGGCGGCCTTGTACTGGTCATAGAGCTTGGCGGGATCGTTGCCGATCAGCCGGGCAGACTGGCGGGTCACTTCCGCGATCCACTTCTGCCCGTTCGTCGTTGCTTCCCACGCGAGCGTTCGCGCCTCCGGAGCATCGGCGGTCGCCAGATAGTAAAAGGCCGCCGCTGCCATGACGCTGGTCCGTTTCAATTCGGTCGGATCGACGTAAATGATGCGATCGTGGCTGCTGTGATAGAAGTTGTCGGGCCAGTGGTTGAACTGCATGGCCGGGATGCCCCCGCTATTGAAGACCGAGTGATCGCTTCCAGACGTGATTGCGGCAACCGGGCACAGGCGGTAATTGAACTGCCCATTATCCCCCTGCTGGGTTCGGATTTCCGTTTGATCGACGAACTGCAGCAAATTCGCCATCAAGTCGTTCAGGCAGCTCGGCAGCGAATCCGGCGTCATCTTCATCCGGAGGTAGCCGTCGGTCAGCTTCAGGTTGGCGCCGGTCATGTCGAAGTTAAGCGCCGCAATCAGCTTGTCCTGCAGTTCGGGATGTTTGTTCATGAAAGCTGTCGTCCCGGAAATCTCGGGCCCCCACACGAACCGGATGGTGCGCTTGGGGCGGGGCAGGTCGCCGTTTTTGATCAGGCGCGCAATCGTGCGGCCCACTTCGAGGATGGTCGCGACGCCCGTGCAGTTGTCGTTCGCGCCGGGAGTGGCGATAGTCTCGTACGCATGGGCAACGGTGATCAACTCGCCGGCGTTCGGGTCGGTTCCGGGGATCGACGCCGAGATGACGTTCATCCTGCTGGGGTACGTCTTGCTTCGCACGTGGGCCTTCACCACGACCTTCTGCCCGCGGTCGAGATAGTCGCGCAATTCATAGAATTGACGCAGCGAGAGCACAAATCCGAAACCGCCTGTCTCCGGTCGCGCCGAAACGCTCGACCATCCCAGTTGATCCAGCGTGTAGCCGGCCGAATTCGCGCTTACTCCCGCGCTGCCCGTGCCGAGGGCGCCGACGGCGCCGCGTTGCATGCCGCTGGTGAAGGCTGAGCCGACGCTGCCGCTTCCCAGAACGATCTTCCCCTTGACATCCTTGCCCGCGTAATCGGCCTCGCGCCCCTGACCGACGTACACGAGTTCGGCTTCCACGTCCGCGTTCATGCTCCCCTGCGCCAGCGCGGTCGGGACCATGTTCAGGCTGGCGAGCTTTTTCTTCGTGGGTTGAATGAGCCAAAGGTCCGCCTCTTCCGCATCCCACTGGTCGCGATTCGGGAAGAACTCGATCTGCACCTCCGACAGGCCGTACTGCTTGGCCATCTTCTCAATATAGATCGATTCAAAGTAAGCGTTGGCGTACTCTTCCGCCTGTCGGTCCCGGTTGACGGCCAGGAACTGTACGTGCTGGTACGCCTCCTCGCCGGATGTCTCGTTGAGGATCGCATCACAAATGGTCGCAGGGACCAGACAACGGTCGATCGGACTCTGAGCCTGTACCCCGATACCACCAAGTCCTGCAGTCAAGACAAGGAGAAGACACTTTGCCTAGACGTCGAGTGAGAAAAGCGCGGATGAATCTCATGGATGTTCCTTCCATTTGCGGGTGTTCCGCCTTCCGCCTGGAAATGGAGGAACACGCGGGAATAATGGTCGAATTTCTGCGATTGAGCGGCGCGAAGATAACATGAGTCGGCGGACAGAGTACACGGAATTCTCCCCCAACATGTGCTGCCCTCATCCTAGCTATTGAGGCACAATTACTTAAGTATGATTGCGGCGGCAACCCCTCGTAAATGTACCTACCGTACTTCTTTCCTATCTTACGTTTAAGATCACTCCTGCCGATATGTGACTTCGGCGGCTGTGCAACTGTGAGCCCGCGCGTCGGCGGCCAGCTCAAGTCGCAATGAAAGATCCGCCTGACAACTCACCAGATGTATCTATGAGCGATGGAGTTATGTCCGGCCTGAACGAAACAGCCGATCCTGTGCCCGTGGAGGGCCAGGAAGAGCTTGCGCCTGCGCCACCCCCGCCCGGCGGAAATTCGCGCTCTGCCGGCGAAACCATCGCCATGCTCCTGGTGAAAAAGGGGCTCATTACCGAAGACCAGCTGCGCTATGCCCAGCGCGTCCGGAGCAAACTCCAATCCGCCAGAACCCTGATCGGCGTCCTCCAGGAGCTTCGTTTTGTGAAGCCGGAGGAGGTCCGCACCTCGTTGCGCGCCAACCTTGTGGAAATCCCGTTGGGCGCTCTTCTGGTTGAATTGGGTTATCTTCGCGAAACCGACCTCAACATGGCCCTATCTCTTCAGAAAGAAAAGCCGGGCACAAGGCTCGGCCGAATTCTTCTGGAAAATCACTTCATCACAGAAGTGGACCTGGTCGAGGCGCTTTCGTTCCAGCTGGGCTTTGAGAATATGTCGCCGATGCTGTTCCCTCCCGACCCGGATGTGCTCCGCATCGCCCCGATCACCTGGTTTCGCAGCCGCGACTGCGTTCCACTGGGAAAGCGCGATGGAGCCGCGCTGATCGCATTTGCCGACCCCATGGATCGGACACAGATCGATGCGGCACGCCGACTTTTCGGCAAGAATCTCGTGGTCGGTATCGCCCGCTATGAGGAAATCCACCAGGCATTAAATCGGCTGGAGGCAGCCAAGGTAGGCCGGCCGACTTTACAGAACACGGAAAGCTTCGTGGTGCAGACAGTAAACGAGCTCCTGGAGGAGGCTATCCGGGGAGATTCCTCCGATATTCACATCGAGCCCATGAAGGATCGCCTGAGAATCCGCTATCGGAAGGACGGAGTCCTGGTCGTGCAGAAGGAATTTCCCATAGACCTCGCCCCGCCTCTGACCAGCCGGCTCAAGATCATGGGAGGGGCCGACATCGCGGAAAAGCGGCGCCACCAGGACGGCCGCATAGCCTTCGAGTATGAGGGCGCCACGTTAGACCTGCGGCTGTCGACCTACGCCACAATTTTCGGCGAAAAGATCGTGATGCGATTGCTGAACAATCGTCACCAGCAGCGCGAGATCTGGGATGTCGGGATGGCGCCGGAAGTGGCGCGGCGATTCGTGGAGGACGCGCTCGACGCACCAAGCGGCGTGGTAATGGTCACCGGGCCTACAGGCTCCGGCAAAACGACGACCCTCTATGCTTCCGTCCATTATCTGAACAATCCGCAGACCTGCATCATTACCGCCGAGGACCCCGTGGAATACGTAGTCGAGGGAATCGGGCAATGCTCCATCAACCCGAAGATCAACCTCACCTTCGAGGAGACCCTTAAGCACATGATGCGCCAGGATCCTGATGTCCTGGTGATCGGCGAGATCAGGGATCAGTTTTCTGCGGAGACCGCGATCCAGGCGGCGATGACCGGTCACAAAGTCCTCACCACCTTCCACACCGAGGACAGCATCGGCGGCTTGCTCCGATTGCTCAACATGAACATCGAAGCCTTCCTCGTCGCATCCACTGTGGTAGCCGTGGTCGCCCAGAGGCTGGTCCGGCGCCTGTGCGCCAACTGCGCAGAAGATCAGCCGCTTACGGCACAGCAGGTCAGGCAACTGGGATACGAGGCACGAGATGCCGCATCCCTGCCGTTTAAAAAAGGGCGCGGCTGTTCGCGCTGCCAGCACAGTGGGTATGCGGGCCGCATCCCCGTGTTCGAGCTCCTCATACTGAACGAGTTGGTGAGGGATGCGATCATCAACCGGAAGACTTCCTATGAAATCCGGCGACTGGGCATAGATACAACCGGAATGGTCACCTTGCTCGAAGACGCGATTTTAAAAGCTACCAAAGGAATGACAACCTGCGAAGAAATTATCCGGCACGTCCCGAGACTCTATAAGCCCAGGCACATCGGCGTGCTGCGTAAACTATCGGGGGAAATGTGATATCGGACAGTGGATCGTTGCTCGACCGCATTAACAATTTGATCGAGTCCGACAAGCTCACCCTGCCGGTTTTTGACAAAGTGGCTCTGCGCATGCGGGAGATCACGGCGGACAAAGACTGCGATGTAGCAGATGTTGAGCGGCTGATCTCCTCCGACCAGGCACTTTCTGCGGAGGTGCTGCGGGCGGCCAACTCTCCCTTCTACGGCGGGCTGTCCTCCATCAGGACAATTCAAAATGCAATTGTACGGCTGGGCCTGGACCAGGTGACACGCCTGGTGTGCCTGGCGTCGCAATTCTCTAAATACAGGGCGCGCGATCGTCAGCTTTCAGGCATGCTGCAGGAGCTCTGGCGCCACTCAAGCACGACGGCGATGGCAGCGCAGTGGATAGCCAAACGCCTGCGAGCGGAGGAAATGGAAGATGAGTGCTTCCTGGGCGGGCTTTTCCACGACATCGGCAAACTCCTGATTTTGCGGGCCATTGATGAGATAAACTATCTCGAAGGGCGGCTCACCATCTCGAAGTCACTTGTGCGGGAAGTGCTCGATGTGGCCCACACACAGTTGGGGTACAACTTACTCACGCGTTGGAATATACCCAAAGTTTATTGCCAGATCGCGCTCACACACCATAACGAAGAGTTTGATGCGACGGATCTCACCCTGGTCACGGTCAGGCTGGCGAACGAAGCCACGAAAAAACTCGGAGTGGATCTGAATCCGGATCCCACTATTGTCCTCACCTCAACTCCGGAAGCACACCTCCTCAAGGTCTCCGATGTGCTGCTCGCAGGAACTCGAGGTCATGCTCGAGGATCACATCGCGACACCTGTCTGAGCGCCAGGTCTCCCCCGGCATCGACATAGAAAACAGCTGTGATTCAGACAGTGAAAGCCAAAAGCAGCCACGAATGGAACGAATAGCTATAGCCGCGACCTAGAGACCTTCTCGCAGAGCGGGCCGATAATCCGCGATTTTGCCTCAGCCACACGGGCGCAACGCTTCGCGCCCATGTGGCGGAGGCAAAATCCGCTCTTCTATGGTGGCCCCTCTCTCCGTTTGTGCCATTTGTGCCTGGGTTTTTCCACTGTCCGTTCCGAAAATAACTCCGTGGAGGGCAAATTGACTCGATCGTTTCTGTGCCGCCCTTTCAGGGCTTGCGATCTCCGGCCCCCAAACCCAGGGCGTGAGCCCTGGGAATAGGTGATCGAGCGGGTATAAGCCCTGAAGCGGCGGCGCAGCAAAGATTCGATGAGAGCTTGACATTTTCATGCGTCACTGGGTGCGCCCCGGCGCATGTGAGACTGAATCGCAGAGAATATAGCGACATCCGAAATCTGCACAACCGGAGAATGCGGGTGCTTCATATAAAAAATGCCCCAGCTGCCGGTGGGGGCCTGGGAGCTGATAATTCTGATATCCGAGCGCTGTGCAGCGCCCGGCGCCCACTTTAAACTGCGTTTTCGGCAGTGGCTCCTTGACTTTGCAGCGTGCATATAATAAACGTTGCCTGGCTCGGGAGTGGGTCAGCACTATTCCGCAGCCCCGTACCGACCGCATGGAAACTCCAAACCAAGGAAGAGGAGCCTAAGCTATGGCATCAAACACTCCGGACAAAAATAGGAGAAAGTTCTTATCCCAGACCTCATTCGCTCTGGCTTCGGCAGGTGTTGTGGGTTTGCCGAATCGCTGGATTTCCGGGCTCCAAACGCCTGCCATGCCGGCAAAAGGCAAAGCGATTATCCAGCGAGTCCTCGGCCGAACCGGTATCAAGGTGCCGATCGTCAGCATGGGCGTGATGAACGCCAATAATCCTGAAATCGTCAAGCAGGCTTATGAAGCCGGGGTGCGCCTCTTCGATACAGCCTTAGGTTACCAGCAGGGCAGGAACGAGAAGATGATTGGGGACGTTATTTCCCAGTTGGGCGTGCGCGACAAGGTTCTGATCCAGACCAAGATTCCCTTCCCGCGCGTACCCGCCGGTTCGATCAAAGAAAAATTCCTCAGCGACTTCACAGGTTGCCTGGAACGACTTCAGATCAAATATGTCGATGTCCTGATGATCCATCAGGCCACAGTAGAGCAGATGAACAATCCGGAAATCGTCGCGGCCCTCAAGGAAGCAAAGCAGCAGAAAACGGCTCGCTTTATCGGCGTCTCGCAGCACCAGGGCCAGGCAGGGATTCTGAACAGCGCCGCAGAGACAGGAATCTATGATGTGATCCTGGTCGGCTTTAACTTCACGAACGCCGGCGAATCAGATTTTGCGGCAGCGATCAAAAACGCTGCGGCCAAAGGTGTCGGGATTATCGCGATGAAGACACAGACCGGCGGGCGCGCCAAGAATCTGGGCCCGCTCAATCAGACGGCCATGCTCAAATGGGTGCTGCAGCACCCGGAGATCACCACTGCCATTCCGGGTTATACGAACTTCGACCAGTTGAATGAGAGTTTCGCGGTCGCCTCGGGACTGGAATTCACCGCCGAAGAGAAGACATGGCTTACGGACAAAAATGTCAAGCTCGCATTGGACTTTTGCAAGCAGTGCGGATCATGCGTGACCACCTGTCCCAAAGGCGTGGACGTGCCGACGCTCATGCGCACGCATATGTATGCCGCGTGCTATGCCAACTTCGAGCAGGCCCGGGCCACGTTGAAAGAAATCTCCGAGCACGCCGGTTTGAGGATTTGCGCGGATTGCTCCCACTGCTTCGCCCGTTGTGCCAACAACGTCCGCATCGGCGAGAGGATTACAGACCTGAAATCGATCTACATTTAATAAAACCGCTACAGCAACGAAGAAGGAGAGACGCGGGTAGGCAAGAAAAGCAACTGCGCCCTCTGTTCCGAAAATAACTCAGTGGGGTGCCAATTGATTCGATCGTTTCTGCGCCGCCCTTTCAGGGCTTACAATCTCCGACCCCCAAACCCAGGGCTTACGCCCATAAGCGCTAACTTAACGGTATGATGCAAAAGAATGAGGCTCATTTTTTGCGTTTTTTGGCCAAAAACGAGTGAAAAATTCGGAAAACAGAGCGCTGAATCCTCTTTTCTTAATTGAGAACGCATTAAGTTAGCGCTTATGGGCTGACGCCCTGGGCTGTGCTGCTCCGCCCTTTCAGGGCTCTGCGCTGCACGGCCATGAAAACCGCAAGGATTACGGCTGCAAAATCCCGAAGGGCTGAGCCTTGCACGGCCGTGAAAATCCCAAGGATCACGGTTGCAAAACCCCGAGGGGTGGCGCAGCAAAGCCCAGGGCGTGAGCCCTGGGGACAGGGAATGGAGCGAAAAGAGCCCTGAAAGGGCGGCACAGGAAACCTACGGCGAGAGCGCAACATTTTCATGCGTCATGGGTGCGCCCCGGCGCATGAGTGACTGTTCCGAAAATAGGCGGAGCCTTTGGTGGCATGACGCCGCTTTGTCAGGCTTCAAAGCGGCGTCATGCCGCCGCACTCCAAGGCGCTTCGCGCAATGGTTGTGCTTTTCATGCGCTTGGGTGCGCCCCGGCGTATGTGGGACTGCGTTGAAGCTCTCGGTTGCGGCTTTGCCGCGCCGTGTTTTTCGTGGTTTCGGTTTTGATCCCGTCTACTCCTTCCGCCTTACACCTGAAGCTCCGGCTGCGGTGGCGGCTCTGGCGCCGCCGCGGGTGTGGCCTCGCCGACCTTCTGCATGGCGGTCTGACAGTTAGGGCAGTAGGTCCATTCCGCGCGCGCGGGGTAGCCGCACTTGGGGCAGAACTCGCTGGTTGCGGGCGTTCCGCAGAAAGGACAGTATTTTTCGGAATCTATGGTCCTGCCGCAGCTTTGGCACACCCCTTTCGCCCCCTGCTCCGGGCGCAGAATCAGGTACACGGCGAGGCCGAACACCAGCGATACCAGAGTGAGGATGGACCAGCGTACGGGCGAGTTGACTCCTCTTCCCTTTGCGTCGAGGTAGACCCAAGTCGGCAGCAAAAACCAGAGAAACAGCACCGAGGCGCCAAACAGTACGCTGGAAATATCCCGAGGATCCCGATACACGCCGGCATCGTAGTACCTCCTCCCCTCTTCCATATTCGTCACTTTCAGATAAAGGTTCCCGAGCATTTCTCCCCGTTCGTTCTGGAACGGAGTGGAAAAGACCAATCCTTCCTGGTCATAGCCACCCAATTCTTCCCATTGAGATCGCCGAGGCGGAGCGGCTTCCCCTGCCAGCTGCTTCTCGTAATAGTCAAACGTAAGGTCCCTGTGATTTTGTACCAACCTGCGCAGGAAATCCTGGCGATCGGTGAACCGGCCCTCCTGTTCGATGAATTTCTGGTAGGTGTCATAGGCACGGTTCAAGCGGGCAAAAGCCTCGCGGGGGATGCCAAACTGGAACTGGCCGGCGCCGTCCATGGCCCAGAGGTAGAGGCGGGCATGCGGAAACTCCTCGAAGTAGCGCGCCTGCGCCTGTCCTACAATATTGGGATCCACGGGGAGCTTCACCACCTTTTTCGCGGTCTCCTGCAGATAGGTGCGATATTTACGAATCTGCTCATCGCGCCTGTTGGCCCATTCGTTCTCACTTCTTGTTTCAGCCTGGCGCTGCAAATACTCCGTGACCCCGAAACTAATTGCCGAAATCACGAATACCGCCAGGCCAATAAGAGCCATCTTCCAAAGTATGCGTTTTTTATTTGACATCGTACTGCCTCCCAAAATGTTCCCTGGCTTGGCAGGGATTCATTTGACAATTCCTTTGCGCTCGCGCCACTGTTCCCACCAGAAAATAGGGGTCAGGGCCAGAGTCACCAGAGTGCCGGCACCAAAGAAAATGAGTGCTGCCAGCCCGTGCGGCCCGATCCGTGCGGCAACGGACCATGTCCGGATTGCAGGCCAGATAGGTTCTTTTTCGAGCCATCCGCCGGCCAGAAAAATGAACAGCAGGATCAGAATGATCCCCGCGACATTTCCAACAATGAGGGGCGTCCAAGCCGGCTCAGCCCAATCATGGCTGGCGCCGGATCCTTCCATCCGCGCCTTAAGCCGCGACCAGGCGAACGGAGGGGGCGGTTCTGTCGGCTCCTTCTCGAGCAGCGCCACAGCTCGGGCGAGCCCTTCAAATGCGGCGCTGCATCTCAGACAAGTCCTGAGGTGCTCCCTGCAAGCGTCCCGTTCCTGTCCGGCAAGCTCATCAAAAACGAGACCAACCAGCTCTTCATCTTCAACATGCCACATTCTCATTGCTCTCCAGGCGCAAGCCGACGCCGCAACTCGGCGACAGCGCGGTGAAAACGGGTTTTGAGCGTTCCGGCAGGCGCTCCGGTAACCGCTGCGATTTCGCTGAATTTCATCCCTTCCATGCAGCGCAGCGCGACAACCTCGCGCAGGATGGGGGAAAGGTGGGCTAACGCTGACGCGACGAGCGCCGCCATTTCGCTGCGTTCGAAACGACTCTGCGGGTTATCTGTGTCGCCCTGCCCCGCCGGATCCGACTTCTCGGACAGGACCCCATCCCGGACTTCACGTGAGTAACGATTCAGCGCCAATTCACTCCGTGTGGCATTGAGCGCCACACGATAAAGCCAGGATCGAAAAACACCGCGCGCAGGATCAAACGTGCGCGCCGCCTGCCATACTCTCCAGAAGGTCTCCTGGAGCAGGTCCTCAGTAAGTGCACGATCGCCGGTACAGCGCAGCACGAAGTTGAAGACTCGGAGCTCGTAGCGCGCGTAGAGGACACGGAAGGCGTCGATATCCCGTGCACACACACGCTTCATCAAGGCTTCGTCCGCCAGAGCTTCTATTTCCATGGCCAACCGTTCACATGATCATACCGTCACAGAACATAAAAGGTTACAGCATGATGAAAAACGACCACACCTTAGCCTTCTGCGGCGGTGGCATGGATAGTCTAAAGAAACTCCCGGCAGCTTGAATCTACACGATACAAACCGGGCTTGGATTAGTCAGTCCACAGAGCAGGAGATGCAGGGGGAAATGGCGTTTGAATCAGGAGTCCACATGTACTGGTTCAAGCCATGCTCCGACAAACAACCAACAGGATTTTCCTTCGCCCCTCCAGGGCTCTTCGTTTGTCATCGGTTGACCGGGGGCGGCGCCGCTGCGCGGCTTGCCCCCGGCTACTTTCCGCCGCCCCTCCGGGGCACGTGCCCGGCGACACCCTGCTATCCGTATTCACTCCGGGCTATCTGCTCTGCGACAGCCTGGTAATTTGCGAGGAATGCAAGCGCCGGAGGCACATAAGAAAGTAGCCCCGGGCAAGCGCAGCGCCGCCCGGGGTATAGGGGAATGAGCCCAAAAGTCCTGGAGGTTACGCAATTGTGCCTGCTGCGCAGTCAAAATTGACGCAACCTGTGATTGTGCAATATGTCGTTCCCCCCAACATGTTGTGGTACGCGCCATATCGCACAATCGAAGGGGCGACGGAAAGATCTCACTTCTTTTCAGCGTGATTCTGTAACGGGGAAAAATCCTTCAGAGCTGAAAATACCGAGGGGGGTTACGCCGCGGCCCGTGATCGCAGGAGCCTGCGCGTCAGCAGGATCAGCAGTGCAAGGCCTGTCAGTGTCAGAAGTATTGTGGGATATTGGCTTTTGATGATCTGTGCGGCTTGATCGCCGAAGCGGAAACCCAGATAGGCCATCACGCCATAGCGCAGCAAGCGACCGATGAGCACAGCCGCGCAGAAGGTCACCCATGGCGTCCGAAACACGCCGGCAGCCAGGATGACGGGCTTGGTCGGAAACGGCGGCGGCACGGTCACGCCCAGGAAAACCGCCAGGAAGGCATTGTTTTCGACCTGTTTCTTTACCCATGCCTGCTTCCTCTCCGCGAGGCGCGAGAGCGCGAGATTACCACCCGCGCGGCCAATTCGATAGAGGATCACACACCCGATCGTGGAGCCTAAAGCCGCGGCCAGCACGATCCAGGCAAGCTGCGCCGGCTTTTGCCATGCCAGCAGGATGACAAAACCGTCGGGGCCTCCCACCAGGGGGATGGCAGCAGCATCGAGCAATGAAACCGCGAATAGCCCGGGGATGCCGAGCACAAGAAGATAGTGGCTCAATCGCTGCAGGTACTGCATGGCACTACTCCTCTGCGCATCCTATCCAGCCTCGCCAACCCGGAATTCACACAGCCGCCTTGATCTGAGATGGATCTCTATTGGCCCTTGTGGCCCAAATCTGATGAATCGTCAAATATTCTACACTAACGGCGCACCCAAGATTGGCGAACGTCATTTCATGCCTGCCATGAGGATCGGCTGCCATTCATAGCCGTAATAATCGATATTCAACGTAGACTTCCCAAAAAGCCGCAACTCTACGGCCGTGCGGTTGGATATCGGGAACCAAAAGTCGCCAAAGCGAGCATATTGGTGAATAAAACGTGTCTTCTGCACCCAGAAGGATGGGGACTTTGCCGGCTCGCCGTCGATGCGCACAATGCCGAAGCTCTGCTTGTCGACCCAGATCTTGCCTCGGAACAAGTACTTGTTGGACGTGCGCGGCTCAGCCACAATGATATACATGCCGTTCGTCTCATCAGTGCCGGCAAGGATGAACAGGTAGTTCTGCCTCGAAATGTCGACGTCTTTTCGTTCCTGCTGCCGGGCCGTCTCCCGCTCTGACCGGAGTAGCGGTTCGATCACCAGGGTGAGGATGGCCCGAGAACCGGCGCTCTCCAACACCCGGAAACTCTTCTCCTCCGGCGCCGCATATTGCATGTCGACTACAGCACTCGCCGACTGGTGGAACATGAGGTTGGCGGCTTCGTAGCGTCGCTGGCTGTGATAGCTCTGCAGCGCCGTCTGGCGTGCACGGTTGTTTTCCTCCATTCTTGCAATCACCTCATCGGCGCTGACAGGAAGGCCTGTTTGCTGCCCATATAGGGGCAGCACCGAACCTGCGAGCGCCAGGAGAATCATGAGAGATGCAACGGCCCCCTTTGCGGCCGCCATCTTGTGGTAGGCGCAGAAATACAAAAGCCCGGCCGCCCAGCCATATCTGCGGGCAACGTCCCGGCACGGCTCATTCGGCGCGGTCGCGGTTTTCCACCAGATCCGCGCCAGATCAGGCCAATTGCGGGGCTCGAAGAGTTTCTGCGTAACAAAGTAACAGGAATAGGTGCACCCGCTGCATGCGCTGCGATAACTGAAGTCGGCCCGCCGGTGCTTTTTCATAAAATCCGGATCGAGAATGTTGAGCGGAATATGGGCAGGGTGGTCCTGGCAAATCCAGAAGTCTCCGTTTGGCTTGATGTCGAAGGAGAATTTGCCTGCAAGGCAGCCCCAGTTGAACTTGTCATTACGATATTGTTCTTCCGCCCCCCGCGTGAAAAACTCCGCTTTTACCAGAGTCGGTGAATCCACGCGGCGCAGATAGTCAGGATTGACCTTTTTCACCTTGTCCGTCCGCAGCTTCCCTTCCCCAACCACCACGGGATTCAGCCAAATGCGGGCATTGGGAAATTCGCGCGTGCAATAGTCGACGATCTCGTTCACCCGGTCTCGGTTCATATGCGATATGGTCACATTCAGTGTCAGGCCCTTGCCCTGCGGGAGGTGGTCATTGAGATAGCGGATGGTCTGAAGAATCTTCGGGCCAATGTGGCTGTAGGGCAGGTCGTTGCCCTCAACACCATCCAGCGAGATGCCGATTTCAGCCACTTTGGATTGCAGCAGTTCCCGATATCGATCCAGGGGCATGGTGCCATTGGAGGTAAGTTTCGTATACATGCCTCTGTTGGCAGCATAATCGACGATAGCGGCAAAATCCTGCCGGAGCAGAGGTTCCCCACCACCCGAGATGCTGAGTACGGCAATCCCCAGACGGTCCAGCACATCGATGATCTGCTTCATGCCGTCAAGATCGAGTTCATTGCGTTGTTCCTCAGGAATATGGCAAAACCGGCACCGCAGGTTACATCGGTGCGTGATGGCCAGATGGGCAAAGTAGGGCCGTTCGCGTGATATCGCGTTTCGAAAAGTCCGCCAAGCATATTTCCAGCCCATAAGCGACTCCTTTGGCAAAATGGTGCGATGCATCTGTGGATCCCGGTCGTTACTTCTTACCAGGCCCGCTCCAGGAAAATGCGACCCACTCAAGGCGCAAAATGCTCTGCGCTTCCCTGAATTTCTTGAACAAGAGGCGCTTCCGGAATCTCTTCCCACCCGGTAATGCGAAATCGAGTCGGCATGCGGCTCATGACATCGATAAAAAAGCGGCGCGACGCGAAACAGAGGGTGGACAATCGGCGATAGGCACTGGAAATTGTGGCTGCCCTGGGTGATCATTAATGGCAAGGAGGTAGGCCACATGGACCAAAAAAACAACGTCGTAGGATGGTTTGAAATCCCGGTGCACAACATGGAGCGGGCGATAAAGTTCTATCAGACCGTGTTCGGCTTGACCCTGGAGCGCCATATCCTGGGTCCGCTGGACATGGCATGGTTCCCCGCGCTGCAAAACGGATCAGGCGCTGCCGGTTCACTCGTCCAACACGCCACTGCCTACAAGCCATCCACCGACGGAACGCTCGTCTACTTTACGGCGCATTCCGGAGATCTGAGCCAGGAGCTTGCGCGTGTCGAAGGCGCGGGCGGGAAGGTGCTTTTGGGCAAGAGGCTCATCAAGGAAGATATCGGCTATATGGCATTGCTGATCGACACGGAAGGCAATCGCATCGCCATGCATTCGCGCAAGTAGTGGAATGATGACCCCGAATCCGGACCGGCCTTTAAATGACGCCTGGTTTGTAGCCGATTTTTTCGAAGGCGTGGACAGCCTGCTCGAGCTGCTCACGGGTGTGGGCTGCCGAGATCTGGACCCTGATGCGTGACTGGCCTTGCCGAGAGTTGAGGTACTGACATCGACCTGGCCGAGCATCCCGGCGTGCTCGACCGCGTCGCGCCCGGTGGCGCTGAGAACGCCCGTGCCGTGTGAGTCGTCCACTACTACCAGCGTGTCATAGGTATTGCCGAGTTCGTTGATCCTGCGGATGTCGGCGAGGTCGCCGTCAATAAACTATTTGATGTTCCTGAGCATTTCTGAGATCGTTTTTACCCCGGCGTCCTCGGAGGGAACGCCCAGCGCGACTACTATGTTCTTCCCGGCGCGAATCGCAGCCATGCTGCCGTAAAAACTGTCTTTCCCCGAAAAGCCCCCCTCACCTGGCGCCTTGAGATCCTTGACGTCCTTCCCCCCTTTGGAGAGAAACTGATGATAGCGCTCCAGCGCATCCTGCGCAGCCATGGGGCTCTCCGTGGAAACGAGAATCATCTTATATTCTTTGCCGCCCGTTTTGTATTTCGCCTCGAATCCATTGGTAAAATAGCTCTGGGCCAGCACATCCTTGGGGATATATACGATCGAATGGGGCAGCTGACCGGCTTTGGGAAAGTAGGAAACTTCCACGGGCTCCGCTGCAGTCGAAGACACCTTGCCCGCCACGGCATTCGCGAGTTTGGCCATCTCCTGCTTGATTGAGTCCTTCTCTTCAAAGGATGTGATCTTCACGTAATAAGGACCGGACCAGAAATTGAGCGAAGTGCCTCCCGAATACCCCTCGTTGCCGACTTTGAGAAATTGGTACTCGGGATTGCACTCTTCGGAATATTTGCCAAAGGCATTGAGCGGATCTTTCATCTGGTAGATGTCGATCACCGTCTGGGTGCCTGTCCCCTCCTGAACATAGTCAGCACTGGCGACCTCTTGGAAGCCGTATGCCAAATAGCCATCCGCAGCACCATCGATGAACTCCCAGAGATTCGCCGGGGCAAAGGAGCGAGCCTGCGACATCGACCAACCCGGCACTTCGTTTTTGCCCGGGAGCAGAGCAAGCAACTGCGGTGAAACATCGGCAGCTCCTGAGGGGGCGACCGCCTTCGCTTCCTCCTTCTTGCCGGTTTCATTCCTGGAACAGGAAACAAGGCCGAGACTGCCAAGAAGCAGGATAAACACGGTGATCATTTTCATAAAACAAATCTCCTAGGGAATCATCGATATGCGCCGCTCTCCAGGCGGATTTGATTGCTGCGCGAGCGGGTCTCACCGATGTTGGTCACGTACACGGCCGGACGGTCTTGAACCGGGCACACATTTTCGCAAATACCGCAGCCGACGCATTTGTCGACATCCACGCGCGGGCGCTGGACGGTGACCGCACTGCCATCGTGGCGCGTAACGGTTTCCGCCTGCACCCAGATAGCTTTGGGCGACGTCGGGCAAAACTCCTCACAGACGATGCACGGGGTAGCCATGGCCCACGGCAGGCACCTGCCCTGATCGTAGAAGGCAGTGCCGATTTTGACCGGGCCTGTGCCTTTTTTGCCCGGCGGACCGCTGCCGCCTTCGGTTTTGCCCAGCTTCTCAGCTTCGGTGAGCTTCCAGATGGCACCGGTAGGACAGACCTGGCTGCAGAGCACACAGCTGTACTCACAATATCCCACCCGCATTTTCAGCATCGGTGTCCACAGTCCTTCCACGCCGCTTTCAAAAAACGCCGGCTGGATCGCATTGGTCGGGCACACCTTCATGCACTCGCCGCAGCGGATGCAGCGGGCCAGGAATTCGCTCTCCTCCAGGGAACCCGGCGGGCGGATCACTCCGGCGTTATAGTCTTTGGCCAAGCCTGTGCTCGCGCGGACGACCGGCAGAACGACGAGGCCTGCCGCCACACTTTCCAGAGCCCGGCGTCTCTTCAAGTCAGGCTGCACATTAATGTCATCGGTTCTAGGAAAAAATTTAAAGCGGATGACATCCTCCGGGCAAGCCACTTCACAGTTGAAACACAGATGGCATTCGGCTTGCCGCCATGGCACCTTCCCTTGCGGATCGCAGGCCCCCTGGCAGTGAAGGAGGCACTGGTTGCAGTCGTCGCACTTGCTGTGGTCTTTCTCCATCCCGAAAATCGAGAAGCGTGACAACAGGCCCATGAGAGCGCCCAACGGGCAGATGCCCCGGCACCAGAACCTGGTGATGGCGCGATTCAGGATCGTGACTCCCAGGAAAATCACCCCAAGCACAAATGCAAAATGGTAGTACTGAGGTTTGAAGCTCAGGATATTCGAGCCGAACAGCCGATAGCCGGTATCGGCAAACCACTGGAGCATGCCGATATTGGTGCCGTACATGAAATCGAGGCCGCTTCTTAAACCGAAATTGAGCGCCGGGATGATGGAAACCGCAAGCGAGCGCACGAGGAAGGGAATGGGATCGAGGATGCCGGTCTGGAGCGAAGTGAAAATCGACATGGCGATCAGACCGAACAGCAGGTAGTACTTCGTCGCCATCCATTTTTTGTAATGATTGGCATCCACGCGCTTTTTGCCCTTGCGCTCTGGCTTGTAACTTGAAAAAAAGTGGTTGAGCGTACCTAACGGGCAAACCCAGCCGCAGAAGAACCTGCCGATCAGGATTGTTCCCGCGATGATGACCAGAGCCCAGATTAGCTTGCCATAGAGCGCATGCGTGGAGAGCGCCGTGGAGAAGGCCACCAGCGGATCCATTTCGAGAAAGATACTGACCGGATAGTCGAGCCTGACCACATCGGTCGCCCCCCGCGTGAAGTTGCCGCGGAACTCGGTCTGGAAGAGGAGAAACAGAAACAGCCCCAAAAACAGAACCTGAGAGATGCGACGGAGCCAGCGCAGCCACATTCTGGGGACTCGCTTCGCGTCGGGATTTGGCGGCACCGCACACAAGGCCGGGCTATTCGAGGCTGACATACTTCACCTGCAATTCGGAAAAGTTCTTGTTCCCCAAGCCGCGCTCATGCCCGATGTTAATGTAGGGAATCTGTTCTGCCCTCAAACCCAGAAACGTGGCGCCGTAGGCGTCGATGGCCACGGGATCCACGCCGGCCACGACGGTTTTGAGAAGTTTGACATCGTTCAGGTTCCCTCCCTGAGGCCCGTTCGCCATCAGCACGCGATAAGCATCCAGGATCGTCAAAGTGGGGCGCATGAAGGTAGCCAGATCCGCGATTCCGAGGTCAATATTCTGATGCAGCTGATTCCTCCGCCCTCCGAGAATGCCGTACCAGTTCTTCATTCCCATGGTGACGCGAGAGAGATTATGGTGCTTCACGATCGGGATGTTGATGATCTTGTCAGCCTCGAG
Source organism: Terriglobia bacterium (assembly GCA_963739235.1). Taxonomy (GTDB): domain Bacteria; phylum Acidobacteriota; class UBA6911; order UBA6911; family UBA6911; genus JAFNAG01. The sequence continues at coordinate 23,543 of CAVTZY010000018.1, read as the reverse complement.
GATCGGCGTATAGATAGGCCATACGGAAAGCAACTCGCCATTGAGACGATAGTCGCGGAATTTGCGCTCTTCGGGGAGCAATACGGTGGCCCCCACCGATTCGGCTGCGCCGGCAATACCGCTGCGCATGAAACATCGCCTGGAGTCGTTGCAGGAAACATCGGTAACGACGACCCTTTTGGCGCCCGCCTCAAAACAAAGCTGTGCCACAGCCTTCACCAGATCGGGATTGGTGTTTGCCGCCTGCTGAGGAACCCGGTCCCAGCCGATGTTGGGCTTCAAAACCACCACGTCGCCTCTGGAGATGAACTTCTGCATGCCGCCGAGAGCCTTGAGAGCTTCTGCGGCCAGTGTGGCGGGGGTTCCGCCCGATACCACCACCATGTGGGGGAAGTCGCCGCCAATGTTGATACGAAAATCTCTCGATTGAGCCACCGACAGCTCATGGCCGGGCTGCCGGCTGCGAGAGCGCAGCCAGAAACCAAGCCCGCATGAGGCAGCCACGCCGGCACCCACGCGGGTTGATCTCTTCAAGAACTCCCGGCGGTCCAGGCCTTTTTGCTTCATATGTTTGATCGCTCTCGAAAATCGTGGCGTGCATCGGCATACTGCCGCATTCCGGCCAGGGAATAGGATACAATTTGCCCCCGAGTTTCTTTGTTGCCGCAGCGAACCTGGCATTACTCCAGGCTGGGTCCCGGGAATCGACTCGGATCAGGCTCGCCCAAGATGATAGGTAAATGCCCTTCAGTTGTAAACGGCAATTGGCAGGCAGAAAAACTCAAGACCTTCGAAGACACGGCTTCCGGATCGTCAATCGCCCATCGTCCGTGCAGCGGGTGCTTGGGTCTGGACGGCCCCGCGTTCTTTCTGACGTTGGAATAGGCACGGCCGGTCAAGCAGCTTCTGCAAAACGCATTTCTCGCGGAAATAGATGCCGCACTGGAGGCAAATCTGTTTTCCCTCGCCGCCGCGGCCGACGATTTGTGAGGAGAGACGGTCCAATAGCTCCGCTGCCTGCTCCAACTCCTCAGGGTCGAATGTCCCGAAAATCTGCTGCAGTTTGCGCTCGTGCGCAGCGTCGTAGGCCGCAAGGATGCGACGGCTCGGCTGGGTAAGAGATAAATGGATCGCGCGCCGGTCGGTCTCTCCTTCGCTGCGCCGAAGTAACATCATCCGCACCAGCTTGTCCACGGCTTTGCTCGCGGCGGCATTGCTGACCCCAAGAAATGAAGCCACGCCGCCGATGGTCTGGGCCTCGGTCAGGTTGACCAGCCTCAGCAGCTTCAGTTGGGAGACGGTAAGCTGGTTGTCAGCGACTTCCCGCAACAGCGCTTCTTCAATCACTCCCGTCACGGCGGAAGCAAATACATGCGCGCTACCCAGAAAGTCATTGATCACATGTGCTCTTTCATTCCCAGTCATGCTCTATCGCCCCCTCATGCAGGTGGATGCCTCAACGCCGGGTCGGCATCGGCCTTAAATCAGACCCGCAGAATACCATTATCACCCAAACGAAATATTCAACGTTCTTAAGGCAGGAACTCCTGGTTCAAAATGCCGATGGCGTCAAATGGTCAACCATCTAACATACTAAATAAATTGCGCTTATTCTAACACAAGGGCAGTTGCCGCGGCCAACTACATTACGGGATATCGAATCAGAGGTGTCGAAAAATGCAACGCATCCCCCAAAGACCAGCCCATGGTAACAATTCGCTAAAGCTCGTGCCATTTGTGTCTGCTTTTAGGGGCCGGCTTGTGTCCACATTTTATGACCCAGTAGTACTAGGCGCGGAGGACGGTAATGAACTGATCGATCAGCCCAGCCGGAAAGACGGATCCCGCCTCCAAAACAGATCGGTGCGCGACGAGCAAATCCGCGATCTCCCGGAAAGCGGCCGGGAGCCGGCTGCCTTCCCTTTCCGGCCCGGTCTTGGCCTGACCTCGGGACGAGGCAGTGCGGGCGAGCAAAGCGTCGAGTCCCAGGGTCGAACGCCCCGCCAGCATCGCCTGGGCGACACCCGCGAGGAGCAGATGAGGATGGGCCGATCCGTCGGGTAAGCGGAATTCGATCGTCGGCGGACTGACGATTCGGCCTTCGGCCGTTTTGGCCGTAAGAGGGAGCCGAACCAGTGCGTGACGATCGAACGCACCCCAGGTAATACCGCTCGGAGCCTCTTTGGCCTGGCTCAGCCTGATGAAAGATCCGGGGTTGCGGTTGCCGAACGCCATGAGCGTGCTGCCATAAAGTACCAGGCCGGCGATAAGCCATTGCCCAGCGGCAGTCAGCTGCCCTCCATCCTCGGAGCGTCCTGCATGCTTCCCATCAAGCATGGGCGAAAAGTGGAAGTGCAGGCCCGATCCGGCATGCCCTTTGCGGAGGATTGGATCGAAACTGCAGCGCATCCCATGCTTGTGTACCAGGTTGCGCAAAACCCATTGGGTGAGCGCGACGCTGTCTGCGGCCAGCGGCAGCGGCGTCAACGCCAATTCCACTTCGTGCTGTTCCCAGATCATGTCATCGGCTTCCGTGGCGGCGATGTAGCCGACTTCGCTGTGGCCGTATTTCACGGGCACGCCGATTTCAGCCAGCGTCAGCAGCGCCTGGCGCCGCAACGACTGTCCGAAGACAAAGGGGGAGCTGGCGTGGTATCCGCGCTCATCGGCGCCATAGATATCGCTCTCCGCTGCATGTTTGCCGAGGAAGTATTCCACCTCGCCCAGCGCCCAGAGGTCGACGCCCGTGATGTCGCGCAGGTGCTCGTAGCTGCGCTGGAGGATGGCGTCCGGTGATTCCGGCAGCGGGCGGCCGTCGCGCCCGATGTGCCGGCACATCAAAACCAGAGTCGGACAGGGAGAAAAAGGATCCAGAAACGCGCTATCCACGCGCGGCCGGAGCAGCATGTCGGAAGCTTCAGCCCGGATGCCCTTGCCGGCGAACAGGCTCGAGCCATCGGCGCGCTCTCCGCCTTCGAGGATATCCTGCAGATGTTCCAGATCACGCGGCACAAAATCCAAAGTCTTCAACCAGCCGTCTCCTCCCACATGCATCAGACTGACCAGGCCGATGCCTTGCGAGCGGAAAAGCTGGATGAGATCCTGGGTATTCCAGGCGGCGGCAGGCTTGCCAATGATGCGTTCCAGCGTGCGCGCAGGAAGAGTCCCTCTGGCAAGGTAATCCGCATCAACGGGGGCGACTCCGGATGATTCATCGCGATAAAGTCTCATCAATATGGCTCCCTGAAACCGGCTTCAGTCTATCACGTTCGGCTCAGCCCCCAAATATAGGAGCCGAAAGAAAACTCGCCGTTCGGAAAACCCAGTGAAAAAGGCAGAATCGGCTGAAACACAACCCGGATGCCACTCCGGATACATTCATATCGTTTATAGTTTTAGCAACTCTTGTTGAATGCATTTCCAGCTTGCTTCCGTCAGCAGACCCAAGCTACAAATGTCTCTACATTGACAAGGCCCTGGGCAGGCTGCGGGCGATAGCCCATCATGATCAAAATCCCGCAATACTATGGCTTGAATATTTCACACAGACTCGCAACGCAAGTGCATTCGGAAAGGAGTCGTCTACCCTTATGAAAAAGGCGCTTCCCAAAATCATCGTGAGCATGGCATTGATCGTGCTGTCGTTTGTGATCCTCGCCTCCGACCTCCGCGCGCAGGCGCTGTCACCCGAGGTCCTCAAGGCCTTTACGTTCCGCAGTATCGGACCTGCGCGTCAAAGCGGCCGGTTCGTGGATTTCGCGGTTCCTGACCTCGAATCCGCCACGATTTACGCGGCAACCGGTTCCGGCGGCTTGTGGAAATCGACGAACAACGGCGCCACATGGGAATCCATATTCGACAATCAGCCGGTTATTTCCATCGGCGACGTTGCCGTGGCGCCATCCAATCCCAAGGTTGTCTATGTCGGCACCGGAGAGGCCACAACCTCCCGCAGCACGTATTGGGGAGACGGCGTTTATAAATCAGTCGATGCCGGCAAGACCTGGACGAACATTGGACTCAAGGAAAGCCATCACATCGGCCGCATTGTAGTGGATCCGAAGAACCCGGACATCGTTTATGTGGCGGCACTCGGCCACCTTTATTCCGAAAATCCGGAGCGCGGGCTCTTCAAGACCACAGACGGCGGCAAGACCTGGGCGAAATCGCTCGATGTTAAGGTGGGGGATCGCGCCATCGGCGTCTGCGATGTGGTGATGGACCCCAAGAATCCGAAGGTGTTGTACGCTGCGTCTTATGATAAAGAGCGCAAGCCCTGGACCTTCAATCTCGGCGGGCCCGGAAGCGGCATTTACAAGACTATCGACGCCGGCGCCACCTGGACGAAATTGACCAATGGGCTGCCCGGCGGCATGATCGGCCGCATCGGCATTGATGTTGCCCGGGCAAATCCGGATATTGTCTATGCCAACATCGAAAATGCCAACAAGCCCGGCATGTCCGACGAGGCGCGCCTGGCCGAATTGCGCGCAGGCAAGGCGAGCGCCGGAATGATCGGCGAGGAAGTTTATCGAAGTGACGATGCGGGGCAGACATGGAAAAAAGTGAGCCCCGAAAAGCAGACGATCGGAGGCGGCCCCGGCTATTACTACATGCAGATTCGTGTGGATCCGAACGACGTGAACCACGTGTATGTGCTCGGCGTCGGTGTACTCCACTCCACCGACGGCGGCAAAACCTGGGAATCCCCATTCCGGTTTGGCGGTGACAACCACGGGCTGTGGATCGATCCCACCAACTCCGACCACATGCTCCTTGGCTACGACCATGGCATGGGAGTGACTTGGGACGGCGGGAAGAACTGGTATCACCCCGACGAGCTGCCCCTCGCACAACTCTACCAGGTCGGCTACGACATGCTGTACCCCTACAACGTCTATGGCGGACTTCAGGACAACGGCTCGGTGCGCGGCCCGAGTTCGAAACGGAGCGGCGGCAGCATTGTCTTCGAGGATTGGCAGACCGTGGGCGGGGGAGACGGGTTCTTTAACGTGGTCGACCTCGTGACCAGCCGCTACCTTTACAACGAGTCACAGTACGGATCGCTTAGCCGGACCGATCTGTACACAGGCGAATCCAAAAACATCTCCCAGCGCGATCAGGCCCTGCGCCACAACTGGTCTTCGCCAATTTTGGTGTCGCCGCACGATCCCGCCGTGATTTATCACGCAGCCAACAAGCTGATGAAATCGACCACTCGCGGTGACACGTGGGTTGAGGCCAGCCCGGATTTGTCGACCACCGTCGCGAGCAAAATGCCGACCGGCAAGGGTGGTGACGGAGCGATAGAATATTGCACCATCACCGCACTCGATGAATCGCCCATTGTCCGCGGTTTGCTATGGGTCGGCACCGACGACGGCAACGTGTGGGTCACGAAGAATGTGGATGACATGAAGGCCTGGACTAAGCTGAACGACAACATCAAGGGCAACCCAGGCTACTGGGTCAGCCACATCGTCGCCTCGAAGCACCAGGCCGGTACTGCATATGTCACTTATACCGGTTACCGGCATGACGACTTCAGGCCCTATATTTACAAGACCACCGACTTTGGCCAGACATGGGTGCCGATTGTCGGCAACCTGCCCAACAAGTCAGTCAACGTCGTTGTCGAGGATCCCAAGGATCCGGACCTGCTGTTTGCCGGCGTCGACTTCGGCCTCTACGTCACCATCGACGGCGGCAAGATCTGGACGGAGATGAAGGGTTTGCCGACCCAACCGGTATATGATCTCGAAATTCACCCGCGTGAGAACGACCTGATCGTGGCCACGCACGGCCGCGGTTTCTTCATCACCGACATTTCAGCTTTGCAGGAGCTGGATCAACAGGTGCTGGGACAGGACTTCTACCTGTTCGATGTCAAACCCAAGGTCAAGTGGGTCACTCGCATTAATCCGGTGTCGTCATCCGCGAATCAAAACTCCAGAGCGCCGAGCGAGCCCAACGGCATCGTGATCAATTATTTCTTGAAGGCACCGGTCTCAGGTGAAGTCGTCGTCAGGATTCTGCAGGGATCCCGCATCATCTCAGAGACCAAGGGCCCCAATGCCGCAGGGCTGAACCAGGTCATGTGGAATATGCGCATTACCGAAACTCTGCTCGTGCAGCCGGCCCAAGGGGGCCGAGGCAGAGGCGGCGGGGGCGGGGGCTTCGGCGGTGGCCGCGGCGGCCGCGGCGGGACACCGGCCATTTCGACGTTCGGCGGCTCCATTGCTGCGGCGCCCGGCGATTACACGATCGTCGTCAGCGCAGGCAACAAGACGCTGATAAAGAAAACCCGCATCCTGGAAGACGCCTGGTTCGACAAGGTTTTTTAATTCCGGGATGTAATTCGAGATTGGCGTACTGCAGCCACGAAGAACACGTATTTGGAGAAGTTACGTGTTCTTTGTGGCTGCTTTTGCTTATTTGCTCCGATTTCCCGGTCATCTGATAGCTTCCCGCCACCATGGCTGGGACTGTCGTTCGGCACCTGGTAGGTATTTTGATCCTTGTACGAGGTTCCAATCAGCGCGATCTTCGTACAATCTCGCCGGCGACGGTGAGGGCAAGCAGCGTAAGGGCGACGAGCGCAAACCTGTGGACCCAAGCCAAGAGATAAACATCATTAGTTCGCTCATTTATCCTCACCTCACCAAGGTTATCTCCTTGGCAAGCTGGTGAATATCATCCCGTTCGGGCCTATGTCTGAGCGTAGGACTAGAAGTCCCAATACCCCGGTGGACATGATATTTAAGTGGCCGTAGCCATTAGGCAAATCCTGTCTGATGTTAGGAAACAGTTGATCCATAAATATTGCGGTCTGCCCTGTATATGCAGAGGTTAAGGTCTCTTTTCACTCTTGTCCAAAACAGCTTTCGGGAATTCGTACCCCGAAGGTTTCAACCGAATCTTCAGGGCGCAGATTTCCCCCTAAATGCCTCGAAACCGACTTTCAGAGCCGATTCGCCGGCCTTCCCTCTGTTCGCGGGGTGCCGCGCAAGGCTGTTCGGGTTTTGGACAGCATCTGAATCGAAATGGGAACCTCAACCGCGAGGTCAGATTACGCTCCTTTGTTTCCAACAAGTTAGCACGATAAAATTACGGTTTCTGGCGCGTCTTGGACAGCAGTGGTCTCTTTTAGGACCCCTTTGTCATCATATAAAGAATAAAATACGGGAGAGTTTGTCGTGTTCATCGTTAAAGCAATTCCAGTGTTTGTGGTCCCGGAAACATCGACCGGCGTGTCAATCGGCGTGGGGGTGAGAGGTGATAAATACCCGGTAGTAGCACCATAGGTGGCGGGAACCCCGACAGTGGAAATCAAATTTTCGCCACTCCAATTCTCTACGGCGTCAAAATTCGGTTGGATGAGTCGTAATTGTCTCAATTGGGCCGGATCGATGTCAACCGCCGGCAGCCACAATCCGTTTCTCCATTTGCGCTAATCTGATCAGCTTTTTGTCGGCTAAAGTCATTGAAGCAGTCTCTGTCTCAATCGTCAGACTCTCTTCGGTTCTCGCCGGCAGGGAATGCGATCGGTTTTCCTCGTCCAGTTTCGCAAAGGCCCTCGGGAGGTGCTCAAGGGAGCCACAGAGAATCGCAATATAATCAGGCCGGGTCACGTTTATGGCCAAAGCGGCTGCCGCCGGCAGTCGTTCGAAGTCCTGCGTAAGGATTTTGCGGCCACTACGCCGCCGTTCCCCATGCTTCATCCCGTGAAAGAAACCTTCGAGAATGTTATTGGTCCGGTCCACCAGCCGAACGCGCCCGGTTTCCTCGTTCAAGGTGATAGCATGACCCCAGAGGAATTGGCCGTGACGATCGAGATGCGTAAGGACGATGTCGATTGCCTGCCTTATGTCTTTGGCCGGTCCACGCTCCGGGCGGCGTTCTTTCAAGCGCGCGGTAAGCTTGGCGACGGCCGCGCGGATGTCTTCGAACTCGTTGGCTGTGAGCAGGGCATCCGAAGGCGCGGCTGCGCTATCGCTCCGTCCGCTGGACTTTGGAGCCAGCCGGAGAGCGGTGCGCAATTCCGCAAAGATGTTCGCCCGCTTGTCGAGATCCTGTGCGACCTGGGCAAAGGGCGGCACATCGCAATCCATCGGCGCCAGAATCTTCTGCAAGCGGGCGAGGAACTTCTTGACCTTCGCGTCCGCAGGCGCCTTTCGGAGAAAGCCAGCCACCGCCCAGCGGATGTGCAGGCACCGGACATAGAGATCCAGGTAAGGCAAATCGAACGGGAAGCCCTCATTCCTGCCGTCGGCGGAAAAATCCAGTATCCATTGCGCCAGCGCACGAACGACGGCGATCCCTGCCGCGCCTTCCGGAATCTCGATGTCCTGGACGGACTGATCCAGCCAAGCTCGAATGTCCACCCGGGCTTCGTGGATTCTCTTTCCGAGGCAATGTCCCAGCTTGCGCACGAAGGCGCGAATATCCTTGCGGATATCGACGCAGCGAAAGAGACCGCGCAGCTTGTCGTGTCCTTCCCGCAGCAGGTCCGTGCCAACGTCGCGCAGGAAGTGCTGGTGGCAGGCCAACACCGGGATGGGAGAGGCGAGCTGGTTCACGAACTCCTCCGCCGCTTCTGTTACCGCTCGGCCAAGGTCGCGCATGATGGCACAAGGAGAACCGAAAAGCGCAGCTGTTTCGTCGAGCCGGGGAAGAATGACATCCGATCGCTCGGTCGGGACTTTCCACGCGCCCAGCACCCAGCGGCGCCAGCCCGAGAACGCCACCAGCAGCGTACCCCTTCCATCTTCGCCGGTGGCGTCGATATGAAGGGGCCAGCCACCATCGGCTTCCAGAGCAGCACGGAGCGCCGGAGCCTTCTCTCGATGGAGAGCTTCGAGATAGACCAGGAAGCGCCTGCCGAGGTCGCTGATCTCTCCGGAAGAAAGAAGGATGCCGTGTTCCTTCTCAAGACCGACACGGATTTCGTCTCGTTGCTGGTGATGAACGAAACGCTCCAGACCGATGTGGACCATAACATCGTATCCGACCACGCTTCCAGGCGGAATCAGGCAGGCCAGTGTTGCCGGACGATGAGCTACCCGAGAACCCTCGTGCCGGCATCGGGAGGCACAGACGCGTACGGTCTCGCGCACGCGAAAGGAACCGTGCGACAAGGTCAGCCCGTTGCGCCGAACGGTTTTCTGCACGTACATCGATCGGTTGCAGACAGGGCACGTCTCCAGGGGATCGTCCGCAGTCACCAGAACCCCGGCAACGTCGAACAAGTGGTTGTGAAAGCCGTCTTGCATCGAACGTATCTGCCGCCTCATGACCGCAAGCGTTTCGAGCGGGAGCGTGCCGTTTTTTTTACTCCGTGGAGGCGGAAGATACCTTCCACCTGGTCAGCCGTGACGGCAATGCCACGGGCACTGAGCCTTTCCGCCACGCGACCGGCATCGAGCCGCACCCCGGCACCCTGGACAAGATCCAGGAGCACTTCGATCACGACCGAAGCAGGCACTTCGACTGCCGCTCCAGGTGTGTCCTCCAGTTGCCTGCGCCGCAAGGCCAGTTGCGAACCGGCGCGCCCGGCATCGGCGCTGACATACAGGAATTGCCCAGCCAGGGGTTCGCGCCCGATCCGTTTCTCCTGAATCAAATCGAGCAGCGTGTTGTGCACCCGGACCCGGAGCCGCACATGCAACTCGTGATGGGTGCTTCCCGCTTCTGCCTTTTGGACCATATGGGCAACGGTCGACTTCAGCGACCCATGACGGGAAAAACAGACGCCCTGATAACACCACAGGCCGTCCGGGTCGAATGTGGGAATATCGCTCAGCGTATAGAACCGGCCGGCGTGACTGTAACTGGACACATACCCGACAGCCGACAGGCGGCGAAATACACTCATACGAGATTCGGTTTCGAGTGTCGCGTAAAGCGTTGCGAGGTCCGCTACGGAGCGCCTGCGGAACAAGGCTGTCAAAGCCTCGATGGAATCGGTTGGAGTGAGCATGGTTCTCCTGTGATACATCTAGGACTATTATAATCCCAATTGTATCTCACGGTGAACCATTCTGCAAGCAAAGTATCAAAAAACCTTGGATTTTTGAGAGCTGCCTTTCGGATGTCCTGATACAATGAGGACTCGGCGGGAAACAAACACCAGCCGAATCAGCAACTTAGCTGATCCAACCGGCCTTTGACGCTATAGCCAATTCTGGTACATGAGATTAAAGCCTACATCCCAATTGTCGGCAGGGTAAGGGGCGCTAACTATATATCCGACACGAGTATTGTAAGGATCTCCTGAAACCTCAAATTTCCAGGTTGCTTGCGCGGGGATAGTACCGGAAAATCCTGCTAATCCACTATAAACGCCACCCGTTCCTTTCACGGTAAATTCGTAAGGCCAGCGCTCACCGTTTCCGATGTATGCGTCTAAGCCAAATTTCATAGCGGAATTGGTCGCATTTGTGACATATACAGTGGCGACGTAACCACCCCCGATCACAAACTGGGGAAAAACAACGTTCTGAGCAAGCGCCGCCGGGACTATTACAAGAGTCAATGCCGCGGCATAGAATGCCTGCCTTAAGTATTTCATCCTTGTCTCCTGTCAGTTATTTATAAAGGCACACCCTCGCCCGCGATCGAGCCAATACAGTATTGGAAATTTCTAATGATTATACCACGATTATGGCAATAGGTAGCTCCCTCTAAATTACAACTCCAAATCCGTCTCCCTACCCGCCCCGACTGGCCGACCAGGAAAGACCTATCCCATCCCAAGCGTCACACCAGGAATTACACATGGTCCGAATTGATGAAAAGAGTTTCTTTGATCGACGTTCTCGAATGTGATCGTTGCGGCTGCCGCATGCGGATTGTGGAGGCAATCCACCTCCCCGGATGCAATCAGAAAAATATTGGACCGCCTCGGTCTGCCTTCGAGACTGCCTCCGATTGCTCCCGCCTCTCATGATCTCGATGTAGACGGAGCGTGATTCGCCGCCGGCATGTAAGGAACTCTTGGGATGAGGTGCGCCCAAAACGCGACTCCAGACCCCCATTTTGAGCTGTAATCGGGCACAGAGGCGAGTGACGCAGCCCCGGAGCGCCCGGCCCCAGTTAACATAAAATCTTATCTGGGAGGCTGACCGCTGCCTGCACCCAGGCAGCGCTCCAAAATGCAGTCAATTCGGACCATCCCCCCGGGCCGTTCCCGAAAATGTTGAAATAGTAGTGACGCCGATTTGTTGGATTCGAAGTCTAATAATCGCTGGCCTTAGGCTCTGGCAGCTCCATCGTCCGGCAAATTCCGCAAGGCATTCTGTAGTTTCGCGATCTCATCATCGCAGCTTAATGTGACGTTGATATTACAATGCCCCGAAGGTTGGGGATTGGAGTAGCCTTGATAAAGATCATGAGGGAACTTCTCAGTGGCGGCAAAGAGCTTTTCCGCGATTTTCCCTAAGCAAATATGAACGTTTGTGAAAAGCGGATTTCTTACCGTGATGGCATCACTCCACCAAGCCAAAAGCCAATAATTGAGTAGGATTATTTCTCTAGCGACTCTTTTGATTTCCTCTGGATCACCTGGCTGACCTGGGGGCCCAAATGAAGGTGGTACTCTATTGTTAATCAAATCCTCAATCGGTGTTATCCAGCGGACGGGAACTTCATCGAGCTTCCCACGAACCCATTGGATAAAATCTGATCGGTTCATCGAAGTCGCCGCTGGTTCTGGTCCTGGAGCATTCTCTCGCTTCTCACGTATGGGTGTAAATCCAATGTCCAACAAAGCTACCATGAGGCGGAACTCCCAATGCTTGGGTTTTTGGGCCAGCAACTCCTCAGGTTTAAGTTCGTCAAACTGTGATTTCTTTCCCAGCAAATCGGATAAATCAGAGGCTGGCAACGACATATCGAGGGCGCGACCGGATGCTTCCTGAACTGGTAAGACAGCCTGATAGGATCTAAATGCATCCACAAGCACCTTCGCGCTCTCGCAATTGCTGATCTGGTATACCTCATTTAAACCTGTTTGACTCCTCAGATGAATCTCGCCATACATCACAATCGGAATCTCATAATTGCCGGCAAATCGCCGATCCCGGGAGCCATCCTTATTGGATTTCTTCCAGGCGTAATCAACTACTTTTGAGTCAGACGGTACCGACTCCTCTTCGATGAATCGAGAGGCGAAATACCCGAGGGAGATTTCACGGATGTCCAAGAGCGCAAAGTCCATGGCGGAACCCTTGATCATCGCGAATCCCGGATAAAAGTAAATGTCTTGCCCATTGATATTTGTCGGCCGCAACGCCTTATGCCTGGAGGAGACAATTCCAGTTTCTCCATAGCCAAAAGCGACACGCTGTCGTTCGAGGCTAACCCCAGCAGCGGATCGCGTAATCCTTCGGTCATTGACACGTGATGCTGTAATATCCCAGATCGCCTGACAGGCTCGGACTGCTTCGAAGGAGCGAAGCAAGGCGGTGAATGAGTTGAGAATCCTGCCGCTAAAATCAAAGTCAACATTGATGAAGCTATTGGAGAGGCTTTCTTGCAGTTCTGTCAGATCGCTCTTGCCTTCCTTCACTGCCTCCTGCCGCTCTGGAAGTTTCGACTTTAGGAAAAACCGAATAAAAAACCGCTGCGCATTCCTGAGCTTCGCTTCCGCAATATTCAGTTCCTGTTGTACAGACTGAATCGTCTTTTTTATGTCGAGACTCTGCAGGTAGGCTTCGTTTATAAGCCTTTTAAGCTCTTGCAGCCCTTCTGTCGTCAATTCCCCAATGGGTGCACTTGCAATTTGTCCATCCTGAGTTGATGCCACTGTAGGGCAGGGGGGCGTGGGTGCAAAGTGGTTGGGGATGGGATGTAAATCCACTGGCGGTGAAGATGGATCGGCATTGCTTGATATTTTCGTTCGATAGGATAAGCCGGAACCTGGGATTCCAACATTTAGATAGAGCCTGTCCCGAAAGTCGGAGATCCTGCCCCTACAAGGCGGGGACGGGGTTTCTTCCTCTCCAAGAGTGGCGAAAACCATGAAAAAGGGCAAAAATGATGCGTTATGTTTTTTGATCTGGTAACGCCGCCCGGATTTAGGAAGACGCCTTCGATTTTTGTCTTGCCTGGGGCTTGGGGGTGTTCGGACGCAGCAGATGGAGTTCGCCCCGATCCAGCAATTCCCACTGGACGGCCTCGCCCGCCTCTAGGCCAATAGCGGCCGCCAGCGGCAGGGGGAAATAGACATAAAGACGGGCCTGCTGCTTCTGAGATCGAATCGCCTGCACTTTTAATTCATATTTTGTTTGCATATTGCAAGTTAGTCTATAGACTAGCTCAATGACTGTCAAATTAATTCCGTTTCAGCCTCATCTAAGCCCGGCATTGCCTACCGTTGTGGGCAATGTCGACTACCATATTTTCCGCCAACAACTCGACCGTATCAACCAGTTGCTGGATCAGAGCGACGTAGAAAATCGGTTTGTTCTGTTGAGCACGAACGACTGGCTTACGCAGAAAGCGGACCCTGCCCAGAATATCGATCTCAAACAGCAGCTTCACTTTCAGCAGCACTCGCGCCGTGCACTCCGCTGCAATCTTGCACGCACCCTCTTGGGGGAGAGCTATCGGGGGTTCAGCGCGCGGCTGGCCGACAGCCCCGTGCTGCAGAAGTTTTGTTTGCTCGATACCCTGGGCGTCATTCGGGTGCCGGGCAAGAGCACCGTGCAGCGTTACGCCAACTGGCTGCCGGCCGCATCCATGCGCGAGGTCATCAATCCTTTGCTGCTGCAGGCCGGGATCCAAGGAGATCGCGCCCAGTGGGCGCCGATGGATCTGGCCGAGCCACTGGACCTGGAGAAGGTGTTCATAGACACCACATGCGTGAAGGCCAACATCCATTTCCCGGTGGACTGGGTGCTGCTGAGGGACGCGACGCGCACGCTGATGAAAGCGGTGGCCCTGATTCGGGCGCAGGAGCTCAAACACCGGATGGACGAGCCGGAGCAGTTTGTGCGCGATATGAACCAGCTCAGCATCGGCATGACGATGACGCGGCGCAAGGCAAACGGCAAGAAAGCCCGCAAGAAGGTGTTGCGCAAAATGAAGAGGATGGTGCGTCGGGTGGAGGAGCACGCACAGCGACACCGAGATCTGCTGAGCCAGGAATGGCGGCAGACTGAATGGACTGAAAAAGAAGTCAAGCAAGTGCTGGCGCGGATTGATGGCGTACTGCAACTGCTGCCCCGGGCGCGGAAACAGGCGCACGAACGGATTATCGGCGAGCGGCCGGTAAAGAACGCGGATAAGCTGCTCAGCCTCTATGAGACAGATGTGCGGGTGATTGTGAGGGGCAAGGCCGACGCGGAGGTCGAGTTTGGCAACACGCTGTATCTGGCGGAGAATCGGCAAGGGGTGATTGTGGACTATCATCTGTGGCGGGAAAGCGCCCCCGCGGACAGCAAGATGGTGGCTGAAAGCTTGAAGCGGATGAAGGAAATCACGGGCAAAGATGCTCCGCCGCAGGTTCGGAGTGTGGGGGCGGACCGCGGATTTGACAGCGCCAACACGCGGAACAGTCTGGAAAACGAGGGAATCTACAACGGGATTTGCCCGCGATCGCCGGTGGCGTTGAAGCAGCGGATGCAGGAGGAGAGATTTGTCGACTGCCAGCAACGCCGCTCGCAAACCGAGGCGCGAATAGGAATTTTCAAAAACCAGTTTTTAGGCCGTCCGTTACCGGCAAAAGGATTTGAGCACCGCGAGCTGGCAGTGGCCTGGGGCGTACTGACGCACAACTTATGGGTCATCGCACGAATGCCGCTCAGGGAGGGAGCGGCAACCGAGCCCCAAGTGGCTTAAATCCATGAAGGTCGGGATCGACAAGGGAAACTCACGGAAGAGGTGTCTCCAATGACAGCCATTTTGTCTTGTTGTTCAGCGCAATAATTCGATCGTGAGCCTCGTGACTTGAGACAATAAGATTGTCCTAATAATACGTGCAGGCTAAATTGAAAAATGCGGGTTTCGGGACAGGCTCTAGATAGTTGCCCTTAGGACCCAGGGTGATGCTCGCGCCCCTGACGCCTACGGTCGTACTAATCCCACTCCGGCTAAAATTGAGTCTCACTCCGGGGAAGAGTCTAAGACTTCTACGGAACCTCAATCCCATGAGAAAACCTCCTTCTATCGAGTGCGATGTACAAGAGACCTCCCATCTGCGGTATGATCATCATTATGAGGTGGGAGGGTTTGCCGTGGGAAGAGCACAATAAACACAGGGCTGAAGCCCTTTCGGAAGCTCCGCCAGACTGCAATATCTTACCGCCTTTGCAGGGAACCTAACGCAGCCCTTGCTGTGATAAATTGTCCCCTCTGGATGAGCAAAGTATTCCACAGGGTTATCTTCTATAACGATTTGTGGCTGCGGATTCGGTTTCTGAACGGCTAATGGAGGAGTAACATCCCGCTGGCAGAAGCGGCAAATCACTGCCTCCGCAAGAATCATCTCCGCGCAGAACGGGCATTTGCGCAGTACTTGGCCATCGACAGACATCTTAGGCGGAACTTTTGTGGTGGGATTCCCGAGCGCCAGGATACGCGCATCCGCTTTACTGGCCCTTCTCGCCGGAGTCGGTTTTACTTCAGGCAGCAGCAAAACGACAAACCAGCCGATCACGCTGAGGAAGAATCCCCAAAGAAAGCCCTCAAGTCCCTCTCTGCCCTTGGCTCGCGCGATTTGGATGCCAATCAGACCAGTAATGGCTGCTGCGACGAACATGTACAGTACGGTATCAGTGTCCATGATGACCTCGCGACCCCGACCCGAGCGGCATCATGATACTCCAACAGCCGACCCGTTTCTCTATTTAACAAATATCCCGATCAATAATCGATTTGCGTCCTGCACGCGAATCTGCCGGGGCTGTGGGCGACGCACAGTCGAGCCTGCAAATCGCCGGCATGTAAGGAACTCTTGGGCTGAGGTGTGCCCAAAACTCGAGTTCCAGACCCCCATTTTGAGGTGTAATCGGGCACGCTGGCGAGTGACGCAGCCCCGGTGCGCCCGGCCCTAGTTGATGAAATTGGGGAAATAGTAGCCTGACACCGTATTTGGCTTGGCGCCGGCCGAACCCTTGGGTAGAGGCGTGCGCAAAACTCGAGTTCCAGGCCCCATTTTGAGGTGAAATCGCGCACGCTGGCGAGTGACGCAGCCCCGGAGCGCCCGGCCCGAGTTAACATAACATCTTATCTCGGAAGCTGACCGCCGCCTGCACCCAGGCAGCGGTCCGAAATGCAGTCAATTCGGACTATCCCCTTTCTTTTCCCTCTCGTTTTCACACTGGCGATTGATGTGCTGAGGTGTCCCTTGACAACCAATCCCTGATTCCCGATTCGCTCCTGTCGGGCAGGTTTCAAGTAATCCTGGAATCCCAGTAGTCGCAAGGACCGCACTTGAATGTACCGAATTCCGCTCGGATGGAATTTTTGGCAGGGACAGCGGGTAATCGCCTGGCGTATCCACCAGGTCGCATAGGTGGAAAACTTGTAACCGCGCCGATACTCCGCAGCACACGAACCGCATGCGCTCCCATGGTTATTTGAAGCCGCTGATCAGGACGACATCGCTGTTCACAACGCCGCGAGACAAAGCAAGTTGTTTCCCATCGCGCGACCACGCAAAGTTGAAAATGCGTTGCTCTTTGAAGTCGGTCAGTTGCTTCGGGGGGCCGCCGTCGAGCGGCTGTCCCCAGAGGTTGGAGACGCCATGGATCGTGCGGATATAGGCAATAGCACGGCCATCAGGCGTCCACTGCAGGGGCCGTTGATAGGAACCCAAAATGTCAAAGACTCTGGTGGGCGGGCCGCCTTCAAAGGGAATGACCGCGATCTTGTATTGGCCGCTCGCTTCATCCAGACAATTACAGGCGATCAGCTTGCCGGCTGGAGAGAAGACTGGCTGGGCAGCGTGCTCCTGGGTCACTTGCAACGGGTCGCCGCCATCAATCGCTATCTTCCACAGTGACTCATTGCCCACTCCCGAGTAGACCACCCACTTCCCATCGGGCGAGACCTGCAGAGTGAGTTCACCGACGCTATTGCCTAATTGCCTGGGGTTAATTCCATCAATCTCCATCCGCCAGATATTCAGGTTGCGCATCCGCCTGGCCCAGACGATATAACGACCGTCAGGGGAGACTGCGGGGTCAATGTTTTGGGCAGCATTAGCCGACAGTTGTTTGTTTCCCGCACCATCCGCTTCAATGATCCATACGTTGGGATGACCACCCGCCAGTGAGCGATAGACGATTTTGCCGTCCGGCGTCCAGGCGAGCCCGCGCCATCCGTCCTCCCGTTCAGCCCCGGAGGTGATCTGTCTGGCGCGGCTGGCCTCTCCGTCGGGAGCGATCCAGAGATTGACCACCCTATCAAACCGCACCGAGGAGAGCGTGCCGGAGTCTGCCGTCAGCGTGATGTCTGCATAACCGTTCAGGTCATTGGTCAGGCTGCGCGCCTCGTCGCCCGGCCAGGCCAGATACCAGATCTGAGGCTGGCCTGCCCCTTGCTCCGATGTGGTCGCAAGAATGCCGCTGTTATCTGAAAGCCAGGCTATGCGCGTAGAATCAACGCCGCCTGCCCAGCGATGAGAAGTAATTGGCTGCTCTGCACCGTCGGCGACACGCACTCCAACCATGTTCCGGTAAGTGCCGGTGATATACTGAGCACAGGCGATCGTTTTGCCGTCGGGCGACCAGGCCGGCCCGCCGAGCATAAACGCATCGGGAGCCTTGCGCGCAGCGAGGCTTTTCTCTTCGGCGCCATCGGCATTGACGACCATCAAGGCGGTATCCTTATGGCCCGGATCACCGCGCAGGAAGGCTAACCGTTTGCCATCAGGAGAGAGCGTGATGGGGCTGCTGATATTGACGAGCAGCTTGTGCGCATTGCTGCCGAGGGCGGGCGATTGCCAGAGTGCGCCACTCGGATTCTCCTTATCCGTTCTGACGTAGTAAATGAAGTTGTCATCGCGCGAGAACGTGATGCCCCGGTACTCAACTTCAGCCGGTGGCACGATCTGGACATTCCTGGCGGCGACCACCTGAGTTACCCACAGGCTCTGTTGTCCGCCCTCATCCAGCGCATAGACCACGTATTTGCCATCCGGCGAGATGGCGGCGTGCGTGGCTTTGCCCGTGCTCGTCAGCCGCGTGACCCTAAGCGCCGGGGCAGACGCAGGAAGCTTCGTTCGACCGCTCCATAGGGAAAGCCAGTAGGCAACGCCTGCTCCAACGATGATGAATGCCGCGAGCGCGAGCAGCGCGCCGCGCTTGTGGCGTTTGATCTCGGAGATGAGATACTCCGCGCTTGAGATCGGGCGCGTGGCAGCTTCAGGAGCAGAGGGGCTGAAGAGCAAGGGGGCAGGGGAGCGTGTGTACGAGGGCGAGGTTGCCTCCTCAGCTCCCCTGCTCCTCTGCCCCGCGGCTCCTCCGCTCGTTCGTTCCAACCGGGCCTCAAATTCCACATCCTGCTTGAGTCGCTTCAAATCAATCAGCAAGTCCTTGACCGTTTGATAGCGCTCCTCTCGATCTTTCGCCAACGCTTTGCCGACGATCCGCTGTAGCTCCGCCGGAGATTTAGGCGAATGCCGCGTAAGCGACTCCGGCTCTTTCTCCAGAATCGAAACGAGCACATCGCTTTTGGTCGCGCCTGCGAACGGCGCGCGGCCTGCCGCCATCTCGTAGAGCACGACACCCAGGCTAAAGATGTCAGTTCGAGCATCCATCTCAAGCCCACGTGCCTGCTCCGGTGACATATACATGACTGTCCCCATGACAGTCCCTGGATCGGTATAAACATGGGGGATCATCGTGGCTTGAGTGTCAATCGTCGCGGAGTGGCGCTCGGTCAACTTCGCCAATCCAAAGTCCAAGATTTTCACGTAGCCGTCGGTCCGCCGCATGATGTTCTCCGGCTTGATGTCCCGATGGACAATCCCCGCTGCATGGGCTGCCACCAAGGCGCCGGCCACTTGGACGCCAACATCGAGCGCTTCGCCGAGCATCATCGGCTTGGCTGCCATATGCTGCCTGAGCGTCACGCCCTCGATGAACTCGGTGGCGATGAAGTGCATGTCATCGCTCCGGCCGATCTCGAAAACGGTGAGAATGTTCGGATGATTGAGGGCCGAGGCCGCGTGTGCTTCCTGCTCGAAGCGACGAAGGCGGCTCTCATCTTTGGTGAACTCCGGGGGTAAGACCTTGAGCGCGATTTTTCGACCAAGCCGCGCGTCTTCAGCCAGGTAGACCTCGCCCATCGCGCCTGCGCCCAGGGGCGAGAGGATACGGTAGTGGGAGAGTGTTGTGTCAGTTGGCAGCGGATTCTTCTTCATAGTTTTCGCTACCGAGGAAACCCGACACGCCGCAGCAAGTCAGTAAAGCGCGTGTCCGCGCGAAGGCTATTCAAGTCCGGGTCCACTTTCAACCACGTCATACGGAAAGACTCTTTTTCTCCAGGTTGTAGTGAGGGAATACGGGAGTCGGGTTCTTCAGTCCGAGGTGCCCCGTGATCACCTCGCCGAAGACGGCACGGAAATCCGTGGTCAGCTTCAGGTCGCGTCCCTCGTTCAGCTGTTCCTGCGCCAGCCCCGGCCACTCTCCATAGACCTACGGATAGATCAAGCTGCCGTTTTGGTTCTGATCCGTACTTGGGTGTTCCTCCCTCCAGCTGCTGATAAGGGGCATTATGTTCTGAGGTGCCGCTAACCTCAGCTGATACGCAAGTTGTAGCGATAATGCACGTTTCACTCTAACTCCTTAAAAATGAGGCTGCAAGCGATTTTGTCCAAATAACTCAACACATAATTTTCGGGCATTCTCCAGACTCCGTTCACGCGCCGTCTCCGCGCGGCCGGCATCGCTAAAGCGATTCCAAAAACGAAAGCAGGTCCGGATGCGCATTCCAATCAATCTCCTCGGGCTTGGTCTCCTGCCAGGACTGCTCGAAGAGATAGAACTTCCGCAATGCTTCCCTCTTGGTCTGCATGGAGATTCCTTTGTAATTGCAGGTGGTTTCAATTGAGACATGGCCCAGCCAGTCTTGAACCACGGGCAAACTGATGCCGGCGGCAAGAAGGTGGCTGGCTGTGGTGCGGCGCCACCCATGAACGGGATGTATTTTTTTCTTTGCAATGGTCGGCTCCTTGCAAGCTGCCATGGCTAGGTATTGGCTGCAGAGGCAGTACAGTCCGGAGCGCGTCAAGCGAGCGCGGCGTTGATTGATAAAGAGGAAATCCCTGTAGGGAGTGAGAGCAACCCGCCGCTCGGATTTCAGATATGTGCGCAGGAAGGCTGTGGTGCTGTCAAACAACGGAACCGTCCGCTCCTTTCTCCCTTTGCCATAAAGCAGGACCTGTTTTTGGTCGAGGTTGAGATCGGGAATGCGGATAGCGCATAGCTCGGAAGCGCGTGCGCCGGTGTTATACAAGGTGCGCAAGATGCAGAGATCCCGGTAGCCGTCCTGGCTCTGAGTGTCTACGGAAGCAAAGACCGCATCGACTTCGCTCTTTTCCAGGAAGTCGAATTTGCGGTGCCGTGTTCTTTTGACGGGGAGAGCCAGAATCTGGCGGCATTGGTTCTGGTAGCGGGGCTCGAGCAGGGACACCATTTTAAAAAACGATTTGACGGCTGCCAGACGGGCGTTTCGGGTTGCGGGACTGTTGCCGAGGGTTTTGTCCAGATGAGAGAGGAAGTCCAACATAGGCGCCGGTTGAAACTGGCCGAGGTCGGGATCGGGTTGCTCTGGGAAGCGGAGCTTCCAATAGCGGAGCAATTGCAGGAAGGCTTGCTTGTAGGCGGCGACCGTATTGGGCGAGACATTCCTATGCTGAGTCAGGTAGCAGGTAAAAAAATAGCGCAGATAATCGGAGAGCTTATCCGAGCTTGGGATCATGGGGCATCCAATCCAGCTGATCGAAGCTTTGGGCAAAACGATGTCCGGCTTCGGAGAGCAGCTGTTGGGTCAATGTTAAATAGGTTTTGGTATATGCGAAACGGCTGTGGCCCATATAAGTGGCCAGGAGCGGAAGTTTGGCATCAACGTCGGCTTGTTCGCGATGCCATTTCATGAGGCGGTGCACGGCAAAAGCTCGGCGAAGCTCGTGAAGATGAGGTGTGCCGTGGGTGCAGTTACGGTCCGTGATCTCGGGGCGATAGATTCCCAAACGCTGCATTGTCTTTTGAAAATACCGGCTGGCCGCAAACCGGGTGTAGGGTCGGCGCTGGGGGAAGATAATGAAAATCCATCCCTCGGGAGGAACCCCGAACAGGCGTTGACGTAGTTGGAGCAGGCGCTCGACGTTGCAGGCTACACGGCTGCCGATCGGAATCAGACGATCCTTGTAAAATTTCGAGGGCTGAATGAACAAAGTACGCTGCTCGGCCGAATAATCTGCGGTCGTGAGGCGGACGCCTTCGGAGACGCGCAAGCCGCAAGCGTAGAGGAGATGATAAAAAACGTAATGGGACCGAAAGCGAAAGGAAATAAATGGATTTGTACAGTGATCCGCCTGCTGTTGAAGATAATCCAAGAAGCGCCGCAATTGCTCAGGGGTGAAGACGAAAGGCCGGTATTGTTGGAGTTTGGGGATGGGGAAAGCCGCAGCCAGATTTTCAGTCATCCATCCCTGGCGCACCAGATAACGACAGAACCCATGAAAGGTATTTCGCCAGCGACGCAAGGTAAGGGCTTTGACTTGGCCTTGATATCGACGCAATAGCCCGTGCCACATCTGGTTATTGCACTGCTTGATGCCGTCGATGTTGTTGTCGGCCAAAAAACGGTCGATGCGTTTGAGATCGTAGGCGGGCGAGACGGTGGAGAAGCCGAGGTGGTCGAGATATTCGAGGTAATCCCTCATGGCATCGGCGAGGAAGCTCTGGTAGTTAAACTCGTATATTTTGTCCCGATCACATATTCTCGGCATCGTTGTCGGCGACTTCACGCAATTGGGCCAGGTCGATTTTTGTATAGACTTGGGTAGAGGACCAGCGACTGTGGCCCAGGAGTTGCTGTAGGGTCGAGAAGGAAACTCCGGACTTGAGCAATTCGCTGGCGAAGGTATGCCTCAGCCAGTGCCCTTTTCCCGGGATTGCAGCTCGCCGCATTCTTTGGCCAATGAGCTTAGAGACGGCGTCCGCAGTCAGAGGTCGGAAGGGTGGGGTGAGGCGCAAAAATACGTTTCGGCAAGGACTGTGGACAGGCCGCTCGTTTTTCAAGTAATCGGCCAGAGCTTCGATCAAAGGGCGAGAGAGCGGTAGCGGGAGAAGGTTCTTGCCTTTAACGGGTTGAAAGGACACTACAGCCCGCCGCCAGTCGAAGTGTTCAAGGCTGAGCACGGCGATTTCACTGGCGCGCACGCCGAGACTGGCAACCATCAGGATTATGGCGAGGTCGCGTTTACCTCCGCGATGACTTCGGTCGATGCTTCGCAGTAAGCGCAAGACCTGATCGGAAGTCATGGTGCGAGGCGTGTGAGCCAGCGCGTAGCGCCGCGGGGAACGCAGCGTACACGCCCAATCCCGATCCAGGAGGCCAAGGCTGAAAAGGTAACGCAACAGCCCGCGCAATACTGCATGAATGAGTTGAATCCGCCCTATGTTGTTGCGGGAAGCTTGTCGGCGAACGAACCTATCGATATGGCGGACGTCGAGCCGATTCCAGGAAGTCAGGCCTTCCGAGTGGAGGAACTGGTCGAATCGGCGGACAAAGAGTTCGATTTGCCTGCAGGAGTTTTTCGCCAGTCCCTTGTGCTCTTGACAAAAACGCAGATAGTCGGCGATCCAGGGTGTGATATCCAAAACAGCTCCTCGGGCTCAGCCTCTGTGGGGTTCGGGGGAAGGTCTAAGACCTGATATTTCCCTCCTCAAATGCGATCAAGCCCCGGGCCATGAGTTCGCCGCGCGCCCCGGTGAGTTCGTGCCCATGGCGAATGTCGAGGATTTCCGCCAGGCGCTCGTCGGAATAGAAGCTCACACCGTCCCGGTTGGAAACGGCGACGAGCACGAAATACAACAATTTTTCCAATCGTGTGAGTCCCTGGTCGAATCCTTTTCGCAGAAATCGATGATCGATCCAACTGAACGAACCACGAATGGATCGAATACGATCCGGCTGTGGCGGTTGTGGCCGGTCCTGGATTGCCATGGGAAGGCCCCGTCGTTTCATTTGCATAGACTCTCCTCCGTTGGGAAATGAAGATCCCCTGGACCGCAGACAATGAGGGTTGAAAAAGCGCCGGCGCCGATTGCGCTTCATGGAGACCTTGGAATCGGAGCGGGCAACCGCGCCGATCGGCCGCAGACAATGCAGAAAACCAGGCGGGAGCTTGCTTTCTGATATCCGGAAAAGAATGCCGATTCGCATAAAGCGCCTCCGGTTTGTGCTATGGGCTCGGGTCTTTCTCCAGACGATCGTGACAGAGGAGTCGGATGCCTCGCTACCTTGACCTGTCACTTTTTTCGGTTTCAACCTGCGGCGTTCTATGTATGCGCGTTGGCGATCGGCGT
>CAVTZY010000017.1:0-286320 GCA_963739235.1 Terriglobia bacterium | reverse complement strand
GCGTCACAGAAGTGGGGTAATTACTGGGCTCTGGACTCCCAATAGTCCTCGAGCCGTCCCGATCTGATGACGCAGCGCAGCGAAATGATGGCATTCGCGCCGCGGAGTGACCACTCCATACCCGACTGTTTCATCCGCAAACCTATAATTGTCTTGCAGCCAGCCTCCATGACTCCGGAGCCGACAAAGAAACCTCGCTTACGGAAATCGGCGTATCTCATCAACTCCTTGTGCCTGTCCAGGAATGCGATCTCTGCTTCGGCTTTCTCGCGCACTTCAGAGTTCAGAGACAGTTTTTGACCTGCCTGCTGAATGATTTTCTCAACCTTCCCTTCGTCCAATAACGTCCACCAGCGAATGCGGTGACGGACAAGCGCTCCTTCGTCTTCTCCAAATAGGTGTTTGCACAACCCAGAAACATGCTCTCGGGCATGATATAGGTCAACGATCTGGATCGCGCCGGGGAAATGCTCTTCCTTGATCGAGCGGATCCATTCGGCAGCATCTCCCAAAATCACAACTTGCTTCGCGCTGTACAATCCCCGGCGGACTGCCTCTGCATAGATGCGCCAGCCAAAATCGTCCGACGACTCAATGCCCCCAACGAAACTGGTCGACTCCGGGTCGCGAACCGGAAAGCCTTTCTCGTCTGTGGTGGTCTGTGTGAAAACGCAGCCAAGCTTCGCCTCCCGCGTCAATGCCGAACCATCCGCCTGTTTTCCCTTGCGCCCCATCAGTTCGGTCCGGGTCATGGGAACCCCCGTCCCGTCGTAGCAAACGTACATGACCGGGATCGTCTTCACTGGAGGCATAGGCGGTTCGTCGGTCAGGACCTGTTTCCGTTCCCCCCTCGACCACACTTCCATCGCTTGACCGATAATCTCGGCAACCCGCTCTACGTCCTTGGCGCTGACTTCGATGCCCGCATAGACCT
This sequence comes from Terriglobia bacterium, assembly GCA_963739235.1. Lineage (GTDB taxonomy): Bacteria > Acidobacteriota > UBA6911 > UBA6911 > UBA6911 > JAFNAG01. Next base: position 285,386 of record CAVTZY010000017.1, on the reverse strand, counting down.
TCAGGTCTTCACGACCTTCCTTGAAGGTCGACTGGCTTCCGGCCCGTGCCATCATCCGTCGAAGTCCCGGCGAGCGCGTCGTCCCGGCAACGTCCAGTTCTTCGTCGCCTGGATACCGCGTCTCGTTGCAGGCCGGACACTGGTACATAGATCGCCGGTATGAAACCTCTCCCAAAATTGTCATGAGAAGTTTGTCTTTCAGTCCCCGGCTCTCCATCGGGCAACCGCAGTTGCAGAGCACCGGCTCTTCCCGTCGCCCCACACCAATCCCCTCCAACAACACACCAAGCGCTTTGGCGCCGGCCACGAGCACCGCTGCCCGCAATGCCGTCTCCCAGGACTCGAGATCCGCACGTCTCGCTTTGGCTGCCGTCGCAAGTATCCGGCTCACCTCTGCTTCCTGTTCGATGACCACCTGCGCCGTTTTTTTTCCGCCCCCGGCACTGGCAACGAACTTTCCAGTTCACCAAGAATCTCCGTTAACTCCCGAAACTCCCGACAAAGAGCAACAAAGTTCTGATATGCCGCAATGTCCTTGCGAGCTTGTTCCACTTCATCCTGCGAGGTCAGCCGTTGACTCCGGGTCTTGCCGGCTCGAGGTTCGTGTCGAGATAGCACGTAATAGGGCCCGCGACGGATCGGTTCTTTGATCCCGCTGTGGTGAACCTTGAGAAACTGCTCATTGATAGTGCCCCGTTTCATCGACCGGATCGCCCGCATCTCCTGTAGAACCGCATCACGCTTCGATTCGAGTTCCTGGACGGTTGGCATTGAGACCTCCTATTGTAGATATATATCTACAATAGGAGGCTCTAAAATACAACAATCTCTACAATACCCACTTCCGTGACGCAGGCCCGTAAGCTTTCTTTCTATTGCCTTTTGGGCCGTCGCCACAGTATAATGCACATTTTCTCACAGGAGGTTGCGGCCGTGTACGCAGTTATCAGAAGTGGCGGGAAACAGTATCGAGTGGCCGAAGGTGAGGTTGTTCGCCTGGAGAAACTCGGAATTGAAACGGGTCCTGTGGAGTTTAAGGACGTTTTGTTGGTCAACACGGGAGAGCAGACCTTCATCGGCAAGCCTCTTGTGGAGGGAGCGACGGTGACCGGCACCGTGGAGGGAGAAGGGCTGGGGGAAAAGGTTCTTGTTTTCAAGTATAAGGCAAAAAAGCAATATCGCCGCACCCGAGGGCACAGGCAGGCATTTGCCAAGGTGCACATCGACAAGATAAGCGTGGCGGCGAAATAGCATAGATCGCAGAGGGCAGCATGGCACATAAGAAGGGCGTCGGCAGTTCTAGAAACGGGCGTGACAGTCAGTCTCCGCGGCTGGGCGTGAAGCGTTTTGCCGGCCAGATGGTTACGGGTGGGACGATCATTGTCCGTCAACGGGGATCGAAGTTAAAACCAGGCCAAAACGTCGGGATTGGTCGTGATGACACCCTGTATGCAGAGGTTTCCGGGATCATCCGATTTCAGGACCGGGGACGGTTGGGGCGTTTTGTCCATATCGAGGCGGTGTCATAGCCATCCGAACTGAACTGTTTTCTCAGACGTTGGCAAGCAGGACCCCAATTGGGGTCCTTTTTGTTTTTTGGCTGGCAGGGCGTCGAATGAGCTGCCATCAGGTTTCATGATGTTCATCGATCGAGCCAAAATTACGATTTACGCGGGCGACGGCGGCAATGGATGCATGGCATTCCGCCGCGAAAAGTTCGTGCCGCGCGGCGGGCCCAGCGGTGGCGACGGCGGGAAGGGCGGCGACGTGTATCTCGAATGTTCGGATCGCGTTAACACGCTGCTGCATTTCCAGTACAAAAGGATATTCAAGGCTGGCCGAGGGCGGCATGGTGAAGGGTCGGGGCGCCATGGCAAGAATGGCGAAGACGTTGTGATCCAGATCCCGCCCGGTACTCAGGTGTTCAAGGAACCCGAGCATCTGTTGCTCAAAGATTTTGCCGTGCCCGGGGAAAGCCTGCTCGTAGCTCAGGGCGGCATGGGCGGCAGAGGGAACGCACGATTTGCCACCGCGACCAATCAGGCACCACGCCGCACGGAACCCGGTCGTCCCGGTGAAGTTTTCGAATTGGCGCTCAACCTGAAGCTGATTGCCGATGTCGGACTGGTCGGATTCCCAAATGTCGGGAAATCGACTTTGATCTCCCGGATCAGCGCCGCGAGGCCCAAGATCGCAGATTACCCCTTCACCACTCTGGTCCCCCATCTGGGGGTAGTCGCCTTCGATGATTTTCGGTCCTTCGTGGTCGCAGATATACCGGGATTGATCGAAGGCGCCCACGATGGGCACGGTCTGGGCGATCAGTTTCTCAAACACGTGGAGCGCACCAAGGTACTGGTTCATCTTGTGGATGTCAGCCACCCGGAACGTGATCCGATCGCGGAGTACAAGACGATCATGCGGGAGTTGATGCTGTTCAACGAAGATCTGGCGGCGCGAACACAAATAGTTGTGGCCTCGAAGACCGATGCGCTCGCCGATCCCCGCCATGTCAAACGCCTGCGATCGATGTGCTCCCGTCGGCGCATTCCATTCCAGTCCATTTCTTCCGTGACCGGGGAAGGGATCCCGGAATTGATCCGGCTTTTGGGGAAACTGGTCCTGCAAGGCGTGGATGATTGAATTTTGAAGAAAGGAGATCCGAATTGACCGCGACCAGACTGGGCGTTCTGGGGGGGAGCTTCAATCCGGTGCACTTTGGGCACCTCCATATCGCGCAGTGCACCCGGGAGATTTTCAACTTTTCTCAGATCCTCTTCGTCGTGGCTTCCGTGCCTCCCCACAAACCGGCTCAGGATTTGATCCCCTTGACTCACCGGTACGCGATGGTATGCCTGGCGACTTCCGGCTGTCCCGGCTTCATTCCGTCCCTGGTTGAATTGGAGCCGCCCGCCAGCCCTTATTCAGTGGAAACCCTGGCAAAACTCGAGCGTCAGTACGGTGTCACGGGCAGGGACCTGTATTTTATTGCCGGAGGCGATTCGCTTTTGGAGGTGTCAGGATGGAACAGGAGCGAAGCGCTCCTCCAAGAGTATAATTTCGTATTCATAATGCGTCCCGGTGTGAACCCACCGGATCTCTCCGCGATCCTGCCGCGGGCAGCTTTCGCTCGCGTAGTGGATTACCGCGGAGTGCCCTCAGACAAGCTGCGGCACAGGCTCGCTGCGGAATTGGATGCACCTGCATGTCGCATATTTCTGGTGGATGCCGAAGCGCCTGATATCGCCGCGTCGCAGATCCGCAGGTTGGCCTCGATGGGCCGCGGCATCGGCCACCTCGTGCCGGCGCCCGTGGATGAATATATTTCAAAACTCCATCTATATGGTGAATGATGAACGAAGATTTGAAAACTGCAGTCAAGGCCGTTGACGACAAGAAGGGTATCGACGTTGTAGTCCTGGATATCAAGTCCGTGGCCACGTTCACCGACTATTTCCTGATTTGCTCGGGCGACTCCACGCGCCAGATCCAGGCGATCGCCGACGAAGTGCAACAAAAGCTGGCGGCCGGCGGGCATCGCCCTGCACACATCGAGGGGTACAATAATGCGGAGTGGATCCTGATGGACTATCTCGATCTGGTCATCCACATTTTTTCCAGGAGGGCGCGCACTTACTACGATCTCGAGCGCTTGTGGCGGGATGCCAAGGTTCTTGAAGTGCCCAAGCTTCTTGAACGGGCGGAGTCTGAGACCGCGCCTGCGCGGCGGTCGCGCAAACGTAGATCATGACGATTACCAAGAGGATATAGGAATAATCCTGGATGGCGCTTAAATGCGGTTTCATTTTGACCCCGGGATCGGAAGATCGGATCAGCGAAGTTTTTCCCTTCCGCCCCTGATTGAATTGGCGAGAGGGTTTCGGTAAAATTTTCTGCCTTGTGAGGATATGCGCATCACGGTATGTTGGGTAGGTAAAACCCAGAATGCGCCGATAAGATCTCTGGCCGCGGATTATCTCGCCCGGTTGAGTCACCTGACACCGATTGAAATTGTCGAGGTGACCGACCTCTCCAAACGACGGAGTTTGAGGGGAGCCGCTCTTTTGGCCGCAGAGGGGGTGGAAATAATGCACGCCCTGCCCTCTGACTGCCGCAAGGTGGTGCTTGACGAGCGTGGTACTCAGTTCAGTTCCCGTGAATTTGCCCGCTGGTTCGAAGCCGCGCAGGTTCAGGGGACACGGGAGCTCGCCTTCATTCTGGGCGGACCCGAAGGGATCGACGGTGCTGTGGCAGAGCAAGCCCATTTCAGACTATCCCTTGGGAAAATGACCTGGACTCATGAAATGGCGCGCGTACTGCTATTGGAACAGATTTATCGCGCGCTGAGTATTTTGCGCAACATTCCGTATCATAAGTAAGTGAGTGGGAGAAAACAGGGGATGGACGACAAGAAGTTGGAACAGTTTAAGGACAAGCTGACGCAAAAAAGGCTCTCTCTCACCAACATGGTCATGCGTACGGAAGGCTACGGGCGCGAGAAGGAGTCCGCCATACAGGATGTAGCCGACATGGCGGTGGAGTCATACACGAAAGAATTCATGTTTGGCAAAAGCTCCGGGGATCGTGCCACTTTGCAGATGATTAATGAAGCCCTCGAACGCATTGAAGATAAGTCATATGGTACCTGCGTGAACTGCGACGAGCCAATCCAGGCGAAACGACTCGAGGCCGTGCCCTGGGCTCTGTATTGCCTTCGGTGTCAGGGATTGCAGGAAAAGGGCTTGCTGAAGGATTAACCCTGATTCGAGCTGAAAACGGGGACCTGCCGCCTTTCCAGGGGCTGCCTTCGGCGAGGTTGCTGTGAATTTGAACAGGCGGAATGTCTCCCCTGCCATGGTCGTTCCAAGATTCCTGCTGGCAACGAGCCGGGACTTGCCACGTTCCCCGATCCGGCGCATCGCCGATAGCCTTCTCAATCTCCTCTTTCCTGAATCTTGCATCCTATGCTCCACTCCCACCTTCCGCCTGCAGGACCGGAGCATCTGTCCAAAGTGCTGGCAAAAGACCATCCAATTGCGCATAACCGGATCCTGCTGTCCTTCGTGTGGGCTGCCTTACCGGAGTTTTGAACACGAATCCACCCATCTGTGCGGCAAATGCACGATGTGCCCGCCACCATTTTCCGGCGCCCGCGCCTTCGGCTGCTACAGTTCTGAGCTGAGTCGCATCGTCCAGGCCCTCAAGTTCGATGGCCGGCAGGACCTGGCCGGACTGCTCGCGCCTCTGTTGGCGTCGACCTTCCTGGAATCGTGGTCATCGCAGGAGATTGATTTCATCGTTCCCGTGCCGCTGCACCCTAAGCGCAAGCGGGCGCGCGGCTATAATCAGGCAGCCCTTCTGGGGAAGGCGTTGGGAAATCTACTGGGCTTGCCTTGCTATGATCGTACCTTGGCAAGAACGCGCGCGACACTTCCGCAGGTAGGTCTGAGCGATACGGAACGCAGCCATAATGTGCGCCATGCCTTCCGCTGCGCCAGACCCACTGCTGTACAAGGGCGGCGCATCCTGCTGGTCGATGACGTGATGACAACCGGCTCGACGGTCGCAAGCGCATCTGAAGCCCTGCTGGAAGCGGGGGCTATGAGGGTCTGCGTGCTCACCGTGGCGCGAGCCGTGGCAGGAGGGGAATAGGCGGAGTCGGCCTGCTATTTAGAGATACCCGGCTGATCGGGCGGGGCATCGTGCGTATGATCGCGATGGCGGGCATCCATCTTCTCCAGAGTGGCCTCAAATTGCTTGCGCTGGTCAGGGCGCAGGATTCCCCGGATCGCTTCATTGGTTTCTCCGCGTATCTTCTCATACTGGGGCTGGAATTGTCGTGACAGTACGCGGTAGTGATCCCTACTCTCCTGCACGATGACTTTGAGTCGCTCTTTCTGTTGCGCATCCAACTTCAGGTGCTGCGCCATCTCTTCGACGATGTCGTGGGAATTAGGCACCCGAGGCCTTGGCGGCTGATTGAAAACAAAATGGTTCTCATAGAGATAGTGCGAGACACCACCTGCTACGCCCCCGAGCACAAATATCGCTACCAGGAGGAGACCCGCGCTCGTCTTGGATTTCATTACCCTGATCCTCGGTGGCTACTTTTTTGGTAAGCTGAGGCTGGGGCTTGCAGGTTTTTCCGCCAGGGCATGGAGCACACTCTCGTCGGTGATTTCATCTGCAATCACCATCCGGGATGGACGATCCCCGGACATGAAAATGCTGTCATAGGCCTGGTAAAGATCCATTCTGGGGCCCCGAAACTCAAAATAGGCAAATAGCGAGATGATGACCAACGTGACCGTCGCCATGGCCGGCACTATCTGGCGCGAGAGTCCCAGCAGAACCTGCCATATGGTGACGCTTTGCTGCTCTCGCTCCAAACGGGCTTTGAGCCGCGCGTAGAAAAAAGGCGAGGGCTCCAAAGCGGGAATGGACTTCCCGATGCGCCGGGGAAGTGTCAAGAGCTTCCATTCTCTGGCGCAGGATGGACAGCCGCCGAGATGAGCATCCACCTGATCCCGCTCTTGCGCCGGGAGCTCATCATCCAGCAGCCGGAAAAGCCAGCTTCGAATTGCGCTGCAGTCCATGTCCCTGTCCCCAATTTGCCTCATCAATTGCTACTACGCCATATCGGGCAAGATATTTCATTTCTTGACTTCCGTTTTTAGGAGCAAAAAACCCTAGACTCCACATTGACAACAGTCTGGTACCGGACTGTCGACGACAGGCCGGGTCTGTCAGGGGGGGTAATGGCAGCAGGTTGAGCGGATCTTAATCAAGTAAATATAATTATCTCAAATGCTTGTAAGAACATTGGCCGCGTTTGTTGGGAGCGAGCCTCCGTCCCCTTTTTCATACGATGAGCATACAATCGCCGTAACTGAAGAATCGATACTCCGAGGCAATTGCCTGGCGGTAGCACTCCAGCATTAGAGCGCGCCCTGCGAACGCACAGACAAGCATGAAGAGAGTGGAGCGGGGCAGATGAAAATTGGTCAGCATGCCCTCGAGTGCATGAAACTCGAAACCGGGATAAATAAACAGGTCGCAGAAGCCTGAAGCTCCATGTCCTGTAGTGTTTTCCCCTCGTGAAAGGTGCTCCAATACCCGGGTCGTGGTTGTGCCGACGGCGATCAAACGCCGGCCCTCAGCACGGTGCCTGAGGATGGCGCTCGCGGCTGTGGCGCTTACCTCATAATATTCGGGCTCCATTCTGTGCTGTTCAATCTCCTCGCAGCGGACCGGCTGAAATGTCCCGAAGCCCACGTGCAGGAGAATTTCGCACAGAGGAATACCCCGCTGAGAGAGACGCTCGAGCACTTCGGGCGTGAAATGTAACGCAGCCGTCGGAGCCGCAATCGATCCTGGTTGCTTTGCGAAGATGGTCTGGTACCGCTCTCGATCCATCGTCAGATCCTCGCCTGCCTGCCTGTGGATGTATGGCGGGAGTGGAGGCTCTCCCATTTCTTGCAGACTTGCCCACACGTCCCTCCCCTTGGCGAATTCGATCAGCCGGCTGCCCCCGGCCCGGCCTGCGCTCACCACAGCTTTCAGATCGCCCACCTGCAGTTCCTGGCCAGGTCTGGCTTTGCGCGCCGGCCGCACCAGAGCGATCCAGACCCCCGGGGATTCTTCCCGCATCAACAGAATCTCGATGCGCTCCTGCTTGCCGGGGCGGTGTGCCCAAAGCCGCGCCGGGAACACTCGTGTCGTGTTAATGACGAGGAAATGATCCGGCCCTAGGATGTCGGGGAGATCTCGGAAAACACGGTGTTCAACGGATCCGGTCGAGCGGCGCACTACCATGAGCCGCGATTGGTCGCGTTCCGCCAGCGGATGTTGTGCAATCAGGCGCTTGGGCAGCGAGAAATCAAAGGATGCGAGTTTCACGTTGCACTCGGTGCCCCTAGCGTGGGAATCTCCGCACGTTCCTGTCCCATGTGCGGCTTTGCGAGGACACGGGTTCCGGCGCGGTTTTCTTAAGCAGGCGCTCCGCCCGGTAGAGCCTGGCTGAAAAGTTCGCCCCGTACAGCGTGATCAAACTGGAGGTGTATACCCAGGTCAGCAAAGCGATGATAAAGCCGGTTGTGCCGTAGACTTTCTGAGAGTCAAAGACGGGAACGAGTTGAGCGAATATCTTCCAGTCTGCTTCCCAGAACAAGGTCGCGACGATCGCGCCTGACAGCGCTTCCCGCCATCCCACCCGGCAATCGGGCATCAGCTTGTAGATAAACAGGAAGACCGAGATGGCGATCAGAAATCCGGCGCCCAGGATGATCCACCCCCACATCGCGTTGATCAGGGGGTCCTTCGCAAAAGCGGGCAGATCCTTGTAGGCCAGGGCTTTCTGAGCGTCCACTACCAGCGTGATTGCCGCCGATGCCAGCAGCAACGTGCCCCCAAGTACCAGAAGGCCGATGTTGCGGATCCGACTCTCCCAAAAAGTCCTCCGTCGGGGAACCTCCCAGGCCCGGTTAAGGGCATTTTCCAGGAAGGTAAAAATCCAGGCCGACCCCCAGATCACAACAATGAAGGCGGCAAGGAACAGCATTGGAGATGGATCCATGAGGTCCTGTAGATTCGTCCCAAGGAAGCCCTTGGAACCGGGAAAGAGCGCCACGATTACCTGAATTACCTGTTTGCGCAGCTGCCACAAGTCGAGGATCACGAAAACGATGTAGAACAATACGAGGATAGCGGGAAACAGGACAAACAGGCTGAAATAGGAGATGGCCCCGGCATCTCGAGGCACCTCGTGAGACCACATGGCTCTTGCCGCCTCGACCAAAGCATCGCCGACACGTCTGGACCCCGATTTTGCTTTGGACATATTCCGTTAGTTTAATTATTTTGTGGCAACCTGTAAATAGATTCGCGAAGCGCGCTCTCGGAAACGCATAGCCGGATTGGTGCAAAACCAATATTTGCATTAAAATAGGGGGATTATCGAGGTGCATCTTTGACTTTGACTAAGCAAGACGCGAAGCCTACGATTAAGGCTGGATTTCAGAGCGAATTGATGGAGAGTCGAGCTCTGAGAAGGCAGCCGCAACCGCAAAGAACGACGACTGTCCCTGGGTAGTTCATTTTGCGTCTGATTTGTTCTTCCCGGCCCGCACGATGGGCTAAGCGAGTGAATCATGAAACAGCTGGTTCGTGAACTCCTGCTCAACCTTGGCGAAGATCCGGAGCGTGATGGTTTGAAAGGTACACCGGAGCGTGTCGACAAAGCTCTGCGTTTTCTCACCAGCGGATACAAAATGGACGCGGACAAGCTGCTGAACAATGCACTGTTCGACGTAAAGTACGATGAGATGGTCATCGTCGCAGATATCGATTTTTTCAGTCTCTGCGAGCATCATCTCCTCCCTTTCTTTGGCAAAGTCCACGTCGCTTACCTGCCGGATAAGAAAGTCGTCGGTATCAGTAAGATCGTCCGCCTGGTGGAGATGTTCAGCCGCAGACTGCAGGTTCAGGAGCGGTTGACGACGCAGATCGCCGATACGATCAATCTGAGGCTGTCACCCCACGGGGTTGGCGTGGTCATTGATGCCCAACACATGTGCATGCAGATGCGTGGGGTCGAGAAACAGAACAGTCGCGCGATCACCAGTGCCATGCTCGGCACGTTCCGCACGCTTCAACAGACCCGGACAGAATTCCTCAATCTGATCCACAAAATGAAGCACGATTAACACGGCCAAGAATGCAACCAGGATGCGAAGCCGGATTTAATTCACTGCCGGGCCTGGGTTGATCAGGCACAGACACATTCCCGCACCTGCTCGGGCTGGGACTGCAGCAACGGCCCTCCTCGATAAATCTCCCATCCCATCAATGCATACATCGGCAGATATTCGACCAGCTGGATCCATGAAGGCTCATAGACCGGATGATAGGCGTAGGCCAGATAGGAAAGAAAACACGCGCCTGTCCAGTAGATCATGAATGCATAAGGGAAGAACGGGATTGCCAGCGCTGCCCACGACATATACCAGGGATGAACCGTGGTGGCCAGGCAAAGATCGGCAGTCATGACCCAAAAACCCGCATGCAGCAGGTCGCGCGCGTTCCGCACGGGAAACCGCCAGGCAATTAGAAGCGTGATTAAAACCAGGATGGCCGCAAGATACGGGCCCGTGATCTTGTCCCATTGCGCACCGAAACCCACCTTGCCAACGGCACGCAGCAAGTAATGGATCCCTGCGTTGAACTCAAAGAGCTGGAAGTAGAGCCGGAGCGATTTCAGATAGAAGCCCCACGTTCCCGGTGAAAGGTATATCAGCACTCCTGCGCCGGAAATCATAAGGAAAACCGCATTGGCTTTCCATCCCACCCGGCGCACGAAAAGCGGCAGCCAGAGGGCGGGATGCAGCTTTGCGAGAAATGCGCCCGCCAGGCTTGCCATGGCCCACATATTCCTCGAACGATGCAGCAGGTAAATGGAAAGCAGAATAAGCAACATCATGCTGCTGTCGGAATGGCCCGAATGGGAGAACTCAAAAATGAAAAATGGATTCCAGGCCATCAGGAACAACGGCTGCAGACCGGTCTCGAAAAGGATGAGAAGCCGCCACGCCAACAGCAGGCTCGAAAACTCAAGCAGGCTGAAGATCGTCTTCATCGGAGCGACCGCAGCGCCGAACATCGAATACGAGAGGCGAAAAAGAGCCTGGGACAACGGCGGGTACGCGGTCACGTAAGTTTTGGAATTCAACAGGGGGTAGATGTTTTGATCACGGAATTGTGTCAACTCCGGCGCATCGGGGGGATAGCGATAGGGATCGACGCCGAGTGAGGCGATCCGTGCATCCCATATATAGCGATAAACATCTTCGCTTTCGCCCGGCGCAGCCGGAAGAACGCTCAAGCGGAAGAGCAAAGCAAATCCCAGCACGCAAATGACCGACCGCCGGTCTTTCAAAGGGCAGCGAAAAAAGCTCCAGAGGCAGAGGCCGAATATCACGAGCATCAGCGCGACAAACAGATCGCTGTGGCTGCGCAGAGGGCTCAACGCGTAGCTCAAAAGCCAGAGCGATTCCATGAGGATGCCGCACAGGAAAATGCGAGCTAAGTGGTTGAACATCCTGAGAATATATCACTGGTGGAGGCTGGGGGAAACTCCTTGACGATCGTGGGACCCTATGATACTTTCTGCAGTTCTCAGGCGGCTCAGCAAACATCGAAACATGATGGAAACATTTTGAAAAGCGGCGTTCCCGAGGCCGCGTTGCTCCTATGATCAGCTTAGATTGGTCCATCATACCTGCGATCTTCATATTCATCCTTACCATTGTCGCTCTCAATTACCTTCTTTTTCGACCCATCCTCAGAGTGCAGGCGGAAAGGGAGAGGAGAACCACGGGTCTGATGTCGCAGACGCGACAAGACCTGGATCATCACCTGCGCTTGTTCGATCAGTATCAAGCAACCATCCGCAACGCTCGAATGGAAGGGTATCGCCTGGTGGAGAAGTCACGGTCGGAAGCGCTGCAATATCGAAATCGAACGCTGGAAAAAGGCCGGGAAGGTGCGGAGCAATTGATCCACGAGGGCCGTGAATCGATTAGCAAACAGGTCGTGGAGGCGAAAGTCCGGTTGGAACGCGACGTGCAGGAAATTGCGCGCCGGATCGCTTCGGCAATTCTGCAGCGATCCGCCTGAACTCCTGTTTTCGGCTCGACCGACATCGTGCGCCCTGGGTTTGCGAGTGCGATCAGCGAGAAGGCAATGAGACTTCGAACGGAACGGTTATGGATGGCTTCGCTTCTGGGCGCGTCCGTGTGCATTGCGCTGCCGGGAATTGCCTGGGCTGCGGAGGGTGAGGGCGGGCGGTCGGAGCTGTGGTTGGGAATCGGTAAGTTCGCCAATTTGATACTCGTCATCGGCGTCCTGGTTTGGGTGGCACGAAAGCCACTGGCAAACTTCTTCGTGGCGCGCACGCAGACCATCCGGGACCAGCTGGCGGAGGCCCAGAAAGCGCGGCAGGATGCCGAGGCGCGGCTCGCGGAAATCGAATCTGCCATGAGCTCTCTTGACCGGGAGCTTCGGGAAATCCGGGAAGTTGCTGAAAAAGAAGCGCACGAAGAGTATCAGCGTCTGGTAGCTGCTGCAGAGCGGGATGCGGAAAAGATCATCGACCGGACCAGGCGCGAGATCGATGGCATGACACGGGCGGCACAAATCGAGCTGAAAGCACACGCTTCCGAGCTTTCGGTGAAGTTGGCAAAGGAAAAAATCCAGCTTGAGATGACGGAGGAAGATCGCAGCCGCCTGTTCGCGCGCTTTGTCGCCAAGGTGGGAGGCAGCGAGTGATATCATCAGCGATCTTTGCCCGTTATGGCCGCGCGCTGGCGGATGTGATGCTGGCAAAAGGTGAGGACGCCGTCGTTCTGGGGGATCTGAACACCTATCGCGAAATATTCCGGCTGGTGCCGGCGCTATTGGAGGCGCTGGACAGCCCGGCGGTCCAGCGCGAGGGCAAAGAACGGGTGCTTTCCGTACTGCTCGCGCGTTACCCGGTCTGTCAGACCGTAGGCAATTTCCTGCGCATTCTGCTCGACCACCATCGGATTCGCTATTTTGCCGAGATTTGTGACTCTTATTTGAAGACCGTCAACGAACGGAAAGGGATCGTTGCGGCACAGGTTACGTCGGCCGCGCCGATCGGCGAGAACGACCTGGCGACCCTGCGCAAGAGTCTGGCAAGGGCGACAGGTAAGGAAATAACTCTCTCGGTCGGCACCGATCCGGGGCTGCTGGCGGGCGTGATTGTCCAGATCGGCAGTACGGTGTACGACGGCTCGATCCGTGCCCAACTCGAAGAAATGCGGAAGCGCTTGACGCGCCAGTGAACGCGGTGTCCGGATTCGGAGCGAGCCGCGGACCTCTAGATCTTTCCGAGGCCGCGATTCCCATCCGTATCGAGGCACAGCAGAGACGATGTAAGGATGTACAAGCGGCGGAACTGGAGTGGTCCCGGGCCACCATCCGGGTAGCAAAAAGAGGATTCTGACATGCAGATCAATGCCGACGAAATTACCAAGATTCTGCGCGAGCAAATCAAGGATTACGAGTCCAGTGTGGTCGTCAGCGAGGTAGGAACCGTCATCTCCGTGGGCGACGGCATCGCGCGTATCCATGGCCTCGAAAAAGTGATGGCCGGGGAACTCCTGGATTTTCCTCACGGGGTGAAGGGCATCGCGTTGAACCTGGAAGAGGATAACGTGGGAGCGGTTCTCTTCGGTGAATACGCACTGATCGGCGAGGGGGACACGGTTCAGCGCACGAAACGCATCATGAGCGTGCCCGTCGGTGAAGCCCTGGTCGGCAGGGTCGTAAATGCGCTCGGCGAGCCACTGGATGACCGGGGGCCGATTATGACCTCGGATTATTCGCCGATTGAGCGTCTGGCTCCCGGCGTAGTCGATCGGCAGCCCGTCAAGGAACCGCTGCAGACCGGGCTCAAAGCGGTTGATGCCATGATCCCGATCGGGCGCGGCCAGCGCGAGCTGATCATCGGGGACCGCCAGACCGGCAAGACCGCCATCGCCCTGGACACGATCATCAATCAGAAAAACACCGATGTGATCTCGATCTATGTCGCCATCGGCCAGAAACGATCCACGGTTGCACAGGTGGTGAAAACGCTTACCGATTACGAGGTCATGGACCGCACCATCGTGGTGTCCGCCTCGGCATCCGATCCTGCGACCATGCAATACATCGCGCCCTACTGCGGTTGCGCCATGGGGGAATACTTCCGCGACCGCGGCAAACACGCGCTGGTCATCTACGACGACCTCTCCAAGCATGCGGCCGCCTACCGCGAGATCTCGTTACTGCTGCGCCGGCCACCCGGACGCGAGGCTTATCCCGGCGACGTTTTTTACCTGCACTCCCGCCTGCTCGAACGGGCGGCAAAGATGAATGAACAGAAGCAGGGCGGCTCCCTCACGGCTCTGCCCATCATCGAAACTCAGGCCGGTGACATTTCCGCTTATATTCCGACCAACGTCATCTCGATTACCGACGGCCAGATCTTTCTGGAAAGCGACCTGTTTCATGCCGGCATCCGGCCGGCCGTCAATGTGGGCAATTCGGTAAGCCGCGTCGGTGGTAACGCCCAGATCAAGGCGATCCGGCAGGTTGCCGGTACCCTTCGACTCGAGCTGGCGCAGTATCGCGAGCTGGCGGCCTTTGCCCAGTTCGGCTCCGACCTGGACAAGGCGACTCAGGCGCAGCTGGCGCGCGGGGAGCGCCTCACGGAGATCCTGAAGCAGGACCAATACCAGCCGCTCGAGGTGGTGCGGCAGATGATGATCATCTTCGCAGGCACCCAGGGATTTCTCGATGATTTGCAGGTCAGCGAGATCCGCGCTTTCGAAAAACAGCTGCACCGGTTTATGGAAACGATCAAGGGCCCCCTGGTGCAGAAGATCATCAAGGACAAGTCGCTGAACGATGAATCACGCGCCCAGCTTCTGGCCGCCCTGAAAGAGTTCAAGGGAAAATATCTGGCAGAAAGAGGGGCAGAACAGAAAGGGTGATGAGCGTTTAGGCTTCCGGCCTGATTATGGCTAACATTCGTGACATCCGACGGCGCATCCGAAGCGCCAAAAATATTCAGCAGATCACGCGTGCCATGAAGTTTGTCTCTGCGGCCCGGCTCAGAAAGGCGCAGGAGCGCGTGATCGCCGCGCGCCCCTATGCCCAGCAGATGCTGGCGGTGCTCAACAGCCTGGCGTCACGCGTACCCGAACAGAGTCACCCGCTTCTTGCGCAGCGCGACGGCCATCGGATCGAACTCGTCGTCATCACGGCCGACAAGGGGCTGTGCGGCGCGTACAACACGAACATCCTCAAGAAGGCACTCGAATTCCTTGTGAAGCACACCGATACCGCCGTGGATCTCAACATACTGGGCAAGCGCGGCCGAGACTTCTTCCGGCGCCGCCCCTACTCGGTGCGCCATGAGGCGATCAATGTGCTGGCCAAGCCGAGTTTCGTCGATGCAGCCGCCATTGCGCGCGATATCATCGAGGAGTTTGTGCAGGGGAAGAAAGACCAGGTCTGGCTTCTATATAACGAATTCAAGTCGGTGGTGCATCAACGCGTGGTGGTGGAACCCCTCCTGCCCATCAAAAGGCTCGAAGGCCTGGAGGAGGCTCACCTGGTGGAGTACCTGTATGACGAACCTCCGGCGCAGATCTTCAATAACCTGCTCCCGCACCACGTGGAATCGCAGGTTTTCCGCGCCCTGCTGGAAGCAGCTGCCTCCGAGCAGGGTGCGCGCATGACCGCGATGGATGCGGCCACAAAGAATGCCTCCGAGATGATCGACAGTTTGACGCTCTATGCCAACAAGGTGCGTCAGGCTGGTATCACCAAGGAGTTGATCGAAGTCGTCAGCGGCGCGGCCGCAGCCGGATCCTGATCCGATCCGGCTCATTCGATTAGGAGGCGAAGCGATTCGCATCCACGGGGTAAGGGTGCGGGCGTCACAATCGTGAGGAGATGGAATGGCTAACAAAGGCAAGGTTGTACAGATCATCGGCCCGGTGGTTGACTGTGAGTTCGAGGAGAGGCATCTCCCCGCGATCTACAACTGTGTCGTCATCGAAGGGAATAATCCGGCAGGGAATATCAGGGTCGCGACCGAGGTCCAGCAGCATCTGGGTGAGAGCCGGGTCCGTTGCGTGAGCATGCAGCCCACCGACGGCATGGTCCGCGGCATGGATGCGATCGATCTCGGGGTGCCGATCACTGTACCGGTTGGGCGAGGAACCCTCGGTCGCGTGATCAATGTCATCGGAGATCCAGTGGATCAGCTGGGTCCCATCCACTCGGAAACGCGCTACCCGATCCACCGGCCGGCACCATCGTTCGAGGAACAGAGTACGGAAACCAAGATGCTGGAAACCGGCATCAAGGTCATCGACCTGCTCGAACCTTATGTCCGAGGCGGCAAGATCGGATTGTTCGGCGGCGCCGGCGTCGGCAAGACCGTCGTCATCATGGAGCTGATCAACCGCATCGCCACCCATCACGGCGGGTTCTCGGTGTTCGCAGGCGTAGGCGAACGCACGCGCGAAGGCAACGATTTGTGGCTCGAAATGAAGGAGTCCGGCGTGATCGACAAGGCCGCCCTCATTTACGGCCAGATGACCGAACCGCCCGGAGCGCGCCTGCGCGTCGGTTTGACGGGTTTAACCGTCGCCGAATACTTCCGGGATGTTGAACACCAGGACGTGCTCCTGTTCATCGACAACATCTTCCGTTTTACCCAGGCCGGGTCCGAAGTTTCGGCGCTGCTGGGCCGCATGCCGTCTGCCGTGGGGTATCAGCCGAATCTTGCGACTGAAATGGGCGAACTTCAGGAACGCATCACCTCCACGAAGAGCGGTTCCATTACTTCGATTCAGGCGATCTACGTGCCGGCAGACGATTACACCGACCCGGCGCCGGCGACGACCTTCTCGCACCTCGATGCGACCACGAACCTGGAACGCAAGATTGTGGAACTGGGCATCTACCCGGCCGTGGATCCGCTTGCCTCCACTTCGCGCATCCTCGATCCGCGGGTGATCGGAGAGGATCATTACGCGGTGGCGCGGGAGGTGAAAAGGATTCTCCAGCGCTACAAGGATCTGCAGGATATCATCGCCATCCTGGGTATCGACGAGCTGGGCGAAGATGACAAACTCACGGTCAGCAGGGCGCGCAAGATCCAAAAATTCCTCTCTCAGCCCTTTTTTGTCGCGGAACAGTTCACCGGGATCAAAGGCAAGTACGT
This sequence comes from Terriglobia bacterium, assembly GCA_963739235.1. GTDB lineage: Bacteria > Acidobacteriota > UBA6911 > UBA6911 > UBA6911 > JAFNAG01. The sequence goes on along the minus strand of CAVTZY010000017.1, from coordinate 268,582 downwards.
GCCGATTAAGGAGTGCATCGAGAGCTTCCGGGGCATCAGCCGGGGTGAATACGATCACATTCCTGAACAGGCCTTCTACATGGTGGGCGCAATCGAAGAAGTGCTCGAAAAAGCCAAGCAGCTTTCGGCTGCATGAGAAACAGGATTCAGGAGGATTGGGAATTGACGATTGACGATTGACGAATTTCACATTCGTCAATCGTCAATCGTCAATCGCCAATAACAATCATGGCGCTGCCGGACAAAATTCACCTAGTCATCGTCACACCGGAGAGACAGCTCTTCAACGGGATGGTCGATCGGGTAACTGTGCCTTCGAGCCAGGGTTACCTGGGGATCCTGCCCGGGCACGCGCCGCTTTTGGCCGAGCTGGGAATCGGCAACATCAGCTACCAAATAGGGGAGAAGTCGGAATTACTCTTCTGCTCCTGGGGATTCGCCGAAGTATTGCCTGATCGCGTGGTTCTGCTGGCACAGACCGCGGAAGCCGCCTCGGAAATTGACCTCAATCGCGCTGAGCAAGCACGATCGCGGGCAGAAAAGCGCCTGGCTTCCAAGGATGCCGGCCTGGATTTCGCCCGCGCAGAGCTTGCCTTGCTCAGGGCCATCTCACGCCTCGAAGTGGCGAGACATCACCACCCGCCGCGAGGCATCAACCGCTAGATTTGTTGGGGAAGGATTCGTGCACAGGTTGCCCGGATGAACGCGTGGGTTGCGCCGCGTTCATCCGGCTGTCTGGGTTGGCATCCACGTATGCCGTGGAGTGCGCTCACTTTTTGATGGGGTCCTGCGTCTTGATAGCGTCCAGCGCCGCTTTGGCCCGCCTGTAAATCTTGTCAATTCCTGTATCGGTGTTGTTGTGCTGTGGCTTGTACAACTCGAGACAATGCTGCTTAGCCTGTGCCGACATTTTGCCGGCCATCAAATCCACCATGGCAAAAGTATCGATGGCCTCATCCACCTGGTTAAGCCTCCACTGGCACATGGCAATGTAATAGTAGCCCACATCGTAGGTTTCCACTTTGACCGCTTTTTGCAGCGACCCCATGGCTTGGGCCCACTTTTCCTGCTTATAGTAGTTCATGCCCATGATGTCGTTGCAGCCCTTCTCGACACTCCTGGTGGTCTTGCCATAATCCGCATCCGACACGTTTGCAGGTTTTTTGGCAATGGCCAGCGCCTTCAGCGTCTGCTCGGCATAGCTGGCTGCCTTGGGGAGATCTTTCTCCGCATATTCGACGACCAATTCCCAACGCAATTCCCAATTGTCGTTAAATTCGGGATATTCAAGCAACTTCAAATGCCATTCGCTCTTTTTGGCTTTGTTGCCCAGCTTGTTATAGCTGTTATAGAGAATGGACGCCAGATCAGCACTCGGTTGCTGAGCGTAGATTTTTTCCCCGTATTCGACGACCTTCTGATGCTGGCCGAGCTTGAGCGCGGCATCGAAAACATAAAACTGAGTCTTCAGGCTGTTCGGGTTTAGCTTCAGCCACTGTTCTGCCACCGGTTCCAGCTTCTGAAAATCGCCGGACTTGTGGATTTCGTAAAGCAGGGCCTCATACGAGGCGGTGACGTTGGGCAGGAGCTTCGACTTGGGATACTTCTCCATGAATGCGACGATTTGCGTCGCCCGCTTGCTGAGGTCAGGCTCCTGGATTGCTGCCTCGAAAGCGTCGTATTCCTCTGGTGTGTACTCTTCCTGCGGTTCTTCCTTCTTTTGCTCGACCACCTTCTTTTGCGGCGGATTCTGGGTTTGTCCCTTGGTCCGAGCCCAACCCAGCCCTGTGGGTAGCATGATGATGCCTGCCAGGAGAGCAATCAGCACGCCCCTATTGGTTCGATTCATGGATAATTCCCCCTTCTGTTGTCGGCAATCGCGCACATTCTAGAGGATTTCAAAAAATCAAATCAACTATATATTTGCTGCTTTTTAATCCCGGCTCGCCGGACAGGCCAAACTCGACCTACATCCCCAGCCCGAGCCACGGCACTTAATGCTAGTTGATCCATCTTAAAAGATGACCCATGCCGCATGGAAGTTGCGTCCTGTCTATGAATTTTCTAAACTTGCGCCCGCAGCGAGCCTGACATTCCAAGTTGCTTAGACACCGCCGGCTCTGCCGTGTTCCCAGGAATGGGGCGCCGTGGCGCGCCGTCGCCCCAACTTCGAGTCAAACCCAACGATCCGACACGGATTCTGTGTCAGAGACAATTTATGAAAATAATATTGGACAAAAAGGTCCAAATATCTTATATATGGGGATGCGTGAGTGCAATAATGAAAGGAGAAACCATTGATGACCACCGCAACGGAAATACTGCGCACTGAACATGAGGCCATTATCAGCATGCTCGATGCCACAGAAGTAGTGGCGCGGAACATCAGTTCAGGCAAACTGCCGTCGGCAGAAACCCTGCAAGGCCTGCTCGAATTCTTCAAGGTTTTCGCCGACCGCTGCCATCATGGCAAAGAAGAGGACCTGCTGTTCCCGCTGCTGGAAAGCAAGGGAATACCCCGCGCGAGCGGACCGGTCGGGGTCATGCTCTACGAACATGAACAGGGCAGAGAACTGATCCGCCAGATGACGGCAGCAGCCGGCCAATTCACTGACGGCGACCAGAATGTGGCCCAAAGCTGGGCCAGAGCCGCCAGCGGCTACGCGACGCTGCTGCGTGCGCACATCCATAAAGAAAACGATATCCTCTTCGTGATGGCGGAACGCATTCTCACGAGCGCAGAACAGAGCGAATTGGCAGGGGAATTCGAAAAGCTCGAACTCGAGAAGATGGGGGAGGGAACGCACGAAAGGCTTCACCGCCTGATGCATCAGCTGCGTGCTGAGATTTTTGCCCGCCCGGCGGTTGCCTGACAGGAGGAGTTGTGGCATCAGCACCGGAGAGGACCCCGGTTGGGGATGACATCACCTTGACGCCGCGCCCCGCGGGCATCCCGCGGAAAAAGCTGGTGTGCAAGCCTGCCAAAGATTACTCGCAGTCCTTGCGGCTGGTCGCGCAGACGGCGTTTCTTTTCTTAAACGCCGTCATCGGCCTGCAATTCTATCTCTTCACGCGCTACTTCGAATCGGGCGGCCATTCCCTGCGCGTGAGCCGCCCCGCCGGTGTGGATGGATGGCTGCCGATCGGCGGCATGATGAACCTCAAATACTTTCTGGCGACCCGGCATCTACCCTCCGTGCATCCGGCTGCCATGCTCCTGCTCTTGCTGTTTCTGCTGATCTCCATTCTCTTCCGCAAGGCCTTCTGCGGTTGGCTGTGCCCCGTCGGCACCATTTCCGAAGGCCTGTGGAAACTGGGCCGGAGGATTTTTCGGATGAACTGGCGCCTGCCGCGCCGTGTGGACTTAGTGCTCCGCAGCTTGAAGTACGTTCTGCTCGCGCTTTTTGTTTACGCCGTGGCGGGTATGTCAGACTCGGCGATCCGCGCCTTTCTCGAAGGGCCCTACGGCATGATCGCCAACGTCAAGATGCTGAACTTCTTCCGCTACATGGGAACCGCCACGGCGATCACGCTGCTCGCTCTGGGTGTCCTCTCCACAATGATCCAGAATTTCTGGTGCCGCTACCTATGCCCGTACGGCGCCCTCATGGGTGTCGCATCATTGCTCAGTCCCGCCAGGATCCGACGGGATCCGGATCGCTGTATTGACTGTGCGAAATGCGCCCGCGCCTGTCCTGCTCTCCTGCTCGTCGACAAACTGATCACGCTCAAATCCGCCGAATGCACTGCCTGCCTGGAATGCGTTGCCGTTTGCCCCGCAGCAGGAGCTCTGCAGATGTCGCTGGCGAGTCGGCGCACCATTCCTGCCTGGGCGCTGGCCGCAGGGATTGCGGCTGTCTTTCTGGGCGGCGTCATGGCCGCAAAAATGGCCGGCATCTGGCAATCCCGGATCCCCGACGAGGTATATTTCTATCTCATCCCGCGGGCCCAAGACTTCGCCCACCCCGGCATGTAGGTCGCCGGGCCAAAGCATCTCGCCACGGCCACGATCACGATGTTCGCCGGGGCAGCCATTTGCGGAACTGTCTCTCATGCGCGTGGCGCGCACCCAGGCGCATGAGAATTAATGGTCTTTCCAAGGCAGCCACGAAGGACACGAATGGGTGAGAAGTTCGTGCCATTCGTGGCTGCTTTTGCAGTTTTAGGTTGCTGCTAGGCCACGCCGCGTGTTGGGCGTCTTTCGCGGTTCATTTTTTTCGCTTCTTTTCCCTTCTCTCATTTGACAAGTTAATTTCGAGATTTATACTATTAGCACTCGATAGCATCGAGTGCTAATACGAGTTTAAGCGCCGAGCTATGAAGCGTTGTTGATAAAAAAGGAGATATAACACTATGAAAGTAAGGCCTTTACACGATCGAGTGCTCTTGAAGCGCACAGATCAGAAGGAAGTGGTCAAGGGAGGAATCATCATCCCTGATACGGCAAAAGAGAAGCCCATGGAGGGGGAGGTGATCTCCGTAGGACCCGGGAAAATGATGGAAGACGGCAAGAGGTCTCCGCTGGATGTTAAGGCGGGCGATCGGGTTCTGTTCGGAAAGTATGCAGGTACCGAGATCAAGATCGATGATGAGGATTACGTCATCATGCGGGAAGAGGAAATCCTGGCGGTTTTGGCAAAACAGAAGTAACCGAGGCCGGATTTTAGAGATTAGCAACCGAAGCAACCATAAAAGGAGCAAGTACTCATGGCTAAAGAGATCGTACACGGTGAGAGATCCCGCCAGGCCCTGTTGAGCGGAGTCAACCAGCTGGCGGATGCGGTAAAGATCACTCTGGGCCCCAAGGGCCGGAACGTGGTCCTGGACAAAAAATTCGGCTCGCCGGTCATCACCAAGGACGGCGTGACGGTAGCAAAAGAGATCGAGCTGAAGGATGGCATCGAAAATATGGGCGCACAGATGGTGCGCGAAGTGGCGTCGAAGACTTCGGACGTGGCCGGTGATGGCACGACGACCGCGACTGTTCTGGCCCAGGCGATCTTTCGCGAAGGCGTGAAAAACGTAGCCGCAGGGGCAAATCCGATGGCGCTGAAGCGCGGGATCGAGAAGGCCGTCGAAGCGGCGGTGGCGGAGCTGAAAAAGCTGAGCAAGCCCGTGAAGGGCGAAATGATCTCCCAGGTGGGCTCCGTATCGGCCAACAACGACCGGACCATCGGCGGCATCATCGCCGAGGCCATGAAAAAGGTCGGCAAGGACGGCGTGATCACGGTGGAAGAAGCGAAGTCGATCGAGAACGTCGCTGGAAGTCGTCGAAGGGATGCAGTTTGACCGCGGTTACCTGTCGCCCTATTTCGTGACCGACGCCGAGCGCATGGAAGCCGAATTGAACGACTGCGTCATTTTGCTGCACGAGAAGAAGATCAGCTCGATGAAGGATCTGCTTCCCTTGCTGGAGCAGATCGCGAAAGGCGGGCGGCCGCTCTTGATCATCGCGGAAGACGTCGAGGGTGAAGCCCTGGCGACGTTGGTGGTGAACAAGCTGCGCGGAACTCTGTCGGTGGCCGCAGTCAAGGCCCCGGGATTCGGCGATCGCCGCAAGGCCATGCTGGAAGACATCGCAATTCTGACCGGCGGCAAGGTGATCTCGGAAGATCTCGGCATCAAGCTCGAGAACGTGCGCCTGGAAGACCTGGGCCGCGCGAAGAAGATTACGATCGACAAGGACAACACCACGATCATTGAAGGCGCGGGAAAGCACTCTGACATCGAGGGCCGGGTGAAACAGCTGCGCGTCCAGATCGAAGAGACGACCTCGGACTACGACCGTGAGAAGCTGCAGGAACGGCTGGCAAAGCTGGTCGGCGGCGTGGCGGTGATCAAGGTCGGCGCCGCGACCGAGACCGAGTTGAAGGAAAAGAAGGCGCGCGTGGAAGATGCCATGCATGCGACCCGCGCGGCCGTGGAAGAAGGCATCGTGCCGGGCGGCGGCGTGGCGCTGCTGCGCTGCATTCCGGCGCTGGGAAAGCTGAAGCTCGAAGGGGACGAGGCGATCGGCTGCAACATTCTGCGCCGGGCCCTGGAAGAGCCGCTGCGGCAGATCGTGAACAACGCCGGCTTCGAAGGCGCGGTGGTGGCGGAGAAGGTGCGCCTGAGCGCTGACGTGAACTTCGGATTCAACGCCGACACCGAGGCATACGAAGACCTGGTGGCGGCCGGCGTCATCGATCCGACGAAGGTGACGCGCACGGCGCTGCAGAACGCAGCCTCGATTGCAGCCCTGCTGCTGACGACCGAAGCTCTTGTTTCCGAGATCAAGGAAGAGAAGAAGACCCCACCCATGCCTCCCGGAGGCGGCGGCATGGGCGACATGTACTAAACACCAGCCCCCCGATCATTTTCTGCAAGGGCTCGCCGAGTCACGCACTCGGCGAGCCCTTTTTTTGAGGCTGCATCAAAACTGGGCGTCCCGGAGGCACGCCGTGAAAGTAGCCCGGGGGCGAGCCGCGCAGCGGCGCTGCCCCCGGTCACGGCAGGCACTATGAAAGAGCCCTGAAGGGAGACGGAAGTTTTTCAATTTCAGATGTTTTCTGTCGCCCTTCCAAGGCTCTGGATCAGATTCCAATACACCCCGGGCTGCGCTTCGCTTGCCTGGGGCTACTGGCTTCAGCCCTTCCAGGGCTGAAAACGCTGGCATCTCATTCGGCTCATGAGTTTTGAGACAGCCTCCATGAAGGGGGCTGCGCCGTGCAGTGATAGCTGCTGGCATTTTCTATGCGGACTCGTGCCTCCTATCCCATTACTGTCACGGCGCCCACCAAGGCACCACATAGGCATACATCATCGTGATCAGCCCGATGATAGAGGCCAGCGCGATGCTATGGCGCAGGGTGAAACGGAAGAGCCTGGATTCCTCTTCGGAGTGCATCCCAGTCGCAGCTGCCGCAACCGCGATGCTCTGGAGACTGATCATTTTCCCCATCACGCCACCGCTTGAATTGGAGGCCGCCATCAGAATCGGATTGAGGCCCAGCCGGCCGGCCGTTACTACCTGGAGGTTGCCGAAAAGCGCGTTCGCCGACGTGTCGGAACCGGTCAGGAACACCCCGAGCCATCCGAGCATGGCGCTGAAGAAGGGGAACACCGCTCCAGTGGCCGCGAAGGCAAGCCCGAGCGTGGAGGTCGCGCCCGAATAGTTCATTAAAAATGCCAGAGCCAGGACTGAAGCAATGGTCAGTTCAGGCAGCGCCAGCTGCCGGACTGTCTGCCAGATGACGCGTCCGCATCGCCTCAAGGGTAGGCGTAATAGCAGTGCCGACAAGAGAGCAGCGCTCAGGCATGCAGTGCCGGACGCAGAGAGCCAATTAAAATTAAAGGTCGCAGCGTAGGGGACGGGGGCGGATACAGCCGGCGGCATCCGTTGGATGACATTGTGCAAACCCGGCCAGAAGAAGGGAATGCTCAAAGCGTTCCATCGGTTCTGGATTGGAGCCCACCCCCAAAGCAGCACGAATACTACCAGGAGTAAGTAAGGTCCCCAGGCGCGCAATATATCCCGTTTGGAATGAAAACGGGACGGCGCCGAGGCAGCGATATGGCCCTGGAGTTGGAATGATCCCTTAGGTTTCCACAGGATTAGAAGCGCGCACAAGGAACCCATGGCGGCAAGCGAACTAAGTATATCCGTCAATTGCGGCCCCACGAAGTTTGAAACCAGGAGTTGGACGCCGGCAAACGATGCGCCGCAGACGATCGTCGCCGGCAGGACTCCCAGAAGCCCCCGCCGCCCTCCCATCACAGCCACGAGATAAGACGGAATCAGCAGGGAAATCGGGGCGCAGATCCGACCCACACCCGCGCTCAGTCGGCCGATTGGCAGGCCGGTAACTCCCCCCAGCGTGAGGATCGGAGTTGCAATCGAGCCGAATGCCACCGGCGCTGTATTGGCCAGAAGGCAAATCGAGGCGGCATAAAAAGGCGGGAAGCCGAGCCCGGCCAGCATAGCCGCCGAGACGGCAACCGGTGTGCCGAAACCGGCGGCTCCCTCGATAAATGCGCCAAACGCGAAGGCGATAAGCAGGGCCTGCAGGCGCCGGTCTTCGGTCAGCGCTGCCACGGAATCTCTGACCACGGCGAATTGCCCGGTCTCGACTGTGACGTTGTAGAGGAGGATGGCATTGAAAACGACCCAGCCGATCGGAAACAGCCCGAATGCCGCTCCAAAGGCAGTCGCGGCCAGCATCACGCCTGTGGGCATGCGATAGGCCAGCAAAGCGACCAATGCCGCCGTAGCTACCCCCGCCAGGCCGGCTGCCCAGGCGGGCTTGCGTTTCCATGCAAGAAAGTAAAGCAGGGAGAATATCGGAAGAGCCGCCGCCAGAGCGGAAAACCCGAGGTTTCCGGCAATCGGTACGTAATTTTGCTGCCACATAGCAGCAGCAAGATAGTTGCCTGCAGGCGAAATCTCAACCGAATTTAATTCAGATGATTGAAAATCTTAAGATTGAATGAATCACTTGAATGGGCTTTCGTCTGTTTCGTGCCACACACTTACAGATTCTTTGGGTAAAACAAACAAAAGCAAAGGATCAACGCGGAGGCCGCAGAGAAAAGTCATTCAAAAGCAAAAAGTCCTCCGCGGTCTCTGCGCCCTCGGCGTTGAGGTTTTTAGGTTGCGGATCTATCGGCCGACGATCCCGTCGAGGAATGAAGACACGGAGCGGTTGAATTCGTCAGGCTGCTCCATGTTGGACAGGTGCGAAGCCGAAGGGATAATGGCAAGTACGGAGCCGGCGATTCGTTCATGCATTGCGCGTGACATGGCCACTGGGGTCCCTTGATCCTCTTCCCCCACGACGATAAGGGTCGGCACCTGGATGGCCGCGATGCGCTCCGTCAGGTCGAGCGCGGCAATCGCGCGACAACTTGCCGCGTAGCCAATCGTCATCGTCGCCCGTATCCATCCGCGCACCCGCTCGATGATTTCGGGGCGGGTCTGGCGAAAGGGCGGCGTGAACCAGCGGCCGATGGTCGGTTCGATCAGAGGTTCCATCCCCTCCGACTCGGCGATCTTTATTCTTTCCTTCCATAACGGCTGGGCCTCGGCGGGAATGCGGCTCGAGGAATCGCAGAGAATCAAGCTCCTCAGCAGCTGCGGCCTGGCCAGGGCCAGGGTTTGTCCGATCATGCCCCCCATCGAAATGCCAAGAAAATGAACGCGCTCGATTCCGAGGGTATCCAGCAAACCGCCGGCCTGCCCCGCCAGCTGATCGAGCGTGTAAGGCCCGCGCGGCGCAGCCGTGCCGCCGTGCCCCAGGGTATCGTAGCGCAGCACCCGGAAGCCTCGGCTCAGGACATTCATCTGGGGTTCCCACAAAGTCAGGTTGGTCGCCAGGGCATGGCTCAACAAAATCACAGGGGCTTCAGAGGGACCTTGGAACTCGTAGTTGACCTCACTGCCGTTGACCATGATTTTCATAGCCGAAACCTCGAATAAATGAGAACAGCCAGTATTGGCTGATTTTGGCGGAACGCCTGCGTGCTCGGTTAGGTAACGCGCAAATCATAGCAGATATCTTACCGATAGATTTCGGAATTTGTCGGATGGTCCCCCGACAACCCGACCCACTCTCTGCCGTAAAGCAAAGAAAAGCAAATGCTCAACTCAGAGGTCGCAGAGGTCGCAGAGAAGAGTCATTCAATAGCAATAAAGCCTCAGCGGTCTCTGCGCCCTCTGCGTTGAGGCTTTTAGGTTGCGGATATTCTGCTGTCCCCGCATGCCGTCAGAAGCGCGAGACAAGGAGGACAATTCGGGATCGGCGTTCGCCAATTGTGTTACCATAAAATGTTTTTGATCTGCGGTTGATTCGGAATGATACGGAATGGGAAGCGGCGGCTCTGCTGCCTCTCTTAAGTGGAAGCGGTGAAAGAAATGGCTGAACCGAAGAGTTTTTTGCTGCGAGGAATCCTGATATTGGCCGGCCTGGCTGTTATTGCAGTGTTGGTGCTGGAAATTGTGCGCGTCGGCCCTGTGCCGGTGATTAACATCCGCCCCGCAACTCCTGTGATTGGCAAGCGCACCCCGATCACCGTAGAAATCAGCGAACCCAGCCGAGGCTTGAGCCGCGTGAAGGTCGAATTTGTGCAGGGTGATCAGGTAGAGAGCTTGGCGGAGAAGAGCTATAACTGCCCCTCTGCGCTCTCCTTTTGGGGAACTCGGACAGCGCAAGATACGATCGATCTGCATGTGGGGCGCGAAACCATCAACGGATTGAAACCCGGGCAGGCTACAATTCGCGTTACCGCCGATCGCGCCGGGACCTGGCTGCGCAGCCCCCGACCTGCTACCGAAGAGATCCTCCTGCCCGTACGCCTGTCTCCGCCCTTGCTGCAGATCATCTCCAAGCAGACCTACGTGGCCCAAGGCGGATGCGAGACGGTGGTCTATCGAGTCGGTGAATCTTCAGTCCGGGACGGGGTAAAAGTCGGCAATTGGTGGTTTCCCGGATATCCCCTGCCCGGCGGTAGCAAAGAGGAACGCTTCGCCTTTTTTGCCATTCCCTTTGACATGACTGCCCCGGCAGCGCGTCTCTTGGCGGTCGATGCGGCCGAAAACGAGGCGGAACTGCAATTCATCGACAAGTTTTTCCCCAAAAAGTTCAAGGACGACACCGTCGATCTGACGCAGGCCTTTCTTGGCAAGGTGGTTCCCGAGATCATGGCCCAGACTCCTGAACTCAAGGATCGAGGCAATCTGCTGGATAATTATCTTGCCATCAATGTCGAGCTACGCCAGAAAAATGCAGAGGCGCTGAAAGAACTTGCGCACAAATCGCGACTGGAGCCTCTCTGGAACAGACCGTTCCTCGCCTTGAGAAACGGCAAGGTGATGGCTGGCTTTGCAGACCACAGAACCTATGACTACCAGGGCAAGACTATCGACCAGCAGACCCACCTTGGGTACGATCTGGCCGTGACTCGACACGCGCCTGTTGCGGCCGCGAATGACGGCGTAGTGGTGCAGGCCAAGTACTTCGGCATTTACGGCAATTGCGTCATCATTGATCACGGTTACGGCGTGATGAGCCTCTACGGCCACCTTTCCTCCATGAGCGCTGCGGCAGGACAAAAGGTGGCGCGCGGCGACGTAATCGGCCAGACAGGGGACACCGGCCTGGCCGGCGGCGATCACTTGCACTTTGCCATGATTCTCGCCGGACTGCCGGTCAATCCGGTGGAATGGTGGGACGGCCACTGGATCAACGACCGCATTGCCCGCAAGCTGGGACCGGGCTTTCATTTTTCCGATTAGGAAGATCAGGAATTGGCGTCGTTTGGAAACTGACCCTGAGTATGGAATTTGGATTTTGGATTGCGGATATTGGATGGCAGTCGCCCAAGTTTTGGCTGCCCGATCCCGAATGACTCATCAATCCAAAATCCGAATCTCAAAATCCAAAATTTTGTCATGCCTGTACTTTACGAAGTAAAGTACTTGACATTATCTTATTTTTTATGGTACATAGCGATTCATCGTTTCGGAGGAAAGCTGCGGTGGAACCAACGAGTGCGGAATTGGCTCATGAGAATCTCCAGTACATCCGCAAGACCCTGGACGCCGCCGGCAGGTTCACTGCAGTTCCGGGCAAGGGACTGATGGCTGCCGGGATCGCGACGATCGTGGGGGTGGCGATCAACCGGTTAGTTACTGGCGCTCCCTGGGACGACGGATCACAGCGTCAGGCTGCCCTCGAGGTCTGGGGAGGCGTGCTGGTGATCTCGATCGCGATCGTTTCATGGGGGATATTCAACAAGTCGCGCCAGACCGAAACCCGGCTTCAGCCTGCCTTGGTTCGCAAACTGCTCTGGAGCCTGTGCCCGTCGCTCTTTGTGGGCGCGATTCTCACCTATCTTGCCGTCAGTACGCAGAGCCTGGGGTGGCTGCCCGCCATCTGGCTCGGCTGCTACGGCGCGGCGACCACGAATGGCAGCCTGGTTTCGGTCAAACCGGTTCGTTACCTGGGCCTGTCCCTGCTGGCTGCGGCAGCGGGTGCGGCCATTACGCCGATGCATTTTGGACTGGCCTGGATGGCCGCCGGTTTCGGCTGGCTGCATCTGGTTTTCGGCGCGTACATCGCCTGGAGGCACAATGGCTAAGAAGAACAAGGTACGCCCCACACCCAACGATCTGGATCCGATGATCCATGAGCGCTTGCGGCTGGGGATCCTCTCGGCCCTGGTCGTGCAGGAGTCGCTCAGCTTTACCGAATTGCGCGAGCTCTTGCGCACCACGGATGGGAACCTCAGCGTCCAGGCTCGCAAGCTTGAAGAGGCGGGCTACGTCATTTGCGATAAGCGGTTTGAGGATCGCAAGCCCAAGAGCACCTATCGGCTGAGTTCCGAAGGACGCCAGGCTCTCGTGGAATATCTCGAAAAGCTCTCGGGCCTGCTTCCCGACATGGGGCAGGTGCGCACGCGCGCGCACGGATCTCTCCGGACCGGTATCCATCCACTCCCGTCGCACAGCTGAGATCAATATGAACTCTATTCGTCACGTAGCAATCATCATGGATGGAAACGGCCGCTGGGCGGAGCAGCGCGGGCTGCCGCGCTGGCGCGGCCACGAAGCCGGCGCGCGCGCGGTGCGGCGTGTTGTGGAGGCAGCGTGCCACTTGGAGATTCAGGTCCTGACCTTGTTTGCGTTCTCGAGCGAGAACTGGAAGCGTCCGCGGCAGGAAGTCGATACGCTTTTTCGCCTGTTTCTCCGCTACGTGGCCGAGGAAACGAAGGACCTGGTCAAAAATGATATCCGGCTGTCCGCGTTCGGCAGGCGCGATCGATTTTCCTCAGCGGTCGCGGACGCGCTGGCGCGAGCCGAAAGCGCCACCCGCAATTGCGGCAGACTCCACCTGCGGCTGGCGCTTGACTATGGCTCCCGATATGAAATTGTCGCGGCTGCGCGTGCTCTTGCACGACAGGTGGCGTGCGGGGAATTGGCCCCGGAAGAAATCGATGAGGCGTTGATCACCGAAACGCTGACCTCTCGAGACGTGCCGGATCCCGACCTGGTCATCCGCACCGCGGGAGAACAGCGCCTGTCAAATTTCCTACTTTGGCAAACTGCCTATGCTGAACTGCATTTCTGCCCGCGACTATGGCCGGATTTTGAGGAGAGCGACCTCCAGGAAGCCCTCGCGGACTTCCACTCGCGCACCCGCAAGTTCGGCGCTCTCGCGTGCACGACCGCTTGAGAAAAGCAGAATACAGAATTGAGAATACAGAATTCAGAATAAATTTGCAGAAGCGAGTTGGATCTATTCAATGGGCATGAGTGCTATGCGCATGGCGTCGGCCTTACTGCTCGTTCGGGTTTTTCTTCTGTATTCTGAATTCTTTCTTTTCGCTGTTCAACGCCGTACCGTCCCGCCATCCACTACGAGCACTTGTCCGGTAATGAAGCTGGCAAGGTCGGAAACCAGGAACAGCGCGGCTTTCCCCACCTCATCGGTGGTTCCCCAGCGGTTCATCGGAGCTTCTGCGGCAAGAGCCTTGCGTCTGTCATCATCCAACGAGTCGAAGGTTGCCGCAGTCCGGATATTTCCCAGCGCCAGGGCATTGGCGCGGATGTTGTCCTTCCCGTACCCTCGCGCCACGTCTCTCATCAAACCGAGTACCGCGGATTTTGCCATCGTGTAGGCTGTGCCTTGAAATCCCTCCAGCGCCGGGGTGGAAGAAATATAGAGAATCTTCCCGCTTCGTTGGGCGAGCATCCACGGCAGGGCCTCGTAGGTGCAGTAGACAGATCCCATGGCATCGGTAGAGAAAATCTGGCAATACCACTCCGGAAGCTTTTCGGCAGGCACGGCGTGCAGCGGGGTGGTCCAGATTTCGGTCTGCATGGGAAAGCCGGCGTTGCAGACGAGGATGTCTATGCGGCCGGAAGACCATGGACGCAGCTGTTCGAACAGCTCATGGACGCTCTCGCGGCGCGCGACGTCGGCCTCCAGTCCGATCGCCTGTACGCCATGACATCGTGCCATCTCTGCGGCCACAGTCCGGCACTCCTGAAGGTTCCGGGATGTGACCGCCACGTTGCAGCCGGCGCCTGCCAGGTTCTCGGCGATCGCGCGGCCGATCCCGCGGCTGGCGCCCGTCACGAGTGCGTATTGTTTTTCCAATCGGGGGAAATTTCCCATCGCAGCCTTGACCTCCTGGATTTTGTTCACTCTGTCCCCCACGCCGGATTATGCAGAAGGAAGCATGCTTCCGAGTGCAGAATGCAGAATAACTTGCAGGCCGCTCTTGAGCAAGAAGCGAGTCGTTTTCATAGGGTTAATGAATTGTCGAGTCCGTGCCACCGTGATGCTCTCAAAACTGGGCAGTCCCGGCCATCAGGCCTGAGGGCCAATGTCATTTACTTTGAACTTTTGGCCACGCGCGGCGTCTTAATAACAAACATACTCTCATACTCTCGGGAGGCAGGTCATGAGCTATTCCCGTATCGTCCTTTTAATTGGTTGTATCGCAGCCCTTCAGGCTCCCTCATTGTTGGGGCAGACCGCGGTCGCAATCGACGGCCCGACGAAGGAGCTGAAACGGACGGCACACCAGCTGCGGATCAGCATTGACCACCTGAAAAATGCCCGCGAAGCCCTGAGGCAGGCTACGGACCTGGCCCGCCGGAGTCCGGATATCCCGACATTTTCCCAGATCGCTCAGAATTGGATTCGACTCGATCGATCCAAGGCGCCGGCAGCGCTCGAGGACCTGTACGCCTGGGTGAGGGCCGGGGCGCGGGATGTCGCGGATACCGAAACTTATCAGCGCAATGCCTCGGCTGCACAGGCTCTGCTCCGCTCCTTGGCAACTCTGGATTCGGCGCGTGCACTTACACTCTGGCAGCGTTGGCCGGACCCACCGTCATCCTTGGACGAAGCATACAGAAGAAGCCAGGCGGAAGCGGGCGCCCAATTTGCCAAGCAGCTGTCGGCGCAGGGATCCGGCTCGGGCGGGGGCCAGGCCTCGGATTTAACTCAGTTGCGCGCAGAAGCCGGCAGGGGTGTTTACACCAGCGTCGCCGCCCTGGCCATGCTTTTGACCCAGTCCGGCGATAAGGCCGAAGCTCTTCAGTTGGTAGATCAGGCGATCGCAAACTTCAGGCAGCGGGAACCCGACCCCCCTGCCCTCTCGAGCTACATGATGTTTTTGCGCCAACTTCCTTATGTTGACCCTGATCGTTATCTCATGGGATTAAACTCGGTGCTGCCCGCGATCGACAAACTGGGAGCTGCCAATGCAGGCGGCACCGTGACTGTTGGCACGCAAACGGTGCAATTGACTGGCTCCGAAGCCGCCGTGATCGATCTGTGCCGCAGTCTTTCCGCCCGTCCGGAACTTGCCATGAAAACACTGAACTCGATGCCGGGTCTCAAGAGCAAGTTGGATCGTGTCGGCGGGATTGACGGCATCGTGGGGCCATCCGGCAGGTCGCAGACTCCGGTCACCCTGAACTATTCAATTGACGGCAGATCCCGGATCACCTTCAACACATCGGGCACCAGTTCGTCATTGAGTGCAGGCATCATCGGCAGCACGAGTGGCGCCAATCCATCGTCAGCTCTGGATCTGTACGAAAGCGTGCGCGGAAAGCTTTCGCAGGATCCAGCCTTTGTACGGCGCAAACTGGAGGAGGTGTCGAAAAATCCGGATCAGATCGACGCTTTGATCCAGCTGGCGAACCGATCCAATTACCAGGAGCCGGACCTTGCCTCCATGGCTCTGGAGGCGGCCGCCAGACTGCTGACTCTGGTTGAGCCGCTGCAGAAGAGGGCCAGCGTATTTCAGAATCTGATGCGCGCATCTCAAAACTGCGATGGCGAGGTGGATGCCGGTCTGCTGCAGCAGGGCCTGGTTCTCGTCCAGCAGTTGCGCAATGAGGAGACCGGCAATGCGCAGGCAAATCCGGCATCCGGAAGTGCCGTCCCCGGCAGGATGGCCGGCATGGGGGACCAGCTCGAAATGGCGATTGTGGCCGAGCTGGCATTGGAGAATTTCGACGGCGCCCTGCGCTACGTACGCCTCATGCCGGATGAATTGAAGGTGCCAGCCCTGCTGCGCATCGTGCAGTCCCTGGTGCAGAGCTACTGACAAGGGATGCTAACATCTCAACGCAGTCGCTCATGCGCCGGGGGCGCACCCAGGCGCATAAAAATCAATGGCCTTTTTAAAGCAGCCACGAATGACACGAATGGGTATGAAGTTCGTGTCATTCGTGGCTGCTTTTGCAGTTTTCAGGCGAGTTATTTGCGGAACAGTCCTCCATGCGCCTGGGGCGCACCCCTGACGCATGAAAATGTTGCGCTCCCGCCGCAGGTTTCCTGTGCCGCCCTTTCAGGGCTCTTACCGCCCGATTCCCGCTTCCCAGGGCTCACGCCCTGGGCTCTGCTACTCCACCCCTTCGGGGTTTTCTAGGTCGTGCAATGCTTAGCCCTGAAAGGGCGGCACAGAAACACACAAGTGGTTCCGCGCCGCAATCGGTTCTATTTTCGAAGCAGAGCGCGCGAAGGGCGAAGAAGAATTCTCTGCGCCCTCCGCGCCCTCTGCGATGAGAGGATTGCCTTTCAGAGGATTCCGCCGTCCATGATTGGGAGGATCTTCGGGAAAACGCTTTGCAGTAACTTGGGTTCGAGGGCGAAACTGATCACCAGGTGATGGGGATCGATGTCATAGAAATGCCCCGGATGCACCAGGGATTGCGTAGACCTCAGAATGGCCTCCGCGGTGGCCTCCTCATCTTGTTCCAAACGTACAGTCACGTAGAATCCCCCTTCGGGCGGAACATAGCTGCAGTGGCGCGCCTGCTCGAGAAAGCCGCGCACGATATCCCAACGACGGCGGATCTCCGCCGCATACCCGTTGCGAAATCTCCGCCCCTGTTGCAGGATCTCAGGCGCAGCCGCCTGGACGGTTTCATTTACCGGGAGGAATGTGTCGGAAATCAATTCCAGGGCGCGCATCGCCTCCTTGACCTTGCCGGGCTCGCCCGACACTCCCATCCAGCCAAACTTGATGCCGGGAAGGGCAAACATCTTGGAAAACCCGTTGAGTGTCAGCACGAGCGGGGCATGGGTGGAGCCCGGGCGCGGCAAGGATTCCGGCCCCGTAAGAAATTCGTTGAATACCTCGTCCAGAATAATCGCCAGATCGTGGCGCGCGGCTAATTCTGCTACCGCTGCGAACTCGTCGAGCGTGATGACGCGCCCGGTCGGATTGTGAGGCGAAATCACGACCAGGGCTCGAGTCCGGGTGGAAATGCTGTTTTCGAGATGCGCGAGATTGATGGCCCAGTTCCGTTCCTCTTCGAGCCGGTACGGAATAAGTTGCACTCCGCTCAGAGCGGCAATATATTCGAATAGCGGGTAGGATGGGCGAGGGCAGAGAATTTCGTCGCCCTCGTCGGCCAGCAGCTTGAAACCATACCAGTAGGCAAGACTCGTTCCGGGAGTCAGCAGAATCTGTTCTGGTGGAAGGACAGTGCCTTGCTCGTGGTAATAACGGGAGACCGCCTCGCGGGCAGGCCGCTGGCCAAAAGAATCGGGACGGTAGATGCCCGTCCTGCGGGATGCGGCATTCCAGATTTCTTCGAGCAATGACTGGGGAAACAAAATGCCGTGCTCGGTGACGTTTCCGGAAGCCATGTCCAGGATTTCATGTCCCGAGCGCTTCAATTCATCGCGCAGTCTGTATAAAGGGTTCGTTTCGCCATGCAGGCGCGAGGCTACTTTCGAAAACATGTCCTGGCCAATTCAACGGAGCGTGTTACTTCCGCAGAGGGCGCAGAGGATGCAGAGAGAAGCCAAAGCTCCCATTGCACTTCTCTGCACGCTCTGCGTTATGATTTTGGGATCCGGTTATTTCTTCCAGTGGTCGTAGTTGATCTGGATGAAGCTCTTCCACTTCTCGGGTACTTCCTCTTCCGGGAAGATGGCTGCGACGGGGCAGGCCGGTTCGCAAGCGCCGCAATCAATGCACTCATCGGGATTGATGTAGAGCTGCGTCGCGTCGGCAAACTCCGGCGCATCCTTGCGCGGATGAATGCAGTCGACCGGGCAAACTTCGACGCACGCCGTGTCTTTCACATTGATGCACGGTTCAGCGATGATGTACGTCATTAACCCTCCTCAAACCAACAAAACTCCTATGTCTAGATAGTAGCTCGACAGGAGGGAATTGACAATTGACGATTGTCGATTGACGATTTCCTATTCGTCAATCGACAATCGTCAATTCGAGTACGCGGTCTTATTTGATGGTAACCGGAACCGTGATTTTCACCGCGGTTGGGACAGCGACATTGCCGCGGAGTCCCGGTGTCGTGACGCGGGCTTGCTTCAGGGCTGTCGCAAGTTCCGGAACGTCGAAGGGCCCCTCTGGGCCTTGGACGGCGACGATTTGACCTGCTTCATCTACGAAGACCGTAAAGCTAAGCGCTGTCGTGGCGCCCGCAGGGAATTTGGGGCGTAGGGCATCTAACGCAACTTCGGCCTGCCGGGACAGTTGATTAATGTCAATATCGAGAACTGGGGCCTGAATGACGATCTGGCCTGCGCCGGGAGGATTGGCAAGAGTCGTGGGCGCCTGGTAGAAGAGGCGGCCGGCATTGTAGACATAAGCCTGAGAATTGAGCCGTATTTTGTCGACTCCCTGAACTTGAAGGTAAGCCAGCGTCTGCTGGATTAGATCATAAGAGACCTGCGGGGCAGGAGTAATTTGAACCGAGCCCTGATTCTCTCTCAGCTTCTCTATGGAAACAGGTAGGCCCTGGGAATCCCTGATGTATCCGTCCGCGTCCAGCGTAAATCGCGGGGTCAGGCTGAAAATCAAGGTTGCTGTAGCGACAACTGGCATTGGTTCACCATTGAGCAAAGTTGGGGCATAGACCCACTGTTTCACGGCGTCAATGGCCGCCTGGTCGAGCAATGGATGGCCCCGGATCACCCTGACGTTCGATACCAGGCCTTCCTCATTCACCGTCACTTCCAGCATTACGATCTGTTCGACGCGCGCCCGTTTGGCCAATTCCGGATAGACCGGATCGACCTTTTTGATTACTTTCGATTCCTGGATATTTCCGCCGACCCGTAGCGGCTCACGCTGCGGAGGCTTGACCGCCGGATTGACTCCTCCGGTGGGCGCCCCGCCAATGATGCCGCCCTGGCTGGTCGTCGAACTCGGCGCACCGCCCAGGATGCCGGTGATCATCGTCGAGTTGGATAACCTGGCGGAGGAGTCGGACGCCAACAAAAACGGCACCGACACGGTTGCCACCACCTGGATCGCCTGGCCATTCAAGTACGTTGGGGAATAACGCCATTGGCGCACGGCATCGATGGCTGCCTGGTCGAGCAATGGGTGACCCTGAATTACTCTCAGGTTGGCCACATTCCCCTGCGCATCTACGAGCGCTTCCAGGATTACCGTTTTCTCTACCCGTGCCTGGCGGGCCAATTCGGGATACACCGGCTCAACCTTGCTGATCAGCTTCGAGGCCTGGACGTTGGCGCCTACACGCATGGGTTCCTGCGGCCGCGCCTTGGGCTCCGGATTTTCTTTAGGCGCCGGCTTGACGGCCGGCGCCGTGGCAGGCGTGCTCACCGGCTCGGGCGCCGGAGTAGGCGTGCCGGCTACCGATGGCGTCGGCACCTGCGGAACGACGACAGGAGGGGCGGTCAGGGGAAACCAGGCGGTGGCGTATGTGCCGGTCCAAAGCAAAAAGGCTGCGATCACCATGAGGCTGAAAACTAATCTCGATCGGGTCATTTTGGACTCCTTTAGCATGAGCGCCACCCGCTGCACCAGATGGTGCTCTCGTAAGAGCAGGGGAGCCGGTACCGCAGCAGGCCGGCCCCGCAGCGAAGCGATGTGGAGCAGGGACTCCAGATATGGACCCCGCTCGCCCGTGACTTTGAGAACTTGACGATCCACCACCTGCTCGCGGCTGAGATGAATCCTGCCCAGCGCCCACCAGATGGCGGGATGGAACCAGAACAGCGACCGCAGAAACTCTTCCAGCACGATGAACAGCCAATCCCGGCGTTCCACGTGCAGCAACTCATGACAGGCGATCGTGCGCTGCATGCCCGCGCTCATTTCAATAAATGAGTTGGGAAAAAGCACGGCCGGCCGGTGCCACCCAAAGGTAACCGGGGTATCGATGTCGGGGGAAAAGAAAATCTCCGGCGCGACCCCGACACTCCATTGCATGTCCCGGACCGACTCGGGAAGCACCACAAGCCGGAGCGATCGGTTCAAATAGCGCTGCAGGCGCAGCAGGCCCAGAACCAGCCAGAGCAGGCGCAAGACAGCTCCGCCGACGAGCACAAGCGCGAGCGTCGCATAGGTCGGGAAACGCACAGCATGCGCGCTTGGGCCCACAGATAATGTGCTCCCGATATCCGGTTCAGGAAGAACCCGGAGCGAACTGGTTTCGAACACCTGCTGTGCGGCAACCGGGATCGGTTGCCGCACCTGCCGCCAGGGCTGGAATAGGGGCAGCAGCAGACAGACGGCCAGCAGTGCCTGCCAGAAAGCCAGCAGCGCACTCGGCGCCTTCAGACGGAAGAGGTGAACGAGCGCCGTGCCGGCAGCGACCAGGATCGCGACCTGCAGGCTGAATGCCGCCAGATTCTCTAACCACATCTGTGGAGTCATAAGCCCTTGGTTATTTTGGATTGTGGATTGTGGATTGGGAACGCCTGGGTCTCTTCTTTGGGATTTGTGGCTAGCTTCATAAAATCCAAATTCCGAACTCCAAAATCCAAAATCACGAGTTGTCCCGTACCAATTTAGCAATCTGTTTGAGTTCTTTTTCCGACAGACGGCGCTCCTCGACGAGATGGGCCAACAACGGTTCCGCGGAGCCGTTAAAGACGCGATTGATGAACTCGCTTACCATCTCCCGAATCATCTGCTTCTTGGGCCGCGTTCCTTCGTAAACAAAGGCGCGCCCCTCGAGCCGCCGCCGCAGGTATTTTTTTCTTCCATGATTTTCATCATGGTCATGACGGTGGTGTAGGCAATCTTGCGTCGCGTCAGCAGGGTCTCGTACACATCGCGCACGGTGGCGACGCCGAGCTGCCAGACAACCTTCATGATCTCGAGTTCCTGTTCGGTCAACGTCGGGCTTTTTCTTCTCATGCTAGTAAATTAGTACTAACAATATGACGTGTCAAGAAAAAAATCGGAAAAAATGAAAAGCCCGGGCAGTCGAAATGCGGAATTCAGAATACAGAATTCAGCATACAGAATTCCGGTGCAGGACGGAGGAATCGCGGAATTTGCCGTTTCCTTGCGTTCAATCTCCGGCCCTGCATTTGGATTCACCTGCCGTTATTCTGAATTCTGTATTCTAAATTCTATATTCTTTCCCCTCAATTCCATCTTTCCTGCATCAAGCTTCCAGTCCCATACTCGGATCGACCTGCCTCTATTCTGAATTCTGTATTCTAAATTCCATATTCTTACCCCTCATCTCCGTCACTCCTGATCCGACGGGAACTTCGTCTCCACCAAAGTGTCTAATTCACCAGGAACACAAAATCGGGCCCGTCCTGAGGTCAAAAGCAACACGGAAAGCAATGCCGGCGCAATACGCGCACCTGGCGGGGTTGTGCCGTCGGAAGGGAGGGCCTATGTTTGAATTTCTGCAGATGAACAACCGGTGCAGTGCCGCAGAACGGTGGCTTGCACTGCTCTTTTCGGCTTGTCTCCATGTTCTGATGATTACGCTCCTGGTGGTGCTGCCGTTGTTGTTCTTTCGTATGATGCCCGGGAGCGAATTATTTATGTTTCTTCTTGCTCCTCCTTCGGCTCCTCCTCTGCCGGCAGCTCCCCCGCCGGTGCAACCCGCTTCTGGGGCGCAGCAAAAAGCAGCCGCCTATCGGCAGGTAATTTGGCAACAGAACTTCGCGCCGGAAATGGTGCCCAAAGGGGTGCCGCCTCCCGAGGATGAACCCCCGGTGGTAGGTACTGCCTTGGGGGTGTATGGTTCCGGCCTTGGCATATCAGGCATGAGTGGATTGAACGGCCTGGGCTTTTCTGCGGGGTTGGTTGCAGCCGCCCCGCCTCCGATCGTGCCGCCCCCGCCGCGACCACAACGACCCTCAGTGGTTCGTGTGGGCGGCACGGTCCAGGAGGCCAAACTCATCCGGAAAGTGCTGCCCGTTTACCCGATGATTTTGACGAGGGCGCGCATTTCAGGGGAGGTGAAACTCGAGGTCCTCGTAGGCGAGGAAGGGAACGTCACCGATGTGAAAGTTCTTTCCGGTCATGTGCTCCTGGTGGAGGAAGCGGCCCGTGCCGTGAGACAATGGAAATACTCGCCCACACTGCTCAATGGCGAACCGGTGTCGGTCGTCTCTACCGTGACGGTCATCTTTCAGCTGAGGTAAGCGGCTCCGGTCGGGGAATTGCGGTTTCGCATCAGCGCTGGAATGGGTAGAAACGGGAAAACCACGAATCGCAGGAAAACGATCTCTTGGGTTCGTGGTTTTTGTGTATCTATCGATCGCCGTTGAGCAAGTGAGCCTCAGGATCATGCCAAAGGCCACAGCATTTTCTGCTATTCCATTCTCCAGGCAATCTGTTATAAGTACGCGCGGCTTGTCACCCGTTTCCGAATCAATGGGGTGTCTGGATAGGAATGGACAGCGAACTCATACTGATCATCGTCGTGGTAATCGTCGCCCTGGGATTTGACTTTCTTAACGGCTTCCACGATGCGGCGAATTCCATTGCGACGGTGGTATCCACGCACGTATTGTCCCCGCGGGCCGCGGTTTTGTTAGCTGCCGTATGCAATTTTTCCGCTGCGTTTATTATCAATGACCGGGTCGCGACCACGATTGGCCGCGACATCGTGCATCAGCAGTTTCTCGATCCCTATCTGGTGGCATTTGGCCTGATGGGGGCGATCATCTGGAACATCATCACCTGGTATTACTCCCTGCCATCCAGTTCATCGCATGCCCTCGTGGGTGGCTTCGGGGGCGCTGCCGTCGCCAAGGCGGGGCTGATTGCCCTCAAACCGGAAGGCTTCCTCAAAGTCGTTCCCTACATAGTGATCGCGCCTCTGGTTGGGCTGGTTCTTGGCCGCGGCATGATGCTGCTGATCAACTGGCTCTGCCGCAACTCCACGCCGCGCAGAGTGGATCACATTTTTCGCAGGGGGCAGCTGATCTCTGCCTCTGTTTTCAGTTTCAGCCATGGGATGAACGATGCCCAGAAGACAGTGGGTATCATCGCGGCCCTCCTCATCTCGACTCACCGATTGCCCTCGCCGACGGGCGCGGATTCCATAGATCCTCCCGCCTGGGTCATCATCGCTTGCTTCTCCGCTATCGCACTCGGCACTTACCTGGGCGGATGGCGCATCGTCAAAACGCTGGGGATGCGCCTGACCAAGCTGCATCCGGTCGGCGGCTTTTGCGCTGAAACCGGGGGCGGCGTAACGATCGTCTTTCTATCCATGTTTGGCATACCCCTCAGCACCACGCACACGATCACTGGGGCAATCGTGGGCGCCGGTTCGACACGGCGCCGGTCGGCCGTGCGCTGGGGCATTGCTGCCAACATCGTGTGGGCTTGGATCCTGACCATCCCGTGTGCGGCCCTGTTCGGGGCTCTGCTGGAACTAACCCTGCGCCGGTTTCTGCCCAAATGACTCCCTGTAACTTCCGGCCCCCGATCCAAAATCCCCAATCCAAAATCCAAAATCGAAAGTTCTGCCCATGTGGTTGACGGAAGCCACCGCTGATCAGAAACGCGCTCTGCTGGCCGCATCCCTCGGCTGGATGCTCGACAGCATGGACATCATGCTCTATTCCATGGTTCTGTCTTACATGATGGCAGATCTGGGCATGACGAAAGCTACCGGGGGACTGATGGCTTCCCTCACGCTCGGCGCCTCTGCTTTCGGCGGCATCATCTTCGGCATTCTGGCCGACCGCATCGGCCGCGCCCGCGCCATGATGACCAGCATTTTGATCTACTCGGTTTTTACCGCGGCGTGCGGTCTGTCCCAGAATATTATTCAGCTTGCCGTCTACCGGATATTTCTCGGGCTTGGCATGGGAGGAGAGTGGGCGTGCGGAGCTTCGCTGGTTGCCGAAACCTGGCCGGCGCAGCATCGCGGCAAGGCGCTGGGAGTCATGCAAAGCTCATGGGCCATCGGCTATGGACTGGCGGCAGCGCTCGTCTGGGTTGTACTTCCCCGGTTCGGCTGGCGCGCCGTCTTTTTCGCCGGGATCCTGCCCGCGTTGGCAGCATGCTGGATCTTTTTCTATGTGCCGGAGCCCGAAATCTGGCAGCGTTCCAGGCGCCAGGCCGGCGCTCCGTCGCCCTGGGCCGGTCTGCTCGGCCTCTGGTGCGGCGAGCATCGGCGCAACCTAATCGTCACGACGGCAGCCAACGCCGGAACCATGTTCGCCTGGTGGGGACTTTTCACCTGGATCCCGTCATTTCTTTCGCTTCCACCCGATCAGGGCGGCGCCGGTCTGGATATCGGCAGCACCTCCAAATGGGTAATCTTCATGCAGGTCGGGACGTGGCTGGGATACGTTTCCTTCGGCTATATCAGCGACTGGCTTGGGCGTAAGTGGACTTACGCCGGGTATATTTTTGTGGCGGCCGCTCTCGTTCCTCTGTACGCCGCTACTCGCGATCCTTTTTACCTGCTGCTGATCGGTCCACTGGTCGGCTTCTTCGGTACCGGATATTTCAGCGGCTTCGGCGCGATCACCGCAGAGATCTTCCCCACCTCGGTGCGGGCAAGCGCCCAGGGACTGTCCTACAACCTTGGCCGGGGTGTCAGCGCCCTGGCCCCCTATATCATCGGCAGGCTGAGCGCCGGGCACGGCCTGGGCTTCGCCTTTCTTCTTGCCGCCGGCTCGTTCCTTTGCGCCGGCATCCTGGCTCTTTTTATTCCGGAAACCCGCGACCGGGAACTCACCTGACACTGCGATTCAGACTGTACAAGCTAAAGGCAGCCACGAACCGCACGAATAGCCATGGCCGCAACCTTGAGACCTTATCGCAGAGTGGGCCGATAACCCGCAATTTTGCCTCCTCCACACGGGCGCAACGCTTCGCGCCCGTGTGGAGGAGGCAAAATTGCACTCCCACCAGCCCCTCTCTCCATTCGTGCCATTCGTGGCAAAGCTTTTTCCACTGTCTGAATCGCAGCGCCTGACAACATACGATTGACAAGACCGATGGTTCAGAAATCGTCATTCCTCAATTGTGAATCGTGGATTGTGCACTGACCTCGGCTTCAAGTCGGGCGCGCCGGTGGCGGAGGGCGTCGTGCCATCTGTGGTACTGGGGGAGCGCCAGGCGCCCTGCGAGGTGGCCCTCGCCCAATTGGACCAGGGCTTCGCGCACCAGCGTCAGGGCGCGTTGCGGATCGCGCGCGCGGTGTTCGTAGTGGATAGCCAGCTGCTCGTAGGCGTGGATGCCGTCGACTGTGGGTCCGATCATGGTTTCCCAGAGGGAATTTGCGCGCGCAAAATCCCCCTGGCGACGGGCCAAAAGCGCCAGCTCTCGCTTGGCGATGCGGTCCGCCTCTTGCGGCAAGCCGTACGTTAACGCACGCTGATATCCTTGCGTCGCCATCAACTCCTCGCCGTGACGTTGAAGCATCCGGGAAAGCCCAAAGACCTCGCTTGCGTCCTCGCTGCCGGTTTCGGGCGCTTCGAAAAGCCTCGTAATCCGCACCGCAAGAGTGGCAAGCCCGAGCAGGTCCATCCGGTTGTGGCGGAAGACTTCGACGATGGGCTCCGCGGGCCCGCCGCGCAGGAAGTCGAAATACCGCGCCGGGATCGTATGGGAGGGGATGTCAGGCCCGCGCTCAAGTTGCAGCACGTGTCTCTCGAGTTCTGCCAACGCGACCGACTTCAGCCTGAAACGCCACAACTGCCGGGCCGGATGCAACAGGTCGAGGTGGGCGCTCGGCTTAAGGATCGATGTCGCCCGCGTCATACGGTAGCGGGTTTCCAGCAGCGGCCAATCGAAGCTCTTGCCGTTGAAGGTGACCAACACCCGTTTGTCTGCCAGCCGCCGGGAAAGATCGAGGAGCAGGGAAGCCTCCTCGCTGTGATCGCGCATGAAAAGTTGTTCGACTACGAAGCTGTCCCCCTCGCACCACGCGATGCCGACGAGAAACGCGTAGGTGCCCGTGCCGCCCGCCAGGCCGGTGGTCTCGGTGTCAAGAAAAAGCCAGTGGTTCGGATCGGCGACTTCGCTGCCGGAATGCGGCGCGAGCAGCTGATGCGCACGCGGCCCGATCGCGCACAAACCGGGGGAGGGAAAGCGGCAGGTTACGGCAATATGCCGGCCATGAGCCGTGGAGCGCAGCTCGGCGCCGAGTAGCTGAGCAAGGCGCGCCCGACCCTCTTCTTTGGCTGCGCTCCCCGGCGGGTTCGACATTTCCACGCGCGGCCGCAACGCGGCGATATGGGATAGCTTCTGACCTCCCGACATATCGTAATCTTACCTTATCGAAGCCGGAATCTCGCACTCGACAGCACCACTATAGCAGGAAAAGCAACTGCTCCACGCAGAGGGCGCAGAGACGAGCTATTCAAAAACAAAACGGGTCACTGCGCCCCCAGCATCCTCTGCTTCGAAAATAGAAGCAGAAAGCCAACAGCGTCGGGATCGGAATCGGAATCGGGGTCGCAATCGCCATCGCAATCGGTCTTGCTAGTCTGCGAAAGCCGATTGCGATAGCGACTGCGATTCCGATACCGACAACTGCCGACCAGAGAGGCATGACCTTTTCATGCGTCACCGGGTGCGCCCCGGCGCAGGAAGGACCGCTTCGAAAATAGGACCAATTACGGTGCCGATCAACTCGTCGATTTCTGTGCCGCCCTTTCAGGGCTTGAGATTTCCTGATCTCTACCCAGGGCTTGCGCCCTGGGCTGTGCTGTCCCGCCCTTTCAGGGCTGAGGATTTCACCACGGCGAAAACCCTGAGGGGCTATGCATTTCACCACTGTGAAAACCCCGAAGGGGTGCAGCAGCAAAGCCCAGGGCGTGAGCCCTGGGAACAGATGATCGAGCTGGCCAGAGCCCTGAAAGGGCGTCACAGAGAAAGCGCGATGAGAGCACAACATTTTCATGTGCCTGGGTGCGCCCCGGTTCATGGAAGACTGCATTGAGTCCTTTTGCACCGCCTATGTTGCGCACAGGAGATCCAGTATTGCCAGCGCGGCTTCTTTGGCTCGTGCCCCGGTCTCACCGGCCGGGCCGACGCACGAAGGGCAGCCGCTCTCGCAGGCGCAACTTGCGATCAGCTCCCGTGTCTTGTGCACGAGCTGGTCGTGGATCTGATACAAGGGTTCGCTCAATCCGATCCCCCCCGGATAAGCGTCGTACAGGTACAAAGTCGGCTTGAAGAACTCCTCCACTTGTTCACGCCCGCCGGCAGCCGGCTTGGCGGGCCATTCGATTTCACCCGCCTCGGGTGGTGCTCCTTCGCCGATCGTGGCGCCCAGGTCGCGCTGATCGCACATGAGCAACAGGCAGGCGATCGATGCGAGCGCGTGCAGCAGTCCAAACATGCCGTCCTGCCTTTCGGAAATCGAGAAGGGCAGGGCCGCCAACAGCTCCTGGCTGAGGGTCATCCAGTAGGCCGTGGAGTGCATCTCGTTCTCGGGCAATTCAAGCTTGCCGGAGCCGACATTTTCGAGCGTGAAGAACTTGATCTTCTTGAACCCGACGACCTGAGAGCGCACTTGCACATCGCCATGCATGCGTGCGGCCGGCCCCGCGACACAGGCTTCCCCGGCGATGTCCAGCGGTCGGATCTGCGTGTAGCGGATCGCATCGGTGAAATAGTCGACCTCGACGCGCTTGACGTATGCCTTGCGCTGATCGAATTCCAGCCGCTCGACGTGATACTGCTGGCCGCCGTGGAGATAGATCGCCTTGGGGTGGACCGTGGTGAGGGCGCCGGAAAAGTCGATCTCACCGATCACCTCCGGGGCGTCCGTCTCGTCGATGATCACCAAATTGTCCGAGGTGATCGACCTAAGGCTGACGGTGTCGGCCGGGTACGCTTCCTGGGTCCAGTGCCAGTAATCTCCGCTCTGATGCAGATAGCCGGCCTCGCCCATCTGCTCACAGAGCGCCGCAAGATCGACAGCGCCGAAGACTTCATCTTGCGCCAGCGGCAACTCAAAAGCGGCGCACTTGAGGTGATTGACGAGGATCTCCAGGTTATCCGGCTGGATGTAGGCATGCTCGGGAGAGCTGCCGAAGAAGTAATCCGGGATGCTTCACGATGAACTGATCCAGCGGGCGCGAAGAGGCGACCAGCACGGCGCAGGATGTGCCGCTGCGCCTGCCGGCGCGTCCCGCGCGCTGCCAGGTCGAAGCAATGGTGCCGGGATAGCCGGCCATGATCGAAACGTCGAGTGAACCGATGTCGATGCCGAGCTCCAGTGCGTTGGTGGCGACGACACCACGGACCTGGCCGCTGCGCAGGCCGCGCTCGATTTCCCGCCGTTCCAGGGGCAAATAGCCGCCGCGATAGCCGCGGATCACGTCCGGTTGGCCCGGCGGCTGCGGATTCGCCTGTTTCAGGTAGGTGAGCAGAACTTCAGTGTGCAGGCGGCTGTTCGCGAAGACGATGGTCTGAAGGCCGCGCTTCAGGAATTCCTGGGCCAGGCGATAGCTCTCGTTGATGTAGCTGCGCCGGATGCCGAGGAAGCGGTTCACCACGGGCGGATTGCAAAAAATCAGCTGTTTCTGGGCTGAAGGAGCCCCATTGGCATCGATGACTTCGACATCTTCCTCGATCAGCCTGGTCGCGAGCTCGCCGGGATTGGCGATCGTAGCCGAAGAGCAGATGAATTGAGGTGTCTGCCCGTAGAAACGGGCGATGCGCCGGAGCCTGCGCAGGAGGTTGGCGAGGTGGCTGCCGAACACGCCTCGATAAGTGTGCAGCTCATCGATCACGATATAGCGAAGATTTTCGAACAGGCGCGTCCAGCGGGTGTGGTGAGGCAGGATGCCGGTGTGCAGCATATCCGGATTGGTGATGACCACATGTCCCTGCTGGCGGATGGCGCGACGAGCGTCGCTGGGCGTATCGCCGTCATAGGTGAACACCCCCCAGCGATCTCCCGTCCGGCGACTCAGATCCTGCAGTTCTTCCAGCTGATCCTGGGCCAGCGCCTTGGTCGGGAAAAGGTAGAGCGCGCGGGTATCCGGATTTTCCAGCACCGCATTCAGGACCGGCAGGTTATAGCAGAGGGTCTTGCCGGAAGCTGTCGGCGTGACCACAACTACATTTCTGCCCTTGCGTATTCCATCGACAGCCTCGGCCTGATGGGAATAAAGCTGCATCACTCCCTTGGCCCGATAGGCCTCGGCCAATTCAGGCCTGATCCACTCGGGCATCGGCGCCCACTGCGCATCACGTGCCGGGATCGTGTGGACGGCGGTGACCACCTCGCGGGATCGATCCCGGGAGGTCAGCTCGTTGATGACTTCTCCTACCCCGACGAGCGCCGTACTTCTGCGTTTTGCCGGATGCGAATCCATAGTTTTCACCTTTATTTCACCAAACTACCACAAGACCTGCGCAACCGCAAAAAAAATCGTGAGAAGACGCAGATGAATCTCAACGGAGTCCCGCCCGCGCGTGGCGCGCGCCCTGAGACGCCCGAAAATGGCAATCTACCGCCGGGGATCTTCTGCCGCAGTTCGTGATCGGGATCGTGATCGCGATCGGTTTGAAGTTGTCTGACTGCCGATCACGACCCGATCACGACGTTCGCGCGGACAGGCTATTTTCGGAACAGCCTCTGATGCGCCGGGGCGCACCCAGTGACGCATGAAAATGTTGCGCTCTCGCCACAGGTTTCCTGTGCCGCCCTTTCAGGGCTCTTACCGCTCGATGCCGGCTTCCCAGGGCTCACGCCCTGGGCTCTGCTGCTCCACCCCTTCGGGGTTTTCAAGGTCGTGCAATGCTGAGCCCTTCGGGGTTTTCAAGGTCGTGCAATGCTTAGCCCTCAAAGGGCGGGACAGCAAAGCCCAGGGCGTGAGCCCTGGGTAGAGAACCGGAGATCTCAAGCCCTGAAAGGGCGTCTATGACAAATCAGATGTCAAGACATACTTTTCCTAGGGTGACCCTTTTTTCACTTTTGACATCTGAAGGGCCTCTCTCATATTGGCTCCCAACCCGGTCGTTGCTCCGTTTTCGTGCCCGGCTCGAACCTGAACTTTGATCCACGGGTCTGATTTCTGCCTCTACAGCACCGGTAATCACCGTGCCCAGCGTCTATTGGATACTCACCGCGGAGGTTTTTCCGTTCATACGAAGTGACCAGATAATGCCAGCCGTAGTGCCGGTGGAAACTGTGGGAAACCCCGAGCGCTTGTACGCTTTTTGCGAGGGGTTTTCCAAGCGCTGTGGGAACGGTGGAAAAACTGTTTTCTGGTTTTTCCACCGTTCCCACAGCGCGGCAGTTTCCTCCGGCACCCTTCATCGAAGCCTCAAAACCTCGTACACTCTGTCACACTCACCCAGAGTTGTGTGCGCGGCGGCGATATAGAAATATTAGGCATCAGCGGGACGGGCCTCTTCGACACATGGAGATTCTGGCGCTAACGGAGCACCAGACCTATCCCTTTCAATGAGACTCCGCCCTGCCTCCCCGACTGGCACTCTCCCTTGGGCAGTGGCACTAGGCAACTCCTTGGGGACCGTTTGTACCTGCCGGGTTAACCGGTAACTAAAATCAGCTCATCCTGATACTCCTTCCGATATCGCAGTACATGATGCGCTACCACCACGAGCTTGCGCGCCAGGTTGCGACGCATCCGTTCCGGCGCTATGCCCTGAATCACTCCCTGGTGCCAGAGCTTGGTCAATGCGTTGTTATCCTGCCGCCTGGCCGCCAAACTCGCTACGCTCGTCATTAAAGAACACTTCAGATAAAGATTGCCTTGACGCGAGGCTCCCCGGTGACCCTTACCTTGGGACTCGTGCTTGCGGACCGAAAGCCGGCAGTACTTCCATAGCTGCCGCTTGTTCGAAAAACGCCACCCCTTCTCCAGGTAAGCCACCATCGTGTAGGCAGCGATCGGACCTATGCCGGGGATCGTCTTCAGGCAATGGATCTCTTCCTGATACGGCTGCCCCAATGCGCGCAGCAGACCAAACTGCCCAGCTTTGAGTGCTCGGCAAACGTCCAATCGTTGATAGTGAAGGTCTGTCAATTTGAGATTCGCCGAACGCTCCCGCAGCTTCTCGTAGAAAGCGGCGCGCCATCGGACCCCATAGACCGCCTCCCCCTCACCCGGTATCCCGTTGAACAAAAAGTGAGCCTTCAGCCGGTTCTTTGCCCGGGTCAAATCCCAACTCGATTTCCAATATTCCCGCACGCCCTCGCGCAATTGCCGGTACCCCCAATCCGTGTGATGCACCGGCTTCAACTCACCCAAATACGAAAGCCGTGCCAGAGCATGACAATCCTCCGCATCGCATTTGTTCTCGGACTTACTGATCAAATCATTGTGCTGTGGCTGACAGCGAATCACTTCCGATACGTAGGGCCTGAGTGCGCGCACTACCCAGTCCGCAAGCTGGCTTTCTTCTACGATCACTCGCTTGGCTCCCGGTATCTTGCTCACGAAATCCACCAGCTCCGCTTCTCGTGTCACTATCGTTCGATCCAATAGTCTCTTGCCCCGTGCACTCAGAACGGTTGCAGTTGTTGTTGTGCCGCCCAGATCCATTCCTATATGCTTCATTTGTGGCCTCCGGTGTTGATGGTTGATGATTGGAAAGCACAACCATGCTACCTCACCGTGAGGCCCGCTTTGTCATAGTTTCGGCACAGAAACACAAAAGTGGTTCGGCGCCGCAATCGGTTCTATTTTCGAAGCAGTCCTTCATGCGCCGGGGCGCACCCAATGACGCATGAAAAGGTCATGCCTCTCTGGTCGGCAGATGTCGGTATCGGAATCGGTATCGGGATCGCAATCGCTATCGCAATCGGCTTTTGCACACGAGTAAGACCGATTGCGATAGCGACTGCGATTGCAATCCCGATACCGATTCCGACGGTTTGGGATTTCGGCATCTATTTTCGAAGCAGCGGCCTGAATGTGACATAATAAAGGCCTCGGAATCGAAAAATCGGACCTGCAATAGAAATATCTGAACCTCTTGCACGTCTTGGGAATCTCAATAATTGGAGTATTCCCCCGATCATAGATTGGTTATTCAAGGAGCAGACATGAGCAAGCGAACCCTCTATATGATTGTCCTGGCAATCCTTCTTCTTCCTTTCCTGAACGCCGTTCCGGCCATGGCGTCAGGTGATAAAATTGTGCCGCATGTGGTCAACGGGCTGGATTCAGTGGCGAATCTCACCTATAGAACCAAGTTCGATATCACCAACCTGGGGCCTGACCCTTTGACTCCGATTACCAAGGTTACCGTTCTCTTTCGCAAGACGGATGGAACCCCCTGGACGCTTGATACGGATCAGGGAACGGTGAGCCAGGTGACTCTGAATCTGGGTGCATCTCAGACGATCCGGATCACGACCCTGGGGAACGGCCTTTTTGCTCACGGCTATGTCATCGTCCGCAACCTGGAGGCGACCACGCCTTACTCCGAAGATTATGAGGTCGCCATCACCGTTTACTACGAGGTTCTGAGTGGGAATAATATTGTGGAAACGGTGAGTGTGCCCCTCGGCCAGCCGACCGTCACCTGGGGGTTCCCGGTTGAGATCGACTCATCCAAAGGCCTCGGCACCGGTTTTGCCATCGCGGATCTTTCCGGCGCAGCCAACCAGATTACTCTTGAGTTATTGCAGGCGACGGTTCCCACCTCGAATGTCGCTACCAACCTCGGCAGCGCTCCCCTGAATCTCAATGCCAATGAAAAGCAGGCCAGGATGCTCACAGAGTTCTTTCCGACTGCGACTAAAGTCAAAGGCATGTTGTTCGGTAGATCCAATGGGCCGGTAGCTATTCTGGCATTGGAGATAACCCCGGTGCAGACCGGTTCCCAGTATGCGACCATGGCGCCCGCCTATCTTGATTCTTTGCGTCGCAACACCATGACGTACCTTCCGCAAGGCTACTCTCTGGATGCAGATTTGCCGGTCGTCGACTATCTCCATAATGAAAACGATCCCGTAGACCTTGACCTCGAAACGCCCTGGGATGCGTTGTTTAGGACAGGAAATAGCAGCGGATCGTCCAGATCCCTGGTCCCGCAGCAGGGAGCGACCTTAAGCATCATCGGCATTAAGGATGGATCGCAATTCGATGGCCTCACCCAGGAGTATCTGCGCAGTCTGAATTACACCGGCAACAGCATCGATTTGAGCGACGGCACATCGAGCCAGCTGCAGGTGGGTTTCACCTTCGCCATTAAGACAGGCTTGGGACATTACGTGAAAGTGCGCATCCGCGACTACGTGGGCTACAGCGACAGCGCCTACAAGGACATGATGCTTGAGATCTTCATCTATAAATGACAGCTGTCCAGGTAGCAGGCCACGAATTTACTGAGGGCCTGACGCGCAGCCAGGGA
This sequence comes from Terriglobia bacterium, assembly GCA_963739235.1. GTDB lineage: Bacteria > Acidobacteriota > UBA6911 > UBA6911 > UBA6911 > JAFNAG01. The sequence continues at coordinate 235,003 of CAVTZY010000017.1, read as the reverse complement.
GCGCTCGCGCCATTGGCTGTAGCGGCGCAGCAAGCTGCCGTCTGCCATGGTCTTCGCTGCGCGCCGGATGGCGCCGACGCGGGGATTGTAGGAGAGTGAGGCAAGAAAAGTGTCGCCGGCCTCATCGCTGATGGCGCGCACACAGCCGAGAGGAATTCCTGAGTTTGCAGCCACAAACGCAAGAGCCGCTGTTTCCATGTCGACAACAGCCGCATGGAACCTCCGGAACAGAACCCGCTTGTGCTCGGGCGCGCCCATGATGCAGGGTGAGGTCAAGGCCGTGCCGCGGCGTACAGTCAGACCCGCAGCCTGGGCCACGCGAAATAGCTCATCTGCCCAGGCCAGCTGCCGGCCACTGCCGAGTGTGATCTCCTCCAGCGGAGCGCCCCAGGAATCCTGCGCCAGCGGATCCGCGCGATCCACAACCACAAGTTGCCCCTGCTTCAGAGCGGGATCCAGCGCGCCGGCATACCCGATGACCAGAATTCCGGTCACTTTCAATTCCGCAAGAACGCGCTGGAGCACAGCGGCCGAACGTACCGGGCCGATGCCGAGCTTCAGAAGGTGGAGACTTTCGTTACCGCGGGTCCCGAGCCACATCGGCACCCCTGAGCATCGGATCTTGCTCCTGCGACTGCACAGGTTGAGTGCCGTTTCGAGTTCTTCCGCCAGAGCTGCGGCAATCAGCAACATGGACGAAAGCATAGGACCCCGCGTGTTGCATGTAAAGACAATCCGACATGCCATTTCCTACCTCTGCACTCCGATTGGCCGACGGCTCGGCTGTCGGGAATGGTTGCACCTCACGGGATCATAAGTTATATTCACCCCACATGAGAAAAGTCCTGATATTACTTACGATAATCCTTCCAACTCTGCTGGTGGTCGCTGCGCTTCTCTGGAGCCTGGGAGTGTTCACCAAAACTCTGCCCGTGGATCTGGTCGAGGCGAGCATGGCCACTCTGCACCGCAGCATCGCCACTAACGGTAAGGTGGAAGCAGAAAAAATCTACGAATTGCGCGCGCCCATGGCGGGGACCTGCCGCAGAACTGAAGTACAAGATGGGATGCGGCTGAAAAGAGGGCAGGCACTCCTGCGGTTCGAGGATCCATCGCTGCCATCCCAGATGGCGGCCGCGCTGGCGGAGCTGGATGCCGCTCAGCTGGATTTCCGCGATATCCAACGGGGGCCGACCGCTGAGGAGTTGAGTCAGGCCGATGCCGATGTGGCCCGCGCGCAGCTGGCTGCAGGTAACGCACGCAAACTTCTGCAGACCAACGAGTGGCTGCTGACGCGCAATGCCATCACGCGCTTCGAGGTCGAGCAGAACCGGCATACCCTGGCCGAGGCGGAACAGGCGCTCAAGGCTGCGCAGAGGCATCTGGAAGATCTCAAGAAAAGGTATGGTGATCTCGACCTGCGCCGGGCTCGTTCCAGGATCGAAGCCGCCGAGGCGCGCATTCAATATCTGAAGGCAAATGAGGAGCGATTGATCGTACGCGCTGCTGTAGACGGGACCCTGTACCAGTTCGACGTCAAGGATGGCTCCTACCTCAACACCGGCGATCCCATCGGACTGTTTGCCGATCTCACGCACTTGCGCCTGCGGGCCTATGTGGATGAGCCTGATATCGGCCAGGTCGCGATCGGCGAAAAGGTCCTGATCCGTTGGGACGCTCATCCGCAGGACCAGTGGCAGGGTGCAGTCGTCCGTCTGCCGGCGCAAGTGGTTGCCTTGGGCACTCGTTCAGTGGCAGAGGTTCTGTGCAGCATCGAGAATCCTCAGGGCACTCTCATGTCAAACATCAACGTCGATGTGGAGATCCAGGCGCCTGAAGGACCAGAGGTGACCTCGCTTCCCCGCAGTGTTGTCTTCCCCGAAGGCAGGAAGGAGTTTGTCTGGGTGATGGTGGAGGGGAAGGCGGCGAAACGCTACGTTGAAACCGGACGCAGCACGAGCGCCAGAATCGAAATCACCCAGGGGCTCAAACTGGGTGAGAAGGTCATCGACGCGATCGATGATCTGATCAATGAAGGCCTCAAGGTGCAGGCCAGGACAAAATGAAAGCCGCGATTGCACTCAGCTTCCTTTTGTTTGTCCCCCTCGACGGGGGCGCCCAGGGTATTAATTCTGCCATCGAGCTTTACGAACACGGCAAATTTCTGCGGGCGGCCGAGATCCTGTCCGGTTTGCTTCAGCAATATCCCCAAAATGCCGAGCTGCGCAACTGGCTCGGCAAAACCTGCCTGAAATTGCGTCGTTGGGATGATGCCATCCTGCACTTCAGTAAGGCAGTAGAACTCGATCCCAAAGACGGCATGCGTCATCTCTGGCTTGGCCGCGCTTACGGAAGTAAAGCCGATCATGCGTCCTTTCTCAGCGCCTTCGGCCTGGCGAGGGAGGTGCGGAAGGAATTTGAGACCGCCGCGCAATTATCGCCGGACAACACGGACATCCGATTTGATCTGCTCGAGTATTATGTCGAGGCTCCCGGCATTGTCGGGGGCGGCAGAGATAAGGCTGAGGCTCAAGCCAAAGAAATCGCCAGGCTGTCCCCACGCCTCGGCCACAGCGCCCGCGCGGAAATCTATGAAAAGGGCAAGGAGTTTGATCGCGCGCAAGAGCAACTGGTGCAGGCAACCTTGAAGTTTCCGAAGGACGCCGGCGCCTTCCTGGATCTGGCGAATTTCCTTTTGCGCCACCGAATGTTCGGGCCGGCCGAAACCGCGGCGCAGAAAGCCGTCGAGCTTGACGGTGCGAAACGGGAAACCCGCATGTACCTGGCGGCGATCCAGACGGAACTTCGGGAAAATCCTGCGGGCGCCCTCAAGGTTTTGCAGGAGTTGTCCGCCGGCCCGCTGACTGACGACGACCCCGTCTTCGAAGAAGTCTATTATTGGCTCGGCCGGGCCTACCTGGCGCAGGAACAGAAGACCGATGCCCGCAAGGCATTCGAATCGTCGCTCAGTTTCGACCCTGAATACTCACCATCGAAGGATGCCCTGAAGCAAATCAGGTAATTGCCATGAACCTGGTAGAATCAGCCAGCTTTGCTTATGAAAGCCTGCTTGCCAACAAGCTGCGCGCGGGCCTCACGATGCTCGGCATGGCGATCGGGACAGCGTCCATTATCCTGGTTGTGACCATTGCGCTTACCTCCAAAGAGTATATCCTGCAGCAGATCCAGGGGGTCGGATCGAACCTGATCTACCTTTACTATGAGGCGGGTAATACGGTCTCCTCGACCAAATCGCGTTCGGACGAACTGAACATGGCGGACCTCAAGGCTGTCCAGGGCCTTCCCGGCATAGCGAACGCCACAGCCATTGTTGTTCAGCACGATCGCCTGACGATGCGCGGCCAGGAGCGGGAGGTCACAGTCATCGGCGCCACCGTCGACTACGCCAAGGTGAGGAACCTGCGGGTTCTCTCGGGCCGGTTGTTCGACAATGCCGACGAGAAATCGTTCAGCAAAGTCTGCCTGCTGACGGAGGACCTGGCTATCCGGCTTTTCGGCACGCTCGATGTGCGCGGCAAGAGTATCAAGCTCTTCCGCGTCAAGTTTGAGACCATCGGCGTTTTCAAAGAAGGGGTGGAAACCTTCGGGACGTTCTGAAGTCTCGACGTACTCTGCTCTGATCCCGCTGTCGGCCATCCGGCAATTCACGAACGTCGATAAACTGGATCAGATCTATGCGTCCACGCGGCGTACCGAAACGGTTCCCGAGGTGACCCAGCGGCTCAGGCAATTGATCGAATCCCGTCACCGTGCCGGCACTTCCTACCGTGTCGAGAATCTGGCCGAGATTCTGCGAGCAGCGGGCCGGATTGCGACCGCCATCACGATCGTTCTCTTCTTGATCGGCACCATATCTCTCATCATCAGCGGCATCGGTATCATGAACATCATGCTGGTATCCGTCACTGAAAGGACCAGGGAGATCGGCATAAGGATGGCGATGGGCGCCAGACGCTACGAGATTCTCTATCAGTTTCTGACGGAAGCCATCTTCATGGCCAGTATTGGGGGCGGTTTGGGCATCGTGCTCGGAGTTTCGTTGCCACTGGTGGCCGGATGGATTGCGGGCATCGTCATCCCCATTTCCTGGATCTCGATTGTCCTGGCTTTTATGCTCTCCTTTACCGTGGGCATTACTTCGGGGCTCATTCCGGCCAATCGGGCCGCGAAACTGGACCCGACGGAGGCACTGCGCTATGAATAAATTCCGGACGACATGGCCGGCATCTGTCCGATGCCTTTTCCTTTTGCTGGCATTTTGCATCTCAGCTGCCGCCCTGGATCACACGGGGCAAGAGACCGCCGGGACCGCCGGCGTCCTCACTCTGCGGGAAGCCGTCCGGTTGGCGCTGGCAAGAGGACCGGAGGTATATCTGGCGCAGGCCGAGGCTGCCCGAGCCGCCGAAGCCCTCAGAGAGACGCGTTCGGCGAACCTGCCACAAATCGTGACCGGCACCGGTTTAGCCTACAACAATGGATTTCCATTGAGCATCGAGGGCGCGGCGCCCTCGATCGTCCAATTGGGTGTGAGTCAATCGATTTTCAGCAAGAAAAATAAGAGTCTTATTCTGGAGGCCGAGAGCGGGAGCCTTGCCAGCCACGCGGGCGCGGATGGCGTGCGCAACGACCTGGTAGCCAAGACGATCCTGCTCTATAGTGAATTGCATCGGGCGCGGCTCGCGGTTCCGAACCTGGAGAAACAGGTAGTAACGGCAGCGAACAACCTCCCGATCATCGAAGCGCTGCTGGAGGCGGGTAAAGCGCGCCCGCTTGACCGCACACAAGCGAAGGTCGCCGCCGCCAACCTCGATCAGCAATTGCTGATAGCCCGCGAGCGCGTCCGACTGGCGGAAACAGGCCTGCGCGAACTTACCGGAATTCCCGAAGGCGACAAAATCCGCACGGAGATGCCCGAGATCAAAAGCGAGCTCCTGACGCTTTCCACGGAAATGCTTTACCAGAAAGTTCTCGAGGTTCATCCCCAGATCCGTGAAGCCCAGGCCACTTTGCGCGCCAAAGAGCTTCATGTCCAATCGGAACAAGCCGATCGTTACCCCCAGTTCAATCTGGTCGGGGAGTACGCCCTCTTCAGCCGGACCAATAATTACCAGGATTATTTCAATCGTTTCAGCAGAAACAACTATCTGCTGGGGCTTTCCATCCAATTTCCGCTATTCAACGGATTTCGCACGGATGCGCGCGTGGCCCAGAGCCGCCATGATGCCGAGGTGGCCAGGCTGCGGCTGCAGCAATTGAAATCTGATCTGAAACTGAACCTGGAACGGGGCATGAGCGACCTCCGCGTCGCACGTGGCGCCGCCGAACTGGCGCGGCTCGAGGTCACGGAATACGAGGAGAAGATGCAGATCAACGAATCGTTGATGGAAGCCGGACGCCTCGAACCAAGGGATCTGGAAAACGCCCGCGCCCAGCTCCTGGAAAAGCAAACTGCCGTTATCGAAGCCGAAAGGATCCTCTTCGAACGCCAGGTGGTTTTGCTGCAAGCGAGCGGCTCTCTGGCAACCCTGTTCTGAAAATAGCTCGCCTCCAAACTGCAAAAGCAGCCACAAATGACACGAACCTTACCGGCCAGGCAGGAAAGGCAACTGCTCACCACAGAGAACGCTGGGACCGGCTATTGAAAAACAATAGAATGCTCTGCGGTCTAGGCGATTTCTGCGATAATAATTTCTTTATCGCGGCTATGCCGTGCTGTCTCATTGTATGCTGCTTTTTGAGGCATGGTGAACGGCGCTAAGTTAAGGATTTCAATTGGGACCCTGAAAGGGTCCAGCAGCAAAGCCCAGGGCGTAAGCCCTGGGAATTGGTATATCGCAGCACTCTTGTCCAAAATAGGTTTAGAATCTTTGATTTCGCGACCAGCCCTTCGTGTGAAAACTAGCCAAAATGTCTAACAGAGCGGCCTCTGCAAAGGGTTCTGGGGTGTTTCGCCCGATTTTTTGCTCCCCGCGCCAATTTGCACAGCATTTCTCAGGGGATAGCAACCTCATTTTGGCCCGGATTTCGCGGTCCTTTATTTTCAATGGTTTAGCCTGTCCCAAATGACGGTTTCGGCGCTATCTTGGACAGCAGTGATATCGCAGAGGATCAGCCCTGAAGGGGCGGCGCAGGCTGCGTCGCCCCTTCAGGGCTTGTCTTCCGGACGTTCCGTAATCCCAGGGCTCACGCCCTGGGCTTTGCTGCTCCGCCCCTTTGGGGCTTAAGCAATTGAATTGGCGACACCACGAGGTAATTGCAATCACCCTTAATCAAGCGCCGTTCGAGGCGCGGGTCACAATTTCAGGAATCGCATGGCGAGGGCACGCAGGGCGAGGGCTGTCTTTTCCGTGGAGGAGAGGCGGATGGTGCGGCCGAAGACGTTAAACCGGCGCCGGATGATCTTTTTGAGGAGGCGTTCGTAGATCTCCATCATGGCCCAGAGGGCCGCCCTGCTGTCGGCGTCCACCAGCGAGAGCAGGCTGCGCGCTTGCGCATAGTACTCCCCGGCCCGATTCGTTTCATATGTCATGAGCTTTTGAAAGCGCTCATCGCAAACGCCTCCCTGCAACTCTTCGGCGGTAATCTGGAATCGTTGCAGATCCTCCGCCGGGAGGTACACCCGGCCCATGTCCGCATCTTCTTTGATGTCGCGGAGAATGTTGGTGAGCTGGAACGCGATGCCGCATTGTTCGGCGAGTTTCGGGGCGCGCTTGTCGGCGTACCCGAATATCTGCAGGCAGACCAGGCCCACCGCGGAAGCGACGTTGAAGCAGTATCGATACAGATCCTCGAAGGTCTCGTAGCGATCGATGGTCAGGTCCATCTCGGCTCCATCGATGATCCAGTGGAAGTAGTCGGCGGGGATGGAGAACCTGCGAACCGCATCGTGGAAGGCAGGCAGAATTGGAGACCCATCGAGATCGCCCTGGACGGCCGCGTGCAACTGGGCGCGCCACATCTGGAGCGATTGGCGCTTGTTTTCGAGCGTACTGGACCCGTCGGAAACATCGTCGCAGTAACGCATGAAAGCATACACCGCGCAGAAGGCGCGCCTCTTCGCGGGAGGCAGTACGACAAAGGAGTAGTAAAAGTTGCGTGCGCGCCGACGAGCGACATCTGCGGCGCAACGGTAGGATGCGGCGATCTCCGGATTCATGCGCGGCTCAAGGCACGATGGCGATTTTCAGATCGCCGTTCCGGTTGAGGAGCCGCTCGAGCACATTGCCCAGAGAGGCGAGATTCTCCTCTCCTGTAATGAGGGTCGACGCGCGGACCTGACCGCGCCGCAAGGCCTCCAGGGCTTCCCGGATGTGGCGCGGTGTGTGGTGAAACGTCGCCTTGATGGTGATTTCGGAGTAATGGATGAGCGTGCTGTCGAGCGGGATATGCGTGCCCGACGGGCAGCCGCCGAACAGGTTGATGATGCCGCCGCGGCGCACCATGCCCATGGCCTGTTGCCAGGTCTCCCTCAGGCCCACGGCCTCGATCACCACATCTGCGCCGCGCCGGCCATCGGTAAACTTGCGCACCTGCTCGACGACATTGGAGTGGGTCGAATCGACCACATGATCGGCGCCCATCTTGGCGGCGAGGGCGAGCTGGTTAGGCCGCTTGCCCGCTGCGATCACCGTGACGCCCAGGCTCTTGAGCAGCTGCACGAACATCAGGCCGATGGGGCCGATCCCGATCACGACCACGGTATCACCCTCGTTGATTCCGGTCTCGTCGATGCCGCGCAGAACGCAGGCCAACGGCTCCACCATCGCCGCTTCCCTGAAGCTGAGATTGTCGGGCAGGATCAGGAGATTCTGGCGCACGATTCTCTCCGGCACTTTGATGAACTCGGCGTACGCCCCGTTGAGAAACTGCAGATCCTGGCACAGGTTGGCCAGGTGTTTCTTGCAGAAGAAGCATTCGTTGCAAGGCGCCGAGTTCGCGGCCACAACCCTCATGCCCGGGGCGAAGCTGTCGACGCCGGGCCCGACCTCTTCCACGATGCCGGCCATTTCGTGGCCGAACACGGACGGGGGAACGATCATGCGTGCATGGAAGCCCTGTCGGTAAACCTTCAGATCCGTGCCGCAAGTTAGCGCGGCCTTGATTCTGACCAAAACCTCGCCGGATTCAACGCGCGGAATTGGAATCTGTTCTATGCGGACGTCCTGCTTGCCGTATAGAACTGCCGCGGTCATCTTCTCCCTGGTAACCTTGATCAGTTCTCTCATGGCTGTACTATGACCTTCAGTGAATCTTCGGAGGGATGAGATGCAATGTGTATGGCCTCTGCAATCCGGTTCAACGGCAAACGGTGGCTGATGAGCCGGGCGACATTGATCTTTTTCCTGAATATCAGGTCGGCGGTCTTGTCCTGCAGCTCCACGGAGGAACTGTAGCTGCCGATCAGCTGCTTCTCCTCGACGCAGATGCGCGCCGCGTCGATCGGAATCACCTCGCCGGGAACGGTGTTGGCAAAGAGCAGTATGCGCCCGCCCCTTCGCACCAAGCCCTGCGCGGCACTGACAACCCTCGAATCCGCAGTCGCCACAATGGCCAGATCGGCGCCGCGGCCTTCCGTCAGCCTCTTGACTGCGGCTTCGATATCGTCCTGCTTCGGATTTAAGGCCAGGCGGGCTCCCAAATTCCTGGACAGTTCGAGGCGCTTCTGAATGAAATCGAGCCCGATCACCTGTGCCCCCTCAATCGCGGCGGCCTGAGCCAGCAGGAGTCCGACCGGTCCTTGTCCGAAAATGACAACGACCTCTCCGGCTTCCAGAGCCGCCGTTTCCAGAGCCTTCAGGCACGTGTTGAGAGGCTCGAGAAAGCTCGCTTCCTCGAAACTCACATCATCGGGAATTGCAGTTGTGCCTTCCTCTACGATCCAGTCCATCACCCGAACATAGGCGGCGAAGCCGCCGCCGGCGGGCTGAACCCCGCACTGGTGCCTGTGCGCCGGTAATGTTCGCACTGCGAATACAGCTTCCTTCGGCAATAAAAACAATGCCGGCAGGGTATATGGTGGTTACCGCCACGCGGTCCCCGATCGCAAATCTGGTTACCGATCTACCGCGGCGGACGACCGTGCCGGCGATCTCGTGGCCGAAAATCCTGGGCGGATCCACCAGGCCGAGCTCGATCTTCTTGAGGTCTGTCCCGCAAACGCCGCACGCGTGGATGCGGACGAGCAACTCGCCGTCCGCAATTTCCGGCACTGGAACCGTCTCCAGCATCATCCGATTCGCCCCGCGATAGACCGCGGCGCGCATCTCGGCCGGGATGACCGGTGTTCTCGCTTCTGACTCCCCAATGATCGCATTCAGTTTCTGCATCGAGTACCTGACTCAGCTGCCCGGCCGCGCATCACGCGGTGCCAGCGTGCACATTCGAGATGCGATCCTGGGCAGAGTTCGGGCGCCAGCTGTGGCGGAAATATTCGACTGCCTCCCGCAGGGCCAGCTCCGCGGGCCTCGGATTGTAGCCCAGCCTTCGACGCGCCTTCTCGCTTTTGACAAACATCTTGTAGCGCGCCATCCTGACCCCCTCCAACGGGATGGTCGGTTCGCGGCGCATGATGGTTCCAACAAAAAACTGATTTGTGTAGGCGGCGAGCAGAGCCCCGATCCAGGGCATCCGGAATCTGGGGATGCGCCGTCCGCAGATTTCCGAGAGAATCTCCAGGATTTTCTGGAGACTCAGGTTTTCGCCGCCCAGTATGTACCTCTGCCCGACCTCGCCTTTTTGTTCCGCCAGCAGATGCCCCTGGGCCACGTCCTCCACAGCCACGATGTTCAGCCCGGTGTCGACATAGGCAGGAAGGCGCATGCGCAGGAAATCGACGATCACTTTTCCCGTCGGGGTCGGTTTGATATCCCCGGCGCCCACGGGAGCCGTCGGATTGACGATCACCACGGGGAGGCCTTCGTGCGCGAACTCGAGCGCGACCTGCTCTGCCATGAATTTCGAGCGCTTATAGTTGCCGATCATGTCGTCGAGCGCTACTGGAGTCTCTTCATCCGTCGGCACGCCGTCTTTCCGCATGCCGATGGTTCCGACCGTGCTCGTGTAAATTACTTTCTCGACGCCCGCTTCACAGCAGGCCGAGAGCAGGTTCCTGGTCCCGGCCACGTTGCTCTCATAAATCTCCAGGGGATTCCGTGCCCAGAGCCGATAATCCGCGGCGACGTGGTAGACCGTGCGACAGCCTTGCACGCAGCGCACCAGAGAACTCGCCTCCCTCAGGTCTCCCACGACGATCTCGCAGCCCAGCCCTTCGACGTTATGCGCAGGACTCGACGGACGTGCGAGAATCCGCACCCGATCCCCTCGTAGGCGCAGCAAACGGACGACGTGGCTGCCGATAAAGCCGGTCGCCCCGGTCACGAATGTGAAATCGTCTGCCATCCCGGATCCTCAAGTTTCTGCGATGTGGTACGGCCCGAAAACTGGGCAGCGAGGCCGGCTCCGACTGCCGGCCGGCGCTCAATCTCAGCTGCCATTCCATCCCAGCCTCGCTGCGGCGGCCGGGGTTCAGCTATTCGCAATTGCATGCCAGGGGAGAATGAACCAGTTCCGCCTGGTAGAGCAAACTCCACGTCTTCCCTGATGCTGCCGATCGTTTCCACCTCCGGATAGCCGACTTCGTTCAAATAGCGGACGACTCTCTCCACCAATCCTTCCGGTGCGGAGGCGCCGGCGGTCAGTCCGACCGTGCGGATTCCGGTCAGCCATGTAGGCTGGATGCTGTCAATATCATCGACCAGGTAAGCAGGCACTCCCTGACTTTTGGCAACCTCGACGAGCCGGCAGGAATTAGAGCTGTTGGCCGATCCTACCACAAGAATAATCTCGGCCTTACGCGCAAGCTCGAGAACTGCGGACTGCCGGTTTTGCGTCGCGTAGCAAATATCCTCGCACGCCGGGCCATGAATCTCGGGGTACTTCTGCCTCAAACTGTCAATTATATGCTTAGTATCATTCAGGCTCAAAGTGGTTTGAGTCAGGTAAGCCACTTTGGTCGGGTCAGGAATCACAAGGTTCTCCACTTCATCGACGGAAATCAGGACTCGGATCGAGTCAGGCGCTTCACCAAGCGTGCCGATAACCTCATCGTGATCCGCATGCCCGATGAGGATGATGGTGTATCCCTGCCTGGCATATTTGATGGCTTCCATATGTACTTTGGTGACCAGCGGGCAAGTTGCGTCTATGACCTTCAATTGCCTTGCGATTGCCTCTGCCCTCACTTCGGGCGCGACTCCATGAGCGCTGAAAATCACGCGATTTCCAGGCGGGACTTCTTCGAGATGGTCGATAAAGATTGTGCCTTTCTGCTTCAATTCGTTGACAACGTATTTGTTATGAACGATTTCCCGCCGCACATAAATGGGCAAACCGAATTGCTCTAAGGCAAGGTTTACGATATCAATGGCACGCACCACACCGGCGCAAAAGCCGCGTGGCGATGCCAGCAGCACCTTCCCGGGCACACAAATTTCCTGACTCATAACCCACAAATGATATTCTCCACTGGAATCTATGGCAAGGTTTTTTCCCTCGCTGCGATACCGGGACTGCCCCGTTCGATGGTCCGCAATTTCTAGGAGCGAATGGGCTTAGCGCCGGCAGCCGGGGTTCCCGTCGGTTGGGAGGCATGCATCCGGGCCAGGGCCGTCACCGAGGCAATCAATAGGGCAGAGCCAAAAAGCTGGATGCCGGAAAGACGGACATCCAGGATCAGCCAGTTTACCGCCACCGCGGTGACTGGGAACGCCAGTTCGCAGATCGAAGCTATGGAAGCGCTGGTTGACTGCAATCCTTTGTAATAAATGAGCAGCGCAAGCAGGCCGGGGATCAGTGCCATGCCGACGACGGCGGAGAGTGAAGAAAATCCGGAAGGAAGCCCACGCTGGGCTGCCGGCTGCAGCCAATACAGAATCAGCAGTGCCGGCAGCGCGAACAGGAAACGCAGCGCCGTAAGGAACAGCGTGGAGATTTTCGACACCAGGTACCGGCCGCAAACCGTCGCGCTCCCCCATAATCCTGCTGCGCCGATTGCGCACAGCACGATCATGGGGTGGCCGGCATCCGGCGGCAGGCCCGTATTCCGGTCGGGAGCGGACATTAGATAGGCGCCGCCGACGGCGGTGGCCAGGCAGGGCCAGAACCATCTTGCCGGCCGCTCCCCGAGCACGAATCGGGCCAGGAGCACAGTGAAAAGCGGCTGCGACTTTTGCAGGAGAATGGCTACGCTGGGATTGCCGTACTTGACGGCAAAGGTAAACAGGATGGTGGCCGCGACCGATCCGCCGAGTGCAATGAAGAGCAGGGATGCGTATTCGCGCCCCTTCAGGTTCAGAAACTCGCCGCGCAGACGCCAGACCACGGGGATGGTAGCCACGGCGAGGACACAGTGCTCTAACAGCACGATGGTCACCGGAGACAGCAAGCCCGTCAAGGGACGACGAAACAAGGTATCAGTGGCCCAGAGTGAAGAGCCGAGAATCACGAGCCACGCGGAATATCGAGTCAACCTGGCGACCTCAAGAAAAACGAAATGCTAACACACCGCTGTGCAAATTACCCAAATGCAGAACGGCAAATCTTGCCGGGGTGTCCACCTAAGAGACAGCAGTGCTGATGCGGCACAAGCGGTTGACGGACGGCGGCCGGTTTGGTAGTATGCGCCAATCCTAAGGGGCGCTATCGTCTAGGGGACTAGGACGGGTGGTTCTCAGCCATCAAACCAGGGTTCGAATCCCTGTAGCGCTACCAACTTACAGCCGCGACACCTTGGCCAACGGGATATTCAACGGGGAATTTTCGGAGATTTGCTCGATTGCTTCCTTCATCTGCCGTTCGCTGACATTCGCATACCTTTGGACCATGCGGATATCCGCCCAGCGTCCGAGCTTCTGAATTGTGCGGAGGCTGACGCCCTTTTCCGCCAACCTCGAGGCAAAGGTATGCCGGCAGACGTGTGGATAGATGTCCTCGATCCCCGCGCGCTTGGCCGCGGTTTTGAAGATGTTTTGAATCGTCCGATAGGGCCGACCGTCCGGCTTGACGAAGACATATTCGCCCTTGCTAGTGAATCTCAGCCGGCCCAGGGCGGTCCGCAGAATTGAGTTTAGGGGTAATGTCTTGGTCTTTCCGTTCTTGGCGAAGGCGCCGTCTACAGTGACAAAGCCTCGCCTTAAGTCGACGCGCTCCCATCGCAGGGAAAGCACTTCGGAGGGGATCCGCAGGCCTGCATAGATCCCACAGAGTAGGATCGTCCGGAGCGGTTCGGAGCAGGCCCTCAGGAGACGTTCCTCCTCCTCCGGCTCGAGGAAACGTTCCTGGCCGGGCGATTCCTGCAGCTTTCTGATCTTCCGGGTTGGATTGATGCCCTCGAATTTCCCCTTGTCGATACACCAATTGAAAAACGTCCGGAGTGTCCCGAGTTCGCGGTTAAATCCCACCGGAGCATCCGCGGCGCGCTTCTGCCGATGTTCTTCGATCAGAGAAGGTGAAATCTCGCTGAGCATCTTCTCTGCGAATGTATCGGCCAGTTCGGCCAGGTGTTGCTTGTATCCCCGGACCGTGTTCGGCCGATTGTGGCCTTTGGCCGCGGCGAGAAACTGTTCTTTCGCGGTGTCGAAGGAAATGTCCTTGCGCCTCTTCTCCCAGATCCCGGCTTCGCCCCGGAGAAACTTTGAGCGCTCGATCGAGGCGAGTTCGAGCGCAATGGCCCGGGTGATGTTCTTTCCCAGGTTCGCCATGCAGCGTTTGCCCTTGATCCAGGCGTCCAGGTACCAGACCTTGCCGCGTTTGTAAATCCCATCTCCTTTTCGTGCCATATGTCCTCCGGGGGCCGAGGTGCCCCGGCCCCGGTTGGTCGGTTCACTCCTGTTTCAATGCCGCCTCGACAACGCAGTACCACATTCTTTCCCGGCCGGCTTGATCAGCGCGATTACTTCCGTGAAGTGCCGATGAACTTCTCGGAGGTTTTCCAAGACAGCTGTGATCGCGAAGGTGATAGCGCGAACCGTACTGTTCTCTTCGTCGATTGCACCCAAATTTTCCACGGTGTCGAGAGTATTGATTTGGTCCTGAAGGTGTCCGGCTGCCAGCCCAAGGTGCATAGTTGGATCCGGGTGCATTTGTGGGCTATCGGCTGGAATTCGCAGGTAGAAAAGGGGTGTTGCGCGCGCGGTCTTTTTCGATACAATGGCTTTATCCATGCTTCCTCCAATCAAGGAATGCAGGGTCAGGGTCTGGTTGCTGTTTCTGCAGCCTCCAGGCCCGCTCTCTGCGGGTTTAGAGTTTCTGTTTGCCCTTCTCGATCGACTTCACAAATCCCCTGTGTTGCTCCAGGTATTCCCGATAAAGCGCCTCCGTCATTTCGCTGACGCTGCGTTTCTCGAGGACCGCAAGCATTTTCATCGGCTCCACAAGGTTGTCTTCCACGGTCAGGGTCAATTTGCGTTTTGCCATGCGCCATGGATACCACTATACGTGTGATAGTGTCAACATCTGTTTTTCGGAAGCGCCTCGGGTCATACTCAAAGATCGCATAAAGCAGGGTCCAGTATGCAAGCGGATCCGGGTTGCTCACTTGGCTCGCTTCCCAGCACGTTTGACAATACGGCCACTTCTGCCAGGTGCTGGCGACGCCCGTGGGTCTCAGTTCCCGGTGAAAGCGTCCACCTGGTCGCTCACACAGGCAGCAGCGGCCGGCCCGCGGTGTTGTGGCCTGGAAAACAGCGGTCTCGTCGGAATTCCCATTTTTCGCCATCGCGCCTCGAAAACAATCGTGTGTAGTGGCTCAGGTTCAACGATCGCGGACGGGGCCATGTCCTACCCCTGCCTGTTTTCGGTCGTTTCAGCACCAAGCGGATCCGCTGCGGGAATGCTGTCTTGTTGGCCGTTCTCGTCAATCACAGCAAGCCGAAATCTTCGCAGGATCTTGACGGCGTCTGTTGCCTTTGGTTTTTCTTGGCACAACCAAAATATTGCGTCCACGAATTGATCGTTGTCGGTTATCCGGCCCAGCTCATAGAGGATTGTGCTTCGAAGACGGCAACCGCCGGCCTCGATCCCTTTGAAATCACAGATCCAGGTCAAATCATCTTGCGGAAATGTTTTCTGGACGGTTAGAATTTTCGTTAGAGCTTGCTGTCGAAGCGCTTTGTTTATGACTGTACGGCGCGAATTTGTCCCATCCACGATGCCGTCTACCTCTAAGAGCTTTTCCTCACCGCGGCCAACCCTACGGGGGCGCCCACGGTACTTTTTCCCGTCTGGGCGCAAGTCCATTTTGTCAAAAAATTCTGACCAAGCCGCGGCCGCCTTTTCACTGTCGGTCATTTCGGAAAAGTTTTCCATTATTAGGCCCTGCGCGCATGCGCGAGACAGAGAATCGGTTGCTCAATTAATTGACTAACCGATTTGGACCCGCACGGGTTGTTCCGCGCGGGCAAGACCCTCACTGAATAGCCTTCCCCAATTAATTGGGGAAGGTTAGTTGCTCACCGCGCCCCGCTGCGCTCGCAGCTCTCCAGCTTTTTGGCCGTCCTCGCATCGATCTTCGGCGCCGGCGGCCTGGCCTGGTAGCAGTCCTGATGAATGCTTCGTCCCCGGTCAATCGTCCGGATGTCCTGGCCTGGCCGGATCCGTTGCCGGCAGGCCCGGCAGATTGACTTATACATCGCGCGCATCGTCAGCTCCCCCACTTTTGCAGACAATGCAGATTTTCAGCCGGCCTGAATGTGCGAAACCCAGGCCGGCCGTAGCAGCGCTTTTGGAGTGGGGCGCGCTGCGGGCCTCATCCGGGATGCCCGCTCGGCTATCGGACCCGCCCGGCTCGGTATGCAAGTCGCCGGTCACGCGCCGGCGCCGAGAGAAAAATGGCGCTTGATCACGGGCTTGTGGTGAATGCCGCCCCCCACACGAATGCATCAGGTCTTTTCAAAATGAGCGCAGACCTGCGCTCTCCGCGGACGGCCACTAGGTTGCGAGTGAAAAAATCTGAATGACTCGTGGAAACCTCTATCTGGACCTCCGCGCGATCGCGGATCTCGATCGCAGCAGGATCGGCGGAACCGACAAGGAAATTTCCCGCCGCCATGTTGACGGTCGCTAAAATATTCAAGTCCCAAAGCATCGGCAGGCCGCCGGCGCCCGGGTTCCCGAGCAAATACCGGCCGAGCGCATCTTTGACCCTGCGAATTTTCCACCAATCTGCGGGATTCAAAATGCAGAATGAGGGGGGCAGCTCCTTGCTGATGTTCAGCTGCTCAACGGCGGCTGCAATGTTGTCGATCATCGTATATCCTGCAGATCCCATGGCCAGAAGAGCGGTGTTGAAAACTTGCGCTTGAGGGATAATCCCGTGCAGCCGATCGGTTGAGCCATCGCCCGAAAGAAAACCAATTTCTTCGGCCAAATCCACATAATATGTGAGACTGTCGGAGATGAAGTTCGCAAGTTCCTGCATGTCATCAAGTATCTGTTTGCTGGCAGGAATCCACGCCGCCGTGGTAACAATTTTTTCGCTGGCAGCGGTAAACACAACACTTTCTTCGGCCTTGGTCGAGGCCTCGGTCTGGGGGCTGGCGACTCTCATCGGTGTGGTGACCTTGACGAAGTCAATCAAGACCTGCTGGCAAGGACGCGCGGTGAGGAGAGCGCGTAGGAATAGCTTCTGGCGCGCCTCCGGAGTGATCCCCGCGATGCGCTCCAAGGGCATGACGCCCGTGGTTGAATACCCTTGGCCTGTTTCAGTTAACGTTGTTTTTCGCTCGAGGAGGCGGCAATCGGCGCCCTTCAGGTTTAAAATCGCGCAACCTCGACGATCGCGGAAAAGTCGCCCGAAGCTTTCCTCTTCCTTCAGGAAATCAACAAGAGTCTTCTGCGCGGCGCCGCTGCCATGTGGACGCTCGGCGAGCCTTACGTCAATCCCATCAACCTGCCGCTGCAGGGCTAGGATTTTGGTCTGCAGCTCTTGCCTGGACGAATCGGCGGCTGTTCGGTACTCGCTCCAAGCCTGTAGCAATTCGTTCTTGGTCTGTCGGAGATCGACTTCCAAATCTCCGACCGCTGGGATCGGCAAGAGCGCGGCACCTACGGCGAAATGAGGATGTACCGCCATGAGGACGACGACCAAAAGCAGGATGCATGGCACGGCGAGCGCCACGAGTCCCGAAGGGTTAATGAGGGGTGCTGATTTGAAATACGAACGACCAAAATTGGCAGCAAACCATTTTCGGCGCTCCCTTGAATGTCGCATTTTACCTTCCTTTCAGTGCTGCAAGGCTGCAAGCACATCGGTTTTGAATTCCTGAAGAGCTGCGCGGATCCTGGTTTCGTCCTGGCCCTTAACGCTCGTGATCAGCGCCATTTCAGACATGGGCAACGTCACGATCGAGCCTTCGAGTAAACGTATCTCTTTCAGACAGCGCACGCCGTTTTGAATGGCGTCGCGCATGCTCTGATAGCCGATGCTCAGGCCGGTAACAATTCCGGCCTTGATGCATTGGTAGGCCTTTTCCGCGTCGGGGAGGCTCAGGACGAGCCTCCCCTTGCAGTAGAGACCATCGATACGGTCCTCGAGCACGAGCTCGCCAATCGGAGAATCGGTCTCGTGCTGCCAGAGAAGGGGCCTTTTCGGGCCTTTCTCTTGCAGCGTTTTGGCGAAGGCGCCCGGTTCAACCAGGTCGCCGCCGAGATCGACGACGTTATAGGGCGAGAGAATACCTTCAAACGTCCCTTGGTCCGTGATGGCTTTCAGGAACTCACACGTTACGGATTTTGTCCGCAGCATAGTTTGTTCCTCGGTTTTTTGTTGGATTTGTCGAGCAGGTGGCCGTGACGGCCGGCTTGCAGGAGCGGCTTCGGCGGGTGTCCGGAGACGGCGCGCCGAGGTGCTGGATTGAATATAGCATAAGAGTTTCTAGTCCTGATAGCATTTTTTGAGGATTTCGAATGCGCGTTCAGCATCAATCGGCATGTAAGAGCCGAGTTCTAGGCCGTTTATTTCGCCCGGATCCGCGCCCGTGCGCTCTTGAATTGCCAGGCGCAGCGCCGCCTCGAAAAACATCAAGCGCTCCCGGTCGACATTATTCGGATCGGTTTTCATTAGTTCAGTCGCCCGGCCGGCTTCACCGGAACGGCCGTCTTGATGTCGATTCCCTGCATGAACGCATCCTGCAAAACCGCCAAATTATGACGCGCAATTTCTATTTGTTTTGCCAACAATTCGAGCGAATTTTGAATCGTTGTGTGAGCTTTGGTGAGTGCGTCGATGTCTTTTTTCAGTGTCGTTAGTGCCTGTTTGATGTTCATTGAATTGATCCCTCCATTTCGGAATCGGTTGTGATTTCAGGTTCATAATCGCGCGGCCGCAGGCGCCGCTTTTCCTCCGATGTCAACAATCCGTGCCGGTCAAGGTAGCTCGCCTGCGATTCAAAAACTGGCGGATTTTTTGGGTCGATGGCCTTTCCTGCGAAATCGCTTCGCCCTATCGGAATCAGCTCCCCGTGAACGTCGCGGCGCCGGCCAGAATAGAGTTCGACTTCATCCGGTGTCAGCCAAGAGTCAGGAATGCCGTAAGAAAAGCTCGGACTATAAGCCAAGCACTCATGCCGTGGAGTGCCTACACCACCTAGCCGCAAGCGCATCTGGCCCCAATGGTGGGCATAGTAATAGCCGCTCCAGCCTCTCTGCTGGATCTCTGCTTCTGACATCCTCGGTCTGGAAAACAGCCACCACCATGATGGCCTTGAGCCGGGGTGCTTTTGTATCCAAACCTCGAGGATTTCCGCCTTGTGCTCGTCCCATAGCTGTTTGCAATCGTCATAGGCGCAGGTAGGATACCCAAGGCCCGGATTACAGATCATCTCCCATGTGTTGATTTTCTCGGGCTCGGGATAGAGACCGTCGCTCATGACCCAAAGCGCAGTGGGGCTGATGTCGGGTACAAAGTTTCTGCTGATGGCTCGTCTTTTTGTTGGCATTTTGCTATTTCCCTGGAGGTCTGCCGGGTTTATCGTGGAGGGGTTCAAGGTCAAGGTTGAGCGCTTTCAAACACCGCAGCATGGCCGCCGATGCGTCGCGTTCAATCCGGCAACCCGGGTGCGTCTGAATTTGCTGGAAACGATCTAAAACCGTCGGTCCATTCTCTCGGATGAGCGCCCTCGCTTGCTCTCTGCGGTCGAAAAATTGACAATAATCAGCCAGCAGGTCCAGGCCGGCGGCATCCTGAATTCCATATTCCGCCTGCAACTCCCGCCATAGGGTTTTGGCCTTTTTTGATAGGTTTTTGGGCGGTTTCGCCGTTTTTCCTGCAATTTTCATTTCGAAACACTCAATTTCGCAAAAAAATAGGTGCCCACCCGGTCTAGAGCAGGCCGCTTCCAGCGATTTCACCCGCCCCTACTCCCTTGGTTCCAATTTCGCGATAGTGCCGACCAGAGCCTCGATCTCCTGCCTATGATCCTCTGTGCCCGGTAGCGGTGCCCCTTTCGCGCCTCCCAGTTGCGGTAGTGTTATGTCTCCTGCTGGACCGATAAGCACGGGTGCTGGAATGTGACTCAGGTATCCAGAGGCCCGGTTCGCCTGCTCGTGGAGGCCCATCAATGGTTCATTGCTACCTTGCCCGGAATCGCGGTAGGCCTCGTAACGGCGCTCGAATTCCTTTTGAGTCCAGGGCTCATCAATGTCTCGAGAGCAGATCCACGGCCATCCGCCCATGTCGCGGATAATCAAGTTGATCACCGAATCCTCGAATTGAACTGTTGCGTATGCTCCCAGGCGCGTCATGGCACGCTCAACCTCACTCCATGCGTGCACGGGATCACGATCGGACGCGCCTGTAGAGTAGCGCCTGATGTCTGCTGGTTTGGGCATGAACTGCCCGCGCTTCGGATCCCGCAGGTGTTTGGCTACTCCATGTCGCACTTGACTAAGACCAAGATCCTCGAGGCTTTCCCAAAAGAGCTGTAGGGTGGGTTCGGTCAGTCCCTTGTCAAACATCTCACCCACACTCAGGATCAAGGCAAAGAAGGCCTTCTTATCAGCCGGCTTCATGGTCTCTCTCCAGCATGCGTCGCAGGGTAGCCTCGTTCTGCGCGTGGAGGTCGGCACCGGTCGGTTTTTGCCTGGATCCATTGGCGGGTCCACGATCCTGCTGACTTGATAGCCAATTAACGGCAAATCGCATGATTCCCTTGGCGGTCTTCCTCTTTTTGGGATTCGCAACACACCATGCGTGCATAGAGCGTAATTGCTGTTCAACATCCACTTTTGGAAATAATCGCTGCCACTCTGTAATTTGTTCTTCAGAGATACCGAATTCGGCGCCGGTGTTCAGGGGGAGTGAAAAAGCAGGCGAAGACGATTGCGAAGGCAATCGCTCTGAGCTTATATCTGTTCCCTTCCCTTCCTTGTTCCCTTCCTTTCCTTTCCCTTCCGCTTTGTAACCTTGACTTTCCGTGAGGCACGCGTGAGGCACGCGTGGCGCACGCGTCGAAGTGTCTGAAAGAATTCCGCATGTAGCCGGATCGGGTAGGATTGATTCGCTTTCTCGGTTGTTTATGACTTGATGTGTTTCGAAGCTCGGAATCCAGCCAAAAAACTCTTCATTTGACGCGTACTTCACGAGAAATCCACGCGTGGCCAACGCGTCGAGCACGCGTGAAAAGTCGATATCATCATACGGACAGCAGTCGACTTTGAGTTGTTCGGGAATCCATTTGAAGCGGCCTCTCCGATCCGCTACGGTCCAAAGTCCAACAAAGCAAAGACGCAAAGGCAGGCTCTCTGCTTTTTCGGCCTGGTAAAGACCGAAGTGCCGGAAAAATTCTGGTTTTACGGTTCGGATCCGCGCCATCATGCGGCTCCCGCATTCTTGACAGAGCGGGCGAAAGCGTGGAAAATGAACTCAGTCCGCTTTTGGTATTTGGCCGTTCTGGGATCGTCGCCCAGGGCGGCCGTTTCTGTTTCTGGCATGGCGGCCCTATGCGCAGAGCATTTTGTCGAGCGCAGTTTTCGGTATAAAGATTCGCCCACCAATCTTGATCGACGGTACGTCGCCCCGGTGGACGGCGTTGTAGGCCGCGTTCTTGCTCAATCCTACCTGCGCGCCAAATTCCGCGATGCTATAAACCTTCCGCGGTTGTTTCTCTTCTGTTCTCTTGGACATCTGTGTTTGCCTCCTACCATAAGTTTTCCCATCCTCTATTTAATTGTCAAAACGAATATGTTAATGTATGCAATGTTACAGACGCAAAAGGGCTAGATTTTCGGGGTTAGCGTTTTGACAGGGGAAAACCCATGAAAGTTTATCGACTCGATGATTTAAAGGACGCGGCTAAATGGTTGATGCTGAGCCTCGAGGTTGGAACCGCAAAAGCTTTAGATTTTGCCAGAGATAAGAATCCGAGCCGACCTTTTTCCATTTCTGGTCGCGTCATGCCTGGCGATCCGCCAGAGATTGGCGCCGCGGTCCGCGTCCTTCGTGCCTGTATCTGTCCCGATCGGCACCTATTCTTTGCACCTGACCTGAAGATGCTGGAGACTGCAATCAACCAGAACACGAGTTTGGAGTATCAACGGGTTCCGCATGGCCGCTTTCGCATTAACTTTCTCGGATCTGGAGTCCGGTCGATGGTTCAAAACCTTGTGCGCTATACCGATCTCATTGCCTGGAAACCTCAGACGCCTGCGGATGAGCCGATCGGAATATGTGCTCGCTGCGATAGCGTGTTTTTTAGGCACAGAAAGGGCGCTCAATTCTGTTCTCCAAAGTGCCGCATGGCGGACTGGGGATCAAAAAAAGGGAAAGCTTATTTCGCCGCGGCGCAACGGCGCCGGCGCACCATGAAATGACGGCGGAAGCGAACTGTCGGGATATTCAACGGGGAATTATCAAGGAAAACCCGAAATAGACAGGGAAAGATAGGGAAGAAACGAAACCGCACATAAACACGAAAACCCACGCTAATCGCGGGTTTCAGTGTGTTCTCAATAGTTTACGAGTTTGCTTTAAATTTGGTTCTCAGCCATCAAACCAGGGTTCGAATCCCTGTAGCGCTACCAATTCCCAAACAACCTCCTGACACTAAATCGCAGGACGCTCATGTCAGGTTAAATAGGGACGCACAACTATTTTGCCGTCGCAGATCGACCTGGATTGTGCGACTTAAATCGAAGAATAGGTAAGCGTCCTCAGTTCCCCCGGAGCTTCGTAGGAAAGCGGGGCAAGCGGTACTCCAAGGTAAATGATCCATTTGGCGGCTCATTTTCGCATATTCCCATAGCATAGATTGCTGGGAGGTTCATATGAAGAGCAAAGCCGTCGGGATACTTTTCATACTATTATTCGGGACTGAACTGCTCGATGCGGCAGAGATCCCCCGCGGCCGCTGGGAAAAGGTGGAGTTGCTGCAAGCGGGAACCGGCATTGTCGTCAAGCTCAAAGCCGGCGACCGGATCGAGGGCGCATACCAGGGTCTGGGGACTGAGGAACTCCGCGTGACCGATTTGAGCGGCTTGGAGCTTAAGCTGCCCAAGTCATCCGTCCTAAGCGTAGAAACGGCCGAAAAAGTTCACGACCGACTGACGAACGGCGCATTGATCGGTGCAGGCGCCGGGTGCGCCGCGGGATTTTTCAGCATGCTGGGATTTGCCGAAGGTGTGACTGCCAGCGGCCCCATCTTTGGAGAGGAAGGGACAGGATACTTTGTGGGAGCCGGAATCGTAGGCGCCGGCATCGGCGCCATTGTCGGCGCTCTGGTCGACGCCAAAATCAAAAAAGCCGAAATCCTCTACCTGTCCCGGTGAGAGGGTAATTAAGGACGCACACCTATGCCGGCACGACGGCGTTCACCATAAAGTGCGAGGCATCGGCAGATGGTAATGCATGGGCCCCAAATTTCGACGGCAAGTGGACCGAGAGCCGATAATCTCGCGCGGATTATTCAAGAGTATTGCCTGCGCGGGAGTGATCGTGGTGGCGGCGAAGCCACCCAGCCAACCATCAATCTCGCCTGCTGGTCATCAACGGCACTCGTGAGGGGCAGGAACGAAAATCGGCGATGCACACACCGCGTGACTGCCCCTCATTGCTACTCTAATTTTCGAAAAAAGTGCCGTGCCTTCGGCGCTTTATTCTGAGCCATCCCTGTCCCAGCCTGACGGCCGGGCCTATTCCCTGGCGGCTTTTCGGACCTAACTACGACTCGCATATCAACCGTTGGGCAGCCTCTTGCGCCGTGGGCTTTCGCTGTTTGACCCTTTCAGGGTCATGGTCCTGCCTGACCTCGTTCGCTGAAGCTTGACCAGGTGCAATGCGAGGCGGTCACCACTGTCCCCCGCATGACTGGCCTCTGTCTTGTCACAGGTATCGTGGCGACCATCTGCCTTGTCTGGAACCCTCGTCTTATTGCGGCTCCCTCGTCCCGGCGGCCGGCCGGGCGGCGCCGGCGTCGAGGTGATTCCAGTTCAGGATCGCATTGAATGCTAGGTTGAAGCTGCCGAGCGTCTCATAGCGCCAGAACGGACGGTTGGCAAACATTACGACATGGCCCTTGCCGAGCGGCGCATCGATCACCAGCGCGCGTCCGACGAGCGCTTGCTGGCCCACCAGGCCGCCGCTGAGCAGCATGTCGTTCGGATCGTTCGGGAAGCGCAGGATCACGCGCGGCTGCGGCGCTTGATCGCCGCCGCCCCCGCCACCCCGGCCGCCGCCCCCGGCGCCGCGTCCGCCGCCTCCCGGGGCACCGGGTGCGCCTCCACGAGCGCCTGCCGGCGCCGGTGGAGGTCCGTCGAGCGTCGTCAACGTCGGCGGGACCGCATTCGGGGTCAGATTCATGCCGACGCCGGGAATCTGGCTGCCGCCGCGCCCACCGCTGCCCCCGAATCCGCCGCCGCCCGCGTTCAGCACGGGGCCTGAGCTGAAGTAGACCGCGAGATTGTCACTATCGTAGCCGTAGGCGATCGGGCTGTTTCTGTCCACGAACTGAGATTTCATCACGACGCCGCGCGCAAACAAGCCCGCCGGTTCTTCGGTGGTGATTCCGCTGACCAGGTGGTAGTCGGGAAAGATGGTCGCCGTCGAGCCTTCGGTGATGAGCAGACCACCCTCCTGCACGAATTTCATCAGGTTGATGAGCCCTTCGAAGCCCATGCCTCCGCGGATGTCATCAGCCGAATCCTGTACGCCCAGGTTAGGTGTCAGATCCGTCTTCTTGTATGGGATAGGTCCGGCGCCCTGCACGCCATTCACCTGCGATTCAGCCGTCCCGCCGACGTGCGGGAAGATGATCACATCGTACTTCTGACGCAGGTTCGGCTCACGCAGCTTCGTGTCGCCGATAAAAGTGTAGGGGATTTTCATTTTATCGAACGTCATCCGCACCCAGCCCTCGTTTTGGGTGTTCGACCAGGAGTGCACGTACGCGATCCTCGGCGTTACCATTTCGTGCGTCTTCACAGCCGGCGCCGATTCGACCGCATAGGCTGCCAGACTGAACTCCTTGATCGACGCTTCCAGCGCCGACCGGTCGGCATTCGGGATGATAATTGCGCCGGCGCTGAATCTGCGGCCGGCAGCATCGAACGCCTCTTCGGCCGCCTGCATCTTCACATCCTTGTTGGCGAAGCGGAACGGCGCGAGGCTGGTATCCCCGTTGTGATCGACGATGATCACATTCCCGGAACCGGTGATTGTGCCCGGCACCTTCGCATCTGCCGTGAGTAGCGTCATCGGCTGGTTAAGCACCGCTTTGTCCTCGATCTTCGCCACCTTTACGTTGCGCAGCAGCGGGAGCGACCAGCCGGTGTCGTCGTACGGGTTCGGGTTGGCCGGCGAGAAGAACTGGGTGTCGAGGAAATTGACGGCGCAGCGGCTGTAGGGCTGATCCATCCGGACGAGATAATCGCCCGCAGCCACCTGCACGCTGCCCGCGGTGAACCCGCTGATGGCCGTGTGCACCTCGATGCCTTCCTGCCGCAGCAGGTTGACCAGGCTGGCGGCTTCGCCGCGGCGGCGCTGGCCTGCCGGTACCAGCCACGCATAGAGCGGGCCGTCCTTGCCCAGGGCGACCGCGCGCTTGTTCTTCAGATAATAGTTCTCGAGGAGCATCTCACGGTTCTTCGCCGTAAACTGCAGCGCGAGGAGCAGCCCGGACTGCTGGATGTTAACGTTGTTGCGCGGGCCCCAGTTGATGCGTGGCAGCGGGGGATTTGGCCGGTACCACTCCTTGCTGCTCGAGTGCTCTGAATAACCACCTCGCGGTTCGCCGGGCCGTAACTCTCGGTTTCGTAGAACCGGCCGATCGAGTTGTGCAGGTTGGCAATCCAGAACAGGTAGTTGGGCACCCAGCCGTCGTAGAACGAACCGGTCCACACGCCCGGCACGCCGCGCTTGGTCATTTCTGCGACCTCGAATTCCGAAATCTGCCACCACTCGTTGGTCAGCACGGGATCGACCGCCGTGTTGTAAGGCCCGGCGCCGGTCGACGCGTACAGGTAGTCCTGAGATTCGTGCAGGTCGTGCATCACCGTAGGGTGCCATTCAAGATAGGTGCGGAGCACGTTTTGAGTGAGCTTTAATCCCAGACCCAGCCCGTCGCGGTTGTTGTCGTGGGCGACATACTGGCCCCACCAGATGAGCGGCATGCGTGTGCCGGTCTTTTTCTGGTAGTAGAGGTTGTCGACGACCTTCTCTCGGCCGTCCACCTCTACCACGGGCGTGAGGAAGACAATCGTGTTGTTGCGGATGTTCTGGATAAAGGGCGTTTCCTCGACGATCAGCCGATAGGCGAGCTCCATCTGCATTTCAGCGCTCCCCGTCTCACCCGAGTGCAGGTTTCCCGTTGCCCAGTAGATGGGTTTTCCGGAAGCGATGAGCTGCTGCGCCTGCGCGTCGGGTATTTTCCGCGGATCGGTAAGATCGGCCAGGATCTTTTTGTAGTTGTCGAGCGTTTTGATGGTCGCCTCATCGGCGATGGCCAGAACGATCATGTCCCGGCCTTCCTCGCTCTTCCCGATAGTGAAGAGCTTCGAGCGTCCGGGCGCCGCTTTTGCGAGGGTCTCGAAGTACGACTTGATATCTTTGTAGTAGGTAAGCTCGTCCGGCGTGCCCGGGATTCGGCCGAGGGCCTTGAGCGGTGTGGGCACGGTAGCCGATGCAGGCAGGTGATCCACGAGCCTCCGTCAGGATGCGCGGATCCTGCGTGTATTCCTTGATCTTCGCGGTGTACTCCTCGTCCGCCTTCTGAACGGTGTCGAGTTTGACCGCGGGTTTCTGGCTCTGTGCGATCATGCCGCCGCCCGACGACAGCACAATCACGCTTGCGATAAATGCGCAGCGGAGGGCAAGTCTCCGCATCCAACTGATTGTCATGGTTTCCTCCTCTGGGTAGAAGGGCGCTTCGGCCGCGCCTGGGTCCTGGGAAGATATAGATGCGCGCATATTAAAGGTTTCCTATCCCGGGCTACAAGGGGAAACTGCGCCGGTCAGCGACAAAGACGGAAGGAACTATTTCCCCGGCGTCTGCTGGTTGTCAGGAAGCTGAAGAGCACTTTGCCATTCTCACTAAGGAACTTCAGGGACACCGCGCCATCCACAGACATCAGGATGCCTGATCGATGTCAGGCGTTCGGTCTTAAACTCAAGAATCAGGCTCATTTTTTGATTGTAGGGGGGTATTGGCTGAGTGAAAAACAATCGAAATATTGCCCCGTCAGGATCTTGGCGTCGTCAGTCCCAGTAAAAAAGCAGTGGGTGGGTTATTTGGAGGATATTCTGGTGCTACATGGTGCTAGACTACCAAAATGTGAGTACCGGCGTCGGGGTGATCATGGTGCGACAGGCGGAGCATCGGGGAGAGAAGCCTCGGGGGCAGCGCAGCGGCCTGCTGCACAGCGTGTGCCAGGGACTACACTTCACTGGATTGGAGGATACGTGATGCGAAGGAGATGGGCAGTTTTCGGGGCGCTGATTGTGTGGATGTCTACCATTTACAGCATGGCACATCCCGCAGCGTTTCAGGCACAAGCCGGTTCGACAGCGCAGTCAGGCGTGGGCATTGCCGAGGAGGACCCGGTGCGAACGCTGGTCGGCCGACTCGACCTCGAGAGGTATAAGGCGACCATCAAGGGCCTGACTCAGTTTGGCGATCGACGCCAGGGCACAGACCGTAATCGGGCTGCAAACGACTGGATTGATGCGCAGCTAAAAAGTTACGGCTGCTCCGACGTCGCGCGGATCAAGTACGAGTATGCTCCTGCCGCTCGGACCGGCGGGGCGGGCGCGGCCGGAGCTGCCGCAGGTGCCGCTGGGGGAGGAAGCAGGGGTAACGCGGGTGCCGCCGGAGCGGCTGGCGGCCAGGCGGCGGCTGCACAGGGGCGCGGCCGCGGGGGCGCAAATCCCGTGAAGGGAAACCGCGGACCCACCGGCGTGAATAACGATCCAAACAAGCAACCTGATCCGCAGCTTCGCGAGCTTGACAAGCAACCGACAACTCCCGGGCCGCGCGAGGAGGTCTACTGTACGAAAATCGGTGCTACCCACCCGGAAGAGATGTACATCGTCGGCGGCCACATGGACGGCATCGGTTACGGTGAAGCCGCGAACGATAACGCTTCGGGCGTGGCCCTGGTGATGGAACTGGCCCGCATCTTCAGCGCTCCCGAGGTCAAGACTGACCGGTCGATCCGCTTCGTGCTCTGGAACAACGAGGAGACGGGCCTCGAAGGTGCCCGTGCTTACGTGAGCCAGCGCGCGGCGCTGCAAGGCAAAGAGGATCCTCCCAATTCGGGCAAGTACCCTGAGCCGAAATGGCTCGGCATGGTTCAGCATGACATGATGCTGTTCGACCACGGAATGCCCGGCCCGGACGGCAAGGTACCCGCGGAGCAGCGCGCCGAGGCCGACGTGAACATCGAGTTTGCGGCCACTTCGAAGATGGCGGCCCAGGCCCAGGAACTTGCGTGGTCATTCAAGAATGCGAACGATCGTTACGCGACGGACTATCCGGCGTTCGTCGGCAACCGCATGAGCAACACCGACTCGGCGGCGTTCCAGGACATCGTCGCGGCCATCAGCCTGCGGGAGGCCGAACGACAAAGCCAGGTGGGGAGCGGTTGGGACCCGCACTGGCACCAGCCGACGGACGTGTTCACGACCTTTTCCGACAAGGATTTCCGTCTCGGCTTGAACGCCGCGCAAACGACGCTGGCCGCGATTGCACAGCTCGTCGGCGCGAAGCCGAAATAGCCCTGCAACGCCAATTGAAATGAGTCGCCTATCCAGCTCGCTGGTCGCCACAAGGTGCTGACGAGTGCACGCGGGATTAAAGTCTGACTCCGCATTTGCTGCGAACCACCGGCATGAATTTGCCCCGCGCCTCAACGCGGGGCAGGCATGCCATAGAAAATTGCGATCTCAAGGGCAGGCTCATCCCCTGGCACCACCTGACAGCCTTACTTAAGGTTACGGACTCTGATTTCCTCTGCGCCGCCAAGTCCACGGATCCTACTGGCACTTTCCGCCGGGGCACATGGCTGCGATCAGCAACCGCAGAACCACGTCATATTCCGTGCCGGAGACGGCCCGCTGACGTTTTCCAGACCCGTGAAGCGATACCTGCTCCGTGTCGGTTTTGTGCGCGATCACCATATCCAGCTGCGGCAGTATGGTAATGAACTGTCCACCGGAGCCCATCCCTGTGAAGGCACCCATGAACGGGCCGGGAGAATTCGGGGCATCCCACACCCACCACATGTACCCATACCCCCAACGGTTGCCGGATCCGAGAGATCGATACGACGGCGGATTCATTTCGTTTAAAGGAGTCACGATGCTAGTGATGCGCCGCACCCAATCCTGCGAAGCGATCTGCCGGTCCCGCCAACGGCCATCGCGCAACATGAGCAACCCAATCCTTGCCATGTCGCGCGTGGAGAGATACATGTGATATGCCATCATCATCGATCTTTTTGGGTCGCCGCTCTTCTGTTGCCGGGATCGGTTGAAGTCCTCCATGCCGATGGGGATGGCGAGCTCGCTCTCCAGGGCATCGTAGATATCCTTCCCGATAAGTTTTTCGAAAACCGCGCCAGCCGCGTTGAAGTCCCAGTTGTTGTATAGGTAATAGGTCCCCGGCTGCTGCGATCCCCTCGGAGGCGCGCTGGCGGTGCTGTCGCCGGCATTGGAGGCCGGGTGGTAGATACCCGACCTTGCGGTGATCAGGTTTTCGATGGTAGCTTCCTGTTCCAAGGGCAACAGCCCGTCAATGTCGGTCAGACCGATCTCCCGCAGCTTCCTGTTGAGCTGGATGGTCC
Source organism: Terriglobia bacterium (assembly GCA_963739235.1). Lineage (GTDB taxonomy): Bacteria > Acidobacteriota > UBA6911 > UBA6911 > UBA6911 > JAFNAG01. The sequence goes on along the minus strand of CAVTZY010000017.1, from coordinate 205,657 downwards.
CATTCTCCACGTATTTGCCGTACAGGATTGCCAGCACGCTCTTCCGCACCGAAGCCAGGTAGCTCAGATGCGCGAGATCCCCGTATTCGAAGAGCGATCTGCCTCTCACCGAAACCATCATCGCCGTGGTGTCGATCGACTGGAGCCATGAACGCAATGCGTTCAGTCGGTCGGATGAATAGCCGATTGCCTCCGGCTTTTCAATTTTCTCCCAGGTTTTTCCTGGAAACGACGGCACTGTTGTTCCCGTCTGGGATCCTGCCGGAACGGATGAAAGCGCTACTATCAAAAGCACGAGAAGGCACAGACGGTGGAGAATCTTATTTGTAGTCTGCATGTTGGACCTCCTGATGAATACTCTCCTGCATTGGAGTCCTAGTATCTCTCCATTTAAGATAAATCAAGCGGAATCGAACAAGGTCGCCGTTACAGGGTGGCACCACTGTGTCCACCGTTCCCATCTGGAGCGCAGCCATAGCTGCACGCCTGGAAGTAATGCCACTCATCCTTGATTGGATTGCGAGTTCCCCCCAGCACAGAATCCCGTTAACATGACGGAACAAAAACACCGGAGCCCTCGTCATCCAGTTTCAATAGCCTTGATATCATGAGGGGGATGCGGACAACTATGCATGGACTTCTCCAGGACATTCAATTGAGCATACGGGCTCTTGTGAAATCGCCCGGTACCACGCTCGTGGCGGTGATCGCACTGGCCCTCGGCATTGGCGCGAACACTACTACATTCAGCGGCGTCCGCGCCCTGGTGCTGAATCCCCTCCCATTTCATGACCTCGACCGGATTGTGCGGGTATGGGATGTTGATCTCCGCCACGGATTCCCGATGAACATGGTATCTGCGGGCGAATATCGCGACTGGCGCGAACAGAGCCGTTCATTCACCTACTTGGCCGCATTTAACGTCTGGAACTGCAGCCTGACCGGCGCCGGCGAGCCTGAGCGCCTTCAGGGTGCGGCCGTGTCCCCCGACCTGTTCCCGCTGTTAGGGATGGATCCACTGATTGGCCGTACATTCGAGCGCAAGACGGAACAGCCCGGCAGAGACGACTTGGTGGTGCTCAGCTATGGATTGTGGCAGCGCAGGTTCGGCTCCGACAGGGAAATTGTCGGGCGGACCATTGTACTTAACGAGCGCTCGTACACCGTGGTCGGCATCATGCCCCGCGACTTCGACTTTCCCATCGGCACCGAACTCTGGGTGCCTTATACACTGGGTCCTGCGAACCTTGCGGCGCGGGCGAGGCGAATGATGTTCGTCGTCGGACGACTGCGCGATGGCGTATCCGTTGGACAGGCGAATGCCGAGATGAATGCGCTTGAGAATCGGTTGGGACAGATCCATGAGGCGGACCGGGACCATGGCGTTCTTGTGCGCCGCATCGGGGAAGTGACCAATGCGGTCACGGATCGTTTTGTCCTGGTCGGCTTTGCCGCTGCGGGATTTGTGCTCCTGCTGAGTTGTGCCAATGTGACCAACCTTCAGCTGGCCCGGGTGAACGCGCGCATGCGCGAAGCGGCCATCCGTGCTGCCCTTGGGGCAAGCCGATGGCGCATCGCGCGCCAGTTGCTGGTTGAAAATGTGATACTGGCATCCTTGGGCGGAGTGGCGGGAGCGCTCATGGGCTGGTGGGCACTCGACCTGCAGCGCGCCAGCATTCCCCAGCAAGTGTATAAATGGGTCGCCGGCTTGCGGGCCATGGAAGTGAGTCCAGGGGTGCTTCTGTTCTCGGCAGCTGCCGCCGTCTGCGCGGGCGTTCTTTGCGGGCTCGCACCTGCCTGGCGTGCCGCCCGGCAGAACCGGCTGGCTGACGCCCTTAAAGCCGCCCGGAGCACAGACGAAGGGATGGGGCGTGGACGCCTTCGAGTCGCTTTGGTCGTGGCCGAGGTCGCTCTTGCCACGGTTCTGCTGGTCGCGGCGGGATTGCTGGTCGGCGCGTTTCGCCACATGGCACAGCTGGATGTCGGATTCAATCCGGCCAATCTGGTGACCATGCAAATGAATGTGCCGAAGGCTTTTCGTGAGCCGGACGCGACCCTCCAGTACTATGCGGCCACTCTGGAACGCGTCCGGGCGTTGCCGCAGGTGCGAGTTGCCGCCGCTGGCAATAGCGGAGTAGTCGGTATCCAATTCTTCCAAATCGCAGGCCAGGCGCAGGCAAGACCGGGCGATCCGCCCCCATCTCTCCGTTTCGTCACGCCCGGCTTTTTTGAAGCCATGGGGCTTCCGCTGATCAAGGGCAGGACCTTCACCGAACAGGATGCGGCCACAACCTCACGCGCGTCGATCATCATCAGCGAGAGCGCAGCAAGGCGCTCCTGGCAATCGCCGGGCGATCCTGTCGGCGCAAGTGCGGCCATCAAACCCTACGATCTGCCGACTTTCACGATCATTGGCGTTGTGGGAGACACCAAAGACTGGTTCACGAACGAGCCGGAACCGACCGTGTATATGTTGAACAATCAGATGCCGCAATGGGGCATGCAGTTGGTCGCTCGTACCTTCGGCGATCCCGCGAAAGCCCTGGGGATAATAAAGGCACAAGCCCAGGGCAGCGACCGCACCGAACCGATCTACAACGCCAAGACCATGGATCAGCTGTTTGATGAAGAGCTCTCAGGGGTTCGCATGTCTGCCTGGATGATGGGAGTTTTCGCCGTGATCGCCCTCGTGCTGGCCTCGTCAGGCGTTTACGGCGTCGTTTCCTACTCCGTCGCCTGCCGGACGCGCGAGATCGGCATCCGAATGGCCCTGGGCGCGGACCCCACCGACGTCCGCCGCCAGGTCGTGCTGCACACGCTGCAATTCGCCGCCGTCGGAATCGCGATCGGAACGGCCGCCGCACTCGCACTCACGCGCATCATGTCCAGCATTTTGTATGAGGTCGTCGCACTGGAAGCCGGAACGTTCGTGGGTGTCGGTCTGCTCCTCGCGGTGTCATCGTTTGTCGCAGGATACATCCCCGCCAGGCGCGCATCATCGGTTGATCCCATAGCAGCCCTTCGCGATGAGTAAGGCCGGGATCAGCCAGGGAAATACCTGAAATACTGGGACGATCCCATAATTCCACATCCCTTTCGAATTGTTTTGCCCGGCTGCGGGGAGCTTTCCGGATGATTTCTGCTCCAACGGGTGATATTTTGTCATGGTTGAGATCAGCAAAATTCGGTCTTAATTCACGCCGAAAAAGGGACTCATTTTCCCGGAGGATTAATTCATGCAGAGAAGAAACCTCATCCTTGTGTTGATTGCGGGTATGGCTGCATTGACAGTATTGGCGCAGCAAGCGCCGCCACAACTGTTCAACGAGACCGTGCTGAACGGGCTTACTTACCGGAACATGGGGCCCTACCGTGCCGGTGCCTGGACGGTTGCGGTCGCGATACCGGAAACGCCCGCCAAAGCACATCGCAATACTATCTATGCGGCCCTGCGCTCAGGCGGCGTCTGGAAATCGTCGAATGGGGGTGTAACCTTCGAGCCGATCATGGACAGCCAGCAGATATACTCCATGGGTGCCATTGCCGTAGCTCCCTCCGATGAGAACGTGGTCTGGGTGGGTACCGGCGACAATTCGGCAACCCGCAGTGCCTACTGGGGCGACGGGGTCTACAAATCCGCCGACGGCGGCAAGACCTGGCAAAATATGGGCCTGAAGGACACTCAGCACGTCGCGCGCATCGTGATCCATCCGACACGGCCGGACACGGTGTACGTGGCCGCTCTGGGGCACCTGGCCACTCAGAACACCGAGCGAGGGGTCTTTAAGACTACCGATGGCGGCAAGTCCTGGAAGAGAGTCCTCTACGTCAACGATCGCACAGGCGCGGTGGACCTGGTGCGAGACCCGCGCAATCCGGAAGTCCTGTACGCGGCGACCTACGAGCATGAACGGTTGGCCTGGGTGATCAACGACGGCGGTCCCGGAACCGGCATCTACAAAACGATCGACGGCGGCGCAACATGGACCGAGCTTCTCAACGGCCTGCCGAAGGGCCCCATGGGGCGCATCGGAATCGACATCTGCCGCAGCAATCCAAACGTCCTATATACCGTATATGACAATCACAACCTGCGACCCAACCCGCGAAATGCCATCGACACCATCAACGGCCAGGTTTACCGCACTGATGACGCCGGCGCGAGCTGGCGCAAAGTGAATCCCGATGAAACAGACGTCAGCGGCAAGGCCGGCTACTCTTTCAACCAGCTGGTCGTCGATCCGAACAATCCTGATCGCATGTGGATCACGGGATCAAATTTCAATAGCTCGGCCGACGGAGGAAAGACATGGGGCGGCCGCGGAGGACCGCGATTTTTCGCGCGCGCATTTGGCGACTTCCGCTCGCTGTGGGTTGATCCGGAGGATTCCGACCGCATGATTGCGACTTCCGACGGCGGCGTCTTCCAGTCTTTCGACGGCGGCCGGACTAACGAGCACTACCAGATCATCCGGGGCGGCGAAGTTTACGCCGTCGGCGTCGATATGGATACGCCGTACAACATCTATGCCGGTCTCCAGGATCACGAAAGCTGGAAAGGCCCGAGCAACGGCTGGGCCGGCAGCATCGGTATCGATGACTGGGTGACGGTCGGTATCGGTGACGGCATGTACAACCAGGTGGACCCGACCGACAGCCGGTGGGTTTACAACACGCAGGAGTTCGGGTCGCTCGGCCGTTACGACCAGAAAACTCACGAACGGATCCGCATTGCGCCGACGCGCCCGCAAGGCCAGCCGGCGCTGCGGATCAATTGGATTGCGCCCTTCATTCTCTCACCGCACGATCCCAAAACGATATACATGGGCGCGCAGGTACTCTTCAAGTCGACGGATCGCGGCGATCACTGGCAGGAAATCAGCCCCGATCTCACCAACAACGATCCGACCAAGATCAACAAAGGCGCCTCCGGCAGCAACATCGTGTACTGCGACATCAGCACGATTTCGGAATCGCCGGTAACGGCGGGAGTCATCTGGGTGGGCACCGATGACGGCAAAGTACAATTGACTCGAAACGGCGGCACAAACTGGACCGACGTCACAAAGAACATCGCGACCGCCGGCGGCCCCGAGAACGTCTGGGTCAGCCGCGTGTACGCATCCCGCTTCGCCGCGGGAACGGCGTACGTCGCCAAGACCGGGCGGCGTCAGGATATTTTCAAACCCTACTTGTTAAAAACCACAGATTTCGGCGCCACCTGGAAAAGCGTTTCCAGCAACCTACCGCAGTGGCCCGTCAACTCGATCGTCGAGGACCTGCAGAAAGCATCAGTGCTGTTTGCCGGCACCGACCTCGGCGTCTATGCCTCCGTTGACGGCGGCGCGCGCTGGGTAGCGCTGAAGAGCAACATGGCTCCGGCGGCGGTCACCGATATGGTCATTCACCCGCGCGAGCAGGACCTGGTGGCGGGCACCTATGGCCGCGGCATATGGGTGGTGGACATCGCGCCGATTCGCGAGATGACCGAGGAGAACCTGAGCAAGAGTGCTTACCTGTTTGCGGTGAAGCCAGAACCGATCCGCCGCGACGGGGCGCAGGGCAACTACCGGCTTCTGGGCGATACGTTCCCCAGCACGCCGAATGAGCCAAACGGCTTGCTCATTTATTACTACTTGAAACAGGACGCAGCCCAGCCGGTTTCGATCACGATCACGGATCAGGCAGGCCAGGTTGTCCGGACGCTGCCGGGCTCGCAGAAAGCCGGCGTCAACCGTGTGGCCTCGGAGGGTGGCGGCGGTGGATTCGGCGGGGGTGGCGGCGGCCGCGGAGGTCAGGCTCGCGCTGCCATGACTCCGGGTGAATACGTTATTACGCTCCAGGTAGGCGAGACCAAGCTAACCCAAAAAACCCGAGTGTTGCCGACGCCCGATTTCAGATAGACGCCGGCGTATTCCTATGTTGAAAACCACGCCTCTGGCGGTGAGACTTGACGAAGCTATGCTGTATCGCGCGCCAGGCAAAAACGGGATGGCGATGCACCACGAAGGGCAGTATAGCCCAGGCCCCGGAGGGGCCTTAGATAGTAGCCCCGGGCAAGCGCAGCGCAGCCCGGGGTAGGGTAATAGAAAATGACAGAGCCCCGGCAGGGGCGATGGAATGACGGCGGTGACGACCGCGATTTTGATTTTGTCTTTCGCCCCTCCAGGGCTTTGAGTCGTAGTTTGGCTGACCCCGGGCTGCGCTACGCTTGCCCGGGGCTATTATCTTTCGGCTCCTCCGGGGCCCTCATAAGGCTGGCGCCTCCCTTAGGGTTGTTCGAATTCGGAAATGACCCAAGCATGCTCCGCCTGACAAGACTGACTCAACCCTGGGCCTCTGGGAGGGATGCCGGGAAAGTAGGGTTGTTCGAGTAAACACCGACTCCGGGCGGGCGGCTCGATCTATTCTAACTCTACGCGGGAACATCAGGTAGTTCCGGTCAGCAAAACAGTTATGTATCTGAATTGCTTTGTGTGGGTGCAAGGAGGGGCCATGGCCAAGAATCTGAGTGGACGAAAACTGGGGATCATGCACGCCGCGCTCATCACAACGCGCGCCGTACAGAAATACATCGATGAAATCATCCCGGAGGTCGAAGTTGTGCATTGGGTGGATGACACCATCCAGAACACGAATTTTGCCTGCGAACCCGGCACGATTCCCAAGAAGAACTATGCCAAATTCGTGCAGGGGGCTCTCTCGCAGCAGGAGTATGGCGTTGACCTGATCCTTCTGGCTTGCTCGACGTTCAATCGTGCGGCGGAGCATGCGCAGCCGATGATCGATACTCCGCTCCTGCAAATCGACCGCCCGATGATGGACCTGGCGGTACAGCAAGGATCGCGCATCGGTCTGCTGGCGACGGTCCCGACTACCGTGCCTTCCTCGGAGCGCCTGTTACGCCTGGCCGGAGAGGAGGCAGGCAAGACGATCGAAGTCAGATTGTGCCTTTGCAGCGCAGCCTTCCAGGTGCTCAAGGCCGGGAATCCGGAGAAGCATAATGAGATGCTGCTCGCCGAGATCGACAAGCTGTCGCGCGAAGTCGATGCCATCGTGATGGCACAGGTATCGATGACCGCGCTCGAGCCGCACCTGACCAACACCAGGGTGCCCGTCTACAACAGCGGCCGCACGGCCTTTCAGAGGATCCGCCGGATTCTGGAGGCTCATGTGTAAGCCCGGGTGCGTTGAATAACGTCGGCTTGCTGCCGCACACATCGACGACGCTGTTCGCAATCTCTTGCCGTAAGGAGTCATCATGAGCATGAACCGGCACCTGAGCCGCATCACGCGGATTGCCGTGGCGATCTTGATCATATCGCTTGCGGGCCGCGCCGCGACGATCACGAGCGGAGGACAGTCCGCGCAGCTCGACATCCGCGCCGGCGGCGATCACAGCATTCGCATCACTCTGCGACCGCTCAGCTTCACAGAAACGTTTCCTTACACTCCGGCACTCGCCGAACGCTCATGGCCCGCGCCCGCGATAAGCCTGAGGTCGATTGACAAAGCCGTTTCCAGACGCGTCGGCGGCTTGCAGGTCCGCGTCACCAGCGACCCGCAACTGACCATTGAGATTTCGAACGCCGCGGGACAGGCGATTCAGACTCTCGTCTTCGACAGCGCCTCCGGCAAAATCATGTTCCAACTCGATTCGATGCCCGTCCTTGGCATGGGAGAAGGAGGGCCGCAAATGGGGCAGGGCTGGCAGAAGGGCGAAGGTACGCTGCAATTCGACCGGCGCGGCGCGCTCGATCCCATGATCCCCCGCTGGCAATCCCAGGCGTACGGGTCGCGCAACCCCGTGGCCCTGCTCGTCGGCACCGCAGGTTGGGGCCTGTTTGTCGCTACCCCCTGGGTGGAGGTCGATCTGAGGGATAAGGCACGCGGGGCGTTTGTGCCCTGGCAGCGGCCGGCAGACACCGGCGGGCGCGGCGGCGTGGCCTTGGTCCAAGGCAGGCCGCCGGCCGGCATCCCCCAGGGAGTGTTCGATGTCTTCGTCTTCGACGCGCACAAGCCTGATGTCTTTATGAAAGAAGTCAGCATGCTGACCGGCCCGGCGGTCATGCCGCCCAAGTGGGCGCTGGGTTACATGCAGTCGCACCGCACGCTTAGTGATGAAACTCAGATGATCGAAATCGTTCAAACGTTCCGCGACAAAAAAATTCCCATCGATGCGGTCATCTATCTGGGCACCGGATTCTGCCCGCGGGGCTGGAACACCGAGCAGCCCTCGTTCGATTTTAATCCCGAGGTGTTCAAACGCAATCCCAAGGACGTCATCGCCGATCTGCACGCGCGAAGTGTGAAAATCGTCACGCACATCGTGCCCTGGCAGAGAGACAAGTTGCCGACAATTCAGGGAACGATCCCGCCCAGGCAGGGCGAAACGCTCGACGTTTCCCACATCCAGAATTATTGGCAGCAGCATGTGAAGCTGTTTGACGCCGGGGTGGACGCGTTCTGGCCGGATGAAGGAGATTGGTTCAATCTGTTCGAACGCGTGAAGCGTCATCAGCTCTACTACCAGGGGCCGATTTCCACACGGCCCAACGTGCGCCCCTGGAGCCTGCATCGCAACGGCTACCTGGGCATTGCGCAGTGGGGTGGCTGGGTCTGGTCGGGCGATACGGATTCCTCCTGGCGCACGCTCGAAGCCCAGGTCATGGTCGGGGTCAATCATTCGCTCAGCATTTCGCCTTTCTGGGGCTCCGACACCGGCGGATTCTACCCCAACGCCGAATTGACCGGAGAACTCTACGCGCGCTGGTTCCAGTTCTCGTCGTTCAGCCCCTCGTTTCGCTCGCATGGGCGGACATGGTGGACGCGCCTGCCCTGGGGGTGGGGCTTGAACGAAATGGGGCCGAACGAAAATGGCCGCAACAATCCCAACGCTTCCGAGCTGAACAATCCTGCCATCGAACCAATCTGTCGGGAGTACGACAACCTGCGATACCAGCTCCTCCCCTACACCTACACACTGGCTCGCGATGCTCACGACACCGGAATGCCGCTCATGCGCGCGATGTGGCTGCATTACCCGGACGATCCAAAGGCTGTGGCGGACGGCAGCCAGTATCTTTGGGGGCGCGACATGCTCGTCGCCCCAGTCTTCAAGCAGGGTGCCAGGTCACGCGAGGTCTATCTCCCCAGGGGCGACTGGTATGACTGGTGGACCAACGAAAAGCAGGCCGGGGGCAAGACCATCACGCGCACGGTGGACCTGAAGACGATGCCGCTTTACATTCGCGCCGGTGCCATCCTTCCTGTCGACCCTATCCGCCAATACACGGGCGAGAAGGTGGCGGAGCCGACAACGCTCAAAGTCTATCGCGGCAACAACGGCCAGTTCACGCTCTATGAGGATGACGGCATCAGCCTCGATTACCTTCAGAACAAGGCAGCCTGGACACGCCTGACTTGGAACGACGGCGCCCGGCGGTTGACGATCCAACCGGGCGCACCGGCCGGAGTCCCGGCTGCCCGCGTGCCTCGTTACTTCAGGGTGCAGTTGCTCCCCGAGGGCACATCGAAAACCATCGAATACAAAGGTCAGAAATTAGAAGTTATGTTCTGAACCGCAGTAGGTCCCGCCCGCCGAGACTGTTTCAAAAGCGCAGCGCCGAAGGCGCGGAAGAGAATAGCCCCGGGCGTGAGCCCGGGGTTGAGGATGTGAGTGGAAAGAGCCCTGAAGAGGCGAAAGGCCTTTGGCATTGGATATTTCACCCCTTCGGGGCTTGTCGCTGTCTGAATCGCAGGCAGTTCTACGAAGAGCCGGCTAGGATGGTAGTGAAATGCGGGTGATGACAAAATCCTGATTGCCTGATCCGCGTCCGAAGAACGGGGAGAGCTGATGGACCTCAAAGCAGTTTTGAGCCGCAAACGTTGGCAGCTGGCCATACTTGTGTGCGCGGCCATCACGATCAGCTACTTTGACCGCCAGACACTTCCCGTGGCGATCAAGCACATCACCAGCGATATTCCGATCCCCGATGAGAGATATGCGCATCTTGGCACATTCTTCCTGCTTACCTATGGATTGATGTACATAGCCGGTGGCAGGCTGATCGACGCTCTGGGAACACGCATGGGATTTCTGCTGATCATGTTGTTCTGGTCCCTGGCCTGCGCGAGTCACGGACTTGCCACCAGCTTCACGATGCTGGCAGCCAGCCGGCTGCTGCTGGGCGTGGGCGAGGGCGGTGGATTTCCGGCCGCGACCAAGGCTGTGGCCGAGTGGTTCCCGGCGCGCGAGCGTTCGACCGCCATGGGCATCATCAACGCCGGCACGGCTGTTGGCGGTATCCTTGCTCCCCCGGCAATCGCGACCATTCTGTTCTACCTCCACTGGCCCTGGGTGTTCTATTTCTCAGGTGCTGCCGGTCTGCTCTGGACTGTTTGGTGGGTGCGGTCTTATTACCCGCCGGCGCGCCATCCGCGGCTTGCCGCCGTCGAGCGGATTGAACTCGAGGAAGTCACGACGACCCGCGCCGTCCAGGACGAGCCCGGCATCCGGTGGCTTCACCTACTCCGTTACCGGCAGGTCTGGGGCCTCGTCCTGGCAAAATTTCTGGGCGATGCGGTCTGGTATTTCATCAGCCTCTGGCTGCCCAAGTATCTGATGGACACCCGCGGCTACGACATCAAGCAAGTGGGCTATTTTGCCTGGATTCCCTGGGCAGCGGCTGGAGTGGGATGCCTGGTTATCGGTTCATTTTCGAGTTTCTTGCTCAAGCGCGGTTGGTCGCTGAGTCTGGCGCGCAAGATCGCCATCGGCATCAGCGTTTCCGTGATGCCCTGCCTGCTGCTCGTGACCGTCTCCTCGAATCTACTGGTGATCGTGCCGTTCGCGGTCGGCTACTTCGGCCAGCAAGCCTGGTCCACGCTCATGATGACGCTGCCGGCCGACCTTTTTCCCCGCCGCGCTGTAGGAGCGGTCGCAGGACTCGTCGGTTTCGGCGGTGCCATGGGCGGCATCGCATTTGGCGAACTCGCCGGACAGCTGCTCAAATATGGGGCCGGATATACGCCGATCTTTGTTCTCGCCGGCACGCTGCACATTGCCGCCTTCGTCGTCATCCTGATCTTTATCCGGGAGGTAAAACCTTTGATCGTCGCTCCGCGCGAAACATCCGCAACCTAAAAGCTTCAACGCAGAGACCGCAGAGCGCGTTTCGCTTTTGAATGATTTTTGCCTGCGGCCTCTGCACCCTCTGCGTTGAGCTGTTGCTTTTCTCGCCTAAATGGCTAGGATGCCCATATCATGAAAAACCAACTCACTCGAAGAGAAGCCCTGAAGAGCGTTGCCGCAATCGGTTCAAGCGCACTATTTGTACAGCAGGCCGCCTTCCCACAGGAAGGACCGATCAAGATTGCCGGCCGTCCAGTGGAGATTGCCCTTACGTCGGTCAGCGCCGCGAACGTCCGGATTACCGTCGTCCCTGTCGAAAACAATGTAGCGCTGCCGGTTTCGTCCATAGGAACTTTGATCAAAAACGATTGGGGAAAACCGGTCGCCAGCCTCCGCACGCTGGCAGGTGCCCGCAGCGTGAAATGCGGTGACCTAACCGTCCGATTCACGGCGGACCCATTGACCATGCGCGTGGAAGCGCAGCGTGGCCGCATGGTTCAGGAACTGAAGGTGGATGCGGCAAGCGGCACTGTCGGCTTTCAGTTCGGAAATGGCCCGGTGTTTGGTCTTGGCCAGGGCGGACCCCAGTTTGACCGGCGCGGCAAGTTGGATCGGATGCGAAGCGGCCAGGGAGGGTACAGCCTGGCCACCCATGGCGCCAAAGTACCCGTTCAACTGCTGGTCGGGACTTCCGGCTGGGCGATGTTCATTCATCAGCCGCTTGGATCTTTCGATCTCACCGGCGAAGCCGGCCGATTCCTGCCGCCGGATCCGCAAGCGGCGTTGCCGCTGGACATTTTCGTCATCGGCGACAAAGATCCCGCAAAGGTGATGGGGGAGTACGCCCGACTCACGGGCTATCCCGAGATGGCGCCGATCTGGTCGTTCGGCTATCAGCAATCGCATCGCACGCTGGACACGCCGGAGGAGATTCTCAAGGAAGCCAGGTTGTTCCGTGAGAAAAAGCTTCCCTGCGATGGGATGATCTATCTCGGCACCGGCTTCTGCCCGAACGGCTGGAATACCAACAACGGTGAATTTGATTGGAATCCCAAGGCGTTCCCGGATCCTAAAAAAATGATCCAGCAGTTGCACGACAACCACTTTAAGGTCGTGCTGCACGTGGTTGTGGAAGGGCGGCGTTTAAACGGAACAGTAGCGGAGCCGTGTACCGCAGCGCCGCTGCCCAGCGGCCGGACGCCCGATGGGCGCTGGCCTGATGATCGCCAGGTGAGCTGTTACTGGCCCGTGCACAAACCGCTCTTCGATCTTGGCGTGGACGGCTGGTGGCCAGATCAGGGAGATGGACTTGACGGAGCGTCGCGGCTGGCGCGCAATCGGATGTATTTTGAGGGCCATCAAATGTATCGGCCGAACGAGCGCGTCTACGCTTTGCACCGCAACGGATTTCCCGGCATGCAGCGGTTTGCCTCCTTCCTGTGGTCGGGCGATGTCCAGTCGAGGTGGGAGACGCTGGAGAACCATATTTCGATTGCGGTGAATACCGGTTTGAGCGGCATCCCTTACTGGGGCACCGATATCGGCGGGTTCGTGCCCACGGATGAGTTCACCGGCGAACTGTACGCGCGCTGGTTCCAGTTTGCCGCGTTCAACCCGCTGTTCCGCTCGCACGGGCGCAACTGGAAACTGCGCCTGCCCTGGGGCTGGAACCTTGGAGGCTGGGGCTACACGGAAACCCCGTACAACCCTGATCCGAAGGAACTGCACAATGCGGCAATCGAGCCGATCTGCAAGAAGTACCTTGAGCTGCGTTATCAGCTGATGCCGTATCTCTATTCAGCCGTTAAGGAAACCTGTGAAACCGGCGTGCCGATCCTCCGTGCGCTCTGGTTCCGCTATCCAGACGATCAGATTGCGGTCGCCCGCGGTGACGAATATATGTGGGGCCGGGACATCCTCATTGCGCCCGTAGTGAAGAAGGGGGCTACTTCACGCTCCCTTTATCTGCCGCGCGGGGACTGGTACGACTTCTGGACCCAGGAAAGAATGGCAGGAGGGAAAGAGATCAGCAGGGCCGTCGACCTCGCGACCATGCCCCTATATGTAAGCGCCGGCTCCATACTCCCTATCGGTCCGGTAAAGCAGTATACTGAGGAGATGGTCGACGGCCCGCTGGCCCTTTGGGTGTACCCGGGCGCCGACGCGACCTACTCGCTTTATGAGGACGATGGCAGGAGTTTCAACTTCCGCAAGGGCGAATTCATGAAGGTGAACGTGGCCTGGAGCAACGCGCAGCGGCGGTTGAGGCTGCGTCTGGCGAGCGGTGCTAGAATGCTGCCCCCGTTGCGGCGCAACATCGTAGTCCGGGTAGCAGGCGAAACCACGTCTCAAGAAGTCGTTTTCGATGGCCGCCCGGTCGAGGTGAAGCTATAGCGACTATAAGCGTGAGATTATGAAAGTCCAACGTTACACGACGATTTTTGCTGAGAAGATCTAAGCCCAGTATGCCGTGAAACCACTGGCTCTCGGATGCTGTGGGCTCCAGCTGGACGTGTGCGGGACGAAGGATTGTGTCCATCCCCCCAAGGCGGAATGTGAGTTTGGGAAGAGTGATTGTTTTGACCTTTACGCTTCCGGCCACCCCCGTAACCTTCTGTGAACCATTCTTGCCGGATTGGTGAACAACGCTCGCGAAATCCTTTGCAAAGGGTGGCCAGAAGGCGGTCTTTGTTGCTCCAGTGTCTACAACCAGGTTAAGTTTGCTCTGTTGAAAACTGGCCTCGGTAACGGGAGTCATGCCTTCGAAGCAGAGGTTCGAGCCTCCGGCAGTCTCAGGTTGGGATGGAAAGCCGATCTCAAATCTGCCGTCTGGGCTCCAGCGCAGGGTTTCCAAGGCGAGCAGCACGGGCAATCCAAGCACTCCGCGTTCCCCTGGTGCTAAATCGACAAACGGCTGGCGATCGTCAGTGAGCACCAGAAAGGCCACGTTTGTGAGTTGAAACTCGCCAACCCTGAGTTTGTCGGCAACGGCAATCTGTGCCAGGACCTTGCCGCCTGCAGCATCGCTACCGTTCGCGGTCATGCCATGGATCGTCAGACCGAGGCGGCGGGCTTCTCCCGCACTTAGAGCGGAGAAGTTGGCGCCGGTGTCGACGATATAGCTGGCCGGCTTCTCATTCACCGCGATGGGGAGGAACAAATTTCCGTCTTTCTTTCTATAACGCATGATGGAAGAGTGCCGCTGCGTGACCACCTGATCAGTATACCGGCCAAGAGCTGCGAACAACGGCAGGGCGTTTTTCGTGCCGGCATCCTCAGGTTTTATCGCCAGCATCTTCTCAAGCTGTGCCAGCGCCTGCCGGTATCTCCCCGCTCGAATGTAAGCATTGGTCAAGAGCGCATGCGATTCGAATGCTTCCTCGGACTGCGGCGCGGAGGTGATAACGTTGTTCAGCTCGGGCTCGGCATCCGGCAGATCGTTGAAAACGCAAGCGACCGCACCACGATAAAACGCCGGTGCCCTGGTTGACCTTACGGCTGCCCGCAGCTGGAACCACTGATGCGCTTCGCATAGCGCCTTGAGGTCCGTGCCTTGCTCACCCGCAGCGCAACACAAGAACGCCGTCAGCAGGACGCCAATGATTATTGCAGGTTTCATCGCCGCACTTTATCACCTTAGATGATTTGCTGTCCATCCCGGGTCGAGCGAATCTGCGATTCAGACACTGCAATCGACGACAAGTCCCGGAATGCTGGCGGAGCTGAAGCAGTTGCTTTTTTGACCCCGAAGGGATCGAACAGCTACAGCCCAGAACGCAAGCCTTGGGGCGGTGGGCATTCGGAGATGAAAGCCCTGAAAGGGCGTCACAGTCTGTGCCGCCCTCTCAGGGCTCTAAAGGCTACGTGCCACTTCCTCAAGGCTCACGCCCAGGGCTATAGCTGTGCCGCCCCTTTCGGGGCTTGTCACTGTCTGAATCGCAGCAAGCCAATCGCGCTACCTTCATGTCCCAGGAGGGGGAAGTCGCATCCATGACGGATGGAAACCGAAGCGGGATGAAAAGCCCTTATGCGCCTGCAAAAGTAGCATAAGGTCATCCCGCGCAAAAATGGTATCGGCAAGTTTATGGAATCGCAGTCGCACCGCCTGGCTCGGATCGCGGCAAAAATCGGAGCCAGGTGACTCTCTCACCCAATTAATGACTGGTACGCGGCACAATCCAAAGGCCACAATTGGTGAAATAGTCGCCTGCCACCGACTTAGAACCATCGATTGGGTGAATCTTCCAATCACGCCATGTGTCGGTTATTCTTCTAAAACGGTATGTTTTTTGACTCAATGATTGGATGGAGGATTTCATGACCCGCTATGCACGCGCTTCGCAATGGATTCCGTTACCCTTCGTATTGATGCTCGCTCTGGTTTTCACCACTTCGGCGGCGGCGCAGACCAAGCTCCTCCGTTTTCCTGCCATTCATGGCGACAAGGTCGCCTTCACCTATGCGGGGGATATCTGGCTGGCTCCGGCGGCCGGCGGGACCGCGACGCGCCTGACGGCGCACCCCGGCCAGGAGCTGTTTGCCCGATTTTCACCCGATGGCAGGTGGATTGCGTTTACCGGCCAGTACGACGGGGACGAGCAGGTCTATGTGGTTCCTGCAACCGGCGGCGTACCGAAGCAACTCACCTATTATCCGGCGCGAGGCCCGCTCACGCCGCGCTGGGGCTGGGACAACCAGGTTTACGACTGGACCAAGGACGGCAAGGCGATCCTGCTCCGCTCGCTGCGGGATTCATGGACACTCGGCGAAGATCACCTCTACACGGTGCCGATGGCGGGCGGACCCGCGGAAGTGCTGCCGATGCCGGAGGCGGGAGCCGGCGCCTATTCGCCCGACGGCACGAAGATCGTCTATTCTCCTCTGTTCCGCGATTTTCGCCCCGAAAAACGTTATGCCGGCGGCCAGGTCAACGACCTGTGGCTCTTCGACCTGAAAACGAACGGCGCCCGGCGCATCATCTCCAGCCTGCGCTCCAACCGCGACCCGATGTGGATCAGCAACGCGATTTTCTTCAACTCCGATCGCGACGGGACCTTCAACCTCTACTCCTACGATATTGCAGGCGGCAAGATCGCGCAAATTACCGCCAACAAGGTGTGGGACGTGCGCTGGCCCAGTTCAGACGCAGACGGCCGCATCGTCTACGAGTTGAACGGCGAGTTACAGATCCTCGATACCAAGACTGGCAAGAGCACACCGATTGCCATCAACGTGCCTGACGACGGGTTGTGGAAGCAGCCGTCGCGGGTCTCAGCCGCGAACCAGATGGAAGATTTCGACCTTAGCCCCAAAGCCGAGCGGGTGCTGTTCAGCGCGCGTGGCGACATTTTCACCGCACCAGTCGACAAAGGGCCTACGCGCAACCTGACCCACTCCTCCGGCGCCCACGACAAGGCGGCGGCCTGGTCGCCCGATGGCTCCAAAATCGCTTTCCTCTCCGATATCAGCGGCGAAGAAGAGCTCTATGTAATCTCGCCCGACGGATTGGGCAAGCCCGAACAGCTGATCTCAGGCGGCAAGGCCATGCGCTACCAGCCGGTGTGGTCCCCCGATTCCAAGCGCATCGCTTTCGGCGACAAGGACGGCAAGGTGTTCGTCTACTCGTTCGACGACAAGAAGCTCAGTCAGGTCGTCGACGCGCCGCGCGGCCGTGTGCTCGATTACACCTGGTCGCCGCGCAGCCACTTTTTGTCGTTCAGCATGGCGGGCGTGAACAATTTCAGCTCGATCTACATCTGGAGCGAAAAGGACGGCCAGCTGCAGAAGATCACCGATGAGCTCTTCAACGCCCAGAATCCGGCATGGGATCCGGACGGCAATTATCTCTTTTATCTGAGCGATCGCGAATACGCGCCGCAAATTTCTTCGGTCGAATTCAACTACGCGACCAATCGCACGACCGGCATCTTTGCCCTGGCCTTGCGAAAGGACGTAAAACACCCATTCCCGGCCGAAAGCGACGAGGTGAATTTCGAAAAGGAAGACAAGCCCGCTGCCAAAACCCCAGAGATAGCTGCTACGGATATGCCAATCGATTTCGACGGGCTTGCGCTGCGCGTGGCGCGCGTGCCTTTGCAGGCCGACAATTACGGCGGGCTGAGCGCCAAAAAGGGCTTTCTGATCTACGTCGTCCAACCACCGTTCTATTACGGCCGCGCGCCGGAGCGCGGCCCTTCGCTGCGCATTTATTCGCTCAAGGACCGCAAGGAGACTAATCTGGTCGATGACGTCGGGGGATATGCGCTATCGGCGGATGGGTCCAAGCTCCTGGCCCGGAGCAGCGCCGGTTTTGTCGTGCTCGACGCCACTCCGGCCGGTGCTGGGGGGAAAAAGAATGTTTCAACTGCCGGCCTGATGGTCGACCGCGTGCCCGTGGAGGAATGGAAACAGATTTTCAACGAGGTGTGGCGGCGCTATCGTGACTGGTTTTACGTCGAGAACATGCACGGCTACGATTGGGAGGCGTTGCGCAAACAGTACGAACCGCTGCTGCAATATGTCGCCCATCGTTCCGATCTCAACTATGTGATCAGCGAGATGATCTCGGAGTTGACCATTCAGCATGCGTACATCGAAGGGGGCGATTTCCTGATTCCGCCCCGGCCGAGGGTCGCACTCCCCGGTGCGCGTTTCGAACTCGACAAGCAGGCGGGCCGATACCGAATTGCCAAAATCTTTACCGGCCAGAACGAAGAGGAGATCTACCGTGCGCCCCTGACCGAGATTGGCATCCACGTCGCAGTCGGCGACTATCTCCTGGCCATCGATGGCGTGGAATTGAGCCCGAACGAAGATCCCTACCGGCAGCTGCGCAACAAGGCCGACCGTCCTGTGCAGCTCACGGTCAACTCCAGGCCGTCCATGGACGGTGCCCGAGCCATCACCTTCAACCCGATCACCAGCGAGAGCAATCTGATCTACTTCAACTGGGTTGACCGGAATCGCAAGATGGTAGATGCCCTCTCCGGCGGTCGCATCGGCTACCTGCATGTGCCTGATATGGGGGCTCCCGGCATATACGAATTTATCAAATACTACTATGGCCAGTTGAACAAGGAGGCCCTCGTAGTCGATGAGCGCGCGAACGGCGGCGGCAATGTGTCGCGCATGCTCATCGAACGCCTGGCGCGGACATGGCTGGGCATGAATTACGACCGCACCGATTCTCAGGGGACAACTTATCCCGACGGCGTCTTCATCGGACCCAAGGTCGCGCTGCTTAATGAACTCGCAGGGTCCGACGGCGACATCTTTCCGGCGATGTTCCGCGAAGCGGGCCTTGGGCCGCTGATCGGCCGACGCTCATGGGGCGGCGTGGTCGGAATCTCGGGGCGCGGTCCGCTGATCGACGGCGGCATCATCTACGTGCCCGAATCGGGTTTCGCCAACACCAAGGGGGAATGGGTTATCGAAGGGCACGGCGTCGATCCCGACATCGATGTCGAGAACGATCCGAAATCGGTCATGGTGGGCAAGGATCCTCAGCTTGAACGCGCAGTCGCGGAACTGATGAAAAAGCTCCAGGCTGTGCCGGTAAAACTGCCGCCCAAACCGGCGGAGCCCATCAAGAAGAAATAGTCACGCAGGGCTGCCGAGAGTGCGCCTCCGTGCGTCGTCTGGGTATCGGGGACAGGCTACGCTTTTACTTTTTTCGAAACTGGCGAAAGCGTAGCCTGTCCCCGAAATCCCTATCGAATGAGCATCACCGGGGCTTGCCAGAAGGAGGCCTTCTGCCCGCTCGGGCTTACAACCGTTACCTGGCAGTTGTACTCGCCTGGGGGGAGATTGCTCAAGGAAAGGCTGAATCTCAGGGGCACCGCCTTCGATTGGGGATTCGGCGGGTCGGTCACCGCGAGCGGCGGCGTTTCAAACGCCTTGGTCTGACCTCGATAGAAAGTCACGAATGCGACCAGCGGCTGAGCGCTCACGGCTCCCCGGTCATAGGCCTGAGGAAATACGTACAGGTCCCGGTCCGTGTGGAACACGCGCGTGACGCTGGGAATCAGCTTCTGCCCGTCCTGCATCAGCGGATTCGCTGCGTCGATCCGCTCCCGGTCCTTTTCCTTGGTCGCGTTGTAGAGCGCGTCACGAAGGTCCGTGCGCTGGCTGCTCAGGATCACCGAACTGATCGGAATGCGCTTTTCTTCCTTGTTGAGGTTGGGGATCACGAAATTCATCTGGAACGTGCCGATTCTGCCGGTCTCGGCGTCGCGGGCGAGAAACTTGATCTTGTAGCCGCCGGGAAGCAGGGTGAAACCGGTGTCGTATTGAATCGGGCGCTTTGCCAGTTCTGCCGCGGTGGCATCGCTCAATTTGATGTCCACCTTGTCGCGAACGATTCTGAATGGTGGTTCCGTACTCGTCCTTCATCTCGCCGATAAAATCGATGAGGGTGTGATCGAATCCGCCGCGACGTGCCAGCGCCAGTTCCCGCCCCGGGATTTTCACGCGTCAGCGGCACAAAGTACTCGGCCCGGTTCAACTGGAAGTAGTCGATCTCCATGGCGATGGTGAGTTCCGTGATCGGATCTCCCAGCATCAGCGCTTCCTCGAGCTGTCTCTCCTTGTCCGCAACCGTGAATTTGGCGAACACCTTGCCGGCGTAATAGCCCTGGCGATAATCGAGCGCGGCCGACAGCCCGTTGTTGAGCACAATCTTGATCCGGCGGAATTTGCCGTCCTGGGCTTCGTTGCTGGTGTAATAGCCGAGGATGTAATAACTCGAAATGGACTTCTGCGCCTGGATGATTCCGGCCGCCAGGTCATTGCTGTCAAGCAATGCCTTGCCGCCGGTATCCGCGGCCATGGTCCAGAGGGTGTCCTGCGAGCGCTGGAAATTCGTCATCATCGCCATTGCGGAAGCGCCGCTGTACATGCCGACCCCGCCGGGCGAACCCCTGGTGGCGTCGCCGAGGGGAGCCTGCGCCAGCAGGCCGCGGGCGTCGATGGGCCAGAAGGACACGCCCGCGCGGATGGCCGCGTTGATCGTCGCGTGCAGTTGGGCCTGGTTGTCGATGCCGTTCAGCCTGAGGCCGCTGGCGAAATAGATCGAGCGATTTTTTCTCGCTGAGTGTCCCCAGCATCTTGGCGGCCGTTTGAATTGCGGACAGCTGGCGGTCGGTATTGAAGATGTTGAATTCGGTGTCGTCCTGGCCGAACGCCGCACCGGTGTCGGCATGCGGTATCGTCGGTGGCCACCGCGTCTTCATTTTCTCCTACAATCATGGTTTCGAATGATGCTCAGCAGCCGGTCCCGATCGGCCGTGAAATCCACCAGGGTTCGCACTGCACCGCCGGAAAACATCATAATGGCCATTAGATCTGCGGCGGTCATCTGAGTTTGGACAAACTTCTTGGCAGCATTTAATGCGCGCATATTGGTCCATCGGCGGCATCGCGGTCATGTCGAAATACAGTGCCAGCAGGCGGTGGTCGCTATATCGAATGCGGCCCGGCTGTTCGGGTGAGATCTGGGTCCGGGGCAGCTTGTCCAGGAGCTTGGGCGGGAGCGGCGCCGCAAGCGGCACTGCGTCAGGCGTCTCCGGCAACTTTTGGGCTTCGAAAAATTGAATGGTCTGCGGCACGCCGTCCTCGGTGACCAGGAAGTCCTTCTCGGTCAGGCCCTCGACCGGATTGTCGTTCTTGTCCTTAACGATGACGGTTTCAACCACGAGCTGGCTCGATGCCCGGAAAGTGGTCTGACCGGTCGCGGTCATGGGCGCATTCTGGCCGACCTGCTGCGGAGCGGTGGCGAGCGAAAAAAGGAGGAACGCCGACATCAGCCTCATAATCAAAACCTCGCTCGCAGCGTGGTTTGCAGGCTGCGCATCGGATTGGCAGAGTTCGGCAGCCCGAATTGGGCGCTGGTTACGGTCGTGTTCCAACTGGGGAACGTGACGTGGTTCATGACGTTGGTCGCGTCGAAACGTAAATCAACCATAATGCGATCCCTGATCCGGAATGTGCGCCCCAGCGAAGCATTCAGCGAAAACTGGGCGGGACCGGTAATCGAGTTCCTCCCGGCATCTCCCCAGTTGCCCGACGTCGGGGCTGCATACGCAGCGGGATTCAGGAAGTAGCCTTGAGGAGCGGCATAGGGTGAGACGCCGGTGGTATCGGGTCGAATGCTGCCGGTCACTCCAGTCCCTTTCACGGCCGCGAGATAAATGGGCGTCAGCGGGAACCCGCTGCCGGAGGTGACTTGGCCGGTGAAGGTCCATTCCTTCATGAGTCGCCCCTTCCAGCCACCCATCAGCATGCCGCCGCGCACGCCCATGCCGGTAGAATATTGCATCTGCAGGGTCATCAGGTGCCGCTGATCGAAGCTCGAGAGGCCTCTTTCGGCTCCGAGGTCGAGCCAGTTCTGAGCGATCACCGAGGTTCCCGGACCCCAGCCGCCCAGCGCGGTGTCATCGATCGATTTCGAATAGGTGTACTGGACGGTCGCAGTCAGACCATTGTGCAAACGCCTGCGCAGCTGGATCTGCCCTGACTCCCGAGTTGAATTGCCGTTTGAGGTGAGGTACGCAAAGCCTGCCGGACAAGAGGGACAGGGATTCACAGCGCCGGTAGGATAAGTATTGGGCAGGAATTCCTGTGTGCCGCGAGTCCCTTTGGTCCCGAGATAGATTGCCGTCATTTGTAGCGCTGCGGGGAGGTCACGTTGAATCGATAACTGCCAGGTTTGCGCATAGCCGATACGAAAGTCGGGATCGACGGCAAAAGTGTTGGCGACAGCGGTCGGCGAGGCGTTGAAGCCGTTCGCCATGGTAAACGGATTCGCGGAATTGTTCTGCACGCTCAAACTCTTCGAAAGCGGTGCCTGCTGTGCCATCTGTGCGGCGATCGTCGTGTATACGGAACTGTTGAAATAAATCCCGTACCCGGCGCGAATGACCATGGATGATGCGGGAAAGGGCCGCCACGCGAAACCGATCCGGGGCTGAAATGCGCTTTTGTCGGGACGGAGCAGCGAGGTGGGATAGGATTCGCCGGTTAAACCGCCAATCGGATGGCTGGCCAACACCGGCGCCACAGCCCCAAAGCCGGGAGCGATGTCCAGGTTTACGAGGCGGCCCTGGAGTTCCGTGATCGGGGACCCGTATTCCCAGCGAATTCCTGCGTTCATCGTAAGGCCGGAACTGATCTTGAAATCGTCCGTCCAGTAGGCGTCGTAGGACGATGCCCGAAAATACTTGTCGGCGTTACCGAAGGCGATCGTACTGGTCGTGGGAATTCCCAGCAGAAAATCGGCGAAATCGGATCCGGTGCCGGCAACGGGAAGGCCGTTCACCGGCGATTGGGTGGCCGCGCCGGTAAATGTATAGATGCCGCGTGGATTTTGCTGTGACAGATAATTGAATTGTTGCCTGCGAAAGTCGGCGCCAAACGAGAAGCCGTGGCGGCCGTGATTCCAGAACATGGCGTACAAAAATGCGCTCGTCTGGTTGCGATTCGAGGACGCCCGCGCATCCGATAGCGCGGTGATGCCTCCGGAGAAGATCAAGTCCGGGGGGCCCCAGTTCATGGGATTCTGGTCGTTGCCGGAGATTCCGGCATCGCCGGATACATTTCTGCGGTTTTCGAAGAACGGATGGATCTCCTGGACGGACCGGCTGTACTGGTACCCCACATTAGCGAGCAGCCGGTTTGTGAAGTTGTGCCGCCAGCTGACGCTTGCGTTCAGGCCGGTCGAATCCGTGGTATCCAGGAAGCCGAACAGGTTGGGATGGTCGGCACGGATACTCTGATAGGCGAAGGTGCCGGACAGCTGATTTGTCCGATTGAGTGATTTGCTGGCACGCGTCTGGAGGCTGTCCTGATGAGTGACCGCGAGAATAGGAATCTGGTAATTGTATCGCGTGCTGCCGGCAATCTTTGGAACTGGATAGAGATCCAGTAGAGCCTTGGCCTGGTCGCTGATCCGTTCCGTTGGGATCACATTGTCCCGAAACTGCAATCCGGTCTTCGGATCGAAGATCCGTACGGGCTGACCAAGCGGATTCAAGAGCTGTGAGAGATCTCCGCCGCGTTCCGCCAGAGTCGGCATCAAGCCGGGTTGGGTCGTGGCGGTGCGATTTCGCGTCCACTGGTAATTGACGGTGAAAACAGGGCCGTTCTTGACAATGCGCGGGATCCTGAGCGGACCGCCGAAAGCCGCCACGCCTGTCAGATGGTTATACGCCGGCTTGGAAGTATCCTGTCCTGTAAAGGAATACGAGCGGGCATCCAGCGCTGAGTTATCCAGGATCAGACCAAGACTGCCGTTATACAGAGATCCCATGCCCTTGCGCAGATTGCCGAACGCAGGGAGTTGTGAAAATGGGGTACTGGCGGAGTTATTCACGCTGCCATTGACGAGCAGGCCGTCGGCGGCTCGTTGGACGAGTTCGTCAGGACTCTGGCCCCCAAAGGCACCGGACTCGCCACTGGCAGCGGCGGCGCCGCTCGTATTCGGGTTTGCGGCATTCAGATCCGTCCGCTGAAACTTGTCTTGTGAACTGGCAGCGGACTGTGCTGCCTGGTCGGCCTTGGCGTTGGGAGACACTTTACCCGGAGGTGCGCCCTTGTTGGCCTCCGCTTTGACGGCCGAAGCGCCGGCGGCAGGTAGTGGCTGTGCCTGCTGACGCGCGGGTGTTGCAGGAGCGCTTTTCACCGCCTTGATCTCATCAATGGGGAGCAACTTCAATTCCCACTCCACTCCGGGTGCGCCTGCTGCAACGGGCACCTCTTGTTTGGATGGCGAAAAGCAGAGCATCTCGACCTGAACCACCCAGACTCCGTCCGGAAGATCTGGAAATGCGTAGTAGCCTTGCGGATCAGTGATGGTGACCAGTTTCTTTTCACCCTGAACCGCTGTTACCGTGGCTCCGGGAACCGGCACGCCGCCGAACTTCACCAGACCGTGATGTTCCGCCGCCGTCAGGTGCAAAGTGCCGAGACAGAATAAGGTCATCAAGGCGGCGGTCAGGCAAGCAAGATATTTGCGCATAAGTGTCACAAGCCCGTCATGGCAGCAATTCTTCTATTCCTTGCCGCCGAATCATGAGGGAAAGGTTAAGACCGAACTGTCGGATGTGCTTTCCCTCAAGACGCATCACTCTAAATTTATCGATGCAGAGCATTTAATCAGACCATTTTCCTGGGGTTCTCTGGCAACTCAATGGCCATCTGGGATCGCCGCGCCCCAGCGCGGCAAATTTTCACCGGACCTATTTGAGTCACCCATCACCCTCTTGTCGGGTAAGGGGAGCGCTTTGATCCAGAAAGGTGGGGCGGGAATAGGCGACGACTGCGAAAAATCAACTGCGCCGCGCTGGGGCGCGGCGATCCCAGGAAAGCCGATCACCACATCCTTTCTCTGATGATCTCCCGCCCCGAAATTGCTGCTGACAAAGCTGATTCCTTGCTCTACGTCAGCTCCCAGGGCCTGCGCCCTGGACTATCCCGCTGGACCTTCAGGGTCCTATTGGAACTCCTTGACTATGCTCTATTCCCCATGATCCACTAATTTCCAGAGGGTTTTTCAATGTGGTCGATCACCAGGGTCTCAACCTGACCCTTTGATGCTTCGAGTTTGAGCCCGAGCTGTTCCTGCACGGCCGTGAAGATCGAGGGGCCCGATGGATCCGCCGGCAGTGGGCTATCGCTCGGGGGCTTCTCAACTCCTCCAAACCCAATGCCTCGCTGAGTTTCGTCCGGCGTCCACTGCAGGGTGAAATCATAGCTGCCCTTGATATCCGTCTTATCGATTACAGGCCGGCCCAGTTGTTGTGCCAACATCGCGGCAATCGCCGAGACGGGAGTCATTTGGGCGCTCAGCTGTCCCCTACCCATCCTCATCGTTGACCCGCTCTTGACTGGGGCGTTACCGTCGACAACTTTTCCGCCGGGACCGACGCTAACGGAGCCTCCACCCGCTCCGCCGGCACCGTTGACAACTTTTCCGGCGGGACCGACGCTAACATAGCCGCCACCGCCGCCTGCAGCGGCTCCGCCGCCAATGGCCCCTGCCTGGACAGGTTTCGACGGATCGGGCGGCTGCGCATCTGTCTGCGCGGCAGGCTGGATCTCTGATAAGTGGAGCTTGTGCCCGTTTTTCCCCACGACCAGCTCATAAGTCGGTAATTCTTTGGTTTCGCGGTGCAACTTCAGGTTGCATCGTTCCGCCAGCAGCGACTGGAGCAGCACCTTGAGGTTCTCGCGGGTGATGTTCGGGGTATCCGCCTTGGCAACGATGTCATACCTTTCGGAATTCACCCAGCTGGGTAAGCCGGAGATCTGGTAATCCCTAACGTCGTATGCCTGCTGAATGAGGATGCCCACGGTAATGCCCGAAGCCGTCCACCTGCCGCCGGGAGAAGCTCCTATCTTGATCATGAATACGCCCATCGGGGAAGGCTCGCTGGGTTTGATGGACGCCACCTCGAAGGATGCTTGGCGCAGCGGCTTGAGCCTGCGCCGCGGCGCCTGCGGCCTGCGACTGCGCCCTCCCCAGTTGCGGTTCGTTGAGTCCGATCAAGACGGTTAAAATGGCCATTCCAAAGGTGATACAACGTACCATTCTCTTTTTTTGCTGCTTGCTTTGCATGGGCATCTCAATTCCTCCGAGCGAACCTGCATCTCGCGATTTGCAGAGACTAACACATTCATTACTTACCTTCCATGCGTCAAAAAGTTCCAAATTCTTGGTAACGCCGGATGTTTGGTTTGGGAATTCCGTGTTCTGAATCCGCGCGTGCGAAATTGTTGGGCTGCATCCTGCCGCAGGTCAAGGCTGCGTGCGATCTGGCGTGCGGGACGGGAACGACAGCGGTTGCGCTGGCCCGCAGCGGCATCAAGATGTATGCCGTCGACCTCTCGCCGACCATGTGCCGTCTCGCGCGGCAAAAGGCCGAAAAGGCGGGCGTGTCCCTGCAAGTCCTGCGCGCAGATATGCGAAACTTCGAGCTTCCGGAGCCGGCAGATCTGGTCCTCAGCGAATTTGATGCGATCAACCACGTGCCGCGCAATGTCGACCTGGGTTTGGTGGCCGCGTCGGCGGCACGCGCGCTCCGTCCGGGCGGATACTTTTATTTCGACGTGAACACACGCCTCGCCTTCAAGAAGCTCTGGCCAAGGGCATGGTGGATAGAGCAGCCCGACTTTGCGCTCGTGCTGCACGGCGGCTACGATCGGGCGCGCGACAAAGCCTGGACCAATGCGGAGTGGTTCTTCCGCGAGGGCCGTCATTGGCGAAGGCGGAAAGAGCGCGTCGAACAGGTCTGCTGGGGCGCAATCGAGATCCGGAGCGTGCTCTTGAAAGCAGGATTTGACCGGATTCGCGCGTTTGACGGCATGCCGTTTCTGCGACACTCCCCCGGCATGCGCCGCGGTTGTCGAACGTTCTACCTGGCCCGCATAGGACAAGGCGAAATTGGGGAGGTGGGAGAATCCAATCGCTCGTAAAAACGCGACACTTAGTGAGGATTAGATATTAGAGTAACCCTCTTCCAAGGATAGTGGCTGCTTTTGCAGTTCTGAGGCGAGTCATTTTCGAAGCAGTCCCACATGCGTCGGGGCGCACCACAGCGCATGAAAAGCACAACCGTTGCGCGAAGCGCCTTGGAGTGCGGCGTCTCCAAAGGCTCCGCCTATTTTCGGAACAGTCTCCCATACGCTGGGGCGCACCCCTGACGCATGAAAATGTTGCGCTCTCGCCGCAGGTTTCCTGTGCCGCCGTTTCAGGGCTCTTGCCGCCCGATTCCCGCTTCCCAGGGCTCACGCCCTGGGCTCTGCTACTCCACCCCTTCGAGATTTTCAAGGTCGTGCAATGCTTAGCCCTGAAAGGGCGGGAAAGCAAAGCCCAGGGCGTGAGCCCTGGGTAGAGAACCGGAGATCTCAAGCCCTGAAAGGGCGGCACAGAAACACACAAGTGGTTCCGCGCCGCAATCGGTTCTATTTTCGAAGCAGATCCTGAACGGCCCGGTCGACGTCATCGTCGGTAAACTGATGATTGGGATCGTCTCCCGTCAGCCGGTAGCGCAGCTTTCCCTCACGATCGTACAGAAAGACCGCCGGAATCCCCTGGATATCGAGTTTGTCGAACGCATCCGGGACGATTTCATCCATCCTGTAGTTGTCGAACGCTGCGTTCTCTTTGATCAGAAATTTGTGGGCGAGTTCGAGCGCAGCGGGATCACTGCGATCGTCAAGCGAAATGGAGACAAACCTGATCCCCTGCCGGCCGTTATACTTCCTGGATAATTCCACCATGTGAGGGAATCGTTGCACACAAGGCGCGCACCAGGTGGCCCAGAGGTCGACCACGACGACATTCCCCTTGTAGCCGGCGAGTTTTTCCTGCCATTCCGGATATGTCACCGGCTGGAAAGAGACATTGCCGGGTCGTGCCTTTTCGGCCGAAAGCCGGGCGCAGCCGCCTGCGAAAAGGCACACCATAACGAGGACCAGGGCACCGTGCTTACTGTTCACTCTCAGCTGACCTTCTGGTACTCGATCGTGCATCCCTGGGCCCGGGTTTCCGGTTCCGACACCGGCTTGCCTGCGAGGGCCGCCTCAATCGCGTCCCTCACATATAAATTCGTGGGAGTGCCGCGCGTGTAATTAATCGAGCCGTCGCTGCGCATGGAAGCAGGAGAGTTGTAGAGCAGTCCCATGTAGACGAGCTTGCGTTCCTTGTTGAACACGAAGTACTCGGGAGTATGTGTAGCCCCCAGCTTGCGACCGAGTTCCTGACTTTCATCGTAGACGTAAGTGAAGTTATAGCCGACTTTGGCGGCGTGGATTTTCATCCCGGGAAGTTTATCCTGTTCGAGATGGCTCACGCTGACTCCGACAATGCGCACGCTTCGCCCTTTGAACTGGTCGACTAACTTGGTGAGATCGCCGTCCATGCCTTGAACCCAGGGGCAGTGATCCGCCAAAAATACCAGCACCACTACATCCTCTCTTAGATTGCTCGAGGAGAGCTTCGTTCCGTCGGTTGTCGGCAGGTTATCGAACCGGGGCAACGGAGCCCCGATATCCACGATCTGATTGTATTTTCCGGCAAACGCGGCGGGTGATATCAACAGCAGAGACAGAAAACAACACACGGGAAATCCCTGTTTGCGGCCGAGCATAGACAATCCTCCCTTAAGTTTGGCGGCATTCCGATGGCGACGCAGTCGGCTCGACCGGGCGTCGCCGGCGGCCGCAGTACGGATATGCATCCGCGCACGGTCCTGGAATATCCAATCAGAACTCCCACCAAACTCCGAATCGGCCCAGGGTGCGTTCCAGTCACCATGAGCCCGCTCATTAAATTCTACGCGCGGCGACCAATTAGGACAATGGTGGATTGCGGTCCCATGGGGGTGTATGGGCAGCAGCTTTTACCCGCGGCCGGTGAACAGAGTTGTTTCATCCACGAAACAGAGGCCATTTCCCCATGGATCTTCCGCATAGAAAGATCGTTCCCCCCAAGGCCTGACTACAATCTCGCCTCCACTCGCGTCGTGGACCTTTTCCTTGGACAGGCATCCAAGGGCTTGGGCTCGTGCATGGAATTGCTCCAGGACGGCAACTGAAAAGTAGATGTCGTCCGCGTTGGGGACGGCTCCCTTGCCGGCCGGAGTAGTATCGAGTACGGCCAGGATGACGGAACCGCAATCAAAATAGGCCCGGGAACCGCCGACTCTTCTGGCCGGCACGTCTAATAGCGTCGAGTAGAAGTCCACTGCCTCGTCAAGATTGCCTACCTGCAATATCAAGCGAAAGAGCTTGGGGCTATCCGGCATGTTCATTTCCTTTCATCGATTGCGCTGCTACAAAGAATACCTCTTTTTGAGTGGACCCGCCGCGCATCATTGATTGGTATAATGATGCCAAAGAGGAATTCTCAAATGGAACTGATAGCCCTGGATGACAGCTGCCGGCTTTTTTTATCACCGGCCATCGATGACTGGCAGCCGATTGAGGACCACGGCATCAGCGCGATCATCGACCTCGACGGCGATCTCGACCTCGGGATCCCGACGGTGCCCAATCACATGCTTTATATCTACTTTCCCATTTACGATGAAGGCCTGCCCGACCTCGACAAGCTGCACGCCGTCGCCGACCTGGGCGCGCGCCTGGTGAAGAGCGGTGAGAAGGTCCTCGCGCATTGCGGCATGGGATTGAATCGCTCTGCCCTGATGGCGGGGCTGATTTTGACCTGCCTCGGCATGAATGGAGCGGATGCCGTGGTTCTGCTGCGCCAGAAACGGCCGGGAGCGCTCTTCAACGAAAATTTCGCGGAGTATCTCACAAACCTTCCTGCTCACCCCGAGTGAGGCTCCACCCGCAGATCGAGCGGCTTCGGGAGGCCTCGCAAAGGGATCGTCCGGCCGAGGGCCCCGGGCCTTGGCTATTCTGCGTTTCATGGTCTGTCCCGAATGGCGCTTCGATGAGGATTTCGATTGTGACCCTGAAAGGGTCCAGCAGCAAAGCCCAGGGCGTAAGCCCTGGGGATTTGTGTAATGCCGTGGATCAGCCCTGTAAGGGCGGCGCAGGCTGCGTCGCCCCTTCCGGGCTTGTCTCCCGCTTGTCCATAATCCCAGGGCTCACGCCCTGGGCTTTGCTGCTCCGCCCCTTTGGGGCTTGAACAATTGAATTGGCTGCACTACGAAGTGATTGCAATCACTCTTAATTAGGCGCCATTCTGGTCTGTCCACATAGTTTCGGCTGGCGCACGATAAAACAGAGCTTTCTGAGTCTCCGCGCCAGAGGAGGTGATTTCCCTCATAGGAATAAGTTCCTGCACTCGCGAGAGATTAAATCCGGCCGGGCAATCTTCGCGGGACGAGTTTTTCCCGGGTCGACATTTTCCTTCAGCGGGCTTCCTGGCAGCGTGTACGCCGGTTCGCCAGCCGCCGTTGGATGACCTCGTAGACCTCTGCCGGCGAGAAGTCCATGCAGGCATTGCGGCGGCACTTGCTCTGCCGGCCGTTGTACACCGTGAAGCAGGGGCTGCAAGCCAGGCCCCGATACTGCACCGTGACTGCATCCCCCAAGGGTCTCCACAGGTGGGGCGTCTCCGGCCCGAACAGCACGACGACTTCCATATCGGTTATCGTGGCGAAGTGCGCCGGTCCGCTGTCGTTGGTGATCATCATGGCCGATTCAGTATAGAGTGTCAGCAATCCCCGCAGCGTAGTTTTGCCGGCAACCGACCGGCAGCGGCTCTGACCGATGGCGGCTTCCAACCTCGCAATAGTCCCAGCCTCGCTGGCGGTGCCCGTCAACAGGATGAAAACATCCGGCGCACCCGCGAGGATCAGCTTTGCCAGTTCTACATAACATTCGTCCGACCATTTGCGCAGAGGGATGGCTTCTCGATCGCTGATATTGGAGTTCAGCAGGATCACTGTGCTCCTGGGCGCGACCCCTGCCTCCATCAGCATGCTCCCGATGCCAGCCAGCTCTGCGCCGGTCGGCTTGAACCGCTCGCGCGGGGGTTCGGCAGGTCGGGGAATGTATGCGAGGCGCGGGAAATCCGCGGCGGGCCTTTCCACGGCCTCCGCAAGGATCTCGAACATCTGACTGATGTGCAGGTGTGGATTGAACTTTACCCGATGGGTCAGCAAGTCTCCGCGGTAGGGACCTTCGCCAAAATATGCGTGACACCCCACGCGCCGGCGGCAGCGGCTGAGCCAGCCGATCAAGGCGGTAGCCCGCGAAAAAAAGTCCAGATCCACCGAGCAGTCAATCCGCCGGCTGCGAATGCGACGCAAGCTGGACAGCGCGTCGCCGATCAAATTCGTCAGCGAATCGGTGCGCAAGACGTGAATATTTTCTTGCGGAACAAAGTCCAGGACCTCAAGCAATCCGCGGCTTTCAGTGAAAGTGAGGAAATAGAGGTTTTCCCGCCCCACCAGCTCTGTCAGCGAGCGCATCGCAGGGCCGAGGGTGATCAACGCTCCCATTTCGGAAAGCTTGATGACCAGAATGCTCTTCGGCTTTCCGGCTGGGATCGCGGGTCGAAACAGGACGCGCCCCAGGGTCCGGAGACTGCTGATCAGCAGGCACAATGGGACGCCCATCCAGGCGTCCACCCGTCGCATTGCGGAAACCTTCATGTTTGGCTCGCCCCGCGGCTACGATCAGTGATTTCGCATCAGAATTCTGTCCATGACCTGAAGGATCTCGGTCCCTCTCAGGTTTAGTTCGTGCCGCCGCGCTTGCGGCAACAGTGCGTATACCCGGCCCTCCGCCTTCCAGAGCGCGGCGAATTCGTCACCGGTGAGCACGATCGGCGGGGCATCGGGAAACTTCATCCCGGGGATGAGGGAGTAAGCCACGCCATCGAACACCTCGATGTGCAATGGCTGATAGAAGCTGAGCGAGTTGGCCGACTCATAATCTCCTACCACGACCATGTGGTCACCCGGAAGCGCCTCGCGTGCCACCGCAAGCCCGAACTTCTTGGAAGAAATCATGTCCTCGCAGATCACCAGGCTCCACTGGGTCATGCCGCAAATGACGACCATGACCGCCACCACGCACAGAATCGCCGGCATCCGCCGGCGAAGGTTCTCGAATCTCATGGCGATCAAAAAACCGATCGCCATCGACACGATTGTCACCGCCGCGGGTTTGACGCAGCTGCGGATTGAATTGCTGCAGGCATCTCTTCCAGGATGCTGAAATCGGTCTCGGAGATCACATCCGCACGCACGGCTGCCGTATTTTCGAAACCATGACCGGCGGCAAACCAAATGCCGAAACCGGCGCCTGCCGCAAGCACCACCAGGCCAAGAACGGCCAGACTTCGGAATGCCCACCTTATGGCTGCGCTGTCTTCGGTTTTGCTCAGAGCCAGCCCGACCAGGAGTGCCAGTGCCGGAACGGCCGGGAAAAAATAATGCTCCAATCGGCCGGATACCGAGAAAAAGCCCAGGATCACTACTGCCCAGGCCACTGCGAGCCTGGCGAGAACGCGCTGAGGGATGTCCATTGGTTTGCGGCCCGCCATGAAAGCCGCCGGGATGAATACCGTCCAAGGGAAGAACCAGACCAGGTTCAGCGCCCAGAACGTGAGGAGCGGCACCGACCAGACGATAGGCGGATCATGCCTGCCGATAAAACGCAGGAATTGTTCATTGACAAAAAAGGACGAAAGAAATCCCTCGTTCCGTACCGCCGCCAGCCAATGCCAGGGTACCACCAGCACAAGGAAAAGCACTGAGCCCGGCAATATGTGCAGCGTGTACCACTTCGGCCGCTCGCGCATCAGGAGGAAGAACAGGACGACGATGCCGATCGGGAAGGCTACTCCGACCAGGCTTTTGGTCATGACTGCGCCGCCCAGGGCGGCATAGAAGAGCAGCGCTCGCCACAACGAGTGCAATGGATCCCGATACCACTCCAGAAAGGCATACATGGCGAGGGCCAGGAACATCACCAGCCAGATGTCGTGCAGGGCCTCGCGGGTAAACAGATAGGTCCCGATGGAAAAAGCAGTGCATAGCCCTGCGATGGTCGCCGCTCGATCGCCTGCAGCATCCTTCGCCATCAACATCACGATCCAAACAAGTGCGATGACCCCGAGGGCGGAAGGCAGGCGCAGCGCAAACTCGTTTATGCCGAAAAGCCGGAGGCTGGCGGCGGTCAACCAATACATGAGCGGCGGCTTCTCGAGAAATCTCACCCCGTTGTCGTAAGGGGTGACCCAGTCGCCGCGAGCGACCATCTGCATTGCCACTTGGGAATAGTGACCCTCGTCGTAATCGATCACTGCTCGATGGCCGGAAGAAGGTATATAAACGACGGCAGTCAGCAACAACGGGAGCAGAAATGCGTACTTGCTCCAACCGCCGGCTGCGTTTGCTCCCGTCACCATCCAAGCCTCCAGATCGGTATTTCTATCTTGAGGGAGTGTGAAGCGCAAGCGAATTTCGGAAAATCGGACATAGCCGCATCCTAAAAACCGCAACGCAGAGGGCGCAGACGCCGCAGCGGTCTTTTTGCTTTTGAATGACTTTCCTCTGCGACCTCAGCGACCTCAGCGTTGATATTTTTTGTCTGGGTGCCGCAGCCACGCAATTTTTTGTGCAAGTCGACGCCCTGACATTCGTCATCCAAATGACCGTCAAAATGGTCCGCTCATTGCTGAGTCGGATCAGGAAATGAAAACCCGGCGTTCACTCTATCGGGAGGCCCGACATGAAATGGTTACGCACATCCCTATTGCTCTACGGTTTTCTTGCTGTATTCGCAGGTGGGACGGTCTGGGCTGACGGTCTCATCGTGGTCTTCCATCCCAACCCGCCGCCGGGCCTGCCTTACCCTTTTGCGCCGCTGGCCATCAAATACCACCATGTTACGGTAATGATCACCGACCAGGTCGCGGTCACCGAGGTGGACCAGGTGTTTTACAACCCATCGCCGCTGCGATTGGAAGGGAACTACCTCTTTCCCATCCCCAAGGGCGCTCAAATCGATCGATTTGCCATGGACATTGACGGCAAAATGACTGATGCGGAATTGCTGGACGCCGGCAAGGCCCGTCAGATCTATGAGGACATCGTCCGCCGCATGCGCGATCCTGCTCTGCTCGAATATGCGGGGCAGGGTCTGTTCAAGGTGCGGATTTTCCCCATCGAGCCGCACAGCGAAAAACGCATTCGGTTGACGTACACCCAAGTGCTTCGCCAGGAGAGCGGCCTGATGAAATACATCTATCCGCTCAACACCGAGAAATTCTCCGCCCAACCCATCGGCAGTGTTTCGATCAAGGTGGAGTTGGCCGGTAGCCGCGATCTTCAATCTATCTATTCGCCCAGTCACGCGATTGAGGTGCACCGTCAGGACTCCCGCCGCGCCACGGTCGGCTTCGAGGCGGATCATGTCCGGCCTGATACCGATTTTCAGCTTTTTTATTCCTTGCGGCCGGATGGAGACGTGGGGCTGAGCCTGCTGGCCTACCATGACGGCGCCGAGGCGGATGGCGGCTACTTTCTGCTCCTGGCGTCCCCATCCACGAAGTTGGGTGCGGAGCAGATCGTACAAAAAGACGTGGTCTTCGTTCTGGACACGTCAGGCTCCATGGCCGACGGGGGCAAGCTCGATCAGGCGAAACGGGCCCTCAGTTTCTGCCTGCAGAACCTCAACCGGGGTGACCGATTCGAGGTGGTCCGCTTTGCCACCGAGGCTGAACCGCTGTTCCAGAAACTCGTCCCGGCCGAGAAGGATAACCTCGAAAAGGCCGCCGCCTTCGTCAAGGAACTTCGCCCGATCGGAGGTACTGCCATCGAAGATGCCCTCACCCTTGCTGCGGCGCGGGCATCGAGCGAAGGTCAGCCGGGACGGCCCTACTTCATAGTTTTCCTGACGGACGGCAAACCCACGATCGGTGCGACCGATGAATCGCAGATCCTGGATAAGATCAAACGACACACCACCGGGCACACAGTCCGGATTTTTTGCTTCGGCATTGGCACCGACATCAATACCCACCTGCTGGATCAGCTGGCGGAAATGACCCGAGGCAGCAGCGAGTACGTGCTGCCCAAGGAGGACATTGAAATCAGTGTGTCCAACTTCTTTGCGAAGATCAGCCAGCCGGTGCTCGCCGACCTGCGGCTGGAGGTTACGGGCCCCGTGCACATCAACCGGATGCACCCCACCGATCTTCCTGACTTATTCAAGGGCGAACAGCTGATGCTCTTCGGCCGTTATCAGGGGAGCGGGTCGGCGACGCTGAACTTGAGCGGTTCCGTCAACGGGCGCAATCGCACGTTTGCCTACACCGTCGAGTTTCCCGTCAATGCAACCATGCACAGTTTCATCCCGCGCCTGTGGGCAACCCGGCGCGTAGGTTTCCTGTTGGATCAGATCCGATTGCATGGTGAGAACGCCGAATTGCGGGATGAAGTCACGCGCCTGGCGCGCCAGTATGGCATCGTTACTCCCTACACGGCGTATCTGATCGTTCAAGACGAAGCCCGGCGTAATGTCCCGATGGCCAGGCAGACCCTGCAAAACATCAGCCGGCAGGATGAATTGAAGAATGAGACCTCGCGCATGTACCGGGAAATGGGCGCCGCCAAAACCGGTTCCGGCGCAGTGGGTGGCGCTCAGACCAATAGTGCGCTCAAAGCTGCCGACGTTGTCAGCGCGCCGGCACAAGCCAACGTGTATGCCATGCGCGGCCAGGTTGCGATGGACGCCAAAGTTCAGGATCGGGTAGGCCAGATCGTCAACGCTCAGCAGAGCCGCTACATCAGCGGACGCAACTTCTATCAGAACGACAATCAGTGGATCGATGCGAGTGTGCAGAGCCAGACCGGCGCCCGTGTCGTCCAAATCAAGTTCAACTCACCCGAATATTTCGATCTGATGTCAAAACATCCTGACATGCCTCAGTGGCTGTCTGTGGGTCGCAATGTGCAGATTTTATTCGCCGGCACAATCTATGAAATCGCGGAATGAATCGAGAAAGGAGAAAATTATGATACGTCGATCTGTAATCCACATCATGGTCCTGACCATTTGCCTGCTGGGTTCGGCCGCGCGCAGGGCACCTGCCAATGCAGCCCCCCCGCGCATCGAAGTCTGCTTTGTGCTGGATACCACCGGATCCATGGGAGGACTCATTGAAGGCGCAAAGCTCAAGATCTGGTCGATCGCCAACCAGATGGTGTCGGCGAAACCCGCGCCGCAACTTAGAATCGCGCTTCTCGGGTATCGCGACCGCGGTGACGAATACATCGTGCGCCGCTACGACCTGAGCGAGGATATTGATGCGGTTTATGCCAACCTGCAGAAGTTTCAGGCAGGCGGCGGAGGCGATACACCCGAGTCGGTCAATCAGGCCCTCGACGAAGCCGTAAATAAAATCACCTGGAGTCCCGATCGCATCGTGCTCAAGATCGTCTTTCTGGTCGGCGACAGCCCTCCTCACATGGATTACCAGGACGACGTCAAATATCAGGTGACTTGTGCGGCAGCGATGAAGAAAGACCTGATTATCAACACGGTTCAGTGCGGCGCAAACAGCGACACGACGCGCATCTGGGAGGATATCGCCAACCTTGCTGAAGGAAAATCCGTTGCCATCGGCCAGTCAGGGGACATGCAAGTGGTGAGCACGCCGACGGACGGGGAACTGTCCGCACTTAACGTGGCCATGGGCCGCACGCTGACACCTTATGGCGCCGTGCTCAACCAGAAAGCGGTTTTAGCAAAGCAGGTTGCTTCCGAGATAGCTGCAGCTCCCGCCGCCGCCGACCGGCTTGCCTACAATGCCAGCACCGGCAGGGCGGTACAGGGCGGAGGCGATTTGGTCGACGATCTGAAGGAAAAACGGATTGCCTTGACAGAGATCAAGAAGGAAGAATTGCCGACTCCGATGCAAAAAATGACCATGGAACAGCAACAAGCTTTTCTGAAAGCCAAGGTGGAGGAACGCCAGAAGATCCAAACCCGGATCAATGAGCTGCTCAAGCTGCGGCAGATTTACCTCCAGGATCAGATGCGCCGCCAAGCCGGCAAAGGCAGTTTCGATGAACAAGTCCGGGCGATGATTGTCGAACAGGCCAACAAGAAAGGCATCCAATACAACGCCGGCGACGTTAAGAAATAGGAGATTGCCTAAACTCTCGAACCACGTAACACGGTGCGGAATATCAGGAACCTAAAAATCTCAACGCAGTGGGCGCAGAGGATTTTTGCCTTAAGAATGAATTTTCTCTGCGACCTCTGCGTTGAGATTTTGCTTTTCTTGTCTGGTAGGCCGCAGGATTCGACAAATATTTTGAGACGGTTGCAGGTTTGGTCCGTCTTAGGGTTAGAAGCTGGGCTTGTATTGAGATTGGTTGCGATGGAGAAAGTGGTTTCAGCTGAAACGCCGCTGACTTGTGCCGGTGCTGTCGATTTCGAAGCGCTCGTATATGTCCATGCGCGCTTTGTTTTCAAAATCGCCCATTCGATCCTGAGGCACTCCCCGGATGCGGAAGATGTCGTCCAGGAAACGTTTTATCGCGCCTTCCGTTCCGGAGAAACAGGCAGAGTCGAGAATATGCGCGCTTGGCTGGCGCGAATAGCCTGGCGCCTGGCCGTGGATCGGACGCGCCGCCGTTGGGTGAATCGCGAAGCTCAGGCATCCGAGGACCGGCTTCAAGCCTTCCCCGAACCCGGCCCCGGTGCGGAAGAATCGCTGCTGCAAGGAGAGAAGCTGGTGCTGCTCGAACGGCTCTTGCGCGGGCTGCCGCGCGGCTACCGAGAAGCCCTGGTGCTGTCCTCGGTCGAAGGCATGAACTCAGCCGAAGTTGCCGGGGTGCTGGGCATCTCGGAATCTTCAGTCCGAAACCGTGTATCGCGGGCCCGAAAGCACCTCAAAGAGAAACTTGCAGCCCTGATGGAGGGCAGCCATGAATCCTGAACGTATCGATAAAAAGCTGGATGACTGGCTCGACGCCGCGCTGGCGGAGTATGGCCGCGCGGCGCCGCCGCCGGGAATCGAGGCGCGCGCAGTCGATAACCTGCGCAGCCGTATGACGCGACAGCCGTGGTGGCTGCGTTGGCAGCGGGCCGCCTGGGTAGCTGCCGCAGCTTTCGCGGTCGTGGTACTCATGATTGCACTGTTCGTCAAGCGCGAAAGACCCAATCCACCGGATGTGGCAAAGCACAGCGATCAAGAGCTGCTCCTGGGCGTGGACGGCCTACTGGACCGTGAGGTCCCCGCCGCCTTGGCGCCTGCGCTCGTGCTTACCCAGGAAATGGTCAAGGGCAAAAAGAACTAGAAACCTGGCATCGAGGTAGTCAGCCATGAAACGCAAAACGAATCCGGCCATCCCTTTCCTGCTTTTGACATGTGCGGCAGTGGTTCAGCCGCTGCCGGCCTTCGCGGGGCCGCCGCACGCCGAATTGGGGACGTGGTGGAGAGACTCTGGTGTCGTGCGCAATCTGCAGCTCCGTGATGATCAGATCAAGCAGATTGAGCAGTCATTTTTAAATCACAGATCCGAGCTCAACAATCTTGCTTCCGAACTGCAGCGCCAGGAATCCATCCTGCAGTCCCTCATTTATACGTACCGACTGGACGAAAAAAAAGCCGCAGCGCAAATCGACCAGGTCGTGACAGCGCGGGCCAGGCTGGAGAAAGAGCGAACCATGATGGCGCTGGAAATCCGCCGCGCTGTTTCCCTGGAGCAGTGGAAGAAGCTGCAGGAGATCCAGCAGGGACAGGCGAATGCGACGGCAGACCCCGGCGCTTCCGGCGGCAAAGCGGCCATGAAACCCGAGAGCAGCCCGGCCGGCGCGGAGGAACCGGTGTATCAAATTGGCGGGCCGGTGGCGGATCCCGTGCCTGTACAGAGGCCCATGCCGCCTTTTACCGCGGAGGCAAATCAGAAGAGAGTGCAGGGAAGCGTGCTTCTCGAGGTTGTGATCGGCAAAGACGGTCTGGTCCACAGCGCCAAAGTTTTGCGCGGCATCGGATACGGTCTTGATGAATCCGCCGTCGATACCGTGACCAAACGCTGGCTTTTCCGGCCCGCAACCTTGAACGGCCAGCCTGTTGCGGTCCAGGCGAAAATCGAGGTAGCATTTCATCTATACTGACAGGTCAGCCGATTTATCACTGTGGAGGCAAGATGCGCTCGCAGAATCCCTGCTCCAGGATTATCCTGCCGGTTCTTCCTTTTCTATTGTGGTGCTTCGCAGTCCAGCTCCATGCTCAGGCTCAAAAATCCACCCCGGCAAAGAGACCGGAACAGGCCGATCACACGATTCGGGTGAACGTGGGGCTGGTGCAGACCGACGTAATGGTCTTCGACCGACAGGGACGTTTTGTTCCTGATCTGAAGCTGGACCAGTTCGAATTGCGCATAGACGGCAGAGTACAGCCGATCTCGTTCATGGAGCTTGTATTCGCCGGAAGTTCCAATGACGAGGAGGTGTGGGCGAGAGCCGAGGGCAAGCCTGTTTCACCTGGGGAGCCGCGGGCCACAAAGGGCTCAAATCCCGGGCGCATGCTGCTTCTTTTTGTGGACGACTGGCATTTATCCGCCGACAGCGTGATGCGCTCGCGCACGGCTCTGGCAAATCTGATCCGTACCTCGGTGGGCCCGAATGATAAGGTCGGCATCTTTGCAGCGTCCGGACAGCTGGGTTCCGGGGCGCTCACGGGCGACAAGGCCGGGCTGCTGGCTACGGTGGCGAAGCTGAATTTTCAGAGTGAAGGCGCGTCGGATCTTGCCTGGCCGCCTATGACCGAGGTGCAGGCATTCCTGCTCGAACAGAATGATCGTGACGTGCTGACCTATTTCGTTTCGGCCATCCTGGGGAAACCCGTAAATCTCGATTCGCATAATGGGAGGGATGTCCAGGATGCCGTGGAGACGACAAAGAAGCGCGCGGCCGGCCTGGCCCAAACATCGGCAGCTATAGGTGAGAGATTCCTGGCGTCCTTTCGCAATCTCCTGCGGGCCAGCGAGACTCTGCCCGGGCGCAAACTTATCTTTCTCCTCTCCGATGGCTTTGTCCTTCAACCCCAAAGGAGCGACATCGTCTCCAGGATAGATGAAGTGACCACCGCAGCCGCGCGCGCAGGCATCGTGGTTTACACCCTCGATGCGCGCGGCCTCGTGGTCGGGTTTCCGGATGCGAAGGTGAAGAGGGGGCCGGATATGACCGGGGCGCTGGCCCACAGCGGCGCCAACGAAGTGGCAGGCCCGCAAGACGCACTGAATGCAATTGCCGCCGATACCGGCGGCCGGTTTCTCAAAAACACCAATGCTCTGGATACGGCAATGATCACCACTCTGTCGGAGGTATCTCGCTACTACCTCTTGGCCTGGTCTGTCGATCCGGAAAAGCTGACGCCGGGCAAATACAGCACAATCCGCGTATCGGTGAAAGGCCGCTCCGACCTGAGCGTGCGCGTGCGGCAAGGCTCGCTCGACCTCTCTCGACTCGTGTCGAAGAAGTAGCGTAATCCTGGACTTTCTCCACTTCTCCTTGCCATTTAGGCGAGAAAAGCAAAAGATCTATGCAGAGTTGCAGAGGTCGCAGAGAACTTTTTGCAAATCCTTTTCTCTGCGGTCTCTGCGCCCGCTGCGTTGAGGCTTTTGGTTGCGGCTATGCCGCGCCGTGTCATTCGTGGCAGATGTGCCTATTTGAAGGCGGTGCTTGAATTTTCCTCGAGCACTATCTATGCTCCACGAGTTCACAGGAACAACGAGGTATGACACCAGACGTGGAATATCAGGTGGTCACTACTGCCCCGATCGAGGCGATCGTCGCGCTTTATCAGGCTGGGGGATGGTGGCACGAAAGCCAGGAGAACCGCAACCGCATCGAAGCGATGATCCGCGGCAGCTTCTGTTTCATGATCGCGCGTTTGGGAGAAGGAAACATAATTGCGATGGGGCGCGTCATCTCTGATGGCGCAAGCGACGCTTATATTCAGGATGTTGTGGTCCTACCCTCCTATCGCCGGCAGGGCATAGGCCGGGAGATCATCCAGCGCCTCACCCTGCACTGCCTGAAACATAAGATCGGATGGATCGGTCTCGTTGCAGAGCCGGGAACGGCTCGCTTTTATGAACAATTAGGCTACCGGATTCTCGAGGGATACCAGCCGATGCTTTACGAGGGAGAGTAGATGCAGTCTCCGTTTCTCGGATGGCACTTCAAGCGCGTCGATTTGCACCAGCGTGCGCAGCTCACGGAATTTCTCACGCGCCATCCTCAGCCTCTTTCCGGTTTCACATTCGCCTCATTGGCATCCTGGGATCCAATTTTTCACTACAGTTGGATTCTCGACTCATCCGGGACGCTGTTAATTTCATGCCTCCTCGATCCGGATCGACGTCGACAATTGATGCAACCTCTTGGGCCCCTGCCAGGTGCGGTGCAGGAGCAGCTGATCCGCGAGGCGGCCTCCCTCCCGTATCCTCTAAAGATCGTAGGGGTCGGCGAAGAATTCCTCGCCAATTCGGCCGATTTTGTCCGGCGCTGCAAGGTAATCGAGGACCCTGCAGCCTCGAATTACATTTATCTGGCCGAAAGCCTTGCCCGACTGCCCGGCCGCAAGTATGCAAAAAAACGCAACTTGCTATCTCAAGCCCAGGGATCCTATTCGTGGGATCCGGAACCCCTGACCGCTGCCAACACCGATGCTTGTTTTGAAGTCCTGCAGAGAGTCCGGGAAGAGGAGGAACCGGAAATCGATATTAATTTGCAGCAGGAGCTGACCGCACTTGACCGGACACTGAATCTGTGGAGTGAGCTGGGACAGGAGGGGCTCCTCTTGAGGGTGAAGGGGAAGCCCGCCGCATTTTCCATTTACGAGCCCATCAGCCCCACGATGGTCGCAGTTCATTTTGAACGGGCGCTCCGCAGCTACAAGGGGCTCTATCAGGTTATTAACTGGGAGACAGCCCGTGTCATCGCCGCCAAGGGCTTCGAGTTCATCAACCGCGAGGAAGATCTTGGGTCGCCCGGTCTGCGCGATGCCAAGCGCTCCTATTCCCCCGTCAGATTGAATCTCGCCTACGTGCTCACTCTTGCCTAAGTCGCGATCCTGACCCGGAAAACTCACATGATTTGGATGCCAATCGTGTGCCTGCGCTGTTTTGTTTCCAAAACTCTAACGCAGAGGACGATGAGAGAGGCTGGAGCACGCAGAGAGTAGTTTTTTTTCTCTGCGCCCTGCGTTGAGCTTTTGCTCTTCCGTGCCAGCCCACGACCCCGCAGGACTCATCGCAGACGCGGATCAGGCTTCACGATGAGGGGCTGGGTATAGCTCTTCCCGAAAACAGTCAGCTTTACCGTATAAGATCCTGGCGGCAGTGTTGCGGCACCGCCCCGTCCACCTCCGCCGCCGAATCCTCCGGCGCCTCGCCCGCCTCCGCCTGCCGTTGGAGTAGCGCGCAGATCCCAGATCCAGCGGTGCATGCCGGCTGTGGCGGGAAGCGGCCCCGGCACGGGCACCCAGATGGCCTGGACGTTGAGGGTGTCGGGATTGCGAGGCGGGATCCGATCCTCGCTCGAATATCGGCGCAGCGTCTGGCCCGATGCATCGAGAATCTCGACTATTACGGGAGCCGCGGATGCCGATTTCAGCCAATAATCAATGATAGCGCCTGATGGCGGGTTTTCAGCGAAAGGTTCGTCTTTCGGCAGCGGAGTCCCATATTCATTGCCGGGCGGGATGTTGATCGCGTCGGCAGGCTTGAAAAGAAATGCGTCGGCATTCGCCATAGCGTCGTTGATCTGGCGCAGCGCCGTGATGTCGTCGAGCACCCAAAAACCGCGCCCGTGAGTGGCGACAATCAGGTCGTCGCCATGGATGGCCAGATCGCGCATCGACACCGCCGGCAGATTGAGCTGCAGTGACTGCCAGTCGTCTCCGTCGTTGAACGAAACGAAAACACTGCGCTCGGTTCCCGCGAACAGCATCCCGCGCCTGACGGGATCTTCCTTGATGGTCTGCACGTAAATACCTGCAGGGAGTCCCTTGGTAATCTTCTGCCATGTCTTACCGCCGTCGCGCGTGCGATAGAGGTAGGGATCGTAGTCTTCCAGCTGATGCCGCTCTACTGCTGCGTAGGCTTCGTTTGCGTCGAAGTGTGACGCCTCGATCATGGTCACTTTGCTCCAGGAGGTAACCGCCAGGGGTGTGACATCCTGCCAGGTTTTGCCGTCATCCGGTGTGACGTGGAAGCGGCCGTCGTCGGTGCCGACCCAGAGCAGCGGAGCCCGCACGGGCGAAGGCGCGATCGTGTAGATGACGCCGCGGCGCTTTGCCTGAGGGGCGTCGGCCGCGGCAGCTTCGTCCAGGTTGGACGGCACGCCCGGATCCTCACGCGTCAAATCGGGGCTGATTTGGGTCCAGTTTTCACCGCCGTCTACGGTTTTGAAGAGATATTGGTTGGCATAATAGAGAGCGTGCGGATCGGCCTGAGAGAAGACCAGCGGCTGTGTCCATGCATGCCGGAACGGCCCTCCCTGGGCGCCGCGCTCGGGCGAAACCATCTGGGATGCCCCTATGAGATTGTTCCAGCGCGTTACTGTGCCGCCATACAGAATTTCCGGATGCAGAGGGTCGGGCGCGGTGTAACCGCTTTCACCGCCTGCCCCCAGCCCAGTCCATTCGTGCATCGAGATCACGGCGTGAGGGCCGCGCACGGGCGTGCCGACCGCGCCGCTGTCTTGCTGTGCACCGGTAACCCAGTAGGGGAAGCGATAGTCGGGTGCCACGTGATACAGCTGCGCAGTCGGCTGGTTGTACCAGGAACTCCACGTTGCCGCGCCGTCGACGCTCACGATGGCACCCTGGTCGCTGGCCAGAACCATTCGGCCTGGATCGTTGGGAAAAATCCAAAGCTGGTGGTAGTCGTCCCCTCCGGGTGCACCCTTGATCGGGGTCCAACTCTTGCCCGCATCTATTGATTTATAAAGCGCGGTGTTCGACACATAAACGACATCGGGATTTTGCGGGTCGACGGTCACCTTTCCGAAATACCAGCCGCGGCCCCATACACGATTGTCGCTCGAAATCCTGGTCCAGTTCGCCCCGGCGTCGTCAGAGCGGAAGAGCCCGCCCTCTTTAGCGTCGACAATGGCGTAGATGCGTTTTGCGTTCGCAGGCGCGACGGCCACGCCGATGCGCCCCACGCCTTCCGACGGCAAGCCGGCAGTGAGCGGCTGCCAGGTTGTGCCGCCGTCACTCGATTTGAAGATGCCGCTGCCGGGGCTGTTTGATGGATTGTAGATGTACCATGGCGGGCGCCGTGTGGCCCAAAGTGCCGCGTAGATGACCTGCGCATTTTCCGGATCAAATGCCAGATCGATGGCGCCGACGCTGTCGTTCTTGAAAAGAACTTTCTGCCAGGTAGCGCCGCCATCGCGCGATCGGTACACGCCGCGGTCAGGACTCGGGCCGTAGGCATGGCCGAGGGCTGCCACAAAAACAATGTCCGGGTTTTTGGGATCGACGAGGACGCGGGCG
Organism: Terriglobia bacterium; assembly: GCA_963739235.1. Taxonomy (GTDB): domain Bacteria; phylum Acidobacteriota; class UBA6911; order UBA6911; family UBA6911; genus JAFNAG01. Next base: position 161,519 of record CAVTZY010000017.1, on the reverse strand, counting down.
ATCTGGCGCGTGGCTTCCAGTCCGATGTGTTTCCAGGTGTGGCCGCCATCTCCAGTTTTGTACATGCCGTCGCCGAATGCGATCGAGTCGCGCATGTCGCATTCCCCGGTTCCGACGTATACGATTTCGGGATTGGATGGTGAGACGCCGATAGCGCCGATGGAGGCGACTGCCTGCGAGTCAAACACCGGCAGCCAGGTGCGGCCGGCATTCGTTGATTTCCAGAGGCCACCGCCGACCGAGCCGAAATAAAACGTGTTCGGCTGGCCTGGCACACCGCTTACGGCGTTGACTCGGCCGCCCCGGAACGGCCCGATCATGCGCCAGCTCAGGCCCGAGTAAAGGTTCTGTGGGGATTGCGCCTGCGCTTTGGCTGAGGAAAATGAACCGGTAGCTGCGAGTGCAGCCGATACAAGAAAGAGGCCCATGGTGATGCGCCTGAGAGTGAACATGTTTGAAATCTCCATGAAAAAGTGGTCAGAAAACCCAGATATTCAAAATTCTACAATTACCGTGTCCGTAATGCCAGACCCCAACAGTATGCGATTCGCGATCGGCATTTGAAGGAAGGTAGGGCCCGCTTCCCAAAGCGGGCCCCGGTTGTGCGGAATTTAGGCGGGGAAAATTCATTTTTTCTTGGCTTTGACTACCACATGGGTGTGCGGCCCGGGAGCCCCCGTGACATGGAATCCATCCTCGGCCGGGAAATAAAGCTCCGATAGATAGCTTTGGTCCTTTACCTTGTCGAACACCAGGCAAGACTCTTCAGACGGCCGCGCGCTGAGCCTGGTCAGTACCGGCACGGTGAAGGTCCCGCGCGTCTTTAGATTAGTCATGGTTATGACATCGGTTTGGGAACCTGCTCGGAACTCATAGGTGCCGGCCTGAAATACCTTGCTCCCGGCATTGAATGGAAACGCGATGTCGGCAACCAGAGCCGTCACAGTTACCTGTGCTGATCCCAGGATTGGAAGCAAAAAGAGCTACGGCGTCAAAATTCGGTTGGATGAGTCGTAATTGTCTCAATTGGGCCGGATCGATGTCAACCGCCGGCAGCCACAATCCGTTTCTCCATTTGCGCTAATCTGATCAGCTTTTTGTCGGCTAAAGTCATTGAAGCAGTCTCTGTCTCAATCGTCAGACTCTCTTCGGTTCTCGCCGGCAGGGAATGCGATCGGTTTTCCTCGTCCAGTTTCGCAAAGGCCCTCGGGAGGTGCTCAAGGGAGCCACAGAGAATCGCAATATAATCAGGCCGGGTCACGTTTATGGCCAAAGCGGCTGCCGCCGGCAGTCGTTCGAAGTCCTGCGTAAGGATTTTGCGGCCACTACGCCGCCGTTCCCCATGCTTCATCCCGTGAAAGAAACCTTCGAGAATGTTATTGGTCCGGTCCACCAGCCGAACGCGCCCGGTTTCCTCGTTCAAGGTGATAGCATGACCCCAGAGGAATTGGCCGTGACGATCGAGATGCGTAAGGACGATGTCGATTGCCTGCCTTATGTCTTTGGCCGGTCCACGCTCCGGGCGGCGTTCTTTCAAGCGCGCGGTAAGCTTGGCGACGGCCGCGCGGATGTCTTCGAACTCGTTGGCTGTGAGCAGGGCATCCGAAGGCGCGGCTGCGCTATCGCTCCGTCCGCTGGACTTTGGAGCCAGCCGGAGAGCGGTGCGCAATTCCGCAAAGATGTTCGCCCGCTTGTCGAGATCCTGTGCGACCTGGGCAAAGGGCGGCACATCGCAATCCATCGGCGCCAGAATCTTCTGCAAGCGGGCGAGGAACTTCTTGACCTTCGCGTCCGCAGGCGCCTTTCGGAGAAAGCCAGCCACCGCCCAGCGGATGTGCAGGCACCGGACATAGAGATCCAGGTAAGGCAAATCGAACGGGAAGCCCTCATTCCTGCCGTCGGCGGAAAAATCCAGTATCCATTGCGCCAGCGCACGAACGACGGCGATCCCTGCCGCGCCTTCCGGAATCTCGATGTCCTGGACGGACTGATCCAGCCAAGCTCGAATGTCCACCCGGGCTTCGTGGATTCTCTTTCCGAGGCAATGTCCCAGCTTGCGCACGAAGGCGCGAATATCCTTGCGGATATCGACGCAGCGAAAGAGACCGCGCAGCTTGTCGTGTCCTTCCCGCAGCAGGTCCGTGCCGACGTTGCGCAGGAAGTGCTGGTGGCAGGCCAACACCGGGATGGGAGAGGCGAGCTGGTTCACGAACTCCTCCGCCGCTTCTGTTACCGCTCGGCCAAGGTCGCGCATGATGGCACAAGGAGAACCGAAAAGCGCAGCTGTTTCGTCGAGCCGGGGAAGAATGACATCCGATCGCTCGGTCGGGACTTTCCACGCGCCCAGCACCCAGCGGCGCCAGCCCGAGAACGCCACCAGCAGCGTACCCCTTCCATCTTCGCCGGTGGCGTCGATATGAAGGGGCCAGCCACCATCGGCTTCCAGAGCAGCACGGAGCGCCGGAGCCTTCTCTCGATGGAGAGCTTCGAGATAGACCAGGAAGCGCCTGCCGAGGTCGCTGATCTCTCCGGAAGAAAGAAGGATGCCGTGTTCCTTCTCAAGACCGACACGGATTTCGTCTCGTTGCTGGTGATGAACGAAACGCTCCAGACCGATGTGGACCATAACATCGTATCCGACCACGCTTCCAGGCGGAATCAGGCAGGCCAGTGTTGCCGGACGATGAGCTACCCGAGAACCCTCGTGCCGGCATCGGGAGGCACAGACGCGTACGGTCTCGCGCACGCGAAAGGAACCGTGCGACAAGGTCAGCCCGTTGCGCCGAACGGTTTTCTGCACGTACATCGATCGGTTGCAGACAGGGCACGTCTCCAGGGGATCGTCCGCAGTCACCAGAACCCCGGCAACGTCGAACAAGTGGTTGTGAAAGCCGTCTTGCATCGAACGTATCTGCCGCCTCATGACCGCAAGCGTTTCGAGCGGGAGCGTGCCGTTTTTTTTACTCCGTGGAGGCGGAAGATACCTTCCACCTGGTCAGCCGTGACGGCAATGCCACGGGCACTGAGCCTTTCCGCCACGCGACCGGCATCGAGCCGCACCCCGGCACCCTGGACAAGATCCAGGAGCACTTCGATCACGACCGAAGCAGGCACTTCGACTGCCGCTCCAGGTGTGTCCTCCAGTTGCCTGCGCCGCAAGGCCAGTTGCGAACCGGCGCGCCCGGCATCGGCGCTGACATACAGGAATTGCCCAGCCAGGGGTTCGCGCCCGATCCGTTTCTCCTGAATCAAATCGAGCAGCGTGTTGTGCACCCGGACCCGGAGCCGCACATGCAACTCGTGATGGGTGCTTCCCGCTTCTGCCTTTTGGACCATATGGGCAACGGTCGACTTCAGCGACCCATGACGGGAAAAACAGACGCCCTGATAACACCACAGGCCGTCCGGGTCGAATGTGGGAATATCGCTCAGCGTATAGAACCGGCCGGCGTGACTGTAACTGGACACATACCCGACAGCCGACAGGCGGCGAAATACACTCATACGAGATTCGGTTTCGAGTGTCGCGTAAAGCGTTGCGAGGTCCGCTACGGAGCGCCTGCGGAACAAGGCTGTCAAAGCCTCGATGGAATCGGTTGGAGTGAGCATGGTTCTCCTGTGATACATCTAGGACTATTATAATCCCAATTGTATCTCACGGTGAACCATTCTGCAAGCAAAGTATCAAAAAACCTTGGATTTTTGAGAGCTGCCTTTCGGATGTCCTGATACAATGAGGACTCGGCGGGAAACAAACACCAGCCGAATCAGCAACTTAGCTGATCCAACCGGCCTTTGACGCTATAGAAAAAGAGTGTTGCAATAACCGCTACTGCTTGTCGACGCGTTCAGACCTCCCTTGCATTCTCAACGATGCACTCACTCGACCTTACGATGTCTAACTCTTAGCAACTCTCAAAACCAACGACTCGGAACTCTAGATGCGGTGGTGAAAGAGGAGTTTCCTCCTGTCTGCTTTTTTTGACAGAAGGGAAAAAATGAGGCTGCGCGAAACTTTTTTCATCTGGATCCAACAATATAGCTGGTGGCCTGGTTCAAACCGGCGAGGGGCTGGTGCGCATGAGGATAACCGAGGAGAGCCAAGAGTGACCTTGCAGATGAGATTTCGGGCGTTGCTGGTTTGGGCACTTGTCAGTTCCTTCCTCTTGCTGTGCATTGGTCTTCCTCTAAGTCACGATTGCGCCGATATCCTTGCCTTTGGATGGCAGGCGGCGTCGGTCCATTCGGCCGCACTGTCGGTGACCAACCCGGCTCAGCATCGAGTTCCTTTTCAAAAACGGGATGTCTGTCAAGCCTGCCTCTGGTCGCAAGCCTTATATCTGAGTCGAGCCAGCGCTGGACCGCTGCTCGAGCACACAATGCCGCCGCCCCCGATTTGTGCGCCGGCCTTCCTGCATCCAACTTCCGTTTTTTCTCCTCTGCCTCCAAGCGAGGTCCTCCTTTGCCACGCTCTTGAATCAACGCCCCTGGAGTCCATCATCGCGGGCCTGACCGGAAACGGACAATGGGGGAGAACCTTCTGACTTGACCGTTGTTTCGGAATTATCAATAGATTTGCCGTGATGATTGAGGGTCCGGTGACATGGACACCAGGATGTGCTTGTGGGCGCCGAGCGACAAGAACACCTATACTGCTCGGGATTCAGTGACCGGTGTGATCCGCTCTGAAGATTTGTTTCTGGCGAATAGTTCGACGAAGGAGGGATTCCGATGAGATATGTGAGCCGTCTGGCGATTGCGGTAACACTTCTCGCGACGCCGCTCTTTTCACAGGAAAAACAAACGGCGCAGACGAGCCAGGGGCAGCCGGACATAGCTGTGCTATTGAAGGAGATCCATGAATTAGAAGAGAGGATCATCGCACTTGAGGGGCAGGTCCGCCGGCTCGAGGATCGGCAACCCCTTGCGCAGTCGATCCCTGATGCCGGTGTAAGCACGCCGACGCCCATGCAGGCCCCTCCGAAAACTGCCTCTGCCCCGCCGCCGAATCCGGCTGGCGCCCAGGCAGGCTCGCCTCCCCAACAGCCAGGAGTCCTTGGGGGCGCCGGGGGGAGCGCCGCCAAGGCGCTGAATCCCGATATCAGCGTGATAGGAGACTTTATCGGTATCGCCGGACATAATCCCGTGCAGCCTTCGCCCGCGCTACAGATGCACGAATCGGAGGTCGGTTTGCAGGCAATTCTTGATCCTTATGCGCGCGGTGATTTCTTCATTTCCTTTGGGGAGGCTGGCGTCAACCTGGAGGAGGGGTACATCACCTTCACGTCCCTGCCCGGCGGATTTGTGGCAAGAGCAGGCAAAATGCGCTCAGCCTTCGGGAAAGTGAACACCTTGCACAATCACGTTCTTCCCTGGGTGGACCGCCCGCTGGTGACTGAAAACCTGGTGGGAGGAGAGGATGGAATTAACGACGCCGGCTTTTCAATCCAGCGCATCTTGCCGGCTCCCAAGGGAGTTTTTCTGGAAGCGACGGGGCAGCTCTTCCGAGGTGATTCGGCTGACGTGTTCAGTGCATCGAGGAAGAGCGATGTAAGTGAGGTGGCCCACTTCCGAGGGTACAAAGATGTCACGGACTCGACCAATCTGGATTTTGGCATCTCCTATGCACGAGGACATAACGACACCGGCAGTGGATTCCTGACAAAGCTCTATGGCGTGGATGCGACAATGCGGTGGAAACCACTGCGCCGTTCCATCTATCATTCCTTCATCCTCCGGAGCGAATTCATCTGGAGCATGCGCCAGCAGTTTCCGGCCGAGCAAAAGGCCTTTGGCCTATATGCATCCATCGACTATCAGCTCGGACGGCGCTGGTTTTTGGGGGGACGCTACGACCGTTCCGAACGCAGCCGGCTCAGCAATTCGCTGGACAAAGGCGGTTCCCTGGTGCTCACCTATTGGCCGAGCGAATTCAGCCAGGTGCGCGGCCAATATCGTTTTACACGTTATGCGGGAAACATCGACACGCACGAACTGCTGCTGCAGATTCTTTTTTCTTTAGGGGCACACGGGGCCCACCCGTTTTAGGAGAGACGCATGAAGACGAATCGGAACTATGCACGCATAGCTGCAGCGATCTTGTTTGGAGTGCTGATTGCCGGCACAGTGCCACCAACCGCGGGTCAGGCAAGGAAGCTGAACGTCGTCACGTCTACCACCGATATGGCGGCCCTGGCCCAGGAGGTGGGGGGTGACAGGATCATCGTTGAGGCCATCGCCAAGGGCTATCAAGATCCGCATTTTGTCGAAGCCAAGCCCAGCTTTCTATTGAAGCTGCGCCAGGCCCAGCTCTTGATCAGCGTAGGATTGCAGTTGGAGATTGGGTGGCTGCCGCCGTTGATCACTCAGTGTGGGAATTCTCGGATTCAGGTGGGGGCGCCAGGCTATCTGGACGCCTCCCAGTTTGCCCAGATCCTGGAAATACCGCAGGGCCCTGTGACGCGCGCAGAGGGTGATGTCCATCCGCTGGGCAACCCTCATTATTGGCTCGATCCTGATAATGGAAGGCGGATTGCACACGGGATCGCCGATAAGCTGGCGGAACTCGATCCGGGCGATGCGGCCTATTTCCAACAACGGTTCCAGGATTTTGACAAGCGCCTGAGCGCAGCGGAACAAAACTGGGACGCCGCGATGAAGCCGTACCGAGGTGGAAAGGTAGTCACCTATCACCGCTCGTTCCCGAATTTCGCAAGTCACTTCGGACTGAATGTAATCGGATATGTGGAGCCGCGTCCGGGCATCCCGCCCAGCCCCGGCCATACCTTCGAACTGATCCAGCTGATGAAACGCGAAAACTGCCACGTGGTGCTGGTGGAACCGTATTTCGACCTGAAAACGCCGCAGTCGATCGGGCGCGAAACCGGCGCTCAGGTCGTGGTCTACCTGCCCTCCGTCGGCGGGGAGAAACAAGTCACGACTTACTTTGAACTTTTTGATTACGATATTGGACTGCTGGTTAAGGCCTTCCAGGCTAGCCGATAAAGGAGCACTATGGAAATCCTCTCGTTTTTGTTGGCGCCATTTCTCGCGAGCCTGATCCTGACCGGTATCCATGCCTACCTGGGAGTGCACGTGGTGGAGCGCGGCGTCATCTTCGTCGATCTTGCACTGGCGCAGATCGCCGCCTTGGGAGCCACGGTCGCCATCCTGGTCGGCATGGACCCGCATGGAGGTGGTGCGTATTGGCTAAGCCTGACCTTCACATTTCTGGGAGCGGCGCTTTTCACATTCGCCCGCACACGGCGCAGTCACATTCCCCTGGAAGCCTTCGTCGGCATTGCGTACGCCGTGGCCTCGGCCACCGCCATCCTCGCTATGAGCAAGGCAACGGGCGAGACCGAGCACCTCAAGGACATGCTCGTGGGTAACATCCTGGCTGTCTCCACGCACGACGTCATAAAAACGGCTTTACTGTACGGCGTCATCGGGGCCTTTCATTATACTTTCCGCAAGCAGTTCCTGCTGATTTCCACCAATCCCGCCGCTGCTGAGCAAGCCGGCCTCAAACTCCGCATTTGGGATTTTCTGTTTTACGCATCATTCGGCTTCGTGGTGACTTCGTCGGTCGCGATCGCGGGTGTTCTGCTGGTATTCTGTTACTTGGTAGTCCCTTCCGTGGGCGCCATGTTGTTTGCCGACAGTATAGGACGACGGCTTGCAATCGGCTGGACCATGGGTACCTTGGTTTCAGCGCTGGGCGTCTATTTTTCCGTTCAGCTTGACCTGCCAACCGGTGCGACGATCGTCGGTACATTCGGAGCCGTGTTGATTGTGATGTTCTGCATCCACGTCTGGTATTTCCACGGAAGCAGAGCTCAGCTGCTCCGAGGCGCCGCTTCAACAGCGCGCCCGCAGGAGCGCCTGTAAGTCGGATCAAGAACTCCCACGATACTCAACATGTCGATTGGTATTGACCTGATCCCGATTTTGCGCCAGTTACAACCGTATGCTATTTAATTTTCTGCCCCTGCGTGTCCCTACCGTTCTGATGCAGCACCAAGCCTGTGACTTTCCCGGTGGAGTCTTTAACAAACGTGATCTGCGCGTCGACCAATTTGTAGAAGAAATCCGTTTCCGTTTCGGGGTACACCTGCAACCTGGACTGTCCCGTTGCCTGTACAAACAATCCTGCTTCCTCACGTGTCACGGTAAGCACGAAGCCCGGCACAAGCTCGTACTCTCCGACATAGGCCGCAAGCAGGTCGGGCTTGATTGCAATCTCAGTCCTCGGCCTAGGGGGCGCCGGCGGCTTGGCGAGAGGGAAGCGGTTGTCGATGATGTGAAATCCGATGTCATCGATACTGGCGGCTGAGTTGTGCAGCACGACCACGCCGACGCCTGCTTTCGGATCGAACCCGATGAACGAATGGTAACCCCCTGTTCCGCCGTTGTGCCAGACGATTTCGGTGCCGTACGACCGCCGCAAAAGCCATCCCAGGCCTATGCTCTCGTCAGATATCGCCGTGCTCCGCTGCGCCTGGTGTGTTTGATGCAGCACGACGGCGAGCGGGCCCTGGCCGGAGAGATGCGCCGTCAGAAATTTCAGCATGTCGTTCATCGTGGATCGCAGCGCCCCGGCCCCGGCCAGCGTAGGCAGATCCCAATTGGCGACCGGACTTCCGGCGCTGTTGTGCCCGACGGCGAGCCTGGCGCGCAATTCGGGGCGCAATGTGATCACGGTGTCCGACATCCGGAGCGGTTCGAGGATACGCTGGGTGACGAGGGCCTCGTAACTCATTCCTCCTTTGAGCGCGAGGGCATGTCCTAGCAGTCCTGCGCCCAGATTGGAATATTCGAAGGTCACGCCGATATCGGAGGCCAGCTTGTAGCCGGACAGGAAATCGTAGAGTTGTGCGACGGTATAGTCGGCATAGGGATTCGCCGGATCCTTGGGACTGAGATTCGAAGGCAGTCTAGGCAGGCCAGATGTGTGCGTGACCAGGTCCAGCAAGGTGATTTGTCTGCCATTGCGCCCAGGGATGCGCACAGATTCCGGCAAATACTTTGCGACGGGATCATCGAGGTGGACTTCGCCGCGGGAAGCCATTTCAGCCAGAAGTGTGGCGGTAAATACCTTAGTGGCTGATCCGATCTCGAACACGGTCGTGCCGTCAAGTGTGGTCGCGCCGGCAGTGCCGGTTTTCCCAACTGCAATAATGTGAGTGCCCTTGCCGTCGGCCAAACCGACAATGATGCCGGTGCCGGCGTTTGGATCGAGCCTTTCCTGAAGCAGGCCGCGAATCTCGGCGTCCGACGGTTGCCCTCCAGCCGTCGGGCTCTGGGCGCGCAGCGATGCGAGGGACCATCCAACGAGAATGGTCAGAGATAATGAGCAACATGCAAATAAGCGAAACAGCATACCCGCCTCCGAAAACTATCGTTCTTGAATATGAATTGCTTCATCCCCATTCGGTTCGAGTTCACCGATCAGACTATCCAACTCGCATTTTATGGGCAGAAGTTGGCGCCGGACTGCCTGGAGATTCAGCCAGTAGACGAATGCGGCCAGCAAAAGCGAGATCACGAAAAATCCCAGGCCTTCCGGAAAAAAGTTCCTGCGACCGGCGAAAAAGAGATTCGCGCCCAGAAGTATCGGGCCCAGATACCACAACGGCACGGAACGCAGCAGACGGATCTGAGCCTGGATTCGCTCTCGTTCAGACAGGAAAAACTCCGTCAGATTCAACTGAGCGTGCGGGTCATGCTGCCGCCTACGCGCCAGTTTGAGCTTCACAATGATGAGAACCGATCCGGTGACAATGATGCCTGCCCCGATACGGGAAAGACCTCTGTTCACGACCGCGAACAGATACCCGAACATCAGGGCTCCAAAAATGGCTGCGCCGATTTCACGACGATCCCGTCTGCCAATCATCTGGTGGAGATGCACCAGCTTCTGCTGGATCGATTCCATAATTTCCCGATCAGGCTGGTTTGCCATGGCGCCGATGCGCTGACGTTGCCATGCTTCCCTGAACGAATCCAACTCCATGGCTACCCTCCGATGTGCCTCTCGATGAAATTCTGTTTGATTCTGTTGATCCGAACACCCACGTTGTTTTCCGACAATCCTGTGATTTCCGAAATCTGCTCATAGCTGAGGTTCTCCAGATAGAGTAGAAACAGGGCTCGGTCGATTTTTTTCAGGGTGACGACGAAATCTCTCAGCAATTGCAATTCCCGCTCATGTCCGGCTTCGCTCTCCCACGCACCCGCCGGCAGTTCGGATAAGTCCGCATGCGATCCGATATGCCGGATGCGTTTCATTTCTTTCCGGCGGTATGTCATGGCGGTGTTTAAGGCCACGCGGAAGACCCAGGTATCCAATGCAGCCCGGCCTTCGAAGCTGTCGAGACTCCTCCAGACCTGCAGCAGGATCTCCTGGCACAGATCTTCGCAATCCTCTGCGGCAGCGTAGCTTCTGGCGATGGCTGCCAGGCGCCGCTTGTTTTTCTCGAGTATGAGCAGGAACAGTTGTTGATTATCTGTCTTCACGATCAGGTCCCGTGTTTCCCGCTGCAGTCCGGCATGTCCATGAGCATCTCTCTTTCATGCCCCATTAGTCGCAGACGGCCGCTCCGACTTACAATATTCAAACAAAAACTTCATTGCTTGTCAGATTCCTTTTGCCTGCGTCTCAAAGGTCCCGGGGCAAAGCTTGTGTGGCTTCAGCGTTTGAGGACTCCGGAGGCATGTTGTGCCGCACCTTCTGCGCGCGCTTTGGTGGGTGCCGCGTCCCCCCGGCCTCACGAGACTGTCTCAAAACTGTGCGTCCCGGAGGGACGCCGGGAAAGTAGCCGGGGGCGAGCCGCGCAGCGGCGCTGCCCCCGGTAACGGCAAGCACAGTGCCAGAGCCCCGGGAGGGGCGACGGAAGTCTTTCATTCTCATATGCATTCCGTCGCCCCCCCAGGGCTCTTGATCCGGTTCCACAAAACCCCGGGCTGCGCTGCGCTTGCCCGGGGCTACTGTCTTCAGCCCTTCCAGGGCTGGACTCGCTGGCATATCATCGCGCGCAGGAGTTTTGAGACAGTCTCTCACGGCCGGGGCTATTTCCTGTCGGCGCTTCGCGCCTGGTCTCTGAAGTGGCTGGTGTTGAGTGCGGCTTGCAGCTCGGCAGTAGCGATTGACGGAGGTCGCTCAGCCGTGGTTTACGCAGGGTAAATCCAATCATGTTGTCGGGGCTGCCTGGAGGCGATGGTGACCAAATAAGGGTTCAAGCAGCTGCGTGCCAGGAACTTCATCGACCTCGGTTCCATTACCCGGAGCCATGCCTTCATCGCAGGGGCAAAGATCCGCCCATACCAATGAACGCCGACCTTACTGAAACTCAATCTGCGGCTCGGCGACAGCGACAGCAGCCGGATGGAAAAATCGGCCTGATGGAAGTACCTCACGATCTCCGAAAAGCGCGGCAGCATGTCTCCAAACGGCCGGTGCCAACGGATGCTGCCGGCTGCTCCGCCATGCCAGAAATCGGCGGGAAATGCTCCGTTGGGATGGTCCAGCAGGATGAAACCGTCCTTTTTCAGGACGCGGACGAGTTCGTGGACAAACTGCTGCCGCTGGCGGTCGCAGTCCGCCAGGCGCCGGGAGCGGTAGCCGTTGTCTTCTTCCTCGTGAATGCCGATGTGCTCCACCAAACCGGACGACAGGACCACATCGAAGGCTGCATCTGCGAACGGGATCCGGAGTGCATTGGCTGAGATGAGGTAAATGCCCGCGCGACGTTCACGCCACTGCCGGTGTCGCGCGCCGCCCGCATCGATCCCCCATGCGTCTATTCCTCGCTCTCTCAAGATGTCTACGGACAGACCGTTCCCGCAACCGCAGTCGAGCACGGTCAGACCACTCAATTCCTTTCCTGAAAAGCGCACATAGCGCCGGATCAACGGGGAGAGAAAGTCCTGCATGCGCGCCGCGACGCCCACAGCTTCCTGCTCGAGCAAGACCCGCTGCCGGCAGTCACCTGGGTCGAGATCGAAATCCGCAAACTCCTCGCCGCAGAGGAAATCTATCCCTCCCGCAGGCAACCGAGGATAGTCCTCCCCGCACGCGCAGGCGGCAGCGCCAGCATTCTCCGAGTTCAAGTGCAAACGGCACTTCGGGCAAATCAGCATGGCTCATTCTATCATGTTCGTCCGACAACCTGCGCAGATCGGACCCTTCGGGTTTTGGATTGCGGATTTGCGATTTGGGATTGAACTGATCTTCAAAAATAAGGCAGACATCCCGCCAGTCCCACATGCCTATTCCTAAATCCGCATCCAAAATCCGAAATCTGAGAGTGTTTTTATTTGCTTGCCCGCCCGCGCTGAAATAAAATAACCCGTTTTTCTGGGGTCTCCCTACAGACTCCTTCGAGTGCACTCTTTACTTACCTGATGATGAATCCCTGGGACGCGTAGGGCTGCTCAGGGAAGGGGAAGTCACGTGAAGATACACGAATACCAAGCAAAGAAAATTCTAGCTCAGTTCGGTGTTCCGATCCCCCGCGGCGAAGTGGCGACGAGTCCTTACGAGGTCTATGACATCGCTGCGCGACTCGGCGGAACGGTCGTAGTTAAAGCGCAGATCCATGCAGGCGGTCGCGGCAAAGGGGGCGGAGTCAAGCTTGCCGCCAATCCTGCGGAAGCCGAGAAACTGGCTCACCAGATCCTCGGCATGACACTGGTGACCCACCAGACCGGACCCGAAGGGCGCAGGGTCAGGCGTGTGCTGATCGAAGAAGGCATGCGCATCAAGAAGGAATTCTACCTGGGCATCGTCATCGATCGCGCCAGCCAGCGTCCGGTTTTCATGACCTCAACCGAAGGCGGCATGGATATCGAGAAGGTGGCTGCGGAAACGCCTCATCTGATCAACAAGGAGTATATCGATCCCAAGGTGGGTTTCCAGGCATTCAATGCACGCCGCCTGGCGTTCGGCCTTGGTTTGACCGGGGAATTGCTGGGACCGGCAACAAAGTTCATGACTGCGCTTTACCGCGCTTTTGAAGCCACGGACGCATCGCTTGTCGAAATCAATCCCTTTCTGCTGACCGAGGACGGCAGGCTTCTCGCCCTGGATGCCAAGATCAACTTCGACGATAACGCGCTTTACCGGCACAAGGATCTGTTGGAGTATCGGGATTATTACGAGGAAGATCCGCTGGAAATCCAGGCTTCGCGTTACGGCATCAACTACATCCGTCTTGACGGCACCATCGGCTGCATGGTGAACGGCGCAGGCCTGGCCATGGCCACCATGGACATCGTCAAACTTGCGGGCGGCAGTCCGGCGAACTTCCTCGATGTGGGAGGCGGCGCTTCGGCCGAGCAGGTGCGGAATGCATTCCAGATTCTGCTGGCAGACAAGAATGTCAAAGCGGTTCTGATCAACATCTTTGGCGGGATCATGCGCTGCGACATCGTAGCCAGCGGAGTTGTCGAGGCGGCACGCTCCATGGGCGTCAGCGTTCCGGTGGTTGTAAGACTGGAAGGGACGAACGTCGAGCAGGGCCAGGAGATTCTGCGAAACTCCGGGCTCAAGTTCACGGTTGCCGATGGCATGAAGGATGCGGCGGAAAAAGTTGTTGCACTGGCTAAATAAGGAGAATTGCCTTGTCCATACTCGTTGATAAAAACACTCGTTTGGCAGTGCAGGGGATTACGGGACGCGAAGGATCGTTTCATACCCAGCAGTGCATCGCTTATGGTACTAAAGTAGTCGCCGGCGTCACGCCCGGCAAGGGAGGCACCTCCCACGAGGGCATCCCGGTTTTCAACACGGTTGCCGAGGCGATGGCAAAGGAAGGAGCCAACGCTACGGTGATTTTCGTCCCGCCTCCGTTTGCGGCGGACGCCATCATGGAGGCCATTGCAGCGGAGATGCCGCTGATCGTCTGCATCACTGAAGGGGTTCCCACGCTGGATATGGTTCGAGTCGCCTCCATGCTTGCCGATTCGAAGAGCCGGTTGATCGGGCCGAATTGCCCCGGCATCATTTCCCCCGGAAAATGCAAGATCGGCATCATGCCCGGCAGAATATTCAAGGAAGGGCATGTCGGCGTCGTGTCCCGCAGCGGCACCTTGACCTATGAGGGCGTCGGCCAGTTGACGACCAGAGGTCTCGGGCAGTCGACCTGCATCGGGATCGGCGGCGATCCGATCATCGGCACGAACTTCATCGATGCCCTCAAAATGTTCAACGCGGATCCGGAAACTCACGCCGTGGTCATGATGGGCGAGATCGGCGGCACGGCAGAAGAGGAGGCATCCCTCTATATTCAGCAGAACATGAAAAAGCCTGTGATCGGATTCATTGCCGGACAGACTGCACCCCCGGGACGCAGGATGGGGCATGCCGGCGCGATCATTTCGGGCGGCAAAGGGACCGCAGCTGAAAAGATGGAGGCCATGCGCAACGCCGGATTGCACGTCGTAACCAGTCCTGCGGACATCGGCGAGGCCGTAGCCGTAGCCATGAAGGGGGGCCGATGATCGAGCAAACCCTGGCCATCATCAAACCTGACGGGGTCGCCCGCAATCTGATCGGCGAAATCATCCGGCGCATCGAGTCGAATGGCCTGAGGATCAAGGCGCTGAAGCTGACCCATCTGTCCAAAAAGCAGGCGGAAGGCTTCTACGCGGTGCACAAGGCGCGGCCGTTTTTCGACAGCCTGACCACCTTCATGTCGGAAGGACCCGTGGTCCTGATGATCCTGTCGGGCGAGGACGCCATAGTGACCTGGCGCAATCTGATGGGGGCGACGGATCCGGCCAAAGCCGCTCCGGGCACCATCCGCAAGGATTTCGGCATTTCCATCGAGCGCAACACCACGCACGGATCGGATGCTCCGGAAACGGCGGCCTTCGAGACGGCGTACTTTTTTAATCAGCTCGAAGCTTGCAATTAAACCGATATCTTGCGATTTTTTTTAAGGTGAATGATCGGGCCCTCCGATTTTTTCCAAACACCGTTGAACCGAACGGCGGTGGAGAAGGCAAGAGGGCCCCGGCTTATAGGGTGTGCCCATAGCTCCTGTGGGTCGTTTGCTCATCGTCGTCGGCGTGGTCCTGGTTGTGATTGGAATTCTCCTCGGCTATACGAATTTCTTCTCCTACCTCAGACTCGGACGACTTCCGGGGGACATCAACATCAAGCGGGAAAACTTCCGTTTCTATTTTCCTGTTACGACCTCCATTCTGCTGAGCCTCGTGCTTACCCTGATCCTCTACTTTTTCCGCAAATAGCAGACCTTATTCAGATTCTATCGGACCGGTCCTGCGAGCCATCACCTGGGCACGTTGACAGCGTTTTCCGTGCGGCATATAGTTACGGCTATGGACCATAATTCAGAATATCGTAAAGAGTTAGCGCCCATGGAACGGGAGATTCTCGACGCCTTGCGCCTCGTGAAGGATCCGGATCTCCACAAAGACATCGTCGCCCTGGACTTCATCAAAAATCTCAACGTGGCTCAGGGGAAGGTTTCCTTTACAATCGAGCTCACAACTCCCGCCTGCCCGGTGAAAAAGCAGATGGAAGACCAGGCGCGTGCGGCTGTTATGAAGGTGAAAGGCGTCCGTGAGGTCGAAATCCAGATGTCATCCAGAGTCACTGCCGGCAGGAGCGGCCCGGGGAAACAGGATATTGACGGAGTGAAAAACATTGTAGCGGTCGGCAGCGGCAAGGGCGGCGTCGGGAAAAGCACCGTGACCGTCAACCTCGCGGTCGCACTCGCCAAGGCTGGCGCAAAGGTGGGCCTGCTGGACGCAGATATTTATGGTCCAAACATCCCCCTGATGATGGGCATCACCGGACAGCCTCACGCCATCAACCAGAGGATTCAGCCGCTGGTTAACTTCGATGTGAAGGTGATGTCAATGGGTTTTCTGGCTGCAGAAGACACTCCTTTAATCTGGCGCGGCCCCATGCTCCACAATGTAATTCAACAGTTCGTCCGCCAGGTGGATTGGGGCGAACTGGACTATCTTCTGGTCGATCTTCCTCCGGGAACGGGGGATGTGCAACTTTCGCTGACCCAGACCGTCCCACTCATGGGCGCCGTGGTCGTTACCACACCGCAGGATGTGGCTTTACAGGATGCTCGCAAGGCCATCATGATGTTCCGCCAGGTGAGGGTCGAGATCCTGGGGATCGTCGAGAACATGTCCTATTTCGAGTGCCCGAAGTGCAGCACCCGAACTCCAATCTTCAATCACGGCGGGGGCGAGATCACGGCCCGGAAGTACGAAGTTCCATTTCTGGGAGAAGTGCCGCTTGATCTCGGCATCAGGGAAGGCGGAGACAACGGAGCACCTATTGTCCTTGGTGAGTCCGCATCCCCGGCAGGAAAGGCATTTGCGCAAATAGCAGCCAACGTTGCGGCCCAGGTCAGTATTGCCAATCAGAATGGCCGGGATTTGCTGGTCATCGAGTAGTGGAGATCTTAGTCATCCACCCGGGAGCGCTTGGGGACATCATTCTTTCCCTCCCGGCGCTCCGGATTCTGCGTGATCAATTCAAGAGTGCGCGCATTACGCTCGCAGCGAACACGGATTTCGCCGGCACGGTAGCATCCGGCTATGCCGACCGAATCCTTTCGTTCTCCAGCCTTCCTTTGCATCGGCTCTATGGGCGGGAACCCGTACCTCCGAAAGACCTGCAGTTCTGGCGCTCCTACGACCGGATACTCTCCTGGACGGGTTCAAGCACCGGATCATTCGCGGCGCAGCTGGCGCGGATTCACCCATGTAGCCTGGTTACACCATGGAAGCCGGAGGGTGCAGAGCGTCGGCATGTCGCACGCATTTTTGCCGATTCGCTCCAACTCTGGCTCTCTCCTCCGTTGGCTTTGCCCCCATCGGGAATCACGATCGGCGCATCCGCCCGGAGGCAGGGATCAGAATGGCTCAAGGACCAGGGATTTTCCGGTCATCGGCCCATTTACATTCTTCATCCCGGAGCCGGCAGTGCGGCCAAGCGCTGGCCGCTGTCGAAGTTTCAGGACCTGGCAAACAGGCTGAGCGCGACCGGGGAGTTGTTGATCGTCGAAGGCCCGGCGGAGCAAGGACTTGGATGTGAACTCGCGGGAGCGCTCGGGCGTGGCTCATATCTGGCTGCTCATCTTTCTTTGCAGTTGTTGGCGGCAGTAATGGCACAGTGTCGAGCCTTTGTGGGCAACGACTCGGGAATCGCGCATCTTGCGGCCGGCCTGCAGATCCCGTGCGTGGTCATTTTCGGTCCGACTCTGCCCGAGCATTGGGCTCCCCTGGGCAAGTGTGTGTCAGTCATCAGGGACGCCGGCGACTGTTTTGCATGCCGGCACGATCCAGACGCGGGCCATCGCTGCCTGGAAAACCTAACCGTCGATGCGGTCTGGCAGAAAGTTGATCGTGGTTAGGCGGCGTAAATAAATAAGGGTGTCATCTGAGCGATTTATCTGATATGCTTTCTGAGCATGGACACTCTTACAAAGGTCACTCAGAAACTCCGGTCGGTATGGCCTCTTTTGGACGAACGGACGAGGCGCATTATGGCGGCCAACGAAGCGATAGCGTTGGGCTATGGAGGAGTTAGTCTGGTACGCCGCGCGTGTGGATTGTCGCGCAAGGCGATCTCCAAAGGGATTCATGAGATTGAGGAGGGTTTCGCGCCGTTGCCGGGGCGCATTCGACGCCCGGGAGCCGGCCGCAAGCCGATCACTGCTTCTGACCCACTACTCGTGGAAACATTGGAAGAGATGATCGATTGTCAAACGCGGGGCGATCCGGAATCTCCCCTGCGATGGATCTGCAAAAGCACGCGTACAATTGCAAGTGAACTGGGCCAACAAAACCACCCGGTCAGCCATATGAAGGTCGCTCAGATCCTTCACGATCTCGATTACAGTCTCCAGAGCAATCGCAAAACCGAGGAAGGGCAGGACCATCCGGACCGCGACGCCCAATTTCGCCACATCAACGCCGCGGTGAAGAGATGCCTCACGCGAGGGCTTCCCGTTATTTCGGTAGATACCAAGAAGAAGGAACTTATCGGCAACTACGATAATCCAGGCCGGCAGTGGCTCTCAGCGAAACAGCCAATGAAAGTCCTCGGTCACGACTTTCCTACTCCTGACGTTCCGCGTGCCTATCCCTATGGCATTTACGACATCGCCCGCAACAGGGGTTTTGTCAATGTGGGAACGGATCACGACACAGGGGAATTTGCCGTGGCTTCCATTCGTGGATGGTGGCGCTATGAAGGAAAGCGACTCTATCCGGGTGCGACAACGATACTGATCACTGCCGACGCAGGGGGAAGCAATGGCTGGCGGTTGCGGCTCTGGAAACTCGAGCTGCAGAAATTCGCGGATGCAACCGGACTTACCCTTTCGGTATGTCATTTTCCACCTGGCACAAGCAAATGGAACAAGGTCGAACACCGTCTCTTTTCCTTTATCTCCTCGAATTGGCGAGGAGAACCGTTGCGTGACTACGAGACTATAGTCAAGCTCATTGCAAACACAACCACGGCAAAGGGACTGAAAGTGACATGCAGACTGGATCGAACTACATATCCAACCGGCCGCAAAGTAAGTAATGAGGAAATGAAACGCGTCAATCTTCAACCCGATAAGTTCCACGGCGAGTGGAACTATATAATCAGCCCGAAATTTGCCAAGAATAAATGAGTTGATACCCTTATTTATTTACGAAGCCTAACCCGTCGTCTCGCCATTGAGGCCGCAGAAAATACATTGCCTCCGTTGCTCCCACCAGCACCCGCGTGACGACTCGATCATCAGCCCAGGAGAAACCCAGCCGTGAAGTTTGGCCTTTTCGAGAGCAGGGAAGTACTCATCGAAATCGGGGACAGGAAGATCATCAATGATATCCACCGAAGCGCGGCCGACGCATTCATCAGCGCATCCGTCAGGAAACCGTCCGATGACACCTGGGGGAAGCAAATCACGCGGGATCGACGGGCCGTAGCGGAAGAGCAGATCACACAAGCGAGGGAAGACGTGATCGGCCTCTCCAGAGACAACGAAATCGACCCAATCGAAATAGCGATGTGTGACCAGTCCCATTGATCCTTCACAGTTGGCGCCCCCCATCACCGTGATCACATCCGGGCAAAGTGCCTTGACGCGCTTCAACAATGCGAGGGAGGGCGCAGTGCTGCTGGAATGTTGAACTGCAACCGACGATTCTTGGAGAGGAGGAGATCAGTCGCTGAGTCAAATCGTCAAGGAACGCGGAGACATGAGCTTTCACCGGGGGCAAGAATCCAATCGGGATGTTTCGCCTCTCGCATTCGGCAAGGAAGTCAGAATCAGAAGAGGTGGTTTCCGGGAATGCTGCGGATGCAAAGATCCATTCGCCCACGAGATTTGAAAGGTTGCTCAAGAAATAGTACAAGCGCAGCTCGATTAATGCGGCAAAATCGACGTTCGCGTAGTAGACCGTCGAGAGAATGCCGCGCTCAGACAAGCTTGCCTTCAAGGCGCCCAAGGCAAGTGAAGGCCTTTCGACGGCAGCAAACGGCATGAGAACAAGAGACACTTCGGCCATGAGTGGACCAGCCCCAATGCCTACTGCTGATCAGGCTGAAAAAAAGCGGATGAACGTCAGTAGCGGCCGAAGCGAGAAAAAACGTGATGAGCAACACTGCCAAGTTGAGCTGCAACGGCACATGCGCGATCCCATGTACATCATCTCGGCCACTGGCGCACAGGATAGCCGTCAGGGGAAAACATGTCAATCCGTCCGTTCCTCCAATTGCGGGGACAGGCGCGAATGGCGCTTAGTTAGGAATGCTCCAATCACCTGTTAGTCCCGCCAAATCAAGTGATTAAGCCCTGAAGGGGCGGGGCAGCAAAGTCCAGGGCGTGAGCCCTGGGATCATGGTAATCCGGGAAACCAGCCCTGAAAGGGCGGCGCAGCCTGCGCCGCCCTTTCAGGGCTGATTCCTTGCCCTACGCTAGTTCCCAGGGCTTGCGCCCTGGGCTTTGCTGCTGGACCCTTTCAGGGTCCCAATTGAAATCCTTATCTAAGCGCCATTCGGGACAGGCGCCATAACCTCGAAATTTTGTGAACTAATCGATGGTCTCGTGAACCGTCTTCCGTGATGCCTAGGATTGCTCGAGTCGTCATTCCCGGATGCCCGCACCACGGCAATCAGCGCCAAAAAGTGTTTTTCAAAGACCCCGACCGCAAGCTTTATCTGGAACTCCTGCGCAAATACTTCCTTCAGTTCGAGGTGGACATGGCAGGCTATTCACTGATGCCAGACCGTACCCATAAGGTCTTGATACCAGCGTTGCCATGTTCTTTAGCCAAAGGAGTGAGGAGATTGCATAACGATTTTGCGCGTTGGCGGCAAATCCAGCGGAAGTTGACATAACACTTCATTTTTAAACCTGACCGGCTGCCGCGCCCAGGCTTCGATCCGAATTGCAGTCAATCCCCACCATGCCCTTGGAATCCGGCTAACATCCTGACTTGCTTATATTCAATAATGATTTGCATTGATCTTATTACCAGCCTATACTCTGAACAAATTCACTCGGGTGTCGAGCACCACAACTTCTAAAGATGGGAGAAACTACATGGAAGGTATTAAGAATTTGCTCAAGGACAGCCAATTATCAAGCAAACTGCGTACTGCCAAAAGCCTTGACGAGGCGGCGCAGATCATCGTGTCCGCAGGAAAGGCGAAGGGCCTCAATCTGAACCTCAAAGAAGTGTCCAGTTGGCTGGGGAAAGCGCCTCGGAAAGATCCCAAGACCCTGTCGGATGAGGAATTGCTAGCCGTCAGTGGTGGCGCCATTAAGACCACATTGGAAACCAAGCTGATAGATTGCTCCAAAATCTGCTGCTTCACATGCAGGACCAGCGAGATCATTTGGTAAGTTCCGAATGAAATATAGCCTGAACTTACATGGCTGAGTATCCGGCTGCGCATTTCGGCGGCACGGCTGCTGAGATAAACCTCTCCCCCGCCGGGAGCCTGCTCCGGCGGAGGGGGGTTGCTCCTGGAGTTTCTGCGGCGTGGGTCTGGTAGCACAATTCGTGCGTCTTGTCGCGGAATCTTTGTTCCAGTTGAGAACGTCAAAGTCGTCACTTTCGAGGGCCCCTCTGAATCTACCTAGAACCGCATCCATGGAATTCGGCGAACCTGGCAAAACGCTGCCGTGGATTCATGGAGTGGTCTCCTCAGGGCGATTTTTGAGAGAGAGGCTTGAGAGGGCGACACATTTGTTTTCGGCGGACTTGGATGGCAACTGCCGCGTTGAGGAGTCTCCTTGAGCGATGGCGCATCGTCCTTGGAGGCGGAAAGCGCGATGTCCTGGAGAGGCGCTTGGGGTGGGGCGGTATTGATGCCGATTCAGTCAGCGCTTCCCTCGCGATCGGCGCAGCAGGTGCAAGCGGAGTTCTTCCTGATTGGGCCGCAATCCTTGACAGGATGGCTGCAGGCACAACTGGGTTTTCGCCCGAGGATCATGGATCTCTGCCCACCCGTGCCGACGACCCGATCCCCTTCGAGGCAGCTCTACTGCCTGCCGTGATTATGGCGCGTCGGCTGCTCTGGGCCCGGCTGGCCAGTGTTTGCGGCAGCCAAGATGGCCGTTTCGCATTAACAATTTCACCGAACACATGGAGTCTGCTGGAAAGGGCGTTGCTGGCACAACTGACCATGCTGGCAAGCCGGGTTCTCGACAGAGAATTCTCCCGGCAGCGGACATTTGGCGAAAACCTTCTCATCGACCTCGGACTTGGCTCCTCGACGGGTGAATGCCGATCCCGGTATCTCGAGTTCGTCTCGCAAACAGCCCAACACGGATTGAAAGATCTGTTCGCGGCTTATCCCGTTCTAGGGCGGTTGATAGCCACCTGCATTCAATTCTG
The DNA here is from genome assembly GCA_963739235.1 of Terriglobia bacterium. Classification (GTDB taxonomy): domain Bacteria; phylum Acidobacteriota; class UBA6911; order UBA6911; family UBA6911; genus JAFNAG01. Next base: position 139,619 of record CAVTZY010000017.1, on the reverse strand, counting down.
GGTTCTGGCCACCTGCGACTTCGTCAGCCGGTTGGATGCCGACCATGATGAGCTCGAGCGCATCTTCGGAGGCGGCAATGCGCTGGGCAGCGTGACCGGCATCAATCCGTCGCTTTCGGACCGGCATGGATCGGGCAGGACTGTGATGGCAGTGGCCTTCGAGTCCGGAGTGAAGATTGTCTACAAACCGAAGGACCTCGGACTCGAGGAAGGCTTCAAGCGTTTTCTCGATTGGTGCAATGCTGAGAGCCGGCTGTTGCCTCTCAAGCATCCGCGCATGCTCAATCGCGGCAGTTATGGCTGGGCTGAATTTATTGAGCACAGGCCGTGCGAGGACCGGCAGGGCGCCGAGAGGTTCTACGAACGCGCGGGGATGTTGCTCTGTCTTCTCTACGTCCTGCGCGCGACCGATTGCCACCACGAAAATCTGATCGCACATGGCGATCAGCTCATACTGATCGACACGGAGACTTTGCTGCATCCGTGTGATATCGCGATCGACGGGCTGCAGGACAGCACTGGCAACGGGCCGGGTGCAGGCGAGCGATTCCTGGATTCCGTCATGCGCATCGGGTTACTGCCTCGATGGAACCTCAGTCCGGATAAGCGTGTGGCGTTCGACATCAGCGGGCTGGGCAGCACTGTTCCTCAAAGAGTGCCGCACGACGTTGCACGTTGGCAGGCGATCAACACAGACGACATGCACCTTCGCTATGTCTCCGTGACCTTTCCTCTGGAGAAGAACATTCCGATGCTCGATGGGCAGGCGGTCTCACCTCACGCTTACCGTGACAGGATCTGCGAAGGCTTCAGGAAGATGTATCTCTTCCTGATTTCGCGCAAGGAGGAACTACTCGCTGAGAATGGACCGCTGGCAGGCATGAAGGGGCATCGTGTCCGCTATATCTTCAGGGATTCGCAGGTGTATGGATCGATTCTCGACCGGGCTCTGGCTCCAGAGTATTTGCAGAACGGTGCAGCTTTTGGCATCGAGCTCGAACATCTGGCGCGTGCTTACTTGACTGACCGTGAAAAGCCATCGGCATGGAACTTGCTGGATGAAGAAATCCGGGCGATGGAACGTTTGGACATCCCGCTCCTTACGGCGGATACATCGAGCTGTGATCTGTATGCCGATTCAAAGCTGGTCTTGAGGAACTGCTTCCGGCAGCCGAGTTTCCACGACGCACTCGACCAGATACGCGCCATGGATGATGACGATTTGGCATGGCAATCCGCAATTATCGCCGGCTCCTTCGATGCGATGGTTGCCAATTCTCCGGCGGTACCGGACAGGCGCATATGCGCCGTGGAATCCGGCATTGCAGGGAATCAGTTTGCGCTTGAAGAAGCGTTCCGGATTGGAGAGGAACTAGCTGTCCGCGCACTTCACGATCCAGGAGGTGGATCGACATGGGTAGGTCTGGGGTATATGTTGCGGGCGGAAAGGTATCAGTTTCGAATCCTGGGAGACAACCTCTATGACGGTACTCCCGGCGTGGCTGTGTTTTTTGCCGGGCTGTACCGTCAGACGGGAGAGACGCGTTTCCGCGATCTCGCTTTAAGTGCGGTTCACGGCCTCCGCGTTCGAATAAATCGGCAGGGAAGCCATCCCCGGTTGCAGGACGACTTCGACACTTTGATCGGTGGCGCCATCGGTTTGGGATCCAGAATCTATGCCTTGGTCAAGGTGGGCACCATTCTGGGTGACTCCGAAGTAATAGAGGACGCCCGACTGCTGCTTGCTGCCCTCTCCGATGAGACTGTCCGAGGGGATGAACAGCTTGACGTTATGGGGGGTGCAGCGGGCGCGATCCTGGGAATACTATCCCTTTACAATGCCATCCGCGATCCGGCTGCCTTGCAGGCAGCGCATGCGTGCGGACGTCACCTGGTCACGCGCCAGGAAGATGTTTCCGGTGTCGGGCGGGCATGGCGCACTCTGGAATCCATCCCGCTTGCCGGAATGTCTCATGGCGCGGCCGGCATCGCCTACGCACTCATCCGGCTGCACGCGGCAGCGGGTCAGGAAGAATTCCTGAAGGCGGGTCTTGATGGGATCGAGTACGAGCGCAGCCTTCTCGACGAACAGAAGGGCAATTGGGCCGACTTGCGCCCATCCGACGGCAGTGGGAAATCCGGTGCGCAACTTACCCAGTGGTGTCACGGCGCCGCGGGCATCGGCCTGGCGCGCCTGGGATGTGCAGCCGCCGTTACTTCGGCTGAATTCGATCGGGAGATCGAGATCGCCGTGACAGCCACCCTGAAGGCCGGCTTTGGAGCTATCGATCATTTGTGCTGCGGCAACTTCGGCCGGGTGGAAACCCTTCTGGTCGGCGCTGCCCGCAGAGACAGGCCGGATTGGCGGGACGCAGCCCTATCTATTGCCGAAACGGCCGTAACACGCGCGCGAAAGACGGGTGGCTATGGATTATTCGCAAATCTCCCTGGAACCGTGTTCCACCCTGGCTTCTTCCAGGGATTGTCGGGGATAGGTTATCAGCTGTTGCGGATCGCGGCACCCGATCTGCCTTCGGTGTTGCTCTGGGAATAACGCGCAGGAACGGGGATTTCGGGGACAGGCGCGAATGGCGCTTAGATAAGGATTTCAATTGGGACCCTGAAAGGGTCCAGCAGCAAAGCCCAGGGCGCAAGCCCTGGGAACTGACGTTTGGCAAGGAATCAGCCCTGAAAGGGCGGCGCAGGCTGCGTCGCCCTTTCAGGGCTGGTTTCCCGGATGACCATGATCCCAGGGCTCACGCCCTGGGCTTTGCTGCTCCGCCCCTTCAGGGCTTAATCACTTGATTTGGCGGGACTAACGGGTGATTGGGGCATTCTTAACTAAGCGCCATTCGGGACAGGCGCCCTAACCTCGAAATTCCAAAGTGCACAAGGCAGATTTGCCCGGGATAATTTCGAGGTTATGGCGCCTGTCCCTGAAATCTAAATATTGAATATTAACGATACGACCCCTCGCACTCCAGTGGCTGTATTTGGAGCCGCAATCTGATGTCAAACCTCATTTCGAGCGAAGAGAGATGAACATGAAACGAGTCGCATTTTTCCTGTTCTCCATCCTGCCGCTGGCGTTAGTCGCAACCGCGCAACGGCCGGATCCCGGAGCACAGGTCATCGAAGGAATTGAAGCGAAGCGGCAAGCTTATGCCGATATTGCGCTGCAAATCTGGAAATTTGCCGAAACCGGATACCAGGAAGCAAAGAGCAGCGCCCTGCTCGAGGCCAGGTTGGCGGAGGCTGGTTTTACAGTGCAAAAGGGCGTCGCCGACATTCCTACGGCATTTGTCGCGAGCTATGGCAGCGGGACGCCAATCGTCGCTTTTATCGGCGAGTACGACGCTCTGCCCGGGCTTTCACAGGAGGCTCAGCCTGAGAAGAGACCCGTCGCAGCGGGCGCCCCGGGCCACGGCTGCGGACATAACCTGCTCGGGACCGCGGCAATGGCTGCAGCCATTGCGGTGAAGGACTGGATGGCGTTCGCGCATCACGACGGCACCGTGCGTTTCTACGGCACTCCCGCCGAAGAGGGGGGCGAAGGCAAGGTTTACATGCTCCGCGCCGGCCTGTTCAAGGATGTGGACGTAGCCGTTTCCTGGCACCCGGGCGACAACAACCAGGCCAGCGCCTCGAGCAACCTCGCCAACATCAGTGCCAAATTCAGATTTCATGGCATTGCAGCCCATGCCGCGGCCGCCCCTGACAAAGGGCGTTCAGCGCTCGATGCCGTGGAAGCGATGGATATGATGGTTAACCTGATGCGCGAACATGTTCCCCAGGAGACACGCATTCATTACATCATCACGAACGGCGGCGCAGCGCCAAACATCGTGCCCGATTTCTCCGAAGTCTACTATTTGGCGCGGCACCCCGACATGCAGGTGCTCAATGGAATCTGGCAGCGGATCACCGACGCCGCCAAGGGGGCGGCGCTCGGGACGGGCACCACCATGGATCTGGAGATCATGGGAGGCGATTACAACATTCTGCCCAATGCTTATCTGGCAGGGCTGCAAAACAAAAACCTCCAGCGACTCGGCGGTATCAAATACACGGACGATGAACGCAAGTTCGCCGAGGCGCTGCGACGGACTATGATTGGTTCTGCGCTGCCGCTGGGATCCGAAGAAAAGATCCAGCCCCAGAGTTCGAACATTACGCCTGGCATCCACAGACCTGGGCGACGTGAGTTGGAATGTGCCCACCATCGGACTTACAACGGCGACCTGGGTGCCCGGCACATCCGCGCACACCTGGCAGGCGACCGCATGCAACGGCATGACGATCGGGATCAAGGGAATGATGCTCGCAGCCAAGACCATGGCGCTGACCGGCGTCGATCTGTTCACCGACCCGGCGCACATTCAGAAGGCGCGCGCCGAATTTGAGCAGCGCCGCGGCAACGTCGTTTACAAGTCCATTATAGGAGATCGCAAGCCGCCCCTGGACTATCGCAAATAGTAATTTCGGGGACAGGCTCGAATGGCGCTTAGATAAGGATTTCAATTGGGACCCTGAAAGGGTCCAGCAGCAAAGCCCAGGGCGCAAGCCCTGGAAACTGGCGTTTGGCAAGGAATCAGCCCTGAAAGGGCGGCGCAGGCTGCGTCGCCCTTTCAGGGCTGGTTTCCCGGATGACCATGATCCCAGGGCTCACGACTTGGGCTTTGCTGCTCCGCCCCTTCAGGGCTTAATCACTTGATTTGGCGGGACTAACAGGTGATTGGGCATTCTTAACTAAGCGCCATTCGGGACGGGCTCCATAACCTCGAAACTCCGCACGACTCCATGGAAGGGTCGGACCAGAAAAAGCCGTTGGATTGCAGCCAGATAAACCTTGCGGATGGCCGTTAACAAGGCTTTAGCGCCAGCATACGGTAGGTGACGCCCTACAGTCAATGATTCAGGCCAGACATCGTTTTTCCGGGGACAGGCTGGAATGGCACTTAGTTAAGGAACCCCGAAGAATTACCGGGTCTGTCAAGAATGGCACTTAGTTTAGGAACCCCGAATGGGTTCGACAGCGCCAGCCCAGGGCGTGAGCCCTGGGAATGTGCACCCGCGTAATACGGCCATAAAGGGGCGAAACAGCCTGTGCCGCCCTTACAGGGCTTCACTCGGACTGATCCATTTCCCCAGGGCTTGCGCCCTGGGCTTTCACTGTTTGACCCTTTCAGGGTCATTTTCCTGGCAAACCTCGCTCGCTGGAGCTTTGCTAAGTGCCATTCGGGAAAGGCTGAACATTGCGCTATCAATTCTCTCGGAAATTCCAGAATCGGGATCTGACGAGATGAGAGTCACAGAGGCAATCTTCTCGATATTCTCTCTGGAGAATGGGCAGCCCCCTGAACCTCGACCATATGAATTAGAAATTCGGAAGCTGTACCTCAAAACGGCGAACATTCATGGGCTATCTTGAGGCTTAGGTTGAGAGACTTATCGAAACTGCAACACAATTCGAGGTTGGCATAACGCCCCATATCGATAGCTGAGCCACCCCTCGGAGCCGAGACCCGGTCATAAAAATTACCGCTTGTTTTGACTAGCCGCCGGCCGGCCGATTTTTACGAGCACGACACCATGGCGCGGCACGGTCGCCGAGAACACGTCGCGAACATTGCCCAGATCTTTGTGAATCCATAGATCTCGCACCGGCTGGCTTCCAGTCAGCTTCAAATCCGAGAACTTGGCGCTCACCGCCGCTGCCTCCGGGCCGCGGTTGAAGAGCCCAACCGCCGTGGTCCCATCGACCAACTGGCGTGCCCATACCTCAACCCATCCGTCGCTCGCAATGCGGCCGGCGGCCTTGCCAAGCGGATCCTGATTCACAGCCAACACTTCGCGGTTGCCGAGGAGGTTGACCGTCCAGGCGTCGACATGGCCGAGATCCGCGCCGATCAGCATGGGTGCAGCCTGCAGCGTCCAGAGGGATATGTGGGTGAGCTGCTCGTTCGGCGTAAGCTCCGTGGGCCGCGTCCCCTGGCTCCAGCCGACCATCCCCACGACAAGCATGTCGGTGTCGTTCCAGCGTCCCGGCCCGGCATATTTCTCGCGTCCGGTCTGCTGGAAGCCGATGCCCGTCATGCTCGCCCAGCTGTCACGGATGTCGCCGGTCATGCGCCACAAGTTGCCGCCCACCTCCGCGCCCCATTCCCACACGTTGCCCGCACCATACTGACAGAGGCTATAGACGAAGTCGCGGTCAAGCTTCTGAAGCGCCTCGAACATGATTCGATACGGTTTCTGGCGATCCTCGAGAGTCGGATTTTGGGCGATGCGGCTGTAGGAGCACCAGTCATATTTCAAATAATCGAAGCCCCATTTGGCCCACGTGCGCGCATCCTGTTCTTCGTGCTGATAGCTTGCAGGCTTGCCCTGGCACGTCGTCGGCCCCGGCGAGGAATAGATTCCGATCTTGAGGCCCTTGCTGTGGACATAGTCCGCGAGCGCCTTCATGTCGGGAAAGTTCTCATTCGTAGTGATTTCGCCGTTGGCATCCCGCGGACCTTCCCAGACGTTGTCAATATTGACGTATGCGTAGCCCTGTGCCGCCAATCCGCTCGAAACCATGCCGTCCACCGATGTGCGCACCTTCGTCTCAGTGACCGTATTGCCCCAGGCGTTCCACGAATTCCAGCCAAGTGGGGGCGTAAGCGCAAGTGAATTCTTGCCCCCGACGATCGTGAATTTCTCGGCAGCCTTGCCTTTCGGCCCGGTCACCGTAACATCGACCACCGTCCGCCCGACCTCCTTCAGCGAGCCGGTGATCAAACCGATTCTCGGATTCAGCTCCAATCCTGCCGGAAGGTTCTTGGCCGCAAATGTCAGCGGCCCTTCACCAGACGCCGGGATCAGGAACATGAATGGTCGGCCTGGAGTTGAGCCATAAATCCGGGGGTAATTCAGCATCGGAATGGAAGTTTTGCTTGAAGCAACAGGGGGTGCGCTCTCGACAGCAAATGGGACCACCTCAGGTTTCGGGCTGCCAGGCGCCATCAGGATCACTGCACCGCCCCAGTCGGCATTATCGCCCCCTGTGCCGTCGTTGCCGTCAATCACGGAAAGCACCAGGCGCTTCGCCCCCGAAAGATCTGCGGACAACATCTTGGGTGCGTCACCGCCGCGCATCAGTCCTGAGTCCGCGACCTTTTTCCCGTCGACCCAGATGCCGAAAATCACGCTCCCCTGCCCGGCCCGGCTCATGTCGTCAATGCCTACCATGGACGCAAACCGTGTCGCCCCACCTTTGATATCGATCGCCAAATCCGCGTCCGACATCAGCGGAACCGCGTGGGAATACACTGTCCCGCCGAGCGAGAATATCAGCGGAGCCGGAGTCGCTGGTACATTAGCCCTCGCCGGCGGCGTTGCTTGTCCCGGCTGTGCCGGAGCCTGCTGTCCACGGCCGGCACGGGGACGGCGGATCTGTGCCTTGCTCAAGTCGAGGCTGTCGACCCAAACGCCATTAGCGGGCGGATCGGCCTTTTGCAGAGCGGCGGCATCTTGCGCCTTGAGCCGGGGCACAGCCGCAAAAGCCGGTGCAAGCACGAGAGTGAGTCCGATGACCAGTTTTGAGATTTTCATGGATGTCAGTTCTCCTGTACATGGTCGAGTGAAATATCAGCGATCAAACTATATCACCGCGAAAAATTCGGGGGACAGGCTACTCAACTCCCGAACTCCCTGCTTCTCAAGCTCTGACCTGCGGCCTGGAATTCGGGAGTTGAGTAGCCTGTCCCGAATGGCACTAAGTTAAGGGGAGATTTTTCTCTCGCCCTTCCAGGGCTCTGGCTCGTCTTCCCATATACCCCGGGCGGCGCTGCGCTTGCCCGGGGCTACTGTCTTGTGCGCCTCCGGCGCGAGTTTTCAGCCAAATTTGCGGTACTGACGCCGAGCCCATGCCCCGGAGGGGCAATAAGATAGTAGCCGGGGGCAAGCGCAGCGCCGCCCCCGGTTAGCCAGTCACACATATAGAGCCCCAGGGGGGCGAAAGAAAACTGTATCAGTTTCATGCCAATGCAAACATCGCGTAGCCCTCATCCACTACTTAACTTAGCGCCATTCTAGCCTGTCCCCCGAACCCCGTAGTGATTACTCATAACTAATGGCCGGATCACTTTTGCAGAACGGGTGAGTTCCGGATCACCAAGCTCTTGACCGCTTCGAATTTCGCTGCCAGCACGTCGCTCGCGAGTTGTGCCTTGAAATTATCGATTTCAAGCCCGTCTACGTCGACGCAAACCATCGCCGGGCGCAAGTCCTGAGTCTCAAATCCGACACGGACATTGGCAATTTCCAGGTGTCGAACGTGCCGGGCGAATAGACCATAGCCAGGCATGATGCCTGCCCGGGAGGGTTCGGGATAGTCATTTGCCAGCTCCGGGGGAACGCGCGCGGCGTCCTCTTGTGTGCCTCCGCCCTTGAATGTAAGCCAGATGTTTTCCAGCCGGACGTCTTCGATGTAGTGATCCGGGATGCCGGTAATCTGAATGCCGCTCATCGGCTCAATCCCAGTTGCAATCACCTTGGAGATGATGATATTCCGCGCCTTGCCGACAGGCGTGCCTTCCGGCGCACGGTTACGGCTGCCCAGTCTGATGTAAATCGGATAAACCGCCACATCCATCATGGTGATATTCGAGACCGTGATGTTCTCCATGATTCCGCCATCCACTTCTTCCAGGGCGAGTCCACGGCATCCTCGGAAGGTGCAGTTGGAAACGGTGACATTGCGGAAACCTCCGTTAGACTCGGTGCCGAATTTGATTCGGCCGTTCTTGCTCCGGCTGGGCAACATCCGGCCGTCGAGCAGAGTGCCTTCCTGGAAGCCCGACACCTGGCAATTGACGATGGTAAGATTCTCAGTGATTACCGGGGCCCCCAAGGCATAAGAACTTTTCGGGCACAACGCGTCATCATTGGGCGAGTTGATCCTGCAATTGGAGACCATCGTATTCCTGCAGCAGTCGATGTCAAGGCCGTCCCGGTTGGTATCCATGGTTACGTTGTCGATCGTCACATTGTCGCAGCCTGTAGCAATGACGGCGAAGTGCCCCCCATGGTAGATGGTGATGTCCCGGATCAACACATTCCGGCACTTCTTGAGTGCGATCGCTTTGTCACCTTGATCAATCGGGCCGGCGCCTACTGCTCTGTCCGCGCTCGTAAGGCCTCCCCCGTTGATCATCCCCTGCCCGGTTATGAAGACGTTTGTGAGATTTTCGCCCCAGATCAGGCTGTTGTGGAAATAGGTGTGGCCACCATCCTGATAGGCTTTTCCCTCGAACGTCTCTGCAGGATCGTAAGCCTTCATTTCCTGCGGCGCGCCCAGGATGGTCGCTCCCGCTGCGATCAACAGGTTGATGTTGCTTTTCAGCCGGATGCTTCCGCTCAGGTAGGTTCCTGTGGGCAGATATACGGTTCCTCCTCCTGCCTGGGCACATGCCTCGATTGCCTTGTTGATGGCAGGGCTGTCCAGATTTTTGCCGTCGCCCAGAGCGCCGAAACCACGCACGCTATAGAACACATTTTCAGCCGTCGTTGATGCGCCCGCCTGAGGAGATACATCAGACTCCGGCTTCGCCGGATTTCCCGGTCCGGGGACGGTCACGCGGAATGGTTCCGCGGCTCCCCCCTTTTTGGCCGTTGCCCGAATGGCGCCGAAGGTACCAAGTAGACAGAAGACAACCACCACAGTTCTTCTCACCACGCCGCTCCCCCCTCCTGCAATCTGAATTGCGTTTTCTATTCTATTTGGAGCAATATGCCTCGTATCGTGGACGGGCTCCAAGCACCACGTCTGTTCGGATGCAGCATACATTCAAATTGCCTCAATGCGGATAAATTTCAGAGGCCTCACAATACTTCCGCGATAAGGCGACACCGTCGGAATGCCCCAGGCTTTCGAGGACCCGCAAAAAGAGACAATTTACATTTCATATGACCATTTAGCCTGTGCCGAAGAAAATCGGCCACGAAGCCCATGAAGTTCATCCGCAATTCATGGAAATTGGTGCCGTATTGATGGTATTTTGGCTTTACTTTGTGAATGAGGACTGATCCTTTCCGGGGGATAAACATGCGAACAAGACTTCTTCCCATGCTTCTGGCGGTTTGTATTGCCGGCGTGTTGCCGGTTGCGGCACAACAGCCGCGCGCTCTTACGGCAGCCGATTACGCGCGCGCCGAGAAATTCCTCGCGCAAAACGTTTCGCAGCTGGTCATCGGCGGCAATGTCTCTCCCGGCTGGCTTTCGCAGGAACGCTTCTGGTTTCGCAGCCAGACCGCAGCAGGCACCGAGTTCCTGCTCGTCGATCCGGCCAGAGGCTCGCGCACGCCCGCATTCGATCACACCAGGCTCGCCGCAGCACTATCGGCAGCCTCAGGAAGTACCTACGACGCTCGCCAGCTTCCCTTCCAGACGATTGAACTGTCCCCAGACGGCAAAACCGTTTCCTTCGACGCCGCTGGACGGCGCTGGTCGTGCGACGTTCAGGGCGCCAAATGCGCTGCGGCCGGTGAGGCCACCGGCGCGCGCGGAGGGGCAGCGGGAGGACGTGGAGGGCAAGGCGGCAGGGGTGGAGGCATGGGCAACGCGGTTGCCTCTCCTGACGGCAAGCGGGCCGTTTACATCCGCGACTGGAACCTATGGGTGCGCGACACGGCCACGGGCCAGGAGAAGCAGCTGACGACCGACGGCGTGAAGTATTTCGGCTACGCCACCGACAACGCCGGGCTGGAGCAGCAGCGACCGCGCCATCGTGCTCTGGTCGCCCGGATTCGAAGAAGATCGCGACCTACCAGCAGGACGAGCGCGAGGTCGGCGAGATGTACCTCGTCAACACGCCCGTAAGCCCGGTCGGGCACCCGACGCTCCGCGTCTCGAAGTTCCCGCTGCCGGGAGACCCGGTCATGGCGATGCTCCATCGCGTCATCATCGACGTGGACACCGGACGCGTCGTCCGCTTCCAGATGCCGCCCGACTACCACCGCGCCACGCTCGGCGACAACTTCAGCCTGCGCGACTTGCAGTGGAGCCCGACAGCGCAAAGCTGGCGTTCATCTCCACCTCGCGCGACCACAAGCAGGCGGTGCTGCGCGTCGCGGATGCCGCGACGGGCGCCGTGCGCACGGTCTTGAGGAAACAGGTAGCGACGCAGTACGAATCGCGGGTCGGCTGCCAGGTGCTCTGGGCGACCAACGAGGTCATCTGGTATTCGGAGCGCGACAACTGGGGCCACCTCTATCTCTACGATCTGCACCACCGGCGCAGCTGAAGAACCAGATCACCTCCGGCGAGGGCCCGGTGATGCAGATGGTGCGCCTCGACGAGAAGACCCGGACGATCTGGTTCACCGGCGCAGGGCCGCGAGAAGGGAGAGGACCCGTATTTCCGGCACTTCTACCGCATCGGCATGGACGGCAAGAACTACGTGTCGCTCACGCCGGACGAAGGGCGACCACGCCGTACAGCTCTCGCCGTCCGGCCGCTACCTGGTCGATACCTACTCCAAGCCCGACGTCCCGCCGGTCGTCGCGTTGCGCGACGGCGACGGGAAGCTTGTCATGCCGCTCGAGAAGGCGGACATCTCGAAGCTGCTCGCGACAGGCTGGAAGCCGCCGATGCCGATCAAGATGACGGCGCACGACGGCAAGACCGACATCTACGGCCTGATGTTCCGGCCGACGAACTTCGATCCGTCGAAAAAATATCCAATCGTCAACAACGTCTATCCGGGCCCGCAGACGGGCAGCACCGGCAGCCGCTCCTTCAGCGGCCGCGCGCGGCGACCGGCAGGCCCTCGCGGAACTCGGCTTCATCGTCGTGACCATCGACGGCATGGGCACGCCGGGCCGTTCGAAGTCGTTCCAGGACGCCTACTACGGCGCCATGGGCCGCGACAACACGATCCCGGATCAGATTGCCGGAATGAAGGAACTCGCCGCAGAAGTACCCGTGGATCGATATCGACCGCGCCGGCATCTGGGGCCACTCCGGCGGCGGCTTCGCGACGACCACCGCGATGTTCCGCTTCCCCGACTTCTTCAAGGTCGGCATCGCCGAGTCGGGCAACCACGACCAGCGGGTGAACGAAGACGACTGGGGCGAGCGATACCAGGGCCTGGTGGCGCAAGAACCCGGACGGCACCGACAACTACGAGGCCGAGGCGAACCAGAACTTCGCGAAGAACCTGCAAGGGACACCTGCTCCTCGCCCACGGCACGATGGACACCAACGTGCCGCCGTACCAGACGATGCTGATCGCGGACGCGCTGATCAAGGCGAACAAGGACTTCGATCTGCTGATGCTGCCGAACCAGAACCACGGCTACGGCACGGCGTCGGCCTACATGATGCGCCGCCGCTGGGACTACTTCGTGAAGTGGCTCCTCGGCGCCGGAGCCGCCGAAGGAGTACCAGATGCAGCAGCCCACCGGCGGCCGTGGAGGCACACCGCCCCGCCAATGATTCACCCTGTCCCTGATTTGCATGGTTTCGCGGTGGCGCGCCCCACAGTAATGCCTGCCTCGAGCGGCGGCGCTGTCCACTCGGCAGTCGGATGCTCGGTTGCGTCGAAATGCACCACGCGCCTCCGTTCGTGAGCCAGGACGGGGGACACATACAGGAGCCTGAAACTCACAGTCGGCACCACGGAGCTGAACACAATAGTCCGGGTTTTAGATCCCCTCCAGAGCCTGCGACAAGTCCAAGACTAAATCCCGAGTGTCTTCGATGCCGACCGAATAACGGATCAGCCCCTCCGGGATGCCCATTGCCTCACGCTCCTGCGCTGTACATTCCACGTGACTTGTCGTTGCGGGCGGCCCGGCGATAGTCTCGACGGCGCCGAGGTTGGCGGCGCGATGCGCGAACCTGAGTCTTGGCAGCACATGTTTCACCGCATCAAAACCTCCCCGCAGCATAAAGCTGATCACACCTCCAAAGCCACGCATTTGCCGCCTGGCGATGCTGTGATGCGCATGCGTCTCCAAGCCCGGATAGAAGACAGCTTCAACGGCGGGCTGCGCTTGCAACCAGAGCGCAATGAACAGCGCACTTTCGTTTTGCTGGCGGACACGCAGGGATAACGTTTTCATGCCACGGAGCAGCAGGTATGCCGCCATAGGGTCGAGTGCTGCACCGGTGATCTCGCGGAAATGATAAATCCGTTCCACCAGCTTCCTATCGCCGCATGCTACACCGCCCATTGCGTCCGCATGTCCGCCCAGAAACTTGGTGGCGCTGTGAACAACGAGGTCTGCGCCGAGCGACAGGGGATTCTGGTTAATGGGCGTAGCAAGGGTATTGTCGGTCGCCACAATTGCGCCGACGCTGTGCCCGGCATCGGCCAAACGGGCAATATCCATCACTTTGAGTGTCGGATTGGTGGGCGATTCGAGATATACAATTTTGCACCCTTTGGCAATGGCCGATTCAATTTGTTCGTGATCGGTCGTATCGCACAAGTCAACCTGGATTTGAAAATGCGGCATAAATTCCAGAAAGATCTTGCTGGTGCCGCCGTAGGTGTCCTTGACGGAAACAATGCGATCACCAGGTGCAAGGAGGGCAAAGAGGGTATTGCTGATTGCGGCCATCCCTGTGCAAAAGCTGGTCGCTGCCTGTGCTCCTTCAAGGGCGCGGATCTTCTCTTCAAAGACACTCACAGTGGGATTACTGTTGCGGCTATAAATATGGCCTGCCTTGCGGCCCAGTGCTACCTCCATCCACGTATCTACATCGGGGTAGCCATAGGCTGCGCTGTAAACCACGGGCACTTGTGTCGCGCCTTGTGCCAGGGACTCACTCTCCCCAGCCCATACGGCCAGCGTGGCAAGTGAAACGTGCCCGGCCGAAAAGTTCGTCGAACGTTGTGTTCGGTTCGCCATTTGGGTCTCCTCTTACATTTGCAGAATGTCCAGCCAGTGTCTATCAATTGTCGTTCCAGCCTTGCATAACTTCATGTCTTGGGGCCATCTTGCTGAGCAGGACAAGCGGCTGCCTGGATACCCACAGCCCCTTTTTATAGTCATGCCTGTATGGGTGTTGCCGTTATGTCTGATGGTCAGCGAATTCGTCGGTGTCGTTCGCGCTATTTCGGACTGCGAAGCTCGGCCCGGCTGACTTTATCGGCTGCAACATCCACCATCGCCTTCGCAGCCTGCCCGCATCGGACTTCGTAACGACCCGGAGCGACGCCGGCAAAGCCAAACCAACCGGTGCCATCGGTCACGGTGCGGGCGGAGCGGCGGAAGAGCGACCATCCGGCGCGGCCCATCTCGACGGTTGCGCCGTCGATGCCTTTGCCGTCCGGCCCGATCGCGATGCCCGCGATCCAGCCCATCATCGGCTTGTCGATCCAGGGCATGCGCGGAACCGGCGCCTGGTGCGCAAACGGCGCGTTCGCACCCTGCGACAGGTATTCAAACCGATCGGCCGGTGGAGCCTGGGACGGCGAGGATGCGCTCTGGCGTTGGGCCGCATACATCGAGGAATAGGAAAAAAAGGACATTCCGTCAACCCGTCCCTTGCCGAGCGGCTGACGAACGCGGCCAAGCTGTGCCAGGTTCGATTCCTTCGAGTTGAGATAGGCGCCGATGCCGACCGCGATCTGACGTCCGTGGCGGTGCTGCTTCTCCCAGCGGATCCAACCGTCGAACCAACTGCGCACAATTGGATCCGCCTCGCGGGCGTAGTTCATTGGGATCGCCAGATCGAGGATGCCTTCCTTCAGCCATCCGTTCCAATCCTGGAAAATTCGCTGGCCGGGGGACATGTCGAGGAAGTCCCGCTCGCTGGTTGGCGGTTTGCCCCAGGCGATAGTTGCCGCAGAAACCTTGAGGTGTGGGTTGAGAGCTTTCGCTTCGATGTAGATTCGTCGCACGAGTTGCGTTACCTGTTGCCGCCGCCACTCTGTGAAGTGTTCATCGGAGGGCGCCGGAGTGTCGGTCCGGCCTGTTGCGCGCCGGAATCGGGCCAGGCTGGTTTCGTTGTAGCCGACTCCCGCGCCCCGCTCCAGCCGCTCTTCGGTCTCGGGGTAGCGGATGTAGTCGAAGTGGATCCCGTCGACCGGGTAGTTCCGGACAATATTGAGGTAAACCTCCACCAGGTAAGCTGCGGCGCCCGGGTTCCCCGGATCGAGGAAGTAGCCGACAGGGAATTTGGATTCTCCCTTGGGCGAGCGCGTCAGCCAGTTGGCGTCGCCGGTCTGTGCCGGTCCGTGCTGGTTGTAAACGTGTCGCGGGTCTTTCGGCGGAGCCTCGTCACGCCAGATTGGCGTGGCATTGATCCAGGCGTTTACTTCAATGCCTTCAGCGTGCGCGGCCTCCAGAACCGCGGCCAGCCCGTCGAATTTCCCGTCGTAGCTTGGATCTTCTATCGGCGGCTCAAACGACTTGGCATAGAGCGCGTCTCCACGCCGCCGCACCTGCACAATCAGCGCGTTGACGTGGGCGCGTTTTGCGTCTCCGATCAGCTGCGTCACCTCCTCTGCAGATCGTATCCCGCCGTGAAAGCCGTCAACCCACAAGGCTCGAAATTCCGGCGCGGCTCCGGCAGCCGCAGCCGCGCGCAGCGGAGCACGTCGTTGCAAACACGCGATTGGCATCAACAGGAGAAGGATAAGGATCATGCAACGACGAAGCTTCATCAGGAACCCTCCGCCTTTGCAGGGGGCACAGCCCGAACAGCATATATTCCACAGTCGCAAGCTGCCCCGGTTTTTCCGAGGAACGAGCTTTGACAGTGTCCTGCCGGCGGCCTGTTGTGATCGAAGCATTATTATAAACGGTGCGGGACCTGCGACACCTGAAATCTGCAAAAAATCGAGGCGGATGGGGCCGATCACCGCCCGCTCTGAGCAGAGAGGAACCCGGAACGTTACCTGCGGCAGTTAGCGCAAAAGGTACATGTCTCCCATGATCAGTGCACTCGCTGCCTGATGCGGCCCTGGATAGTGGACTTCGGCGGCGGATTTCATTTGGGCAATGCCTTTTTCAAAGTCGGTGCCGATCATTTTGCCCATGCCGCCTAGGAAGGGTTGCAATGGGGTCGGACCACGCTTATTGTTGATACCGGTAATTTTAGGCCCGACCAGACCTGCCAAACCAAGGGTTGCCGCAATATTTTGAGGCCTATTCTTGAATCTAAGGTGATCCAGCGCCGTAACTGCAATCGTGAATCGTGCAGGGCCAACCCTCGATACAACTTATTGCGATGTAACATAAGGAATGGAGAAACTTTATCAGATGATTTTGGCGTAGATGCAGAAAAAAGCCTCAAAATATTCACCTTAGGCCCCTTTTGCCCCCTTTCCAAAAGAGTATGTCCAGGAAAAGCATATGTTTCGCGCGGTCCGACCCCTTGGCCTAAATAAAGCGTGTGCGCGCGTTGAACATTCTGTGCCTCCTATTATTGCGGTCTGGTCCTGCCGGTTCACCCGATGATGCCGTAATCTTCACCAGTGTTGCTCGAGCCGGCCCAGATGGATTCTAATCGAGACCTCCAGAGGGTCAAACAGGAAAGTCCGATCTGTGCCAGCATGACAGGGTCGGGCCTGGCACACCCCTGGTGGCCCCTATCTTCATTCGTGACATTCGTGGCAAAGTTTTTTCCACTGTCTGAACCGCAGATTCATCTAAGGCGGCCTATGCGCGCGCATGACTGCGGCCCGACCCTATGCAGATCGACACTCGAAGTAGAGTCTAATACTGAGTACCTGAATCGCGACCGCTCGGAATT
Source organism: Terriglobia bacterium (assembly GCA_963739235.1). Lineage (GTDB taxonomy): Bacteria > Acidobacteriota > UBA6911 > UBA6911 > UBA6911 > JAFNAG01. The sequence goes on along the minus strand of CAVTZY010000017.1, from coordinate 122,865 downwards.
TTGCAAAAACTTTGCTAGAATCTAAAACAGAAGAGAAGGGAAAGGAAGAATCAGGTACAAGCCATGTCCCAACAACGTCGCCATCAGCTTCTTACGGCCGCCTGGATCGTGACCGCGCTGGCATTTCTCAGCAATTTCCTGTTTTTCTGGCAGTTTGCCGGGGAGAGGATGCTTCCCTGGCTCGGTCTGGCTCTGTTTGTCGCGGCTCTGGGGCTGTGCGTCGCCGTACTGCGGCGCGCCTTCGGACAGCCGGGGATTTACCGGGGCAAGGTCTCCGGGTCGATCGTCACCGCGCTGGCCTGCCTGATGTTCACCTTAACGATCTTTGCTTTTTATGTTGCCCGGCACATTCCTGACGCCGCCGACGCGCCGCGCGCCGGGCAGAGAGCGCCGGAGTTTACCCTGACAGACACCAGCGGCGCGCAGGTTTCGCTTACAAGTCTTCTGAATACGCCCCTGGCCAATTCGCCGCGGCCGGATGGCAAACCCAAGGCCGTACTGCTGGTCTTCTACCGCGGATATTGGTGACCGTTCTGCAACCTCGAGTTACGAGGTATCAAAAAGAACCTTGACGAATTCAGCCGGGCCGGGGTTCGTCCGGTGGCCATCAGCGTAGACTCGGTGCAACAGTCCGCCGATCTGGTCAAGACCGCAGGATACGCTTTTCCAATCTTGTCGGACCCGAAGGCGGAAACGATCCGTCAGTATCGCCTTTTGCACGTGGGAGGCGGACCCGGGGAGAGTGATATTTCCCGCCCGGCGGAATTTCTGGTCGACTCCACAGGCACGATTCGCTGGACGAACTTCACCGAAGACATCCGTGTGCGCGCCCGGGCGGAAGAAATGCTGGCGGCGGCCCGGGAAATTCGTTAGTTCTTCAACTCGAAAAACCCGCAACACCCGGGAATACCCGTGGACCTCCCACATGTTCACCAGATGATTCGGCGAGTGTGATTGCACCGAACCATGGAATCGCGTGGGACGCCCCCGGGATTTCGCGAGCTCATTATCAAGCAGTTTCGTCGCTCATCGCGGGACTCATCCGGAGGCAGGAAGCAATAATCCACTTCTCCGGTCTTGCCGTTATTTCGTCCGGACCTCAGATTCTGATCTTTCGAGCAGCCGTTCAGTGCTGGCCGCCTCCGATAGCCGCCGTACTCGACTCTGAATCGAATTCACTGCTGACAAAAAAACGATCCTATGGCCGGCACCATGATGTATAATTTATACGAATAGTACAAAATGTGAGGTTAGTAAAATGACTCGGTTAACGGCATCTCAACTCAGGGAAGACCTGGCAGACACCATTAATAAAGTAGCCTTTGGGGGCGAGAGGATTGTCCTCCAGAGGAACAAAAAGGATGTGGCAGCCCTCGTGTCCATGGATGACTTCAACCTCCTCCGTGAGCTCGAGGACAAGCTCGACCTGGCTGCTATGAAAAAGGCCATGGAGGAACCGGGAGCCAGTATTCCGTGGGAGGACATCAAGAAGGAGCTTGGGATCTAGGTGTCCTACACCATTAAATTCCTTCCCTCAGCACGCCGCGATATAAAATCCCTGTCCGGAGAAATCCTCCAGCGGGTAGCAAGGAAAATTGACTCCTTGGCCGATAGCCCGCGTCCTCCGGGAGCTGAAAAGCTTTCCGGCAGCGAAAACTCCTACCGCGTCCGGGTAGGACACTACCGCATCCTTTACGAAATCCGGGATGAGGTGCTGCTGATTGCCGTCGTGAGAGTCCGACACCGCCGCGAAGCATACCGGCGGCATTGATCCGATCCCTTGCCCTGCCCACCACCCTCCATTCATCTATATTTTAAAGCACTTACGGTTATCCATCCATGCGGAACCAGGATTAGGGATGTATTGTGGCGAAATCGTACATAACCAATCGGTGATAAAAAAAAGGGCCGCTCTGACTCCGCTATTCGCTGATCCAAAATGTGATTTTTGCGGCGAGTCGCGCCATTTCGAACTGGAGAAGATCGTTGCGAAGGGCAAGGATGCCGCACTGACGAACGAGGAGCACGGGAACGGCTGCCACTTTGATCAGGTCAAAAAACCGCACTTCGTGTGCCAGTAGTGCTCTTCTGTATGTCCTGATCGACCGTCGCAACCTCAAGGAGTCCGAACGGCTGAGGAAAGAGTTGCATCAGATCAATGAGTAGGTTTTGAGGCCAAAAAAAGATTGGCGATCCGAAGCCGGCGCGATATGGTAGCTTTGGATAAATGGAACAGGGGGGGCGAGCGAAGACGCGCGGGCTGCGCCGCGCGAACGCGCCGCTCTTGGATCCTCTCGTCGGCAACGCCGCGGACGCCGCGTTCCTGTTTGTCGGATACTCTGGACAACCATGCAATGAGTCAAAAGGCGGACCGCGGCCCGGCCACAGGGGCCACGCCGTAACTTTGAACCAGGGGCTCGGGCGAGCCCCGAAATGGGAGGTGGCGAAATGGACGAGAAGCTGAGCAGGCGCAATTTCCTAGGGACCATGGGCTCGGCGGCAGCGGCCTCGGTCGCGTTGACGCCGCTGGCCGTGAGCGTGCCGGCGGCGCAAAACACAGGGGGCGCGACGGCGGTCTTAAGCAAAACGACCCCCTACAAGAAGGTGGTGCTCGAGCCCTTCGACTACGCCGGCGTCACCCTGCGCCAGAGCCTCTGGCAGCGCCAGGCCTCGGCCGGCCGCGATTTCTACCTGGGTCTCTCCAATGACGACATCCTGCACGGCTATCGCGTGGCGGCTGGCACGGCCAACGCCCCCGGCAGGGCCCTTGGCGGCTGGGCCAGCCCAAATTCCAACACCGTCTTCGGCCAGTGGCTCCAGTCCATGGCGCGCATGCAGCGCGCTTACGGCGACAAGGACCTGCTGGAGAAGGCCAACATCCTGGTCAGCGAATACGCCAAGTGCTGGCCGGGCATGTCCAGCGGCGCCGCGCGCGGCGGCGGACGCGGCGGTGGCGCAACCGGCGGCCTGAACCATTATCCCTATGAGAAGCTGGTCGGCGGCCTGCTCGACATGCACCACTATGGCGGCCACCCCGAAGCCCTGGCGCTGTGCGACAAGATCACCGAGGCCGCCGTGCCGGCCTTCAATCGCGACCGCGTGGCGGCCAATCGCGAGCCTTGGGAATTGCACTCCGGCCGCCCCGGTGAGTGGTACACGATGGCAGAGAACCTCTACCGCGCCTACCAACTTACCGGCAAGTCGATATACAAAGAGTTCGCAGACGTCTGGCTCTATCCGGCCTATTGGGACAAGTTCGGCGGGACGGCCGACCCCAGGGACGCCCAGGGCGTGCACGCTTACAGCCATTGCAACAGCTTCTCGAGCGCGGCGCTGGCCTACGACGTGACGGGCGACGAGAAGTATCTGCGCATACTCAGGAATTTCTACGATTGGATGCAGAAGCGCCAGACCTATGCCACCGGCGGCTACGGCCCGGACGAGCGCTTCGTTTACTCCGACGGCGCGCTGGGCGATTCGCTGGAAGTTTACTCGGCCAGCTTCGAGTGCCCCTGCTGTTCATGGGCGGCGATCAAGGTCTCGAAATACCTGATGATGTACACCGGCGAGGCGCGCTATGGCGACTGGATCGAGCGGCTGCTTTACAACGGCGTCGGCGCGGCGCTGCAGATCAAGGATCGCGGCACGCACATGTATTACATGGATTATCACCTCGGCTCGGACCTGAAATATTACTCGCGAAACGCGTTCACCTGCTGCTCGGGCACGTATTTCCAGAACATCACCGAGTATTCGAACCTCGTTTATTTCAAGGACGCCAAGGGGCTCTGCATCAACCTTTACCTGCCCTCGGAGGTGGAGTGGAAAGGCCCGGCGGGCACCGTCAAGGTGGTGCAGACGACGGAATATCCCGAAGCCGATACCAGCACGCTCAGGCTGACGATGGAGCAGCCGGCGACGTTCGCGCTCAAACTGCGCGTGCCGGGCTGGTCGAAGGGCATGACCATCAAGGTCAACGGACAGGCGCAAACGGTGGACATCAAGCCGGGCCAGTGGGCCACGGTCAGCCGCGAGTGGAAGTCGGGCGACACGGTGGAGATCACGATCCCGCTGCACTTCCGCCGTGTGCCGATCGACGAACAGCATCCCAATCGCATCGCCATCGTGCGCGGGCCGACGGTTTACGGGCAGGAGGATCCGCACAAGTGGCTGTCGGATATCCCGGCGAGCGACGACGAACTGGACAAGCTGATGAAGCCTCTGGCGAACGATCCGGCCATCTTCCAGATCAACAACGAGCCGGTGGTGTCGCAGCGCAATGCCTTCAAGCCGTTCTACCGCTTCGTCGAGCTGGAGCGCTACCGCATGTATTTCGATCCCAAGCACCGCCGCGTGCTGTGGTGAAAAGCCTTGTGGTGCGCGGCCGTACGGAGGAATTCTATCGAGTCGCAATTAGAGGCTACGAAATCCAGCAAGAAAGTGAGCGGGCTGAGGCCTTGAAAAAGGAAGCCATTGCGAAGTTCCCGCGTGGTACGACGGCGCAAAGCGCGCGCTTGGATGCTGCGAGACGGGAGAATGACCGGATCAGCATCTGGTAGTGCTCCCAGAGCGGGCACAAAACGGCAGTTTGATCTTCCTATCCGAAATCTCGGACTGAATCCCCAGACCTTCCCGCTGCGCGCGCCACAACGAAACAAGTTTCCGTTGATGATGCCTGCCGCCGCCAGCCAATCGTCAACGGCTTGCTTCACCCAGTCTGGAACGGGAACGGTTCTGAAGTGCTCACCCTTTCCCGTCATATCAACGATGGCCCAGTGATTTTCACGCCGCTGCAGATGATTGAGGGTCAGTTCGGACAGTTCGCGGCGGCGCAGGCCACAGCCAAGCATAATTCCCAAAATCGCACGGTCGCGTTTTCCTGCGATCGTGTCCAAGGCCGGCAGGTGCAGCAGGGATTGAGCTTCATCGGCCGTGAGCCAATTCCCAAGCCGAATGCCGAGTTTCTTGGCTCCTTTCACGCGCCGGATGCCGGCCGCGAGTTCAGGGCTGAGCAATCCGGCATCAGCTGCCATATATGCGAGCCGTCTCACCGCTGCCAATCTGACGTTGATCGTTCCGGAAGCCAGTTGGCGGTCCTCGAGGAATCCTTTGTACCGCGTCACGACGGTTTTGTTGAACGACACGCGTGGCTCCGAACAATACCAGCTTATGAATTCATCGATCGCATGCCGGTATCCGCGCTGCGATTCCGGGGAACGCAGGGTGAGAAGTACTGCTGTTTTGGCCTGGTCAAGATCCGGGAGCTGGAGTTTTGTTCTTGGTGCGCACGATTTTTTGCGACTCTTTTTGCCATTTTTTTTCATGCCAGCGGCCCTCCTACCGCTGGCTCAAGGGTAGGATCCCGTTCCAGGTTGCGCTCCAAAAACTCGAATATTTACACTCGGGCGCGCACTGGTATCCAAATCTGTTGAGCGGGACAGTTTTGGGGGAGGGGCTTTGTCCGGTAAATCCACTTAACCCGCGTGGCCCAACACAGTGAGTCTGTAACTTCCCAGATGGGGACTTCTGGGGCAATGTCGTTACGGAGCGCACCTGCGGAACGTGCTTGGGAGCGGAATGCCGAGCTGGCGAGCCATCTACGTCGCTGGAGCTTTTTACAACCCAAGCGGGTGAATGCTGCCGCATCTTGGGGTTTCTTTTCGAGTAAACGAGGGCTCCACCGCACGTCTTATCGAATCTGGACTCCATGGGTAACAATTTCGACGAACCTGCGGAGAGTCTGAAGGTCCGCAGGCTTCAGACGCGCAGTAAATCCAAGCGCATCGATGCCCACAGTTTTCGATTCGGCAACCTGACGGAGCGCGTCGAACGCAATCTGCGCAATAACCGTGTCCAACGGGCAGTCCAAGCAGCTGGAGATGAAGTGGAACGCTTTGCCGGGTGCGGTCAGGTCCATTTTAGTTCCTCCCTCAAGCTGAAGCCGGAAAACAGGCTGGAGGACCCTCGTCGCCCAGGCGCCATACACTGACGTAGCGCGGACATCGACGGCGTCGGGAACACGATCCAATCTTGTGCCAGGGAACGCCACTGTGATGTTCAGCCGAAAAGGATTGGGGCCAGGCTCCGCGCCTTGAGGCTCGAGATTGATCCAGACCTGAGACTGGTTACCTGTTTCGAAGTAGTAGGCGCCCAACTGCCCGAGTGAAGGCGTGGGATTCGGCGAGATGATGGTGGCGCTAACAGGATGCGCAACACCCGCATTAGATTGGCCCTCCACTGTGGTCCGCTCACTTGTGTGGAGGGAGGTTGGAATGCCGATATCGCTCGCCTGAATGATCGCGCCGTCGATCAGTAACGGTAATATAAAGAAAGGGAAATATCTGCATTTGGGCATCTGCAAATGCTCTCTCGATCTCAGGTTTGAATTAGACCGCTTTATCATCGCGCGGGTTCTCTTTCAGAGTCACTTAATTAATATTCTATACCCAGAGAATCATGGCAGATACTCCAAACTGTACTCGAGGAGGCTACGACACAAATTTGAGTTCAGATGGATGTGTTGCAACTATCCGGAAATGTGACGTTGATTCCAACTCCCAAGATACGGGATTGTGGGAAGTTGATGAATGACCAGCGACATGGGCGAAAAACCGGCATTCCGGACGTATAACGGATTACCCGGAACCTACGAGCCTCATCCCCGTTCGGGTTGTGGTCTCGGTGCGAGACCGAGTCAATTAATTCGATGCCGCAGCACCTCTCTGAAGTATCATCAGCAGTTGTGGGCTCAGTGAAGGTCGATGTCTGAGAGGTGCGAAATGCTCAACGGAATATTGTATCCGTCCGGTAAACCCAGGCTCGGTCACCGTGCTACAATTAATGATGGATTCCGCGAACAGGACGGGATTAAAGCCCCAGAAAGAAGCCCATTGAGCGACCCTCGCCTGGAAGCTCGCATCGGTCTTGGCACAGTGCGTTTGCTCGATTATAATTACGTACACCCATGACTGCTATCGACCCAGCAGCAGAGTATCGCCGGCTCAAGGAAGTCTACGAGCGGATGACCGAAGAGGAACTGGCAGACGTTGTGGATGAAGCCTATCAGCTCACCGATACAGCAAAACAGACGCTGGCAGGCGAAATCTTAAGGCGAGGCCTGAACGTTCAACCAAAGGAATCCCCACCGGAACCGACGAAACAGCCACAAGCCTCCGGCTTTACCGCTGAAGACGAGACGATAAATGATTTCGATCCCGCCGATCTGGAGTTAGCAGTATTACGCCGAATGTGGGACTTGCAGGAAGCACAGATTGCAAAGGGCATTCTAGACGAGGCAGGCATTCCGTCGTACTTTGGCGACGAGAATCTCGAGTGTGCTGGCGACGTGAGCGCTTTCGAAGCCGGCGTGGACCTGAAAGTATGCTCTGATGACGCAGCGCGGGCGATGCGCACACTCGTGGACAACTGGCCGAATTGCCCCGAGGATACAGTTCAGGGAGAAGCTGAAGAGAACACCGAGTATGCGGTCAAATGCCCGAGATGCAAGTCCGCCGAGGTCATATTCCTGGAACGCGATGGTGCGCTGACCGGAAATTCGGCGTTCAACGCTAAGTTCAAATGGACGTGCGACCGTTGCGGGCATGAGTGGGAGGACAACGGCATTGAACAGAAAGTCTGATATTGCCGAGAAGCGTGGTCGATGAAATACAAGCCACGCATCCCTGCCAAGGGCCGCCGCTCGTCTTGTCTCCAGGGCGTCCTCGAGCTCGCACCGCCCTCAACAACTTCTGGAATTCACGGGCGCAACGGCAATCAGCTTTTGCAGCACATGCAAATCCGTCCCCGTTCTTGAACAAGAGAAAACTTTTGCATTTGGCAACTTTCGCGCGTCCGAGTTTGGGGGAGATGCGGCCACGCGGCCAGTATGACGCTGTTGGTCAGTACGCGTCCGGCAGACCCATGCCTGGGGCGGATCGTAGCTTCCGTATACGCCACTTACCAGGAGTTGAGGTGTGCTTGCGATCCTAAAATGCTCATTCGTTGTGAGATATGAGGATTTAGCTAACTCGGGCAGTTCTCACGAAAGCTCGGCAGCCGTAAATGAAGAGGCAGATTGTGGCGATCACTACCGCTCCTAAACTTCCATCGTATGCAGAACCGATGTAACTAAAGACTGGAAAAAACACGGTCATTAACTCAAGCGTGGCCATGCCGCCAGGCTTCGCAGAACCGCCACCCAAGAAACTTGCATCTAACAAACAAAACAACGGTCCCAATACCCAGATCCCCAGTAACTGGGTGAATGCGATCAAGCTTACTGAGGCATTCCCTTTTTCGCGCTTTGTAAGGATTCGAAAGACGCAATCACTGATAAAGGGCAACCCAATTAAAGTTGCAACGATTATGGTTCTATTGGGAACATCCTTGTCGTGAAGCAAATAAATGGTGTCCTTCCGGCAAGGCTGCATGACTCGGTTTGACGCGCTTTGATATGTTCCGGCTGTTGGCGCATTCAGCGCCAGGAGGACAGCCGATGAAACTCATTCCGTCACGCCAAAACCTGCTTTTGCCCCCTCAAATCGAATCAGTTCGCCGGCGACTTGAACGCTGGCGCAGGAACAGAAAGCAGCGCTCACCAATCCCTGAGGAGTTGTGGGCGTCCGCCGCAGATCTTGCTCGGCAGGTATGGGCTCGCAAAGACGGCCCGGGCACTTCGACTTGATTACTACTCTCTCAAAGAGCGGATTGGACGCAAGCGACCGGCCGGGTTCGCGCCGAGGTGAATGCGCGGCCGGCGTTTGTTGAACTCATCCCACAGGCTACCGCTGCCGTTTCCGAATGCACGATGGAACTGGAGGATCCGAGCGGCGCGCGGATGCGGATCCACCTCAAGGGCAGCGGAGTGCCAGACCTCACTGGTCTCAGCGACAGCTTCTGGAGGATGGGGCGATGATTCAGGTCTCTCCACAGATGCGCATCCTCGTGGCTGTTGACCCGGCCGATTTCCGCTGTGGCATTGACGGCCTGGCCCGGATTTGCAGGGAACACCTTCAGGAGAACCCTTTTTCCGGAGCGCTCTATGTTTTTCGGAACCGCAGGGGAACCTCCATTAAAGTGATCTGGCTATGACTCGCAGGGATTTTGGCTTTGTCAAAAGCGGTTGTCCTCGGGGCATTTTCGCTTCTGGCCGGCGAGCGCGACCGGGACATCGCGGCGTCTGGAGGCGCATGAACTGCAAGTGCTCCTTGCCGCCGGCAACCCTGACGGGGTTCAGGCAGCTCCGGCATGGCGTCGGGTGAGCCCGGCGGCGTAATAAAATTGCAGATAGGACTTGCGTTCCGCATTCGTATTTGCTATGGTGCCGGGCATGGAAGAAAAGCTCAGGCACCGAGGGCGCATCGTAACCGCGTCGGATATCGAGTTCATCCGCCGGCTGATCGCCGAGCATCCGGGAGCAAGCCGCCGGGCGCTGTCCAAGATCCTGTGCGAGGCCTGGAACTGGCGGCAGTCCAACGGCGCACTGCGCGACATGGTGTGCCGGGGACTCATGCTGCAACTTCATCGGGCCGGCCACATCGAGCTGCCCGAGGTGCGCTATGCCACGCACAATCCGCTGGGCGAGCGCGGGTCGCAGCGCGGCAAGCCGGCGCCGGCGCTCGTGGATACGACGCCCCTCGATGCCGGTCTTTCCTCGATCCGGCCGCTCGAGTTCCGCCAGGTCCGGCGCACGGGAGAGGAGCCGCTCTTCAACAGTCTGCTCGACCGCTATCATTACCTTGGATATACGCGGCCGGTCGGGGAACATCTGAAGTATCTGGTCTATGCCCTGGGGCGCCCGATTGCCTGTCTGGCATGGTCTTCCGCCCCGCGGCATCTCGGCCCGCGGGATCGCTTCATCGGCTGGTCGGCCGAGGCGCGACGCAAGAACATCCGCTTCCTTGCCTACAATACCAGATTCCTGCTGCTGCCTTTCATCCGGGTTGAACATGCTGCCTCTCACATCCTCGGTTGCATGGCCCGGCTGCTGTCGGAGGATTGGGAGCGTGTCTACGGCCATCCGATCTATTACCTGGAAACGTTCGTCGACCCCCAGCGTTTCCGCGGGACCTGCTATCGGGCCGCCAACTGGATCTTCCTCGGCCTCACGACCGGCCGGGGCAAGGACGACCACACCAACAAGCCCAACCGGCCGGTCAAGGAAGTGCTTGGGTACCCGCTCCGCAAAGACTTCCGCCGGCTCCTCGGAGAGCTATTATGATGAGGCCGATCGAGCGGGTGGATATGAACCAGGAAGAACTGGACGCGCTTCTGGAGCGTGCGAAGACAGGGCCCCTCAGCGAAGAAGACTGCGCGAAGCTCAAGGGCGTGATAGAGACACTCTCGTACCTGACCGATCTGCTCGAGGACCGCAAGACCACGATTCAAAAGCTGCGGCAGATTCTGTTCGGCGCGAGCTACCGAGAAGACCAGCAACCTGGTCAAAGACGGGCACAGCAGCAGGCCGCCACGGAGACGGGGACGGCAGGAAGGAAGCCGCACTCCAGCTCCGGGCCCGGGAAGCGGGCAAGGGCCGAAATCCGACGACAAACCCAAAGGGCACGGGCGCAACGGCGCCTTGTCCTACATCGGGGCCACGAAGATCAAGATCAGCCATGAGTCTCTCAAGCCCGGCGATGGCTGCCCGAAATGCCAAAAGGGCAAGGTGTATGCGTCCGTGGCGCCGCGACGTCCTGGTGCGGATCGTGGGCCAGGCGCCGCTCGGGGCGAAGGTCTACGAAATGGAGAGTCTGCGGTGCAATCTGTGCCTGGAAGTGTTCACGGCGCAGGCGCCCGAGGGGGTGGGCGAGAAAAAGTACGACGAAACCTCGGGAAGCATGATTGCGCTTCTGAAGTATGGGACCGGGTTTCCCTTCTACCGCCTGGAACATCTTCAGGGAAGCGTGGGAATCCCCCTGCCGGCCTCTACGCAATGGGAGATCGTCCACGAGGTGGCCGGCATCGTCGAACCCGCATACGGGGAGCTGATACGGCAGGCGGCCCAGGGAGAGGTATTGCACAATGACGACACGACCATGAAGATTCTCGCCCTGATGAAGGAAACAAACGCAAACCGGGAGGATGCGGATTCGGGGGAAGCGCGGGAACGAACAGGGATCTTTACCTCGGGCATTGTTTCGATCGGCGGTGGGCAAAAGATCGCGCTCTTTTTCACCGGCCATAAACACGCCGGCGAAAATCTGTCGGATATGCTGGCGCAGCGGGCATCGGAGCTGGGCCCTCCGATTCAGATGTGCGATGCGCTGTCGCGCAATCTGCCGAAAGAGTTCGAGGTGCTGCTCGGAAACTGTACGGCGCATGGCAGGCGCAAATTTGTGGACGTGTTCGCCAATTTTCCCGGGGAATGCCGTTACGTGCTCGAGACGCTGCGGGATGTTTATAAGAATGATGCCGTCGCCAAAGAGCAAGGGATGACGGCCCAGGAGCGACTCGCCTTCCATCAGGCCCATAGCGGCCCTCTGATGGAGGAGCTTGAGAAGTGGCTCAAGGATCAGATCGCGGAGCGGAAGACCGAACCCAACTCGGGTCTCGGGAAGGCCATCTCCTACTGGAAGAATCACTGGAAGGCGCTCACGTTGTTCCTGCGCGTTCCGGGAGCTCCGTTAGATAACAATGTCTGCGAAAGAGGGCTGAAGAAAGCCATCCTGCACAGAAAGAACGCCATGTTTTTCAAGACCGCCAATGGCGCCCATGTCGGCGACATCTTTATGAGCCTCATTCACACCTGCGAGCTCTCAGGCGTCGATCCCTTCGACTACTTGACGGAACTGCAGAGGCACGCCGAAGATGTTTCCCGCAATCCCAAAGACTGGATGCCTTGGAACTACCGGGAGACCATAGAACGCAGCCGGGGAGACCCATCGATATCTGGCTAATCCCGAGCAATCCGCGCGCTCAACCCATCCTGTTCAATAAGCTTTATCAACCGGGTCGACTGATGTCTGACTTCCGGCGGCTGGCAATCTCTCCCACATACAGCCGCCCGCAGGGCAGTGCTCCGACTGCGCCCGCCTGCCGCACGCACGCCGCCCGAGGAAACTGCGTCACTGGGAGGGAAAATGGTGGGATCCGGGCTCTACGCAGCTTTGCCGGAAGGACACGTTGATCCGGACCCATCCAAGGATGAAACGGTGCATTTATGGTATGTGGCGGCAGCGGCTGAAATGCAGAATAGACGCCAATGGGGAACTGCGCTAGTACATCTGCATCGTGCGCGCGCCATCTATCCGCTCGATGCGCACATTATGTTTTATTTTGGGGCAGTGCATGAATTTTTCGCCAGCCCCGTAATTCAGAACCTCCTATTGACCGCGCCTGACGCCGGAATTATTGTTGGAACCAGGGATCCAGAACTGGTGGAATCACGCCAGTTTCTGGAGGCGGCCCTAAATGCCGACCCCAACTTCGCGGAAGCCAACCTTAGGCTTGGACGCGTTCTGACGCTATTGGGCAACCCTGCCGCCGGCATTCCTATCCTCCAGAAGGCGGCTAAATCTCTAACTGATCCACAGCTCCGATACTATGCTGCGCTATTCCTTGGCCGAGCTCAGCAAGGCATCGGCAACTACGACGCAGCGTTCGAGCAGTTCGAGTCTGCGGCGAAACTCTACCCTGGAGCACAATCACCGTTCCTTGCCATCAGCTACCTGATGCGTTGGAGCAAAGATCTCCTAAAAGCGTACAAGGTAATGGAGCAATTCATCATGATACCGAGCCAGGATATGCGCCGCGAAGATCCGTGGCGGGATTACGACGTTTCCCATGTGTGTAATGCGGACTCGTTAATGAACAAAGCCCGCCAGTTGATGGGAGGACGTGCCCGATGACCGGTCAGTGGCTGGGAGGGCTTTTGATGTTGTGCATGGCGGCGTTGACTACTTCAACCACGCAGATTTCTACAATTTCCGTTAAGACTGTGGAGGTGCGGGTGGATGTTCTTGTCACCCAGAATGGAATGCCGGTGCACGGGCTGAATTTGAGCGATTTCGAGGTATTGGATAACGGCGTGCGCCAAAAAGTCAATTTTGCGGGCGAATTTCCTACTCCTTTCAATACCGTACTTGTACTGGACATGAGCTCGAGTGTAGCGGGTGAACGGCTTTTTAACCTGAAAAACGCCGGCAGGATGTTGCTGGATGAATTGAAGACGGACGAGCACGCCGCGCTGGTGACCTTCAGCCATGCCGTTTTGCTTCATTCCAAGCTCACAACAGACAAAGAGCAGGTGAAGGCAGAACTCGACGCGGTGCGATCATTTGGCAATACCTCGATTATTGATGCCAGCTATGCCGCCTTGTTGGTCGCAGAATCGCAACCCGGTCGCCCCTTGCTAATCGTATTTAGTGATGCCCTCGACACCTCCAGCTGGCTTTCGAGTGACATGGTGCTCTATATTGCACAACGTAGTGATGCGGTAATTTATGCAATTACCATGGGGCAGCATCCGAAAATCACCTTTCTTCGTGATCTGACAGAATTCACGGGCGGGACGCTATTCAAAATCGAATCGACCAAAGATCTCGACAAAGTCTTCTTAAACATTCTCGAAGAATTCCGCCAACGCTATCTTGTAACATATAAACCCGACGATGTGGCGAAGCCGGGTTGGCATCAGCTAGAGGTTCGAATCAAAGGGAAGAAATACAATGTGAAAGCTCGCCCTGGGTATTTCATCGATTCCACGAATTAGCGGGTATAGACCATCAGCTTCTATAATTCCGGGTATATTGTTAAGATAGACGATAATTGTCGCCGGCGGAAACCTGAAAGTCCCCAGCCGGCATTAAGAGAAGCTGGCAAGCAACGGACCAATGCAGGGAACGTATAACGGCGACCTCGTACATTGGCTCAGAGATTGAAAGTTGAGTGAGCTTCCGATTGGATCGGGGGCAAGGCACCAAAATCCATTTGTACGAGGACGCCACCTTCTGTGCCCGCGTGACCGAATGCGTTGTCGGTATGACAAATAGGCGCGGTTTTCATCTAACAGGTCTTGCTTTAGGGCTCCAAGGATCTCGTTCGGTTCTTGAGTTACGGCACCGCTGTAGTGATTTCGTTCAAAGAACGGGCGTGATTCGTCCCCGAATTTCCCGATATGAGATCCCTTCTGCTGGTATTCCAGGCAGAAAACAGGATCGGAGGGCTACAATGTCTCCAGTCTTCAATGCATAGCATCACGGCATCAAGGGCAATTATGACGAAATGGGTGGCATTCAGCTTCGTCTTGGCTCTGTTCGGTGGCGTAGGATTTCCCGTGGCTCCGCAGTCGGGGCAAGTAAATCCTAGGATGCTCATCTCCGCCAAGGCGGGCCTGGTTACGCGCGTCGAGGGGAAGGCAGCCTTGCAGGCCGCGGATGGGAGGACGCCCAAAACTGTAGAGCCGAACCTGCAAATGATGGATGGTGATCGGCTGCGGACCGAGATTAACGGTCGCGTTGAGTCTCTTGGTTCACCCTGATGCCTTCCTGCGTCTTGGCGAATTGACCGAGATTGGCGCTCTGAACACGGACCTCTCAGGTGCCCGATTTCAATTGCAGGGCGGCCTACTGGTCGTCGAGGTTGCCAAGACAGGCGACGGTGTCCCCTTCGAGATTGTTTCTCGGCACGGTTCCTTGACCATCCGTTCGGCAGGTCTCTATCGGATCAGTATCGAGCCATCATGCACGCGCGTGGATGTGCTGAAGGGGGAAATAGAACTGGGCTCGGGCGTAGGGATGAAGAACTACGGCCCGTCCAGAATCAGCGGCAGCCAGCGGGTGGAATTGAGGGGTACAGGCGAGAATGCGGTTACCATCATCGGGCTCGTGCAGAAACCGTACGATGAGATGGACAGTTGGAGCTTTCCAATTTCCAAGTACGGTGCCATTGCACGTTGCGAAGGCAATGTGTACACATTTTGTTCCATTGCCGGACAACGTTGCCGCGTCTCCACAGGCCTCCAAATAAAGGAAGATGCCTCGCTGCTTCTGGAGGATGTCGGCCGTGCCGATTTGAGAATCAATCTTGCTGAGCACCTTAGCCTGGGGCCGCAGGCACAACTGCATGCGGTCAAAACCGAAGACGACGATGCTGTATTCGAACTTAGTCATGGCCCGGCGATCGCAACTACGGAGGCGCCTACGTCCCCTCTTTATGCAGGGGGTCGGGCAGGTAGGGGATTTGCCAGCCCGCGCAGGCAAATCAGGCCAATGAAAATCATCACGCCGCATGGAACGTTTGCGCTCGCCAGTTCCTCCGTTGCTCGCTTGGATGTCAGCCCACAGGCTACCGAGATCAGTGTCCGAAAGGGGCGCGTGATAGCGGAGCGGCCTGGGGGCGCTGCCGCCAATAGGACATGGACTATCGACCAGGGCCAACGGATTCGATTGGAGGTTGATGCTACCAAACCCGTGCGGACAGCGCCATTCAACAGAGATGCCATGGATACCTTTGATCGCTGGGCTCTTGATTTGCTCGGCGCTGGGCATATATTCCGTGTGGATGGCAGAGTAGCGGTGGAGCGCCGGGCGGGAGGATATCTGGAGCGCGCAGCCGGGGCGCAGATGGAGGAAGGTGATCGCCTCATGACCGCAACCGGCGGCCGCGCAAAGCTACAGTTCGACCGGGTAACATCCCTCTACATTGACGAAGCGTCGGAGATCCACATGATCAGCGCCGACAAAGCTGTGCGAAGGCTCGAGCTGTTGCGCGGGGCGATTATCCTCTTAAAGTTCAATCCCCCTGCCACATTCGAAAAAAGAGGACCGCCGATTGAAGTTGGTACGCCCCAGGGTTCCGTCAATATTTCGAAATCCGGCGAGTATCGAGTGGACATCAACGAATCGGGCACCACGATTGAGGTGCACGCGGGATCTCTGCTCTTCAGTCCGGGCAGCACTGCTGGCACGTCAGCCAAGATCAAGCTCAAGGAAGGCCAGGTGGCAATCCTGCCGGCTAAAGAATCCGGCCAGCCTCAGATATCCAAACATGGCAACATGGTGCACGACCAATTCGACCTCTGGACTAAGTCTCGTTGAGTGAGCGACATTCCGGACGTCATTCGATGAAAATCCGGGGTCCGGATGGCCAGCGGTTTATCAGCAGCCTTCCCCAGATCCTGCGGAGAACGCAATCGCATTTGTAGCGTCGCGGGCAAAATACGGATATCTCTCCATTGGCACAGAAGGTGAAAGGTAGGTGACCTTCGGTTTGGATCGGTGGCAAGGCCCGAAAATCCACTTGTACGGGTGGGCTACTATACGCCCCCGGAGGCAGGAAGACGAGTGTGTGCCACTTGGCGCAAAACCGTGGCCTGCGGTTTTTATCGACGCTTAAGGAGGTGCGATTTTACCGCATCAAATTCTAACGAGTTTACGACATAGGGTCCCCTGTCAGGGAGGCTTTGCTGCTCCATCATTGCTGACCGGAGGCGCTCCTGAACGTTCAACTGCAGCTTGGGCAGCTTCTCCAGTATTGTGACGTACGCAGCGGGATCATAGCCGGTGTTCCACAGATACTGGATCGCAAGCTGATCGGCCTCGCTTTCGTACCTTGATTTTATCCCCTCCAATTCAACCACTCCCTGCGGTTCCTTTTTCGACCAGTGCCATGCCGTTGCTAGCGCCGGGATTGCCTGGATTTGCAGTATCTGAGCCTTGACAAGCACTTGCATCGAATGGCGCGCCGCATCGTGGGCGATTGCGTTCGACAGCACGGCAGCAAGCTCGGCCTCGTTCGAAGCCGCTACGATCAGGCCCGTGTTCACAAAAACGTGGCCTGCCGGAAGGACCGTCAAATCGGATTGTTCGGAATCGACAATTTTGAACTCAATAGCGGATTTTGCGTCCGAGTGCCGAACGAGTCTGCCGCCGAGGCGAGCAACATAATCGGTGACCAGGGTATCGTTGAGTAACGTCACTGTTGTTTCGAATTGCTTTGACAGTTCAGCTCCCAAGGCATTTTCACGCTCCGGCATGATAGGAAACAACTTCACAATATTCGGCGTGAGATCTCGCTTACCAATGTTCTGGATATCGGGGTGAAGTCGTTTTGTCTGCGCCATGGTCGAAGATGCCAAAAGCAGAAAGGCGAGTAAGTAGACGTTATGGCGGTGCGCAGGATGAATTCGCATAGTCTTCCCCGCGGAACCGTTGAGGAATCTCCCCTGTTTTAAGATGCATCTGACCAGAACATGGTTCATTGCGGACGTATTACGGCGAACTCGTATATTGACGAGAAGGAGTGGATAGGTCCGGCCTGATTGTTCCGTTTCCCCTGCTTTCGGATCACTTTCAACGGCTCCGGTCTCTTCGCCTGGGGTGTGGCAGCCTCCCGCCGGTAATCGCGCAATCAGGGACGCTACCAATTTCTGGTTACGATCCCATCGGTAATAGTCAGGATCGGGCAAATGCTTTTGAGGGGCTGGCAAAAACGGAGAGCGTGCCCATTTTCCGGTAAGGGCGGCGAAAACTCTTCTGCTTGCAAAACCGTCCTACTTAGGTCAAAGTGGTATTGAGATGCGAAATCGTACGATCTTAACATTTGTTGCCGGCGCTCTGTTGGCGTCCAGCGCAGCACTAGCGCAAACAGCGCCCAACCAGCCTCCGCCGGCTCAACCCGCTAGGCTTGCTTTCGAGGTGGCCACCATAAAGCCCGCGGCGCCCCTCGATTTGGCGAAGATCGCGCAGGGACAAATGCCGCGGCTTGGCGCCCACGTGGATGGGGCTCGAGCCGAGTATCGTTACCTGTCGCTGCGAGATCTGATGGTCCTGGCCTACAAGGTGCAACCCAGCCAGATTTCGGGCCCGGATTGGATAGCCACCGAGCGATTTGACATCGTGGCTAAGTTGCCGGCGGGTGCCACTAAGGACCAATCCAACCAGATGCTGCAGTGCCTGCTTGAGGAACGCTTCAAGATGACGTTGCATCGTGAAACCAAGGATCAGCCGGTGTTCGCGCTGGTGGTTGCCAAGGACGGGCCGAAGTTGAAAGAATCGCCGCCCGACCCAACCGAGCCGCGCGACACAAACGCTCCCCTTAAGGCCGGCGAGATACAGATGGATGCCGAGGAGAGCCCGGTTCGCATCAGCAGGGGCAACGACGGCAGCACCACGGTCAGCATGGGGGCCAAAGGCACAATTACTTACAGAATGGATCCGAGCACGCAGACGCTACACATGGAAGCCTCCAAGGTGACGATGTCCGGCTTTGCCGAAATGCTGACGCAATTCTCGCAGATGGGCGGGGCGGGCGGCCGTCCGGTAGTCGACATGACCAGCCTCAAAGGGAATTACCAGGTGGCACTCGACTTTTCCTTGGCCGAGTTGATGGCCATGGCGCGGTCCGTAATGCCGGAATTGGCCGGGGCCGCCGCCCCAGTTGGGAATCCCGCCGCTACCGCCTCCGAACCCGTTGGCACTACGTCGATCTTTGCCGCGGTAAAAGCGCTCGGCCTCCGGCTGGAACAGCGCAAAGCGCCTATTGAACAGTTAGTCATCGACCACGTGGAAAAGACGCCCATCCAAAACTAGGAGGGTGTGTAAAGGAAGCGAGCAGCTACCCGTAATAGAATCCGTTGTCCGCGTCATACCATCCTTATTCTTATCCCCATTCTATCTCCTTGAAATTGTTTTATATGCGGAGGGGACAGGAGAACCAGGCACCAAGTCCCTTCAGCGTTGCGGCCGCCTCCTGGAAAAGATGTCCCGTACAGGAGGCTGGTTCCGCCACCATTGCGCAACAGGAGGGTGCGATGCCGGCTTGGGATATACGGCATTTTGGTGTTCCAACTCGTACAACGAGCCCCAGATCCCTTGAATTGTTTGATCCAGGCCAAGTGCCAGGTCCTCCTTCACCAGTTCCATAGCCAAGCCCGGAAATTCCCGCTGCATGTTCCGAACCATCTGCGCATCGGGTTCCTTAGGCAGTTTCATTAGCTCCGTCTGGATTTTTGCGATCTTGGCGGAATCCTCAAGGCTATCGGAGACGATTCGGCTGATGCTCGCGTCGAGCCGCTTTCTTTGCGCTTCATAGCCCACCTGTCGGGCGTACAGGAGGCAGGCCACCTCGGAGTCACCCTGGTAGGTCCCATCGCTGAAGATTGCCGCCGCTAGGTAAATCGGAGACCCGACGACCGCGTTCCGCTCGATCGCGGACCCTGCGGCAATTACGGGGCGAGCCGCGTCATGCGACTCGCTGCTGTTATCACCAATTGCATAGGCAATCACGCCCTTCTCAGAGACGTTTCGCAGAACCAACTTGTAGCTTGCCCGGTCCTCGCCCGCGATCTCGATTTTTATTGATGGCACCTTGCTAGTCGCCCTGGGATGCGTCGGAGCCGGTGGTTTAGCCGTGACGATCTTGTAGGCTATGGGCTCGTACCTGAGATTCTCGAGTTCCTTCAACGTAAATGTCTGATTGAGACGTGCCGAGTGGCTGCCTAGCAGATGCTTGTTGGAATCGGCATACCTATCCGGGTTGCCCCGTGGTGCGCTGAGGGCGAACACAGTTGCGATTACCTTGTCGCCTTCGAGTCGGTAATCGATTTTGAGAGTATCAAGCTCAGTGGACGGCACCTCCCCGCGTAAGGGTTTTAACGCCGCCGCCGGAATCTCGGTCGACAGCCCAGGGGCAACGACCACATAGTGGCCCGGCGGTCCTTCCACCGCAAACTCTTGTTGACCGGGTTTTACGGCTGTCTGCCTGCACGCCAAGCAAGTCAGCATAACTGCCGCACAGAGGGAACCGCGACTTATCTGCTTATAGTCAGAACTGCCTGCAGTTTTGCATTGCAGCCTGCCCATGTCACCTCCTAGCTTCCGAATAATAGGTATCGTATTCTGTCACTTACTGCTGTGATTGTAGTGGATTCCGTTCGCCTCTGGATAGTTGAATCCGCAGCACTTGGCAAATGAATGGAGGACCGGAGACTCGTACATTGACGGCCAGGTGAATTTTCCCGATTCTTCGGGCTCGACACCCGGAAGGGCACATGTCCGATATCGCCACATAACCGCCCGGAACCTAGAATTTTCACGGAATGATTGGCGCAAGTGCATAATAGAAGTTAAGATTGCGATCCACGATCCATGATGTGTTGATGAACCACCATCCTGGAGTTCTTGCCATGCGAAGATTAGTCATCTTCCTTTGCTTGTGCTTATTTTTGATTCTCCCTCGAGTTTCCAACGGCAGGAATCAATCGAAATTTCCGTCGATGAATCTCGACTATTTCTACATTGTTTTTAAAAATATGTCGGATGTCGCTCCTTTTCGCGTTACGTACATCATCGATATTCAAGCCGCAGAAGGCGGAACAACGATTCGCAATATTCAGATTACTCCGCCCGATCTCCCGTGCAGCAGCATTACGATCAAAGCCGTGGAAACAAAATTGAGGGGCGTGACTCCGGCACAACTGGTGCCCCAGATCAATCCTTGTTCCCTTTCTCCGTTGGAAGTGCTTCAGAACACCAAAAGGCAGAAGACTCGGGCCTTAGGCCAATTTGACCCTTCGATGCCCGCATTGAGATTTGACATCTCTCCGTGGGGAAGATGGTGGGAGTCGTTTACTTTCTCGATGTCTTGAATCTTCACAAGAAATTCACGGCGTCCATCTCCTCTTGCTGCACACCGCACGTCGCATTTCCTTATTCGAACCGCAACGCTTGGGCTGGATCGACGCGCGAGGCGCGGTAGGCCGGCAGGGAGCCCGCGGCTGTGGCCACTAGTGCCAGGACAAATGTTGAGCCGATCAGCACCTGCGGGTCGTATCCCTTGAGCTGATAAAGCATCGATTGCGCCAGGCGTCCGATGCCAATTGCGAGAAGCGATCCGATAATGCCGCCGATGAGGATCATCCCTCCGACCTGCCGATAAACCATCGCACGTACCTGTGCCTGCGAGGCGCCCAGGGCCATCCGCAGGCCGAACTCGCGGGTTCGTTGGGTCACAGTGTACGCCAGCACGCCATAGAGCCCGATGGCCGCGAGAAGCGTGGCGAGGCCCGCGAAGAGGGTGGTCAACAGGCTGATGACGCGCTCGATGGTCAGGCGTTGGCTTATCAGTTGCCGCAACGTGTAGAGGTTCTCCACCGGCAGACTGGGATCGAGCCGGGCCACGAGTTTTTGAATGCCGGCAAACAACTGGTCCGGCGGCAGAGATGTCCGGACATAGAAGCTCATTTGGAGTGGCGTATTCTGGTCCGATTGCCGATAGGGCAAGAGCAGCTGCGGCACGTTCTCGTTCCTCGGATCCACATGCTTGGCGTTCTGGGCCAGGCCGACGACTTCCATGTCCTCTTCCCGCCCCTGCGGTCCCCAGGGCGCCCTGATTCTTTTGCCGATGACCTCGCGTCCCAAATGGAATTCTCTCGCGAACGCTTGATTGGCGATTACGACCTTCGGGCTGCAGGACGTATCCGAACGAGTGAATTCACGGCCGGCCAGCAAAGGAATCCCCAGGGTTCTGAAATAGGCCTGATCGATCTTGTTAATACTGATATTAAGCATAAGCCCGGGATCTATCACCTGGTTGTCCACCGACCGAAGGTTGCCATAGTCAACCTCCATTCCGCTCAACAACCGGACCCATGAACAGGTGGCGCTGCTCGTGCCAGGGAGCACCGCCAACTCCTCTTCCACGCGTTCGAACAACTGCAGCGCGCGCGGAGGGGTGTACCCGTTCACAGCCGGCGAAAGCGTAAAACCGACCACTCGATCGAGCTGCAATCCGGTGTCGGTATGGCTGACGTTATAGAGGCTCTTGACGAACAGCCCCGCGACCACCAGCAGCGTCAGCGAAAGGGCGACTTGCGCCGTCGCCAGCGCTCTTCGGAAGCGAGCGGTCGAGCGGGCGCCGGACGAACGTGCTGGATCCTTGAGCGACGAGGCCAGGTCGAGCCGGGTGCTGTGCAAGGCCGGGAACAGCCCGAAAAGCAGGCTGGTGCCGAGCGCCAGCGCGGCGGTAAACAACAATGTTGGCATGTTGAGCAGCAAGTTCTGGGCCGGAAGTTGAGCCGCCGCAGCAGCGTACAACGAACTGATCAGCAGCCTGATCAGCAGCAATGTCCATCGCGCCACGAGGAGGCCAACACCGCAGGCGAACAATGCCAGCAGACAGGATTCGGTCAGGAGCTGTCTTACCACCTGCATGCGGCGGGCGCCGATGGACAGGCGCACCGTCATTTCATGGCGGCGGGCAGCCCCGCGCGCCAGGTGAAGATTGGCGACGTTGGTGAAGGCGATGATGAGGACCAGGGCTGTGATGCCGAACAGCATCACCATCTGCGTTATTTCTCGCAATGCGACGTGCTGCCCCTGGGTGCCCCGTTCCAGCACGATCGATTTGGTCGCGAAATCGGCAAGTGCTTGTCCGCTCAGGAAGCGTCTCCCAATTGGCGCTTCGACCTCATTGATGATGACGGCATACTGTTGATTAAGTGCCGCGCGCGCCTCCTCCAGGGTGATGCCCGGTTTCAACCGCGCAAAAAGAGTGGCCCAGTGGGTCATCCTATCATCGATAGTCTCACTGCCAAAGCTCGCGTCCATCAGGTGGCACATTGTGAGTGGAACGAATACCTGAGGGTTGAGCTCCAGGACAGTGCCCTGAAATCCGGCCTGGGACACGCCGACAATGGTCATGACCTGTCCGTTGACGACCATAGTCTGATTCAGCACGCTCGAATTCAGGCCAAAGCGGTTCTTCCAATAGGTGTAGCTCAAGACGACGACATGGGACTCTCCAAAAATGCTGTCGTCTTGCGGATCCAACAGGCGCCCGAGGGCGGGGCGCACGCCGAGCAGGGAAAAATAGTTGCTCGAGACGAGCAGGCCGAAACCTCTTCTGGTCTCATCCTGCACCGCGAGGTTGGCAGGAAAGCTGCAATGGGCGGCAATGCCGGTGAAAACGGTCTGGACTCGCTGCAGGTCCCGGAACATCGGATAGCTGAATTTCTGATCGGGTTGGCCAGCCGGATCGCCCGACCGGTATCCTGGCAGCGGCCCCGTGGAAGACAGGTTGACCAGCCTCTCGGGCTCTTGAACCGGCAGGGGGCGCAGCAGGAAGTTATAGAAGATTGAAAAGATGGCGGTGTTGGCGCCGATTCCCAGCGCCAGGACCAGCACCACGGTCACGGTGAAGCCTGGACTCTTGCGGAACTGGCGGAAAGCGTAGCGGCCATTCCGGACCAGTTCATCACACAGGTGCAGGCCGCGAGCCTCGCGGACATTTTCCCGGCATTTGTCCACGGAACCGAACGCGATGCGCGCCTGCCGCAGCGCAGCGTCGCGCGACAAGCCGCGCCGCTTCATCAGGTCCTCGGCGCAGGCTTCGAGATGGAACTGCAACTCGGCTTGTGTTTCCCTCTCCAATTGGTTCCGTTTCCGTAAGGCATGAAAGAACGATCGAACTCGGGAAGGGATTCGCATCGTTTCATCCTTTCTCTCAAGCCTGTTCGGCTCGCAGCGCCAAGTTTATGGCGATGGCCAGCCGCTCCCAGCGTTTGGTTTCCTGTTGCAGGCGTCGGCGTCCGGCGACGGTCAGGGTGTAGTACTTGGCCTTACGGTTGTTTTCTGAAGTACTCCATTCGCTGCGCAACAACCCCTGGCTCTCCAGGCGGGCCAGTGCGGGATAAAGCGCCCCCTGTTCCACCAAGAGCGCCCCCTCGGTGATCTGCTCGATGCGCAGCAATACCCCGTAGCCATGTCGGGGCCCGAGGGAAACAGACTTGAGGATCAGCAGGTCCAAAGTGCCCGGAAGCAAATCCGCCGGTTCGGCCATGGTGTCTCTCCTATGCAGTTTAGGAGAATATAATCACGCTCGCCTAAGCTGTCACGGAGAATTTGGTAGTCCAGGTCAACCCTCTTCTGAAATGTGCCTTTGCAATAGGGCATGGGCGTGCCCAAAAGCTATGCTCGGATACAGTTCAGGTGTAAAATGCAGCTGTGACCGAGCCGCAGACATCCCGGTCGACACATTTATTCTTATCTGCAACTGCACAACGATAGCCAATCCTCCCTGTTCGTATCGCCTCGTCGACACCTGCAAAAGGTAAGCGTATCTGGCTAGCTGTAGGTTATTCTGTCAGCTTGCTGGAATCCGGTTCCACAGGTCACGCCGCCATTCCCATCGTGAATTGCGTAGTTAATCGCGTAACCTCAAAACTCCTTGATTTTGCCTCCAGTTACAGATTCTCTTCGATAACTCTGGTCCTATGCGGGCGGTAAACGGCGTAACCGGAAACTACAAGCCTCATCCCCGTTCCGGTTGTGGTCTGGGTGCGAGACCGAGTCAATTAATTCGATGCCGCAGCACCTCTCTGAAGTATCATCAGCAGTTGTGGGCCCAGGTCGATGTCTGAGAGGTGCAAAATGCTCAACGGAATATTAATCTGTCTGATGCAATTGTTCGTCGTGCCGCCGGGGCAGCTCCGCAGTGATACCTCGGCTTTTATGGCATTGCCAACCTATCCTGAGCTGCCTGCACGAGCGGGGATCGAAGGCAATTTCACAGTGAGACTGGAAATTGAGGGCGGGCAAACGAAGCATGTAGAGATTACCAAAAGCACCACAAGCAGTCCCTACCTTGGGGAGAAGTATGAGGAACCGGGCCAATTTCGTGATGAGCTGAAGCAGGCAATAATAAGCGCTCTTTCGCACTGCCAATTTCAAACGAAGCAAAAAAGCACATTCATTTTAACGGTTTCCTTCCGTCACAAATCACTGACAGGCGAGAAAGAAAATCAGGAGTATACGATCTATAAAGTTATAGGTAACCCCTACTTACCACCGTCGGAGATACTTGTTGAATTGCATTACAAATTCCCCGAGGCCCGCTGAACTCTCTACCGAAATCGAATAGCTCCGAGGCTTCTTGCAGAGCAAGAAAATGTCGTGGACGTCCTAAGGTAACGGTTAACGGCGATACCGGACACGTGGATTTTTGGCTCCTGCCTAGAAAAATATCTGAAATCGGGGTCAGGCCTGGAAAATTCACTTTTGGGTTCGCGAATAGGGTCAGCTTCCAGACGGAAAAATAAATTTTCCAGGCATGACCCGCAGTCCCAGCCCAGACTGCCTTGCACTCCGCGGGGATCATCGCAAATGCCGTTGGGATTCCTTATTGAAGTGTCATGCGCGCCGGTTCCTGAAATTCCACAAAAAGAGGATCAATGGTATGTTTAATTTCTCGGAGGTACCGCATGATCAAGAAAATCATCCTTGTTGCCGTTGTTCTCGTTGCCGTTCTGGCCGTGATCATCCAGTTCCAGCCGTCGTCCTTCTCCGTGACGCGATCCGCTACGATCGGGGCTCCGGCCGAAAAGGTGTTTGACCTGGTGAACGATTTTCACAACTGGGCAAAATGGTCCCCCTGGCTCAAGCTCGACCCGGCCGCGAAGACACTAATCCCCGGCCCTCCTTCCGGCACAGGCGCCATCTTCACCTGGGCTGGCAATAACGCTGTCGGCGAAGGCAAAATGACAATCATCGCCAGCGAGCCGCCCACCCACATCGGCATCAAGCTGGAATTTATCAAGCCCTTCCCGTCGACCGCCCAGGAAGAATTCCACTTCGCCTCCAAATCTGACGCTACCGAAGTCACCTGGACGATGTCCGGCGAGAACAACTTCCTGTCAAAAGCCTTCTGCCTCTTCACAGGCGGCATGGACAAGATGATCGGCCCCGATTTCGAAAAAGGCCTCGCCCTGATGAAAACCGCCGCCGAAGCCCGCTGACCCGGGACGCTTCCGAAACTATCGAGCGTCCCACACGCGAACCACCGGGTCCGCTTCAAGCAGATCGTCCGATTTCACCGCGTAATGATGGCTCCCTCGCAGTGGTATACATTTCCGAGAGCTGGTCCCCGCCCTGCCGGCAGTTGGCCTGGGAAGTGTACCCCATCAAAGAGAGAGGAATTGGGGGTCAGGCCTGGATAATTTACTTTTGGGTTTGCTAATGGGGTCATCTTCCAGACTGAAAACTAAGTTTTCCCGGCCTGAGCCGCACTCCCCTAACTCACCGCCGCCGACTGCACCACGGCTCAGATCGAGGGCCGGATTCAGAGAGTCAAAAGATTCCGGTAAAGAACGTGTTTGCATAATGGACTGAATGTCGTGACGATCAATTATCCATCCAAAGGGAGGGAGCAAAAGGAAATATCCCAGGCCTGACCGAAAATCTGGCCTGAATAAAGAACCTCCCGTCTGGTGATATTGTGCGGAACCTGCAGGCCCTTCATCCGGGGGGTGGGGCATTTGTGATCGGCATCAACAGGGTCGAGATGCAGGGGATTCGATAAACAAGGAATTCTCAGTTCCTTTTGAGATCTTCATGGTTCGCTTTTTGAATTCCGGCATGTCCCGATTAATGATGCCTGATGACCACCGGCTGCACCGTGATTCAGCAACTCGCCCTGGTATCTTTCGGCGTACGGCGCGTCCTGGCTTTCATGACTTCAGAAATGCAAAAGATGCTTCTGAATTTTTCCGAGGGCGGTACGCGGCAGCTGGTCAATGATGATGAAGGATCTGGGGACTTTGAACGAAGCCATGGATGCGCGGCACGCAGCTTCCAGGGCCTCGGTATCCGGCGTGCCTCGGGGTACGATGTAGGCAACGGGCACTTCCCCGCGCAGTGCATCGGGGACACCGACAACCGCCGCCTCGGCAACCGATTCCTGTTCCTCGAGAAACTCCTCGATCTCGCGCGGATAAATGTTGAAACCTCCTGAAATGATCAGGTCGCTCCGACGTCCCTGCAACGTGTAATAACCGTCCCGTGAACGGACTGCCAGGTCCCCGGTACGGAAGTAGCCGTCGACGAATGCAGCCCGGGTCGCCTCTTCCCGTTTCCAGTACCCGGAGATCACATTGGGGCCGCGCAGGTAAATCTCGCCGGTCTCCCCGTCCGGCACCGGATTGCCTTCCCAATCCAGCAGCCGGACCGAGACACCCGGCAAAGGCAAACCCACGGTTCCGGCGCGGCGTTCGCCTGCATAGGGATTGCTGATGTTCATGAGGGTTTCGGTCATGCCGTAGCGCTCCAGGATTACATGTCCAAAGAGCTTGTGGACATCTTCGAGCACCTGTGCCGGCAGCGGGGCGGAACCGGATATGAACAGCCGCATGAAGCTGCCGATCTCACGTGCCTGGTCGGGCGGCGTGTCGAGCAGGCGCACGTAGATCGTCGGCACGCCGAAAAACAGCGTGGGCCTGAAGTCGAGAAATTCGGCGACGGCAGAATGGTGATCGAAACGTTCCAGGAGCCGCATCCGGCACCCACTGATCAGCCAGACATGCAGCCCGTTGCCGAGCCCATGAACATGGAATAGCGGCAACGGGAGCAACAGACGTTCAGCCGCCGAAATCTGCCAGCATGTGAGCAGGTTGAGCGCATTGGCGGCGAAGTTGTTGTGGCTGAGGATCGCGCCCTTGGATGCGCCGGTGGTGCCTGATGTATAGATGAGCGCAGCCGCGGTATCACCGTCGAGCGTGAGTGCGGGCCGTTCGCTGCTCAGCGGGGACGCTTCCACAGCCAATTCTTCCGGGCGCCAAACCTGCACCCCGGCGGGAATCTGTTCCGCTGCCGTCACCACAGCCCTGGGCGCGGCATCGTTGAGAATATAGGCAATCTCGCGCTCCTTGTAGAGGATGTTGATCGGGACGAAGATCACTCCCTGTTTAACGCAAGCCAGGAACAGATCAATCATCTCGACGCAATTGGCGAGGTACACGCCAAGGCGATCGCCGGCATGAAGCCCCCGCTTGGCGAGGAGCTGCGCCATGCGGTTGCTTCTGGCATCTATTTCGCCGAACGTGAATTGCTGCCCGCGAAACTCGAGGGCCACTTCGTCGCGCCGGCACTGAAAAGAAATGTCGAAAAGGTCGGTCAGGTTCATGAGTCGTGAATTCCAAGAGTGCTCATCAGAACGAGCACAGAGAAGAAACCCAATGCATGGAAGCTGGATTGAAAGCTCCCGCTCCAATCAACAAGCCGGCCGATCATCGGCGGAGCGGCGAGAATCATGATGATGCCGAGCATGTTCACAAGGCCCATGGCCGCACCTGCCCGCCCCGGGTAGAGCGCTGCGGCGCGCGTGAACAGCGCGGCATAAGGAAATCCGCAGCCCATACCGATCAATACCACGGCAAGCGTAGTCGAGACTACCGAGTTGCCCACAAGCGCCAGCAGAAAACAGCCCGCAGCGCTGAGGACGAGGCTTAGACGCAGGAGGAAACGCACACCCACACGGCGCACAAACACTCCGCCCAGCGGACGCATGACTATGCCCAGCATCAGCGCAACCGAGCCCAGCATTCCGGCGCGCACAGGATCGAGTTGCAGCCCCCGGCGCAGGAATGTCGTGATCCAGGCGCTGACGACGAGCACAAGTCCGAAAGATGCCATCTGCACCAATCCCAGCAGCCAAAGCTGAGGATTAGCTATCATGCCGCGAAAGCTGCCCGGCGGATGGTGCGGCCCGCCGGATGCCGGAGCTGCGACCACCCACAGAATCCACGCCGCCGTAGCTACTGCTGCTGTGACGAGAAAGCCGCCTTGCCATCCGAAAGCCGCTGCGAAACGAGGGACGGCAAAGATGACGAAGCCCGATCCCAGCAGGATCGAGCCGCCGTAGTAGCCCTGCGCAAGGTGCGACTGGTTGCCCGGGTACGCCGCCGAAATGTAACGCGCACCGGCGACGAAACAGGTTCCTGTTCCCAGCCCGACAAAGATCTTGCAGAGCAGCAACTGCCAGTAGCCCGAGGCGAAGGCAATGGCGAAATTCCCAAAACATACTTGGGCCAGGGCGATGGTCACGACCCGCCTTGAACTCAGCCGATCGGCCAACTGGCCTCCCGGGATCTGCATCGCGGCATGCGTCAGGAAAATGCCGGTTGTGAGAAAACCGGCCCGTGCCAGGCTGAAACCGAAAGCTTGCGTAAGCGCAGGAACCAGCGGCGTGTGATTGGTGTAGTTTGCAGAAAAAGCAAAACCCACGACACACGCGCAAACCAAGTCGAGCTTGAACACAATCTCTGCTGGTTTGTCACCAGGGAACACCGGATCATTAGGCACCGTGACATTGTATGCGAAGACGCCCCTGATTGCAGGCAGGAAAGTTGGAACTCCTGACACCATGAAATACGAAAATAGCTGCTCTTAGGGTCTGTCACAGCATAACAGGCCGCCACATCGTCTTTTCAGCTGGGTTTTAATATGGAAAATTCTGGATATTTCCCCTTCCGCTCGCGGTAAAGTGAGGTATTGGCTTGGAGGAAGGCATGATGTATCGCGGCGGGCAACTGCGCTTTCCTGATCCCCGAATCCTGCTCTACGGCGGATGGATGGTTCTGGCCGGCACTGCACTGGTCCAATCCCAATCCATCATCGTGCCCCGGCCCTATGCAGCCGCCGCTTTTTCCCAGGATGGGACGCTCGGGGCGTTTTCACAGCGAAACAATCTCATCCTAGTCCCTAAACCAGCATGATTTTTTAGCGAAAAAAGATGAAACAACCTGGAATGTGCGTCGTTATTGGTTATAATAGGAATTAGCAAATAACCACTACAACCAAAAGGAGCACATTCCAGGTGAACAAAAGAAACCACAAAATCTACCTCAGAGACAAGCAAAATCTTGAAACCCGATTGGAACGGAAGCAGTATCCGGACCAGCCCGATCCCATGTTCAAAGACTCGAACATCCATTACGAGATTTCCGAGAGAACACGTGCCGTTGGCTGCGGAGGCGTCGGGGCTATGCACAAGCTGGTATGCAAGCTGGGATTGGATCAGGCGATTAACCAGAATGTGGCTCTGCTCAAGATCCACGTGCCGTATTGGGAATCGGATCACGTGTTGAACATCGCCTACAACGTGCTCACTGGCGGAACGTGCCTGGAAGATATCGAGCGCCTGCGCAATGATGAGGCTTATATGAACGCCCTCGGAGCTGACAGGATTCCGGATCCCACGACGGCGGGAGATTTCCTGCGGCGATTCGACGAGGATTGGATATTCGGACTCCAGGAAACGTTTAACGAAACCAGGCGCAAGGTCTGGAGTTTGCAGGACGCCTCCTTCCGGAAGGAAGGCATCATCGACGTGGACGGAACCGTTGCCGAAACTACGGGCCAGTGCAAAGAAGGAATGGACATCGCCTATAACGGGATTTGGGGCTACGCTCCGTTGCTTGTGACTCTGGCCAATACGAGCGAGACGCTCTACCTGGTCAATCGACCCGGCAACCGGCCGTCTTCTGACGGAGCAGCTGTATGGATGGACCGTGCGATTGATCTCACGATTCCGGTATTCCAGAAGGTCTGGCTGCGGGGCGACACGGATTTCTCCTTGACCAGCAACTTTGATCGATGGGACGAGAAGGTTAGTTTTGTTTTTGGCTACGACGCCAAAAAGAACCTCGTCGATATGGCGGATGCCCTGCCGGCGAGCCATTGGAAGGTGCTCCAACGGCCTCCGCGCTATGAGATCAAGACCGAAGAGCGGCAACGCCCCGATAACGTAAAAGAACAGGTGGTCAAGCAGAGGGAGTTCGAGAACATCCGCCTGGAGAGTGAGCAAGTTGCCGAGTTCGACTATCGTCCGGGGCAGTGCAAGAAGACCTATCGGATGGTTGTCGTGCGGAAAAACCTGACCATTCAAAAAGGAGAACGCCGGTTGTTCGATGATGTCAGGTGCTTTTTCTATATCACCAACGATCGCGCCATGAGCATGCAGGAAGTCGTCTTTTTCGCCAACGACCGCTGCAACCAGGAAAACGTCATTGGTCAACTGAAAAGCGGGATCAATGCGTTGCGAATGCCATCGGACGGTTTGGAGTCCAACTGGGCTTACATGGTCATCGCGGCGCTGGCATGGAATCTGAAAGCCTGGTATGGCTTGGTGACCCTGGCGCCCGTGGCACGCCGGGACATCTTGCGAATGGAATTCAAGAGGTTCCTGATGAGCTTCATCCAGATACCATGTCAAATCGTGCAGACCGGCCGACGGCTGATATTTCGTATTCTCAGTTACAGCAAGCATCTGGAAACATTCTTCTCCACGTTCGACCACATACGGGAGCTCAAGTTTTCATGACCCAGAGCGTCGGCAATATCCCGGTTCGCCGGCGCAAATGAGAAAAAGGGAGAAAGGGGCGCATCGAAGGCAGATAAGGAAAGCGAAAAGGTAGAAAACAGGAGGCGGAAGTCTGCCTTGAATGTGCATTGTCGTGTCAATGGGCAACAATCAGCGTGGGGAAAATGGCCACCAACTGAGAAAAACTACGACGACCACGGTCATGTTCAAACCTCGCTTGTTTTGGGCCTAGTCGACGTGGCGAACTGGAAGGCGAGGTGGAATGCCGCCGTGCAAAGTGGATCCATTGCAGCGCTCGCGTTCTCCCCTGACGGCAGCCGGCTCGCCGCCGCCATCAGCGATTTCCGCGATCGCTCCCCGCTGGGCCAGCCCCTGGATTATTTCGTGAAGATTCAGATTCTTGATACCCGCACGGGCCGCATCGAGAAGGAGCTGGTGGATGCTAAGGCGACGATGATCAAGGATTTGTCATTCGCATCCGACGGATCGCTTCTGGCGGTGGTCACGCATGTTGATGATGAAATCCTGCTTTGGGATGTTTCCAGGGACCGGATGACCCCGCTCTCCCCGAAGCAACGAATTGGCTACTGCACAGCGGTTTTTGCCCCCTCCGGCGACATGCTGGCATGGGCGACGACAGCGCCGGGAACCCTCCCCAGATTCGAAATCCGGCTCCTTGATACCGCAACCTGCTTGGTGAAGGGCAGCGTAGCGCGCGGAACGTCGCGGAGTTTGGCTATTCCCCTCGCGTTTTCACGTGATGGGAATAGCCTCGCCTTCGCGACGGAAGATTGGGATTGGCGCAGCACGCGACCTACCCAGATTGGATTGTTCAGCATGGCCGCTCGAAAGGTCACTCGCAAGATCAGGACGGGGGAGATCGCTGTCGATTCCCTCGTTTTTTCGGAGGACGGCCGAACCATTTTAGGAAGCGGGTCCGATATTATCCGCTCCGATATTCGTCCCGCGGCCCGAGTCAGTCGCATATGCATTTGGGATGTCGGCACAGGAGAGCTTCAGAAGAAAGTGGAGCAAGCGTTCAGCACGGGAAAGCGCCGGGATCCTGCCATCAAATCCGTGCGTGTTCCCAAGCGGGACATGTGTGTTTTCCTGGGCGGAGCGGGCAATCTGTTTTTCTACGACTCGACCTCCCTTCAGCTGAACGGAGTGGTTCCCGTGTCCTATCCGTCCGCTGCGGACACCCTCACACCCTCTCGAATCTCGTCGGATCTGCGGGACATGCGGCATGCGGTTTCGGCGCACCGTATCCTGACATTATCCTTTGATGCCAAGGGTCGAATCCTGGCCGGCAGCAGTGATGGCACCGTATATTCTTGGGACATCCCTCCGGGGAAACGGTTCGACGGGCCGTGGCTTGGCGCTGAAACGGCAGGGATGGCCATCTCCCCGGATGCCAGGACGATTGCCATCTCACGGAGTACCGAAGCCGACATCTCAATCGTAGATGCGATCACGGGAACAACTGCACGGTCATTGCCGGCATTCTCTGATCCTGCCCGTGCATTGGCCTTTTCTCCGGACGGGGCGTGGCTCGCCGGGGCGGGCGCCGACGGCACGATCCGGGTCTGGAGCGCAAAAAACTGGCAGGCACAGGCCCCATTGACGGGGCACCTGGGAACCGTCGCGACACTGGCGTTTTCCCGGGACTCTTCCTTGCTGGCCAGCGGCGGAGATGACCACATCATACGCGTCTGGGAGGTAAGGTCCGGCGTATTGGTTCATGCGCTTCCGGGACACAAGCAGAAAGTAAGCGTGGTCGTCTTTGGAGCAAAAAACGACACACTGGCCAGCGCATC
Source organism: Terriglobia bacterium (assembly GCA_963739235.1). Lineage (GTDB taxonomy): Bacteria > Acidobacteriota > UBA6911 > UBA6911 > UBA6911 > JAFNAG01. Next base: position 89,959 of record CAVTZY010000017.1, on the reverse strand, counting down.
CTCGGCCGACTCCTCCGTCATGATGTGGAAGCTGGGTGGCAGCCTGAGCCCGAATAGATTGCGCGGGCATCTAGGCTCGATACGAAGCCTGGCGTTCTCGCCGGATGGTTCGAGCCTGACCGGCGTTGGGGATGAGACGATTTGCCTCTGGAATTCCTCCTCGGGGAAGATAATCCGGGTATTGGCGGAGAAAGTGACTACCGGACCGGCCCTCCCTCTTCGCAACAATGCCGCCCGCTACCTTGATACCATGACCGTCGTAGCTTACTCTCCTGACGGGACAGTTATGGTCTGCGGTGGAATGAACAACACTCTCCTGCTCTGGGAAGTCGCGACCTGGAGGAACAGGACATTGCGATGAGGGGCCATTGCGCATTGTCCTGTAGAGCGCCCGACGCAGAATGCCGTCCCACACAACATGCGGCGAGTACATGCGAAATAGGAGAGGGAATTGGGGTCAGGCCTGGATAATTTACTTTTGGGTTCACGGATGGGGCAGCTTCCAGACTGAAAAGTAAATCCTCCAGGCCTGACCCCCACTCTCTAGGGGACTCTGCTCCCATGTTGCTTAAATGCCTTTTACATGCAGGATTAAATCTCTATCACCTCAGCTTGGAATCGGTCCGCTTCTTCTGCAATCTCCTGCAATCCAGATCGGCTCTTGCCAAAGAGAACCTCTTCCTACGCAAACAGCTGGCCCTCTACCTCGGGCGTCAAGCCTCCGTTCTCTATGAGGAGTGCGCCATGCTCTCATTTTGACGATCCATCCGTCCGGAATTGCTCAATTAAAACGGAAGTCACCGGCGACCGGCGAGAGCTGATCCCTCTTCGCTATAAACCTCAAACACCGGGAGGAGTTTTGTTATCGTAAGCATGTGCTCAGTGTATCTGGTCAGATTTAGCAGGACCAGCTGGCCTCCCTGGCTTTGGACGTGCGTCATGCTGCTTACCAATTCGCCGATCCCGCAGCTGTCTGAGTATTCCACTTCTTTCAGGTTCAGCACAACCCTGCTATGGCCGCCCTTGACTGCCGCACGCACGGCATCGCGAAGCGTCGTCACCGCGGGGCCCACTGTGAGTTTGCCGCTGCAATCCAAGATGACACAATTGCCGACAGTACGCGTGGTGATGGCTATCATTTCATTTCTCCGTCCTTTGTTTGCGAGACTGAACGGAATCAACTGCCGATGATTCCAACCTCGCAAGATGCCAGATTGGTGCTTTATTTGCCCCGGCGGCTACCGCTTTAGAGGAACTTGTCCGTTGTCGGCCTGGCGGCTCATTCATAGGAAATCCCCCAAACGCGATCACTTGCAGGCCATAAAATGTGGAGACAGCGTATGACGGCTAATGCCGCCTGTCCAATTATATTCCAGAGGTGTGTGGATGTGAAACACAGACGTATTCCGAAAGGCTTGCGGATCGCAAACAGGTGCTGGCCTCGTGCTGAGGATGGATCGAACACGCGGCATGTGCCTCCCAGGTGTTGAGCCAGATATGAGACGCGAGAATCCGAACGGGGAGCTTCTCATGAAACTTGTCCTGGCTTTGTGCGTGAGCCCAGGCATCTACCTTTCCCGAATCAGAAGAGTATCCAAATCCAGGATTCTCCCGGACGAGAAGCCCACGGAGAATAGGAGAGTTCACGCGGACTCGATATTGGAAGTTGGGCCGTGGGTTGGAAACGAGCGTGGGATAGGGGTCGCCGTATCCGGAGGACAAAATCCTTGATTGCATTTCCAGGCGGCGTGCGGCAGTCTGGAGTGCCGAATCCTGAAGTTTTCAACCGGCACGAGAGGGACAGGCATGGATTTGGGAGTTGTTGTCGTTCATTACGCGGATCCGGAGGTTCTCCGCACATGCCTCTCTTCTATCGAGGCAGATCTCAACCACATTACCTGCCAGATCGTGGTCGTCGACAACTCAGTTTGCGGGCTGCAACAGGGCGAGGCAGGACCGCAGGTGGAGCTGATCCGGAACACCAGCAATGTCGGCTTCGCCCGCGCAGTGAACCAGGGCGCGCGGAAGATCCGCGCACCGTTGCTGTTGGTAATCAATCCCGACGCCAGCCTCATTCCCGGCTGCATGGCCCGTCTACTAGACGCGCTTGAGGCGGACCCGGTTCTAGGGCTTGTCGGTCCGCGCGTGCTCAATCCGGACGGCACGCTGCAAGGAAGCGCGCGCCGTGACCCGACTCTACTTACCGGCATCCTCGGCCGCCGCTCATGGCTGCGCCGGATCTCCCCCTCGTTTCACTTAGCGCAGCGGGAGGTGCTCGATGCCCTTGCCATCAACACGGGGAAGAGTGTAGTGCGCGTCGATTGGGTGTCGGGAACCTGCCAGTTTATCCGCAAGCGCGCCTTTGACCAGGTCGTCGGTTTTGACGAACGTTTCTTCCTGTATTTTGAGGATGCTGACTTCTGCCGGCGCCTCCGGATCGCCGGCTGGGACATAGGATATGTACCTGCGGCCGAAGTAATCCATATGGAAGGGCGTTCGAGCCGGCATGTTCCATTGCTGGCGCTGCGTTGTTTCCACGAGAGCGCGCTGATTTATTACAATACTTACGGGGCTCCACAGAAATGGCATCCGATGCGGCCGATCGCACGCCTGATCCTTTTTGCGCGCCGGCATGTCCTTCAACTCTATCATCGATGGAAGGGGAGTCGCCGTGCAGGCTCAACCGGCGGCCGATAATGCAACACTGTTCCCGTCGCGTACGATTGGCTCATGTCATTTATCATTTGAATGTCGGTGGCGGAGAGCAGTTCCTTGCTGACCTCGGCGAAGCTTTGGCTGGCCGCGGACTCGACCAGCATGTCTGGTGCATCGGTCCCGCAGGGCCGCTGGCGGCCCAATTGCAGGCGGCCTCAGTTCCGGTAACCGCGCTGAACAAGAGAACACGGATGGGCGGCTGGACCGTTGCGCGCCTCGCTGCTTCGTTGCGCAGGTTCTGCCCGGATGTTTTCCTGGCGCACGGTGAGGCAGGCGTGATCTGGGGCCTGCCTGCCGCGGCACTGGCGGGCGTTGCGGTTCGAGTGGCCCTGCTGTACCAGAATTATCCCGAGTCATTCCTGCGCATGACGGCAATCAAGCGCCTCCTCCCTCTGGCCACGCGCGTCGTGGCAGGGTCGTCCAGTGTCGCGCTATTCACGGTACAGACCTTCGGCATCGATCCGACGCTCATCTCCACGATTCACTGCGGCGTTCCAAAGGAGCGTTATCAAAATGTCCGGAAATGTACCGGCGATCGGGGCCGTACCTTACTCACCATCGGGCGCCTGGTGCCTCGCAAGGGGCAGGATGTCCTGATGCGCGCAACCGCCGTGCTACGGTCGAGGGGCTTGGAAGTCAGACTTGTGATTGTCGGTGACGGCCCATGCATGGCCAGCCTGGCAAGCCTTGCCCGCTCCCTGGGAATCGACGGTCAGGTCGAGTTCCGGGGTACCGTTTGGCCTGATACACAGGTGTGGGAGGAGGCCGATGTCTTTGTATTCCCATCGATTATCGAACCCCAGGGCATTGTGGTGCTCGAAGCCTTCGCCTGCGGCGTGCCGGTTGTTGCTTCCGATACTGGCGGCATCCCCGAAATGATCGAGCAGGAACGAAGCGGGCTGCTTGTGCCGCCCAATGATCCTGCGGCACTCGCATCGGCGATTGAGCGCGTGCTTTTGGAGCCCGGCTTACCGTCGCGGCTCGTGGCATGCGCAAGACAACGCCTGCAGTCCTTCGATATCACACACACAGCCGAAATCTATGATGAGCTCTGCCGCAGGTTGTGGGCAGACTCTTCCCGGGCGGGCGCCGGGAAAAGGGGTGCGGATGCGTAAGCGCCTTCTCACGATCATCCTCCACGGTGCGGGGCCCTATTACCTCGATCCGTTGCTTGCTGCAGGGCGTCTTCCCGCACTGGCGCGACTCCGCGGCGAAGGATCCGCATCGGTTCTGCGATCGCCCTTGCCCGTGGCTGCAGGTGCCTGGGTCACCATGTTCACCGGCGAGCCCATCGGCGCTCATGGTGTGATCGACTATATCCAATTGGATGCCAGTCAATACCACATATCCACGGGCAACATAGCCTCGTCCGGCGATTACGCAGAACGCACCACCTTCGCGGCGCTGAGCCGCCAGGGCCGGAAAATCGCCTGCATCGCTCTACCGATGACCTGGCCGGCCTTTTCGGTGAACGGCATCATGATCAGCGGATTCCCATTGCCGGATGAAATGCGGCCCACTACGTGGCCGCAGGAGCTGGCCGCATCTCTGCCTCCATTTTCCCTCAAGCCGCTAACGTCTCTGCGCTACGAGGCGAGGGAGGACATTCAGGCATGGCTTCATTTCCACGTGGATCGCATCGAGGAATATACGCTCGATTGCTGGAAAAGCCGGCGTTATGACGCGGTATTTTCCTGCTTCGCTGCGCCCGATATCGCTCACCACTTTTTCTGGACACCCGACCAGGCAGAAACCAGGGAGGCCATGTTTCCCATCTATGAACGGGTTGACCGCGCCCTCGAACGCCTGCTGCGCGCCGTCGAACCGGATGACCTCGTGATTGTCCACTCCGATCATGGAGGCGGGCCCGCGCCGAGCCGCGTGTTTGGCGTCAATCGCTGGCTCATGGAACAGGGGTGGCTTGCGCTGCGATCCGCAAGGCGCGAACCCCTGGTGCAATGGACGAATCGCGCTGTGCAGTGGGCGAAGCGCAGGCGTCTCAACCAGTGGCTGGCCCCGGTCATCCGCGGGCGCTTGCGCGGCCGGGTATCCGATCTCACCCATAATGCCGCTTTTATGAACTGGCGGCGCTCGGTTGCCTATGGGATGAGTTTCTTTTACCCGCTCGTAGGAATCGAGGTGAACCGGTCGGGGCGCCAGAGTGAGGGCGTTGTCCCACCCGGGCCGGAGACCGATGCCTTGCTCGACGATGCTGCCGCGCGGCTTCGAGCGCTTGTGGACCCCGCGACGGGAGTTGCAATCTGCGGCCAGCTCTGGCGAAAAGAGGAGTCTCTTTGCCGGACCGCACCTGGAACGGTTCCCCGACTTGGTAGCGGAACTCCATCCGGATTATGATGCACGGACCCAGCTTACGGATCACGTGTTCGAATCCAACACGATGCAGTGGGAATATCCCTATCTCGGCTACCATGCAAGGGAGGGAATATTTGTGATTAAAGGGCCGGGAGTTCCGGCGGGTAAAATGGGTCCCATGATGGAAATGATGGACGTTGCGCCCACGATTCTGGGCGCAATGGCCGTGCCGCCGCCGCCCACGATGCAGGGAAGATCCAGACTGCCATGAACAAAGCGCTACGCGTGCTGCACGTAACGACGGCGATTTCCGGCGATGGGGCCTCCCGTGCGCTATTGGCGCTGCTGAATCATCCGGATCGGTCCTGGCAGGCGAAGCTCTGCGTGCTCCGCTCCACGCCCGAAGCTGAAATCCTGCCTGAGGTGCAGGTGTTGGGCAAGGGAAGACGGGCGTCCACGGTTGCTGCCTGGTTGCACCTGGCGCGGATCCTACACGCCTGGCGCCCCCATGTCATCCACACTCAGCTTTCCCGGGCCGATTGGATTGGACGTGCGGCCGGAGCCCGATTCAAAATCCCCGTGGTCACAACTATGCAGAATGTCCACTCCCGCATGTATCGGGCAGAGTTTTCTCCCCTCGCCGCATGGATTGGTCGTGCCATGGATCGAACAACGGTGCCGCTCGCAGCCTGTGTTGTGGCGGTGTCGGCTGCAGTGGCAGCAGATGCGCGGCGCGCCGGCGTCCGGTCGGTCGAGGTCATCCCCAATGGTCTGGACCTAAACCAATTGAGTCTGGATGCGTCCCGCGACGAGGCGAGGAGAATGCTCGCCGTGGATCCCGGTGATTTCGTGATTATCGCGCTCTCATTGCTTAAGAAGCAAAAAGGTATCGACACACTCGTTCACGCGGCAACCGGCCTTGGCGAGCGCGGCGCCGGGATGCGCGCCCTGATCTTCGGCGAAGGGGATCAGCGCGCCGAGATCGAGGAATTAATTCAGAAAGCCGCGCCGGGGGGAATGAGGGTCGAACTTCGCGGCTGGGTGCCCCAGGCGCGCCACTGGCTTCGCGGCGCGGATGCATATGTGATGCCGTCACGATGGGAAGGCCTGCCTGTCGCCCTGCTCGAAGCCATGGCTAGAGGACTCCCCTGCCTGGTCACTGCGGCCCCGGGGATCGAGGATATTGTATCCGATCAGGCTAATGGATGGGTGGTGCCTGCGGACAATCCGGCTGCTCTCGCGGATGGTCTGGCAAGGCTCATGGAGAGACGAGCGGAGGCGCATTTGCTTGGACAGCAGGCAGCGCGGGATGTTGCGGAACGATTCAACATTGTCCGAACGGTGCAAGCATACACCAACTTATTCGAGCGGCTGGAAGTGGCTGAAGAACTTGCATAATACCTGAACCCAAGGCATCCCTGGCCCTCATCCAACGATGCACTCCTCTGGCAGATCAATCTTTTCGCGTGGTCACTTCCCATTGAGGGCGATTACAGGGTGACGGATCAAGGGCCTTTGTGGCCGACGCGGATGATGTGCTCTGTGCCCCGGATTGCGGTCCTGCCGGAAATGTACCCCAACATCGCGCCGAAGATCACGTCGCTGGGGAAATGACTGCCTCTCTCGACCCGCGAAGCAGCAACCAGGCACGCGACGATGTAGAGTGGAATTCCGACCTTCTTGCCGTAGTAATGGCTGGTCACAGTCGCGAGCGCAAAGATGTTGGCCGCATGTGCCGATGGAAAGGAGTTGTTATTGGATGCGTCGGGTCGAGTCCTGCGGAAAATAAGTTTCAGCGCGAACACCTGGGCGTTGGCGAGAGCCAAGGCCTGAGTTTCCGAAAAAACAAATGAGCGATAGCGCACGCTTTTCGTCATTGGGACAGCGACCAACAGCCCGCCGGTAAGTGAGGTAAGGGCGGTGGGCGAGCCGATGACTTGCCCTGATTTGCCGAGCTCGGAGAAATCGCCGCGGGCCGCGTCACTTATTCTCCGGTCGAATGGGACAAAGGCCAGTGTCGCCGCGGAGCCAATGAGCAGCGGCTTCAGGTTTTTGCGCGAAAACAGCCCATTGGTGAAGTTGTAGCCGAGAGCGCGGCCGAAATCGCGGAAACGAGGCGCTTGCTGGTTGCCTGTCTGGGTGGCGGGCGCAGCCTGCTCTCCGAGCCAGGATGTCCGGTCAGACGAGATCTTGGTCTTGAGCCCGCCCGGAACAATTCCCGACGTTGGGCTTCCGAACTTCGGGACCATCGAGAAAGCGGACAGATTCGAAAACCCTGTTGCGTCAGCCGGCTTCGCTCCGGAGAGCTGGAAGGAGCCAGATCGATGCTGTGGGTCCTCCCGAGCGCGGGCAGGCCGGGACGCTGCAGATAGGAGCAGGAGCCCCGATATGATCAGGACATGGAGAGTCTTGATCCTTATCATGTTGAATTCCGCCTTGTCCAGATGTTGCTCCCGTACACCCGCAGGTCCGATCTAAGGGTATCGAGGCAAAATGACCTCGTTGCCGGGTTGCGGGATGCTAACACGGTCGGATACCCCTTCGCAAAAAGAACAAAACATCATTAGCAGCCGGATTGGACCAACGGTCCACGTTCCCGTTCTCCATTAAGGACACTGCGGCCTGCCCGGCACCCATTGCCGAAAAATCGTTCACTGCCATCCCGGCCGACAGCGGCCGCCTGCGACAAAACAGGAAACTCGCCGCTCGGGATCTGGCGAACCGAACGCGATGGGTTCGACCATTTAAGGCCCAATCTTGCAGATTTGCCTGGTTGCGTTAACATTGGCTCGTGCTCGTGCGTCTTTGCTATCGCGAGATTAAAGTGGAGACGGCTATCGGACTTTTTCAGGGTGTCAGGCAGAGCCGGCCGGCAAGCGAGCCGGAGGCGAGAGGAATCGCGGTCGACATCGATCTCGTTGCGGCTGCGCGGCTCGGTGACCGGAACGCTTTCGGCCAGCTGTATACCAGGTTTGCCCCCATGATTCATGGCATCCTGCTTGCTCGAGTACCTCGCCATGACGCGGATGATCTGGTACAAGACGTCTTTCTGACCGCCTTGCGACAGCTGCACACGCTGCGCCGGGACGGTGCCTTTCCTGCCTGGTTAGCGATGATTGCTCGCAACCGGGCAAGAGACCACCATCGCCGGGCACGCGCAACTGGAGTGCTTTCCGAAGAGATCGCCGCGCGCAATGGACACGAGAGGGACGCGGGCGCAGTTCTCGCGATCATTCGCAGCCTCCCGGAAGCGTACTGCGAGCCCCTGATTTTGCGGTTGGTGGAGGGCATGACCGGCGAAGAAATCGCCGCGCGTACTGGTTTGACGCCGGCTTCAGTCCGGGTCAACCTCCATCGCGGGATGAAGCAATTGCGAGAGAAGTTCAGGGAGGGCGAGACTCTCATGAAATACGATTATCTTTGGGATGGCTCCGGTGATCCCGATCCGGAAGTCCAGGCACTGGAGAAGGTGCTTGCACCGCTGCGATACGAAGGCGCAGCGCCCGGATTCGATTTGAGCATAGAACCCGTTCGGCAGTCTCGTTTCAGGTTGCCGTCGGTCTGGCGGCTTGCGCTGGCAATGGCGTGTATGGTTGTCGCGGTGGCCGGCGCGTTTTGGTATTTCGCCGGGGCTCCATCCTACGAGGTGGTCAGTCTCGCGGGATCGCCGCAGGTTGGCGTTTCCCGCCTGGGAGGCGGAGGACGGCTGAAAATCGGCCAGTGGCTGCAAACGGACGCGACATCGCGCGCAAGGGTCTTGGTAGGATATGTCGGGCAGGTCGACATCGAGCCGAATACGCGCCTCAAGCTGGTGGCAGCGCAGACCTCGGAGCACCGCCTGTTGCTGCAGCGAGGAGTCCTTCATGCTACGATCTGGGCTCCACCGCGCCGGTTCTTTGTCGACACACCTTTCGCTGAGGCAGAGGATCTGGGTTGCGCATACACTCTGGCGGTGGCGGACGACGGGATCGGTTTGCTGAAGGTGACCTTCGGATGGGTTGCGTTCAAACACGCGAACCGGGAGTCTTTCGTGCCCGCAGGAGCTATGTGCCGGACCTATCCGGCTGCTGGGCCGGGCACTCCATTCCGTGGAGATGCTCCCCCTCGTCTGCAAACCTCCCTGGCGGCGATCGATGAGGGATCCGATGCCACGGGAGCGTCCCTGGACATCGTCCTATCCGAGGCGCGCAGAGAAGATGCCTTCACTCTCTGGCATCTTCTGACGCGCACCGCTGGAGCCGATCAAGCCCGCATCTGCGACCGGCTGGCACAACTGGCTCCCATGCCCCAAGGCGTGACTCGCCAGGGAATCCTCCTCGATGACACTCACATGCTCGACCTCTGGTGGGACGCGCTCGGCTTGGGTGATGCCGGCTGGTGGCGTCTCTGGGAGCGCCCCTGGCAGGAACGCAAGTAACTTCACCTCTATTCTTTTGTTCACAGCACAATCGCTCGGTGCCCTCGCGCTTATGATGGTAGCCATCGCCCCGCACACCACCCTTGTTAACAAATCACGGCACGCCTTCGTCTTTGCATGCAGAACACAAACTCGGGTAGGGAGGAAATTAGGAATGAGAATACAAAGTTTCAAATTTGTGGCGGCGCTCCTGGTATTGATAGTTGTTCCCCTGGCAACTGCCGGGGCGCCGCTGATCTGTTTCCCCTATGAGATCGGGAACGCAAAATCGCTTCCATGGGTGGCTAATGCAGGATTTGGCGCTCCAAGAAGTGATTATGACACCAGACTGCTAACCGACGAAACAATCGCCTTGCTCGGCGAGAGCACTCCGGTGATCGTCAGGATGGAAACCATCCGCCGCGCGGTCCTGTACACGGCAAAAGATGATAGAATCAGGGTGCAACTGATCGAGCGCATGAGAGCTCGGTCGTTGACAGGCAGCGGCCGCGCCTTGGCTCTGTTCGATTATGGGTATTTGCTCGAAACCATGAAACAGGCGGCCGGGGAAGGAATCAAATCGACCCCGGCAGCCACTGAGCCCGGTGGATACAGTTACATTCTGCAAGCCCTGCAGGCACGTGGCAATGACCCGGAAATGGAATTTGCCGCCGCCAAGGTGAGCGCGTGGCCGAACCTGGCTGGATACGATGATCATCTGAGGAAGGCAGCGGCTGGAGCGGATAATGATCCTCTTTTGGCTGCAAACCTGCGGAGCCATTTCCCCGCCCTCAATTTCTCTTCGGCAAGGCACTCAAAAAATGCAGACAGTGGTGCGCGCAGGAAGTGAAGGCATGGATGTGCCGGGGCAGGCTCATTTCTGCCCCGGCCCTCCCGGGACGCGTCACACTGCCGACATAAGCAGAGCTTTGGCCGGAACGGGAAATCCGCAATGACAAGATGGATGAAGTGGATGGTTCGCCCCCGGCTACTCTTTTGGCGTCCCTCCGGGTTCCCAGTTTTGAGACGGCCTCACCGGTCGGGCCCTTCCCCCCCGTTCATCGGACTACGGCAAGGCCTCCAATCCCATGGCGGCCCACTCCTCTTTTGCAGGGCCGTATGCGCCGGGGACGACCAATCCGGCTTGACGCATCAGTACCGTCATCTGCCCGCGATGATGAGTCTGGTGCTTGACCATGGCGAGCAGAGCGTAGCCGCGCGTCCACGTTAAGCCGTACATCTCGACCTCTTCGAGGAGGTTGGTATCTTTCCAATGCTTCCCGATCGAAGCAATCATTTCGGCGGCGGATTTCTCGTAGGCTTTTTTGATGTCAGCAGCGCGCGATAGTGGCTGACTGCTGAAGTCCCCTGATGCTTGGAATGGTAAACCGGCCTCAGTCGCCATTCCCAGGGACACGACAATGTGCCAGGCGAGAAAGCCCAGGGTGCGCCCATCGGGTGTCACCCGCTGGCCCAGCGAGGCATCCGTCAATTTGTCGAAAATCTTTGAGGTCATCTCGCTCTCGTATGCCCAGTCCTTCTTGAAATCCTCGATAGTCCGATACACGGATTCGCCTCCGAATTTGAGTGAGTTGCGTCAATTAAGTTGGGGAAACGCCCCAAACGGTCCTCGGTCCTCAGGCAATCGGCCGTGCACGACGAAATCATCTCGATTGTCGCCGAAGCAGAGGAACATAACCGCGGCCGGCGCAAGAAACGCCGGTGTAACCCTGGCAAGGGAACGGCACATGCCGTCAGGATGCGAGCTTGCGGACGTTCTCCCGCCCCAGCCGGTTAGCATTCAATCCGTTCCAGAAGGCCAGTACCCCGTCCAGCATCATCACACCGCCTTTGATGAATTTGTCCTCATCCACGTCCTCGTGGGTGAAAAATTCCTCCTCGAGCTCGTCCCAGGTGTGCTGCGCGTGCTGGTCTTCGACCATGTCGTGCCAGGTAAAGAAACCCAGGGGCATTCCTGGCGCTTCGCGCTCCTTGAAGATCTGCAGGCCCCGGATCAGCTCCTTCCAAAAACCGGCTGCCGCCCAATTCTCCACCGCGAAGCTGGCTCCCAAAGCAATACTGGTATCGTCAGAGGCGTAGATTCTGGCGAGCTCGTCGCAGAAAAACAGGGTACTCTTGGTTCCGTGCCTTCTTTTTCCGACATCCTTGAATTGGAGACCCAGGTGAGTGGTTATGCGCAGAAGCCACTCGAAATGGGCAGCGGAAAAGCGAAACACCGATCCATTTACTGTCCCTTCAAATTCGTACAGATCCTCTGCGTTCTGCGCCGCGGCATCCTTGGCCGCGGATTTCTTATGAGGGTTGTGGAAGGACACACCCAATTCGTTCATCAGGATTTCCTTCGAGGCGTGCATAGCCTCGAGAGTCGGCGCATTAATGGTCTTCAACAGCTGAGCCACGATAAAGTGATTGGAGAATACGGAGAATTGAGCCAGGAAGTGACGGGCATCGGTGAGATCGAATCCCCCTTTATCGAACCATTTGGTGTACTGGTTGTTGGTGATCACTTCATGTGGCAGGATCTCCCGTTCGATGCGTTCGACCAGGTGACAATATTTTTCGACCCTGTCCGGAGGATAGGAACTCCCCTGCAGACGCGCCCGTGTTTCCTTTGCATGTTGTCCGGCGAAACTCGTAACCATTTACCCACCTCCTTATGGATCTCGAACCAGACGCCCGGTAGCGCATACCGGAAAGCCCCTGGTTTCCTGGTTCACCTGATCTATTCACCCGAACCCGCTACATAAGATAAGAATGCTCCCGCATGGTCTTGTTAGGCAAGATGCAGGGTCGCTGAATCCATGAATAATTCCACGACACGCGCCGAAACCGATGCCGGCAAAGCCAGCGCGCTCAGCGCGGCCGCGAAAGGTGATCTCGTCACCATCTTCCAGGAACCGGCGAGTCTCTCCCCCGGCAGTGCAACCGGTTCGGTGCCGCGCCACGTCAGTTCAAGCAGGCTGCCGCGCGACTGCGGGGTGGTGCCGGACACGGTGCCGCTCGCGATCAAATCTCCCGGGCGAAGATTGCAGCCATTACTTGCGTGATGGGTCAGTAGCTGCGCCAACGTCCAGTACAGATCTCCAAGATTGCCGCGGCTGAGCAAGACGGGAGCAAGGCTGCCCACGCGCATTCGCTCCGAGCATAAGAGCACTTCGAGGATTAAACCGACGCCGCCTCTTTCCCGGTTTTCAGGAGCGCTCAAATAAGGCAGCGGCGCGGGATCTCCCGGAGGCCGCGGCAACGCCGCGACACGATACGGAGCCAGGGCCTCCATGGTGACCACCCAAGGAGAGATGGTTGTTGCAAAGCTCTTGGCCAGAAACGGCCCCAACGGCTGGTATTCCCACTTTTGGATATCGCGCGCCGACCAATCATTGACCAGGCACAGTCCAAAGAGATGGGACTCGGCCTCTGTAATCTCGATCGGCTTTCCCAGAGAATTGCCGGGGCCGATAAAGGCGCCAACCTCCAATTCGTAATCCAGCATGCGGCTTGGACCAAAGCTCGGCACCGCGTTCGCACCCTCGGATTGCCCGCAGGGACGTTGCACCGGGGTGCCGCTGACCACAATCGACGACGCGCGCCCGTGATAGCCGACAGGCACATATTTGTAGTTGGGCAGTAACGGGTTATCCGGGCGGAACATGCTGCCGACATTGTGCGCGTGATGGATCGATGCGTAAAAATCGGTGTAATCCCCGATGCGGGCCGGCAACAACATCCTGGTTTCCGCCATCGGTACGAGTGCGGCATCGATCTGGCCTGCCGCCTTTCGGAATTTACCACTGTTCGTCCTCAGCAACAGGCTGACCCTTTTGCGCAGGGCGGACCAGCATTCGGGCCCGAGCGTCATCAAAGCATTGAGCGAATCGCATGCGCTTGCATCGATCCATGAGTTTAACAGGCCATCCAGCAGGCCTTGGTTTCTGCACTCCACGAGATCCAGGATGCAGTCCCCAATTGCAATGCCTGTATGTGGCTGCGGATCTCCTTGCAGGCGCGCGAATACCCCAAACGGCAGGTTCTGTATCGGAAAATCAGTTTTGGGATCATGGGCGGATTCGACTCGACACTCGATAGAGGGATCATGGGTATCGTTGATCGCGTAGCTCATAGCAGGTTGAGGGCTTTCATTTCGGATGTGGGTTCCTGGAAAGAGCAGGCGCCAAAGGCCACGAACAACTGCTCGCGCATATTGATCAGTTGGCAATTGGCAAGCTGTTGGTCGCGCCAGAGAATCCCGTCATCGTTGAACTTGAAGGCTTCAGTGGATTCCTCCTGCAGCATCGCCTCTACAACTCTGACATCTGCTCCTGCGTGTGCAAGGGCCGAGGCCAGCAGCATGTTCAAGAAGCCGTGCATGATCCCTGAAGGACCTGAAGGCTCATAGGTCAGAGGATGAATCGAGCGCAGCGGGTGGTTCGCAGATGGAACATTTGCAGGCTAATATGCCAGCAGATGTTCCATCTTCTGCTTGATTTGAGAAATCGTCGGAACCACCGCATCCATCAAAAGAGTGCTATAGGGAATGGGCACACCCGGCACGGCAAACCTTTGAATGGGACCATCCAGGTGCATGAATGCTTCATCGGCAAGAGTGGCGGCGATTTCCGCGCCAAACCCGCCCAATTGAATGTCCTCATGGACGATCAGGCACTTCGCATTCTTTCTGACCGACTCCAGCACCGATTTTTTATCCCAAGGCACAATCGTCCGGAGGTCGATGATTTCAACCGATGCGCCGGTTTCTCTGGCGGCAGCCTCGCAACGCTCCACCATCGCACCCCATGTGATGACCGTCAAGTCACTTCCCTCCAAGATCAGCCTTGCCTGGCCGAAAGGGATTGCATAGTCATCGCCCGGATAAGGACGGCGTGCCCAGGAAGAATCCAGCACAGCTCGATGTTCAAAAAATATCACCGGGTCACCACACCGCAGCGCAGTGCGCAGGAGGCCGACTCCATCATCGGCGTTGGAAGGGAACGCCAGCTTCCAACCAACCGCGTGGGCAAATATGATTTCGTTGCTCATGCTGTGCCAGGGGTCCCCGATGCGCCGGAATCCCCCCGGCATGCGGATGACCATCGGAGCCGCAAAACGGTTGTGTGTGCGCCAGCGGATGGTGCCGGTGTTATGGATCTGTTCCATCGCCGGGTCAGCGTACTTGCGGAACTGGATCTCAGGCACAGGGAGCAATCCTGCGTACGCCATGCCGACCGCCCGGCCGATAATCCCCTCTTCAGACAGGCTGGTGTCAAACACGCGCGCTGCACCATGCTTTTGCATGAGGCCCATTGTGGATGCATGAACTCCTCCCTTTTCTCCAACATCCTCGCCAAAGACGATCAGGCGCGGATTAGCGGACAATTCGTGGTCGAGCGTGCGGCGTATGGCATCGACGAAATTCATGCGCACTGGAGAATCCGGACCGGGTGTATCACTGCCGGGGTACGGGACAATACCCTCTGCGGCCAGCCCGCCGACCTGCTGCGATTCTCCAGGCTCTGCAAAGACGTACCGGCGGATGGTTTCGGGTTCAGGCAGCGCCAGGGCTGAGGCTTGGCCGGCAGCGTCACGAACATGGGCCTGGACCTCTTTGACCAGTGATTCCCAATCATACCGGGAATAAGTGGCCGGAACGAGAAAATCCCGCAGAAGTCGAATTGGGTCACGCGACCATTCTTCTTCAAGAACCTGCCGGCTCTTGTATGCCTGATTGTCAATCCGGGTGTGCCCGGAGAGCCGGGGCACGGTCATTCTGAGGAGGGCAGGACCATGCCAGCTCCGGACATACTGGACTGCTTCCATTACAAGGTGAGCTGTTTCAGGGGGATAGGTTCCGCTCCCGGACCATATGCGGAGGTTCTTGAATGAAGCGAGGTTTTCGGCGATGTTGCCCCCGGGGGTTTGTGCAGAACCGGGCACCGAAATGGCGTACCCGTTATCTTCGATGACAAACAGCAAGGGCAGTTTTAGCGTAGTGGCGATTGTCAATCCTGACCAGAAACCATTGGTCGCCACCGAACCTTCGCCGCCGAACGTTACGGCAATGCCATCGGCGACCCGGGTTTCACCCAGCTGATCGCGCCGATATTGAAGCGCCTGTGCCCATCCCGCGGCGGGCGTGTAACCCGATCCCACTTCGCCTGCCATCGGCAGAATGGCGGCTTTCCCCCGCCGCGGCATGTTGAACGTCGCGCCCACATCGCGGCCGTTGCTCATACCCCCGGCACGGGCCATCTGCGAGCCGAGCGCCTCAACTAGTGTCAGGCCGGAACCAAGGGCAAAAGGGCGGGAACGGTAATAGACAGTTGCCGCGTCAAAAGGCCTTGTGAGTATTTGACTGATAAGCACCTGTCCCAACTCGTGGCCGCGTGCGGAAAACTGGTAGTTGATGTAGCCCCGTGGAGCCAGTTCCTGCTCTTCGAGCTCATCCAAAAATCGAGATGTGAGACACAAGCGGGCAATCTCTCGCCAGTCAAAATCCGGATCGACTGCAATCAATTTGACCCTCCCGTTTCAGGATAAAGATATAGCCTTTCCGATCTCTCGTCAAAACTTCCGATGCGTGCGGGGCGGACCCAATGCAGCCTCCAATGACACGAACGGCGTATCCTCTTCTAAACAGTTCCACATCCGCAAGGCGGGCACCCAATGACGCATGAAAACCACCTCGGCCTGCCAGCTTCCCTGTATTGGTTATTGGTCGGAAGTCGGATGAAAGTCCCCAGAAACTGTTGACACGGGGTTAAGCGGCTTTGGCTATCTGTTCATACTCGGCTGGGCTCCGATAGCCCAGGGCCGAGTGAAGCCGCTGACGGCCGTAAAACACTTCAACAAATTCAAAAATTTCCGACTGCGCCTCGCTCCTGGTTCCGTAATTTCAATGGTAAACCAATTCCGTTTTGAGAGTGCCGAAGAAACCCTCCATGATGGCATTCTCCCATGGACTCCCAGGCTCGATGAACAACGTATCCATTCCGAGTCGCTCGAGCCACGCCTGAAGCTGCTTCGCAGTAAACTCAGGACCATTATCGGAACGGATGTAATCGGGCAACCCACGCGCCACAAATAAGTCCGCCATGCGTTCCAATACGTGGATGGATTGGAGAGATCGCTCAACTTCAATCGTCACTCCCGACCATATTCATCCAAGACCGTAAGTATCTTGAGTGGACGTCGTTCGAATGTCCGGTCGGCCATGAAGTCGTAGGACCAGACATGGTTGGGCCAGCAGGGCTTCAATCGTACGCAAGAACCATCGTTGAGCCATAAGCGCCCCCGTCTGGCCTGTTTCTACGGCACTTTCAACCCTTGCTCCCTCCAAATCCGTTCCACTCTCTTGTGATTTACTCTCCATCCGGCACGTTTCAGCAGCGCGGTGATTCGTCGGTAACCATAGCGACCGAATCGACTCGCCAGCAGGATGATCGAACGCGTCAGTGCATCCTCGTCTCCGGCATCGATGGGGCGGTGCCGCTGTGCAGATCGTGCCTGACCCAGGATCTGACATGCCCGGCGCTCCGAAACATCCAGTGCCTCACATACTCGTTGAACACACTGTCGCCTTCGGGCCGGGCTTATGAGTTTCCCCGGCATGCCTCCTTGAGAATGAGTTTATCCAGGGTCAGGTCGGATACTGCCTTACGCAGTCGCGCATTCTCCTGCTCGAGTTCCTTCAGTCGCTTGGCCTGGTCCTGTCGTATTCCACCATAGGCTTTGCGCCAGCGATAGTAGGTCTGCTCGGTAACTTCCAGAGAGCGGCACACTACGGCGATCGTCGCTCCTTGGGAAAGAGATACCTCAGCCTCCCGCAACTTTGCGATGATTTGCTCAATTGTGAATTGTTTCTTGCTCATCGGACCTCCCGAATCGTCCCAAATCTGACATGACATCTGGACCGATTATAGGGGGGCAGGTCACATACTACTGGCGGAGGATGTGCTCCCATGTTGGGTTGAGATCCTGCGCTTTTGAAACGGTAACTCAGATTGGATTTCGTGGTGCCGGTTGGGTTCGAGCAGGAGTAGAATGGCTGCCACCTGGAAGGGGAGTGGGAGGGCGACTGGTGCACATAGGGCTTGATCGGAGATCATTTTTAAAGCTCTCTGGAGCTGCCGCGGGCGGCGTTGCGGTAGGAGAGATCTTCGGGCGCCTGGTGCTTGATCAGGTCGTCGCCGAAGCTGTCGGAGAAGACGGCACGCGCATTCTCACCGTAATGTGCAACAACAATTGCGGCGGGCGCTGCCATCTGAAGGCGCACATCAAGGGCGGCCAAATTGTGCGGATCAGCACGGACGAGTCGACCGATTCCGATGCCAGGCCCCAGCTCCGCGCCTGCCTCAAAGGCCGTGCATTGAGAAATCGCCTCTATGAACCCGATCGCCTGCTGTACCCGATGAAGCGGGTGGGTCGAAGAGGTGAAGGAAAGTTTCAGCGCATTTCCTGGGGTGAGGCGATTGACATCATCGCCGCAAATCTGAAAAGAATCCTCGATCGCTTCGGGCCGATGTCCATCTACATCCAACTCGGCACGGGCGATTGCGGCGCCATTTCGGGTGTGGCGTCGGCGCGGCGCCTGATGAATCTGCTGGGCGGGTACCTCGGCTACTACAACAGTTACAGCTCAGCGTGTCTGCGATACACGGCCCCTTTCATTGTTGGCTACCGGGATACCAGCTCCTATCAGACGCTGGTTCATTCGAAGCTGATCGTCCTGAACGGATTCAATCCGGCGGAGACCGTCTTTGAGACCAATTCCAACTATTATTTGGGTAAGGCCAGGGATGCAGGCGCGAGAATCATCGTTGTCGATCCGCGTTACACGGAGACCGCGGCGACATTTGCAGACCAGTGGCTGCCACTGAAGCCGACCACAGACACGGCACTTTTCATCGCGATGGCCCATGTCATCATTTCTGAAAATCTCCATGACCAGGCATTCCTGGACAAGCACTGCATCGGTTTTGATGAAGCGCATATGTCTCCGGGCGTGCCGGGAGGGAAGTCCTTCAAGAGCTACGTGCTCGGATCGTCCGACCGGATTCCGAAGACTCCTGAATGGGCCGCGCCGATTACCGGGATCGACGCTGCCACGATTCGGGCTCTTGCTAGAGACTATGCCACAGCCAAGCCTGCCCAGTTGCTGCAAGGCCTAGGCCCCCAACGGCACGCTCACGGAGAGCAGTCGGTCCGCGCAGGAATCGTGCTGGCCTGCATTACGGGCAACTTCGGCATTCTCGGCGGCGGTTGGGGAGGCGGCGAAGGAGGACGGTTGCTCGGCCTCGGTGTGGGAGAACTCCCTACTGGGATCAATCCGGTAACCGCTCGAATTCCTGTCTTCTTGTGGACGGATGCCATCATCCGCGGCCGGGCGATGACTCCCGACGATGGCGTGAAAGACGGGCCACTTGCGAGCAACATCAAGTTCATCTTCAATCTGGCAAGTAACATGCTCGTCAATCAGCATGCCGACATCCATCGCACGATTGCGATTCTTCAAAATGAGATGCTCGTAGAATGTATCGTCGTATCCGATCACTTTATGACCCCTAGTGCGAGATTCGCTGACATCCTGCTGCCTGCCGACAATTCACTCGAGCGCAACGACCTCGGGTTTCCGTGGTCGGGCGAGAAGTACGTCGTCTTCGGCAACAAGGTCGTGGAGCCGCCCGGCGAATGCAGGAACGAATACTCGTGGCTTGCCCAGGTGGCCCAGAAGCTGGGAGTCGGGGAGAAGTTTACCGAGGGCAAAACCCGGGAGGACTGGCTGAAGCAGATTGTCGCGGAAGCGGGGAAGGCGACCCCGGGATTTCCCGCTTACGAAGATCTGAAAAGGGAAGGTGTCTATCGCGAACCACCTCAGCCTTACGTGGCGTTTGAGCGCGAGATCAAAAACCCTGCCACGCATCCCTTCAAAACGCCCTCGGGAAAGATTGAGATTTTTTCGAAGACGCTCTACGACATGCACAAACCCGATATCCCCGCAATCCCCGCGTATATTGCCGCATGGGAAGGACCGGAAGATCCTCTGATCCAGAAATACCCTTTGCAGTGTATCGGTCCTCATTACAAGAGGCGTACGCACTCCACGTTCGACGAGAATGCCTGGATGGAAGAGGCCGATCCCCAGGTCATGTGGATCAGCCCTCAAGATGCCGGCGCGCGTGGAATCGTGGATGGTATGAAGGTAAGAGCCTTCAATGATCGCGGTGCCTTGGTCATCCGGGTGCGTATTACCAAGCGCGTGCGGCCGGGGGTGGTCGCAATTCCGCAAGGTGCTTGGTACACGCCGGGCAGCAGTGGCGTGTGCCAGAGAGGATGCATCAATGTTCTGACCAGTCAGAGGCCGACTCCGCTGGCTCACGGCAATGCGCAGCATACAATCCTGGTTGAGGTGCAAAAGGTCAATGGAGGATCCGGTGATTAGCGGGCAGAGTGCGTTTTTTGTTGATACTACCAAGTGCATCAACTGCCGGACCTGTGAGATCGCCTGCAAGGACTTCAACGATGCGCCGGTCGGCCGACGGATCCGCAAGGTGCGCGTGTTCGAGGGGGGCGAGTTCCCGAAGGTTTTCGCATACAACATCTCAATGTCCTGCAATCACTGCGAAGATCCGCTCTGCGCCAGACACTGCCCTACGGGCGCCTATAAAAAGCGCGCGGCCGACGGCATCGTCGTGCACGACCCGGAGCGGTGCATCGGCTGCCGCTATTGCACATGGCTGTGCCCGTACGGCGCGCCGCAATATGACCCAGGGGAGGGCCGTGTCCGGAAATGTAACCTATGCCTGGACCAGCTTGAGGCTGGAAAAAGCCCCGTGTGCGTCACAGCGTGTCCGATGCGGGCCATCGAAATCGGCCGGTTGGCTGAGATTGCAGCACGACCAGGTGTAGCCGATGCCATTCACAACCTCCCCTCACCTGGCTTGACGAAGCCTTCCTGCCGATACAAGGTGAGACAGGAGGCCACGGGAGCGTGAGGGGTGAGAGCATGTCGGAATGGCCTTTGATCGTCTTTACGCTGGCGCTCCAGTTTGCGTGCGGACTTGCCCTGGCCGCGACTCTCAGCGACCGGAATGCCACTTCTGCCAATGACCTTATGCACCCGCTGGCTTTAGCGATCCTCCCGCTGGCAGTGCTCGGTGTGCTGGCCTCACTATTTCACTTGGGCCGCCCCATTTCCGCCTGGAAGTCCCTTCTCAACCTGCGCAGCTCCAGGCTCAGTCTGGAGGTCCTTTTTACTTTGCTGTTTGTCGCAGCGGCCTTTATCTACGCCCATGCCTGGTGGACCCATCGCGCAGAGCACAGGTTGGCCATCGGTGTGGTGACCAGCTTGCTCGCCTTGGCTGCAGTCGCCGCGAGCGCAGCGATCTATCTCATTCCGACTCAACCGGCCTGGGACTCAGGCTGGGTGCCCCTTTCCTTCCTTGGAACAGCACTACTGTTAGGCGGGGCTGCATCCGCGGCATTCCTCAACCTGGAAGAGGCGAGGCGATTGAATGACTCTTTTCTTGCTGGGGTAATCGTTGGGAGCTTGATGCTGATTGTCGCTGCGATCTGGATGGTTGTGGCTCTTTCCCGAGGATCATCCGATGGCTTTGCAGCGGCCAGGTTGCAGGATGCCTTTCAAATAATTACCTCCCGATACGCTGTCTGGTTAGGCCTTCACCTGCTTCTGGCAGGGATTGTGCCGATAGTGCTCGCGGCCCTGCTTTTGATGGGAAGGGATTATGCCGGTGCTCGATCCGGGCTGCGCCTGCTGTTATTCCTGGCGGTCGTTTCGGGCACGGTCATCGGCCGCAGACTCATGTACCTCCTGGTGACCTCGCAATCGCAATTCTGACACTCTTAGTTTTCTGGAGTGCAGGGAGAAGTGCTGTGCTGCAGAGCCTTCCGCAAGCGTCTCTGAAATCATAGTGTAACTAAGAGGGGCGATTCAGTGAACCTGGTGGTATCATTACTTTAAAAGGGCTGCGGCTGAGAGTCCTATGACCGCTAGGCAGAAACTTAATTCGTATATCGACAGGTATACTCCGGAAATCGCAAAGTTGGCGCATGCGGCATTTGCGTGGATGCGAAAGAAATTTCCGGGTGCCACGGTCCTGGTTTACGACAATTACAATGCTCTGGCCATTGGATTTGGACCGAGCGAAAGAGCGTCGGAAGCCGTATTCTCGATTGCGCTATACCCGCGTTGGGTAACTCTGTTTTTTTTGCATGGGGTGGCATTTCCCGATCCGGATCACCTGTTGAAGGGGGAGGGAAAACAAGTCCGGCATATTGTCCTGCGCGAAATGAAGGTGTTGTGCGAGCCCGCTGTCATTGCCCTGATCGATGCTGCGGCTTCGCGTTCCATGCTGCCGCTGCAAGCAGAAAGCGCCGGAGAGATTTTGATCAAATCGGTATCTCCGGCACAGCGCCCGCGTCGGCCAGCTACGCCAAAGAAAAGACGTGGCTCAGGATGAAGGGCTTCTCCCAGCCAGCCCGCCGTCGAACTTGAATTGCAGAGCTTCATCATCCCGTGCTTTCCTGGTGCTTTCCGAACAGAGCACTGATATCCTGCGTTCGCCGAGGACCAGGAAACAACTATTGATTAAATGGGATTCCGCCATGCATAAAACTCACTTATTGTTCCGATACTTGTTCGCGTTTTTTGCGTTTGCCACTTTGCTGAGCCCGGCCGATGCACCGGTTCCTGGCGAGATCGAAAACGAGCAGATGCTCGGGATCAACAAGCTGCCGTATCACGCCACGCTGATGCCCTACGGTGGCCGCGCCGAGGCTCTTGCCGCCAATCGTTATGCTTCTTCGTGGTGCCGCAGTCTGAATGGTTCCTGGAAGTTTAACTGGGTGCCGCGCCCGGAGCAGCGGCCGGTCGACTTCTACCGGCCGTCGTTTGACGTAAGTTCCTGGAAGGAAATCCCGGTCCCCTCCAACTGGCAAGTGCTGGGGTACGGTACGCCATACTACAGAAATTCAGGCTATACGATCAGGCGAGATTGGCCCAGGGTTATGAGCGAACCTCCGCAGGAATACACCGCCTACCAGGAACGAAATCCGGTCGGCAGTTATCGTCGAGAGTTCGAGGTTCCCGAAAAATGGAACGGTCGCCGCATCTTCATCACCTTTGATGGTGTCGATTCAGCCTTCTTTCTCTGGATCAACGGAGAGAAGGCAGGTTTCAGCGTTAACAGCCGCAATGCCGCCGAGTTCGACATAACCTCCTATGTCAAACCGGGCAAAAACATGATCGCAGCGGAAGTGTATCGTTACAGTGCGGGCACTTACCTCGAAGATCAGGATATGTGGCGCCTGAGCGGCATCTTCCGCAATGTAACGCTCTGGAGTGCTCCACAGATCCACATTCGCGATTTCTTTGTCAAGACGGATCTGGACCCACAGTACCGGGATGGGACTCTGCTCGTGGCGGCGAAGGTCCACAACTACGCCAACCAGCCTTCCAGGGCGCGCAAACTGACGGTCGATTTGGCCTCTCGTGATGGGCGCACTATTCCAGGAGCCAGCGCTACTGCGGATGTCCCTGCCCTTGAAGTGGGGGAAGAGAAGAGTGTTTCCGTATCCATTCCTGTCTCCCATCCCGCCAAGTGGACTGCAGAGACACCGAATCTGTACACCACGGTCCTGACCATGAGCGGCGAAGACGGGGGAGAGATCCTCTCCACTCATACCGGTTTCCGCAAGATCGAAATCAAGGGCTCGATTTTCACCATCAACGGCGTCGCCGTGAAGCTCAAGGGGGCCAATCGACATGAAATGTGGCCCGACACGGGGCATTATGTCTCGGAAGAGAAAATGATCCGTGACTTGGAACTGCTCAAACAGGTGAATGCCAATCACGTGCGCACATCCCACTACTCCGATGATCCCCGCTGGTACGAACTCTGCGACGAATACGGCATCTACCTTGTTGCCGAGGCCAATGTCGAATGCCACGGCTACATGGGCGTGCTTGACCGCGAGCCGCGCTGGGAAAAGGCGATCGTCGACCGCAACGTTGCCAATGTCGAGAACTTTAAAAACCATCCGTCGGTAATCATCTGGTCGCTGGGCAATGAAAATGGCGGCGGCATCAATTTCGTTTCTGCCGTCAAGGCAGTCAAAGCGATCGATCCGGATCGGCCGACGCATTACGAACCGTTCCGCGGCCGGGACATCCCCACCGATATCGAGAGCCGCATGTACACGGCCGTCGCCGACGTGGAGAATGCCGCGAAGGATCCGAATCGCACGAAGCCGTTTTACCTCTGTGAATACGTCCACGCCATGAACAACTCCATGGGCGCTATCGGCGAGTACAACGATCTGTTCGACAAGTACCCCAGCCTGATGGGGGGCGCCATCTGGGAATGGCAGGATCAGGGGCTCTGGAACCGCCGCGATCCGAATCACTCTTATCTCGCATACGGTGGCGGCTTCGGAGAAGTTCCCAACGATCACTATTTCATCCACAAAGGGGTCGTGTTTTCGGACCGCTCCCCCAAGCCGCACTACCCGGAAGTGAAGCGCGCCTATCAGTGGATTGGATTCGCAGCGGAGGACCTGGCCGCGGGCAAGATCAGGATCCGCAACAAATATGCTTTTACTGACCTGAACGGGTTTGCCGGCAGTTGGGTCGTCACGGAAGACGGCACGCCCATTGATCATGGAACCATCGGGCGGTTGAATCTGGCCCCCGGCACCGACATGCTCGTTGCCGTTGCCTACAAAAAGATTGTGCCGAAGCCAGGCGCCGAGTACTTTTTGCAGCTCTCATTTGCGCTGGCCAAAGACGAAATCTGGGCTAAGGCCGGTTATGAAGTCGCAGCGGTGCAGTTCAAATTGCCGGTGGCCGCGCCCGCCGTCGCCGGCGATCCATCTACCCTGAAACCGTTGCGTCTCGTTCAGGAGGCCGACCGCGTCACCGCGAGTGGCGACGGTTTCAGTGTAATTTTTGACAAGATCGAAGGTGGTATCACGCAACTCGTGCGCGACGGGACGCCCCTGCTTTTGCCGGGCGGCGGCCCGAAAATGAATCTCTGGCGCGCCCCGCATCGCAGTGACGATGACTGGGCCGAACGCGACTGGAAAATGTACGGTGTTGAATCACTACAGACAAAGGTTATCGGCTTCAGAGCCGAACAGACGAAACCGACCGTGATCAGGATTGAGGCGGTGATCCAGGCCGAAGGACGCGTTGGCTGGTCAGTGACTCATTCTGCCATTTATACAGTGTATGGGGACGGATCGATTGTCGTGGATAATGCCCTTATGCCTCAAGGACGTCGCATCCCGCTTGCGCGCCTGGGCGTCCGACTGCTTTTAGACAAGCGCTTTGATCAGTTCACGTATCTGGGCCGTGGACCGATGGAGAACTACGCGGATCGCAAACGCGGCTCGGACCTTGGGCTTTATACGAGCACCGTGCGCGAGCAGCTTACCCCCTATGCCAAACCAATGGAATCGGGCAACCATGAGGATGTCCGCTGGGCCGCGCTCACGGGGGCCAAATTTCCCGGCCTTTTCGCCCAGAGCGGCGACGGTCTGATGCAGGTTTCGGCGCTCCCTTACACGGACGAGGAACTCACAATTCCTGAATACTCTGTTGATCTGCCGGCGATCTCTGCCACCGTAGTCTCCCTCAATGTGAGAACTCTCGGCGTCGGGACAGCGAGTTGCGGTCCACGGCCTCTGGATTCCTACATCGTCTGGTCGGATCCAATCGCCTTTACCTATGCTCTGCGCCTTGTCCCCACAGGCCAGCGTAATCTCTCCGCACTTGGACAAACGAGGTTGCCGCAGGATCGGGTCAAACCCGTCCTTGGGCTTCGCGACAGCCACGGCATGGTCACCCTCTCTTGCGCAACCTCTGGATCAAAGATCGAATATGCTGTGGACGGCAATTCCTGGCAGGTCTATACCGCACCGTTCGAATTCAAGCGGGAAGGGAAAGTGTCGCTGCGCGCGACAGCCGCTGGAATCACCGGGTTTGCCGGTGCCGTTGCCTTTGGTACCTACGATCAACGCATGAGCTGGAGAGTCCTCTCCTCGAGCAGCGTGCAACGCCCCGAAGGGGAGGCCGTGAATGTACTCGATGGTGCCGACGACACCAGCTGGATCACACGCTCGCGGGGTATGGTGGCGCCTCCGCCGCACAGTATCGTGATTGACTTCGGAGAGATGCTCAACGTTGCGTCCGTCCTCTACACGGCACGCGCCGAAAGTACCAGCGGACGAGTAAAGGAATATGAGATCTACCTGAGTGAGGATAGCAAGCAGTGGGGATTGCCGGCCGCCAAAGGTTTACTGGCGCTGGAGCCATTGCGTCAGACCATTACATTAGAGCGTGCCGCCAGAGGCCGTTATCTCAGATTTGTGATCCTCAGCGAGCACACAGATGCAAAGATGGCTGCCATCGCCGAACTTAACGTCGTGCTCTCCAAATAAGCGCGTACTGCAGCAATGCAATTAAAAGTGGGCGCCGTGCGACGCACGGCCCTCGCATCCCGGATTTTCCTACTGCAAGCCTCATCCGGCGAGCCTGTCTCGAGACTGTGCGTCCCGGAGGTACGCCGAAAAAGTAGCCGGGGGCGAGCCGCGCAGCGGCGCTGCCCCCGGTCACGGCAGGCACGGTGCAAGAGCCCTGAAGGTTACGCAATTGTGCCTGCTGCGCAGTCAAAATTGACGTAACCTGTGATTGTGCAATATGTCGCTCCCCCCAACATGTTGTGGTACGCGCCATATCGCACAATCGAAGGGGCGACAGAAATCCTCCAAATTCAGATGCTTTCTGTTGCTGCAGGGCTCTTGGTCAGATTCCTATAACCCCCGGGCTGCGCTTCGAAGCTGTGAAAAAATTCAATTTCGTACCCTTGCCTTCTTGCGTTTTCAGCAACTTCAGAGCTCCTGACATGGTCCGGTAATTAATTGTCCCCTTTTTCTTTCAGGAGGGAAACTCCCCGAGGGAATAATTCATCCGAAGGCTGGTGCCGGGGAACAGCGCGTTCGTCTTGTTGAGTGCTTCGCAAAGGGCCTGCAGAGCGCGGGACCGATGAGAAGAGCTGAGAGGCGCGAGTTTTATCCGCAGTTCGTCCTCCGTGGGCTGCATCGCCGCAGTATCTTGCAGTGCCATCTGAACAAGAGTGCGTCCTTCCTCTTCGGCGCGCTTGTAGTTGGGTCGAATCAGCGCGAGGAGATCACTCTCGATTTGGTATGCGACCATTTTCAGAACATTGGTTAGATGCTTTCGTTCCGTCGACAACTTTACGACTTCCTGGCCTTGTTGGGCATCCGCAACAGGCAGTCGGACGGGAAGAGCGTCGCGCCGAGCCTCAACCCTGGCAATGCTGTCGACTGCCGCGCTGATCTCATTGCGGATCTTTTGCTCAACGGTCGAGAAGCTTCTCATGGTGGAACTCGGCTCCTCGATAAAATCGATCGCGGTTGCGCCATAAGTTTCCTGAAGCTTGGTGAGTTTGGCGCGCGCGGCGCGGAGTTCCTTCTCTACCGCTTTCCGTGCGGGATTGGGCACAGAACGAGTCGGATCATCAGGCTCGACCTGGTAATCGGTGAGTGCGTCGATGAGGAACTCCTCGCGCATGTACTTGAAGAAGTTCTCCTGGCGCCAGCGCTCAAACATGCGATAGGCGACGACGATGTTGCGCAGGTCCCAGCGGCTCGTCAGGATCGGGGTCTGGTGTCCCGTTTCGGTCAGGCGGGTCACCTGACGCAGCCGGAGCTTCCCCTTCAGGAAGCGTACGGGTTGCTCGTGTAAAAGGTATTCCACTTGCCGCCCGTCCAGCTTGGCTTTGCGAGGCATGAACCTCTTCTCGGCGATGCGACGAGTACGACCCTTCCGATAAGTCAGAATATCGAAGCCCATGGCGAGCAGGGTCACAAAGAGCTTGGGGCTCCAGCCGCCGCGGTCAAAGACAATCGTGGCCCGCCGGCGAGGTCCGAGCATCTCGCGAACTTCCGTTAGCACCGGGACCAACATGCGGGTCATGGCGGCGTTGGCCTCGGCCGTGACAACAAAGAGCGGATCACCTCGTTGATCGTTGACCCAATAGTCGGTGGTTCCGGGAGCGGCCAACCGGACCCTTGTGACGTATGCCTTCGGAATCGTCCATTTTCCGTGATAGGCGCGGACGTGACCATCGATATAGAGAAAGCCGAGCATCCTGCCGCGCTCGGCGACACGCAGCCGGGCGAGTTCGCGACCAAGCTGATAGCTACCCTTCAGGGAAGCGAGACGCGTGAGTTTGCGGCGCAATGTTTTGACCTCAAGGATACGATCCAGTCCGACAATGCGCCCCAGTTCCCCGGGCGCATGCTCCTTGAGGGCTTCGGGGCGAGGGATTCTCAGGAGCGACAGCAGCACGTATGCCACCAGAGTCGTTCGCAATCCGTAGAAAGCGGGGCCTATGCTGCCGTAGATTTTCTCCGCGACAGAAAGCAAGCCACTGGCAACGAGTGGCGGAATTGCCAACAGAACACCCGCTCTCGGCAAACTCGAAGCGGAAGCAAACACCGGCAGCGCATCATCGAGAAGTCCCATTGCAGCCAGGAGGCGATCCGTCGACCGATCAACCGGGCCAGCGTCGAGGCTCTTGTCAGCCGTGCTGGTCTGAGGTCGCATGCCCTTACGTGCGGACGAATCCGCAACTGGGCAAGAAGTCTCCATCGGTTCGTCATCGAATACTGTGGTAGTCTCTGTCACCAAATCGGCTTCTGGCAGGAAGGGGAGATGGGGCTCAGGCGATGGTCTCCAACCAAGCCGACGCAGACTCCTACGAACCTCCTTCTCGTCAAGGCCAAGCCGACCGCCAATCCAACGATTACTCATTCCCTTGGCCTTGAGGCGGAGGATGATCCGATCCCGCTCATGTGCTTCCTTGTTCGTGGAAGCGCTGCCTGAAGGCCGTCCCTTTGGACGCGCGAGTGTGGCCAATCCACCAAGCTGGAGGTTCTTTTGGTAGCGGCGCAGGGTTCGAATGGAGTAACCAAAGCATCGTGCAATATCATTCTGATCGGCGTACCCCGATTCAAAGAGCGTGACCATGGCATACGCTTCGGCCGCACGATCTCTGATGGAGTAGTGCGAAAATGCAATACCTTGGACGGAGATTACACGCTGGTCACCCTCGGCATGAAAACAAACACGATCGTTTACAAAGACAGTGCCGGGCGTTGGAGTAGGCCGGGGTAAGAGTTCTCTCTGCTGCGGGCTTGGTTTCATGGTCGCCCAGCATGTACGAGAACCTACTTAATAGAAAAGAGGACAATTTAATGTCCGCACCATTTTTCGCCAACGACCCAGCCATTTGTGTTATCAGGCGCTCTTCAGTCATAGTTCTTTGCCACTGCGAGTGAAGGGATTTCCATCGTTCATTCGAAAAAGGGGACAATTTAATGTCCGCACCCATGTCCGGAAATGCCACATTTCCTTGGGTTTTTCAGACCATGTCAGGAGTTCTGAACTTACAGCCGAGAATTTGGCGATTTTTCGATTTATTCACAGCTTCTTCGCTAGCCCGGGGCTACTGTCCTCAGACCTTCCAGGGCTGAAAATGATGGCATGTCATCCAGCGCATGAGTTTTGAGACAGTCTCGGCGGCCGGGACCTACTTGCCATGCTTGCCTACCGCGGCCTTTTGCCGCAACCAAAGCAGCGAAGGAGATCAGGACTGGAAGCTTCTTGCAGAAACGCAAAGAAGCCACAGATAAAGACTCTATTATCGGATCGGCGCTGTTTAAGAAGTGATGACCGCGTCGGCCTCGACCTCCAGAAAGGCAGCCGGATCTGCGAGGGCCGAGACTTCAACCATCGTGGTTGCGGGTCGTACGTCCCCCAGCATCTCTGCGTGGACCCGGCCGATTTCTTCCCAGAGGCGGATATCGGTCACGTAGATCCTGGTACGCAGGATATCCCGCCGCCCCGCCCCGAGGGCTTCGACGGCCGCAAACACGATTTCCAGCGCCTGCCGCATCTGTTCGGCCGCAGTCGGGGGGCACGTGCCGTCGGGGCCCAAGCCGATTGTGCCGGTGACGGCAATCCAATTCCCGGCTCGGACGGCCCGACTGTATCCCACGATAGGTTCCCAGCGGGTGCCGGTCGATATGACCTGTCGTCCGGCGATGGTGCTGATTGTCATCGTCCTGCTCATCTCTTCTCCTTGCTGCCATCTGGCTTCAGAATATGGGAGATCAGACAATCCCGTCTTGCTGCTCCAGCCGTCTTCCTGTTGCCAGCGATTGTTGCGCACAGCATTAAGCTGGCAATCTATCAGGGCTCAGCGGCGGAACTGGTAGGCGAGTTTGACAAAGAAACCGTCGCTGGCTCGCTGCAAATCCGCGATTCCAAAAGTCCGGTCGGTATCCAGTGAACTGCCGTAGCCGAAGAAAACGTCCGTCCCCGGAGTCGGTTCATACGAAAACAGCATATCGAGACGCAAACCGTTGAATCATTGCGCGGTGCTCAGAGAGCCATTGGTTGACCGTCACCTGCCCGGCATCCGATTCCACCTGGCTGAAGTCAGGATTGACGGTGGCGTCAACCGACATGTTCGTAAAACCGAGCCGCATATTGACACCTGGATTCACCTTAATCCGCGGGATAACAAAGGTGGGGGCGCCGCGCCCCTCCACTGCAACCGGAGTCGCGGCCTGGGCCATCTGAAGCAAGCCAAACAAAAATGCGATCAAAATCCGCTCCCATTAAAAGGTTCATACTATACCCAACCAAAACCCGAAATGCACCAAATACAACTCTAGTGTGTAGTCGTTGGGGGCGATGGTTTTGCGGATTAGGTCTGAAATCTGGATTTCAGTTTGATTTCCCGGTCCTCGACCAGGTCGGAGAGTTCACGGAACATGTCCGCATTGATCTGTTCAGCGGAGGGTAGAATATAAAGCCTGGTTTCCTCCAAGATCTTCGGATGAATGCTTCCTCATGTACAAAGCCCAGGGCGATCATATTGCTGATCCGGTCCGCGAGCTTAAGGATCTTGGCTTTAGGGCTGCCTGACTGCATGACTCGAGTCAAATACACCGGCTTCGGCTCTTTGACGCCATTGAGGATCCGAATCGTCAGTTCCATCACCAGATCGTACACGGCCGGTCCATCCTGATCGATGCATACGATTTCTTCGCGGCTGACGCCGGGCAATCCCGTGGCGTCTTCGAACAGGTCGTGGATCACTGCTGCCTTGAGGAGTACAGGATCGATGAACTTGTAGTCGAGCAGGATCCCCAGCGTACTCATCTGGTGCCTGAACATGTTGCTGCCCGCCCTGCGCCGGACGCCGATCAAGGCCATCGCCTTAAAGATGTAAGGTGCGAGCGTCATGTTGCTCAAGCGCTTTTCGAGGTCATCCATGTTTCCGTACTTTCCGCTAAAAAGAATGGTACATGAGGATCCCTATTCTCCAAAGACTTCCTTGCGATACGATTAATCGTGGCGCAGCGCCTGGATCGGATCCAGCCTTGCCGCGCGCAACGCCGGGAAACTGCCTGCGATCAGGCTCACGAGCATTGCGAAAGAAATCCCGCCGGCTGATAACCACCAGGGAATCGAGAACAGATTCGCTGTTGGAGCTCCCTGACTCTGCATATAAATATTGGCTCCAAAGTTGATTACCCTTCCCACCGCCCAGCCCAGCATAATGCCCATCAGGCCGCCCATGAGACCGATCAGCCCGGCTTCGAAGAGAAAGATCCTGCGCACATCTTCATCGCTGCCGCCGATCGCCTTCATGATGCCGATTTCGCGTGTGCGCTCCAGGATAGACATCACCATGGTATTCACGATGCCCAGCGACGCTACGGTAAGCGCAATCGAACCGACCAGGCCGAGCAGCAGATCAAGCAGGATGAAAGCCCGTTTCTGGCCTCTCATCACGTCGGCTATGGAAAAAGCGTTGAAACCCATGTCTTTGATTTTTTTCTCCACCTCCTCGGTATCCTGAGGTTGCCTCACTTTGACCGTCACGGCAGTGTAGGATGGTTTTTCGGAAAACTGGCGGAGAAAAGCCTGCGGGCTGCTGACATCGTAGGTACCCAACTGCCGGGCCTTGGCCAATGGGATCATGACCGATGAGAAGATCGCTGTGCCGAGTGCGGGGCCGGCTTGGCGCTCGATAATGCCTACGATTTTAAACTTCTTTTCGATGCGCTGCAGGTTGACTCCGGCCGGGAGAACCGCGGAATTATCATGGCTGCTCTGGGTCGGCCGGGCATAGCTCAACGTGAGGTCTTTGCCGACGAGGTCCTTCGGATCGCCGTCGGTAATGCGCCGTGCAAACTCCAGGCTCAGCATGCAAACGTCGTCAGCGTCATTGGGAAAGAATTGTCCGTCGCTGATGTTTTGAAACACTCCTTCTCCGCGTGCGGACATCGGCACGCCTGTGGCCGCGGAGACATCCGAAAATTGCTCAAATTTGATTTCGACCGGCACGCGGACGTCCGGGTAGGCCTCCTTGACGCGATCCAGAGCTGAGATTTTTCTGCAGTGCTTCCTCATTCAGCTTGGCACGTGGGACCGCTTGGGCGTCAGCCTTATCGGGTACCGGAGATTTGCCGATGTTGCCTCGTCCTCTGGCCATTCCCCTCAAGCGCAGATTGCGGGCCAGGGCTGGTGATTCCGGCATCACGGTGATCGAATCAAATACCCCCGACTTCAAAAAGTTACCGACCACCTGCTCCTGCAGTCCGACGCCGAAGGAAACCATGCCTACCAGGGAAGCGATCCCGATGGCAACGCCGAGGCTGGTGAGCACGGTACGCAGCACCGCCTCGCGCAGATTGCGCAGCGACAAGCGAAGCGTGTCCGCCAGGATCATGATACCGTCTCCGAAATGACCTTGCCGTCAAACAGAGTAACCGTGCGCCGGACATACGCCGAAGCCAGAACAGAGTCGTGGGTGACGAGAACAATGGTCTTCTGGTTACGCGTGTTCAATTCGTGGAGCACGGTCAGGATCTCACGCGCGGTTTTGCTGTCGAGGTTTCCAGTCGGTTCGTCCGCAAGCAGAATCTCCGGATTGTTGGCGAGGGCGCGCGCAATCGATACGCGCTGTTGCTCGCCGCCGGACAGTTCCTTCGGCCGGTGAAACTGGCGCCCGGCGAGCCCAACCTGATCGAGCAACTCCCGGGCGCGGCGCTCACGTTGCATGCGGGGCATGCCGGCGAACATCATCGCCAGTGCCACGTTCTCCAGCGCCGTCATCGTAGGGATGAGGTTGAAGGACTGGAAAATCATGCCCACGTTCTGGCGGCGATGGACGCTCAATTCAGCGCGGGACATTTTGGCCAGATCCCGGTCGAACACCGCCAGAGATCCCGAGGTAGGGCGGTCCAAGCCGGCGATGAGGTTGAGTAGCGTTGATTTCCCGGAGCCGGACGTGCCGAGCAATCCCAACAATTCCCCGCGCTGGATGCCGAGCGTGACACCATCCAGGGCTCGCACCACTTCATGCCCCATGATGTAGTGTTTCTTTAGGTCTTTGATTTCAAGGGCAACGGTCATGCAGCACTCATTCAACCACAGTCAGATCCGGCCACAAATAAAAATCCTGACTCTTTCTGGCTGCCGTCCTTTTTTCTCCTGAAATGTGAATGCAGCCACGAAGAACGCCAGGATTCCTGCATAAGTACCGTTCTTTTTTCGTGACTTTCCCAGAGATCTGTCCGGCTGTTATGCCTTGGCCAGCTCGCGGATGACCGACAATGTGGCGTCGAGTTCCGTTTCGCTATTATAAATATGAGTCGATTGGCGGTTGCCGCGGATGCGCAACCCTTTGGCCCACAATGCATCCTGCATGGTGGTGCCCTTGACGCCTTCGATCTGATAGTTCGTAATGCCGGCGCACATCGACGGGTGAATCGAAGTGTTGATCTGCACCTTGGGAATCTTCTGCAGGCCAGCGCGCAAGTAGTCCCCCAGCTGCTTGATCCGTTTCACGACCCGCTCGGGGCCGATCTTGTTGTGAAAATCAATGGCGGCATCCAGGCCCATGAGGATCGACAGGTTGCCCGTCCCGTGTTGCTGCAGCCGATACCCTTCGTCCTGATGATTGTCCCACTGGCTGCTGGCGAGCGTCGTCCAGATGTGCTTTGCCTGCTCTTTGCGGATATAAAGCAGGCCGCTGCCGGCCGGCGCGCATAGCCACTTGTGCATGCTGGAATAATAGGCATCGCAGCCGATATCTCTGACGTTGACGTGCACGTGGCCCAGCGCCTGCGCGCCGTCGATGATCGTGAAAATACCCCGCCCATGAGCGGCGGCACACAACTCCTTGACGGGCAGCACGGTGCCGAAAGAGGAAACGATGTGCGGCACCGCCAGGACCTTCGTCCTGCTGGTGAACGCGTTCAGGAATGCGATCACGATTTCGTTGGGATCACGAGGCGGTTTGGGCATGGCTACCTGGCGGTACGACCCGTTGCAGCGTCTGGTTTGCACGTCCCAGCCATGACGGCCGCCTGGATGCTCCTGATCGGTACCGAGAATCTCGTCGCCTGCATTCAGGTCCAGCCCGTTGGCCACGAGATCCATGCCGGTAGTGGCATTTTCGAGCAGCGAGACTTCTTCCAAAGAGGCGTTGATCAGGGTGGCCATCTTGCGGCGCAAAACGGTAAAGGGCTGGTACCCCGAAATCCAATCATCGCTCTTGTAATCCCAGTCAGCGATATCGGCCGCCACCTTGCGCATGTGTTCGGCAACCGTCTCGTACACGACGGCGGGCTGAGCGCCCAGCGTCCCGGTATTGAAGAAAGCCTTGTTTTCGGGAAGGAGGTACATCTTGCGGATCTTTTTCCAGAAAGCAGGATCTGCTGCGTCGGGGAATTCGAGAGTGAGCGCCTTCGTCTTTTCAAAATCCCACTGCGCCTGGCTGACGACGGCGGGCAAGGTCGTTGCCAGCGACAGAGACTTGAGAAAACCGCGCCGTGAAACCATCGTAATTCCTCCTGTCAAGAGTTGGACCGAACCGGGAGCCGGCATGCCTTTATTTCACAAAATCTCCGGCGATGCAATGCTTCTCAAAAGTATGTGCAAACCGCCTTCGGCGAGCCGGGCATCTGTGATATGTTCGCGCGATACCGCGGAGGATGGGATGAAAAGAGCTGCGGGATTTCTGGTTTTCTTGATTGCGATGGGCACAACCTCTATTCCGGAGGGACCGGGGGCAGGGGATGGTGTCGCCTCGCTGCGGCCGGTTATGCTGTGCGATCAGGGGTGGAAGTTCCATCTGGGCGATGTCGCCGAAGCGTCGGACCCGGCCTTTAATGACCGCGATTGGTGCCTTCTCGACCTGCCGCATGACTGGAGTGTCGAACTGCCTTTCGATGCCAGATTGGCGAGCGGAACCGGATACCTGCCGGGAGGCATTGGGTGGTACAGAAAAGCACTGGATCTAACCAAGCTCGGGGGCAGGCACGTCGGCATTCACTTCGACGGCGTATACATGAACAGCGAAGTCTGGATCGACGGTCATTCGCTCGGCAAGCGCCCCTACGGCTATGTCAGCTTTGAGTATGATCTCACTCCCTATCTCTCTCCGACAGGAAAGCAAAATATCCTCGCCGTCAGAGTGGATCATTCCAAATCTGCTGATTCGCGGTGGTATACCGGATCAGGGATTTACCGGCATGTCTGGCTGATCGCGACCGCAGATCTTCACGTCGCTCCCTGGGGAACCTTTGTCACTACCCCCGAGGTGTCCACAAAATCTGCGACGGTCGCAATCAAGACAAGAATAAAAAACGAAAGTTCCAAAGTCCGAGATGTCGTGCTCCGGACAACGGTCAAAAACCGGGAGGGCAGGATCGTCGCGACGGTCGAGACCCGGCACCCTGTCGATCCCGGTGCAGAGTACCGGTTCGAGCAGACTGCTGCAATTGTCAACCCGAGATTCTGGTCACCCGACAACCCTTACCTTTACTCCGTGTTGAGTCTCGTAAGGGAGGGGAAAGCGGACGTGGATGAGTGCAGGACGCCGCTTGGCATCCGGACCATCTCGTTCAAACCGGACCAGGGTTTCTTCCTCAACGGTGCGAAGACGTTGCTCAAAGGGGTATGCATCCACCACGATGCCGGGTCAGTGGGAGCAGCGGTGCCGGACCAGGTTCTCCGCAGAAGATTGCAGCTCCTCAAAGAACTGGGATGCAACGCCATCCGGACCAGTCACAATCCGCCGGCTCCCGAGTTATTGGACATCTGCGACAGCATGGGATTCCTGGTCATGGACGAAGCCTTCGACGAATGGGCCAGGCCCAAGAAGAAATGGATCGAAGGCTGGAACGCAGGCACGCCTGGATTGCAGGGATATGCCGAATATTTCGACGAGTGGTCGATCAGGGATATCCAGAGCATGGTGGAACGCGACAGAAACCACCCGAGCATTATTCTCTGGAGCATCGGCAACGAAATCGACTACGAAAAAGATCCTTACTACGATCCGGAGTCGAAGGACTACAGGCCTGGCAAGCCTTCCGCAGCCGATTTGCCGGTCATCGCGGCGAAGCTCATCAAGGCCGTCAAGGATATCGACTCTTCTCGTCCCGTCACCGCCGCGCTCGCAAACATAACGGTCTCCAACCAATCTGGCCTGGCCGACCTCCTCGATGTCGTCGGTTACAACTACCTGGAGAAGTACTACAGTCCGGACCATACCCGATTTCCGGGAAGGAAGATCGTAGGAAGCGAAAACTCGCATGCTTACAGCGCATGGAAGGTGGTTGAAGATCTTGCTTTCGCCTGCGGCCAGTTCCTGTGGACCGGTTTTGACTACCTTGGTGAGGCGCGCCAGTGGCCGATACGGAGCTCCAGTTCGGGTGTTCTGGATGAATGCGGTTTCAAGAAGCCTGCGTTTTATTTCCGACAAAGCCTCTGGTCCGAAAAACCAATGGTTTACATCGCGGCGAAGACTCCCCCTGCGCGACCTGAGGATGCGCGCTCGACAAGATCGGAGATCGTCCCCAGTTGGAATTGGCTGGTGAAGGTTGGCGATCCGGTGACGGTTGTCGCTTATTCCAATTGCGAGAAAGTGGAGTTGCTCTTGAACGGGAAATCGCTGGGAGAGAAAACCCTTGCCTCATCGCAAGATCGCGTACTCTCCTGGGATGTTCCTTATGCCGCTGGAACGCTGCGAGCCGTGGGAAAGAACGGAAACCGGACCGTGAGACTCGTGGGAACTCAAAACCGTCGGCCCGCCGACACGCATCACATTAAATGCCGACACAACCACTCTCCTTGCCGATGGGCAGGATGTGGCTCATGTGGAAGTATCCGTCGTCGATTCCAGTGGTGCCTTGGTCTACTCCGCCAATAACGCGATTCATTTTGAACTCACCGGCAAGGGACGCATCATCGGCCTGGACAGTGGGGACATCCGCAGTCATGAGAGTTTCAAGGCATCCGAGCGCATCGCTTATCAGGGTCGGGGTCTCGTGCTTATCCAGTCCACATCGCAAGCGGGGACGATTCAATTAAAGGCGACTGCATCCGGACTGCTCGAAGACAAAATTACAGTTACTGTATCACCGGCGAAACGCTGATGAACCCGCCGGTATCCCGCACCCACAGGAAAGCGGTGCAATCTTTGAGGTCGATGATGAACCTGAAGAAGGAATTGACGTTGTTTGTGATCCTCTGATTATAGGAGCCACCGACACAATCACACGCGTCGAAATCTCTCA
This sequence comes from Terriglobia bacterium, assembly GCA_963739235.1. GTDB lineage: Bacteria > Acidobacteriota > UBA6911 > UBA6911 > UBA6911 > JAFNAG01. Next base: position 52,815 of record CAVTZY010000017.1, on the reverse strand, counting down.
GGCAGGCGCCAGGGTAATGGTGGCGAGACAGAATGGGGAGGTGCTATTGCCGCCGCTGAAGTTTGAGCGCGGACGGTGTGACCGCCAGCCCGCCCCGTGACGTGACGCGCAGCTCCGCAGGCAGCATCTTGCCCACGGCAAGCACGGCATCGACGGTCTCATCCAGGGGGATCAGGTTCTGGTAGCCCCCCATAATCAGGTCGGCACAAACGAAAGCGCTCGACGCGGCCACGGCGTTGCGCGTGTGGCAGGGAATTTCAACCATTCCTTGTACCAGATCGCACACTGATCCCATCGTGTTTTGGAAGGATATCGCCGCTGCATCGACTGCCTGCCGCGGCGTGCCGCCGCAGGCATCCACAACGGCAGCCGCCGCCATAGCTCCGGCAGCCCCGATTTCTACCTGGCAGCCTGCGATCTCGGCAGCGAAAGTTGCACGCGCGCCCACGATCACTCCAATGGCGCCGGCAGCCAGCGCCGCCAGCGTAGCTCTCTCCCGATCGAGGCCGCGCTCCTCCATGAGGGTCGTCAGGACGCCCGGCAGCACACCCGCCGATCCACCGGTGGGCGCAGCGCACACCACACCCATGCCGCTGTTGACATGCATGACTGCCAGCGCCCGAGCCGCTGCCCGCGTATGGAGACCGCCGATAGCCAGCTTGCCTTCGGTATCGGCGCGATAAATGCGGCCCGCTGTGGGAGTCAGCAATTGCATTGCCGGAACATGGCCTCCAAGACCTGCAGCGGCGGCTTCACGCATCAGATCCACACGCCGTGCCATCTCCGTGATCACTTCGTGCTCGTTGATCCCAAGCAGAGCGGCCTCGTGAGCGAGTGCTAGTCGTCCTGTGGTATAACCCCGTTCTTCCGCAAGAGCAACCAACTCGGCGCCGCTCTGGAACAGCGGTGGCCCTTGTTTAATGTAGGCTACCGGTGGCGTTTCGAACACACGCGCGACCCCATCAATCGTGTTTATGGCTGCCCGCATCTCGGAATTCAGAGCGCGGCGACGTCTGGCGTGGAGAAACCTCCAGCCTTTCCTATCCTGCACATCCGGCGCGCCGAGCAGATTCCCGTCAGCGGCAAGGATCGCAAGCACGCCAGACCCGGCCTCGCGGCGCAGCTCGCAAAGCACTTCGAAAGTCTGGCCTGTCACCAGCACCGGCCAACCGTCAATGCGGGTGATTTCGACAGACCCGCCGCCAATGGATCGTGCCCGCACAGCAAGCGTCTGCCCACGTGTGGCCCGCAGGCGAATGTCAACAGCGTTCGGATGATCGGGCTCGGTGAGGGGGCTGACTTCAAAAACCAGATCGATGCCCCGGGCCGATACCTCCCGGAGTGCCCGGAAGAAACGGGGATCGGTGAGGGGCAGATCCAGAATACCCATCGCGAAACCGAGGTCGACTCCCTGTTGCCGATATACCTGCCCGTAGGATCCACCTGGATCAAAAGTAATCCTTATCTCGGCGGGAGCCTCACGAAGCAGTGCGGCAACCAATCGCCCGATTTGATAGGATGCGGCCGTATGCGAGCTGGACGGACCTCGCATCACAGGTCCCAATACGTCGTTAAGGATGCTGATTCCTGCGGCTGTGGTTAAAGATTGGATCAACGCTCCTCCGTGATTGTCTGGTTATCTAAGAATCCCACAGAATATCTGTTGTTGACAATGGATAACCATGGGTGGGATTCCAGCCAGTCTGGTATGATGAGGTATCCATCCCGGAGAGACTATATGCAACAGACTTCAGCGTTTGGAAGTGTGCGGCAGGGCGTCTTTCTTACGGGCTTCATCGTCCTGTGCCTGGCTGCCGGCGGCGTCGGAGCGTTTCTGACCGTGCCCGCAGTCTCCACCTGGTATCGGTTGATCACCAAGCCATCCTGGACGGCGCCCGACTGGGTGTTTGGTCCGATGTGGACTACGCTCTATATCATGATGGGGTGTGCCGGCTGGCTGATATGGCGAAGCCAAGACAGCCCACGGCGGAGGCCGGCACTATTGATTTGGGCCTTACAGCTGGCGCTCAATTTTTTGTGGTCACCGCTATTTTTCGGATTTCATGCGGTGGGATTGGCGCTGATAGATAGTTATCTTCTGTGGCTCCTGATCGGGCGATTTCTCGTCACTGTCTGGACTCTCTCGCGCCCCGCAGCATTCCTGTTCATGCCCTACTGGGCATGGGTGACCTATGCTACGGCGTTGAATCTTGGAATCTGGATCTTGAACAGGTCCTAGTCGCCAAAGCAGGTACCGACAGCTCGGGCAGCCTGTAGCAGCGGCAAATCCAAAGGCACGAGGCGCTGCTTGCCTGCAGCTTCCTCCAGCGGAATGTGAGTGACCGTCCTGCCTTTCATCACCACCAGCCGGCCGCATTCGCCTGACATCAGCAGGTCCACCGCTGCCCCGCCGAACTCCGTAGCCAGCACGCGGTCGGCAGGTACCGGCGTACCGCCGCGCTGCACGTGGCCCAGAATAACGGTGCGCGTTTCGATGCCTGTCGTTGCCTCGATATCAGCAGCGATCTTCTGGCCGATGCCGCCGAGACGGATGGGATCGGGACTGGTTGGGTCGATGCGATTGACCACTTGCTGGCCATCCTTGGGCCGGGCTCCTTCGGAAATGCAAATGATGCTAAATCGCTTGCCCCGTTTGGAGCGGCCAACCACGAATTCGCAGACTTTCTCTACGTCATAAGGGAGTCGGGGATGAGATGACGTCGGTGCCGCTGGCAATGCCCGAGTGTAGGGCGATCCAACCGGCGTTGCGCCCCATGACTTCCACGACCATGACGCGATGGTGGCTGGCGGCCGTGGTGTGGACGCGGTCGAGCGCATCTGTAGCAATTGACACCGCGGTAGCAAAGCCGAATGTCACATCCGTGCCGAAAAGATCATTGTCAATCGTCTTGGGGACACCGATGCAGTTGATGCCGAGGTTGACGAAGCGCGAAGTCATGGTCATCGAGCCATCACCCCCGATCACAATGATCGCATCGAGATGGTTGTGAGCGATATGTTCGAGACAGCGGTCGGTGACATCACGCATCTCGGTTGAATCATTTACCTTGACGGGGTACCTGCGCGGGTCAACCCGGTTGTTGGTCCCCAGGATTGTGCCGCCGAGGGTTAGGATGTTACTGACCGACTCGTTACTGAGCGGATGCACTTGGTTCTGGATCAGGCCTAAGAAGCCATCTTCAATGCCCAAAACTTCCAGGCGATATCGACCCAGGGCGCTTTTAGCGACAGCCCGTATGACCGCGTTCAGGCCTGGACAATCACCGCCGGAAGTTAAGACGCCGATGCGCTGGATTTTGCCCATGAAGAATCTCCGCTACGCGAAATACCACGCCAATTGGCCCAACTACCCATCTCTAATCGGCAAATCGACAAGGTCCGGATAGGATTAATCAAATGACGAATGACGGTTGACGAGTGACGATTCCGGTTCATTGGACAGGACTTAGCGAGATAGGGCATCGATAGCTTTTCGTGCCCAACCGGCGTCATCCAGCATCGCCCGGCCGACCCCCACCAAATCCGCTTTCCCTTCACGGATGATGCGATCCGCATGTGCAGGTTCGCGCACGCCACCCGTGACGATCACCGGGATCTTGATCCTTGATTTGATGGCCCCGGCATACGGGACGAAATACCCCGGTTCCTTGTCCACTCCGCGTGAGCCCTGTAAACCGCCGGACACATCGATCAACCCGGCGCCGTTCTCAGCCAGCCGGACTGCAGCCCGGCAAGCATCCTCCAGTTCGAGTCCCCCTGGGGTTTCATCGTGTGCACCCAGGCGGACAAATATCGGATATTTGGGCCCGAGGCGCTGCCGCACCTCATCGAGGACTGCCATGTGCATCCTCGACCTGTTCTCCACACTGCCGCCGAATTCATCGGTGCGCTGGTTGGTGAGCGGCGAGAGGAACTCCGAGAGCAGGAAGCCATGTGCGGCATGGATCTCCACGGCATCGAATCCCGCATCGCGGGCGCGCACGGCAGCGGTGCCGAATGCATTCACGACCTCGGCGATGCGGGATTTCGTGAGCGCCTCGGGTATCACCCCGTCAGGATCGTAAGGGTGGCGCACCGCCGAAGGGGCGACCGGTCGAATTGTTCCCAAAGCCCCAGGGGCTACCCGGGAGCCTGCATGAGATATCTGGAGGGCCGCGATGGCTCCCTCTCCCTTGATTGCGGATGCCAGGCGGTGCAATCCTTCGATCAGGTCGTCGGCATACACGCCGATCTGCGTTGCCGAGTTTCGTCCCCCCGGATGAACAAAAGCGTGCTCCACAATGACGAGTCCACAACCGGCAGCCGCGCGCACTTTATGATATTCGATGATTTTATCGGTAACGCGCCCCTCTGGCGTTGCCTGGCCCGACCACATGGGAGGCATCACAATTCGGTTGCGCAACATAAGTCCAGAGAAGGAGATGGGTGTTAGGAGATTCGGCATGGTCACCATCTAAAAAAGGGTGTCCTGTTATATTTCGATTTCATACCTGGCCTCTCCAAGCGAAAGGGCAGGGTTATCCTATACCAAAGTAGTCGCACCCCGACAGTCAAAACTCCCTGGCTAGAGCCGGGGTTGGCCACCATTTTGCCAGTGCGGGGATAGCCGGTCCTGGAGATGGAACGCGGCCGTTTCTGGATGTCCTGAAAACTCATTTTCCTGACGTCCTGGAAACTACCGTAGAGTTTCGTGTATCCTTTGCTGAAAATGAGCATTAGATCTGGCGGATGTTTCCAGATTTGGGCACTTTGATCATCGCTAAGCGGCATGAGGATTGTAGTTGTGACCGCCGAGTCCTACTCGGAGACAGGGAGAAATCATGCAAAGGTTCACCGCTCACCTGCTGTTCTGGTTGACGCAGTGGATTGCAGTTGCCGGTGTCGCCGGGCAACAGCCTGTTCCTCGTCCAAAACCGGAGTGGCTGTCGTCCCTGCGCGCGGTTGTCGAATCGGAGCAAGCCTTCGCGCGGGGCGCCGCGGAAAAAGGAACGCGTGATGCGTTTCTGGCTTTCATTGCTGAGGATGCCGTACTTTTCCGTCCGCAGCCGGTCCCTGGCAAAAAGTACTTGCTCGACCGTCCTGCCGCGCCTGGAAAATTGAGTTGGAAGCCCCTCTTTGCCGACGTCTCGGCCTCCGGGGATCTGGGCTATACCACCGGTCCCTACGAATTCAGGAAAGTCGCTGCCGATGCTATCCCCTCATCTTATGGCAATTACTTCACGATCTGGAAGAAGCAGCCGGACGGAATCTGGAAGTTTGTCATTGATTTTGGCACCTCCAATCCCGACCCTAAAAAAGCCTTGCCGGACTTTGACCCGAAACAGGCAAAGCCTGCAACGATCCCCAAGGCCAGTGCAACTGCAGAAAGCGCGGCAGCAGATCTGATCCTGTTCGAACGCAGGTTGGCGAGCATCAGTGCAATCCAAGGCGCCTCCGCGCTGCAGGCCTTCGTCGCACCCGACGCCAGGTTTCTCCGTCCGGACCGCCAGCCGGCGGTCGGGATCACCGAGGTTCGTACTGTGCTGACGGCCGAACCAGGTGCTTGGACATGGGAGCCGATTAAGTCCGGGGCCTCCAGTTCTGGGGATCTCGGTTTCACTTATGGGACCTGCGAACTTCATACCAAGGCGGCAACCGGCAAACCCACTCAGCTGGGGTATTATCTGCGTGTCTATAAAAGGCAGCCTGATGGCGCGTGGAAGATCGTAGCGGAGGTGGTCAATTTCTAATGAGAACAGCCGCTGTTCATGCGCGAGAGTAGAGGGTAAGTCTTTGATAAGTGTAGACTAGATCAAATGTTAGCTGGTTTAATACGGATGATCCAAGTGGACCTGCAAAACCCTGACGTTCCATTTTTCTCAACAAAATCCCTTTATTGTTCCCCGAATTGTGCGAAAATCATCCATTTTGTAAGAAGGAGGAGGCATTCCCACGCCGTGCGATGCGGGATGAGGGGCGTGACTCTATCACGGCTCACACTTGAATAGCAGGCGCGCATGGTAATTGCGGCGATCCGGCGAGGCGTTGGAAACCGCGCTGAACCTGGTCGCGCGGTTGATTGGGTATATGCGCGCCGAAGGATAAAAGCAAATCCATTGACTGCGGCTCTGTCTCACGACAGACGCCGATGCAAACAAAGGCTCCCAGAAGATTATGCATACAGGACTCGATAAGGAAACTCTCGATCTGACATTGCAGGCGATCACCGACTTTACTGACGGACGCCTGCCGGAGAGCAAACTGCTTGAACTTGATGCCACACATGAATTCCCGGCGGAAGTCGTCCACGACATGTGCGGCGCGGAATTGGGAATCCAGCTTCTCTTTATCCCCGAGGAGTTTGAGGGGATGGGAGGCGGCGCATTTGATGTGTACCGGATTTGCGAACAAATGGCGCGCATCGACCTCGGACTGGCCACAGGGGTTTTAGCGACTTTCCTGGGCAGCGATCCGATTATTTTCGGCGGCACGCACGAGCAGAAAAAGACCTGGCTGACACGCATTGCGCGCGAAGGCTTGCTAATGGCCTACGGGGCCACCGAGCCCGAAGCCGGAAGCGACCTGGGTGCCTTGCGGACGACAGCTACGCCGGTCATGACCGATGGCAAAGTTACCGGCTATAAGATTAATGGCAACAAACAGTGGATCAGCAATGGCGGTGTCGCCGACCTCTACAGCATACTTGCACTCACGCCGGGGGGGCCGAGCTGGTTTGTCGTCGAGAAGGGAACTCCCGGTCTTGGACATGGCAAGCCCGAGGATAAGCACGGCATCCGTGCCAGCAATACCGCTACCGTTTCTCTGGAGGATGTCTATGTTGACGTGGACCGTTTGCTGGGGAACCAGGAAGGTCAGGGTCTCATTCAGGCACAGCTGGTGTTTGGCTACACCCGCCTGATGGTTGCCGCGTTTGGCCTCGGCGCCGGTTGTGCAGCCATTGATCGTGCCATACCTTACTCCATGGGCCGCATCCAAGGGGGGCACACCGCTCTCCGAGAAGCAAGGATATACCCATAAACTGATCGTGCCCCACGTTGTGCGACTTGAAGCCGCCCGATCCTATATCGAAGAGACTGCCGAGCGTATCGACAGCACCAGCGGTAACCTGAACACGGAGGGGGCCATCTCCAAGTACCTGGCTACTGAGGCCGGCAATCTCGCGGCTGACGCCAGTATTCAGGCGCTTGGAGGCTACGGTTACACTCGTGAGTACATCGTAGAAAAAATCAAGCGTGATGCGCGTATCACCACGATTTATGAAGGAACTTCTGAGATCATGGAGATGACGATCTGCCGTGATCGCTGGCAGTTTCATCTGAAAACCAGAGGGCAGTATTACCATGAGATGGCGCAAGGGATTGAAGATGCTCCAGGCACAACATCCGAACATCGGCGCCGGCATTGCCGGGCGGTGCCTCCATGGACTTGCTGAACTCCTTGAGACCGCAAGAATCCACCGGTTGACCCGCCATCAGCACATTCTCTTCCGTCTGGGTGAGTTGATCGCTTACGCTGAGTGCGCCGGCAGTTTGGCCAGGCGTGCGGCCCGCGCTGCGGAAGGGAAGCTGAACGAAAAAGGGAACACGCGCTACAGTGCCGAGGCTCTGGCCGCAATGAGCCGGGTTTTTGCACGCGAAGCGTCGACAAAGCTGGCGTCTGAGGGGATGCGCTGGGTTGTCGGATCTGCCGGACTGCAAGACAAAGAGGTCTCTGATCTCGAGCAAAAACTAGGCGTGCCTGCGCTGTACCGTGCGCAAGCCGGCCTCATTCAGGATCTGGACCAGGTCGCCGACATTCTATATGGGCGGAAATCCGCCTGAGGCATCTTCGGTTTTTTGCAGGTTATCGGTAAACTGGGGACCTGCAGCTGCGAGGGTTAATCAGTTATACACGGACCTGATCTTGACGGTCCCCCGGGTTGGCGCTCCAGAGCAGCACCTATCCCGACTGCAGCCGCTCTTCCGGAAGAGGCTGAGCTGCGGTAACAAATCATTCAATCTTTTAAAGGTCCGGAGGGAGTGGAACGTAATGAAAGTATCGGCTCACAAAGCAGTTGCGATCGTCGGTGTAGGAGCCGTTCTACCGGGAGCGCCCAATGCGCCGAAATTCTGGCAGAACATTAAGGAGGGCGTGTACAGCATTACCGAAGTGCAGCCTGATCGCTGGGATCCAGCGTTGTATTACGATCCGGATCCGAAGGCCCCGGACAAGACCTACTCGAAAATCGGGGGATGGGCGCGGGAATGGGAATGGGATCCGCTGAAGTGGAAAATGCCGATCCCGCCCCGCGTGAGCCAGGCTATGGACCTGACGCAGAAATGGGCCATCGTTGCGGTTCGCGAAGCGCTGGCCGATTACGGCTACCCGGATCGCCCGCTGGATGCGGAACGCACTGCGGTTATCCTCGGCAACGCCATGGCAGGTGACACCCACCTCTACTCGGCCGCTCGCGTCCTGTTTGCCGACTATGCCAAACAACTCGCCCACACTTCCGGATTTGTCGCCTTGCCCGCAGGCGCGCGCAAAGCGATCCTCGAGGAATTGCGCGCCGGCATCGGGAAACGCCTTCCGGAGATCACTGAAGACACGATGCCAGGAGAGCTGGCCAACATTATTGCCGGGCGCGTTGCCGCGCTCTGGGATTTCAAGGGCCCCAACTTCGTCGCGGATGCGGCGTGTGCTTCCGCCATGGCGGCCCTCAGTGCTGCAGTCGGCGGGCTGGTGGAGGGAGATTACGATGCCGTGCTCACCGGCGGCATCGATGCCAATATGAGCCCCTCCACCTTCGTGAAGTTCTGCAAGATCGGCGCACTTTCCCCAACGGGTTCACGCCCTTACGCCGCCGGCGCCGACGGCTTCATCATGGGAGAAGGCGCAGTCACCTTACTGCTCAAGCGCCTGAGCGACGCGGAACGCGATGGAGACCGCATTTATGCTGTGATTAGGGGAATAGGGGGATCGAGCGACGGCAGAGGTAAAGGTATTACGGCACCCAACCCGGTCGGCCAGAAGATCTGCGTGCGCCGCGCCTGGAACAACGCCGGTGTTGTGCCGGCTGCGGGCGGCTTGATGGAGGGCCATGGCACCTCGACAGTCGTCGGGGATGTCGTCGAGGTTCAGAGCCTGAGTGAGGTGTTTGCCGAATTCGGCCTGCCGCCCGGCTCGGTTGCACTCGGTTCGGTGAAGTCAAACATCGGGCATCTCAAAGGCGGCGCAGGTTCTGCCGGCATCTTGAAAGCGCTTTTTGCTCTATACGAGAAGGTGTTGCCTCCGAGTGTCAACTTCCATAAGCCAAATCCCGACATCGACTTCAGCCGCTCGCCTTTCTATGTCATTACCCAGCTGAAACCCTGGGAGGTCGGCAAAGGCGCCGTACGCCAAGCCGGGGTGAGCGCGTTCGGCTTTGGAGGCACCAATTTCCATACCGTGCTTGAGGAGTACATCCCTGGCAGGATTGCTGCCGAGGCGAAACTGCAAATATCGGTGCCTGCTGCAGAGTTTCGAGCCGGCAAAATGGAGGCCGAAGACCCCGATGCGCGGCGCCATGGTGATTGGCGCCGGCTCCGAAGCCGAAATCACGGAACGAGTCAAGGCTGTACTGAAAGAGACTGAGGCAGGCCGCGCTCCCGCATGGGCAACTCCGGCCGAATCTGACCTCCGGGCGCAGGTTAGGCTGGCTATCGATTACGGTGATGCCGCCGAACTCGCCGACAAATGCGGCAAAGCGCTGAAGGCGTTGGAGGAAAATCAAACGGGCCGTTGGAAGGCGTTGCGAGCCAAGGGCATCTTTTTGGGACATGGCCCCGCATCCAAAGTTGCGTTCCTGTTTGCTGGCCAGGGTTCGCAGTACGTTAACATGCTGCGGTCCATGCGTGAGAGCGAGCCGCTCGTCGCCGAGACATTTGCCACCGCGGATCGTGTTATGCAGCCCTTGCTGGGTAAGAGACTGTCGGATTGCATTTTCCTCGATGAGGCGGACGAAAAGGCTCTGGCGCTCGCTGAGCAGGATCTCAAACAGACCGCCATCACTCAGCCGGCCGTGCTGGCAACCGAGACTGCGCTCTTGCGCCTTCTTGGCGCCTACGGGATTACCCCGGACATGGCCATGGGGCACAGCTTGGGCGAATATGGCGCCCTGGTAGCTTCCGGCGCTATAACATTTGAAGAAGCCTTGCGATCCGTCAGCGCCCGCGGCAACGAGATGACCCGATGCGCACTCGACGACAATGGGGTGATGGCGGCGGTTTTCGGTCCAATTGCCGAGATCGAGAAGCTCCTCGCTACGATCGAAGGCTACGTAGTCATCGCCAATATCAACAGTTCCAAAGAGGCCGTGATTGGCGGTGCGACCGCGTCGGTGGAGAAGGCCATGGAGGCCGTGCGCGCGGCCGGTTACCGGGCGCAACAGCTCCAGGTCAGCCATGCCTTCCACACCAAGATCGTTGCTCCGGCCAGCGAATCCCTTGCTCAAGTGCTATCCGGCATGAAACTGCAGTCGCCGACGATTCCCATCATCTCCAACGTCACTGGTACCTTCTACCCGATGGGGCCGGGTGTGGTTCCTGAGATGATCGATCTGCTGGGGAAACAGGTTTCCTCGCCGGTGCAGTTCGTCAAGGGATTGAATACGCTCTACGATGCGGGTGCGCGGATTTTTGTTGAAGTGGGTCCCAAGCGCGTGCTTTACGGTTTTGTAGAGGATGTGCTTGGCGATCGTGAAGGGGTGGTTTCGCTCTTCACCAATCATCCGAGAATCGGAGAGGCTGCATCCCTGAATCTGGCTTTGTGCGGGCTGTATGCGGCCGGCCTGGGAAGGGCAACTGTAGCGGTTCCACAGCCGGCGGTGATCGAAGCCAAGCCTGACACTCGGGTCCCGGCGGAAAATCGGGAAGTGGCTCCGGCACCAAGCCGACCGTCATTGCCAGGGCCGATTGCCGCCCTCGTGCCCATATCGATGCCCGCAACCGTTCCAGCGGACGCAGATCGTTACGTCCATCTGGGTCATCTGTTTGCCGATTTTCTGGAGAAGAGTTTTCAGGTCTATTCGGGTTCGAGACCTGCACAGGCCCCGGCGCGCATTTGCATTACGGGGGCGTCTCTGGGTCTTCCCGGTGTGGAGCGGGTATTCGACGACTCCAATATCGAACGAATTCTGCGGGGCGATCAGTTCATCCACCTGGTCCCGATGGAGCAGCGCCGCGCGATGGTGGAGAAAAACATCACTCGGCTGGTCAAGACCGAAGCTGGCGAGGGCAGGTTCGAGACTATCGAGAGCCTCGACGACGTCATCAAACTCGCAGCGCGGGCCAAGGAGCTCAACCTGGTACGCGATTTCGGATTTCCCGAAGACCGGCTCGCGGCTTTGGACCATGTCACGCGCCTGGCGATTGCAGCAGGCATCGATGCGCTGCGCGATGCCGGCATTCCCCTGGTCATGCGGTACAAAACCACCACGAGGGGAACCATGCTTCCCGACCGATGGGGATTGCCCGATGACATGCGGGACGACACCGGCGTGCTCTTTACTTCCGCCTTTCCGGGCTACGATTCCTTTGAGGAGATCATTTCGGGATTCTATCGGGACAAGATCCGCCACGAGCGTCTGGAAGAGCTGAAGAGCCTGCGGGCGAAGGCATTCAAGTTCGGCGGCAACGGTTTGGTCGAGGAGCTCGACCGTCGCATCGCCGAGCTGAAGGCTGATATCGACAGCCGCCCGTATCGATTCGACCGTCGCTTCCTGTTCCGTGTGCTCTCGATGGGGCACTCGCAGTTCGCCGAATACATCGGCGCCCGTGGGCCCAACACCGCCACGAATGGCGCCTGTGCCAGCGGTACGCAGGCTGTGGCCATTGCCTCCGATTGGATTCAGGCCGGGCGCTGCCGCCGCGTGGTTATTATTTCCGCCGACGACGTCGCTTCGGACAACCTGATCGGCTGGTTTGGCTCCGGCTTCCTGGCCTCGGGTGCGGCGGCTACGGACGAAATTGTGGAAGAAGCCGCGACCCCGTTTGACCGCCGGCGCCATGGGCTGATCATCGGCATGGGCGCTTCCGCGATGGTGGTGGAGAGCCTGGATTCTGCGCGCGATCGCGGATTGACGCCTATTTGCGAGGTGCTGGGCTCCGTGGCGGCAAATAGCGCCTATCACGGCACGCGTCTCGACGTCAGCCATATCTGCCAGGTGATGGAAAAACTGATCTTGGAGGCTGAATCGCGATGGGGTATCAACCGCTTCGAGATCGCGCCGCAAACGGTATTCGTTTCGCACGAAACCTACACCCCGGCGCGCGGGGGCAGCGCATCGGCTGAAGTTTTCGCACTGCGCTATGTCTTTAAGGATGCCGCGGACAAGATTGTGGTTGCGAACACGAAGGGCGCGACCGGGCACCCGATGGCTGTCGGGATTGAAGATGTTGTCGGTGTCAAAATTCTGGAGACCGGCATTGTGCCTCCCGTGCCCAACTTTAAGGAGGTGGATCCTGAGCTGGGCATGCTGAACCTCTCAAAGGGAGGGCATTACCCGGTGCAATATGCCTTGCGGCTCGGCGCCGGTTTCGGCTCTCAGATCTGCATGACGCTCTTGCGCTGGACTCCTACCCCGGATGGGCAGCGACGCAGCCCTGATGCCCTGGGCTTTACCTACCGGGTCACCGATGCCAATGCCTGGCGTGCCTGGCTGAAGCGCATCAGCGGCTACGAAGCGCCCGAGATGGAGGTGCTGCAACGAACATTGAGAATCAAAGACCAAGGTCCTGCCTCTCTTGCGACGAGTGCCCCGGCTCAAATCCAGGTGAAGGAAGTTCTGGCGCCTCTCGTACCCGTGGCTGTGGTGCAGCAGCCCGTCGTTGCGCCGGCACAGCCTGCCGCTGCTCCCGCAGCACCGGCTCCGGCTCAGACTGGGCCTGCAGTTTCTGTGGATCCGGTTCAAGTGGCAGTAATGCGCATCATTTCGGAGAATACCGGCTATCCGACGGATATGCTCGACCTGGAACTCGATCTGGAGGCCGACCTTGGGATCGATACCGTCAAACAGGCGGAGATGTTTGCTGCTATCCGGGCAGCGTATGACATTCCGCGCGATGAATCCCTGAAACTGCGGGACTTTCCAACGTTGGCCCACGCCGTAAAGTTTGTCTACGATCGCCGGCCGGATTTGAAGGCTCCGCTCAAGGCTGCAGCTACTGCTGCTCCGGCTGCACCGGCAGCGCCTGCTTCCGTACCGCAGGCTGTGGCTGCGGCGCCCGTTCGAGATGCCGTGAAAGAAAGAGTGATGGCGATCATCGCCGAAAAGACGGGCTACCCGCCGGATATGCTCGACCCGGAACTTGATCTGGAGGCCGATCTCGGCATCGACACGGTCAAGCAGGCTGAAATGTTCGCAGCCATCCGCACCGAGTACGATATCCCGCGCGACGATGCCCTGAAGTTGAGGGACTTCCCGACGCTCAGGCACACGATCCAGTTTGTCTACGATCGCCGGCCGGACTTGAAGGTTCCGAGGATTGCGGCTGGGCCTGCGGCTCCGGCTTCTCCTGCGGTTGCTGCCGGACCGGCAGCCCAGCCGGCTCCCTCCGCTGACCTTGCGGAGGAACCGGTCAAGATCAAAGTATTGCAGATAATCGCCGAGAAAACCGGCTATCCATCCGACATGCTCGATCTGGATCTTGATCTCGAGGCGGATCTTGGCATCGACACGGTCAAGCAGGCGGAAATGTTCGCAGCCATCCGTGCTGAGTACGATATCCCGCGTGACGATGCGCTCAAATTGCGGGATTTCCCGACCCTGAAACATACCATCCAGTTTGTGTACGATCGCAGGCCGGACCTCAAACCCGCTGCAATGCCAGCGCCGGTTGTGGTTCCAGCTGCGGTCGGAGTGGCCGCAGCAGCAGTTGCTGCTGCACCCGTCGCGGTAGCTCCGTCAGCCGGGGATACTGTGCGAGACAAGGTTCTGCAGATCATCGCTGCAAAGACCGGCTATCCGCCGGACATGCTGGATCTCGATCTTGATCTCGAAGCGGATCTGGGTATCGACACGGTCAAGCAGGCGGAAATGTTCGCAGCCATCCGCACTGAATATGATATCCCGCGCGACGATGCGCTGAAATTGCGGGATTTCCCGACGCTGAAGCACACGATCCAGTTCGTGTTCGACCGCCGTCCCGATCTCGCGCAGAAGCCGGAAGGCACTCCTGCTGCACCGGCTCCGCCTGTCACAGCACCTGCGGTGGTGGAAACCGGAAGCCAGACCATCATGGGCAGCATGGAAGCAGCGGCTGCGCTGCCCCGCCGCGTTCCTTCCCCAAAGCTTCGCCCGGCGCTAGGGCACTGCAAAGCAACCGGCGTGCGACTCACATCAAAAAGCCGGGTCATCGTGATGTGCGATCAGCGCGGGGTGGGCAAAGCGCTGGCCGGCAAGCTCGAGAGGCTTGGCGTACAGGTTCTTACTATCAGGGATGCCCCGGATGCGGATACGCTCACCGGACGCATCGAGGAATGGAAAGCCCAGGGGCCGATCCAAGGCGTCTATTGGCTGGCGGCACTAGATCGGGAAGCGGAGATCCGGGCCATGAACCTTGCTTCCTGGCGCGAGGCAACCCGGGTGCGGGTGAAGCTCCTCTACACGGCGATGCGAGCTCTTTTTGATAATGTCGGTGAACGCGGGACGTTCCTCGTCTCCGCGACGCTGCTGGGAGGGTTGCATGGATACGGCGAGGCCGGCGCCCTGGCTCCGCTCGGCGGTTGCGTCACCGGATTCACCAAAGCATTCAAACGGGAAAAAGGCGATGCGCTAGTAAAGGCCATCGACTTCGAACCCAGCCGGAAGACTTCGGCCTTCTCCGACGTGTTGATCGAAGAGACGCTCTCGGATCCGGGCGCTGTCGAGATTGGGTATCATCAGGGACAACGCTGGACGATCGGCCTCGAGGAGAAAACTCTGAGCCCGGATGCGGCTGGAATGACCTTGGGAAAAGAAACCGTGTTTTTGGTGACGGGTGCTGCCGGGAGCATAGTTTCGGCGATCACTGCAGATCTCGCTGCGGCCTCAGGTGGGACCTTCCACCTGCTCGATCTTGCGCCCGAACCTGATCCGTCCAATGCCGACCTTAACCGATTTGCCACGGACAAGGAAGGCTTGAAGCGAGACATTTTTGAAAGGCTGAAAGCGCGGGGCGAACGTGCCACTCCTGTGCTCGTCGAAAAAGAAATGGCCGCTCTCGAGCGCTCCTGCACGGCTCTGGTCGCTTTAGAAGCCGTTAAAAAAGCCGGCGGCGCCGCGCATTACTACTGTGTCAATCTGCTGGATGCGTCCGCGGTTGCTGCAGTCATGAACAGGGTCGCGGCCACCAGCGGTCGGATCGATGTAATGCTCCATGCCGCAGGCCTGGAGGTGAGCCATCTGCTCCCGGATAAAAAGCCATCCGAGTTCGAGTTGGTCTTTAACGTCAAGAGCGATGGCTGGTTCAATCTGCTTTCCAACTTGGGGGATATGCCTCTTGGAGCTGCAGTGGTGTTCAGTTCGATCGCCGGCCGGTTCGGGAATGGCGGTCAGACCGACTACAGCTCTGCCAATGATCTGCTATGCAAGAGCATTTCGAACTTCCGCTTGACTCGGCCCAAGACCTGCGGGATTGCGCTTGACTGGACCGCCTGGAGCGGTATCGGTATGGCAGCGCGCGGATCGATACCGACGGTGATGAAACAGGCCGGTATCGATATGCTCGCGCCGGAGGCCGGCATTCCTTTCGTACGTCGCGAACTGATCTCCGGTGGGCGGGGGGAAGTAATTGTTGCTCAAAACCTCGGCATCATGCTGAAAGAGTTCGATGAGAGCGGCGGGCTCGATGTGGCAAAGACCGGCGTATTCGATGCCATTCCCGGTGTGATGACCGGCAAAATTGTCGGCATGGGCTTATATAGCGGGCTCAGGGTCGAAACCACGCTGGACCCAGCCAAGCAGCCATTCCTTTACGACCATCAGATCAATGGTACTCCGGTACTGCCGGGTGTGATGGGAATCGAGGCAATGGCAGAGGCAGCGAGGCTTCTCTATCCGGAACGGCACATCCTTGCCATCGAAAATGTGGATTTCCATTCACCGTTCAAGTTCTACCGATCGCAGCCGCGCACCGTGACCTTGCGAGCGGACTTCACAACGGAAGGCGACGACATTGTTGCTGACTGCCAGCTGATCGGCTCCCGCGTGCTGCACGGGCAGTCGGAACCGGAAGTTACCACTCACTTCAGGGCCAGAGTGCGGCTGGTGACCGATCCATCGCGACCTGCAAAACAAAAGGCCGTGGTGAAGCCGGCCAATGGCAGCATGGTGCAGGCCTCCGACATCTACCGTTTGTATTTCCATGGCCCCGCCTACCAGGTCGTCGAAAGCTCCTGGCGCGCGGGCAAAGAGGTGGTGGGCTTGTATGCCTCCCATCTACCTGCAAATCATGAGCCGGACAGTTTGTCGACTCTGGTCTCGCCACGTTTGATCGAGTTGTGTTTCCAGACGGCCGGCATGTGGGAACTGGCGACCAAGGCCCGCATGGGACTCCCCTATCGTGTGGATCGGCTCAGCATTCACAAGGCACTCGATACCGAACAGGCCAGACTGCACTCGGTGGTGACGCCGAATGAGGATGGCGGATTTGATGCGCATGTCGTGGACCAAAAGGGAAACATATGGCTGGCGCTCAGCGGCTACCGTACCATGGCGCTGCCGGAACCCGTCGACGACGCGCTGCTGGAGCCCCTCCGGAAAGCGATGTGTTAGAAGCCTCAAACTGCAGCTGAACCCAGAGGAGATCCAACATGCATCTGGGTTCATCTGCGTGGATCTGCGGTTCTTGAATGAAGGGCGCCACAGTCTTTTATCTCATCCAAAATCTTTCCGACCTTCCGGGTGATCCGCACTGGCTTTCTGCCGGCGAACATGCCCGTGTCGCCGGCTTCCGCTTTCCTAAGCGCCGGAACGATTGGATCCTGGGACGGTGGACTGCGAAAAGGGCATTGCGCTCATTTTTGATCCAGACCGGCCGGCATGCGCCGGCATACCCGGAAATCGAAATCCGCAGCGCAGCCGACGGCGCTCCTGAGCCCTATATGCTAGGGAGCCCCGCACCTGTCGCGCTGGCACTCAGCCACAGCGGCGAACTGGGATTTTGCGCCGTGGCCGCCCCCGATATCGCTTTAGGCTGTGACCTCGAAATCGTACAAACGCGCGATACCGTGTTTATCCATGATTATCTTTGTGACACGGAAATGGCTCTGGTGTCGTCGGCCCCTGCTGAGCGGCAGCCGCTGATTACCACGCTGATCTGGAGCGCCAAAGAAAGCGCGCTAAAGTGTCTCCGCGAGGGATTGCGGCGTGACACCCGCAGCGTTCTGGTCAGCCTCTCGGGCCCCGGAGGGTCAGGATGGAATCGGATGACCGTGTTATGCCGGGAATCGTCGCAGACCTTCTACGGATGGTGGCGCAGCAGCGGCGAACGGGTACAGACCATCGCGGCAGATATTCTTGTGACCGAGCCGCTTCAGCTTCCTCTTGCCGTCGACAGTTAATCTTTCGGACAAGCGTTTTCCAGCCTCACCGATGGCAACGAGAAACTCGTCCAGTTCGGGAATCGGTGCGTCCAGGGACATACTTGCTCCTTTGCACTTCCGCTGCGGCTATCGGAAAACCTGGAGGAATCTAAACACGAGCAGGCCAAACAAGATGATCAGATAGATGCGCAGGAAATAAAGCGCGAAGCGCACCATCGGAGTCATCTTTATTCGCGGCATTTCTCCTCCTTCATTTTGGATTTTAGATTGCGGATTTTGGATTGGTCATCTAACCGGGTCCACAATCCAAAATCCGCAACCCAAAATCCAAAATTTTATTTATGCGTTGTGCCCTTCATCAGATCATTGTAACGAATGACGCCCAGCAAGTGATCCTCCGCATCCACCACCGGGATCATCCGCAGGTGGTACTTGTCGAAGATTTCCGCAACGTCCTCCTGAAGGTCGTCCGCTTCCGCGGATACCACGGGTGCGATCATGATGTCAGCCAGAGTCTGCTGATCCGTGGCGATCACGAGCTCGCGCAGATCGACCACGCCCTGAAGGGTTTTCAAGTCGTCGCCCATGACATAGGAGTAGGAAATTGCCTGCCGATCCAGGCCGGATTCACGAATGGCGCGCAGGACGTCACCCGACCTTGGCCGAGGCGGGAAAAGAAAGATAACTTGAATCCATCAGGCTCAAGGCTTGTGCCTCCTGTGCCGACAAGATTGCCTTGATGCGTGCCGCATTTTCGGGCGGCAGCAGCTCGAGCATGGCCACCATGTGGTCGTGGGGCAATACGGAGAGCAGCTTGGCCAGCTGCGCCACCGACATCTCTCCCAGAATCTGTCCGGCGCGTTCCCGGCGCAGGTTGGAAATCAACTGGCGCTGGGCGCGCGGCTCGGCCTCGATGAGGGTCTCCGCGGCCTTTTCCGAATCGAGGGCAGAGAAGAGCGCCTGCTGCTCCTGCCCGCTCAGCTCTTCGAGCGCGTCGGCAAGATCCTCGCTGGGAAGTTCCCTAAGCTGACTGCGTGTGACCGATAGGGACACTTTGTCGGTCTTGACCGCGTCTTCTACGGACAGGGGCTGGACGTATTTCCACGAAATCAGGTCTTCCTTGACCCAGCGATGGCCTCGCAGGCCCAGCCGCCGCAGGAATCCGTTAAAGGATGTGTCGACGTGGATCAGCAGCAATTGGCCTTTGGCTTCGAGCATGTGGATATCGTTGACCACCTCAGTACGCCTGCCGTCCATGTCGAGGATCGTGCGCCCGAGCAGATGGTTCCCGGCCAGAATCCAGCCGGGCTGATCGACAAACGGCGGGTAGGTTTCTCCTTGGTCCGGAGGCTGCACAAATATGGCGTCATCTTCCACGCGGAGCACTCGTGCCCAGGGTATGAACTGCGTCGGCTTGCCCCAGCCAAATTCGAGGTAGATGCCGACCGCCTCCGGATAAGGTTCCTTGATGGCAAACACCAGATCCGACAACTTGCCCACCCGGTCTGTGATTTTTCCGATGCAGATCGGACGCTTTATCAGGTCTGCATAGTAGAGGAACCGGAAACTGGCGATGCCTGGCGGGAGATCCGGGACCCTCGGAATGGCATTATTTCCCACTGCTGACATGGCAGCCTCCTATTCTGCGGCCCTGAACCAGTTCGGGAAGAGCGTACTGACCGCGAACATCGTGGACATCGCGATGACAAGTATGATGATGGCGCAATTGACCAGGTTTTGTGTGCGTGTGTTTACGTGATCTCCCATGAACTCCTTCGAGTTCAATATCAGGATCAGAAACACGAGCAATGAGGGCAGGAGCGTTACCGCGACGACCTGGACAAACATGGTGATGGTGATCAACGGCGCACCCGGAATCAGGACAATGGCGCCGGATGAAAGCAGCATCAGGAGATAAACCCCATAGAACCAGGGCGCTTCCTTGATCTTTTTGTTGAGCGAATGAGCCCAGCCGAATACTTCTCCAACCGCCCAGGAAGTAGACAGGGAGATACAGAGTGCTCCCAGGAAACCTGCGTCAAATAGACCGATGGCAAACAACGTACGCGCGAGATCACCTTGCCCATGCGGCAGAAGCGGGACGAGCGCCTGTGCGGTTTGCCGGGCATCCTCTACCAGGATGGGCGGGTGGTGATAGTGGAACGCCGCACCTGTGGTGATGATGATAAAAGCCGCGACGACGCAGGTTACGAGTGCTCCTGCAAACGTATCGACTTTCCCGAATCCAATGTCGTGCAGATCCAGCCCCTTGTCGACTACCGAACTCTGTTGAAAGAAGATCTGCCAGGGTGTGATGGTCGTGCCGATGTTGGCCAGGATAATGAAGAGAATCTCTGCGGTAAAACCGCTGCCAACCGTGGGCAGGAGTAGTCCTTTGACAACCTCATTCCATCCCGGTGCCGTCGGCGTTTTCATCGCCCAAAAAGCCGCCGGGATGTAGACCAGGTTAAAGGCGCAAAACAGAAGTGTGAGCTTTTCAAACGTCCAATAACGGCCAGAGACCACTACTGCAAATAAAATTGCAGTGATGCCGATAAAGGTTAACAGGGGTGGGATGCCGAACAAGCTCATCGCCGCTGTCATGCCGATGTATTCGGTTATCAGCGTCAGCCAGTTGATGACGGCAAGATCGATGAGTGAAAACCAGCCCCAGAATTTGCCGAATCCTTCGAAGATGACCTCCGCATGGCCGCGCTTGGTGACAGCCCCGAGCCTCACGGTCATCTCCTGCACGAAATAAGCCATGGGGACCAGGATAAAAAAGATCCACAAGAGGCTGAATCCGTACTTGGAACCAGTGACTGCATAGGTGGATATACCGCCGGCATCGTTGTCCGCGACCATGGTAATGATTCCCGGGCCCAGAACGGCCAGGAATATTAGCGTGCGTCTCCGACCGCGGTTCAGGAGATGAAAGGTCTTGCTGATCCAGTACATGGGCCGCTCCCTCTCTCGGTCATGGGACCATTTCCTTTCGGGCGCGCTGCGTGATCGCGCGAACCTGTGGTGCAAGCCGCAGGTTCAAAATATTAAGGTGTGGAGAGAGGGGCGAGAAAGGAGGAAAGCCGGGGGGCTTTAATCCGCTTCTGCCTCAGGCCAATGGGCCTGACGGAGGCGGGGACGGTCAGCGTCCGCTAGTCAGGCCGGTCAGCACGACTCCCCGTTATCTGGGTGACTGCCATCATCCGACATTTTGATACGCTCCTTACGACGCAGACAGCGTCGAACGGGAAAATACCATCAAGTCGATGCATATAACAGTTCAAGATCGCCATGTCAATCGAAACGATTACAAAAGCCTCTGTCAGGAGTAAAATCGCGATTTACCGTGCAATCATCATCACTCAGAAAGGGCGACGACGTGGCCTATCAACCCTCGGATACTCGATATGATCAGATGTTGTACAGGTGTTGTGGCCCGAAGTTCTCCGATACCGAACTGCTGGCAATCGAAAAAGCACTGGAGTAGAACAAAACCTGACAACCACGAATGACAGGAAGCATACGAAAGGAACTTATACTTTCCGGGTATTTTGTGGTTCTGCTTCGTTGATGTTGCGCGGGCGTGGAGTGTCAAATTTGACGCACTGCAATTTCCTGTGGTAGGTTGAAATTTTGGGCGGTTGCCCGGAAGGGGATGCATGCATCGAGAGACGGCGGAACATTGGATGCGTGAGGCTCTCGAAGAGGCCCGCAAAGCTGAGAGCGTTGGAGAAGTGCCCGTCGGCGCCATCCTGCTCATCAACCAAAAGATCGTCGGGCGGGGACACAACAACTCCATCCAGGCGCACGATCCCTCAGCTCACGCTGAAATCCTGGCGCTGCGCATGGCCGCCCGAAGCATGAAAAACTACCGCCTGCCGGGCTCGATCCTGATTGTGACGGTGGAGCCGTGCGTGATGTGCGCTGGGGCTCTAGTGCAGGCTCGGGTCGAGGAGGTCATTTACGGGGCAGCCGATCTCCAAGCGGGCGCTCTCGATTCACACTTTCATCTTGCGGCTGCGGTGCAGCTGAATCACCAGTTTGACGTAATGTCAGGCATCCTCGAAGAAGAATGCAGTTCGCTGATGCGCACTTTTTTTGCGGTGCGTCGGCAGCCTTCTCCCGACTAGGACATTCCGCTGGAGTCCCTCATCACAATACCCGAGGCCGTGCGGGCGGCTCCGTGCGGAGAGACTCCACCAGGCGCGGGATGATGCTGGTGACAGGCGCCTCCGGCTCGGATTCGCTGAGCAGCCGCTGTCGGCTGATCGAGCGACTGACGGCGGGGTCTTTGGGAAGGGTGCCGGTGAGATGGAGTCGCACCGGGATGCCGCCGTCGACCGATAGAAATCTGGAGACTACCTGTTGCAGATGAGTGGCTATCATCGCACCCGACTTTTCGGAGCAATGGGGATCGGCCTGATTAACCACCAAGCGATAATCCATGCAGCCGAAGCGCAGCGCCAGGATTTTCACCATCGCATAGGCATCCATCAGGGAAGTGGGTTCCGGCGTAACCACCAGAACGATTTCGTCCGCAAGCCGCGCGAAGAAGAGCACCACCTCGCCGATGCCTGCCCCGGCATCGAACAGAATTGAGTCGTAGCGAAATTCGAGCGTCTCGAGCAATTGGCGCAGGCTGGTCGCCAATTCCGGTGTCAACAGGCTGTTTTCCAGCGTGCCGGAGCCTGCCGGCAGCAGATCGAAGCCGGCGCGGGTGCGCACCAACACCTCATCGATCCCCAGATTGCCCGCCAGGACATCCTGGATCGTGCCTGTGGGATTCAGCCCCAGCATCACATCCAGATTGGCAAGGCCCAGGTCGGCATCGATCACCAGCGTACGCTGGCCGGCGCTGGCGAAGGCAGCGGCTAGATTGGCGGTGATGACACTCTTTCCTACGCCGCCTTTTCCACTGATGACGGCATAGCGGCGTGCACGCCTTTCACTGCCCATAGGAATCCTCCTTGATTCTGAGCGGAATGAGGGCGGCATGCTCTGCCGCCGACAATCGGGTTGGGGAAAGCTGCGCGTAGCATAAACGTTGCCTGCCAGATCGCTTGGCCCGGTAGAGTTCTGCATCTGCCTGCGCCAGGAGTATTTTGGGCGACATGACGACGCTCGGTTCGGTCCAGGCCAGACCGGCACTGGTGGTGACCGTCAAGGTCAAGTCACCGACCGTGAGCGGCAGAGGGCATAAATGACTGTGAATGCGTCTTGCCGCGCGCACGGCATCTTCCGCCCCGCACTCCGGCAGCATCACGGCGAACTCCTCGCCTCCGATGCGCGCCGCCATATCCATGCTGCGCAGCGATTCTTTCAACTTGATGGCTACCGCACGCAATACCTGGTCCCCCACGTGGTGGCCGTGGGTGTCATTGACGAGTTTGAACCGATCGAGATCGAGCAGCATCAGGGCACAGGGTCGTCCGGTCCGGCAAGTGCGGTCCAATTCAATCGCTACTGCGGCATGGAAGAAAGTGGGATTGATCAATCCTGTCAGCCCATCGTGCATGGACAGGTTACAGAGCGCGTCGACAAGAGCCTGCAACTGAGCCACCGGATCCTCAATCTGCCGGATCTGCTCGTATCGGCCTGCGTGCTCCAGGATCTGGATCGCAGTCGTAAGATCCAAATCCCGCAAGTTGGCAACTGCTGTGACGCTCTCCATGAAAATTCCCGTGCCTTTTAGCCCGCCATCGCGGTCCGAAGCAGACCTGTACTTTCTCGCAACGGCTCCGCCGGTGCGAACATACCCCTCCCGTACTTATTCTCTTCGGCAGAACCCGGCCAAAACAGCACGGCAAACCTAATATTGGAGAAACCGTCAATGGAATGTTGGATATGGGATTTGGGATTTTAGATTGGGGATCATCATTCTTATCGCGCGACCACCTGTTAGCAGCGCAAGAGCATGCCAAATCCCAAATCCAAAATCAGCGGATTTTATCGATCAGATCCGGTGCCTGAAATAGACCAGAGTGGCCCCCCGGTCCGGGGTATCTTCGAATGCCGTGATTTCAGGATGCTGGTCGAGAATTCGCTGGACTATCTCTCGCTGTATCCCAATGCCACGGCCATGAATGATGCGCACCTGTGTGAATCCCTTTTGCAGGGCTTGAAAGAGGTACTCCTCCACCACGCTTTTGATTTCCTGCGGCTGAAAGGTGTGCAAGTCGATCCAATCTTCAATCGGGACTTCGATGGGCTCCACTGTCAACCCTTCCTCCCAAAGCAAGGAATTAGCGGATAAGGGTGCCGATGCGTCGCAGGCTGACCGAGGCCAGCTTATCGATCGGGTGATAAATCGGTATCGTCGGGTCCCAGGACCAGTAAACGATCATTGGTGTGCCGATGACGTCCTCTAGGGGTGCAAAACCCCAGAAACGGCTGTCAAGGCTGTTGTCCCGGTTGTCACCCATGGCGAAGATATAGTCACGCCCGACCGTATATTCTTGGGTCACCTTGCCATCGATCAAGACATTGGCATCCTGAAGTTGCGGTACATGCCCCTCGCGGCGGATGAATACCTCCCAGCCCATGAAGTTGGCGGCGCTGAGCGTAATCTTCATCCCTTTGCGCGGTACCACGATCGGACCGTAATTGTCCTCATTGTAGTTGGAGCCAATAGGGAAAATGTTGCGGTTGGCCCGTCCAGTCTCGAACGCTCGGCCGCGAATATGCTTGGAATGGGGCGGGTCGGGCACGACGTTCCCGTTCACGTACAAAATCTGGTTCTTGATTTCAATGGTGTCCCCAGGCAGGCCGATGCATCGCTTCAAATACCACATTTGCGGCGGCTTCTCGACCTCGTCGCGGCCGCCCGGCCAGTCAAAGACAATGACGTCAAGGCGGGCAACGCTGCGGAAGCCCGGTACACGAAAGTGGGGTATGCGGATGGATGTGAGCGGGATGGTGTAGGGAGTGGAGCCGCCGTAGATGAACTTGTTGACAAAGACGCGGTCGCCGATTGCCACCGTGTCTTCCATGGATCCGGTCGGGACCTCAAAAGACGCGAGCACGAAACTGTTGATGATCAGCACGGCCAAAAAGATAAATGCCAGCTCCTTGACAAATGCCAGGACTGCGGATTTTGGTTTTTGAGCTTCAGCCGTCTTCTTCGTTGACTTAGGTTTTCCTTGCATGATTCCTCTCGGCGATCGCAAACGCCCTTCAACCAGGCAACAGGTAGTAGCGCGACAATGCAAAAGAATACCACCATCGTCGATCATGAAGATCCATGTTTTTTCCTGAACCTGAGCCTGCAAGTTGCCGATTGGAAAGTTGTTGGGTATGCTTGCGGATGCAGTGAACCTTTACGAGGAGGCCTGCGGTTTGCGGACGTGTATGGAATCCGGCATGGAATTCCATGGAAATCCGCGTTTGAAGCGGCTATTGTTTTGTGGGCGGGACGCTTAGGGCAATCGCAGGGAGCGGCTTTTCCCATTACCCGGCAGTCGACACCCGACGGCATTGCGGGTGCGGCCGACCAGGGAAAATCATCAATCCGGATTTCACTTTCTGCATCTATGGAAGAGAAACAATGAAGAAAATCTTGCTTAGCATCAGCTTGGTTCTGGCAGTTGCAGGTATGGTTGTCGCGCAGCAGAAACCCCCGGTCAACAGTAATGCTCAGAAACCTCCGGCGACGGCACCTCAGCAGAAGGCTTCCACTCCCAAGGTCAGCGACGATTTTGTGATCGGTGTTGAAGATGTCCTGTCCGTCAATGTTTGGAGAGACGCTGACAGCTCCGCGCCGCAGGTCGTGGTCCGGCCTGATGGCAAGATCACCATCCCACTAATCAAAGACGTGCAGGCAGCCGGACTGACTACCAAGCAACTGGAAGAGAGCATCACCCAAAAGTTTTTGCAGTTCATGAAAGAGCCCCCGACGGTCACCATCATTGTCATAAAGATTGAGAGCCGAACGGTTTCCATTGCAGGCGCCATCTCCAAGCCGGGAACCTATCCATTGATCGCGCCCTTAACCGTCCTGGAACTGATTGCCAGAGCGGGCGGGCCTAGCGAATTTGCCAAAGGCGGTGGGAAATTCATCAAGATCCTGCGCAAAAAGGATGGCAGCACGATCAATTTCAACTACCGAGAGGTGATCGAAGGCAAAAACCTCAAGCAGAATATTTTTCTGGAACCCGGTGACATCGTGATGGTGCGCTAGCAAGTTGCCTGTGAGGTGGCTATGGCAAAGGGAGCGCAGCACAATGCGCTCCTTTCTCCCGCGCGGCCCCGCTAAACCCGAATCGCAACGTCGAGGGAAACGTCCAGCGCCGGAGAACTGTGGGTAATCCAACCCACCGATAATAGATCAACCCCCGTAGCGGCAATCGCTGCGGCATTCAGCGGTGTGATACCTCCGGAGGCTTCGGTAAGCGCCCGCCCTTTCGCCATTCGAACCCCCTGAGCCAGAATCTCTACGGTCATATTGTCCAGCAATACGGCATCGACGCCTTGGCTGAGGGCCTCTTCCAACTCGCCCAGCGTATCGACCTCGACCTCGATTTTGATCATGTGCCCCGCGTGCCTGCGCACGCGCCGGATCGCTTCCGTGATCCCGCCGGCGATCATCCGGTGATTGTCCTTGATCAGTATCGCGTCATCGAGACCAAAGCGATGGTTGGCGCCGCCGCCGGCCCTCACAGCATATTTTTCGAGCACGCGCAAACCAGGGGTGGTCTTGCGTGTGCACACGACCTTGCCGGAGTAGGGCGTCACGGCGGCAACTATGCCTCGCGTGGCCGTGGCGATACCGCAGAGGCGGCCCAGGAAATTGAGCGCCGTGCGCTCCGCTGACAGAATGGCCCGAGCACTGCCACGGACCAGGGCGATGGGCTCGCCGGCCGGTGCATCGCTGCCGTCTTCGATCACGATTTGCGCATGCATCCGCTCATCAAGGCACCGGAAAGCATAGAGCGCGATGTCCAGTCCGGCAATCCGCCCTTCTGCGCGCGCGATGACCGATGCGGATGCCTCCTCATCAGGGCGCACAATGGCATCGGTTGTGATATCGCCGGCACGACCCAAATCCTCGAGCAAGGCGTGGCGTACGGTTTCGTGATAAAGCAATGGATTGGGCGGCGTGATGGATGCTCGCTGGCGATCCATACTAGCGGCCAGCCTTCGGGAGGCAGATCATCCTCTGGACGACGCGCCGGGCGCGTTCGGCAATGCCAGGCTCTACTTCCACCTCGAACTCGTCATGCAGCAGGGAATTCAGAATTCCAGGCAGGGTAATGCGCTTCATGTGCGGGCATAGATTACATGGGCGCACGAATTGGATGTCTGGAAACTCGACGGCCACATTGTCGCTCATGGAGCACTCGGTCACCATGACTACGCGCCGCGGGCGCCGCGCGCCGACATGGCGGATCATGCCCCCGGTGGAGCCGACGAAGTCGGCCTCCTCGAGCACTTCCGGAGAGCATTCCGGGTGAGCGAGAATCACGAGGTCGGGATAATGAGCGCGATAGTTGCGCAGATCCTGCGCGGAAAACCGTTCATGCACTTCGCAGTGGCCGCGCCAGAGAATGATCTCCACCTTGGTCTTCGATGCGACGTACCGGCCCAGATATTCGTCCGGGAGCAGGATGACGCGGTCGACACCCAGAGATTCCACGGCTTCCACGGCGTTGGCAGAAGTGCAGCAAAGGTCAGACTCGGCTTTTACGGCCGCCGATGTGTTTACGTAGGTTACGACTGGAACGCCAGGGTAACGCTGGCGCAGCAAGCGCACATCCTCCGCAGTGATCGCATCGGCGAGCGAACAGCCCGCCTGGAGGTCAGGAATCAGCACCTTCTTCTCAGGGTTGAGGAGCTTGGCGGTCTCCGCCATGAAATGGACTCCGCAGAGCACGATCCTCTCAGCCTCAGTTTCCGCTGCCTGCCGGGCAAGAGCCAGAGAATCGCCGGTCAGGTCGGCAACCCCGTGAAAAATCTCCGGAGTCTGGTAGTTGTGGGCAAGAATGACGGCTTTGCGCTCGACCTTCAACCGCTGGATAGCCGCGATATACGGCGCGTGGACCGGCCACTCGATCTCCGGGATCACTTCCCGCAGCCGCTCGTACACGGCGGCAGTGCTGCGCTTGACCTCGGGGGTATAGGCCAGATCCTCAAGCGCCGGAATCTGATCCAGAGTTCTTACATCCATGTATCCCGCCTCATTTATGCTCAATATGAGCATATAGGGTTGCTAAAAAAACCCGGCCCCGGAGGACCGATCACTCTTATACTAATATTGAGTATATCTCCTGTCAATAGAAACTGCAGCGGCATGACAAAGGGGCGGCCAAGGGGACGCCGGGCGCCGCACGGCGCCCAGATCCCGGAATTATTTGACTCCAGGCCCCGTCCGGCGAGACTGCATCAAAACTCCTGCCCCCAAATAGTATGCCGGCGTTTTCAGCCCTCAGGGCTGAAAACAGTATCCCTGGGTGAGCGTGAGCGAGCCCAAGGGAGGAAAGATGATTTTGGATGAGCCTTGGCCGGGGCGACGGAAAGCACCTGAAGTGGTAATAGGGGAAAATCACTTTCAAATCAGGGCCGCCGCAACGGCAATACCCTGCGTCGCAGGGGAATCGCCCTTATCCGTGGAGCAGGCCGGAGATGCCGACACCGGGTGCGGGCCGCTCCCGGAGCACCTCCCGGCGGAAGCAGAAAAGCTCGGCCGGCCGGCCGCCGGTTTGAACATCCATACGCCCCGTTCCTTCCACCAGCCCGCCGGATTCGACCAGACGCCGCAGGTTCTGCTTGTGAAGCCCGATGCCGGCCAGGGCTTCGACGACTCTTTGCAGCTGCAGCAGAGTAAATGCTTCCGGGAGCAGCTCGAAGACGACCGGCCGATATTTGAGCTTGCCGCGCAAACGTCCCAGTGCTGTGGCCAGAATGCGGCGGTGGTCAAAAGCCATAGGTTGTCCAAGGACGTTCCCGGCATCAATGGCCTTTGCTGTATGCGGCTTATGCATGTGCTGGTCGCGTTCTGCTTCGGAAGCCAGCCCGACTTCATAAATCAGCTCGTAGCGATCCAGAACGCGTTCCGCCACCCAGGGCGCGCCCGCCAAGCCGAAGTAGATGTCGCAGCGTTCACGCCGATCGCGGCGCACCTCCTTGCTCGGAGCGGCTCGAATCCAGCGATCGAGTGCCCGTGCGATGCGGCTGTCGATAACGGCGGGACGCCCAGCCCGCCAGTCCTCCCAGGGAAAGTGCCGGTACCAGTCACGCCAGACTGCCTCGCCCGCCCCGGAGAGCGGCACCTCGCGCACGAGCGCCAGATACGCCACCGAAATAACACGGGGGCCGCCGCGGCTCTCCCCCGGATCCCGAAAGCGATTCCCGAATGTGTAAAGTTGTTCGACGTAACCGATCTCGATCCCTGTCTTTTCACGTACCCAACGCCGCAGACCCAGTTCCAGAGTGCGGTCGCGTTCCGGATCGAACTGCCCGAAGGGCAGCGCGTCGAGCGGCAGGAGCGGCGCAATCTCCGCGGTTTTGACCGCCAGGAAGCGCGGCACCTCACGGGTAACCGCAGTAATCACCGCATTGAGACCGATGGCGATCTGTCCACCCAAGATTCAACTCCTCCGCCCTCAGTTAAACAGCAGCGTTTCCCGTTCACGGATTGGTGATTGCATGCGCATGCGACGCATCTCTTCCCAGTCTAATTCGCCGTAAACCTAGTGTAAGCCTTTCCCGCGCTCAAAAGCTACGCTACAATGAGGGCTTTCTGGAGATAATGCAGCCATGCTGGTAATGATGAAGGCGCACGCCACCGTCGCGGAAATCGAAGAGGTATGCCGCAAAATCGAAGAAATGGGATTCCGGGCGCACCCGATTCCCGGCATCATGAGGACCGCGATCGGCATTACCGGCAATCGCGGACCGGTTGATGCCACCGCATTGGATACCCTCCCTGGGGTAGTGGAATGCGTGCCGGTTTCCAAACCCTACAAGCTCGTTTCCCGTGAACTCAAGGAAGATCCGACGATCATCGATCTCGGCGATGGCGTGAAGGTAGGTGGCGCCGACCTGGCGATAATTGCAGGGCCCTGTGCGGTCGAGAGCCGGGAACAGGCCTTCAGCATCGCCCGCGCGGTGCGCGCCTCGGGGGCGCGCCTGTTTCGAGGTGGCGCGTACAAGCCGCGCACGTCCCCATACAGTTTTCAAGGGCTGGGCGAAGAGGGACTGAAGATCCTCGCGGATGTGCGGGCCGAGTTCGGTTTGAAGATCGTCACGGAAGCGGTGGATAACGAGAGCCTGGATTTGGTTGAGAAATACAGCGACGTCGTCCAGATTGGCGCGCGTAACATGCAGAACTTCTCCCTGCTCAAGCGGGCAGGCAGGTCCCGTCGGCCTGTTCTCCTCAAAAGGGGCATTTCGGCGACTCTCGATGAACTCCTCATGGCTGCGGAATACATCCTCTCGGAAGGCAACTACCGGGTCATTCTGTGCGAGCGCGGCGTGCGCACATTTGTGGACCATGCCAGGAATACCCTTGATCTGAGCGTCATTCCTGCCGCGCAGCGGCTCAGCCATTTGCCGATCATCGTCGACCCGAGCCACGGGACAGGGAGGAGGGAAAAGGTCTTGCCTCTGTCGCGCGCTGCCGTCGCGGTCGGAGCCGACGGTCTGATCATCGAGGTGCATCATAAGCCTGATGAGGCGCTTTCGGACGGTCATCAGTCGATTCTGCCCTCCCACCTGGAGCAGCTCATGAACGAGATCCGCCAGATTGCAGCGGTGCTGGGGCGTCGCGTGGGCAGCGGGAGTGGAGAGGAAAAGCCATGAGCTACCGACTCTCTGCGGAGGATTTCACCGAGGCGCGCACCACGATTCGGGATCTCGTGCACCGTACCCCCATATTCTCGTCCCGCTCCCTGAGCGACCGTGCCGGCTTTCCGGTCTATCTCAAGGCGGAAAACCTGCAGAAGACCGGCTCGTTCAAACCACGCGGTGCCTTCAACAAAGTCCGTCACCTGACGCGTGCCGAGGCCCGGCGCGGCATTATTACCGCGTCGGCGGGGAATATGGGCCAGGCGGTTGCCTATGTCGCGGCGCATGAACGGATTCCTGGCGTGGTGGTGATGCCGGAAAAGGCCAATGCCAGCAAAGTTGCGGCGGTTAAAGAGTATGGAGCCGAAGCAATCCAGTACGGAAAACTCTGGGATGATGCCTTCACGCGCTCCCAGGAACTGGCCATGGAAAGAGGGCTCGTTTACGTCCACCCGTTCAAAGATCGCTACGTGCTTGCCGGTCAAGGGACGCTGGCGCTCGAAGTGATGGAGGATCTCCCGGATTTGGCTGCGATCGTGATTCCTATCGGAGGCGGAGGACTCATGGCCGGCATGGCGATGGCCATCAGACTGCACAAGCCGAATGTGCGCATCATCGGAGTCGAACCGACCGGCTCAGCGAACATGTTCCGGAGCAGGAGCCTGGGATGCTGCACGGATCTCGATGCGGTGACCACCATCGCGGATGGGTTGGCGACCAGAAAGACCGATCCCGAGGTATTCGAGATCATCAATGAACTCGCCGACGATCTTGTGACCGTCAGCGACGAGGAAATGCTGCAGGCGATTCGTTTTCTGCTCGAACGCGCCAAACTGCTGGCGGAGCCTGCCGGGGCCGCCGCCGTTGCAGCCCTGTTGGCGGGCAAGCTCGACCTTTCTCCTGGGTTCACGACCGTTGCAGTCGTTAGTGGAGGAAACCTGGACGTGGCCGGGAAGTTAAGGCTCACTTATCAATAAATCCACGGATCTTTCCCCATTGGAGAACTGCTATCTCAAGCTATTTCACGTGTTGTTCACAACTAAACCCGCCGATTCTGCGGGGCTCATCGAAGGGTACAAATCGGTCTTCCCGGATGAGTCTGCTTTGATCGACGCTCTGGTCAAGGAGGTACTTTTCGCAGAACCGCTCCAGGCGGTGCCTGCGATCTGGCTTGCCAACCGGAATTTTCAAGTCGGCACATCTCTCTTCGATCAATTTCGCAGCCTGCCGCGGCTCAATACTTTTGACCTGAATGCAGCCACGTCGATCGATCTCCTTTCCGTTCCCGGAATGACGAGAAGCTGGGCCACGCTCATTCTGAAAAACACGCCGTATTCCAGCTTGCAGGATCTGAGGCGCGTGCCCGGACTTCCGCAGGGGATGTTGGGTCAGTTCCTTGAGATGTCGCGCGCAATGGATCAATTCAAGACGGAATCTGCCGAAAATGATACTGTGTTCAGCATCCGCGTGATCTTGAAATCCTATGCCTGGCGGGCCCTGGGTATTCTAGGGCTGGCATCGGCAGCGGGTATGCTGCTTTACCGCCGCTTGCGCTCGGTTCGATGGATGCGCGCAGCAGCAAATGGATTCGCCGCTTCGTTCCTGGTCCTGACACTTGCCTGTTGACTACGGGAACGGATGCCTACATTGCCTTTCTCTTTCCGATTTTCCTCTTGGGTCTCCCGGCCGTTTTGTGGAAGCTGGCATATCAGCGCAAGGCGGCCGGAGCTGCACGCGTGTTATTTGCGTGGATAGCGGCATCGATTCCTGCGACTCTTCTCGTCTACCCATGGTTTTAGATCCTGGCCGGTGAATTCCAACCATCTGGAGGTTCAATGGGTGGAATTCAGCAAAAACGCTTTCAAAAGTTGTAGAGACAGAAGAATTTCCATAATATGATTCCTGCAGGATCGTGCTTTTTAATCGAGCTGTTTGGTCCTGGGGAATTGGCAGGCGCCGGACTCTTTTGCAGTGGTTGACTGGTATTTTCCTATCAGGTCTTTCCCGGAAAGGAGTAGCGGATGATACGCGCCCGATTTTTGTTCTCCTACACTCATACGTCCTCCCACCTCAAATTCGTGTCTGGTCGCTTCCTGAATTGTTCAGGTAGAACCATCCTCTTGCTCGGCTTGGCTCTGGGCCTGGCCCTGCCTGTGGCGGCAAATCCCCAGAACGGGACCGGACGGATCACAGGCACGGTCAAGAGATCTACGGGCGAGCCCGTTGCGCAGGCTATTGTCGCCGTTGCCGGGCCAACCAATCGGTCGGGCATGACCGATGAGGACGGCTACTTCGAAATATCCGGATTAGCTCCGGGGGCGTACTCGGTGACCGTTGTGCGACCGGGCTATGTCACGAGCAAAAGGCAGGCCGTGGATGTGAAACCGGATGTGGCGACCGAAGTTCCCTTCGCGCTGGCGATTGCGTCCAATGAAACGGTGGTGGTCACGGCATCCCGAATCGAAACGGATATTCAGAGTGTGCCTGCAGCGGTAAGCGTGGTTCCCGCGAACGAGATTGCGGCGATTCCGGCCACCAATTTCGGCGACCTGTTGCGATCCGTGCCGGGTCTCAACGTGGTCCAGACGTTGGCGCGCGATATCAACCTGGCCAGCCGGCAGGCCAGCCCCTCGCTGACAAACTCCCAGATTGCACTCGTGGACGGACGGACGATCTATTCCGATTTCTACAATGTCATTTTCTGGGACATGATTCCGGTGAATGCCAACGACATAAAACAGATCGAGGTGGTCCGCGGGCCTGTCTCGGCGGTCTGGGGACCCAATGCGGCTACCGGTGCCGTCAACATCATTACCAAGACGCCGCGGGAAGCGCCCGGTCTCAGTTTTACCCTCATGGGCGGCGGCTTCAGCCGCGATGCAGGCAAGAGTGCAGGCGCGAGCGCAGGCGGATTCGGTGCTGCGAACGTCACCTTTGCCCAGGCAATCAACAAACAGTGGTCCTTCCGAGTCTCGACCGGCTACGGTTTTTCGGATGGATTTGCCCGTCCGGGCGGGCGTGTGCCCGTCACACACAACCCCATCGATCCTGCGGCGACGGTAGGCGGAGGTTCCTTCGACGATGTTGCCTATGCGAATCCGGGGACCAGGCAGCCTAAATTTGACCTCCGGGTGGATCGGGAGATTGGGACCTCGGGGCGTGTCACCTATGAAGGCGGATTTGCCGCTTCCCAGGGGATCATTCAAACTCCAATTGGTCCCTTCCGGCTGGAGTCAGGCAGCCGCCTGAGTTATGGCCGTGTTGACTACGAGAACGGCAGGCTGCAACTGGCGGTTTTCGCTAACGTCTTTGATGGCAAGGCGCCCAATTTGCTGACCCAGGCAGCTGATGGGAGCCCGCTGCGGATCAATTTCAAAACCGGCACCTACGATATTTCCGGCAGCTATACCCAGTTGGTCGAGAGCCGTCATCTTCTGAATTACGGGCTGAACTTTCGTTACAGCACATTTGACGTCTCGCTGGCTCCCCATGCCAAAGACAGGAGCGAAGTGGGCGGCTATTTCGAAGACGAGATCATGCTTGGCAAATTCCGCTTGCCCCTTGGTTTTCGACTCGACAAGTTCTCGAATATCTCCCGGCCCATTTTCTCGCCTCGTGCAGCCATTGTGTACAAGCTGGTCGACAGGCATGCCCTTCGGTTCTCATTCAATCGTGCCCACCGATCGCCATCAGCGATCGACAATTTCCTCGATGTGACAATCATCGGCGGCTACCTCCCCCTGGGGATTATCGATCCACGGCTGGGAAACCAGCAATTCCCGATCTTGACGCGCAGCTATGGCAACGCCGACCTCAGGGCTGAGGTGCTGTCCGGCTGGGAGATAGGTTATAACGGCACATTCGCCAAACATACCAACGTGGGTCTGGCTGTCTACCTGAATGATTCGAACGAGGTTATCAACAACCTCCTGAGCCCGCAGGCACTGGTTGCGGCGGGGGTGCAGCCCTTCTATACCTCCCAGAACCCGCCGCCCGGCTGGCCGCTGCCGCCACAAATTATTGACGGGTTGTCGCAAATGGGAATCTATCTTCCCTCGAATGTCAAAACGCTGAATTACGGCAAGGTGCGCAACAAGGGATTTGAAGCATCTATCGAACAACCCTTAAATCCCACTCTCAGCACGTTCGCCAATTTCTCTTTCCAGGCGACACCTGAGACTCGCTCCCTGGTGAACGATCCGTACCGCTATCCTGCCAATTCGCTGCCTGTTCCCCCGCGTGGCAGGTTCAACTGGGGGGTGAACCTGCATGCCAAGCGATACCTGGGGAGTTTTTCGGTCAACTATGCCGGCAAAGCTTTCTGGACTGACACGCGCGACCTCAGCTTTTACGGATTCACCGACTCGTACACGATGTTGAACGTCGACTTCGGCGTGCGCTGGGCCGATGGGAAGGTCACAACTTCAATCAAGACCATCAACCTCCTGAATGATGACATTCAGCAGCACATCTTCGGCGACATTCTGAAAAGGAGAGTCTTCGGCGAGATCCAATTCGGCTTTTAAGAGTGCTTTGTTCCGAAAATAGGCGGAGCCTTTGGAGTGCGGCGGCATGACGCCGCTTTGAAGCCTAACAAAGCGGCGTCATGCCGCCGCACTCCAAGGCGCTTCGCGCAACGGCTGTGCTTTTCATGCGTCACTGGGTGCGCCCCGGCGCATGGGAGACTGCTTCCCGAATTTCACACGCGTTATGGAGTGCGAAGGCCGCCCCTGACTTCCCAGTCAGGGGCGACCTTCGCCTGGAGTTTATACATTTTTCACGCGGCTGCAGCCGAGGCAAGGCGTTCAGCGGTAGGTTCCATGTGAAGATCGGCTGTTAAATCAGGGCGTTCGACCATTTCCTTGCGCAGTAAAGCTATTAGATCAAGACATGAAGGCCTTTTGGCATTTTTTCGCCATTTAGGTAAGGGGGCGTACGCTGCCCCGCGCTCGGCACCAAAGGCTAACAGCGATGCCAAGAGAAGGCGCTGTAAGAAGCTACCGCCAAAACTGGCTGTTTGGGCACAGAAACCTCATTCCATAACTGTGCTTGCCCGACGCCGATAGTGTCCTTCTCTTCCCGATGGTTTACTTCGATTTGCCAACGATCGAAGTAGATCTGAAGGAGTATGCAGGCATGGCCTTTGAGATCCGTGGTCAACAGGTAGGAGGGCTGGCGATAGTAGAGCTTTCCGCTTTTGCGCTTGCGATAGGGAGTGGGCGCAACGACCAGCAGATCGCAGGGTACGTCTGCGGGCGCCACCTTGCCAGTAAACCACTGGAACGCACCTTATAACGAACGCGACGTCGTTTGCCGCCATAAAAGATCTTAGGTTTGTTCCAAGGGATAGAGTCGTTCTGACGCACACTCTCTGGGGTGAACTTTTGGGTGTCGTAGAAGCGACGCGATCCTGCCAGGGCCCGGAAACACAGAACCGCATCCTTGCGGCCGCGGGCGATGATTTCGGCTTTATCGACCGATGCGCCAAAGACAGTGCGGTTACAGAAACTGCCGTCGACGGCCATGACCAAGATCTTGAGCGAGGCGCCGGCTGCATTCAGGGCCAGACGCAAGTCCTTCATCATGGTCACGAACTTTTGCGACAAATTGTATTTCCGCACGGCGGCTCGATACCACTTCCATTCTTCGGCGGTGGCTTTGCGTCCCGGCCGCTTGACCCGAGAGGCTTCCTGAAAGCGGATCGGCAAGGCACGGGTGCCGATTTTGGAGTGACGGTACAAAGGCACCAGCAGAGAAGCCTGCAGAAAACGCAACCCGAACATTAGATTGACATGGAAGGGTGGCGAGAGCGGATCGCGCTGGAAATAGGCTTGCTGAATGCATCGCCCCGTCTTGTGCAATCGTGTGTCATCGGCGGCAACCCCGATATAGCGCCCCGTGCAATAGGGAAGCGCTCGCTTAAGAATAGGAGCAAACAGCTGCTGCGGCTCCCACCGGCAACGCGAATGGAGAAAATATTCAGCACCCCAGCTACGTTTCTCGCCCCCATTGGTCCAGATGATTCGGGACACCGTGCGTCGTCCCAGGCAAACCAACGAGCCCATTGCTTGACGAATGGCGCGCATGCAAAGAACGTTTCTGCGGGAAAACACCGCGCCCAGCTTTGACGATCTCCAGGAACGCCGCCAGAAGGTCATCGTGCCTCCGGGCGCAATCCGAAAGTATTCGGCTTGGTGCGCAGGAAACGGTCGCCATGGGCAATCTTCTTGGAAAGGAAGAGACCAGACTTTCACGGTCAACGCGTACCCCGAAAGCCGATTGTATTCGGTCGAGCAATTCGGAAACATGGAGAGGAGTTTCGGGCTTTTTTGAGTACGTCATATGCCATGTCAACTTGTGACAGACGTGACTTGCGCGGTGGTTTATCCTCGAGGCTTCTCTCCTTTCGCAGCCGACGAACAGCGCGCAATTGTGCATCGAGAGAGGCTTCAATTGTGGATAGAACTGTATCTCGTATATCTTCGGTCATGGCAAGCTCCTGGCAAACAGTATATGATAGAGCATGCCAGAAAGAGGTCGGTCTGTCAAGAAATAAATAGCAGGACAGACTTGGCGATTATGATCACGAGGCTCGGAATGCGGGAAGAACAGGTGAAAAATGTATAAACTCCAGGCGAAGGCCGCCCCTGACTTCCCAGTCAGGGGCGACCTTCGCGTTTAAGATTGACCCGCGGGTAAACATCCAATGATCATGGAAACGAGACCGCATTTCTGCCTTAACCTCTTCTATCATTATGATTTCACGTGCCTTTAGCTTTTGAATCCGACCCATTCGGAACCAATTTAATGTAACCAAAGAACACCAGCTACCATCAATCCTTAAAGAGATCCATAGGGTGTTGGACGTTAGGGTGTGGTATCGATTTTCCTAGGAGGGTTTCATGGAACCAAGAAACCGAAAGCTGCAAACGGTTGGCACGATTCTGATTGGTGGTGCGGTTGGGGCGGGGATTGCCCTGCTGTTTGCTCCGCAATCCGGCAGGCGGACGCGACGGGATTTGCGCCATCTTGGCGAGAAAGCTATTAACAAGTCGACAGCCATCGGCATGGATGTTCGACATTCGTTCGACCATTTGATCGATGGGGTGTCCGACAAATTCCGGGATGGCATGCATTGGACCAGGAAGGCCGGCCGGGAGATGCAAAATGCTATCGGATCCGGGAAATCCTATCTGCACGAGAGATTAAGTAATATTGGGCGTGCCTCCTGAAGGGCAGAAGGGTAACGCAGCACTGCCAGTCGAGGAGAGTTTGGTTTCAATCCTCTCCTCGACTTTTGCGCATTCAGCCGTTAAATCGCTTCGATCAGAATTGCCGTGGCTTCGCCTCCGCCGATGCAAAGCGATGCGACCGCGTACGTTCCTTTCCTGCGGCGCAGCTCGTGGAGTGCCGTCAGAATCAGGCGAGCGCCTGTCATGCCGATCGGGTGTCCCCAGGGCGACGGCCCCTCCATTAACGTTCAGTTTTTCGCGCGGTATGCCGACCTTGTCGGCCGTTACCATGGCGACCACTGCGAAAGCCTCGTTTACCTCAAAGAGATCGATATCTTTGACGCCGAGCTGACACATCGCCAGCAGCTTCTGCACGGCGAACACCGGAGCTGTGGTGAACCACTGGGGGTCCTGAGCGTAGGTAGCAAAAGCGACCACGCGGCCCAAAGCTACGAGATGGCGTTTTTCAGCTTCGGAGCGACTTGAGAGCACCAGGGCAGCCGCTCCATCATCGATTGAGCTCGCGTTTCCTGCGGTAGTCACACCGTCCTTGCCAAAGGCCGGCCGGAGGCTGGAGAGCTTTTCGGGATTTCCTTTTGCCGGTTCTTCGTCCTGGTTGACCAGCAGAGGATCCCCCTTGCGCTGCGGGACGGCGATCGGGACAATCTCGGCACTCGAACGTCCTTCCTTTTGCGCAGCAATCGCCCGGCGGTAGCTTTCGGCGGCATATTCATCGATTTGGGCGCGCGTGTAGTTGCATTCTTTGGCGCACAGATCTCCGCAGGTTCCCATGTGGACATTGTTGTAGGGATCCCACAGCCCATCGTAGATCATGGTATCGAGAACGTTCCCATGCCCCATGCGAAATCCGGTGCGGGCTTTTTCCATGACGTAGGGCGCATTGCTCATCGACTCCATGCCGCCGGCAATTACGATCCTGGACTCGTTGAGCCGAATCGATTGCGTTGCCAGCATGACTGCCTTCATGCCCGAGCCGCAGACCTTATTGATGGTCATACACGGAACCCGGTTCGGGATCCCGCCATAGAGGGCTGCCTGGCGCGCAGGGGCCTGGCCCATTCCGCCAGTCAAGACGCAGCCCATAATGACCTCGTCCACATCCGCCGGCTCAATGCCGGCGCGCTTTACTGCTTCTCTTATTGTGCTCGCTCCGAGTTGCGGGGCGGTGAGTGAGGAAAGGGAGCCCAGAAAAGCTCCAATGGGGGTTCGAACGCCGGAGAGAATGACTGCGTCTTCCATAATGTCTGCTCCTAGTTCAGATAGATTGCGCGCATCAGCACGAAGCCATTATAACCGGAATTCACTCATAAGACGCTCAAAAGGAGATGCGGTGACGGCCGAATATCCTCGGGTATCGATCGAGAGATGGACAGGTTATTATGGCGATTCCGGCTGCCGGGTCCAGCCGAGGCGAAACGCGTCGAAGAAGTCTCTGATGATATGCGCGGTCAGCCCCCAGATTTCGTGGGGTTCATAACGGTAAAAATAAACATCCATCATACTGCCGGCTCGATACATACGCTCAGTGCGCAAGCGGCTGGGATCTGTAAAGACGGCAAACGGGACCCGGAGCACCTCGGCGACTTCGGCGGCTTGTGCAACGGTAGCGAAGCTTCCTTTGATGTAGCCCGCAAACGGCGCGACCAGGTGGCCGGTGATTGACCTGTAGTCGTGAAACCGTCCGATGATTTCAATCCGTTCCGGCCCGATGCCAACTTCCTCGAAGGTCTCGCGCAGCGCTGTGTATTCCAGGCTCTCGCCCTCGTGGCGCATTCCTCCCGGGAAGGAGATTTGACCTTTGTGAGTGCTTACTTCTTCGGTACGCCGTGTCAGCAGGAAAAAGGGCATTCCTTCATGCTCGAAGATAGGCATGAGTACCGCTGCCTCGCGCGAGTAGCCGGCCGTCATCCTCCTCGGATGCAGCTGGGCAAATTGGTTTTGGATCTGGATTCGCAATTCCATGGCAAATGTCGCAGACGCTCCGCGGCTTCTGTTGCATCGGGATTCCGTTCCCCGTATCTGGCCTCAGTCTGACGAAGTCCTCCGTTGGAGGCGAAGCGCTGCGATATCGAGCCAGGAGCGCTTGGTGATCATAACGCAGCCCTGCATACCTTGGAAGCGGAGACTGGCTGCCCGGCGCCTTCGATGTTGAGAAATCCCCGTGCCTCGGTGTATCCTTGAGCTTCCTATCGTAGCGGGCCGGCGGGGTGGGTGGGACCTGCGCTGCGTCTGGCCCGGAAATCTATAAACTGATCTGCGGATGGAGTCCTGACCAGCCGCGAAAGGAAAGCAATTATGGCCAAATACAAGATAGCCTGGCTGCCGGGCGACGGTGTCGGCGTCGAGATTCTTCAGGCAGCTCGAATTGTGCTGGATAAGCTCAATTTAGATGCCGAGTACATCCATGGAGACATCGGTTGGGAATTCTGGCAGAAGGAAGGTGACGCCTTTCCGGAGAGAACGATCAACCTGCTACACAATGTCGACACCGCTTTGTTCGGCGCGATCACATCCAAACCAATCAAAGCTTCGGAAGCCGAGCTTGCCCCGGAACTGAAAGGCAAAGGTCTTGTGTATCGTTCGCCGATCGTGCGCATGCGCCAGCTTTTCGACCTCTATACCTGCCTCCGGCCCATCAAGGCCTATCCCGGCAATAATCTTAATTATAGAGAGGGCATCAACCTGGTCGTATTTCGCGAGAATACGGAAGATCTTTATGCGGGAGTGGAGTTCTCGCCTGTTCCTGTT
This sequence comes from Terriglobia bacterium, assembly GCA_963739235.1. GTDB lineage: Bacteria > Acidobacteriota > UBA6911 > UBA6911 > UBA6911 > JAFNAG01. Next base: position 12,469 of record CAVTZY010000017.1, on the reverse strand, counting down.
GAACTCTCTGAGCTTTTAAAGAAGCTGGCTCGAAGCCGTTCGCGGCGTTTCAGCAACTTGCGCCGGAGCAGTTTGCCATTTCGTGCAAGATCAATACCCGCCGGGCGTCGGAGCGGATTGTGCGGGCTGCGTTTGAGTTCGCCCGGAAGCACAACAGGAAAAAGGTCACGATCGTTCACAAGGCCAATGTTGTGCGCGCAACCGATGGTCTGTTCCTTGAAACCAGCCGGGCGGTGGCGACAAGACTATCCCGAAATCGTCACCGACGACGCCAATATTGATGCGATGACCATGTGGCTGCTGAAGAATCCTTTCAACTATGACGTGCTTGTGGCCCCGAACCTCTATGGCGACATCGTCTCGGATCTCTGCGCCCAAATGGTCGGCGGGCTGGGCTTCGGATGTTCGGGCAATATCGGGGATCGCCTCGCGGTCTTCGAACCTACCCATGGGTCGGCTCCGAAGTATTCCGGAATGATGAAGGTCAATCCGATCGCCACGATTCTGGCTGCCAAAATGATGCTGGATTGGCTCGGAGAGAAAGACAAGGCTGACCGTCTGGAGGCGGCGGTGGCTGCCGTTATCCGCGAAGGAAAAGCGCGTACCTACGACATGGGTGGGAACAATACCACCATGGAAATGGCGCAGGCAATTGCCGGGAAACTGGCCTAGGCATTGAAACAGGCAACTGAAATCCGGTGACGCCGCCTTTTCCCTATCTCTGCGATCGGTTTGAACTCAACGGTCGAATGGAAATGAGGGAGACTAGCCTGCCGCCGGGTTTCTATTTAAAATGCAATTTTTGTGAGGGCAACAATGGGAATGACAGTTGTGGAGAAGATTCTGGCGCGCGCCACGGGCCGGGCCAGCGTCAAAGCCGGTGAGGTCGTTGAGCCGGCAGTGGACCTGGCGATGTCGCATGAGAATGGCGCGCTCGTCATCAATCAGTTTCAGGAGATCTACAAAGGAACGGGACGCGAGCCCAAGGTCTGGAATCCCAACCGGGTGACGATCATCTTCGATCACCGCGTTCCAGCGGAAAGCTCCAAAACCGCGACCAATCAGAAGAAGGTTCGCGACTTCGTTCACAAGCAGGGGATTCAGAAATTTCACGATGTGCGCGGCGATCAGGGCGGCATCTGCCATCAGATTCTCCCTGAATACGGCTATGTGCGTCCTGGGGCCGTTGTCGTCGGGACCGATAGCCACACCACTTCGCATGGGGCTCTGGGAGCTTTTTCATTCGGCATCGGCGCTACCGAAATGGCGAGTGTCTGGACGCTGGGGACAGTGCTTAACCTGGAGGTGCCCGGCACCATCAAAGTGGTTGTGAACGGGCGCATGCCGGATCACGTTTCACCCAAGGACCTGATTCTGCACCTGATCGGCCTGCTGACCGCCGAGGGCGCAAACTTCATGGTTATCGAATTTCATGGGGAAACGATTCGCAACATGTCCACTTCCGGGCGGCTGGTGCTGTGCAACATGTCGGTGGAAGCCGGCGCCACCTCGGGAATTGTCCCGGCCGATCAGGAGACCATCCGGTACCTGAGGGAGGAAGCCCACGTAAAGGATGATCTTTTCGTGGTGAGACCGGATGCCGACGCAACCTACGGCCGGGTCGTCGAAATTGACGTCTCCAAATTGTCACCGCAGATCGCGTGTCCGCACACCGTGGATAACGTGAAGTCGGTGGAGGCTGTGGCTGGGACCAAGATCAATCAGATCGTGATCGGCTCGTGCACAAACGGACGTTTGGACGATCTGGCCGCAGCGGCCCAAATCCTCAAGGGAAAGAAAATCGCCGAGGGTATTCGCATGTTGGTGTTTCCGGCATCGTGGCGCATTTATAAAGAGGCGCTCAAGGCCGGCTATCTCATGGATCTGGTCGATGCTGGAGCCGTCATTATCAATCCCGGCTGCGGCTGCTGCCTGGGGGTGCACCAGGGAGCACTGGCCGACGGCGACGTGGCGCTCTCGACGACCAATCGCAACTTTCAAGGGCGGATGGGGAACCCGAAGTCGGAGGTCTACCTCTGTTCTCCGGAAGTGGCAGCGGCGAGTGCCCTGGCGGGCGTTATTCGAGATCCGAGATAGGAGGTGGCGATGACTGCAAAAGTTGTGATGACATTTGGCAACGACATATCAACGGACGCCATTTATCCGGGAAGATTCATGGCGACCGTTCTTCCCACGGAAACTCCGCAGTATGCTTTTGCGGATTACTCCGAATTCCGTGCGCTGGTAAAAGATGGCACCATGCCGGCCGGGAGCGTGATCGTGGCCGGTTCGAATTTCGGCTGCGGCTCCTCACGCGAACAGGCGGCCTCGTGCTTGCGAGGCTTCGATCTCACCGTTGTGGCACGCGGTTTCGCGCGCATTTTCCTGCAAAACGCCATCAACCTGGGATTGCAGGTGCTTGCTTGCCCCAAGATCGAAGCATCGGCCGGCGATGAGTTGGAGATCAGCACTGACTCCGTTCTTAACCGGACCACCGGCAAACGCTTCGCAATTCAGCCGTTGCCCGAAGCCAGGCAGGCGATCATGAGGGCGGGCGGCTTGATTCCCTATACGCGAAAGCGCCTTTTAGAACAGAAATAACATCCTGAGTACTGAGTGCTGAGTTGTTCAAACTTGTTTTTCACTCAGTACGCAGTGCTTTATTCGGAGCATCTTGATTGGCTCTGGGAGAGGTCCCATAATTGTGAACTATGGAGCCATGCCTGCAGCTTCGACACTCTGATTATCATCCGCTTCACATCTTTGCCTTGCCGGAGCCACTGCGCAGGAAATTGCCGGGCAAATATTCCGGAGTCGCCGGAAATCGGCCCGCCCTGCGGATGTGGTCGGTGTGGATTGCTTTCCTGCTTTTCTTCTTCATCCAGATTTGCGATTCGATGGCTCAACAGGAGGTCGGGCGGATTCGCGTTGAGACCACGCTGGTCAATGTCCCCGTGATGGTGAGTGACCAGCGAGGGGGATCGGTTTTGGGGCTGAAGGCGGAGGACTTCCAATTGTATGACGATGAGGTCCGCCAACCGCTTGCGTTCTTTGCCGCTGCCGCTGAGCCGATCCGGGTTGCACTGCTGCTCGACACCAGCAAGAGCACCATTACCGTTCTCGATCGGATTCGCAAAGCGGCTGCCGGTTTCCTGGACCAGCTGCGCCCGCAGGATCAGGCTATGCTGGTGAGCTTCGATTCTGATGTTCACGTTTTATGCCGCTTCGGCTGGGATGTGGAAGATCTCAAGCGCGTCATTCGCGGTATCGAAGTGGGTCCCTATGTAAACACCAGGATGTATGATGCGGTCGTGCGGGTTGCCGACGGATATTTGCGTTCCGTGCAGGGGCGCAAGGCGATGATCCTGCTCACCGATGGCCAGGACTATGGCAGCCACGCTTCCCCCGACGACATGATCCGGGCGGTGCTCAATTCCGGAGTGGTTGTCTATCCTGTGTTTTATGCCGTTGATCGGCGTGCGCTGGTAAAGAAACTCACCGGGGTATCGTTGCCGGCGAACACTGCAGCCGCCGTGGCCTGGGCACAAGATGAGAAAGAGGCTGCTGCTCTAATGCGCCGCATCGCTGAGGATTCCGCGGGCGCGTTCTTTCGCAGCGATGTGACCGATCTGAAAAAAACCTTCGCGCGCGTGGCAGAGGAACTGCGCCACCAATATCTGCTGGCCTTCTATCCGGATCCATCGCGCATTGATGATATGCAGCACGCCCTAAGGGTCGACGTCTCGCGTCCTGCTCTCATAGTTCGCGCACGCCGCAGTTATCTCGCCACCCGCGGTAAGCTCCAGTGATTGTGGATGGTCGGAAGTGACTGCGTTTTGGAATCCGTGACAGGCTACTCGACCTCGAAATAACGTAAGCGTCAAGTAATCCCCACCTTCAAAACAATCGGGCCCGGCTGAATAATGCCCTCGAAGATTTAACCCGGAGGGCATGAGATGAAATCAGCGAAAGAGAATCAGGAATATTGGGGGAACCATGTGGCTGCCGTTCAGAAGAGCGGCTTAAGCCGGACGATCGTAACTGAAACGGGGCGTACCAGAAATTGGGTGAGGCGCTCCCTATGCGATAAGAGGCATCTCGGCAGTTGGGCGGAGTGCAGGAGAAAATTCTCTTCTATTTGCCCTGCAATCATTGCAGGCCAGATTCTCAGCCATGGACCAGCCTCTTGGCATTCTTGAGGGCTGCTGGCAGCGATTCCGTTGTTTCTCGTCGAGTTTGATTTTGTTTGCCAGGGATTCGATTTTGGGATTTACGTCGGTTTGCATGACGAGTTCCTCCCTAAGATGACTTCGATTACGAAAGGATTCCTGCCGGGAGATCACTCGTGAGACGGAGGGGCACATGAGGGAATCAAGCTAGGAGAAAAACGGGAGTCGAAGCTACGATGCAAGGGACGAGAACGCTTGTAAGTGATTGATTTGATTGATGCCCGGATGCGGAATTGAACCGTCGACACACGGATTTTCAGAGCGTTCCAAGAATTACCGTCCTTTAACACCTCGTTTAGGACGCAAACGGGACGCCACTTTCTGACACTGATCAGATTCGTGTGCCCGGAGACTGGTCGAATTGAGCCGGGTAGATTGCCAATCCCACTACTGATTGATCGAGAAGAGTCAGTACCAGTTCCACTGCGGGAGTTGTGGCGTGATACCGATGACAATCGCAACGTTGGTGCCGTCTCCGAGGCGGCCCGCGCGTCTTGCAAGAAGCATTGCTGTGCACCGCGTATAGCCCTCAAGTAAATACCAGGGATCGTTGCGGCTTTTGGCGACGAGAATCGGCATGCCCTGCATTGTGGCGAGATTGAAGGCGTCGGCCATGTGCCGTACGAGCGTGTTGAACTCACCATCGATACAATCGCCCCGCTCTACCGCAGTCGCGAGGTCGTTGAGGACACGGGAGGGTACGATACGGGCGAACGGCTCGTATGCGATGACACGCACGATTGCAAGCTTGTCAATCGCAATGACCGCACGGTACCAGATAGGACGCAGTGCAAGCAGACCGTCGAGCAGTGGGCTGCGGAACTGGCGGATGAGATCCGCCATGGCGGTGAGCTCGTGATCCTCCAAGGGAAGTCGACTACGCAATCGCTGCAGCAGTTCTGCCGGTACGACTTTGGCGAGTAATGTCCAGCGGTTCGGATTGGAGAACTCGGCCATCGCCCAGTTGCGCAGAACCTCGGACTCCGGAATTTCGTCGAACAGCATAATGAAGGCTATTGTAACAGGCTATTGTTTCATAAAGGACAGTCTTGATAGCAGGTCACTCCGCTGTGAGGCAACCATAATGAGCAGCCTAGCGTGCACTGCCCCCTGACCTGAAAACCGCTGCAAATCGCTGCAACAAAATCGGTTGCAAATCCATTCCAAACGTGCCGATAATAACCATAAGGCCGATCATGGCGGTATGTTCGCATCCTCTTAACTATAGGCGATATTCAGATCTGCCCAATAAGCGACCCACGCGAACTATCAAGTCGACCTAGGTGCAGCCAATGAAGCTAAGCGTACTTCACATCTCCGACTTGCATCGTGATCCGGAAAATCCGATCCGTAACGACGTTCTTCTGGATTCCCTTGAAAACGATCGGAGGCACTACACAGCCGAGCAAACACCGGCAGTGCGCCCCCCCGACCTGATCATTGTCAGCGGGGACATTATTCAAGGGATCAGGCCGGATGTACCGGACCCCGACAAGGCACTCCGTAAGCAGTATCAGGAAGCGTTGGATTATCTAGGTCGGCTGACGGACCGTTTCGTAGGAGGGGACCGCAACCGCGTCATCATCGTGCCAGGCAATCATGATGTGAGTTCCTTTCATTTCGAGAAGAGCCTTCGGCGCGTTGAAGTCCTTCCAGACCGCAAGAAGGACCTAGTCACGCAGCTCTTTTCGCCGGGCTCGTTGTTGCGCTGGTCCTGGTCAGGTCTTGAGCTTTACGAGATCGCCGATCAGGCCTTGTACGCGCAGCGGCTTGCTGCTTTCGCAGAGTTTTATGCCGCGTTTTACAAGGGCGCTCGCACCTACGACCTCAATCCCGAAAAACAGCTCGACATATTCGATTTCCCCGCGCTCGATTTGATCGTGGCTGGGTTTTCTAGCTGCTATAACAATGATCTGTTCCATAGGGAGGGGGCCATTCACCCAGCCTGCATCGCCGACGCGGGAACCATATTACGCCAGCCGTCGCTAAAGGATCGGCTGCGCATTGCCGTCTGGCATCACAACGCCGAAGGCCTGCCGACGCATTCCGATTATTTGGATCCTGACCTAATACAGAACATGATCGACCGCGGATTCAGTCTCGGCTTTCACGGCCATCAGCACCGCCCGCAGTTTCTCGACACTAGGTTCCGCCACGGAGAAGACCGAAAGATTGCGCTTATCATTGCTGGTACGCTTTGTGGCGGTGCGTTGTATCGATATGGTCGCACCTATAACATAGTAGAACTCGACACCAGCACCAGGACCGGCCGTCTTCACGTCCGGGAAATGCAGAATGACAACCTTAGCCTTCCCATCTGGGGGCGGTGCGCCCTTCCTCCTAACACCCGTGCCTATTACGAGTTCCAGTATGATCCGCCGCCACCACCAACTGTCCAGCTTAACACGAACACGGCGGCGCTGCTCAAGGCGAAGGAATTTTACTATGTGGCAGATTACCGGAATGCCGCGGAAATTCTCACCTCTGTGGCGGCATCCGATGATCTCGCGAGGCCCCTGTTGCTCGACTGTCTCATGAAGCTTAAGGATGCGCCGGCGTTAATCGCCAGCTTCGATCCACCGGCGAGCGAAGCTGAAGCTATTCATGTCATGGATGCGCTCTGGATCGAGGGGAGACGTGATCGGCTGAGTCAGATATTAGAGCTGCCAATTATAGCCGAGTCTACCGATCAATCTGTCATTGAGATACGAAAGAAATATGCGGCGAGGCTTAATAGATGAAAGAGCGCATAGCGTTCGATGTGGAAACGGAACGAATCCTTCAGATCCTTTCTTCGGAAATCTACGACTCGCCGAAAGCGTTCCTGCGGGAGAACGTGCAGAACGCCTATGACGCCATATTGATGCGTTGTACCGCTCTGGGAATTTCGATCGCAGACCGCAGAATTGAAATCATCGTTGAGAAAGCGCGACTCATTGTCCGGGACGACGGCATTGGAATGACGGAAGAGGTCCTCAGAAATAACTTCTGGAAGGCAGGCTCAAGCGGCAAGAAATCCGATCTGGCGCAGCGGTCGGGCGTCATAGGGACGTTCGGCATCGGCGCTATGGCCAATTTCGGGGTTTGTACCGCCCTCCAAGTCGAAACACGCCATATCGACTCCGGCGTCACGCTGGTCAGTTCGGCCAGACGGTCGGAGTTGCGCATCGCGCAAGATTGTATCGACCTTGAGCGCGTGGAGGATGGCCGCGGACCTGGAACAATCATTACGGCTGATCTGGACCCGTCTTTTTCCGTTGATGAAGTGGGAGCATGCGAATACCTCCGGCAGTACGTCCAGTTTCTCCCCGTCCCTGTGCTTGTGAATGGCCGACTCATCAGCCAGCAGCACTTTGAGGACGCTCTTGGAAAGCGAGCCGTCGGCTTTGATCAAATTTCATCAAGGGAGGTATCGAACGGTGAGTTTTCCGCCACGCTCCGGACGTTCATCAATCCGCAGGCTCGGGTGCTTGTGCGGCTCGACGGGATCACGCTGAATAGCAATCCGCTATCCGGCGAAGCCCTTTTCATCCAGCAGGGGGCACAGACCCTGGGCTTTCGCAATCTGTTCGGGCTCGCTCCGATTCCTATCTCGGGGCGGTATGAATTTGGTGGATTCGTGAATCTTAACATTCTCCATCCGACCGCGGGTCGCGAGGCTCTCAGCCGTGAGAGCATCCAACACGTCGCCAATCTCGTCTCCCTGATAGAGGCCGAGGCGTCGAACGACCTCGCTGAAACCTCCGCGGCGGACCAGAACCAACATTTTCAGCAGTACATCCTTTCGCGCGGGCTTATCCATCTTGCGAAGAACGTCAGGATCACAATTCTGCCCGCCCGCGATGAAAGCGTGACTCTGGGCGAAGTGAAAGGCTACGAGCTGTCGAAGACGAATCACTTCTATTCCGGGCACGACGCAACCATCATGCGACGCTTCGCGAGTGAACAGGCAAACCTTTTCCATGTGAGTCAGGAGAACCCGAGACGTAACCTTCAACTTCGCTACCTAAATGAAATATCAAAGATCGCGGAGGTGCCGGAAAAGACGATAGTCGATCGAATTCCTTCCAGCCAGCTTACCTTGGACGAAGCGATGTTTCTGGTGCAGCTCCGCGGTGTCCTGCTTGAGGATTATTTCATGCCAGATATCGATGTGGCATTTGCCACAATCAGCCACGGCGTGGCCTTTCATATCGAACAGAAGGGAGATGTTCTGCACATCTCGATTGCCCGCGACATGCAGGCCGTGCGCATCGTCGTGGAATCCTACAGATCGGCGCGCGAGGTATTTCATGGCTTCGTAATAGACTTCGTACGGCAGCAGCTTTACCCACAAATTCGCGATCATGTTCCATCTTCGACAAGGCTCGGCCGTGATGCACTATATCGCCGCCTCAAGGAAAACGAGGAACTGTTCCGGTACGAAGAAAGCGACTTCGGGGCAGTTGAAACGCTTCTTGCGGACTATCTCGCCGGAAAGGCTGACCTTGAGCAGGTTTTCAAATCTTCCGGGGGACGCGGCGCAGGGCAGCGCCAGGAAGTCCGAAAAGAACAGGTCGGCAGCGTTGAGGAAGAATTGCCGGGAGTCATCGAATCACCCGATGGGTCTCCGCCGCGCAATGAGTATGAGGCTGCACCACCCATCCTGCGGCCCGAGATATCGAGCTTTATGAAGGTGCTGACGGTCGCGTCAGAGCACTCAAAGTTGAACGGATTCCAAATGTTTCTTGCGCTATCCGACAGGATGGCGAAAAGTGAGGGTGAGTTTCTGCGCCAACCGCACCGCACCAAGCTCATGTGGGGTTCCCACCGCGTGATCTACATTTTCACGGACGCCACCGGCGATCTGAGTCTCTACTACGATATTAAATTGAAAGACCCGCTGGAAACGCAGACCACCGGCGGAGCCATGTTTCCGACAACGACGATCGTCACAAAAAACCGCATCTTCGTTCCCGTGCCGAAGGTGCTTGAGCTGGCGTTCAAGATCACCGATGGAGTGAAGGAGTTTTATGTCCGCTTCGACACGATTCCGTAGGGTGCCTAACGCTCTTGCGGCCGTGCGAATCACGCGCCGTTGAAGCGAAACGTTGTTTTCGGACCAAATACCGACGCTGATGGAAGAAAGGACGAGCTGCTTTTTCGATCGAGGCCGGCGCCAAGGCATCCGCTCGACTGGCCTCCTTCCCGGTCCTGGGGCTTTTGGGTGGCCGAATCCTTCGAACCGTCCGCAAAAGTGATCACACGAGTGAGATAGGGAAAAGTCCGAGGTTTCCGTTGGCTGCAAACGCTGATTAGCTGGCCCGACCGTTCTATTTCAAAGCTGGCGCGCGAAGATCATAATCCAGCCCCGGACTATTTCCCGGGCTTCCGTCAGTTCGGCGCCTGTTGCCGGACGACGGGCGAGATGCTTGCCTCGATGGCGGCCTTGCTCGATGGCCTTCACGTTTGCGAGAACGCCGAGGCGTTTCCACTCGGCCTTGGGGATCTGCAATGCCTGCCGCGCGAGGGCCTCGCCACCGTAGTGTGCCGAAAGCGCATCGCGGACTTCGTATAGATGCACAAGCTCGTCATCGGGATCCGAGACGCAGCGGGAATAACTTTGGAGAACGACGCGAATCGTCGGGTGCTGCCCCGCCTTCGATACCAGTAAATTCAAGGTTTCTGTCTCCTCGGCGATTCGCTCAGCCTTCGTGTCGCGGATGACCGCACCGTTACGATCGGCAATAACGATGTCGGGCCGGTGGCCAGTCATAACGAGGGCAGCGCTCCCCACCCGAATCGACACATGCCTCTTGTCACCCACATTCTGCCAGATTCTGGGCCCTTCCAGGCGATACTTGCGATGCACTTGGAGTTGGCGAGCTGCGAGGATGTCATTTATCTGCGATTGGATCCCCTGTTCAACAGACGAATTGACCGGGTCCTGCGGTGCTCGGAGGATCACCGTCACCCTGCCACCATCCGCAACAAGATCGTACGCGGCCTCGGCGTGGTGATAGGGAGCCTCAAAGAAGTCAGCTGGCTCGTAATTCCACTCAAGTTCAGTTCGTTCCGACATCTACTTTCTCCTTGTCTGGCTTAGGCCGGCACAGGCCAAGTGGCCGCGCTGGCGCGGCTGCGCGCTGTTTACGCGACGCATGACAGGGCTGACTGGCAGATCAAGCGCTTGGTTAGGTGTCAGTCAGATCAACCCGGCCCTTGAAGAAGACCTCCATCACCTCCTCCTTTGAAACACCTTCGATCATCTTAAATCCACTGGGATAGAGGACGGCCGCCTGCACAAGGGATACCCAGGGTATCGACAAACAAGTGATGTACGCTATTCCAATGACCCCATCAGCAATTACCTTATCAGGGTCGTCATGAAGTATCCCGTTCCTAGTCTCGATGACTATCTCAAGCAGCGGCACAATCTTGCCGTCAAACCAGTCGATGCCAAGTCGCCTACGGAAGTAATCCGTCCTTTCCCTTGTGGATTTGCGATCCAGGCCCTGTACTTCTCGTTCGATTTCCTCAGCTAGTACCGCCTCCAATCCTATCGAGGCAAGACGCCCGAGAGAAATTTGCCTTTCAGGTCGCAGGAGCAAGGGCTTCTGTCTCAAAATCTCACGATGAAGATCTTTCATGAAGGCCTCGAAGACGGCAACACGAAGGAGAAGCTCGTTCTGTCTGAGGCGGTTCTCGACATTTCGAAGTTGTGACGGCAGGTCATTACGCAATTCGTTCAGATATTTGTCCACCCCCTCGGTTGTGTACGCCCAGGTGCCGGATGGATCGATGCCGGTCCTCTTGGCAGCCTCGCCCATGAGCTTACGAATATCATCGAGCTCGCCAAGGAGGTACTTGTCGACCGCTTCTGTTGTCCCCATGAAACCTGCATGAATCTTTCTGGCTATCTCGAATTGCATGTTCAGCGAAATGAGACGGTCGAAGTATTGCTCCCACGAGATCATGTCACGTGCTCCACTGATTTATGCTGATGCTTATTGTATATTATCAGAAGTTGCCAAATAGTTGACCTGGCAAAGGATGACGGATAAGCATAAACAACCTTCGTCGTCTGCGAGCGTGAGGTTGACCTAAGTCAATTGCGCTTGGTTACGGAAACGTTGTTGCGAATACAGTTTTGGGCAGCGCCGAAGCCGGTTCAGATAATCTCCCGTCAGAAGATTCTGCAACAAATTTACTACATTGAGCTACAATCGCCGAGGTTGGCCAAGCGCCTTCGTAAATGCGGTGTGAAAATAATGTATGAAACTCCCGAACAAAAAGCTCGCCACGACATTGACGCAGACCTTTCGGCAGCAGGTTGGATCATTCAAAGTCGGGATGAACTCGATCTGACGACAGGTCGACTTGGAAGCCAGACTTGTCAAATTTTCGTCTAAGCCTTTGCCTGTGGCCTTGATAAGATTCAGTCAGCTTTGCTTTCCGGGACATGTTTTTCTCCAGTCACAGCCCTCACAGACTTTCTTGTTTCTGGGGTTTCGCCCAAAGTGGCGGGGTGGTAATGCCGGTGATGGCATCTTTTACGGTTTGCATGGCTAATTTTAATTGTTGTGGGGTTATGAGTATTTCGACACGCTGTTGCTTTTCGACATCAAGGAAATGGACATAGGCTTTCTGGACGTCCAAACTCAGGGTTCGCGGTGGCTACGGTGTAAAGTTGGACTTGTAAGTGGAGATCCTCATCCAATTTGTGCTCGTTGCCGGTTTTGAAGTCTATGATTTCGAGGATATCGTTTTTGGGATAGCGGCGTTTGAGCAGGTCAACGGAGCCGCTGACCAAGGCACTATCGACGTCCATTTCAAGGGGCGCTCGGTTTTTAACGAAAAGGAAAACTCTTTGTGCCACATGCCGACATAGCGTAGAACGCTGCGGAGGGCACTTTTTCGCAGGGTATCTTGCTGCTCACGGGCGGCGTAGCGAAGGTAAAAGTGGTTGATGACGGCTTGAGCGATTTGTTCGTCGGTGGGGATAAATCCGGTTTGTTGGGTGACCTTATGTAGGAAGTTCAGGATGTTGTGGATTTGTTTACCGTAACCCAGAGCTTGGACGATGATAGGGTTGAAGCCGTAGATATAACGCATCTTGTAATCATACTCACAGCGGATGTAATCGCTGAGCTCGGAGTAATTGGTGGGGAATCTGTAGTCTTCGACCGAGGGTTGGGGTGGTAGTTTGTTGCGTGGCATGGGGTCTGGGCTAAGGTCAGTAACGCAAAATTATCGTTCAG
>CAVTZY010000016.1:0-124966 GCA_963739235.1 Terriglobia bacterium | reverse complement strand
TAAATCGGAGGCTTGGAGACGGACGCTATCATGCTCGTGATGAACAAACACGGCGCTGAAAAACTCCTTTCGACCAAATTCACCCTCGGCGGTTTCGAAGATAGGTCGAGGCAGTCCAATGTTTTTCTGGATGCAGCGTGGTGATCTGAGGTTGATTGTTCTTCTTCGGGTAATTCCGGCACCGATGGCTTTCACAACCGTGCGGCCAGGCAAACCGCCGTGCCCAGCCTGCAGAGTAGGCCTGGATGTCGCGCCCGTGATTTTCGCCACACGCTGGATCACCCCGGAATCGACCGTCAGCCCTGTCCGCGAGATGGTCTGGAAGTAAAGCTCATCGCCGGCTATTTCGACGAGCATGAATGAACGGTCTTTGTCATACCCGGCCGCGGTCAGGTCCGTCTTCCTCAGGTCGCCCTGCCGCAACGAGCCCGAAGCTCCTTCGGTGAAATAGCAGATGCCATTTTGCGGCTTCACGCGCTCATAAACGTGCTCGTGTCCGGCGAAGACGACCTGCACCCCGTATTTTACGAACAGGGGTTCCAGCATAAGGCGGAGTTCGGTCGAAGAGCCATGGAAGGCTGCGGAAGAATAGAGCGGGTGATGGAAATAGCAGATTTTCCAATCCGACCCTGAATTCTGCAGCTCCTTCTCCAGCCACGAGAGCTGCTGGGGGTTCATGTAATTGCTGTCCAGAGCGAAGAAGCGGACGTTGCTTTTCCTGTACGTATAATATTTCTGCCCGTTCATGTTGAAAGGCTTATAGAACCGCTCGTTGGGGCTGTCGTGGTTGCCGAGCACTGCGTAGAATTGTACGCCCGCATCGAGCAAAAGCTTGTAGGGCCGCTCGAACTTGCTTTCGTAGTCGCTCGGGTTGCTCCCGCCATAGAGGTCGTCCCCCAGCGCAATCACGAACTCAAAGGGAAACATCAGGCGATCCTTGATCATCTGCGCGGCCACTTCATATTGCGGCTTCTCTCCCGTTCCCATGTCGCCGATGACCGCAAAGCGCACCGAGTCCGGTTTCAGCGGCAGGGCCAGCTTCTGGGCGTAGAGCGACATGCTGATTGCGGCGAGAGCAACACAGGAGACGAAAATGGAGCGGCGCCTAGCAGGCATAATAGAAAGTCTCAACGAATGACGTTCGGGATGAGATCTACAATCAAACGGGCTTCAGTGTCCTGCAAGGTCAGGTCGTGCCCGACGATCCGATACACCAGCTCCTGGGGCAGTTTAGGCAGCTTGAGCAATAAAGTCGGCGGCGTGGTCGTCAACGGGATCCCTTCCGGGCACACGTCGTTCACATGCAGCACGACGACCTTAAACGGGCTGTCCGGGCGGATCGTCTCGCGCGCAAGTCGGCCTTCGGGTCCTTGAAATGCACTGCGGATGATTTTGCGGAACCGCTCAGCCACCTCTGGAGTGAAGATGTCACCCTGACGTGCATCGCGGCGCGCGTCGGCGATTTTCCTGGCCAGCGCGTGCTGGTGCTCGACAATCTTCGCCGCGTCCTCCGTAGGCTTCAGGGCCGGCAGCGAAGCTTCCAGGTTCTTCTGCATCTTGACATATGCCTGGACGCGGTCGGTAAAGATCTTGAAGTCGCGTGCCTCCTCGTTGACCCGCGGCGTCTGAGCCTGGTCCGTAAAGCCGGTCGCCACAAACGCAAAAAGGAAAAGCCACAGGAGAAGGCGGTTGACCCGGATTTGGCGTTTCATGGATCCTCCCGGACGGAAAGTAGGACTGCCGAGATGGCAGAACTGCGGGCTCCGGCTGGCGAGCCTTCACTGCGGCACATGCGGTCCATGGCAGGATGGACGAGTGCGCGGGGGAAATCGCAACCCGTCTTCACATTTATGATAACTGCCCGTGCGCACATGTCGCCCCCCCGCGACCTCCGACTCCCAGAAGATCCCAGCTGGCAGTTCGAGGTACACTTTTTATACCGTGACGGTAATTCGCGTGTCAGCCCTGTACTGCTCAAACGTGTGGTCAACATTGCTCATCCCCATTGGTGAGGGGGGAACTACCGTGTGTGGCCGGTCCCGAGTTTGTGATGGATGCTTCGCACTGGCTAAGACGCCTCCAGGGATTCTTTTATCATTTCTTCGACACGCTCCTTGACCGCTTCCTTGACCGCTTCCTTGACCGTTTCTTTCACTTCTTGCGGATTCAGACTCGCGCTCCCGGTCTGCGACGCCGCCTCTTTGAGCGCTTCTTTCACGACGGGATTCAGCGGCGACAGCTCCTTGACCAGCTCTTTTATGGTTTCTTTTAAGTTGCCTGCGGACAGCTGGTTCTCTTCGGCTGCGCTCATCGCCCAATCCGTTTCAAAGGTTTTGATTAAACCGTTCACCACATTCGATTCACGAACAATAACGCCGACTTCGCGGCGCGAGTCCAGTTCGGCCGTACGCAGGCTCTGGCTGCCCACAAAGGCCTGACGGCGGTCGCGGATAATCGTGCGCGTGTGCAAGCGCAGCTTGGCGAGATTCCGGACTTCCAGACCAGGATTTTGCTTGCTTACGCGGCCGATGACTTTGATCTCCACTCCCGCCTTCGTCCGCTCGCTGAGGGCGTGCAGCATTCCCGCGTCGGCGATCTTCGGGTCGTAGATGAGCAGCTCCTTCTTGGCCTTGCGGATAAACGCGCCGAGCACTTTGCGGGCGTTGGCAGGACTGACGACAAAGGTATCTAGTGTCGGTGTATAGGGTCTCCGCGTGGTATCCGCCTCAAATAACTTCACCGCTTCTTGGATGAATCTGGCATTCCTGGTGACGATGCCGAAGCCGCGACTATGGTCGATATCAAGGTGGGTGAAGTTAAAGGACAGGATGTAGAGCAGCCGACGGTCGATAATCATCAGCTTGTCGTGATAGCGCACCAGATCGTCGGCGGTGCGCGAAACGGCGACGCCCACCGCGAGCAGACCCATCTTAAGCTTGCGCAGGTTTATCTCGCCGCCCCGGTTGGTGTAGGCAATCAACGCGCTCACCGAAACGCCGCGGCCGACCGCAGCCTTCAGCCCTGCCTCAATCTCGGCGCGGTCGAAACGGAAGATTACGATCTCGATGCTTTTCTTGGCGTTTCGGATGCCCGAAAGCAGCGCCTCGGGTCCGTTGTCAGGTTGGATTAAGAGTTTCATGGGCGCTTCACCAGGTGGTCAGGCGGAGTTTTGGGGATCGGAACGCGTTGCACCTCTCTAATAGGCTCGGTAAACGCTGGGGGGCTCAAGCCGCGACGGCACAGTCAGGCCAACACCGCACTCCTTCCCAGCGACTGAACCCATGGCACAGAATCCGGAGTGCGGCGGATGGGTCGGCTATAGCTTCTTCAGCGCCTCGATGCGCTGCATTACTACCCTGGTATAGCCCTCGACCTCGGCGGGCGAGAAGCCGGCGGCGCGGAAGCAGTCACGGATCTGCTCGGTGGAGAACTGGCCGAGCCGGCTGCCGAGCCAGCGTGCGTCCGCGATAGGAATGTGCTTGGCCACACTTTCCATCCGCGTACGGTAACGGTAGTTGGGGAAATTGATAATGGTAAGGATGAAGGGTCGGCTGTGCATGACGAAGTCCACGGATTCGGGCGTGACCTTTTCGATAAACTTGGTTTCCGCGTAGTCCTTCATCACGTCCTTGCTGCGGCCGAAGGGGCTGCCGGTGCTCCCAAGGCTGGCGCCCAGGTCGGACACCTCATAACGGGGCTCGCCGCCCTCATCGAGAATCTCGTTGTTGATTTCCTTCAAGTCCCAATTGTTGATGAGCGCCATCATCACTCGAAGGCCGTTGAACTCGCGCGTACCGACAAAGGGATTTTGGTACCAGCTCCAGTTCTTCAGTTTCTTCCCGCCGTCTTTGCGCTCCAAACGCGCCTCACGGACAACGCCTCCGGCTGACACATACTCCTGACCGCGGGAGAGCGGTTTCATTCCTTGTACGTGGATTTGCAGTCGGTAGTAGTCCTCGTCGGCAAAGTAACCCGCCGCCCACACGAGGCGCGTCGCAGCAGTGTCAGACTTCGCCTCGGGGCCGAGTTTCACCTTCCACTTGGTGCCGTTTTCATCTTCGACATCAAACTTGGGCGAAGTTCCGCTCTTAGATTCCTCGATGAATTTAAAGTTGTTCCCGGGCTGGTGATTTTTCCCTCCCGGCCCGTATAGAAGGTCCAGAGCCGAAACGTCGCCGCGGTCACGCCACAGCGCGCCGGCGGTCCCGGCCTGCTGAGCGAAGGCGGGCAGCGCCAGAAAAAGAACAAGAATGATGAAGAAGATCCTCTTGTGATCTCGCATGGTTCCTCCTATAAAAGGAGCAGTCCGATTCCTTGGATAACCGCACAGCCTTCGCGAGCGGCAATCTGGTAGATCGTGCTGCGAGATGGCGCGAAGTACTACGTCATATTTGTGGCTGGCAGCGCGAGCCACACTTTCTTATACTGCGGCGGCAGTTCCCGTGTCAGTCTAGTATTGCTCATACATTTGATCAAAATTGCTCACGCCAGTTAATGACGGGGAACTACCTTGTGGAGACCATTCGAAGTTACGGAAAGTCCGAGAGTTTAAGCGGGCCGTGCGCATGGGGCTTGTGACGCGAACTCAAAGCACGAGGAAGAGGCGATGTCGGTGCACATTGTTAACGATGAGATCCTCCCCAATGCTTTCGACCCATTCCCTGACCTGTTCCGTTCCATATACGGGTATACGCAGCCCGTTCTAAGGGCGTTTACGTTCGGGTGTTGTCCCCTGTCCATAGCGTGGGAAACAAGTGAGAGACCCTTGCGGGCACTGTTCCATGGGTGCTCTGGCGGGACCAGTCCCCCGTCGTTGCGCGCGAGCTTCTTCAGGTTTGCGGTCCGGGCCGAGCAGGTTATCGTCGGCGTTGCCGGCTAAGTTTTTCGCGTCTCCGCCGCTTGGGGATCTTCCCTGCGAAACTGGATTTCGTAAAGCTCCGAATAGAGGCCGCCTGCTGCCAGCAGCTCGTCGTGGGTGCCACGCTCAACGATAGTATTGTCTTTCACCACGAAGATAATTTTGGCGCGCCGGATCGTCGCCAGATGGTGCGCGATGACGATGCAAGTCTTGCCTTCCATCAAACGGTCGAGGGCTTCGAACACGGCCTGCTCGGATACGGCGTCCAGTCCTGATGTAGGCTCGTCCAGAACCAGGATGGGAGTATTGCGGATCACGGCCCGCGCGATGGCGATGCGCTGGCGCTGGCCCCCGGAAAGTGTCACGCCGCGTTCGCCGACCATCGTGTCGTAGCCCTCGGGCATCTGCTCAATGAATTCGTCGGCGTTGGCCAGTTTTGCGGCGCGGATAATCTCCGCGCGGCTCGCTTCCGGGCGGCCATAGGCGATGTTTTGCCATACCGGGGCGCGGAACAGAAGCGTCTCCTGCAAAACAAAACTGATCTGCTGGCGAAGCGATTTCATCGTGTAGTTGCGTATGTTTGTCCCGTCGATTTTGACTTCCCCGGAGAGGGGATCATAGAAGCGCGCAACCAGGCTGATGATCGTCGACTTGCCGCTCCCCGTCGGGCCGACGAATGCCGCGACTTGGCCCGGCTCGATCTTGAAGCTCACATCTTTCAGGATCAATTGGTCTTGGTCGTACCCAAACGAGACTCTATCAAATTCGATTTTGCCCTTGAAGTGCGCGGCGGGTCGCGCGCCGCGCTGGTCACGCATCCCGCTCTCGGTCTCCAGAACTTCGCGGATCCGCTCGAACCCCACCGCTGCCTTTGAGACCGTGTCCGTCATTTTGGAAAGGTCACGCATGGGCTTATACATTTTGCCCAGGTAGATCAAAAAAACGACCAGCGCGCCAACGGTGAGTTGGCCCGCCAGTACCAGGCGCGCGCCGTAACCGAGCATCAAACAGGTCCCCGTCGCTACGACAATCTCGACGATAGGTGAGAGCTTCATCTTGATGCTGCGCGCAACGAGGGCCATCTCGACATTCTCCAGGCTCTGGCGCTCGAAGCGGCGCTCCTCGTAGTCCTCACGGGCAAAGGCCTTGACCACGCGGATCGAGGAAAAAACTTCCTCGACAATCGAAACCAGCTCGCTCTCTTTCTTTCTTACGTCGCGCGAGGCTTTTTTGATGCGCCGGGTGAAGATGTAAACCACCAGGAAGAGCACGGGCGCAATGGAGAGCGAGATGAGCGTAAAACGCCAGTTCAGGTAAAGCATGACCCCGATGATCCCAAGTAGGGTGAGGACATTGGCTATGATCCCCAACAGCGCCGTGGTGACAAAGTCCTGAATAGCTTCGATGTCGCTGGTTACCCTGCCGATGAGGTCGCCGGTCCTTTTCGCGTCGTGCTCGGCCAGCGACAGGCGGTGGATGTGGTGATAGAGCGTGCGCCGCAGGTCGTGCATGACCCATTGGCCGACGCTGCTGGTGAGGTATTTCTCCAGTAAGGAGCTGAGTGCGCCTACGATGGCGATGACCGCCACCGCCACCACCGCAAAGTTGAGGACAGCCAGCTTGTTCTGCCCGATCCAGCCGACCATTACGCTCATCCAACCGGGCGGCCGTTTGGACTGAAGCAGGTAATCGAGGACGATCTTTAGAGGCCAAGGTTCGAGCAGGTCGGTTGCGGTTTCGCCCGCCACCGCCACCAGGGCCAGCGTCAGTGCTTTCCAGTGGGGCCGTAAGAAGTCGATGATGCTGAGACCTTTAGACTTCTTGGCCGCATGCGGCGTCATCGTCATTCAATACTCGGATGCGTATCCGCTCGGCGACGCCATAGCGGATAATCTGAAGTGGATAGTCCGAATTGACTGCATTTCGGATCCGAGGCTGGCTGCAACCGCCGGTCAGCTGCCAAAACAGGATCTTAGGTAAACTTCGGCGGGCTGCTCCGGCGCGTCCCTATTCCCCACAAGAACCTGTATCTCGCCAAAAGCTCATCCGATCGGCTTTCTGAGTCATAGTGTCCATCAATTCGGCGGCGAGTCTCAAGCCTTATATAAGTGCCATTCCGTTGTACAGCCAGGACCTGTGGCGCGGGCGCCTAGCTCGACTGGATTTTCTCAATCTCGCCTTGGATGAACTTTCTTCCAGCATCCAATGCGCGATGGAGCTCCGCAATCTTACCGTCGGTCCAACCAATTCCGCGATTCAGACTTTCCTCGATTCTTTCTGCTGCATCCCCGACGATATTGTCGATGGAGTGCCTCAACTCAATCTGTGCTGCCTCCACTTTATTCCTGGTCTTCTCGGTGAAGTGACTTAGGTCACGACGCGTTTTGCGACCGGATTGGGGTGCGAACAAGAGAGCAACCCCTGCTCCTAAGAATGCCCCTGCCACAAAGGCAGCAGCACTGTTCTTATTCACGACGGTATCGGGCATGGAGCCTCTCCTTTCTAGAGAACTGCGGCCGGGTAGTTGGTATTGAACCAGTTGACAAGACGACTAATTGACAGATTGCAGCAAAATTCCGATAGCACTTTCCAAAACGAAATCATGATATAGGATCATAAGTATCGCCAAGTCCTTGTCGGCGGCGTTTTGACGCTTTCCGATGACAGGCAACACCGCTCTATCTTACAGGGCATCACCCGCCGGGCGATGCTTGAAAGAGGGCTTCTTCCCGATTTCCCAGACCTCCCTCGCAAACTTGATCAACTCGAGGTTGAATTCCCTTTTTCCTCCAAGAACAAACGATGCTCGCTCACTAAAATTAGTGTTGCCGATAACCTGGATAAATGCTGTCCACAATTGCACACCTTACTGTTCACAATTGCACACAACATTTTTGAAAGCGGGCTGTGACAGGACGTTGTGCCAAGGTCCCGGCTGCGCCGATTCTGATGGCCTTGTTGCGCAGCTTGATCGTGTGCCGGATTCCTCTCTACGCTGTGGCGGAGTGGGCCGCTTCGATGCTGCCTGCCGTTCTCGGTTTGACGGCCGATGAGGCCGGCGCGATCAACGATGACCGGATCGGACGGGCGCTGGATGAACTGTTTCAGAGCGACCGGCAGGCACTCCTGACTCGATTCGTGCTAGGGATGGTCCGGGAGTTCGAAATCTGGCTCGGTGAGCTTCACAACGACTCCACCACGCTCACCTTTCAAGGCGATTACGAGAAGGCCGACGGGAGTAAAATGGACGGTAAGCCCACACACCGCATTACGTTCGGCCACAACAAAGACGGCCGGCCGGATCTGAAACAGTTGCTTTGGATTCTGACCGTGTCGAGCGACGGAGCCGTGCCGGTGCACTTCAAGGTCAACGACGGCAATGTCGGCGATCCAACGACCCACATCGAAACCTGGAACGTGCTGCGGCAGTTGGTGGGAGGGCCGGGATTCCTTTATGTGGCCGACTGCAAGCTTTGCACCGGGGACAACATGCGCACCATCGACGAACAGCACGGGAGTTTCATCACCATTCTGCCCGGAAATCGCAAGGAGAACGACTGGTTCCGGGAATGGCTGGCCGCGCATGACGTCGCCTGGCAGGATATTACCTGGATTAAGCGTCCGGGACAGGCCGAGCCAGACAGGATTCAGGCTCTGGAGTCTCCCATCCCCGAAGTCAATGGTTTCCGGCTGATCTGGTTCCGCAGCACCCACAAGTGCCGTTACGATGCCGAAAAGCGTCAGGACGGACTGATTCGTGCCGGCAAGGCTCTGGAGAAACTGGAAGAAAAGCTGCAAAAGCCCCGCTGCCGCCTCAAGACGACAAAGACAACTAAAAAGAAAGCCAATCGGATACTGGAAGAAACAGGGGCGGGGCGCTGGATCGAATACACCATCGAGCGCACCCTGGAGACAACCGACGTCAAGGAGGAAAGTAAGCAACCAGGAAAACCCTCACGCATCTCTCGCACGCGCCGGTGGAGATTCCGATTGACATAGCAGACACGAACCCAAGTCACTCAGACAGAAGCCCGAAGCGATGGTGTTGTGCCCCTGGTAACCAACTGTACACAGCTTTCTCCTCTGCATGTCTACGTTTCCTACCACTGCAATCAACCCCTGATCGAAAAGTGCCATGACCTGCTGAAAAACACGCTGCAGGTCACTCCGGCTTACCTGCACAGTGTCAGCCGACTCGAAGCGCTTCTCTTTCTCGAATATCTGGCGGTAACGGTTCATGCTCTCGTCGAGCGCGAGCTCCGGAAAAAGATGGAAGACAACCATGTGAATGAAATCCCGGTGTATCCAGAGGCGCGTGAGTGCAGGGCGCCGACAGCAGAGCGGGTGTTTCATCTCTTTGAGCACGTCCAGATGCACACGCTGTTCGCCAACGGTCGCAGAATGCGGACCTTTCAGCCACAGCTTACCAGGCTCCAGCTCGAAATGCTCGAAATGCTCGGAGTTTCACCCTTAAGCTACACAGATTGCTGAGGATAGGTGCTGGTTGATATAGGAAATTGTATGCGCCACCTGCGGAAAAAGGGGCACAAGCCCGATTTAATACGCATGAATAATAGGTATGTTGCGGCAAAGATTCAACTTGCCGTGGTCCGACCCCGTTTTCCCCCGGACAAAGGCGTACATCGTGGTTTACGGCCGCAACGGCAATATGCTCGCCGGCAAAATGGAGGAGATCCCCGCAGGCGGCCGCATTTCCAAGTTGCTGATCGATTACTTTCCGGAGTTCGCCGGGCAGAGCATTGTGGGTGGGTACCTGGATGTGGATGTGGCCGGCCCTGTAACTGCCTTCGCTGTTTTCGGGACCAAAAACCTGACCGCACTCGCGGCAGTTCCGTCACAAATCCGATAGCAGGTTACCGTGACGGCACGGGATGATGTAAGACCGAAGCGATCGGGCACTACTTCTGCGTACTCGTATGGCAATCCCAGGCGGCGCGTGCAATCTTGGCAATAGCTCCTTCTCTTGCCCGATAGGAGTCCGATAGGGGGAAAAAACGCAATTTTGTCGCATGCCCCGGTACGAATCCTGCTTCCGATATGGTGTGCATAAGTGAACAGGCACGTGTCCATAAGTGAACTGACATCTGTCTCCGCCCCTTCTATCATGATGCCGGGGAAAGTGGAAGTACGGTCACGCAGATTCCGGATTGCCCTGAGCGCTCTGGCTGGCTGTTTTGATGGCGCAGCCATCCCTGGCAGTGCTCACGTGGGTAGCCTCGATCGCGGTGGTGGCGCCCCGGCTCCGGCTGAGGCAATCCGATAGATGACGTGTCAGGAGCACATGCAAACTATGACCAGGAAGAGGAAATGGCTGATCGGGATCGCGGTTGCGACGATGCTCGGAATCGTCGCTCTCTTTGTGACTGCATCCATTCTGGCGCGACGTTTTGAACCCTATATCCGCGAGCAGGCCATCGAATACCTGCGCAAACGGTTCGACAGCGACGTCGAACTGGCCGCACTTCGCGTCCACCTTCCGAAGACCTCTCCGTTGCGCCTGCTGCTGACGAAAGGGCGCGGCGCGCTGGCACGCGTGGAAGGGGAAGGAATCTCGCTGCGCCACAAGGGCCGCCGGGATGTGCCGCCGATGTTCGCCATGAAGAAGTTCCGTTTTGAGGTCGACCTCGGGACGCTCTTCGACACGCCCAAGACCGTTCAGTCGGTTTTGCTCGAAGGGATGGAGATCAGCATCCCGCCGAAGGGCGAGCGGCCGAATCTCAGTGCCGACTCGTCGCCGGAGAAGGACAGTGTGTCCCAGACTTGGGTGCTCATCAAAGAGGTGATCATCCGGGATGCCAAGCTGATGATTCTGCCTAAGGACAGAAAGAAGGTCCCGCTCGAGTTCGCCATCCATGACCTCCGCCTCAATTCGACAGGTATGGGAGTGGCCATGCGGTACGATGCCGCACTGACGAATCCAAAACCGCCGGGTGCCATCCATTCCGTGGGCAGCTTCGGCCCGTGGAACGCCGAGGAGCCGGGCGACACGCCGCTTTCTGGAGACTACACGTTCGAGAAAGCCGATCTGGGCGTATTCGCCGCCATTGCGGGTATTCTCAATTCGACGGGCCATTTTGAAGGCACTCTGAATTCGATCCATGCGAAGGGGCAAGCCTCCGTGCCGGACTTCCGGCTGAAGATGGCGGGCAACCCGGTGCCGCTGGTGGCGCAATTTGAAGCGCTGATAGACGGAACCAATGGGAATACGATTCTGCAGCCGGTGAGAGCGACACTGGGCACGACCAAGTTCACCACCAGCGGCGGTGTGATCAAGCATGAAAGCGATTTGCGGCGCACCATCAGCCTGGATGTCACCATGCCCCAAGGCGACCTGCGAGACCTGCTTCGCCTGGCTGTGAAAGGAACGCCGTTCATGGAGGGACAGATCTTCCTGAAGACGAAGATCGACATCCCCCCACTTATGGGCAAGGTGCGGGAAAAACTGAAACTGGACGGTCGATTCGAGGTGCAGCACGGAAAGTTTCTCCGTTCCATAACTCAGGATAAGATCGATAGCCTGAGCCGCCGTGGACAGGGCAAACCGAACAGCGAAGAGATCGACGAAGTGGTGTCGGGAATGAAGGGCACGTTCACGCTCGAAAACGAAGTGATTCGCTTTCGCTCCTTGTCATTCAGCGTATCGGGGGCGAAGGTCGACCTGAAGGGCAACTATGATCTCCAAAGCGATGCGCTGGACTTCCATGGCACGCTGAAACTGCAGGCGAAGGTGTCGCAGACCATGACCGGATGGAAGCGATGGATGCTGAAGCCGGTGGATCCCTTCTTTGCAAAGGAAAACGCGGGCACGTTCCTTCGCATCAAAGTGACGGGTACTTCTAAGGCTCCGAAGTTCGATAGTGATCGCGGCAACAAGGGCCCATCATTGTAGCCCGACTGCCGCAGTTGCCGGGTCGCCTTGTAGCCGTCCATTTCCGGCATCTGCATATCCATCAGGATCGCGTCGTAGGGCGTGCCCGTTTACATCGCTGACAGGGCTTTGTCCACGGCCAGCCGGCCATTGGCGGCCAGGTCAACCTCCGTCCCGGCCATGCGCAGGATCGCGGGGATGAGCTTCCGTCGGGCCCGTCCTCGGCCAGCAACACCCGTCTGCGAAGCTTCACGGCGGCGGGAGCCGATGGCGGGTGATGAGATGGCCGGGCCGTCGCCTCCGAAAGGTCTTTCAACATGCGAACCGATTCGCGTAGTTCCGTCTTCATCGTGAACGTGCTGCCTTCGCCGGGCCGGCTTTCGACTTTGATGTCGCCGCCCAGCGCCTCTTTTTTCCTCCCCTGAAGGACCAGCTCGAACGACGCCTTCTCCATTCTCACCAGCGCTTCGTTTGCCTTGTCCGTAGAGGAAGCGCTGGAAAGCCATTTCGTTGCGGGCGTCAGGGATTCCTTCCTTGATGAGCTTATCCAACTGCGGCCCAAACTGCTTGTACCGCTCGATCCAAGCTGTGTCGCCCGTGGCGGCAGCCATTCTGGCCGACATGGTTAGCACTTCATCCAGATGGAGGATACGCGCGGCATCGGTGGATGTCTGCGCGGCTCGCATGACCTCAACGGAATGAGTAATGGCATCAACACCTTCCATCCACGCGCCCCAGAGCGCCAAGCTCACGGTGATCGCAGCGGCGACCAGGACAAGGCGCAGCGGGAATCGCGGGTTCCTATCCGAAATGGCGGTCGCTCCGTTCGGGGACTGCACTTGGCGTTTCTCCCGCAGGGGAAAATTCCGGGTGCCATATTCGAGAAGGTGGCGGAGACCCAGCTCATCCAGCCGACTTTCATATGCGACTATCCCACAGAGCGTCGCCGCTCTCGAAAACAAAGCCCGGCGACCCGGAGACCGCAGAGCGCTTCGAGCTTTATATCGCGGGGATTTCCGCACAAACCGTTAACTGCGGTGAGCAATTGTGATCAGACATGTGAGCAGTATGGAACTGATGCGCAGTTTGCCCCGGAGTATAAGTCATTAGGGTTGTCCGGATTGGTAGCGTAAGTACTCTCCTTCCGATGCCAGGCGGAGTGCCCAATGACGTTCTACCTGATAGTCTCTATGGTCGCGATGGCACTGCGCCTCCGGTTCAAAAGAAGGCCACCGAGAAACACTGACTCGCCCTTCCCTGTGGCAAGGAGCAAGATAATGACAGCAAGATTCAAACTGGAGTGGCTTTGTAGTGCCCCAACATCAATGACTTTCGCCGCGCTGTTTGCAGTCGGGCATTGTATGGCCCAGAATCCAGTCGGTGCGCCTGCCCAGACTGGCCCAGAAGCGCTGAAGAAGCCAGAGGCTGTGGCGGCGTTCTCCTGGCAACAGCCCTCGAGCTTTATTGCCGATGCAGCAAGCTTCTGGCAACCGGATACGAACGCGCCCGGCTCCCCATCTACTCAGGCCAACAAGGCCAGCTCGATGAAGGATCGCGTCAGGGACCGTGGTCGGAAGTTTCCGGCGCGCGACAATTGGACCGCTATTGAGATCGTCAAACACGTTAACGGCATATTCGGAGGCTTGGAGCAGGGTGCGGGGCCCGGCTTCGGTATCGAGTTGACGACTGATGATTCTATTCCGGGGATAGAATTTCGGGCCACGATGCTGACTTCCGACAAGCTTTACAGAAGGTTCGAGGGAGAAGCTTACATACCAAAGATCGGCGACGAGAAGACACATGCCGACTTTTGGTATGGCTACCTGCGCAGGACCGAAGACAACTTCTTCGGCATTGGCGCATTTACGCCGCTGAGCGCCAAAACAAATTTTGACGTTGAACGGCGCAGCGTAAGCGGCGGGCTCTACCGAGACTTCACTGAAGACCTCCAAGCCGGCATTTACGTCAGTTACATAAACAGCGATGCCTACGGTGGCCAGAGCAGCAAGTCCCCCTCCATCGATACCGTCTTCTCGAACAGTCCCTCGGTGGTGCCTATCACTCTATGGTCCCCCGGACTTCATTCCGGTTCCAAAGTAATTGCCTATGGACTGTTTGGCGAATATGACCGGCGCAACTATGAAAACGGACTGACAAAGGGGTTCTATTTCTACGGACGGTTTGGTTCGGTTGACGGGCTGGACAAGGGTAATGGCATATTTTCTGACTACGGCTGGTTCGACGGCCAGTTCGACGCCCGCGGCTACATCCCACTCTTTTCAAACAAGACTTCACTCGCGGTTCGCGTGGCCGCGGACCTCAAAGACCCGAAGGGCGGAAGTCAGATTCCTTTCTATGACCTGTCGTTCCTGGGGGGCTTCAGGTACGTTCGCGGGTTTCATACCTACCGATACCGTGGCAACAATGCCCTGATAGGGAACGTAGAGCTGCGGCAAACGGTGTGCTCTTTTAAGAAGGAGCATCGCGGTTTAGACCTTATCGGCTTTGGCGATGCGGGGCAGGTGTGGGGCGGCAACCGCTCCACTACGGACCCGACGATCCTGGGCAATGATAACTTTGCCTCTCGAAACTGGAAGGCGGGCATTGGAGGAGGCATCCAATACCGCTATACAAAGTCGCTGGTGGTCCGCTTCGACGTTGCGGCCAGCCCGGATGGTCCAAGGACGTACATTTCGATCTCACGCGGGTTCTGAGCGGCACGAGCCGATCGATACCTTTGACCCATTGCCTCCTTTTCACCTCTCCGGAGCGTAGATGACGATCACGTGCGCCTGCCCGTCAAAGGGCTCGATCCGAACCCGCTCGGTCTGCGGATCGTACTTGCCGCCCTTCACCGCGGTTGCTCTCCTGCCCTGCAGATGCGGCAGGCGCAGTTCGATGGCTTTGGGCTTGCGGTCCGTTCGGCACTGGAAAGTTGCCTCCACGCGGCCCTGTATGAGCATGGACTTCACCTCGAGCGACACGGGTCCGAAGTAGGTAGCTACCTGCTTCATAGAGATCTCCTTGCCGTTCTCGAGATAATTCCTCGGAATACCCGGCAGCAGGTCGAGAGTGTCCCCGCGCTCCATGTACAGCATCCAGCGGCTATCCATCAGGAACCAAGCTTCCTCATAGGTCTTGTGCGGACTCCCCAAGGTTATGGTGTCATTCGCCAAAACCCCGGCCGCATTGAAACGGTTGACTTCCTGCGGCCAAGTGCCAGACACTCTGCGGTCATGATTCTGACGATTTTGCGGCTGCTCTCTCTGATCCCGACCGCCCTGAGGCTGCGTTCTGACCTGGCATTGGAAAACCTGGCCTTGCGCCAGCAACTTGCCATCTTGAATCGACAACTCCGGCGGTCTGATCGGTACTTCTGGCTGCTCCTTTCTCGATCCTGGCTGAGCTGGAAAGAAACACTCCTCATCGTGAAGCCTGAAACCGTGCTTCGATGGCATCGAAAGCGTTTCGCTTCTTACTGGGCCCAGCTGTCCAGGAAGAATCGACCGGGTCGGCCAGGAAAAGACCGTGAGATGCGGGAGCTGATCGGAAGGATGGCCTCGTCGAATCCTTCATGGGGGAGCCCGCGAATTCACGGCGAACTGCTGAAACTCGGGATGGACATCTCGGAGCGGACTGTCGCCCGGCTCATGCCGAAGAGGAAGAAGCCGCCATCACAGACTTGGCGCGCATTCCTGGACAATCATCTTAATGACCTTGTCTCGATCGATTTTCTCGTTGTGCCCACGGCGACGTTTCGAGTTCTATTTGTGTTGATTGTCCTGGCTCACCATCGTCGACGCGTAGTGCACTTCAACGTGACCGAACATCCGACAGCGCTGTGGACGGCGGAGCAGATTATCCAGGCATTTCCTGACGGGACCGAGCCTCGGTATTTGCTGCGGGATCGTGACGGAATCTACGGGGAAGATTTCAGAGAGCGCGTGAAGGCGATGGGTATTGAAGAAGTCATCACAGCGCCGCGGAGTCCTTGGCAAAATCCTTTCGCGGAGCGTTTACTTGGGACGGTAAGGCGCGACTGTCTCGACCATGTGATTGTGCTGGGAGAAACCCATCTCCGTCGGACGTTAACGCGCTATTTTCGCTATTATCATAATTTCCGGACGCATTTGTCGCTGGAGAAGGATGCACCGACGCCGCGAGCCATCCAGAATGCCAACCTTGGGCCGGTGATTGAGGTACCTGAGGTTGGAGGACTGCACCACCACTACCAACGCCGGGCTGCATACTCTGCCGGCTTGTATCGTGGAAATCTCCATTTACGCTTCAGTCTTTTGCTCATCCGAGGTGTCGGCCGCCTCAGATAGAATCGTTTGCCCTATTCCGAATACGGGAGATTTCCGATGTTGCTGGCCTCTAAACCGGCGGGAACCGTTCCAATTCTGCCGTATTGGATTTTGGCGAATGACAGGTTGGTCCACGAAGTGACTCAGGTGCTTATCCATCGATCAGGGCGACGACGAGGGCGCCTTTGGCCGTGGAATGGAGCGGGCTCTCGGCCATGCGAATCTCGGAAAGCGCGAGCGGGAACTCGCTTTCTTTGAGGATCGCCTCGAACCGGTCGCGGAAGCCCTGCGGCAGAGTGCTGCCGCCGCTGAGCACGAGCGGGATCGGCCGACCCAGCCTGGGCAAGGCCTTCGATTTCGCCAGCAGCTGCTGCTTCAAACCCTCGGCCACGGCGCGGATCATATCGTCGTAGTACACGGCCAGCACCTGATGGGCCTTTTCCGCAAAGTGCCCGTTGAACCGGAACGACTCCTCCTTCGCAATCCGGATTCTGTTGGCGCGTTCACCGGTCATGGCCGCAGAACTGGCGTCGATGAAATCGCCCGCCTTAGGGATGCTGAAACTGAACACCGGCATCGACAAGTAAGCGAGGCAAACGTTGCACAGCCCGCCGCCGCAGCTGATGCCGATGCCCGTATAGTTCGAGTCCTGCAGCTCGGCGTAGACGACCGCGAGCCCTTCGTTGATCGGTTTGGCCTTGTACCCGAGATCACTGAGCACCTGCTTGACGGTGGTCTCGTGGTAGGTGAGGCTGTCCTCGCCGCCGAGCGGCGCGGCCGGCACGCTGAAGTAGACCGTTTGCCTGTCGGAGGCCCTGCCGCACAGGGTGGCGATAATGTGCGCCAGGCGGCCCAGGCTGTCGGGCTCCTGCGGGTTGAGAAAGCCTTTGTCCATGGGGTGGCGGGTCTCGACGCGCAGCAGGTCGGCGAACTTCTGCGACTCGTTGCCGTGCACGACAATCTGAGCCCCTTCGATGGTGTACGGCACGAGTTCCTTCTGCAGCACGCTTTCCGTAATCCTGGAGTACGGAATGTTGACGAAAGCATTGAGCTGCTCCGCGTATCGGATTCCCTGCTCCGCCTGTTGGGCTGCCACTACCCGGCTGGTGCCGACATCGAGGCCAATGGCTGAAGAGCCGTTCCTGTCATTGGATTCCATTTTGCTTCTCCTTGATTATGCCCAGACGTTTGAGCGTTGCGATATAGATGCGATACTTGCCCCGCAGTTGGTCCCGGTACTGCACGGCCGGGAGGCGCTGTGCCTCCGCGTCGCGGCGGAAGCGCTCGTCGGCCAGGATGAAGCCTCTCAGCATGCGCGATCCGGCCGCCATCATGAAGTGCGCGTCGTAGTCGAAGCCGAATGAGAACACGCTGGGCATAGGCAAAAGGTAATTGTCGGGGAGCCCGAGTTCTTCGAACGGAAAATCCCCTGCCCCGTCGGTGTGGTCGCCGATGACCATGGTCTCGGGGTCCACCGAGACCTGGGCATGGGTGACGCAATCGGCGGTCGCAATCTTGTACCTGTTCACCAGCATGTGCACGAGCAGGCGGCCCGAGTCGATCTGCGCGCCGCTGAGGTAGCCGCCCTTGTCCATATTGCCCGTTTCCGCTTCGAAGCAGACGCCGAGGAAGCTGTGGTTCAGGTTGAGGTAGATTCCGGTCGTGTCGGCCCAGACCGAGTAGCCGGCGTGATTGGCGACGTTGGTCTCCGGCACGATGCGGAAGACGCGCCCGAAGCGGTCGACAACGAAGTTGTAGCATTTGTTCCGGCTCACGTAATCCAGCAGGTTGCGGCCGACGCGGGTGAGCGCGGGATTCTGCTGCGGGGTCAGCGGGAGCTGCTGGCTCTCGCTGGTGTGGAAGACGATGCCTGCCGGCTCCGATCGCCGCTCCGCGGGATTCTCCGGGTCGGCACCCTGCCGGAAGATCACGTACGAACGGGGCTCGTTCGCCGTGCGGAAGCGGTTTTCGATGCGCAGGCCGTTGCTATAGACCTCGTAATCGCCGGAGTTCTCCACCAGCCAGACGTCGCCCGCGGGAAGCGGGCTGACCGCGGGCTCGGCGCGCTTCGGGGCGGGGCGCATGGGCGGGAAATCTGCGCTGGTTTCGGTGACGGTCTGCGCTCTTACGCCAAAGAAGATCAGGAAGATTGCAGCCAGCCGCAGGGGCCGGGAGATGGGGACGCGGTTCCAGGCGAACCGGGAACAGGTCCGTGTCGCGCGCCGGAGATATGCCAGCTTCTGAATGGGGTCCCGGTATTTCCGGGATTTCCATTCAATGATCAAACTATTCAAGTGCCCAGGCGCCCTGCAATCCATAGCGTACACATCGGCGCCCAACCCCTGAACTTAAGCATTTAGTGTCACCATACAAATACATTAAAGTAATATCAACGTATCTGAAACGTACCAGATCGGGTGTATTACCATACGCAGGACTGGAGGACAGCGATGCTGGACGCGATATTGGAAGCCTGGCGCACACATGACACGATCAACCGCTACATGCTCGATGAAATTCCCGAGGCGGGACTTGCGGCGATTCCGCTGTTGAAGAACGGTAAGCCGGGGAAAGGCCGAAGTGTGGCGCGCCAGATCGCACACATAGTAGATGTACGCGTGGCGCATTTCCGCGCAGCCGAAAAGGCGATGATGAAGGGCGTGCCTGATTTCGAAAAGAGCGCGGAACCGTCGCCGCAGCAGCTGCAAGAAGCATTGGAAGCTTCCAGTCGAGGCGTCGAAGCGCTGTTCACGCGCCTTGTCGACAACGGCGAACTCGTCCGCAACCGCGGGCCGCTGGTGCTGCTCGCGTATTTCATTAGCCACGAATCCCACCACCGCGGCTCGATGATGCTCGCCCTCAAGCAGAACGGCTTTGCTTTGTCCGAGGCCTTGCGCTGGGGGATCTGGGAGAAGTGGGCCAAGCGTTAACGTGATATTTCCCCAAACTGCGTGCGGCATGAACACCGCCGGAATGCAGTCAGACATACCCCGCGTTCAGCAGGAGTTATGATCGTAAGATGGGTCAGCTCTGTGACAATTCATAAGCAAGGAATTCAATTTCCCAGACCTGACTGCTTCCTTCTCGAGGTAGAAATCGTATGCGCTAGCAGCGCCCGCAAGGATCTGTGCTCGGGGTGAGGCGCAACCCGCATTCCTACCGCGACCCCTGTTTTGTCATTGGCGCATTCGGGACTTCATAACGAGTTTTATCCCGAAATAGGTTTGCGTCCCCATTTTCGGCTACATCGACTGTTACCGAGCCTGCAACCCATGTGCGGATGGCTTTACTGTGAGGTCGAAGAACCCGGCCGCCCGAATCGACTACGTGTTTGCTGGGCCAGGGCTCGAAGGCTGTCTGCTATCGTCTGACGTCACAGCCACCGGAGGTCGCCCCTCTGATCATCTGCCCGTCTGGGCAGATTTTGAATTGCCGGCGAAACGGGTTGGCTATGCTTCAGCTAACGCCGGCTAATAACTTGTGTGGCGACTGAGCGCCTGTCGGTTCTGCCCGATGGCAGGCTGCTGTATCGGCGCAGGTGCCGCTGGTACGACGGAACTACTCACGTGCTGCCGTATCGTTGCGGGTGCCGTCCGGCGAGTGTAATGTTAACAGCATGGTTTATCTCATTGGTGGTCCTCCGCGGAGTGGGAAGACAATTCTCGCCGGGACGTTGGCGGGACGAACCTCTTGTCCTTACTTCAGTTTAGATCATGTGACATCTGTGATTGTTCCCTACATTCCAGAACCACAACACACGACCAGACTTCCACTTCGTATAGCCCGTCAGGCCACGGAGTTTAGTAACGACGCATTCTATGCACGATATTCGATCGACGAAATAATCGACATGTACGTGCGACAAGCGGAAACCTGTTGGTCCGGCGTTGAGAACTTCATCAAATATGCCGTCGAAGACAGGCACGATTTGATACTGGAGGGATGGCAAATCCTTCCGCACCTGCTGGAAACGGTGGTCACTCCGGAGAATCAGGACGCACTGCGTATACTGTTTCTGTATAAGACGAACGTGGAGATGATCGTTCGAGGTCTTAAGGCAAGCACGGCTCAGAATGACTGGGTGACAAGAAATACCAGAGACGAATCGACGTTCTCGGCAATTGCGACTATGCTGAGCCGGTTCGGGAAATATACCGAAGCTGAGGCTGAGAAGTATGGGTTTCCGGGCT
The DNA here is from genome assembly GCA_963739235.1 of Terriglobia bacterium. Lineage (GTDB taxonomy): Bacteria > Acidobacteriota > UBA6911 > UBA6911 > UBA6911 > JAFNAG01. The sequence continues at coordinate 104,722 of CAVTZY010000016.1, read as the reverse complement.
CTCAATACAGAGAGCCATTTTGGGGAGGCGATGGACGAGGCGATGAAAACGCTATGAGGGCGCAGCGTGCATTACTGCGGCACGCTCGTACATTCGGGCGGTGCATCCTCCATCCGACATTGTGGTGCCTGCCGGGATACTCATAGAGGTCCACGGCACGAGTCGACACGTTGCTCGATATCAAAAACTGGGGAGATGCAGCACGAGGGAACCCTGTGGGAGGCGAATCGGGTGGCCACTGGATTCGGTAGGCTGACAACTGCGGGTTGTTTTCTCTGTCATTGCTCCTTCCATTCTTGTGATGAGATTTGAAAAGGAGCTATCAGCAAACAACCCGCGCCCCTGGCGCCACCTAAATGCATAGTATCTGACACCGATTTAGCCGACATCGTGGAGAATTCCCGATTTTTTCCCCGCAGTCCATGCTACCCTCATCCAGCACCTAGGAAGCAGTTGCCTATTAATAGCTCAGCCGCTTGCTATTCGGCTCCGATGATATCAGATCGGTATTCGGCGCCAGGTCGGCGGCACACATGAGGAGAGTTCACATGCATTACAAACGCGTGAGCTATCATTGGAATCGCGGGCTCACCACGTTCATCTTGGCTCTCGCAGCACTGTTGGTCCCGGCGTTCGTGTTGACCCCGACACAAGCACAGAACCCGGCCAAGAAAGTCCTGACAGTCGAAGATTACACGCGCTGGCGCAGCATCAGCGGCCAGGAGATCTCGGGCGATGGTAAGTGGGTGGCTTACGGATTGGCGTACACCAACACCCTTCCCGCCAATGCGAGGCCAGTCCTACACATCCTTAATCTTGAAAACAATCAAGACCTCGAAGTTCCGAACGCATCCGGGGGAACATTCTCCCCGGACTCGCGCTGGATTGCCTACCAGGTCGATCCGAGCGGCGGCAGGGGCGGACGCGGCGGGCGCGGCCGAGGTAGCACGACACCTGCGGCGGGCGGCACTGCACCGGCCGGAGCCGGTGACCCACAAGTAGGCGCGCAAGGCGCTCAGGCGCGCGGTGCAAGCACGGAATCACCGGCACCCCCGCGACATGTTGACGTGCGTAATCTGTCAACCGGCGCAGTCCAGTCCTGGCAAGACATAGAGTCATTCACCTTTTCCGCGAACTCAAGCCATCTGATCCTGCGGCGGCGCGCCGCTACACCGGCGGGCGCTGCGGGAGCCGCCTCCGGCGGAGCCGGGCGCGGAGGAGCAGGTGGAAGCGCTGCGGGAGCCGAGGCCGCAAGCACGCCCACCGGTCCGCGCGGCGTCGAAGTCGTCTTACTCTACCTACCGACCGGACGCTATCAAGTCCTGGGGGGTGTCGGCGACATCGCCTTCAACAAAGCGGGCGATCTCCTCGCCTACACCGTGGACGCCTCCGCAAAGGATGCCAACGGCCTGTTCGTGCTCGACCTTCGGAGCGGGCACCCGATCGCGCTTGACAATGATGCCAAGAACTACAACCGGCTCACGTGGAACGAGGATGGCACCGCCCTGGCAGTGCTCAAAGGGCTCGACGTGGATAAGATGCGCGAACGGGACAATGTGCTGCTTGTGTATCCAAATGTGCAGGCGGCGCTCGGTTCTGATCCGCCCGGAGCTCCGATAACGCTCGATCCCGCGAAGGCGGAGGGTTTCCCAAAAGGATGGGTCGTAAGCGATCGTGCAACGCTTTCATGGAGTGACGACAAGAAGCGGGTCTTCTTCGGTATGAAAGAGCAGGTCGCCGCTCCCGGCACGACTCCGCGGAGGGGGACTGACGAGGTTGCGAACGTAGACATATGGAACTCGGCGGATGAACGCATCCAGTCGCTGCAGATGATGCGTGCGGACACAGATCGAAACTTTACCTTCCGCCAGGCCTTCGACGTGTCCGCCGTGAAATTCGTCAAGCTTGCGGACGAAACCATGCGCGATCTCGACGTCGCGCAGGATGGCCGCTGGGCGGTGGGACGCGACACGCGCGGATACATCTCCGACTACAAAGCTCCCGCTGCCGATATCTATCGCGTCAACGCTACGACGGGTGAACGCACGCTGATGCTGAAAGGCCAATTGACCAACAATCATACCTTCGGCATCTCTACCGACGGACACTACTTTCTGTACTGGAAGGATAACAAGTTTCAGGCTTATGACCTCGATGCCGGCACCACGAAAACCCTCGCCGCCAACAGCCAGGTGAGTTTCGTGGATACGGATTTCGATCATCCCGGGCCCAAGCCTTCGTTCGGCATCGTGGGCTACACGAGCGACAACAAATCAGTTCTAGTCAACCACAAATACGAGCTGTGGCAAGTCCCGCTCGACGGGTCGGCGCCTCGCAATCTCACTAACGGCATCGGCGCCAAGAACGAGATTAGATTCCGCTACGTGCGGACCGAGCCGGGCGGCCCAGGAGGCGGCCCCGGTGGCGGTGGCCGTGGCGGCGGAGCAGGCGCTCAGCGCTCGACCATCGATCTGTCGAAGCCCGTCTTGCTCTCGGCCTACGGCGAATGGACCAAGAAAGGGGGGTTCTACGAACTCGCGGGCGGACAGCTGAAGGAACTCGTCTACGACGATGCTTATTTCAGCAATCCGGTCAAGGCTGCAAAGGCAGACAAGTATCTGTTTGTGCGCGAGACATTCGCAGAGTTTCCCGACCTGCGCGTTTCAGGTCTGGACTTTAAAGACATCAAGAAGATTTCCGACGCTAATCCGCAGCAGGCCGAATATCTCTGGGGTCATCGGATTCTGTTCGACTTCAAGAACAGGGACGGCTTGCGGCTGCAAGGCATCCTTGCTTTGCCAGACGACTACAAGCCGGGCGAAAAGCGTCCGATGATGGTTAACTTTTACGAGAAAAACTCGCAGAACCTGCACCGCTACACGGCGCCTTCGTATCTGAGCGGCTTCGGATCGTCGCCGGTACAGGCGGTGAGCGAGGGCTACATCACGATGCTGCCCGACATCCACTTCCGCACCGGCGCGTCGCACAACGACATGCTCGAATGCATTGAAGCCGCCACGAGAAGAGTCATCGAGCTGGGTTACGCCGATCCGAAGCGTATCGGCCTCAACGGCCACAGCTACGGCGGTGAAGGGACCGCCTTGATCGGCTGCCGCTCGAAGCTCTTCGCTGCCGCTGCCGACGGCTCGGGGGTCACGGATCTGTATTTCGACTTCAACATCAACTGGGGATGGAACTATCAGGTGATGACTGGGAACGGCCAGAATCAGATGCAATACTACCTCGACGGGCAGGGGCGCGAGGGCGTATCACCCTGGGAGGACCCCGCGATGTACGCGGCCGAATCCGCCCTGGTGCATGTTCCGGAAGCTACTACGCCGTTCCTCCTTTACCATGGCTCGGCGGATTCGACAGTGTCGTTCAACAACGGCATGGCGTTCTACAACGCGCTGCGTTTTAACAAGAAGAGTGTCATCCTGCTCGCCTATCCGAACGAAGGCCATTCGCTTACCGGTCTAGCGAATCGCAAGGATCTGACGATCCGCTTTTTCCAATTCTTCGATCACTATTTGAAGGATGCGCCTGCACCCAAGTGGATGACCGAGGGGGTGTCGTACCTGCAGAAAGATGCGAATCGGGATGCGCCCATCATTAAGTAGCTGAATCCGCACAGCTCCTGGAATTTCAGCCGGGTTGCGCTCGGCAGGGCTCCTTGACGTACGGTCGCGTACGCCTTTGGAGCCCTCGCCGCGCGCCTCGTATTTATGTCCGTCCCCTCCGCCTCGCCACGAGATCCGGAAAACCGGGGACGTCCAACTAAGTGCCATACGGGACAGGCTCCAGTCCCCGGAATCAGTCACATTTCACGTGGACATGTGTCTTTTTGAGTGAATGGCGGTTGCGAGGCCCGTCTATGGAACCTCTGGATGATCTCGTGATTCTGGCGATGCTTCGCTATGGCATCCATGACATTCGCAAGATCGCGGTGGCCAGTGTCGCTTGACTTTCGGCGGCGTTATGCACCCGCGCAAAGTTGGTGTTATGGGCGACAAGATTGAAGAACAACAGTCACCGGACGCGCACGGCAAAACCGCAGATTGGTTCGGCCTACGGAAAACAGGTTGAGCTTCCTGCCGGCAGCCCCGCGCCGCTGATTTCCTGAACACTTCCCAACCGGAACGCGTCTAAATAGACATTAGAGCGCATTCAAATTCTGTTTTGCACCATAGGGAGAACATTACCATGTTGAAACGTGGTTTTTTTTCGCCGGTGCTTTTCTCGCTCGCTTGCTTGCTGCTTTGGCTGGCTTTCGCCTCGACTGGACTTGCCCAAACCATTACTCGCCAGAACCTGGCGGGTATCCTGGGATTTGAAAACAGCTCTCCGGCTGCATTTCCTGCCGGCTGGTTCGGCACCCCGGTGGAAACAATCTTCGTCGACGATCAGGTTGTTCACAGCGGAAAGTACTCCGCCCGCATCGAACGCAACGCATCCAGCTCCCTAACGTTTTCCACTCTTACTGCCACCCTACCGCTTGACTTCGCGGGAAAGACGATTGAATGGCGCGGCTTCCTCAAGACCGAAAACGTGAACGGTTTCGTCGCGCTATGGCTGCGCGAGGATGGCGATACTCCCAGCCTTGCCTTTGCCACGTTGCAGGGCTTGAATCTGGACGGAACGAGGGACTGGATGGAGTACTCTGTTTCCGTGTCCGTCGTACCGGAGGGCAAACAACTCTACTTTGGTTTCCTGCTCTTCGGAACGGGCAAGGGATGGGTGGACGATCTGAGTCTGCTCGTCGACGGCAAGCCGGTGGCGCTGGCTGCCAATCGCAACACAGTCTTTGACAATGATCACGAGTTCGATGGAGGATCTCGCATCAATGTCAGGGATCTCTCGAATGTCCTGATCAAGAATCTCGCGACGCTTGCCAAGGTCTGGGGCTTTCTCAAATACCACCACCGTGCGGTGACGGACGGCCTCCATCACTGGGACTACGAGCTGTTCCGTATCCTTCCCAGGGTGTTGGATGCGGCCGACAGCGCGGCGGCGAACGCTGCAATCTCCAGTTGGATCGCCGGTTTTGGTCGCATTGAGGATTGCACGGACTGCGCCAGTCTGGATTCGGGTGATCTGTACCTCAGCCCCAATCTCGACTGGATCGCCGACGAATTGCTACTCGGCGCAGATCTAAGCCGGACCCTGCGGACAATCCATCGCAACAGAAAGCCCGCGGCAGAGCAATTCTACGTCTCACTGTTCCCAGGCGTCGGCAATCCGGTCTTCGAGAACGAGCTTGCTTACGGAAGCCTCAAACTGCCGGACGCCGGCTATCAACTTCTTGGGCTGTTTCGTTTCTGGAACATGGTGCAGTACTTCTATCCGAACCGTGACATCATGGCGGACAATCAGGCCAATTCACCGACCTATTGGGACAACGTTTTGGAAGAATCGATCCCCGGGATTGCTCTGGCGCCGGACAGCCTGACTTACCAACAGGAGCTGATGAGGTTCATCGCAAAAATTCACGATACCCACACCAACCTTTGGAGTTCCCTCGCGGCTCGCCCGCCGATCGGCTCCTGCCAGTTGCCGGTGGATGTGCGTTTCGTTGAAGGACGCCCGCTTGTCCTCAGGCATATCTCCGCAACAGCCGGCCCTGCTTCCGGCCTGCTGCCCGGCGATCTGATCGAGCAGCTGGACGGTGTTCCGATAGAGGACCTTCTCAACCAGTGGGGGCCGCTTTACGCCGACTCGAATGAAGCCGCCCGCTTGCGGGACATCGGCCGATACATGACACGCGGACCCTGCGGCAATACAGCCGTGGCCGTGCGGCGCGGAGAGGCCAGCTTGAGCCTGATATCCAGCCGTGTCCCCATCGGTTTTCTCGATTTCAGCGCCAGCTATACACACGACCTGCCGGGCGACGCCTTCCAGATAATTTCGGATCAGATCGCCTATCTGAAGCTCAGTTCCGTGCAAGCCGCCAAATCGGCCAGCTACATCCAGGCAGCTGCAGGCACCAAGGGACTGATCATCGATATCCGCAACTATCCATCAGAATTTGTGGTGTTTAATTTAGGACAGCTCCTGGTCTCCGAGCCGACGGACTTCGTGCGATTTACCCATGGTGATGTAACGAATCCGGGCGCGTTCCATTGGGGGCCGCCATTGCCTCTCACGCCCCAACAGCCGCACTACCCTGGGAAAGTGGTGATCCTGGTCGACGAAGTGACGCAGAGCAGTGCCGAATACCATACAATGGCCTTCCGCACCGCTCCCCTCGCAACCGTGATTGGCAGCACGACGGCGGGTGCCGATGGGAATGTCTCGACGGTCCCTCTTCCGGGAGGGTTCAGCTCCTATATCAGTGGCATCGGCGTCTTCTACCCGGACAAGCAGCCCACCCAGCGGGTAGGCATCATTCCGGATATTGAAGTCAAGCCGACCATCGAGGGGATCCGCGCCGGCAGGGACGAACTGATCGAGCGTGCCATCCAGATCCTGTCTCCAGAACCAACCTTGGAAATTTCGCTCCCATCGGGTGGTGCCGGTGTCGCATCGACTGTCGGCGGCGGAGGGCCAGTCCAGACCGGCTATGCCGTCGCGACGATCACTTCGGGTAGTGCTCCGTATGGAGTTGCTGTGTTCAGCTTCAAAAACAAAGGGGTCGTTGTGAGCGAAGCGGCGGTGCCGGCCTCTCCTCCCACCACGTCCGCCCGAATATTTGTCGACTACCGGTCGAATATCGCGGCAATGCCAGGCCGTGTCGATGCCGGTTTCCCCGACATCAACACCGGATTTGCGCTTGTGAATTACGGTGATGCTGTCGCCGAGGTTTCATACACGCTGCGCGACAAAGCCGGCGCAGTCCTGACTACCGGTCATGGGACCGTTGCGGGAAGATCTCATTTCGCTAAGCTGATCAGTCAATTAAACGACGTTGCGCCCGATTTCAAAATTCCCGTCAATTTCGCAACCGCCATCCAGATCGGCTCGCTCGACATTGCCGGCGATCAGCCTCTTTCGCTCATGGCGCTCCGTTTTGCCTTGAACCAGCGCAATGAGACCCTTCTGACCCCTGTGCCGATTGTCGATCTGACGAAGCCGCCGGACAAAGTCCCGCTTTTCTTCCCGCAGTTTGTGGACGGGAGTGGCTACACCACAAGCGTATTCTTGCTCAACACGTCTACCGTCGTCGAAAGCGGACAGCTTGCTTTCTCCGGCGATGACGGCGCACCACTGGTAGTGAAAACTGCCGGTGGAACAGCGGGATCGACGCTTGCCTACTCCATCCAGCCTGGAGGTGTGTTCGTGGTGCAGACCGCCGGATCCTCCGATCATGCCAACACCGGCTGGATCCAAGTGACTCCGGACGCGAATTCGTCGAGCCCTGCCGGAGCGGGCGTCTTCAGCTTCTTGCAGGGAGGAAACCTCGTAACCGAATCTGCGATGCCGGCAGCGACTCCAACCACGCATGCGCGGATCTATATCGACCAGTCCCAGAATCACGGGACGGGCCTGGCGATCGCCAGCCCCGGCGATTCTGGGACCAGCATGACCTTGAAGGCATATGGAACCGACGGGAACACACCTGCGGGAAACAGCGCGGCCCCACTAATTCTCAAAGGAAACGGACACACGGCAAAATTCGTTTCACAGCTCATTCCAGAGTTGCCACCGGACTTTACCGGGATTCTGGACATCTCGTCGCCATCCCCTTTCGTTGCGCTTACCGTGCGATCTTTGACCAACTCTAGGGGCGACTTCCTGATGACGACTCTCCCGGTCATCGACGTGACCCAATCCTCTCCAATGCCCGTCATTTTCCCGCAGATCGCGGACGGCGGCGGATATTTGACGGAATTCATTCTGCTCAACGCCGGCGTACCGGCGATCACCACACTTAAATTCTATGGCGATGAGGGTAAGTCGCTCCCGATCGGGAACAGAGGGCCAGTAAAGTATTAGGCTTGCCATGTGCGCCGGCAAAGATCACGCGCTCGCGGCACTCCTCCTTGGCCGAGCGCAGAAAGCGTTCGAAATTCGGATTCAAGTACGGAAAACGCGCCGGCCACCGCACTGCCTCTACGCCGGCCTGCTCCAGGATGATCCGGAACGCTGAGGAGAACTTCGGGAAATCGGGGACGTCCAACACGTTTACCGGGTTTCGAGAAGGAATCAGGCAAACGTGTTGGACGTCCCCGGTTTTTTTACTTAGTAAATCAGCTTAAGCGAGAACTGCAGCTGTCGTGAATTTGTGGCGGTGGAAGTGATCATCCCGAATCCCGATCCGGTCAGCACGTTGTTCGGCGTGCTGAAATTCACTATGTTGAAGACATTGTAAAATTCGGCTCGCGATTGAAGTTTGAACCTCTTGTCGAGGTTGAATTCCTTTGAGAGTGCAATATCGAAATTATGCATGGGCGGACCGTTGAAGGTGTTTCTGCCCAAAGTCCCAAAGCGGCCGCTGTACGGACCGGTGCCGTTCGTTACGTTGATCGGAATATAAAAGTAAGAGGCGTTGGCGGCTCCCATCCCGAAATAATCCTGCCTGACAGGCCGGCTGGTTGACAGTACCGGAGTTCCGATCTGGTCGGGCCGGTCCCCGCCGCTTGTTCCATAGCCGGTTTGCTGGATCCCGGTTACTACGGTAAACGGCGTACCGCTACGGAGCTGACCGATCCCCATGATTTGCCATCCGGAGACCAAACCATGGAGGAGGCCGTGACTGCACCCAACGATCGAAAGGCAATTTCGCAGAGATATTAAACGACAGGCTGTGGGGACCGGGAATGGAGGAGCGCGCGCGCTCCGAAGCACTATCCCGGGGATTCTGGCGCCCCCCCCCGCCGCCGCCGCCGAATCCACTGGCATTGTCAATGCTCTTGGCGAATGTATAGCTGAGGCTGAAGCCTACGCCCTGCTGGGTGGGAGCTCTGCGAATGACCAGTTCGCCCGCGTTGTACGAGGAGTGCACCGAATTGTCAAACAGCTGCTCTTGACTGAAACCGCCGATTATCTGACCGGCGGCATTGAACAGGGTGAAAGGGGCGAATCCTGGAGATGCTCCGGCATAGTTGTTAGGATAGTTCATGCCCTGCAGGTGGACTCCTGCCAGCCCGATATATGAGGCGCTCACATTAAGACCCAAGATCTCTTGTTGAATCCCCAGCGTGTAGGTGTTCAGGTAACCGTTGCGAAAATTCTGCGCGGTGCTGTTTCCCTGTACAGGCCGAATTGCATTTCCCGGCAACAGGGCTGCCAGTTCCTGCTCGAACCGGACCACATCAATGGGGGTGTTTCCTGCCCATTGGCTTGACTTCGCCGGATCGATCAGCGCTCCTTGGGGGGTATAGATTGGAGGCGGCACCAGGGCGGTAACTGAATTATCAAAAGGAATGGGGGAACCCGGTCTGGCCGAAGGTGAGATGGTCACGGCATAGGGAAAATGATTGGTGACGCTGACGTTGGGCCACGGGTATTGCAGAAGAGTCGTGATGCCGGCAGCCGCACGCACCAAGGTCTTTTTCCGAGCTTGCCACGACACGCTCAATCGTGGTCCCCAACCACTCCAGTCCGTGTTCCAGAGAGGATCGGGATTGACCACCCACTGTTGCGTAGCGCCCGGCGTGGGGTAATACAACTTGGTTCCATCCGGGGCGAAGAAGAGCGCCGCCTGTGCCCGGTTATCGCCTACGCGCATCGGCGAATTCAATTCATAGCGCAGTCCGTAGGCGACCATGAGCTGGGGAGTGACGTGCCAGTTGTCGAGGAAGTAGAAGTTGTAAGCATCGCGGTGGATGGAGTTCATGGCAACGCGATTACCCTGAGAGAAGCCCTGGCCGCCGATGGTACGGGTATACGAAGATGGCGTTGCCGTCAGGAAGGCGCTCAGCGCGTCTGGCAACAAATCCCCCGGATTTATATTGTGCTGTCCGCTGGCAGACACAATGGTGACTGGAGAATATGCCGGCCCGCCCCCAAACGAGTAAGTGCCGTTGCCGTTCATGGAGTTGATCTCAGCATTACGGTCGAATCGGACTTCGGCGCCCATCTCAAATGAATGTGCCCCGTGAATCTTGGCCAGCGTCTGACGCAGTTGCACCTGATTTCCCGTCAGGCCGCGGAAGCCTCCGGCCTGGGAATTGATAGCCTCAAACAGCTTATTGGCGAAGGTCAATCCGGGCTGGGTTTGATTCAGCGACGCATATCGTGGTGTGCTGCGGATGAAACCCACCGTACTCACCATGGTCAACGTGGACGAGGCCGCTCGAACGTAATGCAGCGCAGCGCTACGATAGCCCTCGGTAAAGAGCTGGGCGTAGCTGGGATCAATCGTTGTCTGGCTGGGATTGGTGGTGGGCCCGATAATATTCTCCCAGGTAAAGCGGAACGTCAATTCCTCCTTCGCAGAAATGCGGTGATCAATGCGCACGGAAAACTGATCATTGGTGGTATACACGTTGGAAGCGGCCGTGTAAGTCCGCGGGCCATAAGTTCCGCCGGGATTGTTGGGGAACGGATAGATGTTGAGCAATTGCCGGATTTGCGAATTGAGGGGCACGTACAAGGTATCGCCGGGGACGGCGGTGGTATCCAGTCCGGACCTCTCTGACTTGGTCGGCACCGAAAGGACCTGCGTGGTGCCCAGCACCTGCCGCAGACCCTGATATTCGAAAAAATAGAAAGTACGATCCCGACCGTTGTACAAGCCCGGGATCACCACGGGACCGCCGTTGGTCCCTCCGAATTCGTTACGGATAAAAGGAGGAATGCGACGCGAGATCACCGAGGGAGCGGGATCGAAGTAGTTGCGCGCGTCGAATACGGAATTGCGCAGGAACTCATAAATGTTTCCGTGTACTTGATTGGTCCCCGACTTGCTGATCACGTTGATGAAGCCGGCAGCACCTTCGCCAATCGAAGCCGGCATCACACCGGACAGGTTCTCGATCCTCAGTATGGCATCCACGTTAAAGTCGGAGATCGTGGCGCCCCCGTTTTCCGGATCGGTCGTGTCTGCGCCATCCAGCGCGAAAACGGCTGTTGTCCCTTTCTGCCCATGGATCGAGTATTGCTGAGTGAAGTTTGCGCCTGTTCCGGTCGTGGTTTGCGTACCGGCGGCCAGGAGCAACAGGTTCGTGGAATCCCGCTGTTCCAGCGGAAGGCCTGCAACTTGTTGGCTTCCCAAATTCTCTCTGCCCGTGGCCTGAGACTGGCCGGCAGCGGCTGCGGCATTTTTCCGGACCTGCAAGTCCAATCCCCCTTTCCCAACCAGGAGGTCAAGAACCAGCAGTTGATCGGCTTCAATCGTCAATTCCGTTGTTGCAGAGGCGTCCTGGCCCGCCGGACGCACCAAGATGGCGTAGCGGCCCGGGGATACCTGGCCAATCTCGAAGCTGCCGCTTGAATCGGTCTTGGCACGCAGAGGCGGCGCTTCGGTGGTGCGCATGTCGGCGGATCGCAACTCCACCACTGCCTCAGCCAGCGGTCTTCCCGTCGAGTCGTGCAGAGTTCCACGGAGCGAAGCTGTGGCCGACGCCGCGGGTAATTGGCCCGCGCCCCATTCCAACGCCAACAGCAGTGTGATTATACCGGTCCATTTCATATATAAGATTCCACCTCAAACGGTGAGTTAACGCCCCGGCAGCAAGTTTCAAAGCACCCGCGGAAACATCAACCCGTTCGAACCTATCTCGCCGGGTAGGATCCAAATAATACAATTATCACGGCGCAACCAGATCAGTCAGGCGGGGTAGTGTACCACAATCCTCTGAGATTCCAGCGCTGCGCGCAAAGCCAAAAAACCAGGGGAAAGACCCGTTCGGCGGCCGAAAGGATTTGCCATTCAAAGCACGAGGCCCAGAGTGAGAAGATGAATCGAGCTGTAGTCGGCGGGTGGCGGCTCATCGACTTTGCTTGCCCCTGAGCATGGGGCAGCGCTCGCAAACGCATATTACAGGGGAACGGCCCGCAAATTTCCTGGCCGTAACATCCGTTTGAGGTAGAATTCGTGGCAGAGGGAGCTTTCGAGCATCCGGGGATTTGACCTGCCACCCCAGCGTGAGAGTTGGGCAGCCCTCCCGGCAGGGTTCCAACCCCAATGCGCATGATACTTCGACTCACGTAGGCCTGATCTGGAGAATAGCATCGTTCGAGAGGAACTTAGCGATATATCAGCACACATGAGTCTCTCTGCAGGAATGAGGCTCGGATCGTATGAGATCCATTCGCTGCTTGGTGCCGGCGGGATGGGAGAGGTCTACCGCGCGCGCGACTCGAAGTTGAACCGCGACGTCGCGATCAAGGTGCTGCCGGCGCTATTTGCCGGCGACGGAGAACGCCTTGCGCGGTTCACCCGCGAGGCCCAGGCGCTGGCGGCGTTGAATCACCCCAACATCGCTACGATCTATGGCGTCGAGGAGTTATCCGGCGGCCGCGCGCTCGTGATGGAGTTGGTCGAAGGCGAGACGCTTGCCGAACGGCTGCGCCGCGGCTCGCTCAGCGTCGAAGCGGCGCTCGAATTCGCCCGACAGATCTCCGACGCAATGGAAGGCGCGCACGAAAAGGGCATCGTCCATCGAGATCTCAAACCCGCGAACGTGAAGATCACGTCCGACGGCAAGGTGAAGTTGCTCGACTTCGGACTCGCGAAAGCACTGGCCGCGTCTAATGACCCGGACGCCAGTGCGACCCTGGCAAATTCGCCGACGATGGCCTCCCCCGTAGTGACGCAGATGGGCATCATTCTCGGGACGGCCGCGTACATGTCGCCGGAGCAGGCCAAGGGCCTGGCCGCGGACCAGCGCAGCGACGTGTTCTCGTTCGGTGTCGTGCTCTACGAGATGTTAACCGGGCGCGCGCCATTTCAGGGCGAGACGTTGTCCGACGTGCTCGCGTCAGTGCTCGCGCGCGAGCCCGATCTGTCGGTGCTGCCGCCGACGCTCAATTCCCGGCTGCCGGACCTGCTGCGCCGGTGCCTGGAGAAGGCACCGAAGCGCCGGTGGCAGGCGATGGGCGACCTGCGCGCGGAGATCGAGACGATCGCGAGAGCGCCGTTCGCCGCCCGGAGTGCGGACGTGATCGCCGCACAGCCGACGCCGCTGTGGAAGTGCCTCGCGCCGCTGGCCGCGGTTGGCGTGATCGCCAGCGTGGTCACCGGCGCTGTCTTGTGGAACGCGCGGCCCAAGGTGACGCCGCAGGTTGCGCGTTTTGCGATGACGCTCGGCTCGTTCCAGGTGACCACGCGCGTGGCGCGCAACATGGTGGCGGTGTCGCCCGATGGCACCCGCCTCGTGTACGTTGTGGATCGGCAGCTCTATCTGAAGAACCTGTCCGAGTTCGAAGGGCGGCCAATCAGCGGATCCGCCGATGCCCAGAGCGTTCTTGGGCCGGTTTTCTCGCCTGACGGCGGGTCGATCGCCTATTACTCCTCCGGAGAAAGGGTGCTTCGGCGTATTGCGGTCGAGGGCGGCTCGCCGTCGACGGTCTGCGCGTGCGAGACCATCTACGGCCTGACTTGGAATGGCAACACGCTGCTATTTGGTCAACCTTCCGGCCTGATGAGAGTGTCGGCCTACGGTGGCACGCCAGAAACGCTTGTGGCGACCCGGCCCGGCGAGGGTGAGCTGCTGTTTGGCCCGCAACTGCTGCCTGGCGGCCGGTCGCTCCTCTTCACGGCGTCGACAGACGGGCGGTGGAACAGCACCGGCAGGGTCGTGGTGCAGGCGCTCGCATCCGGCGAACGCACCGTGGTGGTCGAGGGGGGCGCCGCCGACGCGCGGTACTTGCCGACGGGGCACATCCTGTTTGTGAAGAGCGGTGCCGTCTACGCCGTGGCATTCGACGCATCGACACTAAAGGTTCGCGGCGCTCCGGTGCGCATGGTCGAAGGCGTGCGGCGTTCGGAGGACGCGTCTGGAATGGACCTCAGCGTGTCGGACACCGGCACGTTGGCCTACATTCCCGGGCCGGTGTCCGGTGACGAGTTGAATCTGGCGTTTTTTGATCGAAACGGCGGCATGCAGCCGCTCAAGGTGCCGGCGGGCAGCTACGCGCAACCCCGTCTATCACCCGACGGCACGCGCGTCGCTCTTGGCAACGTCGAATCCACCGACATGGCGATCTGGATCGCCGACGTGTCGGGCGCGACGGCCGCGCGGCGGCTGACCTTCGAAGGTGTAAACCGGGATCCGGTGTGGTCGTCCACCGGCACGCGCGTCACGTTCCAGTCGGAGCGCGGCGGGGACCGCAGCCTGTTCTGGCAGCGTGCCGATGGCGGTAGCGCAGCCGAACGGCTGACTCACGCGGAGAAGGGGTCGGCACACATTCCGCAGTCGTGGTCACCCGACGGCGCCTACCTCTTGTTCGATGTGGTGAAGGATGCCAGGGTGTCGCTATGGGCGTACTCGTCGCGGGAGAAGATCGCACACCCAATTCTCACCGAAGACTCTGGAGTGCCGACGGATGCGGTGTTTTCGCCCGATGGTCGCTGGATCGCGTACACCACGAAGCGATCGACTCGGGACAATGCCACGGTATATGTACAGCCCTTCCCGCCGACGGGCGCGAAATACCTGATCTCCCGCCCCGCCGAGGAAGACGGACATCATCCGGCATGGTCGCGCGACGGCCGGGAGTTCTTCTACACGCCCGGTCCCGGCAACCGGCTGCAGCGGGTCGAGGTCACGACGAACCCGTCGTTCCAGTTCAGCCCGGCCGAGACGATCCTCCGGAAATTCACTAACGCGCCGCCGACGAGCCCGCGGACCTACGATGTGACGCGCGATGGGCGCATCCTGGGCCTGATCGAGTCGAGCGCGTTGAAGGACTCCGGCACCCCCACGTCGCAGATCTACGTCGTCCTTAACTGGTTTGAAGACTTGAAGGCAAAGGCCCCGATTCGATGAGTCTCTTACCCGGCACGCGCCTTGGTCCCTACGACATCATCGCCCCGCTCGGTGCCGGCGCGATGGGTGAGGTCTATCGCGCGAAGGACACCAAGCTCAACCGCGACGTCGCGATCAAAGTGCTGCCCGAACTCTTCGCCAGCGATCCGGAGCGCCTCGCCCGCTGCACGCGCGAAGCGCAGACACTTGCGTCGCTCAATCACCCGAACATCGCGCACATTCACGGCCTCGAAGAATCCGTCAGCCTGCGCGCGCCCGTGATGGAGCTCGTCGAAGGCGACGAGTTATCGGCGAGCATCGCGCGCGGACCGATGCCGCCATCCGATGCGCTGCCGATCGCGAAACAGATCGCTGAGGCGCTCGAGGCCGCGCACGAACTGGGCATCGTCCATCGCGATCTCACGCCCGCGAACATCAAGGTGCGTGCCGACGGCACGGTGAAGGTGCTCGACTTCGGTCTCGCCAAAGCAGTGGATCCGGCCGGCACATCGAACGCGGACGCGGCCAACTCCCCCACGCTGAACGCCCGCGCGACCCAGATGGGAGTGATCCTCGGCACAGCCGCGTACATGGCGCCGGAACAGGCGCGCGGCAAGTCCGTCGACAAGCGCGTGGACATCTGGGCATTTGGCGTCGTGCTCTACAAGATGCTCACGGGCGAGCGGGCGTTCAAAGGCGAGGAAACCTCGGACGTGCTCACTGCCGTTCTCAGGCAGGACGTCGACTGGTACGCGCTCCGCGCGGACACGCCGCTCCGGCTCCAGCGCCTGCTAGAACGCTGTCTCGATCGCGATCCGAAAACGCGGCTGCGCGACAGCGGTGAAGCGCGCGTCGAGATCTCCAGGATCGAGAGCGGCACGCCCGACACGACGATGGCTCCGGCTCACGCCATGCCGACGGCCGCCGGGCCATGGCGCCGTTCGCGCGCGCTCATCGCCGCCGCGCTGATCGTGGGCGCACCAGCGATATTCGTGGCCGGCCGCTACCTCGGAGGCGAGAGGGCGAGTGGAACCATCGGGCCGCAGGTCGCCTCCTTCTTTCAGGTCACCGATCTCCCGGGCGTCAAGCGATGGCCCTCCCTCAATCCGGACGGAAAGTCCGTGGTGTACGCAAAAACCATGGACGGCGATACGGCTCTGTTCCTCCAGCGAATCGGCAGCAGAGACCCGGTGCGACTCACGGCGGGATCGCCGGACGGCGAACGCATCGCGGTTCGATCCGACCGCGGAGGCGGCGGAGTGTTTCTGATGACCGCGTCGGGCGAATCGGTGACGCGCCTGACCGATTTCGGCTATTCCCCAAGCTGGTCGCCGGACAGTAGCGAGATCGTCGTGTCACCGCGCAGTTATGGCCTCCCGAGCGATGTGACAGGCGCCGGCATGGGATTGTCCGTCGTGAACGTGAAGTCCGGGCAGAAGCGCGCATTGGCAAGCACACTGATGGCGATGCAGCCGAGCTGGTCGCCTGGTGGGGGCCGCATTGCGTGCTGGGTGCTGCGCGGCGGTGGACAGCGCGACTTCGTCACCTTCGCCGCCGACGGGTCGGACGCTGCGAGCGGTGGCGTATCGGTGACCGATGATCCGGCACTCGATTGGAGTCCGATGCGCGCGCCAGACGGCCGCGCGCTCCATTTTTCGAGCACGCGTGACGGGACGATGAACCTGTGGCGTGTGCCGATCGATGAGCGATCCGATCTTATATCTCAGAAGCTGACGCGCGGCCACACCCAGGCTGCGATCCGAAGCGCCGTCAATTCAGACTATCGTGCTGGCGAGGAGAAACTGATTTTCGGATTCCGGCCCCTTGCAGACCGCCTTGGAAAATGCTTATCCCGGTCACTCACGAAAAGGAGAACGAATGAAATCATACATTACACTATCCTGCCACACTTGTTGCGGGTTCCACGACCAGCCCTCGCGCCGGCTCTCTCCTCGATCGCCGGCCCCGACACCCCGCCTTGTCTTCCCCCCCTCCATTGACGGAGAATGAATAAACTTCTCATGATAGGGGAAACGGTTTCTCATTACCGGATTGTCAGCAAGGTGGGCCATGGCGGCATGGGTGTGGTCTACCTCGCCGAAGATACGCACCTCGCGCGCCGGGTCGCCATCAAATTCTCCACCGCTCCGCCGGAGAACGAACAGTACCGTGCCCGCTTTCTGCGCGAGGCGCGCGCCGCTTCCGCGCTGAATCATCCCCACATCGCCCGCATCTACGATTACGGCGAAACCTCTGGCGGCCAACCTTTCATAGTCATGGAGTTAGTCTCCGGCGAAGACCTCGCGCGCCTTCTGCACCGCGGCGCCATGTCCGCCCTGCAGGCCATGCGCATCGTCGAGGAAGCCGCCGAGGCTCTCGGCGAAGCCCATCGCTACGGCATTGTCCACCGCGATATCAAGCCCTCCAACATCGTCATCAATGAGCGCGGCCAGGTGAAGGTGTTGGATTTCGGACTCGCCAAACAGTTTGGCGAAGCCGCGCCGGCCGACGGTCACACCTCAGTGACGCTCGCCAGCCAAACCGCCGCGGGCACGGTTCTCGGCACTCCTTCATACATGTCGCCGGAGCAGGCGCGCGAAGC
The DNA here is from genome assembly GCA_963739235.1 of Terriglobia bacterium. Classification (GTDB taxonomy): domain Bacteria; phylum Acidobacteriota; class UBA6911; order UBA6911; family UBA6911; genus JAFNAG01. The sequence continues at coordinate 87,268 of CAVTZY010000016.1, read as the reverse complement.
GCCGCTCGCTCCGCGCAGCGATCTCTTTTCGCTCGGCGCCGTGTTCTATGAATGTCTGGCCGGCCGGCCTGCTTTTTCCGGGGTCAACTCGGTAGATATCTTGGCCGCGGTGCTCCACGTGGAACCGCCACCGCCTTCGCAGTTCCATCCACAACTGCCTGCGGCGCTCGACCAGATTGTCTCAAAGGCGCTGGCCAAGGATCCCGAAGTGCGGTATCAGTCCGCCGCCGAGTTGATCGGCGATCTCCGTGCGGTGCGGGAGAGCATGACCCAACTCGAAACCCAGGAAACCGAGATGCTCGCCGGTCCCACTGTGTCCACGCGCAGTTCTTTGAGCACCGCGCTGATCAGCCTGCGGGCGTTGACCGGCCCGTTGCGGCGTTCGCGCGCGGCTACCGTTGTGGTTCTCGTGCTGCTGGTTGCGGCGCTTCTCGCCGGCTGGTGGTTCTGGCCGGCAACGTCGTATCAGGCTGCGCCGGAGGCGCTGCGCTGGTATGACGTGGGCCTCACCGCATTGCGCGATGGCACTTACTACCGCGCCAGCACGGCACTCGAGAAGGCTGTCAGCTACGACGCCAAATTCACCATGGCCCACGCCCGCCTGGCCGAGGCCTGGTTGGAACTGGATTTCACCGACAAGGCACAAGAAGAAATGTTGCGTGCCGTGCCCCCCGGCTCCAGCCCGCGGCTCACGCACGCCGAGCAATCCTACCTGCAGGCGCTCCAACTCACCCTCACCGGCGATTTCGCCGCCGCGATGGAGAAATATCGCGACATCGTCTCGCGGACGCCCAATCCCGCCAAGGCCGACGCCTACCTCGACCTCGGCCGCGCCTACGAGAAGAATGAGAAGATCCGGGAAGCGCTCGATTCCTATCTCGAGGCCGCTCGCCGGCAATCCCAGCATCCCGCGGCGTGGCTCCGTCTCGCCATCCTCTATGGCCGCCAGATGGACCAGGCCAAAGCCGCCGACGCCTTCGCCAAGGCCGAGCAGATCTATCGCGGCCTCAGCAATCTCGAAGGCGTTTCCGAGGTGCTGTATCAGCGCGCCGTGCTGGCCAATCGTCTCGGCAAGTCGAACGACGCCCGCGCCTCGCTCGAGCAGGCGCTGGAACTATCCCGGCATATCGGCAGCCTGCCGCAGCAGATCGTCGCGCTGCTGCAGGTGAGCGCCACCGATTGCCGCGCGAACGATTTCCCGCAGGCACAGGCCGACGCCACTCGGGCCATCGACCTGGCGCGCGCCAACGGTTTGGAAAGCCTCACTGCGCGCGGCTTGGTCGATCTCGGCAATGCTTATTTCCTCAAGGGCGACGCTGAGGAGGCCAGGAAATACTTCACCCAAAGTCTGGAGTACGCGCGCCGCTACAACTCCCAACGCAATGAGGCGCGCGCCCTGTTTTCGCTGGGAAGCCTGGAGATGCACTACGGCGATCCCGGCGCTGGTCTGCGCAATGTCGAGCAGGCGCTAGCCTTCTACCAACGCGGCGGCTATCAGAAGGAGACCGCGCAAGCACTGATTCTGGTGGCGCGCGCTCAGCGCCAGAAAGGCGATTACGCCGCGGCACTCCAGTCGTTCGACCGGCAACTCGAGATCGGCCGCAAGCGGGGAGACTTCACGCAAATCGCTCTGGCGCAGCAAGGCAGCGGCATCGTCCTGCAACTCGAGGGGCGTTTGCCGGAAGCGCTGGCGCGCTTCCGCGAAGCCTGCGAAGCAGACCGCAAGTCCGGCGACCAGGTCAGCACCGCCTACGACCTCTTGAGTTTGAGCGAGGCCACCTGGCGGCTGGGCCGTTACGCCGAAGCGCGGCAGTTGCTGGAGAAGGGCAGCTTCGGTGCCTCGCGCGCTGTGCTCGCCGTAGCCGATCAGACGCGGGCTGCAATGGCGCTCAGCCAGCGTCAGTTTTCCGTGGCCATCGAGATCAGCGGGCGCCTGCTCTCGCAAACCGGCTTGAGCGCGGACGCAGTGGCGGCCGCCAAGGCCATTCTGGGCCGCGCGCAAATCTCGACCGGCGCGCGGCGCGACGGTCTGGCTTCCACGACGGAGGCTGCAGAGTTGGCCTCGAAATCCGGTTCCGCGTCATTGGTCGCGGAAACCGATCTGGCTCATGCCGAAGCTCTGCTCGCCGCCGGCGAGGCCCGCAAAGCCCTGGAAGCCGCGCTGGCCGCGGAACAGTGGTTCGCACGGGCAGGCAACCAGGATTTCGGATGGCGCTGCTGGCTGGCGGCCTCGCGCGCCGAAGCCGCGCTGCACGATGCGCCGAAATCACGCGAGGACGCACAAAAGGCCCTCGAACTACTTGCGGGTCTCGGGCAGAAATGGGACCCGGATGGCTACAAAACATACTTGTCGCGGCCCGATGTTCAGTTTGACCGCAGCCAGTTGGACCGGCTGGTGGCCGCCAAATGACAGAGGGAAAGAGCTTCTGGACATGCGAACACAACAGGCACTGCTGCTGGTAGACGTGCTTGAAAACTCCATATCCTGCAAAATCGTTTCGGCGTAAAATCCGGTTTGTGATCGGTCATGGGCTCTGGTTGGTTGCGGGATACAGGCTTAAGGTAACATAATACTCCCTATCGGAAGCTGCCTGCCTTCGGAAGGGAGGTGACATCGGATCGATTTTGCGGCTTGTTGCACCTATGCGTCCCGGCCCTCGATGATCGCGGTTGAGAGCGACTTGCCTGAGGTGGAGAGACGCTTCAGTCGTCTTAGCGATATCCTCGATTCGCGGGTCAGGAGGCCAAGCGCAACTAGATGATCCAGCCGGCTTTCTTCTTCGTCCCCGCCGGCGGCAAACGGCTTCAACTCAGCCACGCACGGGCCTCCCTCTCGCGGTGAAGATGAGAGTCTGGCCTTCCTGGAGCCGTCGCAGATACATCCCCAGAGGGGTTTTGAATTCTCGGGACCCAACGGCAGTCTTTTTCACGGGTCACTTCAATGCGGTCATTTCTCGCTGGAAGGCGGGGTCCAGAACCCCGGCGCTCCCTTGGCCTGCGCGGCAACCTCCTTCCCGAAGAACAGCGAGTTGAGGATCATCCGGAACGACCCGGTGGGCTGGCCGCGCCAGTTCGGGTTACACGCCAGGAGTATCACATGCCCGCTCCCGTGTTTGACATCGAGCGCGGCGGCGTATCCCTGAAGGTACTTCTCCGCACCGGCCGTGAGGAAACCCGAGCGCAACGGCGAGCCCTCCTTCTGGTACTTCGCAAGCACCGTTCCCTCGAAACCGTCGGTCGTCGTGAACGCAGGCGGATTCTGGACAACGACTTCCGCGCTGGACGGCATACCGGCCATCACCGGGTGAGTGGGATCGGCCGCAATCTCCATGATCGAGATGCCGGTAAAGTAATCCTTGCGCGCGAGGCCGGACGTGTTGCTGCGCACCGGAAGTTGGAGCGCCTGGGCAGCACTGGTGGCGCCATTCGCCCAGGAGATCACCGTGCCACCGCTCTTCACGAATTCATCCACGGCACGAATCTCATCAGAGGCCGTACCCGCGGCACCCCCCCGCGGCCGCCGCCACGGCCGCCGGCCGCAGCCGCGCCGCCTCCGCCCCCTCCGCCGCCGCGTCCACCCCCACCCACGCCACTGGGAAGGATGAGCACGTCGAATTTCGAGATAAGATTGCCGGCGACAAGATCGGCCGATGTGACCTTGGTGTACTTCACGCCGAAGGAATCGAGCAACCACTCTGCCCATCCGTCGTTACCGAGACCGATGCGCGGGGGTGAGCCCGAAACCGCCAACCCGGACGAGCCTGAGGTGCGCTCGCCCGTGACCCACAACTCGGATGCCCACTGGTCGAGTTTCGCGCCGGATACGCCGGAAACGAGATAACGCGACTCGGCGCCTGATCCCCGGAAGCTCACTCTGCCGCCATCGGCAAGAGCGCGGGCGATGAGCTTGAAGGAATTGTTCTGAGCAGGGTCGAGCAGGACGTTATCGCCCGTCCCGGTGATCTTGCCCGGCCGCGGAACGATCCCTGCCGCCTCGGCGTTCGTGGTTAGAGGCGCGTCAAGCGCCGTGTGCCAGTCCACCGGCTTGCCCGGCGGCACCGGCTTCAATGCGTCCCGGAACTCCTGGGAGAGGGGCACGTGCCCTTCGATGACGTTCACGCCCATCTGGAACGGCAGTGTCCAGCCGGCCGCGTCGTAGGGGGTGTCGTCCCCCGTGTCCGGATAGTGCTGCACTTCAAAAATCTCCTGCACCAGCGACGCAAATTCCTGGTCCATCGGGATGACCCACGTCCCCTTTGGATAGGTGGCGCCGTCATACGCGACGTCACGATCGAGCTGGCTGATGCGGAGGCCATGGAAGGCAAACCGGCGCAGCAATTCCACCGGGGCCACAGGGTCGTGCTGTTCCTGCGGGACGATGTAGGCAAACGGCCCCTTGGTGGCGTATTTCTTGATGACGTTGCGTCCTGACTGGTATCGGTTGTACAGCACGTCTTCCTTGAACTTGGCGCCGTATCGGAGCGTAGCCATGGATGCCGTGATCATCACGTTCACCGCATCGCGCAGGCTCCAGCTGCCCTCGATCCACGGGTTTACGTAAAGCGCCGTTGGGCGCGTATCCTTATACTTGGCAGGCAGGTCAGCCGCGGTCGTCTTCCTGGTGGTTGCACACCCGCCTCCCTGCGTCTCCGTCCACCATGCGGGAATGTTCTGATACACGGCCATATAGTCGATATATCCCGGGTAGTAGGCATCGAAGGTATCGAGCATGTGTACTGCTCCCGCCTGTTCATGCGCGTCCAACTCCTGGGCGATCAGCGTGCCAATCGTGTTGATCTCGCTGGCCACAATCGGCGGCGTGCGCAGGCCCACCGGATCGGCGAACGGCGGGACCCAGATGCGGGTCGGGAACGGCGACGATTGGTGGTGCACGTAAATGATGTCCGGCTCCCACTCGCGCCAGATGCGCTGGCGGATGCGCGACTCGATGCCGTTCATCATGTAGCTGTCGCGATTATTGTCGTGCCCCATGTACTTTTCGTAGGGCTCGTTCGTCGGCCGCGGTTTGCCGGCCATCGTGGCCCGGCAGTTGTTCACCTCGATGTCCTGCCCGTCGGGATTGATTGTAGGCCAGAGGAAGAAGATGACATTGTCGAGGATCTCCTTCATCTGCGGTTCATCGGCCCGCGAAAGCATCTCGTATGCGAGCTGTGGGGTGTGCTGCGCGCCCGCGATCTCCGTCGCGTGCAGCCCTCCGCTGATATCAATGATGACCTTCCCCTCGCGAGCGAGCCGGTGCGCCTCGGCGTCCGTAAGTCCCGTGGGGTGGGCAAGCCGCATGTTGATCTGCCGATAGTGGTCGAGCTTGGCATAATTTGCGGGTGAGGTGATGATCGCTGCCGTCCATTCGCGGCCGAACGACGTTTTGCCGACGTTGATGAGATGGATCCGATTACTTGCCGCGGCAAGCTTCTTGAAATATCCCATTGACTGCCCATAGTCGACGAGGTTGCCGTCCGATCCGATGGAGAATCCGAAGACCGATTCGGGAGTCGGAATCCTCGAACCTTGAGACGCGGGCGGCGCCGCCGCCACATGGGCGAAGCCGGCAAGCATGAGGGTGGTAGCTACTATGACGAGTGTGCAGAAGTGGATAATCCGCTGCATCGAAGTCTCCTGATTGGGAAAAGTGTAGTTCGCCTATTATTTGCTGCAAGCAGCTTAGCACCGGCGGGCGGCCGGAACAAGCCGCATTGCGAGGTCGCTACCCTCGTTGGAACCTGCCTCTAAACCCGCGCAGTCGGTCTGATTCGGGCTGCGCCGGATGCTCCAGAGTCGCCAGTCGATGTTTTGAGAAGTTCACCGCCGTCCAGGGCCTCGATGTCGCGTTTCTGCCGCTGCTCAAACCTGCCCTTGTCCCGGATCTCGACCGCATCGATCATTCCCATGACGACCTCACCTTGTCGATGCCCGCATAAGCACGAATGGGAGCGGACAGGTTGATCCGGCAGAGGCGGTCGATTTCGCACTCCTGCGCGTGACCCACCATATGCCGAGTCAGCTTTCTGACCGCAGGATCGAGCTGAAACATAGCGCGCACTTTCTTCGACCAGGCTTCCCAAAACTAGCCTCAGGGAGGATCCAGGCACACGGATCGAAGCCCAGCGGACCTACAACCTGCCCACCAGCCCAAAGATGCTCATCGTTTCAGACTTGCAAATCCCTGGGACCTTGCATAGGCTGCGTTGATGCGGAGCCACCTGCGGCAATATGCCGCTATCCGGTCGTTCCGCAGAGAAAGGGCTTATGGACGATAAGAGGATTCGGGAACTTGCAGTGGAGGCGCGTCGAGAATCGGAGAGCGGTCGTCGAACTCGAGATTGAAGCCATCAAAGTCATGCTCAGAGCCGGGGCTTCGGCGCCAACGGCGCGAACCGCCCCAGGCAATCCTGCAGGACGCAGGCGCAAGACGGCGGCAGAAAAACATGCTCACAGCAAAAGAATGAAGGAAATCTGGGCGAAGAGACGGGCTCAAAAAGCCGCTAAAGAAAAGAAGTAATGGCCCACGACCCGCGAATATGCACGGCGCTGAATATCCACAATTCAAAAGCCTGAACGCAGAGGGCGCAGAGACCCCAGAGGATTTTCTGTATTTTAATGACCATTCGCTGTGACCTCTGCGACCTCCGCATTGATCTTATGATTTTCTCGCCAAGGGGATTGCTTCTGCTCGCCTGGCTGTCTATAAAACAGCCAGGTAATAAAAGGCCTGCCTTCGCAGTCGAGTTCGCGTATCATGAAGTGTCATAGTCTTGACGGATGGCTCGCGGCCGCATCGCGGCCGGCCGGGTGGTGAGTGAAGCTTCAGAAGAAACTCGACGCTATAGTCGTCTGATTGGAGGAAGGCAGCTATGAAGGTAATCGCCTGCACACGAATTATTGCAGCCGCATTTTTGCTCCTGGTTCTCGCATCCGCCGCATCCGCCACGGATCTTACGTTTTTTGTCGGCGGCGCGATCCCAGGCAAACTGGGCTCGAGCCTGGTTTCTGATCCGACAAGTACATTTCGCGACCTGAAGAATGGGCCTATTTTTGGAATTCGACTTAACAACAATATCGTGCGCGTGATCGGCCTGGAACACACACTGGCGTTCAGCACGGATTACCTGACCCCCAAGTCCGTTCTAAATCCTCAGAATGCCCGCGGGTTTGTTTACAACACGAACTTGCTGGTTAATATCCCGATCAAGAATTTGGTGCCCTACGGCACCATCGGCATTGGCATCATCCACCAATTTGGAAACGCCGACACACCGATTGGCACAAAACTCGCCTTAAACTATGGGGGAGGAGTCAAGTTGGTCCGCCTGCTCGGCCCGGTAGGCCTGCGCTTCGACATGAGAGGATATCGGGCGATGAGGATCCTCTTCGTTTCCACGAAAGGCAGTCTTAACATCTTCGAGGCAAGCGCCGGACTTATCTTCTCCTTCGGCAGCTGAGCACACCGCCCCTGGCCGGATTCGTTGGGGCGGATCAGTGCTCGACAAGGTGCAGTTCCCAGTGCAGATGGACTATAACCGACGGCCGCTGCTTCTCAGAAAAGTGTGCAAGCTTCCGATGACAGGCATAGGACGTTTTCTCTCCATGGGCAGCATAGTTTCCCTGTGCGCACTATCCTTTTGGGGAGTGCCAGGGTATTCCGCCGCATCCCCACAGGAAGCCGCGAAAGAGTACGGACCCTATCATGGCACCTTTCTTCCCGGAGGTCTCGGCCTCAAAAAGCCCTTTAGCCCCCAGGGGGCGCCCACGGGTCCAGCTGACACCTGGTCGATGTATTGCTGGGTAAAGAGCAGCGAGCGATTTCCTGCACGCACCCTGCTGGCCGGCTTCGGTGAGCCGGCGGCGGAAGCGGGAGCGCAACGCTATCTTGCGGTCATGGACGACCGGCCTGCTTTCTGGTTCGGCAACGATAGTCTTACCGCGCCCGCTGCATTGGAGCCTGCCAGATGGATCATGCTGTGCGCTACTTACGACGGCGCTACCTTGCGCCTTTACCGCGACGGAAGTGAAGTAGCCGCCAGAGCCTTTCAGTTCAAGAACGCAGCTCCTGTGATGCAGCTCGCACCGCAGTCTGTTCCCTGGCAGGATGGAGAGCATTTTGGAGGCAAGATCGCCTATTTCACGCTGACAAACCGTGTCCTGGACATCAACCAGATCCGCACCTTGCTCACGCCGAGCATGCCGCTGGATGTCCTGCCGTTCGAGGCGGGATCGAAAACCTGGCCGGTATCGACCCGCGCCACACTAGGGCTCCGAACCCAGCAGGACCCGGCCACTTTGCCAAAATCCGTGGCCCCTGCGTCGCTTGGGGCTCCGGCCAGGAATACCCCACCTGCGCGCAATAATGGTCAGGCCACCTTAGCGCCGCGTGCGCCCAATCAATGGGCTCTGGTAAATGGCTGGCGTCTTGCGGAGACAGCCAAAGTCACTGCCGATGGCGGTCCGTTGTCCCGTGCCGGATTCGGAACCGAGGGTTGGCTGGGCGCAATCGTTCCGGGCACGGTTCTGACCACGCTGATCGATCAGGGCATCTATCCGGATCCGGATTATGGCCTGTATAACCTCCTCATCCCTGAATCGCTGAACAAGCAGGATTACTGGTACCGAACGGAGTTTAATCCTCCCGCAGCTCTTAAGAATCGGCGGTTGGTCCTCACCTTTGAAGGCATCAACTACGCGGCCGATGTCTGGCTCAACGGCAAGCGTCTCGGAGACATCAGAGGAGCATTTATCCGCGGCTCCTTCGATGTCACGCACATCATCGAGCTGGGAAAACCCAATGCGCTGGCCGTGCGTATCTCGCCCCCGCCCCACCCCGGTATCCCGCACGAGCAATCCGTGAAGGCCGGTGCCGGGTTGAACGGCGGCATGCTGTGCCTGGACGGCCCCACCTTCATCTGCACGGAAGGATGGGACTGGCTTCCGGGCATCCGAGACCGGAACACCGGCATCTGGCAGGATGTCGTGCTCACGGCTTCCGGACCCGTGAAGATCGGCGACGTTCAGGTGGTCACCGCACTGCCTTTGCCTGACACCAGTCGTGCCCAGGTGACACTCACGGTGCCACTACACAATGGTTCTTCGGCGACCATCTCGGGAACGCTCGAGGCAGTTGCTGAAGGATTTAAACTCGCCAAGAAAATCACGGTGCGTCCGGGCGATTCCACGATAGTACTTGCCCCTTCGGAGTTCCCGCAGCTCATCCTCGTCGAACCGCGTCTGTGGTGGCCCAACGGCTATGGCCGTCCCGAGCTCTACCACCTGAGAGCATCTTTTTCGGATGCGCAGGGAGAATCGGATGCCAGCAGCCTGCGCTTTGGGATACGCGAAATCACCTATGAATTGACGCTGTTCGATAAAACGGGCCGCTTGCGCCGCGTCGAATATGCGCCCACGGCAGCCAAGGGCGCGCTCGTGGTTGATGTCCGCTATGAAGCTGCGCTCGAATCCCCGGGCGGGTACGTCTATTCTTTCCGGCCCGGCGCCGAATCCTCGGCCTCAATCCGGGTGCTGGACGACTGGCGCGCGTCTCCGAATCTGATCATCCGAGTCAACGGCGTACGGATTGCCTGCAAGGGCGGCAACTGGGGTCTTGACGACTCACGCAAGCGTGTTTCGCGGGAGCGCCTGGAACCCTACGTGCGCCTGCATCGAGACGCGAACTTTACCATGATCCGCAACTGGTGCGGGCAGAGTACCGAGGAAGCTCTCTACGACCTTTGCGACGAATATGGCCTGCTGATCTGGAACGATTTCTGGATCACCACCCAGGATTCCAACCTGGATCCCAGCGATACCGCACTGTTCCTGGCAAATGCGCGTGATACTTTGTTGCGCTTCCGCAATCATCCGTCGGTGGCTTTATGGTGCGGACGGAACGAGGGGGTGCCGACGCCTGCCATCAACGACGGGCTGGACGATCTGATTCGCGGGCTGGACGGCACGCGCTGCTACCTGCCGAACTCCCGGCTCATCAACCTGGCGCCGAGCGGCCCCTGGAATCATGGCGAGCCCGTAGAATTTTTCACTACCCGCGCCTTGGGATTTTCCACCGAGCTCGGCCTGCCGTCGCCGCCTACGATCGAAGCTTTCCGCGCCATGATGCCCGCAGCGGACTTGTGGCCGCCGAACGACACCTGGGCGTATCACGACTGGCACGCAGACGGAGGCGGCCGCGTCGCGCCATTCATGACATCGATGGAACAACAGTTGGGAGCACCTGCCAGCCTCGAGGATTTTTTGCGCAAGGCGCAGTTGTTTAACTACGTGAATCATCGGGCCATGTTCGAGGGCTTCAATGCTCACCTTTGGGCGCCGAACAGCGGCCGTCTGCTCTGGATGAGCCAACCCGCCTGGCCCAGCATGAGCTGGCAGCTTTTCAGCCACGATTACGACACCCATGGCACCTTCTTCGGCGCAAAGAAGGCGTGCGAGCCCATCCATGTCCAGCTCAATCTCCCGGACCTCAGGACCATGGTCGTCAACAACACCACCGGTGCGCTCGACAATCTGTCTCTAACCGCACGCGTTTTTTCTTTCGACGGAAAGCCTATTCTCACAAGAGACATCAAACTATCCGTGGATCCGGATTCTGTGGCGCACGGCTTCCTTTTGGACCTGTCCAACGATGTGTCTGCGGGCGTGTCTTTCATCAAGCTGGAATTGAAGGATGCCAAGGGTGCGCTGCTTTCCGAAAACTTCTATTGGTACGCCGCGCAGCCGACGGCATATCGCAGACTGGCTGAGCTGCCGGAGACAAGCGTCGCTGTCTCGGCCACTCAAAAACGTTTAGGCGATTGGGTTCGCGTGAGTGTCGATTTGAATAACCAGGGGAACAGCATCGCATTGATGAACAAGGTGACGCTCCGTCAGGCAAACGGCGGAGGGCGCGTGCTGCCGGCCTATGCCAGCGACAACTACGTCTCCTTGCTGCCAGGCGAGAGCCGCCGCATTGAGATCGAGTGCCCGGCCAGCGGAGTCCCCGGCGCACTCGAGATTGCGCTCGAAGGATGGAATGCCCGTCCTGTAACCGTTATATGCCGGCAATCGCCCGGCGGATGACCATCACTTACGAAGATCACGGTGAGTAATATCCGCAACCTAAAGGCCTCAACGCAGAGACCGCAGCGCAGTTTTCGTTTTTGAATGACTTCCCCCAGCGGTCTCTGAGCCCTTAGTGCCCTCTGCGCTGAGCTGTTGCTTTTCTTGCCTGAATGGCACGGACTTGCACGTAAGTGTCGGGGGGCGTGCTCCTCTTGCTCTTTTGCGCATTGTCCTACACAATTCCGTGGTGACGGGATTATGAGAAAGGCACATTCGGTCGCAATCATCGGAGCTGGCATCGCTGGGGCCACGACCGCGTATGCCTTGACGCGCCAGGGCGTGCGCGACATCGTGATTCTCGAGAAAGAGCCCATTGCCGGGGTCCACGCCACCGGTCGCAACGCGGCGATCCTGCGCTCGTTGATTTCCGATCCGGCGCTGCGGAGGATTGCGCGTGAGTCGGCCCGTTTTTATCGCAATCCACCCGAAGGCTTCTGTTCTCACGCGCTCCTCAATCCCGTCGGCATTTTTCTGGTGTCTCGCGCAGAGTATTCCCAGGACCTTCTTGCCTGTCTAGGCGACGGTCACGAGGAATCCACGCCGCGCCGCGTCGATCCGGCACAACTCTACGAGCGAATTCCCGCGCTTGCTTCCGGCCTGACCACTGTTCTCTATCAAGATGACGAAGGAGTGCTTGATGTGCACGCCATCCTGCAGTCGTTCTTGCAGGGGGCGTGCCGCGAGGGCGCAGCGCTGCGCACGGCTTGCGAAGCCAGGCGCTTGCGGATCAGCCATGGAGAACTGCAAGGAATCGAAACCTCGGCGGGGTTTCTTGGAGCGGAAAAAATTGTCGTCGCCGGCGGCGGTTGGGCGGCCGATCTGGCGACCAGTGCGGGCTTCCCACTGCCCCTGGTTCCCTATCGTCGACACCTGCTGGTTACCGACTCGATTCCCCAGGTCGATCGACGCTGGCCGGTAGTGTGGATCCTGGGTGACGAGTTTTATTTCCGCCCCGAGAGCGGCGGCTTGCTGATGTGCGGCTGCGATGCGGTCCCGATTGCACCTGAGCGCGGCGAATTGACTGATGCCCACGAGGTCGAGCGCATCGCCGCCAAAGCCGCCCGATGGCTGCCAACGCTGGCAGCAGCCCGGGTTGCGCGCGCTTGGGCCGGAATGCGCACATTCGCCCCAGATCAGCACTTCGTTATTGGGGCCGACCCGCGGCTGCGAGGGTTGTATTGGGTCGCCGGTCTCGGCGGCCATGGCATCACTTGCGCACCCGTGGTCGGCGAAATCGCAGCTCAATCGATTACCCAGCGGAGCGCTCACCCCGCTGCATTTGCCCTTGCCCCAGACAGGCTGCTTGGAACATGATCGAGCTCACCCGAAGATCACACAACTCGAACTTGCACCCGGAGGGCAATCGATACTATTTACGTACAAATCGTTGCCGAAAAACAACCAAAAACAAAAGATCAACGGAACCGACGTGCAATTCCGACAATCGGGTAACTTGATCGTTGCGCAGGTGCATTTTGCCGGTGACTTGTTCACGGCAAGTCAGCCGCTCTGGAGCTATGATCCGACATTCACTGGAGGCACGATTCGCACCTCCTTCCGTGTCCCCGCGCGGATCTTGGAGCAGCTGCGCCGGAGGCAGCAGCAGTGGCCTGTCCCCTATAGCGAAGACGATCTGACCGCAACGTGGCTCGGATCTCACCGGCTGCTGCTCTATGCGCAAATCGCCGAGCCGGACGATGCCCAAGAAATCACACTGACGATTGACGGCAAGGCATTTCCTGTGCGTAAGGCGTACAACAACATTTATGGCAACAACAAGAGGAATTACCTGGGCAGCTACATCGACATTTCGTCGCTCGAACCGGGCCGCGAATACTTGATCGAGGCCAAGGTGCCTCCATTGGCCGCAGGACGATTCCAGGGCTTATTCTTCGAGAACATCGAGCCTGAGTTCACCCGGAACATCTTTAAATAGAGGAACCGTTTACTTTCCTTCCGAAACGCGCTGAACGGCAGGCGGTGTCGCAACTTGCGCATGGCTCGCAAAGTAATCCGTGCGCACCCGCGCTACGATGGCATTCACGGGCTCATCAAGATACTTGGTGAAGAAGCTCGGGTAGATACCGATCCAGAACGCGAGGATGATGAGCGGGATGAATGTGGCCAGCTCACGGAAATTCAAATCGGGCAGCGCCTTGTTTAAGGGGTTTTCCAGCTTGCCGAACATGACCCGCTGGTAGAGCCAAAGCATATAGGCTGCGCCCAATACGATACCGAGCACCGCCAGGGCTGCGTAGATCCAGAGCCCGGGCGCTGCAAAAGTCCCCTGCAGGATAAAGAACTCGCCGATAAATCCGTTCAATCCAGGCATGCCGATGGAGCTCAGGGTCATGAGCAGGAAGACAGTCGCATACACCGGCATGATGTGGCTTAACCCGCCGTAGTCAGCAATCAGCCGCGTATGGCGACGCTCGTACACGATTCCCACGATCAAGAAGAGGGCCCCGGTGGATATGCCGTGATTGATCATCTGCAGGACGCCGCCCTGCAGCGCCACAGGCGTGGCCGCAAATACTCCCAGCATCACGAATCCCAGGTGGCTGACCGAAGAGTAGGCCACCAGCGACTTCATGTCCTTCTGCATCATCGCCACCAGTGCGCCGTAGATAATACCGATGAGGCAGATGATCAGCATCGGCTTCAGGAAGTGCATCGTCGCCCAGGGAAACATTGGCAGCGAGAAGCGCACAAAACCGTAGGTCCCCATTTTCAGGAGCACGCCGGCCAGGATCACGGATCCCGCCGTAGGCGCTTCGACGTGGGCGTCCGGCAGCCAGGTGTGGAACGGGAACATCGGGACTTTGATGGCGAAGCCGACAAAGAACGCCAGGAACACCCAGTATTGCAGATCCGTCGGGAAGCCGAGCTTCTGGAAATTCAGGATGTCGAAAGAGTACACATGCCGGTGGTGTTGTACTGGTAGAAGTAAATGGCCAGGATGCCGACCAGCATGAGGACGGAGCCGGTGAGCGTATAAAGGAAAAACTTGATGGCCGCGTAGAGCTTCCTGGGTCCGCCCCAGACGCCGATCAGAAAGTACATCGGCACCAGCATCACTTCCCAGAATACGTAGAAGACAAGGAAGTCCAGCGAGATAAAAACTCCGATCATGCCCGTCTGCAGCAGCAGCATGAAAGCGTAGTATTCCTTCACGCGTTCGGTGATCGCGGTCCACGAGGAAAGGACCGCGATGAAGCCCAACAGAGTGGTCAACAGCACGAGCAACAGGCTGATGCCGTCGATCCCCAGCTTGTATCGGGCCCCGATCAGCTGGATCCAGGGAACATCATAGACAAAGCGGAATCCCGATGCCTTGTCGATGTACTGCGGGCTGTTGAACGCCGTGATGAGAGGGATGCGAAACCAGGAAGCCGAGAAATGCCGTGATGTTCGCGACCCATTTGACGGCTTTCACGTTTTCCCGTGAAATGAACATAATCAATATCATCCCGACCAGGGGGAGATAGCAGACTATGTTCAGAATGTTGCTCATGAAGAAGTCCATCGATTCGTACTCCTGCGCTGTGAAAGGTCGAACGACCTCCCGGATCTAAAACTTGAACAGCCCGTTGTAATAAATCAATATGAACACCACGATGCCCAGGACGGCCCCCAAAGCGTAGCGCTGCACCAGACCTGTTTGAAGCGCGGTCGCAATTCGGTTCAAGGCCATGTTGATCCAACCCACGAGATTGACCAGGCCGTCGACCACATATTTGTCAAAGATACGCGAAACTGTGGCGGTTCCCCGCGTGGTGGCCGCCGTGCCGTTGACCGCCCCGTCCACAAATTTTGAGTCGACGAAATAGCAGGCATTGCCGAGATCCTTGGTGCGGTTCACAAACAGAGCATCGTAAAGCTCATCCACGTAATATTTCCGGTTGACCAGCGTGTAGAGGCCCTGGATCCGGTTGGCGATGCGGTCCGGGATCTCCGGACTTACGACATAGAAGCGATAGGCGATAAAAATGCCGATACCGGCAATCAGCACCGACAGGCAGGTAAAGATGAATTCCTCGCTGCCCGCATGGGCTGCCGCCTCATGAACCGGTTCCGGCAAACGCAGCGCCGGCTCCAGAAAATGCTCAAAGACATTGGAGATCCCGGTCCATCCAGGCATGCCCACGTACCCGCCCACTATGGAAAGCACCGCCAATGCAGCCAGGGGATACACCACCCTCTTCGGCGATTCATGGATATGATGCTTGGTGTGTTCGTCCATGCGCTCCTGTGCCCCAGAACGTCATGAAAATGAGGCGGAACATATAGAAAGCCGTCATGCCCGGCACTGAGCCAGAGCAACAACCATACAAATGGATGCCCGTTGCTCCACGCCCGCCAGAGGATTTCATCTTTGCTGAAAAATCCGGCCAGCCCAGGCACGCCCGCAATGGCCAGCGTTCCGACCAGCATGGTCCGATAGGTCCAGGGCAGGTGCCTGCGCAGGCCGCCCATCTTCCGCATGTCCTGCTCGTGATGCATGGCCATGATGACTGAGCCCGAACCAAGGAAGAGCAGGGCTTTGAAAAAGGCATGCGTCATCAAGTGAAAAATACCGCCGACAAACGAGCCCACACCCAAAGCCGCGACCATGTATCCGATCTGGCTGACGGTGGAGTAGGCAAGAACCCGCTTGATGTCGTTCTGCGTAATCCCGATGGTGGCGGCGAAGATTGCGGTCACAGCCCCCACTACGGCAACAATCGCCATGGTCTCAGGAGCACGGCTGAAAAGCGCGTTGCAGCGTGCGATCATGTACACGCCTGCGGTCACCATGGTGGCCGCATGGATCAAGGCACTGACCGGCGTTGGGCCTTCCATGGCATCGGGCAACCAGACATACAGAGGAATCTGCGCGCTCTTGCCGATCGCACCGATAAAAAGACAGAGCGTCGCCCAGAAGAGGAAAGAATGTCCCTCGCGCCGGCAGTTTCGCCGCGCTGGCAAAGACTTCTTCGAAATTCAGGGAGCCGAAGTGGACAAAGATCAGCATCATGCCAAGGATGAAGCCGGCATCGCCGATGCGGTTGACCACAAACGCCTTCTTGCCGGCGTCCCCCGCGCTTTTCTTGTCAAAGTAGAATCCGATCAGCAGGTAGGAGCAGAGCCCTACTCCCTCCCAGCCGACAAACATCATCACGAAGTTGTTCGCCAGCACCAGTGTGAGCATCGCGAACATGAAGAGGTTCAAGTAGGAAAAGAAGCGGTAGTAGCCTGAATCGTCCCACATGTATCCAGTGGAATATACGTGGATCAGAAAACCGACCCCGGTTACCACCAGAATCATCACCGCCGATAGAGGATCCAGCTGGAGCCCGCAGGGCACCTTGAAGATCGCCAGCCCGCCGCTGGCGAGTGGCAACGCTCCACTGCTGATCCAGGTGAAGAGATCCTGATTGGCAGACTCCTCCCCGTTCAGGACGAAAAGCTGAATGATGGAGGCAAGCGAAACGACAAACGCCAGGCCTACCGACGCGCAAGCGATAAGCGAAACCAGCAGCTTGTCCGGTTTCCCGCCCGTTGTGCGCATCTTGATCAGACCCATAAGGCCGATGAGCACGCTGCCGGTCAATGGAACGACTGGGACGAGCCATAGATAGTCAAGCATATTTCCCTACTTTGCCCTCAAGTGTCTGGATTTCAACGATTCCTTTAGGGTTGATGCCGAGCTCCCTGATGCGTCTTCGCTGCAGGCACGCCGTCGAGTCAGGGCTGACGACAGCCCCTTTCCCGCTCGATCAGGCTGCAAATTACTCTAAAGCGAATTACATCAGGCAATAAGGAAAAAACTAAGTAACATAGCGCGGACCGTGTCAACGAAAATACCCCTTCCTTCTGCCCCGAGCCGCGAGTCGAAATCCGTCCATCTTCGGATCATTATTCATGATGCGCAACGGGACAAGTGGCGCTCACTTCACTAACCACCCTGGTTCTTCCGGATCCCGCCGCTGATGCTGCTGCAGAACCAGGTCGCGATAAATCCGCTCAATCTGCTCCCTGGTGCTGGCGTAGGTGCCTGAGGTGTCGATCGTGTAATCAGCCAGCTTGATTTTTTCTGTCACAGGCATCTGCGCATCGATACGAAGCCGGGCCTCTTCGGCGCTGAGCCCACACCGATTCATGACACGCGCCAGCTGCAGCGCAGGATCGCATGTGACCACGATGAGGCGATCCTGGGTTTTGTAAAAGCCGGATTCCACCATCAGCGCGGCATCCACCATGACGATGCCATCAAATCCCTGCTTCGCCAGTTCGAAGGTTCGCCGCATGACCTCCGCAAGAACATCCGGATGCACCAAAGCATTCAACAGCAGCCTTTGCTCCGGCTGATGAAAAATGATATCTCCGAGAATCTTCCGGTTGATCGTGCCGTCGGCAGCCAGAATTCGGTTCCCGAAAGCTTGCACGACCTTCGAGTAGGTTTCCGTTCCGGGTGCGAATAACTCATGGGCGATGATATCCGCATCGATGATATGGGTGCCCAGTTCCGCAAACACACTCGAAGCGTGACTTTTTCCGGACGCAATGTTCCCAGTGAGCCCGACCTGCAACATAGCCGTGTATCATAGCATAAGCGAACCACTCCCCAAATTGGGAACCTGACAAAACAGTAAGTCAGACGGGAAGGTTGCCAAAGACCGGGGATCCCTGATATATCCTGGGCCACAACATGACTGAGGGGAGGCAATACATGCGGATTCTGATCACGGGCGGCGCGGGCTTTATCGCCTATCATTTGGCGTCCAGACTGCAGGATGAGGGTTACGAGGTCAATTTGCTGGACAACTTCAACACTTTCTACGATCCGGCGCTCAAACGAAAAAATGTCCGCGACCTGCAATCACGAGGCCCGGTCCGGCTTTTCGAAACCGACATACTCGACGTTGCCGGCTCTGCGTCAGGTGTTCCAGGAGATACAGCCGGAAGGAATCGTACATCTTGCCGCCTGGGCAGGCGTCCGTCCATCGCTGGAGAATCCCAGGATCTACTCCGATGTCAACGTTACCGGAACGGTCAACCTCCTCCAGCTGGCGCGTGAGTTCGGGACCGGAAGCTTCATCTTTGGCTCATCCTCGTCCGTGTACGGCGGCAGCGAACGTGTTCCCTTCTCCGAGGACGATCCGGTCGACCGCCCGGTATCCCCGTATGCGGCAACGAAGCGCGCGGGCGAATTGTTGTGCCATACCTATGCCTGCAACTACGCCATGCACATCACCTGCCTCCGCTTCTTTACCGTCTACGGGCCGCGACAGCGGCCGGAGATGGCGATTCACATGTTCGCGCGCCTGATTCAGGAGGGCAAGGAGATCACCGTATTCGGCGATGGAGAATCACGGCGGGATTACACCTATGTGGACGACATCATTTCCGGCATCGTCTCGGCTCTGCGTGTCAATCCTCCGTTCGAAATCATTAACCTGGGAGAATCGCGCACGACCACCTTGCTGGCTTTGATTTCACAGTTGGAAGCTGCCATGGGCAAAAAGGCAATTCGGCGCTTTTGCCCGAGTCAGCCGGGCGACATGCAAATTACCTACGCCAATATCGACAGGGCCCGTCGGATTCTCGGTTACCAGCCCACGACGCCGATCGAGGAAGGCATCCGCAAGTTTGTAGACTGGTATCTCCAATCCGCGCTGAAATCCGATGTTTTGGCTCTCGGAGCCAAAGTGGGCGTCGTGCGCCTGCATCAGCGCTCTGACTCGTGCGCGGTGATGGAATCAAGCGCGATGCGCCGCTGGCGCTCGGCAGCCGATCGCTGTCTTCGCTGCTTGATTTTCCGCCGAGCTTTACAGGATATCGACAATCGACAGCGAGTTGCTTCCCTCGTTGGCGACCACAAAACTCTTGCCGTCAGGGGCCACCTCGATTCCAACCGGACCTTTCTCCACGGTAAAGCTTACTGCTTCCAGCGTACTCAAGTCGGTCGGCAGAACAGACACGGTACGGGATTTTGTATTGACGACATACACTTTCTTGCCATCCGGACTGATAGACACCCCGAATGGCGCCTTCCCGACCGGAATTGTAACCCGCACTGTCCCAAGCCGGACGTCGATCACGGAGAGGTCATTGGTCTGGGCGTTGCTCACGAACAGCCGCTCGCCGTTGGGCGTGATGGCGATGCCGATGGGGGCATCACCAACTGGAATTTTCTGACTTACGACCTGCCGTCCAGGATCCACCACCCACACCTCGTTCGATCCGCCATTGACCACGTACACCATTTCAGTCGTGGGAGACACCACGGCGGCAATCGGAGAGATACCCATTTTTATCGTGGTCAGTACCCTTCGTTCCTGGATATCGATCACGTGGAGCATACCCTCTTTACTGCGTCCATAATTGGTCACGAAGGCTCGATACCCGCGAGGTCCGATGGCAACGGCGTTGGGCGCCCCGCCGACTTTGATGTCCGCTGCCACCTTGAACGATGCGGTATCCACAACCGCGATCGTTCCCGTATCTCGGCACGCGACGAGCACAGTTTTTCCGCCTTCGGCAAGAGTAAGTCCCAATGGCGCGCCTCCGACGGGTACGGTTCGTGTCACGAGGCGTTGTTTAAGATCCACCTCGAGCAGTTCGCCGGTTCCATAGGAGGAAACATACGCAAACCTGCCATCGGGGCTGAGCGCAAGAAAATTGGGGAACTCGCCAACTTTTTTTATGGTGGTGGTTTTACCCAGGACGGGAGTCCCGAGTAACAGGACGAAGCAGAGCAGCGTACACTGTAATTTCTTCATATATTATGTATTCCTCGTGTATCTCTGGAGGGCGAGCGGGTATTCGGAGTAAGGCACATCGAGAATCATTACGCCTACTTGGTGGCTGCCACCAGGCTGAATACGCCCGGGTGCAGCGAGGATGGGATTTTAAGCCCCTGAATCACGACCTGCCGGAAGCCGGTATCAAAAAGCATCCGGATGATTTCTTCCTGATCATAAAATACACCCTGAGCTTCGGCCGAGTTTCGCTGGATCAACCTCAGGTGAAATCTCTGCCACCCCTGGGCCACGCGGTTTCCAAAGGTCTGAGGCTCGATCATCTCGGCAAGAATCAGATAGCCCTCGTGGGCGAGAATCCGGAAAGCTTCGTCGAGGAAGTGCTGCGCTTGCTGCCGGTGTAAATCAAAAATCGACACGGCAATCTCGGCAAAACCGTCAGGCAGCGGCCATTCCCGCCCTTCGAACTGTTCGAACTCGACGACCTGCCCTAGATTCAAGTGGCGCGCGCGTTGCCGGGCACGTTCCAATAAGGTGACGTTGCTGTCGAAGGAATGAATCTTGCCGAAAAAGGCTTTCCGCCCAGCCAGCCGCAGGGCTAGAGTGGCGGTGTCGCTCAGAAAGTCGACGACCTTCGTCCGGCGGGTATTGACGATAAAGTCCACAATCTGATCGATCGTGGCGTAGTAATCCAGCCCCGTGCGCCACTGGAACAATCGCGCCACACCCTCCTCATAGGTGTCGATTTTGGCCGGAAGGCTCGCCAGAAACGGCCGCGGGCGAGGCGGAGAGAAATCAAACTTCGTCTGGATTTTGGCGCCAGTCTTGTCGGTTTTCACTGGATTTTCCCGCCCGCGAGTGGAGCTTGCGCCCGCTCACGATTCACTTGATACAAGACATAATTCTCAGTTTGTACCGCAAGAGAATACCCATCCGCCCAATGGGGGTCAACATGTAGTAGCCCCCAGATCTCGTCCCCTTTCTCAGCGCACAGCCATCCCACATGGCCGCGCGGCTGCAGGGCAGCCTGATCCCAGTCTGTGGTATCTCCATCATGGTATACAAAGTCCTTGAGCGGAAGGCCAGAATCATACATCAGGGGGGCCGACAAACCCACATCGATGAGGATGCGACTGCCATCGTAATGCTTGCTCAGATATCCCAGCACTTGCTGTTGCTCACGATCGATATATTGGTGCTCGAACGACTCCGCCAGCATCGGCCGCAGTTCGCCTTCCAACACCGGCATTTGCATCGCCGCTATGGCAAGAGCCAACAGCGCCCAGCGATAGCGTCCGCCGGCCATGGCAAGCAGCAGCAAGACCAGAGCCGCAATCGGCAGCAGGATCATCCCATTCCCGGGATAGACAAAGTGGTACTCCCACCGGCTGGGAAAGAACCAGGAAATCCACGGCAGCAGAAAAACCGTCAGGCAACTTAAGATGGTTACGCGCTTCACTGCCTTCGCGTTGGCAACTACGAGACTGCCGAAAACAGCTACGGCCGGAAGAAGCAGTGCCGAGTAGCGGACACGATAGATCAAGCCCCAATACAGAGCCGGAATATTGGTCATGGAGGGCAACCATAATAAGAAGTACGGCAAACGGTGACGCAATCGATCCCGCTCGAACAGACAATAAACCACGCCTGCCAGCCCGATGAGCAACGGGATCACTCCTGCAGCCTGGGCCAATTCACCTAAATGGTACACAACGGAGAGAAAGGGGCGTCTATAGGTCTCATAGGGTGCCGGGTTGCCTCTGGCCACCCGTTGAAAGAAACTGTCTCCGAGGCGGGCATAGATATACCCGAAATGCACAGCAATCGGGACTACAAAAACCCCCAGGTAGACGGTTACGGCCTTCACCGCGCGGCTGCCGGGTATCTGACGCTCCCACCAGTCATAGGCGATCAGAGCAATCGCCCCGCCCAGGAAGAGCCATCCTTCGTAACGGCAGAGTGCGGCCAATGCTGCCCAAATAGCCGGCAGCCACGGCGAGTTTCCCTTCCCCTCATCCCGCCAGCGCAGCAATGCATCCATTGCCAACAGGGCCAGCGCCATATAGACAGGTTCGGTCAAAGGCGCGCTCTGCAAAAACTGGAGGTTTTGGTTGGCAAGCAGGACAAGGGCGGCAAAAAAACCGGCAAACGCGGAACCGGTCAATCTTATTGCAATGCGGTATACCAGCCAGGCAGAGAGGATGAAGCCAAACACTGACACCAGACTGGGCATGAACGCCGAATGATATTGGGAATCGATCGCCACGAACGGCAGATACAGCAGGTGGATCAAGGGCAACCAGTGGGCCCCCATCTGGGAATATCCGGGAGCGACTGAATCGACGATCCGCCGCGCGACTACGAGGTGCGCTTTGGCATCGTAGTGAACCGTGGAGAGCCCGTGGAGGTAATAATAGGCAAAGCAGCCGCCTGCGATGACAGCACCGAGCAACAGAACTCCAAGAGAGCCGTAATCCACACGGGATGGAGTGCGCGATACCATATATGTGTTCACGTATCGGCCGGAAGGGGACATCCCAATTTCCTTCCTCCGCCACAGCAGCTTTTGGGCAAAGGTGGAACACGGGGTGCACCCTCTTCTCGTCAGGGGTAGATCTTGTAAAGCATGCGCGGAAACGCAATAGTTTCACGCACATGTTCCAGCTTGCAGATCCATGCGACGGCGCGCTCCATTCCCATGCCGAAGCCGGAATGAGGAACGCTGCCGAATTTGCGCAAATCCAGATACCACTGAAAGGCATCTTCGGGCAGGTTGTGCTCCTTGATCCGGCTGAGGAGCAGATCGTGGTCATGGATGCGCTGGCCTCCGCCAATAATCTCACCGTAGCCTTCGGGCGCAAGCACATCAACGCACAGCGCCACTTCCGGGCGCCTCGGGTCCGGCTGCATATAGAACGCTTTGATCTGCGATGGATAGCGGTGCACCATGACCGGGTTTGCATATTGGTCCGACAGGATGGTTTCATCCGTGCCGCCAAAGTCACCGCCCCATTCGATTTGAGAGCCCGCTTCATGAAGCTTCTTAACGGCATCATCGTAGGAGAGCCGCGGAAATGGCCGGGAAACCGACTCCAGACGCGAGATGTCGCGCTCGAGCGTTTCCAGTTCGTTCCTGCGCCGCGTGAGCACGCGCTCGACTATAAAGCAGATCAATCCTTCCGCAAGCTCCATGGTGTCTTCAAGCACGGCAAAGGCAACTTCCGGCTCCACCATCCAGAATTCCATCAGATGGCGTCGTGTCTTGGACTTTTCCGCACGAAAGGTCGGTCCGAAACAGTACACCTTGCCGAACGAGCCGGCCGTAGCTTCGTTGTAAAGCTGTCCGCTTTGGGTCAGGTAGGCCTTTTGTTCGAAGTACTCCGTCTCAAACAGGGTTGTCGTGCCCTCGCATGCATTCGGCGTGAAAATCGGGGTATCCACGAGGGTGAATCCCTGGTCATCAAAATAGTCCCGCGTCGCTTTGATGATCTCATGCCTGACCTTGAGGATGGCATGCTGGCGAGTGCTGCGCAGCCAAAGGTGCCGGTGGTCCATCAAAAAGGCTCGTGCCGTGTTCTTTGGGCGTGATCGGATATCCTTCCGTCATCCTGATGAACCTTGAATCCGCTGATGTCGAGCTCATACCCGCCAGGCGCGCGTTCGTCCCTCCGCACCTTGCCTTGAATTTCCAGGCTTGACTCCTGCGTTAGCTTGTCGAGGGTCTTCGAACTGCTCGGGCGTAAAATTGCCTCTGAAGGCGACACACTGCATGACGCCCGTGCCATCACGCAACAGGATGAACTGCAGCTTGCCGCTGCTGCGTTTGTTGTAGACCCATCCGCACAGCGTTATTTCGCTCCCTTCATGGGCAGCTATGTTCTCTATGTACACATTCCGCATTTCCGATCCTTTCTCCTAGCGGAAGACCATGTGCTCCGGTTCTTCGCCACGTTCCCGGCAGAAACGCGCGAACAATGAATAATAGCTGTCGCGCAAAAACTGGGACTCACCAAATCCAAGCTCTTTCGCTACCTCCCGTATTCCCTGCTCCGATCCTTCCAACTCCGCGTAATCCCCGATCGGCGTGGCATCAAGAGCCACCAGAATTTCCCCTGGCGGTCCCGAGCTTACCGGAACTGAAAACTCCTCACGATACTTCTCGTACCTGAACCATACGTTCATGCCGATCTGCTTGAAAATCTTCAGCATGGTGTCCGCGCTTTCTACCACCGTCTCGCTCTCCTCACGGCTCTTAAAAACCCCCCACGGTCGCGGCGGGCCCTTAAATGTAACAGATTCTTTGCCTTTCGTCTTGCGGACACGCAACAGGCAGGCGTCGGCCCGGAGCCGGCCTTCCTGAGTATCCACCACGAAGTTTTCTTCGAAATGACGGTCGGACACCACCCGGGCATTGAGATGAAGCAGCTTTTCTCTGAGCTTCTGCAGGTCACTAACCTGAATTTTGACCTCAGTTTCTACCGCCATTCTTTCCCCCAGGAATAAGCTAAATTTTGCCGGCCCGACATTGCAAGCGGAAAAACACGCTCGACATTTCAACCGTCGTTGCCAGTTCCTCTACTATAGCAGGCCTGCATGCCTACGAGCGGCATCGAAGTGCGGGAAGAGGACTAAACTCCGATTTTATCGGGTCTTAAACTCCTGGGGCTATGCTTGCCGTCAATCCTGTCAGGATCCCAACTTAAGCAAGTAAGGAAGTTTTTTCAGTCCGTTTGGCGATCCTGCGTCTAAGAACTTCAGCAGAAACCAAAGAAACCAAAAATAGTTCGACTTTTTTCGAGCTTCGTATGTCAAATGTTTATAGATGGAAGGTGAACAAGTCAGGGGACAGGTAGGACCAATGGACCAGGAGCTGGGCTCAGCATGGGGCCGCAATAAGTCTTCGTCCACCCTTCCCGACCAGGTCCAGGAATCCGCCTGGGTGGCGGCGAGTCAGTGTGGTGACACGCTGGCCTTCAATCGTCTGGTGCTGAAATGGGAGCAAACCGTTTACAACGTGGCTTTGAGGATGCTTCAGAATCGCGACGAAGCTACGGAAGCGGCGCAGGAAGTTTTTTTGCTGGCCTACAAAAACATCCGCCGCTTCCGGCAGGAGGCGAAGTTCTCCACCTGGCTGTACCGTATCGCGGTGAATCACTGCGTGTCGCGAGCCAGACGAAGGCCGTCGAGCCTTCATGTTTCGCTCGACAGCGACGATGCAACTGCGGCACCGGCCCGGCAGCTACGGACTGTGGAAACTCAGGAGGGGGAACTGCTGCGCTCCGAAAATCGGACTCGAGTGCATACGGCGCTTTCGTTTCTGCCGCCGGAGCAGAAGGCGGTCATCGAGCTCAAGTTCTTCCAGGAACTCACCTTCGAGGATATTGCAGCTGTCCTGCAGGTTCCGTTGAGTACCATCAAGTCGCGCCTGTACGCAGGCATGGAGATATTGAAAGTCAGGCTGAGTGCCGGCGCCTGATCCACTGGAGGGTAGAGGTATGACTTCAGAATGCAGCATAAATCAGCAGCGCATCCCACGTTCTTTCGTCGGAGATCTGGCAGCCGAAGAGCAGCAGTCGCTGGATGCCCATTTGGCGGCATGCCCATTCTGCCGCGCGGAGCACGACCGGTTTGCGGAAACTCTATGTATGCTGCAGTCGGCTGGCAATGAGCCGGTCCCTCGTCATTTCTTTGTCTATCCCAAAGAACCGGCATCGAATCCCTGGCAACTCTTTCGACAAATGATGCCTCGTTGGCAAATCGCTACCGCCTGCATGTCGTGCCTGTTGGTATTTCTCAGTGTGGCGGCGGGCTCCGGTCTGCAAGTCCGCAGAGACAATGACACCTGGGCGGTAAGTTTTGGAAGCGGCCGCAGCTTATCCAGCTCTGATATCGCCGCCCTCAAAGCCGATATTCTGCGCAGCGCCGAAGAAAAAAACCGCGAGCTTGCCCTCGGCTATATCCAAAACCTGCGGTCCGAAATAGCCGGAGCGCGCACGGATCTTACCCAGCAGCAGCAAATCCAGCTGGTCTCAGCGCTGGATCGTCTAGAAACCCGCGTGAATAAACGCCTCGCTGCCACCGCGGATGAGCTCAAGGCCGGGAGCCGGAATTCAGCAGCCAGTCTGTATCAGACCGTGTCCCTGCAACGCGAGCAGGATATCACCGCCGTAAATGCCCGACTCGATAAGGTTGTCGACAACGTTGAGGTCAAGACCCGCCAAACCGATGAAATCCTGGAGACGCTGCTCCAGATCGCCAATTTGAACCTAAAACAACCCGGAGACCAAAAATGAAAAAGTACATCGCTTTTACACTCATCTTTTTGTGCCTGGGAACATTCTCCTGGGCTCAAGGGGCCAAGACTACGCTGTTTGACGTGGTCAAGTCCCAACAGGAACTGGAGATCATGAAGCAGATTCTGAGCACTACTCTTTCCTTCGTCGCGCAGAATATCCAAAAACAGCAGGCCGCGACCAAATCGGTGAACACCCCGTTCGGGCCTGCCGTGGCCAGGGACACGTATAGGTACTCCAATATGAATGCCTTTTATCTCTATGGCCAAGGTGCGGTATTCGTGATTCCGACATCCAATCTTCGCTTTACTGGCTATGGGGCGCTGGCAAGCGGCTTTGGCATGGCAGGCACTCGTGATCTACAGGCGGCAGCGAGTGAGATCGATGCCCTCTCCCGGCAGATGGCGGCCCAAGCGAAATCGCTTGGAGGAGGGGCAGGTACCGGCGTTTCAGGAGGAACCGGTGTCGGGATACCCCCGCCGTCCCCTCCTCCAGCTCCCCCGCAAGTGGCGCCTGTGCCACCGACAGCACCCGCACCACGGGCTATACCCCCGCAGGTGAGCCAGGAAGAGCTGCGCAAGAAGGTGGCCGAAGCACAGGACAGGGTGAAGAAAGCCCGGGAAGATACCGAGGCCACCCTTGCCAAGTTCATCGAGTCTTTGGGAGAAATTAAAGCGTTCCTCATTGAGGCATTGGCAAATCAC
Source organism: Terriglobia bacterium (assembly GCA_963739235.1). Taxonomy (GTDB): domain Bacteria; phylum Acidobacteriota; class UBA6911; order UBA6911; family UBA6911; genus JAFNAG01. The sequence continues at coordinate 60,403 of CAVTZY010000016.1, read as the reverse complement.
GGCGATTCGCTGACGACCGTCAAGCCAAACGAGTTTATCACCCTGGTGCTCATGCTCGACGATTTTGGTGGCTCGAATCTGCTGTATATGGATACGACTGGCGGCAGAACGCACCAGGAAGTGATTTCCGTGCAGAAATCATGGATCACCGATTACAAGGCAGGCAGGCTGACCTTGGACGCCTTCAAGCAGAAGGCCATCCAGTACGCACAGTAGCTGGCTCTGTTAAATCGCGGATTCCTCATCAGCCACAACGGGGCGCTACGGGATCGGATCCGGGCGCCTCGTTCGCTGTACTACACGCGATGTTTCCGCAGGGTGATGCCGCATTCCTGCAGCAACGCCATGGCGCGCTCATTCAGAGGATAGTCCTGATTGTAAACGACCTCCGCGATGCCGCTGTTGATGATCATTTTCGTGCACAGCAGGCATGGTGCAAATGTCGTGTATAATGTGGCTCCCTTCAAGCTGATACCGTGAAACGCGGCCTGCGTGATCGCATTTTCCTCACCGTGGCAGCAAAGGCATTCCTCCAGAGACGTGCCACTCTTGGCCATGCTGTTGCACCTGGGACATCCGCCCTCATTGCAGTTTTTCGCGCCCCTGGGAGTGCCGTTGTAGCCGGTGGAAATCAATCGCCGATCACGCACAATGATCGCCGCCACTTTGCGCTTGATGCAGTTGCTGCGCGCGGCCACGACCTTGGCAATATCGAGGAAGTATTCATCCCAGCCGGGACGGTCAAAGTTGCTCAGCAGAGCCGGCAGAATCTCATCGAGCTTGCGATGGAGTTCCTCCACGGTGCCGTCGTTATTGACCACCACGTCAGCCATCCGTCGTGTCGCCAACAATTGCTGATTGGCAGGATCCTCACCCTGAAGTTCCCGTTCCTCTTCCCTCACAAACTGCTCGAAGCTGCCCGGCGCCCCTTCCCTGCCGCGCAGGCGGCTGCGTTCAAACCTCGCGACCTGGTTCGCACCGATCGCCATCAGCATGAAATCCTTGCGCCGCCTCAGGACCTCCACTTCCATGGGATTCCGGATGGAATCGACGACATAATTCCGGTCGTGACCAAGCCGCGCAAGAATGCGTTCCGCTAGAACTCCAGCGCCATACCGGCTGCGCAGCTCATTGCCCACCTCAGTCAGAATCTCCCGGGTAATCTCTGCTCCCCGTCTCCTCACCTCGTGTCGAATTTCATCGGAAAGCGAATAAAACTCAAACCCTCGGCTCACCAGATACTGAGAGACTTCAGTCTTGCCGGCTCCGTTTTTACCCGTCAATCCAACAATCATCTGCCCCCCCACTTTATAATGACGATTTACGATTGACTAATTGTGCACGCGGCGCTTTTCAATCGTCAATCTCTACTATCCTTGAGAACCATCCAGACCGAGCAGCGCCGCCTGTTCCTCCAGTGCCCGGATACAGAAGGTGATGTGCTCATCGAGGTCAACACCGAGCTCCTCCGCCCCGTGATAGATGTCGTCGCGATTGACAGCACGCGCAAAAGCCTTGTCCTTGATCTTTTTGCGCACTGACTTTGCCTCCATGCCCAGAATGGACTTCCCGGGGCGTACCAGGGCGCTCGCGACCAAGAACCCCGCCAGTTCGTCACATGCAGAGATGGCTTTGCAGAGCAGGCTGTGGCGCGGCAGATTCAATTCGCTCACGTGGGAGGAAATGGCGTAGATGATCTCTTCCGAGTAACCGTGTTTGCGCAGGATTTCAGCACCTTTGGTGGGGTGGTCGGGCATCGTGGGATACAGTTCATAATCAAAATCATGAAGCAATCCCACCGTTCCCCAAACTTCGGCATCTTCGCCATATTTTTTTGCGTACGCGCGCATCAGGGCTTCAACTGCCAGCGCGTGTTTTCTCAAACTGTCACTCTTGGTGTACTCTGTTAGCAGGTCCCAGGACGATTCTCGTTTCAAAAGCATGATCGGCTCCCGACATCAGGTTACAGAAATCAGATCCAACTCATATGGTTGCGGAACTCAATGGCTGGCGCCCAAGCATACCGCTTCCGAAGCCAGGGTTTCCATTTTAGATTTTGGATTATGAATTTTGGATCGTCGAAATCAGCACTCGATTCTGCCCTCTCCTCTCCAATCCGTGTGCCCTGGCTAATCGTACAGCAGGTAATCCTTGCGGAGTGCTTTGAAATTGGCAACATCCTGCTGCCAGATCTGCCGGATCACATTGAGGGGTGTTCCGGCGTCGATCTGCTGTGGAATCTTGTCGCCTCCGCACAAGATTTCGATCGGCATTCTTCGAGACTCGTACTCATACGGGGGCTGCCGCCACTGGAACGAATTGGGATAAAGCGATCGAATTGTATGAATGACCGCGATTCCCATCAGGTACGGTTCCACGAGATCACGATTCTGGACATGAACCTGGACACCGCCACACATACTCCCGGCATGCTTCTGAAATGTCGGCTCAAAATAGGCAGGACGAAAATTGACCCCGGGCAGCCGGAGTTCATTCAACCGCTCCGCCAGCGAACGAGCATGGATATAAGGCGCTCCCACCAGCTCAAACGGCCGTGTTGTGCCGCGCCCCTCGGACACAAGAGTTCCTTCCAACAGCACCATCCCGGGGTAGACGGTCGCACTTCCCAGCGTCGGCAGGTTGGGAGAAGGCATGATCCATGGGAGCCCTGTCTCATCAAACCACTGGCCCCGACGCCACCCCTGCATAGGTACCACCGTCAGGCGGCAGCCGATGCCGAAATGCGCGTTGTAGAGTAAAGCAAGCTCTCCCACCGTCATGCCATGGCGCATCGGCAGAGGATATAGCCCCACGAAGGAGCTGTACTCTGAATCGAGCGTGTTGCCTTCGACATGATTCCCGGCAATCGGATTGGGGCGGTCCAGCACGACCATTTCCTTACCATACCGAGCGCAAGCCTGCATGCAATGGGCCATGGTGTGGATAAACGTGTAGACGCGTGTCCCGACATCCTGAAGATCAAAGCAGAGCACATCCACATCGCTCAGCATTTCCTCGGTCGGCCAGCGCGTCTCGCCATAGAGGCTGTGCACCGGCAGATCCGTGTCGGGGTCACGATAGAAAGCCGATTCGATCATGTTGTCCTGCTTTTCCCCGCGGGCGCCATGCTGAGGCCCGAAAAGCGAGACCAGATGAAACGACTTTTCCGCCAGGAGCGCGTCCGCCGTGTGCTGCAGGTTCTGCAGGATTGACGCCGGATGTACCACGGCCCCCACCCGCGCACCCGACAGAAATTGCTTTTCCCCCCACAGCAAGACTTCAATCCCTGGACGTACCGCCATTGGATCACGCCTCCGCTATGCTTGCCAAAAAAAATGGTCCAAAACGCCAGCATTTTTGATAAGATTCGTTTTTTAAACTCCATCCAACGTCATTGTTGCCGCCTTGTCAATGGTTGATCGTCGGGAATGATCCATGGAACAAACACTCGTTCTCAATGCCAGCTATGAACCTATCAATATCGTTTCCTGGAAGCGCGCAATCACGCTGCTCTTTCAAGGCAAAGTCGAGGTCTTAGCCGAATACGACCAAGAAATCCGCAGCATCAGTTTCACCATTCGGATGCCCAGCGTGCTCCGGCTCCTACGCTATGTCGGCATGCGCAAGCGATTTCACCACATAAAGTTCAGCCGTGCCAACATCTATGCCAGGGACCTGCATACATGTCAGTATTGCGGAACCAAATGCTCCACAGAAGACCTGACCTTCGATCACGTCATCCCGGTTGTAAAGGGTGGGAGCAAAAACTGGGACAATATCGTCACCTGCTGCTTCGAATGCAACCACCGGAAAGGCGGGCGTACGCCCGAAGAAGCCGGGATGCATCTGATCCGCCGCCCTAAGGCCCCCGACTGGATTCCAGGCATGATCCGCATCACCATCGGCCTTCACAGCGCACCTGATTCATGGCGCGATTATTTCTATTGGAATGTAGAGTTAGACACTGATAGTTGAGGTGATTTGTCAACTAATGCGTGCTCCCTTGCGCATGAAGCGCACGGACTGCAGCCTCTCGATCAAGCCGGCTTCAAATGCAAGTCGGTAAAATCGCTCCAACCCTTCCCGGTGCTCCTGTCCCATATTGTGATCCAGGTTGTGGCGCAGGTAGCCCTCGAGGAAGTCTACGGGCAAATCCAGCGTAGGCGCGTAGCAGGCAGCAATCTCCTCGATGCGAGCCAGGCCCCATCGTTTGGCTTCCACGAAGATATCCACCAGGTCTTCCGGAACTACCGCATCGCCCCGGCACGCCCAGAAAGCGAACACAAATGGTTTTCCCTGCCAGTCGCGCCATGCGGCGGCCAGATCCATAATCTCATATTCATCAGGGGAACAGCGCAGGGCAGCATCCCCGATCAGAAGGGCGGCATCGTGTTTTTGCAGCATTTCCGCAATCTGGGGTTCATGCGGCGCAAACTCAGGATGGATTCCTATCCTGGAATGGAGCAAGAGCTTGACCAAAGCAACCGACGTGCGCGAACTGGTATCCAAGGCCACCGATCGTATGGTCCGGCAATCGCGGCGGCGGACCAGGAGGACGCTGCGCACCTCATTCGAAGCTGCAATCGCAACATCGGGGATCACCACAAGATTAGGAATGCGCTGATACTCGATGGCGGGAATCAGGCCGATGTCGACCTCTCCGCCGGCCAGTTGGTCGGCGCATTTCGCAGGGGAGGCAGACAGAATCTCGAACTCGTGCCGCTTCGGACCGTGCAGAAAATACCATCCCAGGGGCGCAGCGTTCAGATAATGCACAAGAGAGATTTTGAGGCTCAAGGCCATGCCCTCCCATAGAAAATCCGGAAATAGGGCTCAACGACGCGAAACTATACCAGTGACCGATTATAGAGAATGGGGACCATCAAGGCCACCACGACCTTGCAGAAGCTGGGATTCAGACAGTACAAGTTAAGAACAGCCACGAATGGTACGAATAGCCATGGCCGCAACCTTGAGAGCTTATCGCAGCGCTGGCCCATAACCCGCCATTTTGCCTCCTCCACACGGACGCAACGCTTCGCGCTGCGTCCGTGTGGAGGAGGCAAAATGGCACTCCTATAGTGGTCCCTCTCTCCATTCGTGAAATTCGTGGCAAAGTTTTTTCCACTGTCTGAATCGCAGTTGCAGAAGGCTTCCCACTCCATTGGCGCTGAGTCGGTGAGATCATGGATACAACCGAAGAAAGTCTGGTGCGAATCGCGGTTGAATTGTCATTGGTGCCGGGTGTCGGTACTTTGACGCAAGGCAGCCTATGGAAAGCCTGCCCCCAGCTCCATGATCTGATGGTCATGAACTGCCGCGAGCTTGAATCCTATGGGGTGGCACCGGAAGCGGCATCTGCGATCCAGACCCGCCGCTACCGTTCTATGGCCGAGGAGATCATGGACTGGATGCGGCGCGAAGCGTGCCGGGTTGTCATCCGGGGGGGAGCGGATACCCAGCCATTCTCAACGAGATTTACGATCCCCCGCTGATACTTTATTGCCGCGGCAATATCGATATCATGAGTCTCCCAGGTATCGCGATCGTAGGCACGCGCAGACCGACGTTCTACGGATTACAGATGGCGCAGGGACTGGCATTCGATCTGGGCAAGCGCGACCTGGTCGTCGTCAGCGGTCTGGCGCGGGGAATCGATGCGGCGGCCCATCGAGGGTGTCTGGAAGCCGGCGGCCGCACCGTGGCTATCCTCGGCTGTGGGGTTGATGTGGTGTACCCGCGCGAGCATCGCCAGTTAACCGGGCAGATTGTCGAAAGCGGACTTCTTCTTTCTGAGTTTCCACCCGGAACATCGCCGGCGCCGCAAAACTTTCCGGTCAGGAATCGCATCATTAGCGGAGTGTCCTTGGGCACAGTAATTGTGGAAGCGAGCGAGTACAGTGGTTCGTTGATCACAGCGCGGTTGGCTATGGAACAGAATCGTGAGGTCTTCGCCGTTCCTGGAAACCTCACCGCACCGCAGAGCTTCGGACCCAATTTCCTGATCAAACAGGGGGCAAAACTTGTTCAGATCTGGAGAGATGTGGTCGAAGAGCTTCCTGCGGAGGTGCGTCACCGAATCCTGGCCCGTGAGGACACACGACCGCGCCAGGAGCAAGAACTTGACCTTTCGACGGCGGAAGAGAGTAACATTCTGGAGATGCTCGGATACGATCATGCAACTCAGTTCGACAGGATTCTGCAGAGATGCGGCATGAGCGTGCCGCAGCTCAGCGAATTGCTGTTGAACCTGGAAATGCGCGGCCGCATCCGGCAGGTGCCGGGGAACCTATTCATCAGGATTGCCCGTCATGATCAATGAATTTGTTTGGAATTTTTGGAATCCTTGGTATAGTTTGCGCCCTTTATGCCAAATTCTCTTGTCATAGTTGAATCGCCGGCCAAAGCCAAGACGATCAAGAAGTATCTTGGCAGGGGATTTGATGTCAAAGCATCCGTCGGCCACATCAAGGACCTGCCCAAGAACAAGTTGGGCGTCGATGTCGACGATGATTTCACGCCCTTGTACGCCATCATCCCATCCAAGGAAAAGGTGGTCCGAGAGTTGCGGGCGGCGGCAAAAAATTCCAAGGTCATCTATCTCGCAGCTGACCCTGATCGCGAAGGAGAAGCGATTTGCCAGCATCTGGCCGAGGAACTGGCCGGCAAATCAAAGGAAATCTACCGGGTGTCTGTTTCATGAAATAACGAAGAACGCCATCCAGGAGGCGTTCAAACACCCCGGGCGGATCAACGCCCACAAGGTTGAGGCACAGCTGGCACGCCGCATTCTGGACCGGCTGGTCGGCTACAAAATCAGTCCTTTGCTTTGGGACAAAGTCAGGCGGGGTTTGTCTGCCGGCCGCGTTCAAACCGTCGCTTTGCGCATGATTGTGGAGCGCGAGCAGGAAATCCGGGCATTTAAGACCGAGGAATACTGGAATCTCGCCGCCCGCCTCGCCGGCCATGTGCCGCCTGAATTCGCTGCCAAAGCCAGCAGTCTGGACGGACAGAAATGGAATGTCGGCGGATGGCGAGACCGCGCAGTCCGTGGTGGACGAATTGCGCGACACCGCGTTCATAGTGAGTAAAATTCACCGGCGCGAAAAGAAGCGATATCCGGTGCCTCCTTTCATTACGAGCAACCTGCAGCAGGAGGCCGCCCGCAGGCTGAACTATCCCGGTCAAGCGAACGATGGTCCTGGCGCAAAGGCTGTATGAAGGGATTGAAATCGGCAGCGAGGGCGCAGTCGGGCTGATCACTTATATGCGCACGGATTCCAGCCGCGTCTCGGAAACCGCGCTGCAGCGAGGTGCGCGAATTCATCAAGAAAGGACATGGGGAGGCCTTATCTGCCCCATCACCCGATCTACTACAAGTCGAAGAAAACGGCTCAGGAAGCGCATGAGGCGATCCGCCCGACATCGGTAGAACGCACGCCGGAAAGCCTGAAGCATCAGTCTGGAGCCGGACCTCTGGAAGCTGTACAACCTGATTTGGAACCGGTTTGTCGCGTCTCAGATGAATCCGGCGATTTTCGATCAGACGGATGTGCTGATCGAAGCCGGGCGAGTGCAGTTCAAGGCCACGGGATCCGTGCTCAAGTTCGACGGCTTTCTTGGCCATTTACCAGGAGGCTAAAGTCGGAAGAGGCCAAGCCGGATGCCGAGGGCAGGAGCAGGACGGCCTGCTGCCTGAGCTTGCCGAGGGAGAACATCTCGAAGTCAAAGCCCTGCTGCCCACGCAGCACTTTACCCAGCCGCCGCCGCGCTATAATGAGGCCAGCCTGGTCAAGGCGCTGGAGGCGCGCGGCATCGGGCGGCCCAGCACCTATGCCTCAATCCTGAGCACCATCCAGGATCGCGAATATGTCGACAAGAGGGAGGGCAAATTCTATCCCACCGAAACCGGCGAATTGGTCGAAGGGCTTCTCGTCGAGAGCTTTCAGGGACATTTTCGACTACGAATACACTGCCCGCATGGAGCAGCATCTGGACCGGATCGAATCGGGCCGGGAGCGCTGGCAGGATGCCATGCGCAGCTTTTATGACCGCTTCTCCCAGCGGCTCGCTGACGCCAGAAAGAATATGCGGGATGTCAAGACCGAGGAGATTGAGACCGACGAGGTCTGCGAAAAGTGCGGCAAAAAAATGGTGATCAAGTGGGGCAAATTCGGCCGCTTCATGGCCTGCTCAGGCTACCCCGAATGCAAGAACACGCGCGAGATTCCCAAGAACGGCAACGGAAGCCGGAGCCGAGATTCCCGAGGTTGAGGAGATCGCCTGCGAAAAATGCGGACGGCCGATGGTCCTGAAGCGAGGGCGTTTCGGCGAGTTTATGGCCTGCTCCGGATATCCCGAGTGTCGCAACACCAAGAAAATCGTCAAGAAAGCCGACTCGGTCGAAGTCAAACAGGACATTCTTCTGGAAGAAACCTGCCCGGTGTGCGCGAAGCAACTGGCCATCAAGCATGGCCGTTTCGGCGAGTATACCGCGTGCAGCGACTATCCGAACTGCAAGTATATCAAGCTCAAGACCACGGGCGTTCCGTGCCCAAACGGCTGCGGCGGGGAAATTGTCGAGCGCAAGTCGCGACGCGGAAAAGTATTTTATGGCTGCTCCAATTACCCTGACTGCGATTTCGTGCTCTGGAACAAGCCGGTTGCCGAAGCCCTGCCCGCAGTGCGGCACCGCCCTTTACGCTGGTGAAAACCACGAAGCGCTCGGGCACGGTGCGCTTCTGCAACGACAAGAAATGCGGCTTTAAGGAATCGTACGGGCAAGAGTAAAATCGGCCCAGGCGGCACAGTCGGAATTCGGGGGCGCCAACGAACGGCGCTTAGATATTAGATAATAGAGGATCCTTCTCTCGCCCTTCCAGGGCTCTCGCTTGCATGCTCCGAAATCCCGGGTGGTGCTGCGCCTGCCCGTGGCTACTCTCTTGCGCGCCTCCAGCGCGGCTGTTCCGCGCGATTTTCTGGCTCCATCGATGCAGCTGCCCCAGCGGAGAAGCCAGAAAGTAGCCGGGGGCAAGCGCAGCGCCACCCCCCCAGTCAATTGATGACGAACGAGGAGCCCTGGAGGGGCGAAAGAATACCCTATTATCCTTTGGCAAATGCGGGGCTTTAACCGCCTATATCCTCTCCCTGTTTAAGCGCCATTCGGAACACCGACCCCTCCATTCCTCACTGTCCTTTAGCCGACTGATCACCGGCCTGCAAGCCTTTTCTCCAGTCGTGGCAGCACAGCCAGCACGAGCTTGCCAACCTTTTCCATGCTTGCCGCGCTGATTTTGTCCAACGTATCCCCAGCCGTGTGCCACGGCGCATAATCGAGATCAATGATGTCGGCACAAGGGATATTGATGTCGAGGAATGGAAGGTGATCGTCTTCAATAGCGGTCGGAGTGGCGGCGAGAATATCGCGAAATCCCTCCTCCATCGCCGTGGTCCAAACTAGGTCCATCAGCCAGGGCGTGGATTTGGTGTCCTTTTGGAGGTCAAGATCCTTATCGCCAACCATATCCAGAAGGAGGAGGGCGCGCACCTTGCCGGCGGTCCCGTCTTCTTTCCAACGCTTGGCGAGATGCCGGCTCCCATAGGTGCTGTCGAATGTGCTCCATTCGATGAACGCCTCCTCGCCATCGAGGAAAAGGAACCAGTAATCAAAGCCGTCTTTCTTGGTGGCAAGAACCCGCGCCAGTTCCAGCAGCAGCCCGGTGCTGCTGCCCGCATCGTTGGCCCCTACAAAGCGCAACTTTTCGTAGTACTTGGTGTCATAGTGGCTGGCCATTGCAATGATGTTGCCGCCGCTGCCCTTTTTGCGGGCAATGAGATTGACCATTTTTTTCGGCCCGTATGGGGTGGTCGCTTCAAACGAGTCCTTTTCGACCAGGTAGCCATACCCTTCGAGCTGCTGGATTAGGTACCCGCGGCACTTCTCGAGCGCTTCACTGCCCGGCGGACGGGGTCCAAAGGCTACCTGGGCCCTGACATGTTCCATGGCCTTTTCACCACTCAGATCCTGCGTCGCGGCAGTCGGAGCCTGGGCGCATGCCGTGAAACCGAACAAAACAATGATCAGAAAGGCTGCGATTGCATTGCTCATGATTCCTCCAAAATGGGTCGGCTACGGCCCCCAGTATATTACGAAACCTGACCCAGGCCCAGAGCCAGACTACAGCGGATTTGTCACCGTACTGATCGTTGCGAGCGGTGCAGCCCTATGGTATCATTCGTACCTTTTGAACTCATACTGATCACCCCTCCCGAAAGGAGCGTTCTATGAGGGTTTACGAGAGTGAATCCATTAGGAATATCGCAATCATTGGGCATGGCACTTCCGGCAAAACATCCTTGACCTCCGCCATGCTTTTCGACGCCGGCGCCATTAACCGGCTGGCCCGCGTCGATGATGGGAATACAGTCACCGACTATGAAGAAGAGGAAATCGAACGAAAGATATCCATCAGCAGCGCCCTTGCCCATTGCGAATGGAACAAAAAGAAAATCAATATCCTGGACACGCCCGGTTATCGTCCATTCCTGACGGATACCAAACTGGTGATGCGCGCTGCCGACGCCGCCCTCGTAGTCCTCGACGCAGTCGCTGGAGTGGAGGTTCAAACCGAGAAAGTTTGGGAATACGCAACCGATTTTAATCTTCCGCGCATGCTGGTCATCAACAAGATGGATCGCGACAATGCCAGCTTTGAACGAGCTTTGGCCTCCATCGAGGAAGTGTTCGGCCGGTCCGGAGTTCCCATCCAGATCCCGATCGGTTCCGAGCGCGATTTCTGCGGTGTGATCGATATTCTCGCGAACAAGGCCTATCGGTACGAGCGAGACGGCTCCGGCAAATTCCAGGTGGTGGAGATCCCCGCCGCACAGAAAGAAGCTGCGCAGCAGGCGCGCGAAAAACTGATTGAGATGGTAGCCGAGGGCAGCGACGAGCTGATGGAGAAGTTTTTTGCCGAAGGCACGCTTTCCCCTGCCGAGCTGCTGGAGGGATTGAAAAAGAGCGTCGGCGCACGAAGCCTGTTCCCGATTCTTTGCACGAGTGCCAGTTTCAACATCGGAGTGCCGCAGCTTCTGGATGCCATCGTGGAATTACTGCCGCCGCCAGGCACGGAAAAAGTGCGCGGTATTCATCCCAAGACCAATGAGCCGGTCGAGCTGACCGTCAGCAGCAAAAATCCGTACGCTGCCTATGTCGTAAAGACGGTAGCCGACCCGTTTACCGGCCGGATCAGCATCATCCGCCTCTACTCGGGCGTCATGCGGTCGGATACTACCTACAACAATCAAACCAAAGGCAAACAGGATAAATTCGGTCCGCTTCAAGTCCTGCAAGGCAAGACCATGACCCCGGTGGGAGAGGTTCACGCCGGCGATTTCTTTGCGGTGACAAAGCTGCGCGAAACCACGACGGGCGACACCCTCTGCGATCCATCCCATCCCATCCTGTTCCCTTCCGTGGAGATTCCCGAACCTTCGATTACCTTCGCGATCGAGCCCAAGGCCAGGGGCGACGAGGATAAGATCAGCAATGCCCTGGCGCGCATCACCGAGGAAGATCCGGCGATCAAATACAATCGCGATCCCCAAACGAAGCAGCTCCTTTTGGCCGGTTCCGGGCAGCTCCACGTCGAGGTGACCGTCGCCAAAATGCGCAAGCGGTATGGGGTTGAAGTGATTCTCAAAACACCCAAGGTGCCTTATCGTGAAACGATCAAGGGCAGGGCCGATGTACAGGGTAGGCACAAGAAACAGACCGGCGGTCACGGGCAGTTCGGTGACTGCTGGATAAAAATTGAACCATTGGCCCGCGGCGGCAGCTTCGAGTTTGCGGATGAAATCTTTGGCGGCTCCATTCCGCGAAACTTCATCCCTGCCGTGGAAAAAGGAATCATCGAATCAGCCGCAAGGGGCTACCTGGCCGGCTTCCCGGTAGTAGACTTCAAGGTGATCCTGTATGACGGCAGTTTCCATCCGGTCGACTCCTCGGAAATGGCGTTCAAGATCGCCGGCAGCCTGGCATTCAAGAAAGCTATGGAACAGGCACAGCCTGTCCTGCTCGAACCGATCATGAATGTGGAGATTCTTACACCGCAGGAATACGCCGGCGATTTGATGGGTGATTTGACGAGCAGGCGCGGCCGACTGCAGGGCATGGACATGAAGCGGGATATGCAGGTCATCAAGGCGGAGGTGCCGATGGCTGAGATGGTCACCTACGCTCCAGTTCTCACCTCAATGACGGGCGGTCGCGGCGTTTACCACATGGAGTTCTCGCACTACGATGAAGTCCCGGCGCATATTGCGCAGAAAATCATCGAGGAAGCCAACAAGGATCGCAAGGCAGAGGAAGAATAAGGCCGCTCTATGTATCCAAAAATATTGGATTTGGGTCCTCTCACCATCCACACATATGGTTTGCTGCTCGCCCTGGCATTCATTGCCGGGATCTGGCTTGCGAGCCGTAACGCCGCCAAAGCAAAACTCAATCCCGATTCCATCTGGAATCTGGGGCTGATTATCATCTTCTCTGCCCTGGTAGGCGCCAAACTTCTGCTTTTCGTTTCAGACTACGCGTACTATTCGCAGAATCCGCGCGAGATCTTCTCGCTTGCCACACTGCGTTCCAGCGGTGTCTATTACGGCGGCCTGTTGCTGGCGCTGGGAGCTTCGGCGTGGTATCTGCACAAGAGCAAGCTACCGAGCTGGCGCGTGGCGGATATCACAGCGCCGGGAATCGCATTGGGCCAGGCAATCGGCCGCATCGGCTGTTTGTCGGCCGGCTGCTGCTACGGCAAACCGACCACCATGCCATGGGGGATTACTTTCACCAACCCATATTCTGCTGAAAACGTCGGAGTCCCTCTCAATATCCCGCTGCATCCGACGCAGATCTATGAATCCGTGGGAGCTTTCCTCCTGTTCATCTATCTGATGTGGCGACTCGGGCGGAAGCACTTTACCGGGCAGATCATCCTGGAATATCTTGATGCCTGTATGCCGCGCTCCGGTTTGTCATCGAGTTTTTCCGCGGCGACGATGACCGCGGATTCGTGCTGCATGGTTTGCTGTCCACCTCCCAATTCATCGGGATCCTGACCATTTTGGGATCGGCGGTGGCATTCTTCTATCTGCGGCGCCGCTACCGGGAGACGCCAGAGGTGTGATCGAACATAGCGGATGTTTCAGGTTCCGCCTGCGGCTGCACGTTTGCGGCTGGACCGCTATCTGTCCGAGCTTTTTCCGGACCAGAGCCGCTCACAAATCCAGGGATGGATCCGCAGCGGCAACGTCCAGGTCAACCATACGCAGGTCAAGACCGGCTACCTGCTGCGGCCGGGAGACACCATTTCCATGGAGGTGATGGCGGCATCTGCCGAGCCACGGCCTCAGCCGGAGAATATTCCCCTCCAATTGATTTATGAAGATGAGGACCTGGCGATAGTTGACAAACCCGCCGGCCTGGTTTGCCATGCTGGATGCAGGTGTGCGGACCGGGACTCTGGTGAATGCGCTGCTGTACCATCTGGGCCCCTTCAGACTGGCGACGCTTTGCGTCCCGGCATCGTTCACCGCCTCGACAAGCTCACGAGCGGACTGCTGGTCGTGGCCAAGAATCTGGAATCCCATCGCGCTCTCGCGCGCCAATTCAAGAGCCCGCCAGGTAATGAAAGAATATTTGGCACTTGTCTATGGGCATCCGCACCCGGGTACTGGAACCATCGACCTTCCATTGGGCCGCGATCTCAGCGATCGAAAGAAAATCTCAGTACGCTCCCGGCGGAGGCGCGAAGCAGTCACCCACTACCGACGAGGAAAGGAAATATGGGCCATTCTCGTTGCTGCGAGTGCGCATCGAAACGGGCCGAACCCATCAGATTCGTGTCCATCTGGCCCAATTGGGCTACCCGGTCGTTGGCGACACTCTTTATGGCGGCAACCGCTTCCGAAACCTGAACGATCCTCTGCTGAGAACAGCAACCAGGGAACTGGATCGGCAGTTCCTCCATGCAGAACGCTTGGAGTTCCGCCATCCGCGGACACAGGCAATACTCTCTTTCACCGCTCCGTTACCACCTGAGTTGTCGAGTTTCCTCAACTTGGCAGAGGGTAAAATGACTGAGACGGGAGGAGCCCGGGGAAAGCTGCCTTGACTCCCCTCGGAGCGAACTCTATAATCCTCTTGCTAAGCTAGTACCTGCTTAGAGATACGGGGAAAAGGATGCATGCAATGCTGCGCTTCGGCCTGGCCGCCTTCTTCGGTTTTGTTCTCATTTTTCAGCCCTACGCCCGAACCGATCCCTCTGCGGCAAACGGTTTGGGGCAATCGGACAAGCAGCAATTACCCGGCCGGCTGTCCAACCAGACCTATCGCTCCAATGTCGATCTGGTCAATGTTTTCGTCTCCGCCTGGAACAAGGACACAAAGTCTTTTGTCACGAACCTGGCAAAGGAGGACTTCGCCGTTTATGAGGATGGTAAGAAGCAGGAAATCACCAATTTTGCCCGTGAAGCCAATTTGCCTTTGACCATAGCCCTGCTGGTGGATACCAGCCAGAGCGTGGCGCCAAAACTGAAATTTGAGCAGGAGGCAGCGACAAACTTTTTCTACACCGTGTTGAAGGAAGTCGATCGGGCTATGATTGTTGAGTTCGATTCCTCTGTATCCCTGGTACAGGATCTTACCAACGAGCCCAACAAACTCGCCAAGCAAATCCGATCCTTGCAGGCAGCGGGCAATACGGCACTGTTCGATGCCATCGTGAAAACGTGCGATGAAAAACTCATTCGCGAGACCGGCCGTAAAGCGATCCTGATTCTATCCGACGGGGATGATTCCGCCAGCAACGAGACCCTCGAACGTGCTCGGGAAATGGCCATAAATGCCGAAGCTACCATCTTCTCGATCAGCATCAATCGCGGCGGCTTCTTCGGGGTTGGCGGCGACACCAGAATTGGCGACCGGGTCTTGACCCAGCTTGCCGATGTGACCGGAGGAAAGGCGCTCTTTCCATTCCAGGTTGAGGAGCTTGACTCCGCCTTCAGGGAGATTAGTCAGGAACTGCGCAGCCAATACAACCTCGGCTATTTTTCAAGCAATCCCCTGCGTGACGGCGGCTACCGTAAAATCGAAGTCAAGGTCGCAGACAAAAACCTTAAATTGAATTTTCGCAAGGGTTACTACGCACCCACAGGCAAGTAGGCAACTTCAGGCCACCTGGTGTTGCTCACGAGGCTTCGCCTGATCCACCTGCCCTCCGGCCTGCTCCCTTGCCATGCATTCGATTTCCCGGATTGCCTCAATCATTTTCTCGGTTCTGCCATCGAAGAAGCGCAATACGAGATCCCGGATCTGGTTTGTGGTCGCCTGCGCCCGTGACAACAGGGCCCGGTAGGTGAAGGCTCGCCCGCTGCGCTGATGAACCAGGGCTCCTTTCTCCTCGAGAATGCCCATGAGCGTGAGCACGGTAGTATAGGCGGTTTTCTTCTGCTGTGACATGGTGCTGCAGACATCTTTGACAGTCGCCGAACCCAGGTCCCAGACTACCTTCATAATCTGCAATTCCTGGCGCGTGAGGATGATCGAATCCAGGTCCCTTTTCATTCTCCCTCCGAACGTGAACGCAAATTCGGATAGTCGGTGCCCCTGCGCAGCATGCACACTACGACATCCGTTATTAATTACGCTTCGTCCCGCCATTCATTTCTAAAAAGTAAGCCCTGGCCGCCGGATGTGGATTGGGATCTATTCAGTCAACACGTGAGCGCCCTGCGGCGCACAGAGCCCACCTTGCGGCCTAACGGTCATGGCATCGGCCAGCTGTTTTCTTGGCTTGGGCACTTCCTGGAGGATAGCTTCGAGTTGTGAAGCGAGCATTGCGCTGCGCGTATCTGCCGTCAGGAAGCGTATCTCACTGGCGTTCTTGGCACCGAGATCGAGCTCGGAGGCGCGTTTTATCTGGTCCTGCTCATAAACCGGGCGCAATCTTACGGGTTGTCCGGGAGTCTCTCGCTGAAGGCGCAGCAGCGCCACCCCGGCTGCATCGATGGCGAGACGATCCGAAGAGGCGAGGAACACCTCCGGCCTGGTGATCTCTCCGCCCTCCGGGCCGCCACGCACAAAAACCTGCATGGCATCCATGACGATGAGCTTGGGCTGATAGGCCAGGTTGACTTCCGCAATCATGGCACCCTGCTGAGAAGATGCATGCAGTTCCTTCATGTAGTTGTATCCCGCATTCAGCTTCCCCTCTTTTGCCGTCAGGCCCACGGAGTTCTTGAGGCTCGCGCTGAAGACGCCGCCGAACCGATGGGTCTTGAGATTGCACACCTGTATCAGGTAGGTGTCGCGGTCGAGGAACGCCGGAACCTCAATGCCCGCCTTCCAGTTGGATCCCGGGAGATCCTCCTTGCGCCATTGTTCCGGAGTCAAATCCTCCAATGCAAGGAGGCGAAGACCGAGTTGTTTGGCCTGTGCCGTAACTCCCAAATTTTCCCACACATCCCGGGTCAATCCCATCCCGCTTCGTTCCACAAGGATGATTTTGCCGCAATTGGATTCCCGAAGAAGGGCTACGATCGCACCAAGTGTATCCTCATGGGTTGTTGCCGGGAATGGATCGGGGCTGCCGTAAGTCCCCTTGAGATAGAGATCTTTGCCGCCGAAGTCCATCTTGCCGAGCAGGCTGACTGCGGTTCTCAGCGCGATCTTGCGGTCTTGATTGCGAGCCAGGGCCAGCGCGGACTGATCTTCTTCTTGGGCCGGGCTGTGCCAAGCAGCCATGGCGAGGCCCGTAACACCGAGGCCGGCCTGAACGGCAAATTCTCGTCGCGACATCATGCCGGAGGCGGCGCACAATTTCCTGGATCGATTCATACTATCCATGTTATCCAGATGAGAGAGGGAATATGCAAGAGAAAGTATTGATATTTGGCAAAGACACCTGACCGTATACTTCTCAGGCCCGTGAGGACTATAAGCGGCAGGAAGTGCCTTTTGAGTACATCGATGTGTCCAAGGATGCAGGTTCCATGGCCCGGATGCTACGGTATACTAAGGACCAGAAGCTGGTGCCAGTCATCGTCACCGGGAGTCGCGTGGAGATCGGGTACGCCGGCGGATCCTGACACGTTTGAGCGCCGCAGTTGCGGCGTACGATTCAGGTTTTTAGATCAGGCCGGAGTTTTGCCGCCGGCCTTTCAATTTTCGGAACGCCCGTGAAGCAAGTTGTCATCGCTCACTATCATGAGATCAACCTCAAAGGAAATAATCGAGGTTGGTTTGAAAACCGGCTTCACAGGCATGTGGAGTCTTTACTGCAGGGCTTGCCCCATGATGGCGTCCGGCGGTTTGCCGGACGTTTACTGATTGCCCTCAAGCCTGATTCACCCCTCGAGGAGATCGAACGCCGGCTCCGATGGGTCTCCGGCATAGCCAACCTGGCGTTCGCCTGGGAGGTGCCCGCCGAACTGGAATCCATCCGCACTGCTCTGGCCTCCTTGACCCAGGCGCGAGCCTTCGCCTCATTCAAAATCGATACGCGCCGCGGGACCAAAGATTTTCCCCTGAATTCGCAGCAGATGAACGAAGAGTTGGGCCACTACCTCCAGGAGTTGACCGGGGCACGGGTGCGTATGGAGGGTCCTGACCTGACCTGCTATATCGAACTGGTGGGTCAGCGGGCATTTCTCTACTTCACCAAAATCCCTGGAAACGGCGGGCTGCCTGCCCGTACCGGCGGCAAGGTGCTCTGCCTGCTGTCGGGCGGCATCGATTCTCCAGTTGCAGCCTTCCGCATGCTCCGCCGCGGCTGCCAAGTGCGCTTTGTTCACTACCACAGCTTTCCACACACAACAGCAGAGTCCCAGGAGAAGGTACGGCGGATTGTGCAAATTCTCGGGCGCTATCAGCTGCAAGGGAAGCTCTACCTGGTCCCCTTCGCCGAGGTGCAGCGGGAGATTGTCGCCTATGCGCCGCCGCCCTTGCGCGTGGTCCTTTACCGCCGTTTCATGGTTCGCATTGCAGAAGCACTGGCTATAAAGGAGGGGGCAAGTGCTCTTGTCACCGGAGACAGCCTTGGCCAGGTGGCGAGCCAGACACTGGACAATCTGCGCGTCGTGTCAGCCGCAGCCGCAGCCTTGCCGATCTTTCGGCCGCTCATCGGGGATGACAAGGAGGATATTATTCGGCTGGCGCGTGAGATCGGGACTTACGAAATCAGCATCCTTCCGGATCAGGATTGCTGTACTCTCTTCGTCCCCAAGCATCCGGAGACGGGCGCAACTCTGAATCAGGTAACAAAGGCTGAGAGTTTGCTCGACACGCAGCGGCTGACGGAGGCGGCTTTGAGCGCATTCACCAAAGAGATCATTGCGCCTGATTTCACTGGGGCGCGAGCAAATGCGCCCTGATGGCAGGAGTCGCCGCCGATCCGACGTTGGTGTTTGCAGAGGGCGGTCTGCCGTCTCGGCATCGCTGTACCGCAGATTGTCTGCGCGGCGCATGATCCAAGGCCTCAGGAACTCGTTTTTCCTTTTTGGCGAAGGATCGGATATGGCTGAATTTCACAAGAATCCTGGAAAACGAAAGGCGCCCGATAACATTCAAATCGTGCAGGGCGACATCACACTCCAGCATGTCGATGCGATCGTAAATGCAGCCAATTCCTCACTCCTCGGTGGTGGTGGGGTGGACGGCGCAATTCACCGAGCCGCTGGACCACGGCTGCTCGAGGAGTGCCGCGGACTCGAAGGCTGCCCTACCGGTGCCGCCAAAATCACCCGGGGCTATAATCTTCCGTCAAAGTGGATCATCCACACAGTTGGACCGATTTGGAGAGGCGGATCTCATGGGGAAGATCAACTCCTCGCCCAGTGCTATCGCAGCGTCCTGCAACTGGCCCGAGAGCATCGCGTGGCGACGGTCGCCTTCCCCTCGATCAGCACGGGAGCCTATGGATTTCCCGTGGAGCGCGCCCGCGGCATCGCCCTGCGCGAAATCATTGCTTTCTTGCAAGACAATGCCCTGCCACGCCGCGTCACCATCGTCTGTTTTGACTCGAACACCTTCGACAATTATTGTGCCGCGCTGGCCGATACCCGCCGCACTGGTGAAGTCTGAGTCGCAAATCTCATGGATGACTCCGGAGGTACTCGGAAGAACAAGAAACTCCAGTCCCTGAATGTTCCGAGGCAGTGTATCCTGCTCCTGGGGAAGGCGATATGCGGCATGCCAATCTGAAGAGGTTTCTCGATACGCTCAAGCGCGAGGGAGAACTTCATATTATCGAAGAGACCGTGGATCCCCACCTGGAATTGGCGGAGATCCAGCGTCGGACTGTGGCGCGCCAAGGACCCGCGCTTCTGTTCAACCACGTCGCCCGCTCTCAATTCCCGGTGGTCACCAACCTCTTCGGTACCCGGAGGCGCATCGAACTGGCCTTTGGAGAAGATCCGCAGAAGTTGGTGCGGAGAATTGCCGAGGCTGCCGAAATGATGATGCCGCCGCGCGCTGCCAGCTTGTGGCAATTTCGCGATCTGGTGAAAGCCGGGCTGCGGATGGGAACGAAGGCAAAGCGGACCGGCGCCGTGTTGGAACGCAGCATCACGCCTGCTCGCTTGGGAGCGCTGCCGCAGATTCAGAGTTGGCCTCACGACGGCGGCCCTTTCCTTACTCTGCCACTCGTGTACACCGAAGATCCCGTAACTGGCAGAGGAAATCTCGGAATGTATCGGAACCAGATCTACGACGACCAGACGGCCGGCATGCATTTCCAGATTCACCGTGGCGGTGGATTTCACTACCACGAGGCAGAAAGGCAAGGCAAAGCGCTGCCGGTCAACTTGTTTCTCGGCGGGCCACCGGCTCTCATCATGGCGGCAATCGCACCACTCCCCGAAAATGTCCCGGAACTGGTTTTTGCTTCGCTTTTTCAAGGTGGGCACATCGCGGTTGTACACAACCCGGCGATCAGCACCTTACCGATTGTCGCAGAAGCCGATTTCCTGCTGGTAGGGAAGGTCCCGCCCGCGATGCGGAGACGCGAAGGCCCGTTTGGCGACCATTATGGGTACTATTCCCTGGCGCATGAGTTTCCGGTTTTCGAGGTCGAACGCATGTATCACCGGGACGACGCCATCTTCCCGGCAACGGTGGTCGGGAGGCCCCCACAGGAAGATCACTATATCGGGGAGTACCTTCAAGATCTATTCGCCCCAATCTTCCCCATCGTCATGAACGGAGTCATCGCGGTTTGGGCCTACGATGAGGCAGGAATGCACCCGCTGGCCGCAGCCGTCGTGCGTGAACGCTATCGCAAAGAGGCTTTCATGGCCGCTATGCGGATTCTGGGTGAGGGCCAACTGTCTCTGACCAAGTTCCTGATGGTCACCGACGCACGCTTGCCGCTCAAGGACTTCCGCCCATTGTTGGGGCATATTCTCGAACGAGCCGACTTTGCCACCGACCTCATCGTCATCTCCAATGTTTCCCAGGATACCCTGGACTATTCATCCCGGACTTTGCATGAGGGAAGCAAAGCAATTCTTATGGGTCTTGGCGACAAACGTTACCCGCTCGAGTCCCGGTTGAGGGCGGAGCTGCGAAATCCCGCTTTCAGGCGTCAGGAAATATTTGCGCCGGGCATACTGGTTGTGGAGGGTCCTTCATGGCACGAAAACGATGCGGTAGCGGACCAGTTGCTGAAGGAGCCAGCGGCACAGCCTTTTCGCCTTGTCTGCCTGGTCGACGATGCGGCCGCATGCGTGCGCGATGACGCTTCCTTTCTTTGGACCGTATTTACCCGCTTCGAGCCCGCGGCAGATATCTATGGCAGTAATCCTCAACTTAAGCGCTATCATGTGAGCATGTCGGCTCCGATCGCGTTTGACTGCCGCTCGAAACCGTGGTTTCCCCCGATTGTCGAGCCGGATCCTGAAACTGTGAGACGCGTCGATGCATTGTGGCAGAAGATTTTTTGAAGTGCATTATGGCGCCGGCCGCCGCACGGCGCTCAAATCGCAGGAGTATTCGCGGCCGTACCCCATCCCGCGAAACTGCCTCAAAACTCATGCGCCGGATGATATGCCGGCGTTTTCAGCCCTGGAAGGGCTGAAGAAAGTAGCCCCGGGCAAGCGAAGCGCAGCCGGGGGTTTATTGGAATCTGATCAAGAGCCCTGGAGGGGCGACAGAAAGCATCTGAAATTGAAGGGCTTCCGTCGCCCCTGCCGGGGCTCTTGCACTTTGTTTGCCGTTACCGGCGTCCCTCCGGAACGCACAGTCTTGAGACAGCCTCGCCGGCTGGGGCGTACTTGGAGAAAAGTATGAAGCACGACATTGAAAATCCTGCCGACATGACCGATGCGGAATTTCGTGCGGCCTTGGCGCACGTCGGCGACTGGGCGGCCGCTTATCGCGCAAGAGCAGGCTCGGCGCCAGTCTTGTCACGCATCGCTCCGGGAGACATTGAGAAGGCGCTGCCCGTTGACCCGCCGACGCAAGGGGATTCTGTGGAGAGCTGGCTCAAGGATCTCGAGGAGATCATTCTGCCGGGAATCACGCACTGGAACCATCCGGGATTCATGGCCTACTTCGGTATCACCGGTTCGGCTGCCGGCATTCTCGGGGAATTGGTTGGCAGCACGATCAACAGCAACGGCATGCTCTGGAAGACGTGCCCGGCACTCACAGAGCTGGAACGTGTCGTACTCCGATGGTACGCATCCGCGATCGGCCTCCCGCGGGAATGGTTTGGAATGATCACCGATACAGCTTCCACCTCAACCCTGGTTGCGCTGGCAGCTGCGCGCGAAGCGACCGGCTTGAACGTGCGCGAGGAGGGGCTGGCGGGCAAACCTCCGCTGGTACTTTATTGCTCCGAGGAAGCGCATTCTTCCATAGACAAGGCTGGCCTCGTCCTGGGGGTGGGAGTGCGCGGCATCCGCCGTATCCCCAGCGACAATGACTTCCGCATGAGGGTCGATGCTTTGGAATCGGCGCTGGAGCAGGATCGTTCCCAGGGACGCCACCCCTTCGCAGTGGTAGCCACCGTAGGCACCACCTCTGCGACGGCGGTGGATCCCGTCCCCGACATCGCAGCCATCTGCAGACGCCACAAGCTCTGGCTGCACATTGATGCCGCCTATGCCGGAAGCGCGGGGATTGCTCCTGAGTTTCGCTGGGCGCTGGCAGGATGTGACGGGGCGGATTCTCTCGTGGTGAATCCCCACAAGTGGCTGTTTACGCCGATCGACTGCTCCGCCCTCTTCACCAGCAAGCCGGAAATGTTTCGCGGCGCGTTTTCCCTGGTGCATGAATATCTAAGGACAGATGTGCACGGAGCCGTGGATCTGATGGATTACTCTTTCCAGCTGGGCCGGCGCTTCCGCGCCCTCAAGCTCTGGTTTGTTTTTCGCTATTTCGGGATCGAGGGATTGGCGGCCCGAATTCGCGACCATGTGCGCATGGCGCAGGCTTTCGCCTCCTGGATCGATTCCCACCCCGCATTCGAGCGCCTCGCGCCTGCTCCTTTCTCGGTGGTCTGTTTCAGAGTTCATCCAGCGGGCGTCGATAACGAGGCGGAGTTAGAGCGCTTAAATGCCGGCTTGCTCGAGCGCGTCAATGCATCCGGCGAGGTGTTCCTCTCTCACACCAAGTTGAAAGGCCGCTATTGCCTGCGCATCGCTATCGGAAATCTCCAGACCGACATGAAGCGCGTAAAACGGGCCTTTCAGTTGATCTGCGAAACCGCAAGGCTTTAGGAATTCGGTAGTCCAGCTATCAAAGCGAAAAGTCTTATTGGAATTCGTATGTTTCATGGCATCCTTGGTAGGTAAGACACCGTTCCCTGGCAACATCCCCATGGAGGAACTGGCCATGAAAGCGATTCGAGTTCATGAAACAGGTGGTCCCGAAAAACTTGTTTATGAGGAGGTACCTGTCCCCGCCCCCGGACCCGGTCAAGCGCGGGTGAGAGTGCATGCAATCGGTTTGAACTACATCGACGTTTATTATCGGACCGGTCTATACAAAACCGCGCTGCCGTTCATTCCCGGCATGGAGGCGGCCGGGGTGGTCGATGCATTAGGGGAGAGCGTGACCGGGGTAGCGCGCGGGGAGCGCGTGGCCTACGCAATGAATCCGGGCGCCTATGCCGAATACGCGCTGGTAAACGCCTGGCAGCTCGTGACCCTCCCCGAGAAGATCGATTTTTCGGTAGGCGCCGCCGCCATGCTTCAGGGGATGACCGCACATTACCTGACCCACGCGACCTACCCGCTCCAGCGCGGCCAAACCGCTCTGGTACATGCAGCTGCTGGAGGGGTCGGGCTGCTGCTGATTCAAATTGCCAAGATGCTGGGCGTGCGCGTGATCGGCACGGTGTCCACCGAGGAAAAAGCAGTTCTCGCGCGCGACGTGGGAGCCGATCATGTGATTCGCTACGACATCAGAGATTTCGAGAGCGAAGTAAAGAATATTACCCAAGGCCGGGGAGTCGACGTTGTCTACGACTCGGTCGGTCGCACAACTTTTGAAAAAAGCCTGAACTGTCTGAAACGCAGGGGGATGATGGTTCTCTTCGGACAATCAAGCGGCCCGGTTCCGCCGGTCGATCTGACCATTCTGAATGCCAAGGGCTCCATTTATGTGACCCGGCCGAGCCTGGCGCATTATGCGGCTACCCAGGAGGAAGTTGACTGGCGGGCAGGCGATATTCTGGAGTGGGTAGCGGAAGGCAAATTGAATTTGAGAATCGATCACAGCTTTCCATTGCAGGAGGCCGCGAAGGCACATCAAGCTCTGGAAGGACGGCAAACGAAAGGAAAGGTCCTGCTGATTCCATAAACAAAAAAGCCACGAAACACTCAGAAAGCGTGCAAGAACTTGCGAGTGTTTCGTGGCGGATGTTTTTTACTCCAGAACCATCGTCAAAAGCGCCATGCGCACATAGAGCCCGTTGGTTGCCTGTTGAAAATAGCATGCACGGGGATCGTTATCCAGAGCCTTATCCAGCTCCAGTGTACGCGGCAGCGGATGCAAGATCATGGCGTTCGGTTTCATTTTCTTTAATGCCGACGCATCCATGAAATACTTCTTGAGGCGCTGCTGATCAGGCATGCGGCCGGGACGAATTTGGGTGACGTATGTAACATCGACGCTGTCGATGACGCGATCAAGTTCGGTCTCCAGTGTGTACCAGATATTGTGCTCTTCGAGATGTTCCAGGATGTCGCGTTTCATCTGCACTTCGGGCGGGCTGACGAAGTACATCTTGACACGCTCGAACTTGCTCAGCAAATACGCAAGGGAGCGCACCGTGCGTCCGCGATCGAGCTCGCCGACCATGGCAATGGTGAGCCCATCCAGCGTGCGGCGCTCCCTGAAAATTGTGTACAAATCCAGAAGTGCTTGTGTCGGGTGCTGCCCCCCGCTGCCATCGCCGGCATTGATGATCGGGACTTTGGAAACGGCTGCGGCACGCGCCGCTCCCCCCATTTCGGAATGACGCAGCACAATGACATCCGTATAGCCGGAGATGATCCGGATCGTATCTTCCAGCTGCTCCCCTTCCACCTCCGATGAAAAGGCCCTGGCATCTTCGGTGGAACAGATCCGGCCCCCGAGGCGATGCATGGCAGCCTCAAAACAAATGCGCGTGCGTGTGGATGGCTCATAAAAGAGGGTCGCCATGATCTTGTTTTGATAATCGAGCGTACCCCCGCGCGCGGCAATGCGTTCCATGGCACGCGTGCGCTCGAAGAGCTCCATGAGCAGCGGTACGGTGAATTGCTGAGACTCGATCACGTGACGTAATTTCACCATCACACCCTCCCCTTCTCAAGGACGATATGCGTCCCTGCTTCTCCGGTCACTGCTTCCGCCAGGCTATCCAGAGAGGTGATGATGGCCTCCTTCCCTCCGGCTGTCAAAAACGTGACGGCCGCCTCAACCTTGGGCCCCATACTCCCCGGTGGAAACTCTCCGGCGGCCTGATAGGCCGCAAGCTCGTCTATACCCACCCTCTTGAGGGCGCGCTGTCCGGACTGTTTGAACTGGACGTAAACATGATCCGCATCCGTGGAAAACACCAGCAGATCTGTCGACAGCTGCATGGCCAGGAGCACCGAGGCGCGATCTTTGTCGATAACCGCATCCACGCCGCGGATTTTGCCGTTTTCGCGCACTACCGGAATGCCGCCGCCGCCGGCCGCGATCACCAGGATCCCCTGGTCCATCACACTGCGGATCACATCCGCCTCAATGATCTCGACCGGAACCGGCGAAGCCACGACGCGACGATAGCCGCGGGAAGCGTCTTCAACCATATTCCAGCCAAACTGCTGGACCTTCTCCTCCGCAGCCGCCTGCGAATAGAAAGGCCCAATAGGCTTGGTCGGCTTCTTGAAGGCCGGATCATCCACACGGACAACCACCTGCGTCAATACCGTGGTTACCGGCTTCCGGATCTCTGCCAGATGGAGCTCAAGCTGAAGCGCCTGCTGAAGGATATAGCCAATCTCGCCTTGAGTTGCGGCAACGCAAACGTCCAATCCCTGCTCGTAAACCTGGCCCGCGGCCCGCTCGGAACGAAGCAGTTGAGCTCCGACCTGCGGACCATTTCCATGCGTGACCACAATGTGAAGGCCGGTTTTCATCAAAGCAACGATAGCTTTACTGATCACGCGGGCATTGGCGATCTGCTCCTGGATCGTCCCCTTTTCACCTGCACGGATCAGTGAGTTCCCACCGACTGCAATGACTGCCGATTTTGCCAAGGTGCACCCCTATCGCATTAAGTTAAGCATGATGGCTTTCTGGGCGTGCAGCCGGTTTTCCGCCTGCTGAAAGACCACCGAGCGCGGTGATTCCATCACACCATCCGTTACTTCTTCCCCGCGGTGAGCGGGCAGGCAGTGTAGGAATATGGCATCCGAACGCGCATGAGCGAACAGAGCCTCGTTCACCTGATAGGGACGGAAAGTGTTCAACCTGACTGCCGCTTCCGCTTCCTGGCCCATGCTGGTCCACACGTCGGTGTATATGGCATCCGCGCCTGTAACCGCTTCGACCGGATCGTGAGTGAGGTCGAGCTTGCAGCCGGTTTCGGCTCCGTGAGTTCGCGCCCATTCAACCACCTCCGGGTTCGGCTCATACCCGGGCGGTGTCGCTGCGGCTACATGAACCCCCAGGCGGGCGGCCGTGTGGATCAAGGACACACACACGTTGTTACCGTCGCCCACATACGCCAACTTTTTCCCCGAGAATTCCTTCTTGAATTCGAGCAGGGTCATGTAGTCAGCCATCGCCTGGCAGGGATGATTGTAATCGGTCAACCCGTTGATGACGGGAATGTGAGCATGCTGAGCCAGTTCTTCCACAACCTTATGGCTGAAGGTCCTTGCCATGACTCCCTGAACCATGCGTTCGAGATTGCGCGCCACATCCGCCACCGATTCCCGCTTTCCCAGACTGATCTCCGCCGGCGACAGGTAGATGGCAAATCCTCCCAGCTGGTGGATACCGACATTGAATGTGACACGCGTGCGCAGAGAGGGTTTTTCAAAGATCATGGCGAGAGCCTTGCCCTTGAGGGTCGCCGCATATTTTTCGGGGTGCGCCTTAATATCAATGGCATCGTCGATCAGTTTTCTGACCTCGGCGGGAGTATAACTGCGAACCGTAATGAAGTCTCTTTTCGTCACGAATGCCTCCAAGCTATAAAACCTCAAGGACTCCAAAACTCGAAGACTCCGAAGAGAGTTCCCCGGAGTCTTGGAATTTTCGAGTCTTAGGGGGTTTAGAGTCTCATCGAAGTGAATTCCGCCGCTATTTGATCTTGCTGAGAAACTGGTCCAGAATCTTGGCGAGTTCGTTGGTAGATGCCGCATCCAGGGCATAGCTGATCCGGATCATGCGGTGCTTGGTTTCAATGAGCCGCGAAAGGTCGAAAGGAGTGCCCACCAGCACGAGATCACAGGGAACGGCATCGATCGTGGCCTTCAGGTCACGAACCTGCTGATCGCCATAGCCCATCGCAGGAAGTATGTCCGTCAAATGCCGGTACTTTTCGAACACCCCGCGGATGGTTCCGACCGCGTACGGCCGAGGATCGACAATTTCCGCAGCGCCAAACTGCTTGGCGGCTACATGGGCCGCGCCGTAGGTCATTTCCCCATGAGTCAGAGTGGGACCATCCTCGACGACCAGCACACGCTTACCCTTGATCGCGTCTGCGTCATCCGCAGTGACCTCCGACCCGGCCTGGATAACCGTTGCACCCGGATTGGTGCGGGAAACATTGGCAATGACTTCCCGGATGGCCTCGGGCTTCGCTGTGTTGACCTTGTTGATCAAAACAACCTGTGCCATGCGCAGGTTGGTTTCCCCGGGGTGGTAACTCAGTTCATGCCCCGGCCGATGCGGATCTGCAACAACAATGGCGAGATCCGTCTGATAAAACGGAATGTCGTTATTTCCCCCATCCCAGAGCACAATATCCGCCTCGCGCTCGGCATTCCGCAGGATCTCCTCGTAATCTACGCCGGCGTAAACGATGTTCCCTTTCTGAATATGGGATTCGTACTCTTCCATCTCTTCAATCGTGCACTCATACCGCTTCAGATCTGCTAAAGTCTCAAATCGTTCGCAACGCTGCGCGTTAAGATCACCATACGGCATCGGATGGCGGACGACGACCACCGATTTGCCGCGAGCGCGCAGCAATTCGGTGATGCGCCTGGAGGTCTGGCTCTTGCCGCATCCAGTCCGGACTGCGCATACGGAGATCACCGGTTTGGTCGACTTCACCATCGTGGCCTTCGCACCCATCAGGATGAAGTCGGGACCCAGAGCATTGACCAGAGAGGCGCGATGCATGACTTCGCGGTGGGGCACATCGCTGTAGGCAAACACAACCTCATCGGCCTGGTATTTTTTGATAAGGGCCGGCAACTCGGCTTCATCAAAAATCGGAATGCCCTTGGGGTACCCCTCGCCAGCGAGTTCAGGAGGGTAGATTCTCCCGGCAATTCCCGGGATCTGAAAAGCGGTAAACGCCTCTACCTTGTACTGAGGATTATTGCGGAAATAGACATTGAAATTATGAAAATCTCTCCCCGCGGCTCCCATTATGATAACCTTTTTGTGCTTTGTAGCCATCATGAAACTCCAATGTAAAGAACAGAAACAGATTTGTTTTGTCGGCAGAACGGAAACGTTGAATATACCTCACCAGACCTGATCTTGCCAACGCTCAAACGCTGGCATAAATACCTGATCTTTCCAGGACTGGGCCTATCTGGAAGAGATTTGATGCACAATCAGATTATTTTATGCAATTTCTGAATTCGGCCGAGTTTTTCTGATATGGAACAACATACCTTTGAAACCCTGGAACTCGGGGCATTGCTGGATTTGCTGGCTCGCCACGTGCAAACACCGCTCGGGCGCGGTCGTGCGTTAGGCTTGAAACCGACGAACGATCGCACTGCGATCGACCGCGCGCTCGACCTCTCCACGGAATGCGTTCGGTTTCTGGACACGGGCCAGAGGTTTGGATTGATGGGGATTGAGGACCCCGAACCCAGCCTGTCCCGGCTTCAGGTCGAAGGGACGATGCTCGAACCGCGCCAGGTGCTGGAGTTGGAACGTCTCGTGTCGGTGGGTATGGGGCTGCGCGACATGTTTCGGAGTCCTGAAGAACGCGACCGACACCCGGAACTGGCAGGAATTACCGGCCGGATAGCCGACTTGCGCCGGGTGCTGGCAGAGATCAAAGGCAAGGTGCTCCCGGACGGCGAGATCGACGACAACGCCAGCCCGGGGTTGCGTAGCATCCGCCATGAGATCCATGTCAGTCGTAACCGCATTCATCGCACCCTGGAAGGAATCCTCCACAACCAGGCGCGGGCGGTACAGGACGAAATCATCACCTTTCGCAATGGCCGTTTCGTCATCCCGGTACGCACGGATTCACGCGTGCACGTGCCCGGAGTGGTGCATGGCCTTTCTTCGAGCGGCCAGACGACCTACGTAGAACCGCTGACTGTCATTGAGCAAAACAACGACCTGGTGAGGCTGCATGAACAGGAGGAGATCGAGGTCGCACGCATTCTCCTGGCGATCACGGAAGCATTTCGCACACACCGACATGCAATTCGAATCATCGGAGAGATCATCGCCGAAATCGACCTCGGCCAGGCTAAGGCCCGGCTTGCCCTCGAATTCGGCTGCATCCGGCCGCAACTGTCCATCGGGCTGGAGCTCCGGTTGCAGGATGCAGTCCATATTTTGCTCGAACATGGACTGAGAAGATCAGGCGGTCATGCGGTCCCGATATCTTTTGCGCTGGATGATGCCCATTTTGTCCTGGTTGTGAGTGGCCCCAATGCGGGCGGCAAGACCGTGGTGCTGAAAACGGTCGGTCTTATCGCTCTCATGGCTCAGATGGGGCTTCACGTTCCCGCGCGCGAAGCCGTCCTGCCGGTTTTTGACCAGATCTTTGCCGATATCGGCGATCAGCAATCGATTGCCGCAAATCTCTCGACGTTTACTGCACATATGCGCAATATCGCCGCAATGGCACAGAAGCTTGCGCCACCTGCTTTACTCCTGGTTGACGAGGTGGGAACCGGCACGGATCCGGAAGAAGGTGCCGCGCTTGGAGTGGCCATCGTAGACTTCTTCCGCCGCGCAGGAGCAACTACCCTCGCTTCCACACATTATAATCCATTGAAAATGTGGGCGTCGAATACACCGGGAGTGATCAATGCCTCGGTGGAGTTCGACGAGCCCACTCTGCGGCCCACCTACCGGCTGATCGTAGGCGTGGCAGGTGCATCCTCGGGGTTGGAAATCGCACGCCGCATGGATGTGCCGGAGGAGATTCTCGAGCAGGCAAAGTCGCTGGCGGATCCCGATCACACGGTCGCCGGCGAGTACTTGAAAAAACTCAAAACGCTGGTCGATGAACAAGAATCCCTGCGCTCCGCGCTCGAAGACGAACGCGCCATCACGGCCCAAAAGTATGCCGGCCTCGAGGCAGACTTCACAAAGCATGAAGAGTCCCGGCGCGCCGAGTTCGAATCCGCACTGGCGCGCATGAGTCGCGAGTTTAATGAGCAATGCGAACAGCTGATCAAAGAACTCAAAGATCGGGCGATGGCTGAAAAAATGAAAAAGGTCGCCGGCCATCAGGCTTCACAACTCCGGAGGGCAGGAGCAGATGCACGCAGGAAGATGGAAGCAGAGATTGGCTTGGGGAGCACGGACAGATCCGGAAACCCTCAATCTGAGCCGCTCAAGAATTTGGGCGCCGGCGAGCCGGTTGAAGGAGCCCGGGTCTGGGTAAAACCTCTGAGCCAGGCAGGGTCAGTCGAATCAATCCACGACGACACGTTCACCATCATGGTCGGTTCGCTCAAGTTCCGCGCCCAACGTGAGGATCTCCAGGTCCTGGAATCCTTGCCTTCTCATGAAGGGAAGCATCCGTCGTCCAAAACGGCAACCGACTTGAGCCTTGATCAACCATTTGTGCCCGAACTGAATGTGATCGGACTGACCGCAGATGAAGCTGTCGATCGAGTGGACAAGTTTTTGGATGAAGCTTTCCTCGCCGGCGCCGAGACCGTTCGCGTCATCCACGGACACGGAAAGGGAATTTTGCGGCGTGCCATCGCACAGCATCTTTCCAGCCACTCCCAGGTGGAGAGATTTCACCTCGCTCCCGCGAATCAGGGAGGAGGCGGCGCCACACTGGTGGAACTCAAGAAATGAAACCACAATGCTCACCAGGAAAGCCAAGCACGCGCAAATCGGGTTGGGACAATGTTAAAGATATAGATGATATATTATGATGTAAGTATCGATACTATTTATTATATTTACCTATATTAGTCCGGCAATAAAATCGATGGACATGTGCAGTAATATCAGTGGCATGATTACTATGTTCCTCCAAGGAGGCCAGATATGTTTAGCAGAACCTCATTTCTAGTTTTGGTAATCCTACCCGCCTTACTTCTGCTGGCTGTTTCTGCCACAGGCCAGACTTCCAGCCAGGTTGCTCAACCAGCCACGATTCAGGTCGCAGCTACCGCGATCATCACAGCCAAGCCGGATCAGGCTCATATCGAAGTCGGCGTCGTAACGCAATCTGCGACTGCACAAAGCGCTACCCTGGACAACGCCCAACGCGTGGATGCCACGATCGCCGCAATCCGGCAGATCCTGGGCAGCGGGGGTGAGATCAAAACGATTGGGTATTCGGTACGTCCGGTCTATCGATATCCCAAAGAAGGCGGCGTCCCCTCCATTACCGGATACACGGCCACCAACATGATTCAGGTTACTATCAACGACCTGGCCGGTGTCGGGCGCGTGATTGATGCGGCCACAGCCTCGGGGACCAACACCATTCAGCGATTAGAGTTTGTTCTCAAAGATGACCAGGCGGTACAACTGCGGGCCTTGACCGAAGCCTCAGCTAAAGCAAAGGCCAAAGCCCAGGCCATCGCCTCAGCACTGGGGCTGCGCTTGGTGCGCATCCTGCATGCCGAGGAGCAGGGCGGCTTTTCTCCCCCTCCCCGGCCCATGACTGAGCGCGCCTTTGCCATGGCAGCGGGCGCAGCGGAGCAGTCGACCCCGGTGGAACCGGGTACCGTGGAAATTCGCGCCACTGTGGCACTGACTGTCGAGGTGGGCTCATAGCGCACTTCCCGGAACGGATTTTGCCGCGAGGTGGCTATCTCTCAGACCTCACCATGCTGTAAGCCCACATCCGGATCGCCCGGATGGCACAAAAAGGGATGAGGTCTGTTGGCCGCTCTGTGCATTCCATCGAGACTTATCTCCTGGAGGCAAATCTTCGTAACACGAAATGCGCCGCCAGGGCTGACGCAACCAGAATGAGCGTGTTGGGCTCAGGAACCTCCGGGAAGTCCGGTTCCACAAAGAAAATCGAAGGCGTGAATTTGTCCGGAGAATTAAAAGGCAAAACCTCATCGGCGAAGAACCTGTCCTCGAGCGGGAGTGCATCCGGAGGATCGAGCGTGAATGGTTTTCTGAATTCCTCGAAAAGCTGCGTAGGTTCGTCCGGAACTGTTGCCGAGATAAGAAGGTCGGCAGGTACAACCACGCTTGGTGCCTCAAAGACTTCGGGCGACGGTTCCTCCATCGAAGTCGGTTCCTGAGGGTCAACCGAAACCCGATTGCCGCAGCGCACCCGGGCCATGTTCTTCCCATCTGAAATCAAGGCCTCCCCGCGTCCCAGCGTGATTTCCCTTGATGTCCAATACACCTTGTTATCAACTCGATAGGAGACATATACCCGTTTTTCGTCCCGCACCCTGACGATCTGGGCGTCGGAAGCGTTGAAGTCGGAATAATGATCGGCGACCACCGGATCCCGTTGGATCTCGCGCACCAACTCGTCACGATCGTGCACTCCCCCGCGAACAACGGAATATGGGTAAACTACCCTATGCGCAATCGGTTCTTTGATGACTGGGACGGTGTATTCAGCAAAGCTGTAGGATTCAGGTACGGTACGGATGATCTGGGCGCCACCCGGGCTTTGAGCCGATTGCTCAAATACCCCAAACAGGAGCGATAGACCAATGGAGGTCAGGAGAATCGCCGGATTGATCGGCTTTCTCCTTCTTCGTTTGCGCCACTGCGCTGAGTTTGCCATGATTCCGTTGCCGTCGGAGTATCCCGGAGGGGTGATGAAGCTATCAAACCCGCGACGCACCTGTGTCTGCCGCGTATGTTCAGGCGGGGATGATACCGTCATTCCACCCACGGCAAATTACCTTTTCTTGCGCACATTCATCGTGATTTGACGCCCCTCCGGTCAAACGGGTACTTTGGCCGATGCATCCATTGCCTGAAAACTGCGACCTCTACCTACTACGACCCAACTTCGCGGTCTCAATGGTACTTATCGTCAAAGATCTCAATTCGTGGAGATCTCTATTCCGCTGTTAAACATTGGAGCCGCCCTCCTCGTCGGATTAACGCGTTATCGGGATGCAATGACGCCGGGGATCGTTCAACGACTGAATTTGCCTGCCCTGCAAAACCATCCAAACTCTCTTGTCGTCGTTTGTTTGGAATTTGCGTTGGGTTTTGTGTATTTTGGGTAGTCGGGGGAGATGCCTATGGGTTACGAGCACGAGACACATATGATGCTATTGGCCGCGCGGCAAGCCGGCGAGGTCGCCTTGCGTCATTTTATAGCCGGAACGGCAACGGAAGAGAAAGAGGATCAGTCTCCTGTGACTGCAGCGGATCGGGAGTGCGAGCAAGTCATCTGCGGAGTGCTGTCCAAGGAATTTCCCGAGGATGGAATCCTCGGTGAGGAAGGTACGGCAAAGCCATCCCGGTCGGGGCGGCGATGGCTTGTCGACCCCATTGACGGAACCCGGGATTTCGTCCGGCACAATTCTTTCTGGTCCAATCAAATCGCACTCGAAAACCAGGGCCAGGTGGTCCTGGGAGCCATATATATCCCCTGCCTCGATCAGATGCTTCACGCAGTCGCCGGCACAGGCTGCTATTGGAATGGCGCCCGGGCCCAGGGTTCCGGCACGCGCACCCTGGAAAAAGCGATTCTGATGGTAAGCGGATTAAAATCGGCTTGGAGCGTCTGGCCTCCGGAGTCCGTGCGCCGATTGACCGAGATTTGCTGGACGGTGCGAGGCTATGGCGCAGGCTATGACATGATGATGTTTGCCCGGGGCGGCGCCGACATCTGGCTCAGCGGCAACGGCATGGAATGGGACTATGCCCCGGCCCGGATCATCGCCCAGGAATTGGGAGCCAGATTTCTCACCAGGGACGGAACCGGCCGCATTAATGCCCGTCACTGCCTGATTTGCATGCCTTCGCTGGAGCGAGATTTGAGAAGCATTCTGCAGATGCCGGCCTGAACCTGCAGAGGAGAGTTCGGGCCTAGGAGCCCGTCCGAGAATTAGGAGGGGTCGCGCGCATGGGGCTTGCGCGGCGAGCGCAAGGCGCGAGGAGGAGGCGATGTCGGTGCACATCGTTGACGACGAGCAACGCGGCGATCGCCGTGCAACCCCCGTGCGCCCTTCGGGTTCCGGCGGCGCGGAGGCATCCGCGGCGTTGGCGCTCCTCGACGATGTGCAGCGACATCGCCTGCGTCGCGCCGCCTGGCATCTGCCCCCGCGGCGCTCGGAACGCGGCTCCTCCTAATTCTCGGACGGGCTCCTAGGGTTGTCGGGCACCGATGTAGTGCGTCATCACCAACGTCCAATAGTCGCTATACAGGCCGTGCCGGAAGTCGTCCAGAAAGACGCTCATTTTTTGCAGTAAAGTCGTCAAACGATGATTTCCGATGGCGGCCGGATGCTGAGTACGCTGGTTGGGATAGGCGCGGATGAACAGGCTTTTCTCCGTGATTGGAAACAAGCTTACATTCCGGGCAAACGCGTCGAATTCTCCCCCACTGAAGAGGTACTGCTCCACGTTGGATGTGTAGAAGGCCGTCACGGCATAACCGTTCTTCTTAAGGTAGCCGGCCACCGCGGCCAGCGCCTGGTCACCGCCAAAGTCACCCACTATGGGGATGATGCGATTGCTTTCCTGCATAGAGCGCACGAATTCGTAGTCTTTCCTGATCGCGAGAAAACTTCCCAGTTTTCCGTGTAGATCCGTCTGGAGAATCAAGTCGGCGAACGTCGGGAAGTATCCCCATGATCCCCGCGATCCGTACCCATAGCGTCCAATGCCACCGTACCCGCTATACCCGCCCGACTGGTAGCGAAGATCTAAGCTGTCATCACGGAAAGCGGCATAGACGTATTCCAGCATGGCGCGGTCGCGAGCCTCTGTCACCACGTGGAAATCCCGGGTAATGGCATTCCGAATGAGATCGAGATTGCGCGTGAAGGCCGCATTATCGGTGGCGGCTTTGGAAAAATAGGCTAACAGTTCTTCTGTCGGCGCATCCGGTCCAGGCCCCGTTCCCACGATCGGTTTGCTAAACAGCAGAGACAAAAACTTGGTCCGCGTATCTGCAAGATGAAAGATCGCCTTAAACATCAGGTGCTGGATGACCGCCTGGCGCCTGATGTCCACAATGAAAGCGATCTGGGGCCGCAGCTTGGCAATGTATGTGAAATTCTGCTCAGGGCCCACGCCGATGTAAGCGCCGCCGGTGGCTCCCAGCTCCTTCAACCGGTCAACTATGTACAGATAGGAAGTTTCGTTGGAAACGAAATTGTTGGATCGGAAGTAGCCTCCCGGTTCCGAAAATTCCTTGACGATCCGCGCAAATTCCACGGCGGGAATCGCCTGGTTGTGCGTTTGTTCGAGGCGGGCTTGTTCGCGGGCTTGCTGAGTGTGTACGCAGCCTAATATCAGGGCAGCTGCGAGAATCCAGAGGGCGCGGCGCAGTCGCGGGGTGCGCTTCGAGAAGTCGGGTCGGGTAGCGGACTCTGGCTCATTAGGCCAAACTCTTCCTTCTGATAGCTGACCAGGAGCCAGTTCCGGTGTTACCAAAACGAACACTCCCTTTCATACTGTTCTTGGTCACGGTGCCGGAATAGGTGACCGTGTAAGAGGAGTCTTGGAACTTCAGGTTCAGGCTGAAATTGATTTGGTTTCCCTTGATGGTCCCCTCCAGGCTGCCACCAATTTTCCCTTCGTAGGTTCCGGTAATCCGTTCCCCGTCCTGTTTGAGCGTGATCGACGGGTGAGAGGTCCCCTCCTGGGACTCAACGGTGAGATCCCACGCACCAGTCACATCAATGGCTTCAGTTCGTGCAGGCAGTCCGGCAGAAAAAGGAGTGACCCATAAGAGCAAAATCCAGGCAGTTGCAAAACACAGCCTGCGGTGATTTCTCCCAAACATCCCCTCATGCATAGCACTTGCCTCTGATAAAAAGAATACCACCGCGGAGGGCCGGTTGTTAGCAAATGTCTGGCCGAATCTTGCCTGTGTTTAGTCGCACATGCGACCTTTTTTATTGGACCCAGGCGATTTCGACTTATAATGCACGCGATTGATGACGGGCTCTGACAGCGCGAGGCAAAAGACCATGGAGAACTCCGAATATCAATATACCCATCGAAATTCCTGGACACGCCGGACGGTGATAAAGACCGCGGGTCTTGGCGCACTTGCATGGGCGCTTCCAAAAGGTTTGTGCGCGGCCGCCAAGATTCCGATTGCAGTCCAACTCTACTCGGTGCGCGGCGACTGCAAAAAAGATTTCGATGGGGCTCTCGACCAAGTGGCCAAAATGGGTTTCGAAGGCGTCGAGTTTGCCGGCTACTACAACTATGAAGGCAGAGCTAAAGACCTGAAGAAGAGGCTCGACGATCTGAAATTAAAGGTGGCCGGGACCCACATTAATATGAGTTTCTTTCGCGATGATGCGATGAAGAACACCATTGAGTTCCACCAGACGATCGGCTGCAAGTTCCTCATCGTACCCGGCGACACGGCCTTTACCGACCCGGAGAAGAGCAAGGCCCTGGCGGAAGAGTTCAACAAGACGGCCGGAATACTCAAGCCCCTCGGCATGGCGTGCGGGTTTCACAACCACACGGCCGAATTCAAAAAGGACGGAGACAAGACCTACTGGGATCTATTTGCCGAGCGCACCATTAAGGATGTGGTGCTCCAGCAGGACTGCGGCTGGACCGC
The DNA here is from genome assembly GCA_963739235.1 of Terriglobia bacterium. Lineage (GTDB taxonomy): Bacteria > Acidobacteriota > UBA6911 > UBA6911 > UBA6911 > JAFNAG01. Next base: position 23,714 of record CAVTZY010000016.1, on the reverse strand, counting down.
AGCTGCCGGGCTTAATCCGGTCGAGTATGTGAAAAAATACCCCGGCCGTACCAAAACCGTTCACTTCAAGCCGACGGTGGTGGGCGCAGACAAGGAAAATACGGACAAAAAAGCGATTCTCGGTCAGGACTCTGTCGACTGGGCAGCTGTGTTTGACGCGTGCTCATCCGCAGGTGGAACCGAATGGATCGTGGTCGAACAGGAAACCTACCCGGACGGCAAACCGGCCATGGAATGCACGGCACAATCGCTGGCGGGTTTGAGAAAAACACTGAGCGGGCGATAAGAGTGAGGAAACCGGGATCCAGGCAGAAGCCATGGCAGGCAATGGCGCCTGTGTTTCCTGGCGCTCTCGCTTGAATCTGCCGTCATCACTCGCGTTGCCGGTCAAAGTGTCCGGAGTCTGAGTGCTTTCACACCTTCCCCAGAACTATCGCAAGCACGAATAAGATGAGGGCCGCCGCCACGGCAATGGGAAAGCTCTTCTTAATGGGTTTGCCCTGCGAGTAAATCCCAATGGCCGCAGGCAGCGTGCTGCCGCCGAGAAGGCCGACGGCAAAGATAATGCCGAAAGCGCTTCCGTACAGACTTGGATCGAGTTTGGAAAAGGTAGTTCCGACGATCGTCGGGAAAATCGGGCCAAAACAAAAACCCGTGGCAAACACCAATAGGGCCGCCATGACTTTAGAGCCGGCTGCAATCATGAGTCCGATGAGAATCATCGCCGCAACGGCCAGAAGCGAAAGTGCAATGATACCGTTGGCCGTGGTGATCACCGCGGAAGCGATAAGCCGGGCGATCATAAGTCCTATCCAGAAAGATGAAAGAACCATGCTGGCTCCCCGGGAGTCGAATCCCTGGTTGGTGGCATAGGTGGAAATCCACCCCCCCATCGAAACCTCCAGCCCGACGTAACAGAAGAGCGCCAGAGCGGCGACGATGACGGCCGGATTGGCCAAAAGCGAGAAGGCTCCCGCGACTGCCTGCCCGAAAGTCAGGCCGGTTTTCTGCACCTCCGGGTAGCTGGCGACCGCAGCGACCGCAATCGGCGCGAGAAGAATCAGCGTGATCAACATGCCCGTGGCCTTATAGCCGAGGCGGCTGAGCAGCATCCCAACGAGGAACGGAGTGATAAAGGCGCCGATGCCGAAAAACACGTTGCCGAAGTTCGAAGCAGCGGCCGGATTTCCTGCAAACAGAATCATCGGAATCAGGGTGTTGCCCAGATTGAGGCACATGGCGCCGATGCCCAGCAGTATGCAGGCGAGAATAGCCCGGCTGTAGGAACGAGATGAGATGAGCATGAAAACAGCCGAGGCCCCGAGTAGGAATCCGGCGATGGCGATCGGCCGGTATCCGAACATATCCATGAGAACGCCAAAAACCAGGACGACGAAGATGCTCGTGAACATCAGCGCGGAGATCAGCTTGCCGAACTGAGCGTCAGTGATTTTCAGCTGTTTGACCAGTTCGAGTTTCAGGGCGCCAATCACCGAGAAGCAGATGCCAAGACCGAAAACACTGAGAAGCGCAACGGCTTGAATCATTTCATCTCCCTTCCATGTCAAAACAGCAATTCCGCGCCTCGTCCCTGCTGGACCAGCGGCACATAGGTTTCCAGTTCCCTTTGGACTGCCGCACCCGTCAAATCGATCACCCGCCTTTTCTCGGCGGACATGTAGGCTGCCATTACCAGGCGCGTGATTTCCAGGCCATAAGTCCAGGGCAGCATGGCGTCGCGGCCTTCACGAAACGCGGCGAGGGCATCCGCATTCTCATCGGTGTAACCGTAGAGATCGGCCTCGTTATGCTGCACGGTCAGCAGGCCGCGCGATGCCGTGGCCTTTTCCAAAGCCGATTCCGCATCATTGATCGCCTCGGCAGCCGCGTCGCCAATGAACACGCTGAGTGGGGAGATCAGCGTGTTGATCTCGAAGGCGTATCCCGGGCCCATGCCATCCATGAACAGCCGCAACCCCTGCTTCTCGAACATCCACGAGTTGGTGACTTGGGATTTAACCTTCTGCCCGGTTTCCGGGTTTTTATAGGTGATCATGCCGGTGGCAAAGTCCTCGGCGGGAGTTTTCGCATAGTCCACACCCCGTTCTTTGAGCAGCTTTGCGCGCCAGTGTGGATCTCCCCATTTGAGGAGCGCGATCTCGGCGTTGACGCTCTGGGGTTGAAGGAATGTGATACCTTTCCCGGCCGGCGTCAGAACGTACCAGCCGACGGCAATACTGTGGCATCCCATATCGCACAGCACTCCGCCGCCTTGCCGGGTAGGATCCCAGAACCATCCCTCGTGCGGCCCGCCATGCTCTTCAGCCGAACGAGTGAGCGAGAAGGGCCCCATGCGTTTTTGAACCGGCTGCAATTGCGCCAGTTGCGTCTGCACCGGCTTCATGAAAATCTGGTTTTCGAAATAGGCTGTGCGCAGGTCAACCGACCGCGCCAGATCGACGAGTCGTCGTGCCTCGGCCACGTTCCGTCCCAAGGGCTTCTCGCAGATTACCCCTTTCAGCTCGGCGCCGGCTTTTACGGCAGCGACGATTTCCTCCATGATGGGAACGCGGGCGAAGTTGGGGGCATAGATGGCAATGCAATCGACATGCTTGGCCATCTCTGTGACACTGTGGAAGACGGTGGTATCCCCCACTCCTGCAGCTCTGGCCATCAACGCCAGTTCGGGCGCTCCTTTGAGTGCCGTGACGCCGGCCAGCTCCATCCCTCGTACCTGCTTCATCGCCATCAGCTGGAATCGTGCGACGAAGCCAGCCCCCACGGATCCGATCCTCATTGGCTGCATATATCCTCCTGGAGAATCACAAGGACCGCATCGACCCTCGCAAGCCTTCCCAGGGCTCCATGCGGCCTTCATAGCCTTCCCGATGGTCTTTATAGCGACCATCCCTCGCGGAATTTGGGTTTCACAAAGTCATTGGCTTCGGCGAAGTTGGTGACCTTCAGATTCGGTCCGTCCCACTGCAGTTTTTTCCCGGGATAGAGAACCGCCAGATTGCCAAGAAGCACGGTTTCGGTGAAAGGGCCGGCGTAATCAAAACTGGAAACCGCCCTGGTCTTGCCTTTGCAGGCATCGATCCAGTTCTGCTCATGGTTGGCGCCCGCTACTCTAGGGATGGTCTGAGGCGGCCTCTTGTAAGCCTTCATCTTGGCTTCGGGGATGATGCGCGGATTTTCCGAATAGGTTCCCGACATGATCTTGCCTTTGTCGCCAACGAAGATGGTGCCGCTTTCGTACATCCTACGCTCGGGCTCCAGTTCTTCGGGGCGCTCTGGCAAAAGCCCGCCATCGTACCAGTGAAACTTAACCCGCGGCAGCTTCTTGCCGCGGGCTGGGAAGGTGTAATGGAGGGCCGAGGCCATCGGGTAACTGTCGTTGTATTCCAGCCGGACATTTTCCGTTCCCTTGCCGTCTGCCCTTGCCCGTTCCACTACCTGATAGGCAATGTAGCCGGTCACGCTCGTCGGATACCCAAGTTTCAAGGCGGTGTAAGCCGCATCCATGACGTGGCATGCCATGTCTCCAAGGGCCCCTGCGCCAAAATCGAACCAGGAACGCCAGGCAAAGGGATGGTACGTGGGATGATATGGACGCATGGGGGCGGGCCCAATCCAAAGGTCCCAGTCCAGCCCGTCAGGCACCGCGGGATATTCATTGGGCCGGGGCATACCCTGGGGCCAGATTGGCCGATTGGTCCAACAGTGAACTTCATACACTTTGCCGATGGCGCCATCGGCAATCCACTCCTCAATCAGGCGTACGCCTTCCCCTGAATGTCCCTGATTGCCCATCTGGGTGACGACCTTGTATTTCTTTGCCGCCTCGGTGAGCATGCGCGCTTCATAGAGCGTGCGGGTCAGCGGCTTCTGAACATAGACGTGCTTGCCAAGTTGCATGGCAGCCATTGCGATGACCGCATGGTTGTGATCCGGAGTGGCTATGATGACCGCATCAATGTCCTTCTGCTTCTCCAACATCACGCGGAAGTCGCGATAGGTCTTAGCATCGGGATACCTCTTGTAGACCGATGCGGATCGGACGTCATCCACATCGCACAGCGCGACGATATTTTCCTTGGCGCATGCCCGAGTATTTGTGCTCCCCTGTCCGCTGACGCCAACCGTAGCAATGTTCAGCTTGTCACTGGGCGCCTGATAGCCCGGACCGCCGAGTACATGCCGGGGCACAATCATTATTCCCGCGGCTGCGGCGATGCCGCCCACGAACGAACGACGTGAAATTTCCCCTTTTGCGAGGGTATCACCTTTTTTTTGCTCTTCCATGTCAGTGCCTCTTAGAATTTAGCTGGATCGAAACTAGCCGTACGCCAAAGAATCTACGAATGAACTATTGCCCTATCGTCAAGACACGCCATTTCATGATCGCCGTACAAGAGAACTGGCATTCCTATACATGAGAAGACGGACAGGCACTTTGAAATCTCTGCATTCGCCTTCCAGGATCATGCCGCTATTATCATCAAAACTTCGCTGCGAAAAAGAAAAAACCATCTGAACTCATATCCGTCGTTCGCCTTGGGGGGTAATCTTCAGGCCGCGACCTATCCAGGCTACCGCCTAGCACTTGCGTGCGCTGCACTCTTAACGAGTCGCACCCGGATGCGGTGCCGGGTAGTGCCGTAAAGATGGTACCGTGAGCTCCCGCCCGGGCGCCTCCAGGCTCCAGGCCTCCAATCCCGGGACTCTCCTGCAAAATTCCTCGATTTCCTTTTCCGAAAGTATCATAAATGCAGTGGAAAGAGCATCGGCAACCGCAGCGGGTGATTTGCCGTGCTTTGCATCCAGTGCTGTTCTCGAACTGACGCTCATGTTCCCAAGGACTGATCTCGGGCCCGCTACCCACACCGCCGACCTGAGGCGAGCCGGCTGTTTCGCTTTCGGATTTATGATATGGTCCTTCTTCCGGATGCCGGAGCCGCTGACGGCATGACCGTTTGCCGAGATCCTGGTCAAAACCAAGCCTCCTTCCGGTACACTCAGAGACAGGGGCCAGCCCCCCCGGCCCACCGGGGGAGCCAGGGCAACCACCGAGCTGAAGCCTGCGTGGAGCAGGGCCCGGCCGACTTCCCAGTCCTCCAGCATTTCGGCCATTCGATCGACGGCGTACCCTTTGCCGATCCCTCCCAAGTCGAGGCGGATTCCGGCAGCATGTGCACGAACCATATATTCTTCGGGAACCAGTTCCAGATTCTCAAATCCAGTGCCGATCGAAACATCGAAGGCGCCGTCGGTCTCGGCGTAAACGAAGCGCGCAATCTCAAGACAATCCATTGTCGAAATGCCCACCCGCAGGCTTTCTCCCGCTGCCAGATGGTTGATGCGCGAGATGTCACTGTTTTCGACAAAGCGGCTCAGTTCCTGTTCCAGCCGGCCCGCGAGATCAAATGCGTGCATCGCAGCCTGCTGCGCATACTGCTCATCGAAATGTGCACAGTAGATCTCGCAATGAGCGGCCATAGCCGAGTGGGAAAAGCGGAGGATACCCTCGGAGGAGATATCTTCAGATACGGCCAGCATTTGGTCTCGGTCGCCCGGGTTCATCCGTCCCCCAGTCGGCACATCTGCCGCACCAGGATGTTAGCAAGAGTGAATCTAAAGAATTGGGGTCACAACGACTTTGCGAACCCAGATGCGGGAATGATCCCCCTGAATCATGATGGGACCGGGAGCGCCTTCCTCACTATCCAAAGCACCTCCGGTGATTCCATCAATGGCGACATTATCCTGCACTCTTTTCCCATTGAGGATTACCGTCGTTCGGTTCCCGACCAGTGTGACTTCCGCCGTCTGCCATTCTCCGGCGGGCTTGCTGGCATTGACGAGTGGTTTGACGCGGCTATAGATAGACATATGGCCGGTGGCATTGGGATCGGTCCCCACATCGTCAAGAATCTGCAGTTCATAGCGACCGCGCAGATAGAGTCCGCTGTTGCTCTTGTTTTCCAGTTTGTACTCGATTTCAACCTTGAAATTACTGAATTTCAGTTTGGAAATAATGTTGTTGACGTTTTCATGGTTCGTAAGGAGCCCATCGACAACCGACCATCCCGGATGCCGATCGGAAAATTGAAACTCCCACCCGGTCAGATCCCGGCCATTGAACAAAACGATGGGTGCGCCGAATTTGTGCTTGGCGTTGGCATCATATTTTCCCCACTTGGGAGGACGTACGCCAACCCAGGAAATTCTCTCGGAAGCTGTTATCAGTTCGCCGATGAGTTTGCCCTTTTCAATCCGGGCCCGATGCACGGGTTTTACCACGTTCGGTTGGTTCCGATTCGCTCCCGTCGAAAAAAACAATTCCTTCCCCTCGATCGCAATCTCAGGCAGCCTGGTGACACTTCCCGTCCGATTCAGGAAATATCCAACGAGTTGGCCGTTCTCTTCTCTGACTTCGAGCCAGTAGATATATTTTCCCCTCGCAGATTGGCCCGTAATATCCCACTTGCCAAGAAACGGACTCTTCTGCGCGGCGGCGGTCATACAAAACAGTAGTATCAAAACAAGGGTCAGGTAGAATTTGCGCATCATCTCCCCTCTATCGGGATATCTGCATGGATGTTATTACAAACCAGGACAGCGATCATTTACGTGCTCATTGTAAGGAAATCACTCTATCCCTGTCACTCACTTATTCCGCGCAAATGGGACTCAAAGATCCCAAGATTCGAAAGGACCTGGCGAAGTCTATTTCCGTCTTCGAGACATTTGCGTTCTGGTTATAATAGCTTGACCTGGAGTTAGCTTAGCTGAGTACATAGCAGAGAAAAACGCCGGCGGCGGGAAGCAGCGCCCGCAACAAAAAAGAAGTTAGCAGCCAAAGCTCGGACAACTCCAATATTGCGAAGGAACTCTCATGAACATTGGATTCCTGGGAGGCACAGGGATCGAGGCAAAGGGGCTTGCGCTTCGATTCGCAGCTGCGGGCGCCGCGGTGATCCTCGGCTCACGATCGCAGGAACGAGCGTCAGCAGCGGCGGATGCGTGCAACTCCGTTCTGGGCAATCGGCACATCTGCGGCAGGAGCAATCAGGAAATGCTCGCGGCATTCGAGATGATCTTTCTTACAGTACCATTCGGACAGGCACTCGATGCAGTGGAGAGTTGCGCCTCGTTCTTCACCGCGAACCACATCCTCATCGACGTAACGGTTCCGATGGTTTTTCACAGAGGTTACGTCGAATATCTCGAGCAGGAAGGCCTGTCGAACGCCGAAGTCATCGCAAGCCATATGCCGCATGGCGTCCCCCTGGTGGCGGCCTTCAAGACTATTCCAGCTGCTGTCCTTACGGATCTGGAAACGGCATTGGATTGCGATGTCCTTATTTGCAGTGATGTGGAGGAGGCCACGCGCAAGGTGATGGATTTGGCTTCCACGATTCCCTCCCTGCGCCCGATCAACGGCGGGCCATTGAAAACCGCCCGCACCCTGGAACGCATGACCGTACTCGCGGCAGAACTAAACCGGCGTTACCAAAGGAAAGGCGCGCGCTTTCGAATTGAAGGAATCTGATGCGTGCGCGTTACGCGCCCATTGTGAGTTTTTGTTTTGGAATTTGGGTTGCGGAGTTTGGATTGGCCTCAATCCAAACCCCGCAATCCAAAATCCAGAATCCAACAGGCACTTCCACGCGTGAAATTATGAAGATGACTGCCATAGCAGGAGGGGTGGGTGCAGCAAAATTCTTGTCCGGATTAGTCAGGGTGCTGCCTCCGGAAGAAATCACTGTCGTCGTTAACACGGGCGATGATTTCCGCTGGATGGGTCTATATATCTGCCCGGACCTCGACACCATTACCTACACGCTGGCAGGGCTCGACAACCCGGTGACGGGATGGGGAATCCGAGACGAGACATATCATTGCCTCGACCGATTGCGCGCGTTGGGGTGCGAAACCTGGTTTGCCCTGGGCGATCGCGACCTGGCCACCCATGTCTATCGCACCGGGCGGATTAAGCAGGGCGATAGTCTTACCGAAATAACCGCGTCTCTCAGCAGGCGGAATGGTGTCGCCGCCTGCATACTCCCTATGACGGACAGTCCCGTGCCTACTATGATCCATACGGAAGAGGGCACGCTGGCTTTTCAGGATTATTTTGTCCGCAGGAACTGCCAGCCGCAGGTGCGGGGTTTCACATTTGAGGGCATTGAAAACGCCCACCCGGCTCCAGGCGTCCTGCGCGCCTTCCAGGAATCCGATGCCATCATAGTTTGTCCCAGCAATCCCTTTGTCAGCATCGGTCCCATCCTGGCGGTGCCCGGCATACGAGATGCTCTTCGTGAGAGTCCGGCTACCATTTTGGCGGTTTCTCCTATTGTGGCTGGGGAAGCAATCAAGGGACCTGCGGCAGCCATGATGCGCCAGCTTGGCTTTGAAGCTTCTGCCTCCGGCGTTGCCTCGCTTTATCGTGACTTCGCCGATGTGTTCGTGCTCGATCGACGGGATGAAAGCCAGCGCGAATCGATCTCAGCTCTTGGCCTTCAGGTCTGCTCCGCAGATACCATCATGAGCCATGAGGCATCCAGGGTCGCCCTGGCGAACTCAATACTGGAGATGCTTTCGTGAATGCGGTGATACTCGTTCCTGTAAAAGAGCACAGCAGGGCCAAGTCGCGCCTGTCTCCGCTGCTCACGCCGCAGGAACGCGGCGCGATTGCCTGGGCGATGTTCGAGGATCTGGTCCGGGCATTGAGTCCGCTTCCCTACCCCGTAGCCCTGGTGACCAATTCGAGCCGGGCGGCCGTCCGCGCTGAAATGCTGGGATGGAGAGTGCTCTGGGAGGAGGAACAGGTCTCCGAGAGTGTTTCTATCGATGCTGCTTCCAGGCTTCTGGCGGCAGAAGGAGCGGATGCTGTCTTGCGCCTGCCGGCCGACTTGCCGTTAATACAATCTTGTGACATCGCGGAGATATTCTCGTTGCCGATAACCACTCCGTCTACTGTTCTGGCTCCATCCTGGGATCGGAGGGGAACCAATGCGCTTCTGCGCACGCCCCCCGGCTTATTCCCATCGCATTTCGGCCCTGACAGTTTCGCGCTGCACGTTCGCGAAGCCACGGACAGAGGAATCCCGTTCAGAGTCGTGGAGAATTCTCGACTCGCTCTGGATCTCGACGACGTTTCCGATCTTCTTCGATTCCTCGCCCAGCCTGCAGACGGCGAGACCTATCGCACGCTCATGAAACTGGACATTCAAGAAAGGCCTGCCCATCATGCCATCCAAGGCGATCTGCATCCGGGGCCTGCAAGGAATTCCTGAAATTCTGCCCGGGACAAACCTGGCGGACACAATACTGACAGCCCTGAAGTCCGGTCAACTTCCAAAGGATTCCGCAGATCCAGCCGATCCACTGGTATTAGTGGTTGCGCAGAAGATTGTGAGCAAGTCTGAGGGTTGTCTGGTCCGGTTGGCCGACATCGTACCCTCAGCGCAAGCCCGGGCTTGGGCCGCCACATATCACAAGGATCCCCACATGGTGGAGGTTGTGCTCCAGCAGGCACGGCGAATCGTGAGAATGGATCGCGGCATTATCATCGCTGAAACGCATCATGGTTATGTCTGCGCCAATGCCGGCGTTGATGCATCGAACGCCCCGCACGGTATGGTGGTACTGCTGCCACCGGATCCTGACCGGTCGGCAGCAGGGCTGCGCCAGGCATTCGAGGCGGCATTGGGTAGAAACCTGGCGGTCATCGTCTCCGACACCTTCGGCAGGCCGTGGCGCACCGGATTGACGAACGTTGCTCTGGGTGTCGCCGGTCTTTCCCCTGTGATAGATTATCGTGGACAGGTAGATTCCTATGGACGCTCACTGCACGCTACCGTGCTTGCGGTTGCTGACGAACTGGCCGGGGCAGCCGAACTTATCATGGGAAAAACCACGGGGATCCCGGCTGTCGTGATCGAGGGCTTTTCATACTCTCCCGCCACGGGAAGCGGCCGTGAGTTGATTCGCCCGACAGAGGAAGATCTCTTCCGATAAGTGCGTTGAGCGCCCCCTACGGTATGGCAGTTTGAGAAACGGATCCAGAACGGAGTGGAATCAAGCGCGGGGTAGCCGTTGAGTTTCATTTTGTGTCATCCTCCCGGACGGGGGATCAAGCAGCAATCAACTTTCGCAAAATGAGGAGAGGGATATGACAGCCGCAATCCCCGAGCAATACATGGATCTAGTTCAGAAACCTGCCATTGCCAATCTGGCCACCCTGATGAAAGACGGTAGCCCTCATGTCACGCCGGTCTGGTTCGACTATGACGGTGCGCATGTCAGGATCAACTCCGCCAAAGGCCGGGTCAAGGACCGCAACATGCGCAATAATCCAAAGGTGGCGCTTTGCATCCTAGACCCCCAGAATCCGTATCGTTATCTGGAAATTCGTGGCCGTGTCATGGAGATCTCTGAGATTGGAGCGGATGAGCATATCGACCAGTTGGCAAAGAAATACCTGAATGTCGACAAGTATCCGCACCGTACTGCGAACGAAGTGCGCGTCCAATATAAAATAGTGGCTGAGCACATCAGCGCCATGGGATAAACTGTGCTGGATTCATGGCATAGTTGCCAGGCAGATCATGCCCGCAAACAAAGAGCATTTGTTCCCGAGGAATCAGCTGGTGCGTGCGGCCTCCAGGCTGGGAACGGGTACGATCATCGTGGCCGTCCTGATATTGGCCTGGGAGGTCATCGTACACGTCCTCGAGATCTGGTCATCCGCTTTTCCCGCACCGTCACGCGTGCTGCTCGAGATCTGGAGGAATGCCTCACAGTTGCAAAATCACGCGGCTGCCACCGGGCTCGAGGCACTCGCAGGTTTGCTGCTGGCAATGATTGCGGCATTCCCATTGGCTGTGCTTGCTGTCCGGTTTTTGCGCGCCCGTCGCATTTTGACCCCGGCCATTTCTTTCCTGCAGAAGATCCCGTTGATCGCTCTCGCTCCACTGGTGGTCATCTGGTTTGGATTCGGCCTCCCTCCCGCGGCCGCGATCAGCGCGTTGGTCTGCTTCTTGCCCTTTTTCAAATACCTTCAGGCTGGCATCAATTCCACCCCAGTCGAGGTCGTGGAGATTCTGCAGACCATGGGCGCGACTCCGTTCAAGGTGTTCGCTAAGGTCCATCTGCCGGCATGCCTGCCTTTCGCAGCCGGTGCCCTAAAAAACGCGATTCCGCTTGCTCTCGCCGGTGCGACGGTAACGGAGTTTGTCGGTTCCGACACAGGGCTTGGCTACTTGATGTTTAACGCAGGTGCCAAAGCAGATGCCACGCTGCTGTTTGCGGCATTGACGGTACTCGTCCTGATGGCCCTGGCCGCGCACGGCATCATCTCGCTGATCGAGCGAATCTGGATCACGTGGCCGGGGGCGGCATCATTTAGATCCGATGTCGACGGGCAGGGCGGCGCGGGAGAATTCTCTCGCAATCGAAGGGAATGATGTCGACGCAGAGCTTTCAGATTCAAATCGAAAACGCTGAGTACGCGAATGGCGTCGGTCAGGAATTGCAGATGCTGGTTGGGCCGATTCACCTGGAGATCAAGGGAGGTGAATTCCTCTCGATCGTCGGCCCCGCCGCCAGCGGTAAGACCACCCTGCTCAAGATGATTGCAGGCATCTTAAAACCAACGTCCGGGGAAATCCGCATTTGTGGAGTGGATACGCAGCCGCCCAGCCGCGATTTCGGCCTGGTCCTCGAGGATCCGGCGTTGCTTCCCTGGCGAAGCTCCATGCAGAACATCCTGTTGCAGGCAGAAATGCGCGGGCTCGGGCTGGAGGAGAGCAAAAACCGCGCACGGCGGCTCCTGGCATGGCTGGGTCTATCGCGGTTCGAAGAGAGCAAGCCTCATGAACTCCCTCCAGGCACCGCCGGCGCAATCTCGCTTTGCCGAGCATTAATTCATAGCCCTTCTCTGCTCCTTATGGATGAGCCGTTTCGTACCCTGGATCCTCTGGCGCTAGAACACCGGATGGACGGCTTTCAACGGCTCTGGGCCGAGATTGGTAATTCCGCAGCGCTATTTACCCGCAACATGCAGGAAGCCATTTTGCTTGCGGATCGCGTTGCCGTGCTCTCGCCGCGGCCTGGCCATATTCTGGAGTGCATCACCATCGATCTCCCGCGCCCGCGCCGTCTCGACAAGGCTACTACGCCAGTGATCGCAGAATACTGCTACCGCATCCGCACCTTGTTCCGCGCCCAGGGAGTTCTACCCTAAAGCAAAGAAAAGTAAGAAATCAACGCAGTCTCCCATGCACCGGCGGCGCATCCAGGTGCATAAAAATGTTGTGCTCTCATGGTGCTCTCTCTGTGACGCCCTTTCAGGGCTCCGGCCAGCTCGATCCCCTGTTCCTAGGGCTCACGCCCTAGGCATTGCTGCACCACCCCTTCGGGGTTTTCGCAGTGGTGAAATGATTAGCCCTGAAAGGGCGGGACAGCACAGCCCAGGGCGCAAGCCCATAAGCGCTAAGATAATCTTTTTGCGGCCGAATATATGTTGCATGGATCCTATTTTCCTTGGATTTTCTGGTTCAGTACGCTCCCCGAAATCTCCATATCCTGCCCAAATCGATCTTAACTTAGCGCTTATGGGCGCAAGCCCTGGGTAAAGGTCAGGAAGCCACAAGCCCTGAAAGGGCGGCACAGAACTCAACGAGTTGATCGGCACCGCCTTAGATCCAATTTTCGGAGCAGGGGGCGCAGGCGCAAAGGGCGCAGAGAAGAATCATTCAAAAGCAATAGATCCGCTACGGCCTCTGCGATGAGGCTATTAGAATGCAGATCTTCCGCTTGGGACACTTAGGATTTCCAGCGGCCCGGGATGTGGCGCGAACAGGATGGACACGTTCCGGCGCTCGTCAGGCAATATTTCAGGATGCGGTAACCGCGTCGTTCTACCAGCAACGTGCCGCAATCAGGGCAATAGGTGTTTTCAAAGTTCTTGAGTCTGCCGGGTAGATTTCCGGAATAGACGTATCGTAAGCCTGCGCGCCGCCCTATTTCCGCTGCTCGTAGAAGATCCTCAGCGCCCGTGTCAGGGTGTTCCGTCATCTTGTAGTCCTGGTGATACGCGGTAACGTGCCAGGGTATGTCGGAAGAGATTCCGGCGATGAATTGCGTCAACCTCGTCAATTCCTCCTCGGAATCGTTGAATCCCGGCACCAGCAAGGTCACAATTTCCACCCAGAAACCGTCCTCGAAAAGGCTGTCGATGGTCTCGAGGATCGGTTGCAGGCGTCCACCGAGCTTTCGATACTGGCGGTCGTCGAAACTCTTCAGGTCAACTTTGTAGATATCCACCCAGGGACGAAGATAGGTCAACACTTGTGGAGTCCCGTTACCGTTGGATACGAATCCCGTCATGAGGCCGGCGGATTTAGCCAGCTTGAACACGGCCACCGCCCATTCGCTGGTGATCAGCGGCTCGTTGTAAGTGCTGACCATAATCTCGGAGCCTTGGGTTCGCGCACTTCGTACCAGTTCCTCCGGCGTGATCCGGTAGGCAGAGGAGACCGCCTCGGGATCGCGCATCGCCTGGGATGTAATCCAATTCTGGCAATAACCGCAGTGAAGATCGCAACCGAGCATCCCGAAGCTGAACGCGGTTGCACCTGGTTTGACATGGAAAAAGGGTTTCTTTTCCACTGGATCGGCCTGGATTCCGGACACATACCCAAAGGGAACCATCAGCCGGCCGCCGCGGTTAATACGCACTTTGCAGACTCCCGCAGCCCCCTCGGGGATAGGACAGCAGTGGCCGCAGGAATAGCAGCGCACGCGTCCGCCATCGAGTTTTTCGTAGAGCTCTCCCTCCACTGTATGTTGTTGGAGCACCTCGGATAATGCCGGCATGATTCAAAATTTTACTCCATCAGCGGCTTCCTGAACAGCACGACGATGTGTAAGAAAATGCCGCAGTGCAATTCCAGGATCATTTCCCGTTGCAATTCTGCGATAATTGGGGTGGCGCCTATCTCGCACATATTGGAGGAAATCACGGGGTAAACCGAACCTCTTGGGAGGGTTTTGCGTTTTTATCAGTGTGCCGTAGGTCAAGGGGGCTCGAAAGACATCTCCCTTTCTCCATCTTGCGCAGGCTCAAAATGAATCTTGCTGGGATACTGACACGGTGCAGGGCCGGCGATGCGCTCGCCTGGGAGGCCTTGGTGCGTCAGTTCCAATCGCGCATCTATGGGATCGCCTATCATTACGTCGGAAATGCCGAAGACTCGCGCGATTTAGCCCAGGAGGTCTTCGTGCGCATTTTTCAAAACCTCGCCGCCTGCACCGACGCAGAAATGTTTCTTCCCTGGATTATTCGGATTGCACGGAATGCCTGCATTGACCACCTGCGCAAAAGGAAAGCAAGATCGCAGGGTAAAGATGTCGCACTTGACGCGATCGCCGACCTGCCGGACCATGGGAGTACACCTGAGCAACAGTGGGCAGACAATTCGAGGAAGCGCTTGATTTATCGGGCGCTGAAAGAGCTGACTGGCTTGAACCGGGAGATCATCCTGCTGAAGGAGATCCAGGAGCTGCAATTAGATGAGATTGCCTCCATTCTCAAGGTTCCGCTGGGAACGATCAAATCCCGTTCCAACCGGGCCCGGATCGAATTGGCGCGCAAGGTAATGGCCCTGAGTGGTGAACAAGGATAATCATGGATTGCCGCGACTTTGAAGATCACCTGGAAGTTTTTGAGGCAGGCTTGTTGCCGCTTGAAAAACAGGCAGTAGCATTGGATCATGTTCGTGCCTGCCCACGCTGTCGCGCGCTCCTCGCCCTCGTGCGCGGCGAGTTGGATGTGCTGGAGCCGGCGGCGGGCGACGACCTGGCGCTTGCCATTCTGCGCCGAACCAGCGGGACTGTTTGCCTTGAAGCCGAGGAGCGCCTGTGCGATTGCGTCGATGGGACGCTCGGAATGGACGATCAGGAAATTGTCTCGCTTCACCTGGCCCATTGCCCCAAATGCAGCACATTGGCTCAAACCTTGGTCGAATTAGGCCAAGCCCTGCCGGAGATGGCGACGCTCGAACCTGATGCTCAATTCACCGGGGACGTGCTTCGGGCAACCGCTGGGGTGCGCCGGATCCGGCCCAGGCCTAATCTACAGGCTTGGTGGAATCAACTGATGCGCCGGCCCCGCTTCGCATGGGAAGCCGCCTATGTGGGGACCCTGCTCATTCTGCTGGCCCTTGGCAATCCGGCGATGTTGCCCAGGGCGAGCGCCGTACCACAGGTGCTCATCGAGCGCAGCGATCGGCTGCTCCAAGGAACGGCCAGCGTGCTCGCAGATCAACGGGTGGCGGCAGGACGGTCGCTCAGCGGTCTCCGTCTGAAGGGCAAGTTCCTGTGGGATAAGGCCGACGCCTTCCAGATGCAAACGACCTCAGCTTTACAGCGTGAACTTGCATCGATGCTCGAGGAAGTGAAGTTCGGCTTCTTGGATGAAACTCCTGCGGAGCAGCCGAAGAACGATCGCCGATAATGTCCGAAAACGCGGGATTATCGTATCAGCACCGAACCCTTTTCCCGGCAGATACGTTAAGACGAGTGGATCAAGACACTCGAAGCAAAACATGACAGCAATCCTAGGAGGGTGAACATGGACAATCCACAGCAAGTACAGCAGGAGCCTCAAGCGCCGCCGCACGATGACGCCGGAGCGCGCCCTTTCCCTGCACGCGAGACGACGTGGCAGCGCAAGCCCATTTACACAGAGGACCCGAGGTTTAAGTCGCCGATGCTTGCCGCGTTCTTGTCGCTGGTCCCCGGCCTGGGACAGGTCTACGTGGGTTATTACCGGCAAGGATTCATCAACATCATAGTGATCGGCACGTTGATTTCGATGCTTGCTCCCGGGCCTCGATTCCACTGGCCTCTGACGCCTCTCCTGGTCTTTTTCCTCGTTTTTTACTGGCTCTACAATCTCGTAGATGCCGCACGCCGGGCGTCGTTCTACAACCAGGCCTTGTCCGGAATAGCCATGACGGAGCTGCCGCACGAATTCAGGATGCCGGAATCACATGGATCTCTGGCAGGCGGGATTCTTTTGATATTGGCCGGTCTGGTAATTGCCTCTAAGACCGTGCTCGGCTACTCTCTGGATTGGCTCCAACACTGGTGGCCACTGGCCCCGATCCTCTTCGGCGCCTATCTTGTCTACCAGTCCTTGAGGGAACGAAACAAGCAGGCCAAGGATTCCTAAGTCCTTCATCCGGTGGCCTACCCCCTTGACCACGCTTGCGCATGCATATATGTATATGGCATGAAACGCCTAGTGATGAATATCCCGGAAGAGCTTCATCGCAGACTGAAGATTGCCTGTACTCTGCAGGGAAAGACGATGACGCAGGTTGCGGTGCGACTCCTTAAGGAATTTGTGGAGAAAGAGGAAAAAAGAAAGTTCATCGTCTACCCCAAGAGCTAGTCTAGTGCGTCCGACGGTTCTTAACATTGGGAGCTGAGGGCCAAAGAGCATTAACCGCAGATGATCGCGGATATTTGGCCATCGATCCGGCCAGGCTTGATCACGACCCGCTCAGAGGTGGCCGGAGGCTGCCCCTGGGCGGGTCGTGATCAGGACTTGCCCTGCATTCGCGTTCATCTGCGTGTATCTGCGGTTTCCTCTTCCCCGCATGCAGATGATTCGAGTTGCCGCAAATGTCGAGGGACTTCAGACGCACTACACTAGCCGGGGCATACCTGCGATTCGCCATCCGGAGGCAGCTTCTGGCCCGCTTCAGGGCAAGAGTATCGCGGAGATGTTTGTCTGCAATTACGGGCCCGATAACGAAGCGTTCTTTGCCAACTCCTCCCGTATGGCTCGGATATGAGCCGGGGTGCTGCCGCAACAGGCGCCGATGATGCGCGCGCCCGCAGGCACCGCGTTGAGGGCTGACTGAGCCATCGATGCCGCGGTAGCGTTGTAGCGGGTTTTGCCTTCCACCAACTCTGGAACCCCGGCGTTTGGCTTGAACACAAGGGGCACTGCAGGGACAAGCTCACGCAGCGTGCGGATGACGGCGAGCAGTTCTTCCGGACCTGTGCCGCAATTGCCCCCCAGGGCGCTGACACCCCAGTCGGGCAGCGATTTGGCAGCCTGGGCCGGCGTGACTCCCATCATCGTGCGCCCATGCTTTTCGAAAGTCATCGTCACCACAATCGGGACGTCAGCCGATATTCTCCGCACCCCTTCAACGGCAGCCTGTATCTCCTGCAAGGCCGACATGGTTTCGATCCAGATCAGATCGACGCCTCCGGCAAGGAGGGCTCCCGCCTGCTCGGCAAATGCGTCGACCGCTTCGGCATACTTCAGAGTGCCTAGAGGGGCTAGAAGTTCCCCACTGGGGCCGATGTCCCCGGCAGCAAGCGCACTGCCCCCGGCGGAATCCACTTCGGTCCGGAGAAGGGCGGCACCGGCACGATTCAATTCCCAAACCTGGGTTTGCAGGCTGTGCCGGCCGAGCCGGAAGCGGTTGCTGCCAAAGGTGTTGCTAAGAACGATCTGCGACCCGGCATCCAGATAGGCACGATGAACAGCCTTGACGCGCTCGGGGTGAGTGATGTTCCAGGCTTGGGGAGAATCCCCGGAATCCAAACCTGCCTCAAAAAGCATCGTGCCCATGGCGCCATCCGCCAGAAGAACCGCGGAGTGATCCAGAAGAGATCTAAGTTTGTTCATCACAAGCCCCTTTCCGGGAACCTATGCGCAGCCGCGCCTGCCATCCATTGTTCCGCATCATAAATCAACTCGCGGGGAACAGACATTTAGATTATCCCAAGCAGGCAATCGAAAGCAACCGCCCGGGCTTGATGCACCGTGCTACCACCAAAACTACTAATGCGCCGTTGGATTTATGGCCAGATCCGAGCGGGGACTGTTGGGGGAGGTGTCAGGTGGATTGGGGCTGATTTTTCCAGAATGGATCGTTACTCGTATGCCGATAGAACTTCAAGAATGTGTGAATATGAAAAACAAAAGACGACTGGGAGAGGTATTAAAGGACAGTGGGCACATCGGCGCATCTGATCTAGAGAAGGCGATCGAGGAGCAAAAGGGCAAGGCAATCCGTCTGGGCGAACTCCTGCTCGAGCGCAATCTCATCCAGCGGGATGATCTCATTCCCGCCCTCGAAGAAACCACCCTTTATAAGTATGTGGATTGTCGGGCGGTCCGGGTGTCCGACGACGCCCTGGGTTCGATTCCCGTGCAACTCGCGAAGAAGCACTGCGTGCTGCCCTTGTTTTATGAGGAAGGGAGGCTCGCGGTGGCCATGGCATCGCCTCAAACGCTGAATACGCTTGATGAACTGCAATTTGCGTCCGGCAAAATAGTCGTGCCGTACCTGGGGTTCGAAAAAGACATCAGAGCCGCCATCGCCAAGTGGTACGGGGATGATGCTGAACAGATAGGCGATCCAGAACAGAAAAACTCACTGCGACTTGCAGAGAGTGATTTGGGCACACTCGAGTTCTTGACCTCAGACACTACGGAATCCAATCTTGATGCACATAGAGAACTGGAGGCCGAAAGGCGGAAACAGCGTACTCCGGCCACCCAGATTGTATCGTCCATTCTGGCAGCTGCAGTAACCAGGAAAGCCAGTGATGTGCACATCGATCCCCAGGAGAGGAAGTTACTGGTCCGGCTTCGGATCGACGGCATGCTGCAAGATCTGATGGAACTCCCCAGGGAACACCAGGGGTCTGTGATCTCGCGCATTAAGATACTTGCGGACATGGATATAGCCGAGCGGCGTATTCCCCAGGATGGCCGGTTTCTGCTCAGATTCAGATCCGAGAAAATCGACCTCCGTGCCTCTACGCTGCCCACACAGCATGGAGAAAAGATCGTCATACGACTGCTTGACCCAAAGGCTACCCGGGTGAGCTTTGCCGATCTCGGAATTCCTCCCGCTGGGCATGAGTATCTTAGTGAGGTTCTCTCGAAACCGCAGGGAATGCTGTTGGTAGTCGGTCCGACGGGTTCGGGCAAAACCACTACCCTTTATGCAGCCATCAATTTCCTGCGTACCCGATCCGTCAACATCATCACCGTTGAAGATCCGGTGGAGTACGTTCTCGAAGGCATTAACCAGGTCCAGGTAAATCCAAAATCTGGTCGCAGCTTTGCGAGTTCACTGAGGTCAATTTTGCGGCAGGACCCCAACGTCATCATGGTAGGGGAGATTCGGGATGCTGAGGCGGCAGAGATCGCCCTGACGGCATCCCAGACCGGCCATTTGCTGCTCTCGACGCTTCACACCAACGACAGCATCTCGGTCATCTCGCGGCTGATGGACTTGGACATTCCACCCTACCTTATAGCGTCTTCGCTCACCGGAATTATCTCCCAGAGGTTGGTCCGCCGGTTGTGCAGCTGCCGCAAGGAGATTGACCTACCCGCTCCTTTTGCTATCCGCCTGGCGGAAGCCGGCTTAGTGGATTATGGCGGTAAGACTTTTGCTTCAGTCGGCTGTAAAAAGTGCGACTTTCAGGGATATAAGGGGCGCCTGGGAGTATTTGAAATCCTCATCCTGGATGAAACGCTTAGGAATTTGATCCGCTGTGAGGCTTCGCCCGAAGAAATTCGCGACCAGGCGCGAAATGCAGGATTGAGGCTGCTTCAGGAGGAGGCTTTAGAGAAGGTCCAGATTGGACTAACGAGCCTCGACGAGGTTTTCCGAGTCATCCCGTTCAGTCCCGGCAGTTCCTCTACCCTATGCGTCCGTTGTCACCGTTTGTTGTCGCCTGAATTTGTTTTGTGCCCGTTCTGCGGCACGACCCCGTCGATAAAAGGCAGCCGCCATCAATCAAAGCCATCCGTGAACGCCTTCTCAAGAGGAAATAGAGCATGAAGGCTGGCAGATCGAAGCCGAAGGCGATCATTGACCGCCAGTATGAACGCTACTCCTACCTTCGTGAGCTCACCATCAGATATGAGGGGCAAACTGAGAAAATCACAGTGCGCACTCCAGACATCAGTCCAAACGGGATGTTTGTCAACACAGCTCAGCTTTTTCCCCAAGGCGCAATTCTGAAAATCAGTTTCCTCCTTCCCCACACTCAGGCCCGTGTTAAAGCCCGCTGTGAAGTTCGTTTCGTCCTTCCGGGTGTGGGAGTCGGAGTTGAATTCGTGAACATCTCCGCCGTCGACCAGCACGCCATCCAAAATGAGATAGCAATGATCAATTCACTCCAAACTGTTTAATTGTATCAGGACGGTCCCAGCTGATCATTGCGTGCCATTGCCAATGGCTATTCCCTGGGATGCGGAGTGCGGCCGCGGCTATCCTTTAACCATTCTCAATCCCAAGCCGGATCGATCGGGAAGGATCAGTTTACCCTTTTCGACCAGAACCCCCGCATAGGGATCTTTGGAAATAAGCAGGTTGCCATCGAGATCGGCGTAGTCCACCAGCGGGGAGAGGTGCGCCGCTGCGGTGACACTGCAGGAACTCGAAACCATGCAGCCCAGCATGGTTTTCATGCCCAGCACTTTCGCTATTTGAATCATGCGATAGGCTTGCAGGATGCCTCCCGCTTTGTCGAGCTTGATGTTCACGCCGTCGAAGGCATCCGCGAGCTTGGGAATCGCGCTGGCGCTCAGACAGGCTTCATCGGCGATGAGCGGCAGATGCACACGCTGGCGCACCCATTTCGTCTCTTCCAGCATGGCCGCAGGCATCGGCTGTTCCACGAATTGCACGCCCTGCGATTCCAGCCAATTGATCTTCCGCACGGCCTCCTCTTTGTTCGTCCACCCTTCATTCGCATCCACGCGGATGGGCTTCTTAGTAACGGCGCGCACGGCGGCAATGGTCGCCTCGTCATTCCCCACGCCGACCTTGATCTTCAGTACGGGGAAAGCATCCGCTTCCTGTATTTTTTGGCGCGTGGTTTCAGGATCATCCATGCCGATGGAAAAAGTCGTGATGGGAGCATCCTTGGGATCAAGGCCGAAATAGCGATAGAGAGGCACATTGAGGCGCTTGCCGATCCAGTCCATCAGGGCGATATCAAGCGCAGCCTTTGCCGCAAACTGGCCCTCCAACTCGCGGAACACCTGGGCCATCAGTTTGTCGAACTCCCATGGATTGGCCGCCGTCAGCAAGTTGCGGATGGACTCGAGGGCTTTCTGTCCGCCCAGAGCATCTTCATGATATCGGACGATGGGTGCCCCTTCACCATACCCGGTGATGCCGTCCCGTGTGTAGCGCACATGAAGCGTGTCACGATAATCGCTCGACGACATGGTCGTTGTCCATGTGTGTCGCAGTTTAAGACGGATAACCTCGGTTTCCAGTTTTGCCGGTGCCGATCCCGCGGTTTTTCGGGCCTCTGCGGCCGTTATGCTCTCCAGCGGCAACCCGGCGGTAATTCCTACGGCGCCCGCGGTCTTCAACCAGTTGCGACGATTCATTGTTTTACCCTCCGGGCAACCACCAGCAGTTTCGTCCATGGTTGATCGTCCAGGCGGCTGATTTGAACCATGGGATGGGTGTTGGTGGTGTCGTGAATAAACTCGCCGTTGCCGATGTACATCCCGGTATGCGTGATCCTCTCTGTCGAAGAACCGAAATAAAGCAGATCGCCGGGCTGCAATGCGTTGCGCTCCACCTTGACGGCCCCGCTCCAGCAGGCCTGCAGGTTGGCATCGCGCGGCATGATGATACCCCGATGGCGAATCAGCATTTCCATGAACCCGGAGCAGTCGTAGCCGAAACTGGACATGCCGCCCCAGGTGTAGGTAACCCCCAGGAACTTCTTTGCCAGCGCGATGCACTCCTCGATGCTGAGCGGTTTGAGATCGACCGTGACATCGCCGGCTTGAATCCAGGCAGAGCGGCCGTCCGGCAGGCGGACCTGAAGCCAGCTCTGGCTCCTCCCTTCCCCCGGCGCAATCACTTCCAGCCGCGTCTTAAACGGAACCGTGATCATGGGTGCATGCCGGGTTACGCTCGGCTCTCGGTAGAGATTGGCGAAAAGGTTGTCAACATGAGCGATCTTGCCGGAGGAGGCGTAGGGCTTTTCATCCACGGCAAGCCGCCGCAGCCTGGCAGATTCAATCCATCCCGGATAGTCATCCGGCGTTTTAACCCTCACCCATACTTCCTTTTCTTCAAGAAGAGCGACGGTAGTCCCATAAATGGCCTGCGAAACCACGTCGGCGTCTAGAGAGGAACGGGAATACATATTGGCGACCGGCACGATTACCACCAGGCCTGATGTATTCGGCCCGGTTTGCGCAATCGCGAAAACCGTCAGCCCAAGGATTGCACCCAGCAGGAATGCCCGCCGGAGAACGACTGCAGAATTCCTCATAGGCCCTCGTTGATGGTCAACGCTCGATGGATAGCAACCTGCAACTTATCGGCGCAAGTAGATTGTCATCCGTATTTTTGAGCCTGGAAATGGTGGGCGGTGCAGGACTTGAACCTGCGACCCCCGGTGTGTAAAACCGATGCTCTGCCAACTGAGCTAACCGCCCGTGAGCGCTTAAGTTTATAAGACCCATACCGAAAATCCAACCGAATTTGTTGCCTGCCAACCCGGGTCCTGCCTCGGGCATGTCCCGATCCGCCGCATCGACACAGGCCCAATCCGGCCTCCGGGCTGATCGCAACTCCTCCATTGCAGGGCACGTCGATGCAAACTGCTATGGTTGATGCTGCGCTTATGGTAGAAAGATAACGATGGTTGTCCCGACTGCGAGGAGGATTGATTCAAATGAAAGTACTACTCCCGATGTTCTTAATTGCCATGGTTCTCGTGACTTCCTGCAAAAAGGCTGACAAGGTCCTATACCCGGTCACGAATAAGGTCGAGCAGATCGACGATTATTTCGGCACTAAGGTAGCGGATCCATATCGTTGGCTCGAAGATGACCATTCTGCAGAAACCGCAAAATGGGTGCAGGCCCAAAATGCAGTAACGTTTGATTATCTCCGCAAAATCCCGTTCAGGGTTGCCCTGCACAAGCGTCTGACCGAGATATATAACTATCCGCGTTATTCCTCGCCGAGGCGCGCCGGAGAATATTATCTCTTCAGCAAAAATGACGGGCTCCAGAACCAATCGGTGATCTATGTTCAAAAAGGCATCGACGGCCAGCCCGAGGTCTTCATCGATCCCAACCAACTGTCGCCGGACGGCACCGTACGTATCACCCTCATGGAGGTTTCAGGCAATAAAAAATATATAGCCATCTCGCGCAGCGAATCAGGCTCGGACTGGTCTGAAACCCGCGTCTTGGAAATCGCCACCAGGAAGGAGCTGCCCGATCGCCTCCAGTGGGTCAAGTTCGGGGGTGCAGCGTGGATGGGCGATGGATTCTTCTACAGCGGTTACGACAAACCGGCTGAGGGACATGAACTGACCGCGAAGAACGAGTTTCAAAAAGTCTTCTATCACAAGCTTGGCGCCCCTCAGGAAAAAGACCGGCTCGTCTACGAGGACAAAAAGCATCCGCTGCGCTACCTGGGGGTAGCAACTACGGAGGACGAGAAATTCGCCTTTCTTACGATTTCAGAGGGTACGTCCGGCAATGAAGTCTACTGGAAAGACTTGCGCAAAACAGGCGACTCCTTCCAGCCGCTGATCCAGGGGTTTGACAACGACAGCACTCCGGTCGAAGCAATCGGCGAGAAATTCCTTGTGCATACCAATATTGG
>CAVTZY010000015.1:0-74572 GCA_963739235.1 Terriglobia bacterium | reverse complement strand
CCGCAAGCATTTGTATTCGAACCAGAAAGCGAAGGGAATATCGGCGGAATAATTGGCGCCCTGATTTCGGCCATTTTCGGAGGACGAACCCCATGGTCGAAAATAGGAATTCTGTTTATCTGTGTCCTCACGACGACCCATAACTCAAGCCATTTGTTTTATTTGAGGCACGATGAGTTCATGAATTGAGCAAGATAAACATTGCTGCTGTGAACAACAAAACCGTTACACTATTGGTACCTTTGTAAGTGTAGCTGCATTCGATCTAAAATTCTCAACTTCCAATTACCGTTGATCCGCGCGTGGACCTAAAATTTGTTGATTCTACGTTGATTATAACCGTAGAACCGGTCATAATACAGATTGCCCGGGAGGTGGTATTCATGAAAGACACGGCATCGTTTTTCAAGGTCCCGCAGATGAAGCCAGGCTCAAGATGCTCTGGCTCCTTTTCAATCACAGAGACTCTGCGTTTGCGACTTCATCGAAGCACTCGCAATCACGCAATCCAAACAACTTTTCTGCACCTGCGGATCCTATACCGGGCAGGACTTGTCACAGACCGGCGCGCAAGGTACGTGGGTATACTACGCGCTGCGTCCTTTGCAGGACGGCCTTGCGAAAGATCTCCTGAACATTCTGCGCACTCATCTGGCAAGCCGGGCTGAAGCTGCCCAATTGCGCAAGGGACTGGCTGCGTGGCTGCGCCGGAAGGGTGGGGAGACGCGATGTGTTGGGAAATCCGTTTCCACACCCGGTGCAGACAATCAACGTGGCGGCGCCTCCCCCCCGCTGCCTGGAGGACGGCACTAATGAACAAATCCCAGACTGCCGCCGGCAGCGTCGCCAGCCGGCTTTCCCTCTGATGTCATCCTTACCGTATGGATCTTCCTCGCCATGGCAATCGGCGTGGGCGCGGGTTACCTGTTTCCGGGATCGTTCCTTTCATCAACCGATTCAACGTCTGGACGACCCTCGGTTCCAATCGCAATCGGGCCTAATCTTGACGCACGTACCTGCCTTGGGCTAAGGTCCGTTATGAGGAGATGGGGCCGGTCTTCCGAAACCTCAAGGTACTGGGCCTCTCCTTGGTCCAACTCTGGATCGTAGGTCCGCTTCTCATGTTCGGACTCGCGGTTCTTTTCCGCCCGACAAGCCGGAGTACATGGTCGGGCTGATCATGATCGGCTTGGTTCGCTGCATCGCCATGGTCATCGTGTGGAATGACTTGGCCAAAGGCGACACCGGAAACAGCGCGGCCTGGTCGCATTCAATTCTATTTTCCAGGTCCCCCGCGTACGCCTATGTTTTCATAACCGTTCCCGACCTGGTTTGGACTAAAAAGTCTCACGGTCCATATAACCATCGGGGAGATCGCAAAGAGTGTCTTTATTTACCTGGGCATTCCATTTCTTGCAGGCATCATTATGTGATTTTCGCCCACTGCCCTCAAGAGCAAGGAGTGGTACCACAAGACTTTTTTATTCCGAAGATTAGCCCGATTACGCTGATCGCCCTTCTGTTTACCATTGTTGTCAGGCGCTTCGTCAAGGGCGCAATACATCGTGCAACTGCCGTTGGAGTGGAGGATCGTTATTCTTTTCCCTAGTTTACTTCGTGCCGACGTTTTTCATTTCCTTCTTTATGAGCAAGAAAGGTCGGCGCGACCTACGGACAGGAACCACGCTTTCCTTCACGGCCGCTTCGAACAATTTCGAGCTGGCAATCGCGGTAGCTATTGCGACTTTCGGCATCACGGACGGCGGCCCTCATTCCGCTGTGTGATTCGGCCCACTTGTCGAAGTGCCGGTTATGATTGGGGCTGGTGAATGTTGCGCTGTGGCTCGGGCGCAAGTATTACGCCGGAGGGCGTGCGGAGAGAAAAATTCCCCGTCGGATCACGGGCTGCGGGGAATTGATATGGCGAGTGCGAGGTACACTCCATTGCAGGTTGATGTTCTGGTGTTTGAAGGTTGCCCACACGCGGGCGCGGCGATCGCACTCGCCAGGGAAGTGGTCGGGGCATCTCGCACCCGGAACCTAGCGCGGACCCGGATCGATGTAGATACGCCGGAGAAGGCGGCCATCCTGGGCTTTCTCGGTCCCCCTCCATTTGTGCCAACGGCGAGGACATCGAGCGAAGGAGCACGACCGGGAACTTTGTGCTGCCGGACCTATGATGGCGAAGGAGTACCACCCGAATGGATGGTTGAGGCGGCGATTTTGCGGGCGGTAACGCCCAAAGGGGTCCTGTTTCTCGCGTCGCCAATTCAGCGCGCAGCCAGATGGCCGAAGGGATCGCGCGTTCGCTCTCGCCTGCCCGTACCGGATAGGTCCGCCCAGTTCCCGACCGACGCAGGTTCGGCCAGACGCGATCCCGTCCTCGGTGAGATCGGCATCGATATTTCGGGATACGGTCCAAGGCTGTCTCGGAGTATCGCCGCGGAGGGATCGACACAGTCATCACGCTTTGCGGCGAAGAGGAATGCCCGATTTTCAGGGGGAAGGAGAAACGACTTCACTGGGGCCTTCCGGACCCGGGAGCAATCCAGGGCTCGGAGGAGGATCGCCTTTACGGGTTCCGGCGCACGCGCGATGAACTGCGACGCTCATCGAGGCCCTTTTTGGCGGCTTTAATTTCGCGTAGGACCGTCGTAGTCCACGTCGCGCATATCCAAGCTGATGTCATAGCCGAGAATCCTGTGTCGCTGTCTTATTCCTTGGCAGCCTCCGGATAATGAGGAAATGCATGAAGAAATTCCTGGTTTTGGCGCTTGCGGCTGTGGCGTCCTGGCTGTCTATCATGAGGGAGGAGTGCCGAAGGACCGTCGAAAAATCCGTTCCGCCCGCCGCTTCGAAAGCCCTGGTGACCTTTGTGGAACTCGGTTCGGTTAACTGCATCCCCTGCCGGGCCATGCAACCGGTCATGCGCGACCTCGAAAAGAAGTTCGGAGATCAGATCCGGATTGTGTTCTATGACATCATTCAGGATGAGGCTCCGGCCAGATCTACACTTCGTGTGATGCCCACGCAGGTTTTCCTTGATCAGGACGGACGTGAGTTTCACCGCCACGAAGGCTTTTATCCGCTCGCTGAGATCGAGAGTCTGCTGCGTGCGCGCGGTCTGAAGGAATAAGGCCGCATGCTGGAAGAACTGCTGACTCATTAAGCTCCGCCTTACGCAATCGCTCCTGGTCGCGTTGCTGGGCGCGTTCCTGTGGGGGTCATCAGCATCCTGTTGAAGCCCTGCCACCTCGCGAGCATCCCGCTGTTAATCGGTTTCCTTTCCTCCGAAGCCAAGAGCGGGACCAAGCAGGTTTGTAGCTATCGCTATGGTTTTCTCTCGGTATCCTGGCATCCTTGGTCCTTATCGGCGCGATCACCGCTTTGGCGGGGCGGCTCCTTGGAATCTGGGAAGGGTGGGAATGGAACCGTAGCCCTGGTATTTCTCCTGTTTGGATTTTACTTGATGGACCTGCTGCCGCTGAGTGGAGTTTACGCATGCCGACACCGTTTCGGGGCGCCCTGGGAGCGCTTATTTTCGGATCCTTATTCGGTATCGGCCTTCCATGCGCATTTGCCTTCATGGCACCTGTGCTGGGGTCGTTTTGGCCGAAGGCGGGAAGTGATCCGGGTGCTGGTTTCGGGCCGCTCGGCGCGGCTCTGTGTTATTGCGGGTGAGGGCCTTACCAAACTCAGTCCGTCGAGCAGTACCTGGGCTGGCACTGAAAACCATAAGGCACTGAAGTGGCTCAGGCGGCTTTGCGGATTTCTTGTGTTCGGTGCAGGGATTTATCTGCTGCGACGGAGCATCACATAGTAATATCGATTTCCCCGCCTGGTATTTCGCGCTGCAGCTTCAGAATCCGTATGCTGCCTGAAGGAAGTAGCCGGTTGCTGATTTCGCCGCGCCGGTTGCTCTTACGAAATCGCCCGGGAAGAAATGTCCCCAGCCGATCATGATCTCCGGCCCTTTTGCCGGCTGCCAGGAGAACCGCACATTGACTTCATGGCCCAGAGCCTTTCCCGAAAGCCCGGTCACATCCCGGCGCAGGGCCGCCAGCCCCGTGGTGTACCAGGCATCGCGGGCTTGATCCAACGTGAAGTAATGATGTTCCAGGGCAAGTTTTATCGTCCGGCCCGGGTGGAGGTGCAGGTCCCATTCGTAGTCCCGCAGATTGGCCCAGAAGAAGAGGTTGAGATCCCCATAGAAGTTGATATCCGCCCCGCCGAAAACACCGTCGAAGGCGCCGTGAATCCCGTCCGCGGGATTGCGATCTCCCGATCCCCACGTGTATTGGCCGGCCAGCCGGGGGCGCCATTTCAGCGGGAGTGTCAGGCCCACGGCTGAGTTGGCGCCGAAGGCGCGTATCGTGTCCTTGCCGTAGCGTCCGGTCTGCCCGACGAGCGATGCGGTGAAGTCCAGCCATCCCCGCGCCTGCTTCTGCATCTGAAAACCAATGGAGTGGGACCGCAGGTCACCCTTTCCTGTCTCCCCGGTCGTCCGAGCCTTGAAGTCGTACTTCCCGGCATAAAAGATGTCCAGCCTGAATGGCAGCTTCTTAATGCCGCCATAGACGACAAATGCCGTGGGAGCTTTAAATTCGCGGTTGGGCCAGATTTCGGGACGGTTCTCGATGGGCCGGCCGACCCAGGCATCCACCCAGACCCGGGAAGTGTCGATCCGCAGCATCGCGGCATCCCACGCATAGCGCCCCGTATTGCCCCACAGGCCCGGGCCAAAGATGCGCTGGTCGCCGTAACTGATCTGCTGCCTTCCCACCTTAAGATCCAAATGACTTCCGCCGATTTTCTTCCACTCAAAGTAGGCCAGCCCATGTCGGCGAGGACGTCCTGGGGCTTGCCCATGTTCTCGGTGTCAATTCTGACACCTACGCTTCGGGCGTCAACGCGATCATGGGCCGGCAGGCGGCACCGCCGCCGATCCCGTTGACCCAGCCGGCGCTGAAGCTGTGACCCATCTCGATGGCCGCACCCTTGAGCCGCCGAGATCCTCCAGCCCGAGGTCCTCGACCGCTGGGCGCGCGAGGGGCGGCCACCGCGGAGGATGGCCGGCGGTTCGCCGAGGGGGCGCTTCAGGGGCGGGTTCGAAGTTCCAGGCGTGCCTGCCGGGCGGGGCTGCTCATCGACTTGCTGGTCGGCAAGCTGCTGGATGTGGAGGGCTCGAGGAGGGCGGTGGCGGTCGCCATGACCACGAGTGACATCCGCCGAGAGCCATAGAGCGGGCCTCGACGCCCGTGCCCCCTCGCCGTGTTCGGCGCGGGCTGCGGCGGCCGTCCAACTACGACCGCCGCCGTCGAGGGGCTACTTGACTGCCATCGGGGGGCGCTCTCGCACGCCCTGCCTGACTCTGCCTATCATGGAGATGCGGTGGGTCGGGAGGTCTGAAAACAGGAGGCTGCGGGAAGGGACGAAGGCAGCGCCCAAGAGGGATGGTCACTCGACCCAGGGAGTGCGGGCTGGTTTGGACGGACTGCGGCGCCCATTATTCGTGGCGGCCCTCGCGCTGGCGGCGGGGTGCAGCTCGTCCTCGGACGACGAGCAGGGTCTCTTCCACCCCACGCCGCCACCGGCGTCGGCTCCCCCGGAGGCGTCGGTCTGGAAGAGACCCTGCTCGTCGTCCGAGGACGAGCTGCACCCCGCCGCCAGCGCGAGGGCCGCCACTATTTATGGGCGCCGCAGTCCGTCCAAACCAGCCCGCACTCCCTGGGTCGAGTAGCCATCCTTCACCCCTTCGGGCGCTGCCTTCGTCCCTTCCCGCAGCCTCCTGTTTTTGGCCCTTCCGACCCGCCCGCACTCTCCATGATAGGCAGAGTCAGGCAGGCCGTCGAGCCCGCCCCCCGATGGCAGTCAGTAGCCCCTCGACGGCGGCTCTCGTAGTTGGACGGCCGCCGCAGCCCGCGCGACCACGGCAAGGGGCCACGGGCGTCGAGGCCCGCTCCTATGGCTCTCGGCGCATCTCGTTCGTGGTCATGGCGACCGCCACCGCCCTCCTCGCCCCCTGCACATCCAGCAGCTTGCCGACCAGCAAGTCGATGAGCAGCCCCGCCGGCAGGCACGCCTGGAACTTCGAGACGCGCCCCTGAAGCGCCCCCTCGGCGAACCGCCGGCCATCCTCCGCGGTGGGCCGCCCCTCGCGCGCCCAGCGGTCGAGGACCTCGGGCTGGAGGATCGTCCCCGGCTTGAAGGGTGCGGCCATCGAGATGGGTCACAGCTTCAGCGCCGGCTGGGTCACGGGATTGGTGGCGGTGCCGCCTGCCGGCCCATGATTGCGTTGATGCCTGAACGCGGCAGGTGTCAGAATTGACACCGAGAACATGGGCAAGCCCCAGGACGTCCTCGCCGACATTCGCCAGGCCTTCTTCGAATGGAAGAAGATCGGAGGAAGTCATCTCGACCTTAAAGTGGGAAGGCAGCAGATCAGTTATGGGGACCAGCGCATCTTTGGCCCGGGCCTGTGGGGCAATACCGGCCGCTATGCGTGGGATGCCGCAATGCTGAAGGTCGACACTTCCCGGGTCTGGGTGGATGCCTGGGTCGGCCGGCCCATCGAGAACCGCCCCGAAATCTGGCCCAACCGCGAATTTAAGACTCCCACGGCATTCGTCGTCTATGGGGGCATTAAGAAGCTGCCATTCCGGCTGGACGTTTTTTATGCCGGGAAGTACGACTTTAAGGGACAAACGGCCGGGGAGTCAGGAAAGGGCGACTTGCGGTCTCATTCCATTGGTTTTCAACTGCAAAAGCAGGCGCAGCGATGGCTGGATTTCACCGGATCGTTCGTCGGGCAGACCGGACGCTATGGCAAGGACACGATAAGTGCCTTCGGCGCCAACGCAGCCGTGGGAGTGACCATGCCGCTGAAATGGCGCCCCCGGCTGGCCGGCCAGTACACCTGGGGATCGGGAGATCGCAATCCCACTGACGGGATTCGCGGAACCTTCGACGGTGTTTTCGGCGGGGCGGACATTAACTTCTACGGCGATCTCAACCTCTTTTTCTGGGCCAATCTGCGGGACTACGAATGGGACCTGCACCTTCAGCCGGGCCGGACGATGAAACTCGCCCTGGAGCATCATTACTTCACGTTGGATCAAGCCCGCGACGCCTGGTACACCACGGGACTGGCGGCCCTGCGCCGGGATGTAACCGGTCGTTCGGGAATGGCTCTCGGCCATGAAATCAATTTGCGATTCACGTGGCAGCCGGCTAAATGGCCGGAGATCATGATCGGTTGGGGGCATTTCTTCCCGGGCGATTTCGTAAGAGCAACCGGAGCAGCGACATCAGCGACCGGCTACTTCCTTCAAGTTGTATACGGGTTCTGAAGCTGCAGCGCCGAATACCAGGCGGGGAAATCGATCTCTATGTGATGCTCCGTCGCAGCAGATAAATCCCTGCCACGAACACAAGAAATCCGCAAAGCCGCCTGAGCCACTTGAGTGCCTTATGGTTTTCAGTCCAGCCCAGGTACTGCTCGACGGACTGAGTCATCGTCCCGGCCGCAACGATCACTCCGCAATGGCCCAGGGCGAAGGCGCCAAGCAGCCCGAAACCAGCACCCGGATCGCTTCCCGCCTTGGCCAAAACCACCCCCAGCACCGGCGCCAGGAAAGCAAATGCGCAGGGGCCCAGGCCGATGCCGAATATGGATCCGAAAATAAGCGCGCCCGAGGCGCCCCGAAACCGTGTAGGCATGCGTAAACTCCACTGCAGCGGCAGCAGGTCCATCAGGTAAAATCCGAACAGAAGAAATACCAGAGCTACAATTCCATTCCCGACCCTTCCCAGATCTCCAAGAAGCCTGCCCGCCAAAGCAGTGATCGCGCCGATCAGGACCAAGGATGCCAGGATGCCAAGGGAAAACAATAACGATAGCTGGAACACCCGCCTGGAACCGCTCTTTGCTTCGGAGGAAAGGAAACCTATTAGCAGCGGGATGCTCGCTAGGTGGCATGGACTCAACACGATGCTGATGACACCCCACAGAAACGAGCCGAGCAACGCGACCAGGAAAGATTGCGTTAAGGCGGAGCTTAAGCGAGTCAGGAGTTCTTCCAGCATGCGGCCTTAATCCTTCAGACCGCGCGCACGCAAGAGACTCTTGATCTCGGCGAGCGGATAAAAGCCTTCGTGACGGTGAAACTCGCGTCCATCCTGATCAAGGAAAACCTGCGTGGGCATCACACGAATGTTGTAGATCTTGGCGGGAGCCTCATCCTGAATGATGTCATAGAACACAATCCGGATCTGGTCTCCGAACTTCTTTTCGAGGTCGCGCATGACCGGTTGCATGGCCCGGCAGGGAATGCAGTTGACCGAACCGAGTTCTACGAAGGTCACCAGGGCTTTCGAAGGGGCCGGCGGAACCGATGTTTCGGCAGATCTTTTCGGCACTCCTCCCTCATAATACACTGCCAGGAGCACGACAGCCGCAAGCGCCAAAACCAGGAATTTCTTCATCCATTTCCTCATTATCCGGAGGCATTGCCAAGGAATAAGACAGCGCCTCTGGATTCTCTGCTATGACATCCGCTTGATATGCGCAACGCTGGACTACGACGGTCCTACCGCGCGCTTGGCGCCGCCAAAAAGAGCCTCGATGCGGCGGCGCAGTTCATCGCGCGTGCGCCGGAACGCGTCAAGGCGATCCTCATCCGATCCCTGGATTGCTCCAGGGTCAGGAAGGCCCCAGTGCAGTCGTTTGACCTTCCCCGTGAAAATCGGGCATTCCTCGTCGCCGCATAACGTGATGACCGTATCGATCCCATCCGCGGAGATCTCCGAAACTGCCTTGGATCTGTGCCCCGAAATATCGATGCCGATCTCACCGAGGACGGCAATCGCCTCTGGCCGAACATGCGTTGGTCGGGAACCGGCAGACGCTATCCGGATATGGGCAGGCGCAAGAGAACGCGCGATCCCTTCGGCCATCTGGCTGCGCGCTGAGTTAGCCACGCAGAGAAACAGGATCCCTTTGGGCGTTACCGCCCGCAAAATCGCCGCCTCAACCATCCATTCGGGTGGTACTCCTTCGCCATCATAGGTCCGGCAGCACAAAGTTCCCCGGTCCGTGCTCCTTCGCTCGATGTCCTCGCCGTTGACGCGAATGGAGGGGGATCCGAGAAAGCCCAGGATGGCCGCCTTCTCCGGCGTATCTACATCGATCCGGTCCACGCTGGTTCCGGGTGCGAGATGCCCGACCACTTCCCTGGCGAGTGCGATCGCCGCGCCCGCGTGTGGGCAACCTTCAAACACCAGAACATCAACCTGCAATGGAGTGTACCTCGCACTCGCCATATCAATTCCCCGCAGCCCGTGATCCGACGGGAATTTTTCTCTCCGCACGCCCTCCGGCGTAATACTTGCGCCCGAGCCACAGCGCAACATTCACCAGCCCGATCATAACCGGCACTTCGACAAGTGGGCCGATCACCGCGGCAAAAGCGCCGCCGTGGTTGATGCCGAAAGTCGCAATAGCTACCGCGATTGCCAGCTCGAAATTGTTCGAAGCGGCCGTGAAGGAAAGCGTCGTTGCCTGTCCGTAGGTCGCGCCGACCTTCTTGCTCATAAAGAAGGAAATGAAAAACATCAGCACGAAGTAAACTAGGAGAGGGATGGCAATCCTCACTACGTCCAACGGCAGTTGCACGATGTATTCGCCCTTGAGCGAGAACATGACAACAATGGTAAACAGAAGGGCGATCAGCGTAATCGGGCTGATCTTCGGAATGAACTTCTTGTGGTACCACTCCTTGCTCTTGAGGGCGATCAGCGAAAATCGCGTGATGATGCCTGCAAGAAATGGAATGCCCAGGTAAATAAAGACACTCTTTGCGATCTCCCCGATGGTTATATGGACCGTGACACCTTTTAGTCCAAACCAGGTCGGCAGCACGGTTATGAAAACATAGGCGTACACCGAGAAAAACAGGACCTGGAAAATAGAATTGAATGCGACCAGGCCGGCGCAGTACTCCGTGTCGCCTTTGGCCAAGTCATTCCACACGATGACCATGGCGATGCAGCGAGCCAAGCCGATCATGATCAGCCCGACCATGTACTCCGGCTTGTCGGGCAGGAAAAGAACCGCGAGTCCGAACATGAGAAGCGGACCTACGATCCAGTTTTGGACCAAGGAGAGGCCCAGTACCTTGAGGTTTCGGAAGACCGGCCCCATCTCCTCATAACGGACCTTAGCCAATGGCGGGTACATCATCAAGATTAGGCCGATTGCGATTGGAACCGAGGTCGTGCCGACGTTGAATCGGTTGATGAAAGGAACGATCCCCGGAAACAGGTAACCCGCGCCCACGCCGATTGCCATGGCGAGGAAGATCCATACGGTCAGGTAGCGGTCGAGAAGGGAAAGCCGGCTGGCGACGCTGCCGGCGGCAGTCTGGGATTTGTTCATTAGTGCCGTCCTCCAGGCAGCGCGCTTGGAGGCGCCGCCACGTTGATTGTCTGCACCGGTGTGGAAACGGATTTCCCAACACATCGCGTCTCCCCGCCCTTCCGGCGCAGCCACGCAGCCAGTCCCTTGCGCAATTGGGCAGCTTCAGCCCGGCTTGCCAGATGAGTGCGCAGAATGTTCAGGAGATCTTTCGCAAGGCCGTCCTGCAAAGGACGCAGCGCGTAGTATACCCACAGTCCTTCGCGCCGGTCTGTGACAAGTCCTGCCCGGTATAGGATCCGCAGGTGCCGGGAGGCCTTCGATTGCGTGATTGCGAGTGCTTCGATGAAGTCGCAAACGCAGAGCTCTCTGTGATTGAAAAGGAGCCAGAGCATCTTGAGCCTGGCTTCATCTGCCAGGACCTTGAAAAACGATGCCGTGTCTTTCATGAATCCACCTCCCGGGGCAATATCTATATAACCGGTTCTACGGTTATAATCAACGTAGAATCAACAAATTTTAGGTCCACGCGCGGACCGCCCAAGGCCGGCACTCGGTGATTGGAAGTTGCGCATTTTCGATCGAATGCAGCTACACTTACAAAGGTGACAATAGTGTAACGGTTTTGTTGTTCACAGCAGCAATGTTTATCTTGCTCAATTCATGAACTCATCGTGCCTCAAATAAAACAAATGGCTTGAGTTATGGGGTCATCATGACGCGGATAAACAGAATTCCTATTTTCGACCATGGGGTTCGTCCTCCGAAAATGGCCGAAATCAGGCGCCAATTATTCGCCGATATTCCTTCGCTATATGGTTGGAATACAAATGCTTGCGGTATTGGTAGCGACGGGTGGAATCGAACCACCGACCTTGGGGTTATGAATCCCACGCTCTAACCGACTGAGCTACGTCGCCACACTCTGACCTGAAGAGGATCGAAATCCACGCGGCACTGCATTTTGAGGTCTACGGCCGCTTATTTCAAGCCTAAAGCGGTTATTTCTTTCCAAGCGCTGCGGAAGGCTAATGAATCGGTACAGACCAGTCGAAAAGCCTGGAGATGAAGTATTTTCAGGGTGGACCTATGTCCGAAACGGAACCGGTGCCGGAAATGCGCCCCTCGCCGAGCTTGGTGCAATTTGCCATCGACCATGCCTCCGATGCTGCCATATGGATGAAGGAGAACGGACGACTGCTCTATGTGAACGAGGCGACATGCCAGTGGCTGGGGTACGCGCGGGAAGAACTGCTCGGCTTGACAATCCATGACATCGATTCCCGTCACCGCAAAGAGAACTGGCCCAGGCATTTCGAGTTCCTTAAGAAGAAGGGTTTCCACACTTTTGAATCGGTCCTTTGCACCCATGAAGGCCGTGAATTTCCCGTGGAAGTTACCAGCAACTATCTCGAGTTTGAAGGCGAGGGGTATATATGCGCCTTTGTCCGCAATATCAGCGAACGAAAGCGGATCGAGAAGGCCCTGCGAGCAGCTGAGTCGAAATACCGCGACATTTTCGAAAATGCGGTTGAAGGGATCTTCCAGAGCACGCTGAACGGAGAGCTGTTGAACTGCAACCCCGCCATGGTGCGGATCTATGGGTACGACTCCATCGAGGAATTCAAGGCGGCTGTGTGTGCGCGCCGGATCTACGTCGATCCGGGACGGCGTGCCGAATTTGTAGCGCTCATGCAGGATCGGGAAGTCGTGACCGGATTCGAGTCCCAGGTCTATCGCAAAGACGGAAGCATCATCTGGACTTCGGAAAAGGCTCGCCAAGTCAGGGATGAACAGGGCGAGTTTCTTTGCTATGAAGGATTTGTCGAAGACATCACCGAGCGCAAGCAAAACGCGGAAGAGCTGCACAAGGCAAAGGAAGCGGCGGAAGCGGCGAGCCTTGCCAAAGGCCAGTTCCTGGCCAACATGAGCCACGAAATCCGCACGCCCATGAATGGGATCATCGGCATGACCGAACTGGCGCTCGGCACCGATCTATCTTCGGAACAGCGCGAATACCTCGAGATCGTCAAGAACTCCGCCGAGTCGCTGCTCTCGTTGATCAACGATATTCTCGATTTCTCGAAAATCGAAGCGGGAAAACTGAAGCTGGATCCTATCGAATTCAAGTTGCGCACGACTCTCGACCGCATGTTCAGCGCGCTCGGCGTGCGCGCGCAGCGTAAGGGCTTGGAGCTGACCGCCAATATTCTCCCTGACGTGCCCGATGCCCTGATCGGCGATCCCGACCGCTTGCGCCAGATCATTCTCAACCTGGTCGACAATGCCATCAAGTTTACCGAGAAAGGCGACATCATCGTCCATGTCCAGAGCGAATTGGACTTGCCCGATCAAGCCACGTTGCACTTCACCATCACGGACACGGGCATCGGCATCCCCGACGACAAGCGCCATGTGATATTCGAGGCTTTCGCACAAGCAGACAGCTCCATGACCCGCAGGTATGGCGGCACCGGCCTGGGGCTGGCCATTACCTCACAACTGATCGAGTTGATGGGCGGCGATATCTGGCTCGAAAGCAGCCCCGGCAAAGGGAGTGCATTTCACGTCCTCTTACCCTTCACTCTGGCTGAAGACGCATCCTCGATCTTGACGAACCAAAGCCGAGCTCCAGAGCTGCGTGACCAGAGGGTTCTCGTCGTCGACGACAATTACGCAAACCGGCGCATCCTGCAGGGGACGCTGATCAACTGGAACATGAGGCCGCATCTCGTCGACAGCGGCCCGGCCGCGCTCCTGGCCCTCCGACAGGCCTCGGATTCAGGCGGTCCGTTTGCTCTCGTTCTTTTGGATGCCATGATGCCGGAGATGGATGGCTTCACCGTTGCGCAGAAAATCCAGGCGGCTCCAAGCCTGGCGCATACGCCGGTCATTCTACTCACCTCTGCGCAGGTCCGTCAGTGCTCGGCGCGCTGCAGTGCATTAGGAATTCGCACCCACCTGATGAAGCCGATCAAGCAGTCGGATCTGTACTCCGCAATCTTGCGCACTCTCTGCGGGGGCCGAGAGCATCGCAGTGGATGGTCCGCGCAGTCCGGAACAGCGGACTCGTCGCCATCATTACAAATCGAGCATGGCGCCGCGGCTCGCCGGCCGCCGCGAATCCTGCTGGCGGAAGACAACCCTACCAACCAGCTGCTGGTAGCCAGCCTGCTCCAGAAGCGCGGATACGCCGTCACCATGGCCGCAAGCGGCAAGGAGGCCCTGGCGGCTTATCGAGCCGAAAAGTTTGATCTGATCGTGATGGATGTCCAGATGCCCGAGATGAACGGGCTGGAAGCGACGGCCGCGATCCGCACGATCGAGAAGAACGTCGGCGTGCACACGCCGATCCTGGCACTGACAGCGCATGCCATCGAGGGGGACCGGGATCAGTGTCGGGAAGCGGGAATGGATGGATACATCTCGAAGCCCATCCGGGTGGACGAGTTTATGTCTGCGATCGCCAAGCTCATGTCCGGGCCTGCGCCTGATGTGCCTGACTGCCGCGAGACCGAAATCGCTCCGCCCTGGTTTGACGTTCCGCGATCTTATGGCGCGCTTCGAAGGCGATACCAAGCTTTTGCAGCAGGCCTGCGACCTCTTCCGCCAGAGGTACCCAAAACAGTTGTCCCAGTTGCGCGCAGCCGTGAGGAGTGGAGATGCCGAAGCCGTGGAAAGAACTGCGCACACTCTTAAAGGTTCGGTCGGTAGTTTTGGCGGTGCAATCCCGGCGGAAGTTGCACTCCGGCTGGAGAAAATGGGACACGCTCATGACTTGCGGCATGCACTCGAGGCAATTGACATATTGGAAAGCGAGATCGAGCGTCTGATCCCGGCGCTCACAGCACTGGTGTAAGGGAACCATGAGAGTCCTGATCGCCGACGATGATGATGTGATGCGCCATATTCTCGAGGCCACGCTGACGAAGTGGGGCTATGAAGTCGTAGTTGCCAGGAACGGGCTCGAAGCCTGGCGGCTGCTCCAGGGGAACGATGCCCCCCGGCTTGGTATCCTCGATTGGATCATGCCCGGAATGGACGGGGTGGAAGTGTGCCGGGAGATCAGAAAGTGGGAAGACCGGCCCTATATCTATCTCCTGCTGCTTACCGCGAAACATGGGAAGGAAGATGTGATCACAGGGATGGAGGCCGGGGCCGATGATTATATCTCCAAGCCTTTCGATCCCCAGGAACTCAAGGTACGCTTGCGTGCCGGCCGGCGCATCCTCGATCTACAGGCGGAACTGCTTGCCGCCCGCGAATCGCTGCGATATCAGGCAACGCACGACGGCATGACCGGCCTGCTGAACCGCTCGGCTACCCTTGATGCCTTGCGCAACGAGCTGGAGAGAGCAAACCGGCAGAGCGTGCCCCTTTGTTTGATGCTGTCCGACTTCGACCACTTCAAGGACATCAACGATACCTATGGGCACGCAATCGGCGATGCCGTCCTTTGCGAAACGGCGCGCCGGATGCGAACCGCCGTCCGCGCCTACGACACTGTCGGACGCTACGGCGGCGAAGAATTCATGTTCATTCTGCCCGGATGCAGCACAGACGATGCCCGGAGCCAGGCCGAGAGGTTGCTGACCTGCATCACCAGTGAGCCCATCCAGCTGCCGCGCGTGGCTATCTCATTCACGATCAGTATCGGCGTCGTAGTGAAATACAACGCAACCGTCGACGATCTCGACGCTTTCATCCATTCAGCAGATTTGGCCCTCTACGAGGCCAAGCAGGGTGGGCGTAATCGCGTCATCATCGCTGGAGTCGATGGGCCGGCACCAAAAACGGGTTCAGTCCTTACCCTCCTTGAACCACGCGCCTGAATCTCTGCGCAGGCGAAAAAGCAGCCACAAAATCCACGAATCTCTTTCCGGTATTTTGCGTGCCTGGTAGCTTACTCTCCGGTGCGATTGACATACTCCAGGACCGCGCGTAGCATCCGTGTGTGCCCCTACTTAATGCGCAATGAACGAACGGGAGGTCTTATGTCCAAATCGAAAGGCGGCAACATCTCAGTGACGTGCCCCTGCTGCAGCGCGAACCTGACCGTCGATGCAGATCTGCAGAAAGTGATCGCCCACGAGGCCCCGCCGGCCCGCAACCAAGCCGCCCCCGACCTTGATCGTGTCGATGTTCTCCTGCGCGAGCAGGCGGCGCGCCGCGAAGCAATATTCCGCCAGAGCGCGGCTGACGAAAAAACCAAGCCTCAATTGCTGGAAAAAAAGTTTGCCGAGGCTCTGAAGAAAAGCAAGAACCAGCCGATCGAGAAACCCACTCGCGATATCGACCTCGATTAGACCTCTGATATCCGACCAAAAGCAAAAGACCAAATCTTCAGGTTTTAGGCAGGATGTCGGAGGTCTGGGAACGGAAGCCGGTATTGACAGAGACGAGGTTATCCTTCATCGTTTCGTGATTCGATGTAAACAGGGAGTAGCGAAAGACCATGGGGAAGTTGAACCAGAATGGTGCGCCAGTCAGGGTGAAGGATTCCGCCGGCAACCTCGTTATTGTGGGCATTATCTGTCTCGCCGTCGGAGTGGGGATCGGATATTATTTTGGCAGGTCTACGGGTTCGGCCGCGATTCCCGTGGCCACTTCCGCCAGTCCCGGTCAGACGCAGGTCCCGGCCGTGGATCCTGCCGTATTCCTCGCGACCGAGGCGACGCTCAAATCGACGCTCGGCTCCAAGCCGAATGACGTGAAGACTCTCGTGGATTTGGGCAACCTCTACTACGACAACAACAAATATCAACTGGCGATCGATTATTACGGGAAAGCGCTGGAAATTGACCCCAACGATGTCGCAGTGCGCACCGATCGGGGATCCTGCTACTGGAGCCTGGGACAGGCCGACCCGGCGATCAGCGAATTCCAGAAATCTCTGCAGGTGAATCCGACTCATCCGCAAACTCTCTACAATCTCGGCATCGTTTACCTGCACGGCAAGAACGATGTGGCGGAGGCGCGGAAGGCATGGGAGAAGCTTCTGGCCACCAATCCCAATGATCCTCGGCGCGACCGCATCCAGCAGATGCTGGCCTCGATGGGAACTCCAGCCGCGAGCCCGGAAGCGCCGTCGGCAGGCTCAGCACAACCGGGGCAAAGCAAGCCCGGCGCCTCGAGCATGGAAGATCTCTTCAAGCGCATGAAGAAGTAAGGCCGCAGTAGACCACATCCGGCGAAACTGTCCCGAAACTGGGCGTCTCTCCGGGACTCCGAGAAAGTAGCCGGGGACGAGCCGCGCAGCGGCGCTGCCCCCGGTCACGGCAGGTACGCGCCATATCGCACAATCGAAGGGGCGACGGAAGTCATTCAATGCCAGATGCTTTCTCTCGCCCCCCCAGGGCTCTTGATCAGATTCCCATAAACCCCGGGCTGCGCTTCGCTTGCCCGGGGCTACTGTCCGCAGCCGTTCCAGGGCTGAAAACGCCGGCATGTCATCCGGCGTTTGAGTTTTAGGACCGTCTCGGTGGAAGGGGCTCCGTATCGACGAATCCCAAGGTTCCAGCGCCGGGCGCGCACTCCTCAAATATCCATTCATCCGAACCGTATCTTTTTGCCCGTTTGCGGTAATAATAGGCGTAGGTCTGCTGCGAGGGCCGCGCGATGCCTGATTTGGATCAACCTTCTGATGATAGCCTGCTGCAAAGAATGCGGCATGGAGATGAAGCCGCATTCCTTCTGTTGTATGAACGCCACCGTGACCCGACATTCCGTTATGCCTATCGAATGCTGGGTTCTCCAATAAGCGCTGAAGACGTCACACATGACTGTTTTGTCAGCCTGATCCGGAATCCCGGCCGGTTCGATCCGCGGCGGGCTTCGCTGCGTACCT
Source organism: Terriglobia bacterium (assembly GCA_963739235.1). GTDB lineage: Bacteria > Acidobacteriota > UBA6911 > UBA6911 > UBA6911 > JAFNAG01. The sequence continues at coordinate 57,311 of CAVTZY010000015.1, read as the reverse complement.
ATCTGTTTTCTGCGGCGAGAAATCTGGCACTCAAGCAGTTCCGCACGACCGCCAACGAGGTTGCTCTTGACGACTGGCACGGCGGAGCGCCTCCATCGTCTGCGGAAGAACCGCTGAACGGATTGCTGGCCCAGGAACTGTCAGGCGAGGTTCAAAAAGTAATGGCGCAGATGCCGCCGCTGCAGCGTGAAGTGATCGTGCTGTTCGAATATGAAGGGCAAAGCCTGGCAGAGATCGCAGTGATCGTCGACGCGGACCTCGGTACGGTCAAGTCGAGATTGCACCGGGCACGCGAGAGACTCAGGCGGCAACTGGCGCCTTATCTCAATGGCGGCGCACCCAAGACCAAGGAGAATTCGAATCATGAAAGATGAAAAGCGCATGGATGTGATGCTCTCTCTCCAGAAAGCCGGCAACGGTTCATCCGGTGCGGACGGCAGCGAGGTCGCAGACGATGCCGTGGACAGAGAACTGAACTCCCTCCTGAAACAGTGGCAGGCGCCCACGGCTTCCGCTGCGCTCGACATTCAAGTCACTGCAGCTTATCGCCGGGAAATCCATCGGCCACCTTTCTGGCAGCGGGTGTTCACCACCCGCATTGCGGTGCCCGTTCCCGTCGCGGCAATTATGCTTGTGGCCCTGGCAGCTACCACGTTCCTTGCAGTCCGCTCTTTCCAACCGTCGGTTGCCAAGACGGATAAGACCGTTGCGCCGATTACTCAAGCCAAAGCACTCGAACCGCCTGCGAATTCTGGGGCGGGGACCGCACCACATGAGGCGTCCGCATCCAATCCCGATCGGAATGCCGGTGCGGAGCATGCGGCATCCGGAAGCGCCTACGTTACCAAGGTCGATTTGACCGGCTTCAAACCGGTAAAAACTTTGACCATTCGCATTTTGCCCAGGGGGAACTCCAATGAACGCTAAACGCAATCCAGCAGTTATGCTGTCCGGAATTTTGATTTTCCTGTTTGTGTTAGTGATGTCTCTCAACGCCGGCGCTGCAGGACCGGAGCAGGAACAGGGAGTTGTCCCACTCAAGGGAGGCGGATTCGTGGTGTTTGATCTGAAGATCCAGTCGCCCCTGCCGATGGCGGTTTCATCCAGTGTCGACGGATCGGAATCAAACCTGATCCACAGAGTGCTCATCGACGAGAAAAACAATTTCTACCTTGGCTATGATCTGGAGGTGGAGGTCCAGCCCGCAAAATTTGATGGGGGCTCATTTCAACCTGGTCAATTCAAGTTGACCTTCGGGCCCCTCAGCGCAGCCCACGTGGCCGGCCTGCAAGCCAATCCCAAGCTGGCGAATCTGTCGCCACATCCTGAGTTCAATCAGGATTGGTTTTTCAGGTCGGCGACGCCGCAACTTCTGAAGTCCCTTGACAGCATCGCCATCGAGCTCCTCGTAAATCCCGCGACGGGCGCTAAGATCATCGACGTTATCTCGGTAAACATGTCCCCGACCGCGGCCTGGTTCAACAAACGCCCCTTCGGAAACGCTCGTGACTTTTCCATCGATGATGTCGAGATGAGCATGTCCAGGAATAAGCTGCTCATCAATGGGGAGTGTGTCAGCTGCTCGGGCAGTGGTTCGGTTTCAGGTCCCCTTGTCTATTTTTGGGTGAGAGGACGAGGCCGTTTCATTGTTTCGCTGAGAGCGCACGACGGTTACGATTTTCAAAAAATCGGGACCATTCAACAGAACAAGATCGTGTTCTTCATGAATGGCGACTATTACGAGTGGATTTGCGCAGAACCAATCATGAAAGATGGCGGATTCTGGAACGTCTGGGTGCTCCATGAACCGGATTATGACTTTCAGGCGGATCTGGCGAGAAAGAAAGGAGGCGGCGGCGTAGGCATACGCGGCAATTTGACGAGCGGGCAGCCACCCCAGTTTGGAGCCGGTATGGCAGTCAACATGGAGCTTCTGATCCCCAAGAAGTGAAAGCTATTGTCTCGGAAAAAGCAAAAGCAGCCACGAAGAACACAGATTTTTTATTCGTGTTCTTCGTGGCTGCTTTTAAAAATGCCGGGGTAACGCTATTTCCCGCCGGCCAGCTTAATCGCCTGCTCGTATACCGCATTCGTAAGGTCGAGGTTATGCTGGGGACCGGCCTTGTCGATCAGCGCCAACGCCTCCCGCATCTGAGCGACCTTCGCTTTGAGTTGCTCGTCTCCAGACTTGCCGGCGGTCAATTTCTTCTCCAGCTCGTCAATCGCAGCGCTTGCCTTCGCACGGCCTGCGCGCGCATCGTCCACCCAGGTCTGGATGAAAGCCCCATAGGTTTTGTCATGGCAAGTTGCGCACTGGGCGCCGATATTGGCAGGCGTCTGCGGTTTGCTCAGGTCGTGGCATTGCTCGCATGCCAGCCCGGCCATGAGTGACGGCGCCATCCCCTGCAAACCGGGAAGCTCGGGCAGCTTGCCCTTGCGGAATCCGCTCTGAGTGGTGTGGCAGCCTGCGCAGGACATCTCCGGCGCGCGGCCGCCCGTGTGGCATTGGCTGCACCGCAATTCAGCATGGATTCCCTGAAGCTTCAGAGGATGCTCCGGGATCCCCTGGCGATAGGTCTGCGCCTGGCCGCCGGCCGGCTCCAGAAACTGATGGCAGGAACTGCAGTCCTTGGAAATTGCTTTCCCCTCGCTGTCCACATGTTTGCCGTCATGACAGCGGAAACAGCCGTTGAACATCATGTGACCGATGTTGTCGGGGTAGGCACGCCAGTCCACCTTCATGGAGGGAAAGAAGTTTCGGTGGTAGATGGCCCGGACCTCGCTGACCGTTTTTGCCATGGCGCCTTCCGGCACAACGATTCCGGGATTTAGAGTTCTTATAGAACGAGCGGATGTGGTTTTCGATTCCACGGTCGGCCTCAGCATCGTCGTTGTATGGCAGCGTCAGCGCCTCGACCGCAACTTTCTTGATAAAGGCCAGGTTCGGATCCAGGCGGCCGGCGTCCATACTCATGTTCACCGCCCGGTCAGGGGGAAGGATCTGGTGAGTCGGCCGGTTGTGGCAGTCCATGCAGTCCAGGGTTCGCTGTTCGTCCTGCGGTGGCTCATTCCCAACCTTGCCGTCGGCGCGGTAGACCGTGATCTTTCCGGACGGATCCTTGGATTGCACCCACGGAATCACCTGGCGCGCGGTGTCGGAAGCCCAATATCTGATCTCGCGCGTCAATGCCATGTGCCAGTGAATGCCGGATGGTGGTCCGGCCGAGGAATCGCCGCCTCCGGTTTTCAGCAGCACCTGGATTTCACTGCGCGTGTTTTTCTCGTCGGAAGCAAAATGGACTCGCGACCGCAGCTGGGAGGCATAGAACTTGGCGGGCCAATGGCACTGCTCACAGGTTTCGCGCGCCGGGCGCAGATCCCTGACCGGGGTTGGTATGGGCCTGGAAAACGTGTTCAAAGCCACGGCAATGACCTGGCGGACCCCGCTGATTTTGGCTTTAACGTACCATTGAGCCCCCGGTCCGATGTGACAGGCTGCGCACGTAACGCGAGCGTGAGGAGAATTTCGGTAGGCGGTGTACTCGGGGCTCATCACCGAGTGACAGACCTGGCCGCAAAACTGGGTGGAATCGGTAAAATGGTACCCCTCGTAAGTCGCAACCCCGATGAGCGGCGCCACGACCAGAGTGCCGAACACGAAAATGCCCAGAGCGCGCAAATGTCCTCGTTTGTTGGGATCAAACTGAGGGAAGCGCGGCCACTCCTTGACATCCGGATAACGCTTGCGCCTTCGGTTGCGTTCCAAAAAATATCCCATGGGAATCAGAAGTAGACCCAAGACCAGAACAGCGGGAAGAACCAGGAATGTCCAGATCCCTATGTAGGGATTGCTTGTGGGCGCGATGGTCCCGATGACCTGGAAACTGATGAAAAACAGCGTACCCAGGATTGCCAGAATTGCACCCGTAATCGACCAGAAGTTCTGCCAGATCGATTTCATCGTTCTACAAGCTCCTCTCTCCAGGCGGGGAGATAAAACCTCACTTCATTGACAGGGCCGCCGACTTACTTGGATTCTCATTGCCAGGAATGCCGCTAGATCCGAGACCGCGACCGACCTTCCGTCACGTAATTTCCGGACCCATGCGGGAGGCTCACCAATGCCTGGTGCAGTTGCTGCAAATCGAGCGGCTTATTGAAATAGGCATCGATCAGCCCGACATCAACGGAGAGTTCGTTCAGTTGAAAGGCTGTCACCAAAAAGATTACCGCGCGGGGCTGCGCCTTGCGAATGCACCGCGCCACCTGCAGCCCATCCAGATCCGGTAATTGATAGTCGAGCAGAATTATATCGAATCCGGATTTCTCCATCAGCGCCAACGCCTCGCTGCCGGTAAAAACCGGATGAACATCGAAGCCCCATTTGGCCACCGACTTCGCGAGAGACCAATTTACGCAGCTTCTCGTCTTCTACGATCAGGATGCTCTTGTCTGCCCTTGCCATCATCAAGGCATAGGAAGCAACTCTTTTGCCAAGTCCGAAACTCAAAGAAATCTTGAAAAAAACTACATAAATATTTGTATTATAAACATTTACTATCGATAGGTCATTTCACCCGCCTGAGTTCGCATGTGTCAAAACTCGTCGGGTAAACAGAGAACGGGTCAAAGCGCCCACAAAGTGCGCAAAGCGGTAAGCCGCAACCTATAAACCCCATCGCAGAGGTCGCGGAGGCCGCTGAGAGATTAAACCGCAGATGAACGCAGATGAACGCAGATATCGGACGAGGACATGTTGCGACCCTCCCCGGCGCCAACGCTTTGCGTTGCACGGTCATGGTTCGAGGGCCGTGAGAAAGAGCGTCTGTAAGCGCACGGCAAGGGCATACGGGCGGCAGGCGCTCTTTCTCACGGCCCTCGAACCATGACCGTAGCGGAGGCCGCGCCGGAGAGGGTCGCAGCAAAGCCCCATCCGGCCACTGCTCATTGGATCTGCGTGCATCTGCGTTCATCTGCGGTTTGTAGCCATGCCTCGTCCACTGGAAAAGTCCTCTGGCGGCGGCCTCGGGAATAATTGAATATGAAATCTGACTTCTTGATTTGGGATCGTGCGCGTATAATTTTCGAGTGTCCCTGCCCAGTGTTTGGGTTATATGGCACATTTTTCCCCAACTCGGAGTCAAGAATGGGTTCACTCGGCAAATCGTGTCTTGCAATCTATTGACATTAAAAGGTTAGTGTCTTGATAAGTAGATCGTCTTCTGCAGGGGTTGCGGAACGCGGATTGCCTTGTTTTCCTGTTATGCTATCATGCGCCGTTTTGCCTGCAGTGTGGGCTGGCAAATTACTGTTTTTAGTGGGAGGGAGTCATGGGCGATAATGATCGGGGCGATATCCAGATCGCTTCCCATCTTTGTAGAGGGAGTCATGGGCGATAATGATCGGGGCGATATCCAGATCGCTTCCCATCTTTGTAAGGGTTGTTGTCTGTGTGTCGTAGCGTGCCCGCCTCAAGTTCTTAGCCAGAGCCGCTTCTTGAATCGTCAGGGGTACTATGCGATCGCCTATTCCGGGTCGGGATGCACCGGGTGCGGCATCTGTTTTTATGTTTGCCCTGAGCCCGGTGCCATCACGGTGCGTGTGCGCAAGGAGGGCAAAGAGGCTGTGGAGGAAGTGGCGGTTCAGCCCGGGGTGGGGGAATCTTCAGGAGGCCATTCATGAGGCAGTTGATGAAGGGGAATGACGCAATTGTGAATGGAGCGATCCTGGCGGGTTGCCAGGCGTACTTCGGGTATCCGATCACTCCGGCAAGCGAGATTGCCGAGACGGCTGCGTTGTTGTTTCCGAAAGCTGGCGGGGTGTTTCTCCAGGCAGAGAGCGAGATCGCATCGATCCAGATGGTGTACGGCGCCGCCTCGGCGGGAGTCCGCGCCATGACCGGTTCCTCCGGGCCCGGGATCAGCCTGATGCAGGAAGGGATATCCTATCTGGCTGGAGCGGAGTTGCCGTGCGTGGTGGCCGACATCATGCGCGGCGGGCCGGGATTGGGCAATATCGGGCCGGAGCAAAGTGATTACGCCCAGATGGTGAAGGGCGGGGGACACGGAAACTATCGCAACATCGTGCTGGCTCCGAACAGCGTTCAGGAGATGTGCGACCTGACGATCCTTGCCTTTGACCTGGCGGATCGTTATCGCAATCCGGCGGTAATACTCGCCGATGGCGCCCTGGGGCAGATGATGGAAGCCGTAGCACTGCCGGCCCCATGCGGTCCGCAGCCCCCGAAGGATTGGGCGGTAGCCGGGAATGCGGAAACCCGCAAGAATATCATCACCTCGATCTACCTCCGTCCCGATGAGCTGGAGCAGCATAACCTCAAGCTACAGGCGAAATACCACGAGGCCGAGGCAAAAGAAGTCCGGTGGGAAGAACACCGGACCGAGGATGCGGAATTTTTGCTCGTCGGTTATGGAATCAGCAGCCGCGTGGCGCGTGCCACGGTGGATGAAGCGCGCAACCAAGGGAAAAAGGTTGGCCTGTTGCGCCCGATTACCCTGTTCCCTTTCCCGATGAAACCACTGGGGGAGCTGGCGGCCAGGGTCAAAGGGATTCTGGTCGTGGAGTTGAGCTACGGGCAGTTGATGGAGGATGTGCGACTTGCCGCAAATGGCAGAACCTCCGTGCGGCTGTTGAGCCGAGCCGGCGGCATCGATCCCGACAGAAGAGGAAGTCATGGCAGCCATTAAAAAGATGGAGAACGAGTGTGTGGGAAATTAAACATAGCAAACCGCAGACATTTTACGATCGCTTCGACCGCAAAGGCGGCGACCTGGAAGTCACCCATTACTGCCCGGGCTGCGGCCATGGCGTTCTGCACAAGATGATTGCCGAGGCGATCGAGGATCTCGGTATCCAGGACCGGACTATTCTGGTCAGTCCGGTGGGATGCTCGGTTTTTGCCTACTACTATTTCGATATCGGAAACGTGCAGGCGTCCCACGGGCGTGCGCCGGCGGTTGCGACCGGCATCAAACGATCGCGACCGAACAGTATCGTCATCTCTTATCAAGGGGATGGCGATCTGGCGGCGATTGGCGGCAATGAGATCCTGCATGCGGCGAACCGCGGCGAGAACATTACCGTCTTCTTCGTCAATAACGGCATTTACGGCATGACGGGTGGCCAGATGGCTCCGACAACGCCGGTCGGCGAGCGGACCACGACCTCGCCGTATGGCCGTACGCTCACCAACGAAGGGTACCCGATGAAAGTCTGCGAGCTGTTGTCGTCCCTCGAAGCTCCCGTGTACATCGAGCGCGTTGCCCTGACCGATGCCAAACACCACATGAAGGCGCGCAAGGCTGTGCGGCGCGCGTTGCAGTGCCAGATCGAAGGCCGCGGGTTCTCGCTGGTAGAAGTGCTGTCGGCCTGCCCGACGGGATGGAAAGTTTCCCCGGAAGACGCGGTGCACTGGGTAGAGAAAAAACTGGTCCCATTGTTCCCGCTCAAGCTGTACAAGGACCGGACCGGCAACGGTTCCAGCGCATCCCCGGTGGCTGAACCCGGGGCTGTGGCAAAGACCGTGCACAAAGAGACACCTGTCGAGGCCGGCATTCCTACGTGCGGCGCGGTCGCCCGCGGTGAGATCGAGGAAGTCTCGATGAAGATCAGCGGATTCGGCGGGCAGGGGATCCTGTTTGCCGGAGTCGCCCTGGCAGAGGCCGGCATGCGGGAGGGCCTCCAGGTTTCCTGGATTCCTTCATACGGTCCTGAAATGCGCGGGGGCACAGCTCATTGCCACGTGAAGCTTTCGCGTCACACGATCGCCTCGCCGCTGATCAACCGACCCTCCACAGTGATTGCGTTCAACGAACCCTCGGTGGAGAAATTCGTAGGTGAATTGTTGCCGGGGGGCTTGATGATGCTCAATTCATCCATGGTGACTGCGAAGCCTTCCAGGACAGATATCCGGATCGTCGAGGTTCCCGTGACGGATGCCGCCAGGGAAGTAGGAAATCCAAAAGTCGCGAACATGGTCATGCTTGGAGCCTACCTCCAGGTGACCGGCGCGGTGAACGATGAGTCCGTTTTGTGCGCACTGGCGGAGCATGGGTTGCGTGCCGATCTGATCGAGTTGAACCGCAAGGCGCTCCAGGCCGGCCGCGCGCTGATCCGCTGAAGCAGGCCTCGGCCGGCGAACCCGTTTCAGAACTTATGAGCCGGATGAGATACCCGCGATTCCAGCCCTGGAAGGGCTGAGGACAGTAGCCCCGGGCTAGCGCAGCGCAGCCCGGGGTTCAGTGGGATTTGATTCAGAGCCCCGGCAGGGGCTCTGGCACTGTGCATGCCGTAACCGGGGGCAGGGCCGCTGCGCGGCTCGCCCCCGGCTACTCTCCCTGCGTCCCTCCGGGACGCCCAGATTTGAGACAGTCTCGGCGGACGGGGATGAACTCAAATGTTTGCAAAATGCGGGCGCCGTCCGCTGGATGGCTCCCATGATAAACAACGGACAGCATTCCTTCCGTTGAGGTCTGGCTTCTGATTCCTGCTGCAGCTAATCCTGACAATCGGACCCACTCACAACGCAGCGCGTTCATGGGGGCGCAAAAGATCTCAAATAAAGGCAGTTTAATGATAGTCTATGCGGTTGGCGCGTACGGCCAATTCATAATCAACCAGGAAGCCATTATTTTCTGAATTCGAGGGAAACAACCATGACAAGACAGATGGTCACGATCGACGGTAACGAAGCAGCAGCCTATGTTGCTTTCAGAACCAACGAAGTCATCGCCATATATCCTATTACTCCTTCCTCCCCGATGGGAGAGTGGGCGGATGCATGGGCCGCCGAAGGCAAGAACAACATCTGGGGCACGATCCCTTCGGTCACGGAAATGCAGAGCGAAGGTGGCGCCGCCGGCGCCGTGCACGGCGCGCTTCAGACGGGCGCGCTGACAACCACATTTACGGCCTCGCAGGGACTGCTTCTGATGATCCCCAACATGTTCAAGATCGCCGGTGAACTGACGCCCGACGGTGTTTCATGTTTCGGCGCGGACGGTGGCGACGCATGCCCTTTCGATTTTCGGCGATCACAGCGATGTCATGGCGACCCGGTCCACCGGTTTCGGCCTGCTGGCCTCCAATTCGATTCAGGAGATCATGGACTTCGCGCTGATCGCGCAGGCAGCCACTCTGGAAGCGCGCGTTCCCTTCGTCCACTTCTTCGACGGCTTCCGCAGCTCCCATGAAGTGATGAAGATCGAGCAGCTCACCGAAGACGACATGCGTGCGATGATCGACGATGAGCTGGTCCGTGCGCACCGCAGCCGGCGCCTGTCTCCGGATCACCCGGTCCTGCGCGGATCGGCGCAAAATCCCGATGTCTTTTTCCAGGCTCGGGAAGCGTGCAACCCGTTCTATGCATGCCGCGCCCGCGATCGTGCAGAAAGCCATGGACAAGTTCGCCGGCATCGTCGGACGCCAGTACCACCTGTTCGACTATGTCGGCGCGCCGGATGCGGAGCGCGTCATCGTGCTGATGGGATCCGGCGCGGAAGCCGCGCAGGAAACCGTGGAATACCTCACGGCGCGCGGCGAGAAGATCGGCGTGGTGAAGGTCCGCCTCTACCGGCCCTTCTCGGTCGAGGACTTTATGGCCGCGCTCCCGCCGACGGTGCGCATGATCGCGGTCCTGGATCGCACCAAGGAGCCGGGCAGCGCCGGCGAGCCGCTTTATCAGGATGTCGTCACGGCGATCGCGGAAACCTTCGCCCGCGGCACGGCTCCCTTCAAGATCTTTCCCGAAGATCGTCGGCGGCCGCTACGGCCTCTCCTCCAAGGAATTCACGCCGGCGATGGTCAAGGGGTGTTTGACGAGATGAAGAAGGACGCAGCCGAAGAACCACTTCACGGTCGGCATCGTCGACGATGTGACCCACACCTCCATCGACTATGACCCGACTTTCTCGACCGAAGGCGACGATGTTGTGCGTGCCTTGTTCTATGGTCTGGGCGCCGACGGAACGGTCGGCGCCAACAAGAACTCCATCAAGATCATCGGCGAGGATACGCCGAACTACGCCCAGGGCTACTTTGTGTATGACTCGCAGAAGGCCGGCGCTGTGACGGTCTCGCACCTGCGCTTCGGGCCGCAGCCCGATCCACTCCACGTACCTCGTCGACAAGGCCAATTTCGTCGCCTGCCACCAGTTCGTCTTCCTGGAACGGTACGACATGCTGAAGGACGCCATGCCCGGCGCCACCTTCCTGCTGAACAGCCCGTTTGGCCCGGACGAGGTCTGGGACAAGCTGCCGCGCAGCGTCCAGCAGCAGATCATCGACAAGAAGATCCGCTTCTATCGTCATCGACGGCTACAAGGTCGCCAAGGATACCGGCATGGGCGCCCGGGTCAACACGATCATGCAGACCTGCTTCTTCGCCATCTCCGGCGTCCTGCCGCGCGATGAGGCGATCGAATCGCATCAAGCACTCGATCAAGAAGACCTACGGCGCCAAGGGCGAGGAGGTCGTGCGCAAGAACTTCGAGGCGGTGGAGCAGACGCTGGCCAACCTCTTCGAGGTGAAGGTCCCGGCAGCAGGCCACCAGCAAGCTCGAAAGGCCGCCCGTGGTGGCTCCGGAAGCGCCCGATTTCGTGCAGAAGGTGATCGCGCCGATCATGGCCGGCGCGCGGCGATTGCCTGCCGGTGAGCGCCTTCCCGGTCGACGGCACCTTCCCGACCGGCACGGCGCAGTGGGAAAAGCGCAACATCGCGCTCGAAATCCCGGCGTGGGATCCCGAGATCTGCATCCAGTGCGGCAAGTGCGCGATCGTCTGCCCGCATGCGACCATCCGCATCAAGGCCTACGACGACGAAGCTGACGGAGAAGGCGCCGCCGACCTTCAAGTGGATGACGGCCAAGGGCAGCGAATTCAGCCGAAGGCATGGCCTACACCATCCAGGTCGCTCCGGAAGATTGCACCGGATGCGGCGTGTGCGTGGATGTGTGCCCTGCCAAGAACAAGAAGGAAACGCGCCTGAAGGCCATCAACATGGTGCCGCAGCTCCCGATCCGTGATGACGGAGCGCGAGAACTACAAGTTCTTCCTGGACCTGCCCGAGTACGATCGGCGCCTGGTGCGCATGACCAGCATCAAGGCCAACCAGCTGCTGCAGCCGCTCTTCGAGTATTCCGGAGCCTGCTCGGGCTGCGGCGAGACGCCATATGTGAAACTCATGACCCAGCTGTTCGGCGACCGCGCGATCATTGCCAACGCGACGGGATGCTCGTCCATCTACGGCGGCAACCTGCCGACGACGCCGTATACCACCAACAAGGAAGGGCGCGGGCCGGCCTGGTGCAACTCGCTGTTTGAGGACAACGCCGAATTCGGGCTCGGCTTCCGGCTGACCATCGACAAGCATGCCGAGATGGCGCGCGAACTGGTGCAGAAACTCTCCGCCGAGATCGGGGATGAACTGGCCGCCGGCATTCTCAACGCCGATCAGTCGGATGAAGCCGGAATCTACGATCAGCGCGAGCGCGTGGTGGCATCTGAGGAAAAAACTCGTGCGGCGTTGCAATCGAAGGAAGCGCGCAACCTGCTGAGCCTGGCGGATTACCTGGTCAAGAAAAGCGTCTGGATCATCGGCGGCGACGGCTGGGCGTATGACATCGGCTACGGCGGCCTGGATCACGTCCTGGCGTCCGGGCGCAATGTCAACGTCCTGGTGCTCGATACCGAGGTCTATTCCAACACCGGCGGGCAGATGTCGAAGTCGACGCCGCGCGGGGCCGTGGCCAAGTTCGCGGCCGGCGGCAAGCCGCTGGCCAAGAAAGACCTCGGCCTGCATGCCATCAACTACGGCACGTCTATGTCGCGACCGTGGCGATGGGGGCCAACGACGCCCAGACCGTCAAGGCGTTCCTCGAAGCCGAGTCGTATGACGGGCCGTCGATCATCATCGCCTACAGCCACTGCATCGCGCACGGAATCAACATGACGACCGGCATGAAGAACCAGAAGGCCGCCGTCGACTGCGGCCACTGGCCGCTGTACCGCTATGATCCCCGCCTGACGGAACAGGGGAAGAATCCGCTGGCCCTGGATTCGAAGGCGCCCAAGATGCCGCTGAAGGACTATGCCTACCAGGAGACGCGCTACAAGATGCTGGCTTTGAGCCAGCCGGAAGAGGCGAAGCGCCTGCTGGTTTTGGCTCAGCAGGACGTCGTGAAGCGGTTCCGATTCTATCAGCAGCTGGCCTCGCTCGAGTACGGCTCAACGGAAGCCCCAAAGGCTGAGAAAGAAGCCGCAAAAGAGTAGTTTGGATTTTGAGTTGCGGATTTTGGACTGAAAGACCTCTCTGTGACAGGAGGCTGAAATCCAAAATCCGCAATCCCTGATCAATAAAGTTGTTCTCTCAGAATAAAGTTTTTGCTGCTCTAACCGCTATTTGCTTGCCGATGACGGCGGATTTTGGATTGAAAGACCTCGCAGTGGCAGGAGGCTGAAATCCAAAATCCGCAATCCCAAATCCAAAATCAAAAAATGCTATTTTCTCAAACCGAAGGCTTTTGCTGCCCTTTCTGCAATGTGCCTGCCGATGGCGATGGATGCCGTGGCCGCCGGAGATGGGGCATTCAAGACGTGAATCGCATTGGGGACCTCGATAATCTGGAAGTCATCCACGAGCGTCCCCTGGGGCGTGATGGTTTGGGCGCGAACTCCTGATCCGCCCGGCTCGAGATCTTCATTCTTCAGGTCGGGCACCAGCCTTTGCAGGGCGCTCAGGAATGCGCGCCGGCTCAGAGACCGATACAACTCATAGACCTCCGTGCGCCAGTATTTCCATCCCATCCGCCAGAATCCCAGGAAAACCGACATCTCGGCAAGATCTCTCAGACTCACATTGCGCAGGCGGTAGCCTTCGCGCGCGAAAGCCAGAACAGCGTTGGGTCCTGCCTCATAACCGCCATGGATTCTTTTGGTAAAGTGCACGCCGAGGAACGGGAATTGCGGGTTGGGCACGGGGTAGATGAGCCCGCGCACCTTGTCGCAGCCTGACCTGAGCGTGTAATACTCGCCTCGGAAAGGGACCACGAGCACCCGGGGATCAATTCCCATCAGGCGCACAATGCGATCTGCATGCAACCCGCCGCAATTGATCAGGTTGCGTGCAGCAAATGAACCGGCGCCTGTTTCGAGTCGCAGATGACCGCCTTCCCGCCGAATCCCGCGCGCCTGGGCAGGCTTGAGGATCTGGGCGCCCCGCCTGGTAAGTTGCGCGGCCATTGCGGCAGCAACCTCGCTGAAATCAATGATGGCGGTTTTGGGCGAGTAAAGGGCGCGCACGGCACGGACGTGGGGTTCTAACTCGCGGGCGCGCTCGGGGCTGATGAGCTCGAGGCCGGGCACACCGTTCGCTTTGCCGCGCTCGTACAATTCGTAGAGCCGGGGCAGTTCCTGTTCGGTAACCGCGGTAATGATCTTTCCGCAACGATCGTAGGCAACGCCATTTGCCTCGCAGAACTCGGTCAGCAGACGTACCCCTTCTACGCACAGCTTTGCCTTGGCGGACCCGGTTTTGTAATAAATGCCTGCGTGGATCACGCCGCTGTTGTGACCTGTCTGATGGCTGGCCAGCTCGGGCTCTTTCTCGAAGATGCCGAGCGCGTACCCGGGAAACTGTTCCGCAAGCGCCAGCGCGGTTCCGAGTCCGACAATCCCGCCTCCAATGATTGCAATGTCAAAAGTCCCGGTGTTTTCTACCATAATGCCCTCTCCCTCTGTGAAACGATGCGGTAATCTTAGCGTATTGGAACATGGGTGAAATGTCTGTTTCCGGGAGGATCATCTTTTATCACTAACAAATCTGGAATCCAAGGCTCTCTTTTATGTCGGTTCGGCTGCAGCGCACGCAGGAAGCGCGGCCGCGGCGGCGCCGAGACACGCCAACAAAGCGATGAGCATTCAGCTTATGTTCCTTGTGTTATTGCCGGACTGGCGTCTGCTCTTCTCTTCCTGCTTTTTCTGCCCGGGTGCTCATGCCATCTGAATCTGCCGAATGCCGGGGCGCAGGTCCAGACGAAGGCGCGGATGATGCTCAACGGGCATCCGCTCGAGCTGCAGCTCTCCAAGCCGGCGCAAGCCCAGGCCGATAGCGTCCTGATCCTTTATGCGACCGGCGACGGAGGGTGGCTCGGGCTGGGCTCGGATATTTTCAACTGGCTGGCCAGTTGGAACTATCCCGTTGTCGGATTCAGTGCCCGCAGCTATGTGCATCAGCTGGGGTACTTCTCGGATAACGAGACCACGACGCCAAGGCTTCTGGTCAGGGATTACGAGAGCATTATCGCTTTCGCTGAAAAAGAGTCGGGCTGCCCCAATCGACGAGGATCATCCTCGTGGGGTTGTCGCGCGGGGCCGGGCTTGCGGTCGTGGCTGCGGGTGAAGGTGGTTTGGACCAGCGCCTGGCCGGGTTGCTGGCCATCGCTCTGACCAAGGAAGAGGAACACGTGCTGCGCCGGCCGCGCAGGCCAAGGTCCGCCAATGCCCCGGCACGACGACCGCGAGTCATGATTGAAACCTACAGCTACCTGCGCCGGGTTGCCCCCTTCCCGGTCATGGTGCTGCAATCCGCCCACGATGGCTACCTGCCGGCGGACGCAGCGCGCAAGCTCTTCGGTCCTGATACCGAATTGCGCAAGCTGCGGGCCGTGGAAGCTACCAACCACAGCTTCCACAATGGCTGTCAGACACTCTACCAATATGCCGAAGACGGGCTGAAATGGATCGTCGGATTGATCCCGCCCCATGGGAAAGATTGACGATTTACGATTGACGATTGGCGCGCGAAGATCATTCCTTCAATCGTCAATTGTAAATCGTCAATCGTCAATCCCCCTCCTGCGGTTACAATGAAGAGCGGTTGCGTTCTTGGTGTCAGCACTCTCATTCAGATTCAGGAGGTAGATTATGCGTTTGCTTCTGTCTGCCCTTGCGTTCCTGTCCTTGCTGGGGAGCCCGGCTGCAGTTCAATCGACCAAGCAGATCGTGCGAGTCGGCTCCGATCTGAATCTTCCGTTCAGTCCGGCGGTCAAAGCCGGCAGGTTCATCTATCTCTCCGGCAATCTCGCGACGGACGAAGGCGGCAGATTTGTCGGCGGCGACATCAAAGCTCAGACAAAGTGTGTCCTGGACAATCTCTCCCGGGTTCTCAAGGCTGCAGGTTCGCGGATGGACCGAGTGGTCTCATCTACAGTCTTTCTCCGGAGTGCGGCCGATTTCCAGGCGATGAATGAAGTTTACGGCGGTTATTGGCCGAAAGAGCCGCCGGTCCGGACCACCGTTGTGGCAAATCTGGCCATGCCTGATGCCTTGATTGAGATCTCGATGATTGCAGTCGCGGAAGGCGGGGAACGGAAGATCGTGCAGCCGGCGGGATGGCTCAAATCCCCGAGCCCCTATAGCTACGGTATTCTGTCGGGCGACACCCTTTTCCTGGCTGGGTTGATCGCACGCAACGGCAAGGACAATTCCATGGTCCCGGGGGATATCAAGATCCAGACCAAAACCGTAATGGAAAACGCGGGCGAGATTCTGAAAGCCGGAGGTATGACCTATGTCGATGTGGCCAGCAGCCGCGTTTACATTACGGATACGGAGCTATTCCAGGATATGAATGCAACTTATCGGACCTATTTCCCGAAGGATCCGCCTGCCCGCGCAACGGTGAGGACTGGATTGATGAATGCGGAGGCGGTGGTTGAAATCACGATGCTGGCCGTGAAGGGTGGCGCCCGCGAAGCAGTCAATCCGCCAAACGCCGATGGCAGCCCGGCTCAACCCAATCCCAACCTGAGCTCGGCGATCCGCATCGGCAATCGTCTATACCTCTCCGGCATGCTGGGTAATGACGCAAGCAACAAAGGGGATGTCGGCGCACAGACGCGCGCGACTCTGGCCAGGATCGGGCGCACCCTCAGGGCGGCCGGCTTTGACTGGAAGGATGTGGTGGATGGGACGGTCTACATCACCGACATGAAAAACTTCAACGCCATGAATACGGCCTATCGTGAGAGCTTTACCGCAGATTTCCCTGCCCGCGTGAGCGCGGAGACGGGACTGGTAAGCACCGACGCCCTGGTCGAAATCATGTTCACAGCCATCAAGTGAGCCGAGCGGGGACAGCCCTTAAATCCCGTCGATTTGGCTCACCTCACCTCAAAGATACAAATCCTCGCCATTTAGGGTAGGAAAGCAACACCTTACCGCAGAGACCGCAGAGAACTGGTTAGTTTTTAAACTATTTACCTCTGCGGTCTCTGCGATCTCTCCGGCAACCTGCATCGCGGGTTGCCGCGCCGAAGGCGCCTTGGAGTGCGGCGGCATGCCGCCGCTTTGCGGGTAGGGTTTACCGCCAGCACTTGGGGGATAAGGCAAGTCGCCTTTGTGTGGCGGCATATCGATCACAAAGCGGCGCCAGGGCGCCGCACTCCAAAGCGCCCTGCGGGCGCTATCTCAAGTTTCTGATTTCAATGAACGACGAAGACGTTGCAAGAGCTCTGCGGTAAGAGTTTTTTTGTTTTGGCTATGCCACGCTATGTTAATCGAGTCGCTTGTGGAAACGCAGGGCGCTGAAAACGATAATCGCGGATCCAAACAAGAGCAGGGCCAGTACTTGCGGCCACAGATAATTGATGCCGATTCCCTTAAGGAATAAGGCGCGCACGATCTCCATGAAGTAGCGCAGCGGGTTGAGGTAGGTGAGATACTGCGCGGGAAGGGGCATGTTGCGGATGGGAAAGCTGAAACCGCTCAGCAGCAGCGCCGGCATAAAGAAGAAAAACGAGGTCATCATCGCCTGCTGCTGGGTGCGGGAAATCGTTGAAATGAACAGGCCGATGCCAAGGGTGGTCAGCAGGAACAGGAGCGAACTGCCGAAGAGCAATCCCGTATGACCACGAAACGGAATGTGGAAGATCAGCAAAGCCGCGACCGTGACCACGGCCACCTGCAGGATGCCGACGATGGCAAAGGGAATGAGTTTTCCCAGCATGAGCTCGATCGGCCGGAGCGGGGTCACCATTAATTGCTCCATGGTGCCGATCTCCTTTTCCCGCACGATGCTCATGGCGGTCAGCATGATGGTCACCAGGGCAATGATATTGACGATCACTCCCGGGACGAAATATACCCGGCTCTTCAAATCCGGATTGAACCACACGCGGTTCCGCACGGTCAAGCCCGACAGGCTGGCCGGGGCCGGGCCCCCGGCGCCTTCCGTACGCGCCATCAGCCGGGCATTCCGCTGTCCTAGTTGCACCGCACCGGCATATCCTGCGATCGTCTGGGCAATGTAGTTCGCCGAGATTCCGGCGGTATTGGAGTTGGTCCCATCAATCAGGACCTGAACCTGTGCAGTACTGCCGCGGTGGATATCGCGCGCAAAACCCGGGAGCACACGCACGACGGCTTCAATTCGTCCCTGATCGAGCCCCTCGGCGATCTGATCCTCGTGATTGAGCAGTTCCTGTATCACAAAGTACTTGGATCCCTGAAACACCGATAGCAGGGCCCGACTTTCGTAGGTGCGGTCCATGTCCAGCCAGGCGATCTGGGTGCGTTCGACATCCATATTGACCGCGTAGCCGAAGATGATCAGCTGGATGAGCGGCGGCCCCAGCAGTAGTGCGCGGCTGCGCGGATCGCGCAAGGTCTGAAAGAACTCTTTCCGGATAATCTCCTTGATGCGTTCCCACATAGACGTCAGGCTACCTTTTGTTTGAGTTTCCGCGTCGCCACCAGAAACACGATGGCCGCGTATGCGAGCAGCAGTGCGGCCTCAACCCATAAAACTTCCGCCCCGACGCCGCGAAGGAAGACGCCCTTCAGAATCGTAACGAAATAGCGCGCGGGGAACAGGTAGGTGACGGCCTGGATGATATTCGGCATGTTGCGGATGTCAAAGATGAAGCCCGACAACAGAAACGCGGGCAAGAAAGAGGTGAGCGCCCCCAGCTGATAGGCGAGCAGTTGCGAGCGCACCACGGCCGAGATCAAGATTCCCCAGCACAGGGCGCCGATGAGAAAAAAGCTGCTGGTGACGGCCAGAAACAGAATGTCTCCGCGCAGCGGCACGTGGAAAATGCCGATCCCCACGACGATGGCCATCAGCATGTCGACCACGCCGAGGGCAAAGAATGCGGCCATCTTTCCCAACACCACCTCGGCCGCCCGCAGCGGCGTGGAGAGCAATTGTTCCATGGTGCCCATCTCCCACTCGCGTGCAATCGTCAACGAGGTAAGCAGCGCGGCGATGATCATGAGGATCACGGCAATCAGACCCGGGACGATGTAATTCTTCGACTTCAGATCGGCGTTGTACCAGACGCGCAGATGCGGTTGGAGGGGGGACGAAACCGATCCCCCGCCGCGGCGGTTCTGTGCTTCCGCGCGCAGTTCCAAATCGTAGGTCTGAAGCAGCGTGCGCGCATAGCCGAGAGCGATCGATGCGGTGTTGGAATCACTGCCGTCCAAAAGCAGCTGGACCTGGGCACTTTGCCCGGACAGCAATTGCCGGGCGAAACCCTTGAAGAGAACCACACCAAGAAGGCATTGACTCCGATCGATCGCAGCCTCTACTGCCTGATAATCGCCGGCCTCAGCGCGGATCTGGAAATAGTGCGAGCCTTGAAAGCGTGCAATCAATTCCCGGCTCTCCGGAGTCCGGTCGGTATCGTAAATGATGGTCGGGATGCGATCGATATCGAGGGTCAGCGCATATCCGAAGAGCAGAAGCATAAAAAGAGGCAAGGCCAGTGCCATGGCCAGGCTCCGCGCATCACGGATAATGTGCAGGAATTCCTTTCGGGCTATCGCCCAGGTCCGTCGCAGGTTCATGAGGCTCTCCGCTCCTCTTCCTCGATGCGGGCGACGAAGACATCTTCCATCGATGGAGCGATGACCTCGAGGCTGCGAACCCCGATGCCGGCGGCCGCC
The DNA here is from genome assembly GCA_963739235.1 of Terriglobia bacterium. Classification (GTDB taxonomy): domain Bacteria; phylum Acidobacteriota; class UBA6911; order UBA6911; family UBA6911; genus JAFNAG01. The sequence goes on along the minus strand of CAVTZY010000015.1, from coordinate 38,345 downwards.
AGGGCTTGATGAATGCGCTGCGTCGACGATGAGGGATCGGCAACCGTCACATGTAGGCCGCCGCCAAAGACAGCCACATCCATGATCCCGGATTCCTTCTCGAGTATCCGCATGCTGGCCAGAGGATCCGATGATTCCAGGTTCAGAAGGCTGTGCGCCTGCAATGTGTTTTTAAGCTCCTCGGGAGCGCCGAGGGCAATGATCTTCCCGCGGTACATCAGCGCGAGCTGGTGGCAGTATTCCGCCTCATCCATATAGTGCGTGCTGACAAAGATGGTGTGTCCGGCATCGGAGAGCTGGTAGATGAGCGACCAGAAGGTGCGCCGGGCAATCGGATCGACCCCCGAGGTCGGCTCGTCCAGGAACAGGATCGGCGGGCGATGCAGGATCGCGCACCCGAGTGCCAGGCGCTGTTTCCATCCGCCCGAAAGCGTACGTGTTATCGTGTCATGGCGTTCCTCGAGCCCCGCCATGCGCAGAGCATGATCCTTGCGCTCACGCCGCAAAGCGCGCGGGACGCTGTAAATGCCGCTGAAAAAGTTGATGTTCTCCTCGACCGACAGGTCGTCATAAAGAGAAAACTTCTGCGACATGTAGCCGATATTCCTGCGCACCTGTTCCGGCACAGAGGCCACATCCAGGCCGCCCACGATCGCACGGCCGCCGGAAGGCTTGAGCAAACCGCACAAGATGCGGATCGTTGTTGATTTTCCTGCACCATTCGGGCCCAGGAAGCCGAAGATCTCGCCACGATGCACAGAAAACGAAATACGGTCCACGGCGCGAAAGTCCCCGAAGAGCTTGCTCAGATCTTCGACTTCAACCGCCCAGCCTTCCTGCATATCTCTTCCAAGAATCCCAATGTCGCCCGCCAATTCAGGAAACATGATCTTTCCCGGCATGATTGCTACTGGTTTTGTGTCGCCCCTTCAGGGCTTGAAAACTCCGGACCTCAACCCAGGGCTTACGCCCTGGGCTGTGCTGCCTCGCCCTTTCAGGGCTGAGCATTTCACGACTGCGAAAACCCCGAAGGGCTGAGCACTTCACGACTGCGAAAACCCCGAAGACATCTGAGCACTTCACAACTGCAAAAACCCCGAAGGGCTGAGCACTTCACGACTGCAAAAACCCCGAAGCACTTCACGACTGCGAAAACCCCGAAGGGGTGGCGCAGCAAAGCCCAGGGCGTGAGCCCTGGGAACAGGGCATCGAGCTGGCCGCAGCCCTGAAGGCGGCGTAGGGAAGGCGCGATAAGAGCACAACATATTCATGCACTTGGGGGCGCCCCTGGCGTAAAAGAAACTTCGTTGAGGCTCTTGACATAGATTTCATCAATCAATTTCCTGCCTTGCCGATCAGCGCGATAAACGCATCCTCCAGCGACGGCACGATGCGTTTGAACTCAGTCAGGGTCAAGCCGGCGGAGAGGATCTCCCGCTCCAGACTGGCCGGCGACGCCTGCGACACCGAAAGGAACAGATGCAAACCTGCGCCGGCGGGCTCGACGCTGGTCACACCCGGAAGCCGTCCGAGGATTTCCTTGGCGCGACGTGAGTCCGACGTTTTCACCTCATAGCATTCCTCCGCGATGTTGCGCTTGAGCGCATCCGGAGGCTCGCAGCGTATCAGTCTTCCCTGGTGCATCAGTCCTACCCGGTTGCAGCGTTCCGCCTCGTCCAGATAGGCGGTGGTGATGACGACCGTGAGTCCGTCCTTCACCAGTTGATACAGAATGGCCCAGAAATCGCGGCGCGATACCGGATCGACCCCGTTAGTCGGCTCATCCAGGAACAGCACTTGCGGGTGGTGCAACAGCGTGCACATCAGAGCCAGTTTCTGCTTCATGCCTCCGGAGAGCTTCCCCGCCAACCGGTCTCGAAACGGCTCCATGCGCGTCATTTTGAGCAATTGCGCGGTCAACGCAGCGCGCTCGCTCTGCGAAATGCCGAAGAGATCGGCGTAGAACCGCATGTTTTCCGCTACGGTCAGGTCGACATAGAGGCCGAAGCGCTGGGCCATGTAGCCGATGCGATCCTTGATAGCATTGAGGTCGCGCTGCACATCGCGGCCCACAACCCAGGCCCGGCCTTCCGTGGGATTCAACAGCCCACAGAGTAGCCGCAAGGTCGTGGTCTTGCCGGCGCCATCCGGGCCAACCAAGCCAAAGATCTCCCCACGCTCAATCCGGACGGAGAGCCTGTCAACCGCCGTCAGCGCTCCAAACCGCCGCGTCAGGTCCCGGGTTTCCACCATCGTGTCAACAGCTGACATCCGACGTCTCATCCATGACCTCCGAGATCCTAATTCCGACATTTCAAACATGGGGTCTCAGTCGGAGGTCGGAGGTTGGCAAAACTAAGTTTTTTCTGACAAGAGAATCTCGGCTTCTGCCGGCATGTTCAGTTTCAGCTCCTGCCGGGGATTTTCCACTTCAATCTTGATGCGGTAGACCAGTTTGACCCGCTCCTCGGGCGTTTGTATCTGCTTGGGAGTAAATTCTGCTTCCGAGGCGATGAAAGTTATTTTGCCCCAGTAGACTTTGCCGGGGTAAGAATCCGTCGTCACCTTGACTTTGGCGCCCAGCTTTACGCGGCCCAGATCCTGCTCGCCGATATAGGCACGCAGCCAGGGGTGATCCATTTCACCCAGGGTGACAAAAGTTGTGCCGGGCGCCAGAACCTCCCCGAGCTCGGCGGACTTGACCAGCGCGACTCCGTTGACGGGTGCGATGGCCACGGCATCCGCTAGCTGGGCATCGACGACTGCGACCTGGGCGCGGGCTTGCTCCACCTGGGCTCTGCGGGTCTGCAGTTCCTGCTCCAGTCGTTTCAACTCCAGGCGCGACGCCTCGGTCAGCTGCACATTGGCGCGTGCCTGGGCAACTTGAGCGCGGGCTCCCTCGATCTGTTCTTTGCGCGGCCCTTCGACGACCAGAGCCAGCCGCTCCTCGGCTTGGCGCAAAGCAGCAGCTGAAGTATCGAAGCGTGACCGGTACTGGTCGAACTGGGCCGTGGAGATGTCGTCGTTCTTGTGCAGGACTTGCGCGCGATCCCAATCCTGACGGGCCTGCTGCTGTTGCGACCTTGCCTCTTCCACCAATGCCCGGGCTTGCTGGATCTCCTGCGCTCGTGACCCCGCCTGCAAGTCGCGCAGCGCCGCTTCGGCCTGGCCCAGCTGAGCGCCCCGCAGATCGGTTTCCGCTGCCAATGTGGCCTTCTGGCGCTCGATGCTTGTCTGCAGCTGGGGGATCAACGATTCAGCCGTTACGAGGGCTGCCTGATCGCGATTCCTCTGGCTCTCGAGCTGAAGCGTATCCAGGCGCGCGAGAAGCACGCCCTGACGCACCGTGTCTCCTTCGTTAACTCCCAGCTCGGCGATTTTTCCCGAGATCTTGAAAGCCATATCCACCTGCGTCAGCTCGATGTTGCCGTACAGCTTCAGGCTGTCGGATGCGCCGCGCTGCCATCGGTTGCAAGCCCCAAAAACCGCTGTGCCTAAAAGAACAGCGGTGAGCGCTCCCACGGTTGACCACTTCATATGTCTTTTCTCCTATGCATGCAGCTTCGGTGCCGGCCCCTGAATCACTGGATCAGCTGGCGCATGGTTCCTGTAGCCACGGCCAGATTGATGCGCGCCACGTTATCGCCGAACAGCGCCGAGATTCTGTTTGCGCGCGCACGCTCCAGCCGGGTTTGCGCATCGGTCACCTCGATGCCGGGGCTGGCGCCGGCGTTATAACGGCGTTGGGCTTGAGCGACTTCGTTCTCGGCCAGAGCCAGTCCTTCTTCTGCCGTTTGAACTTGCTCGGTGGAGGACTGCAGGCTGTCAAGCGCAAGGCGGACCTCGAGCTCAATCTGGGCGCGCAGGTCCTCATTCCTGATCATCTCCTGGTGGTATTGGGAAATACTCTGAGCGCGGCGGGCGTCGACGCGGCCGCCGTCAAATATCGGGATCTGGACGGCAACCCCGTAAGTGCGGGTGGGGATGGCGCTGTCCGCTCCTGTTCCAATCGTGCCGTAATCGGCAAAGAAACTCATCGACGGCAACCGATCCAATCGGGCCGCGCTTTGCAGCAATCGCGCCGTCTCCAACCGTTTCTGCTGAGCCTGCCAATCGGCGCGGGTCTCGAAGGCCTCGTGCAAGGCCTGCTGCACGGTCAGGGACGGGGCGGGAACACGGGTCAGCTTGTCCGTCAGCTCCAGCCGGGCGTCGAGATTGAGGTGCATGACCCGGAGCAGCTGCAGTTGCGCCGCAGTGCGCTGGTTCTGAGCCACGAGCAGGCGCTGTTTCTGGTTGGCGAGCTGGACGTTGGCCCGTGTTACCTCAATTCCCAGGCCCGTCCCGGCCGCCTTCTGATCACTCGCCAGGTTCAGGATCGCCTCCGCCAACCTGACGTCGGCCTGCGTCGCCTCCAGCACGGCATCTTCCCGCACGGCAGCCAGATAGGCGCGCGCGACCTGGGCCTGCACATCGTCTTGAGTGCTTTGCACCTCCGCCTCCGCCTGGTGAATTCCGGCCCGCGCAGCCTGGTATCGGCGCATGGAGCCCAGGTTCAGGATGGTCTGGCTCGCGGTGGCCCGAGCATCAAAGACATTGAAGGGGCCCACCAGCGTGGGAAACGTGAAGCCGGGTATGGGGAGGTTGAAATGGATGCCGGCGGCCTCCAGGTTGCGCGTTGTGTTCTGCTCCCCGACTGAAGCCGAGAGATTCGGCAGCAAGGCGGCGCGCGCTTCATCCGAGTGCGCGCGGGCCTGACGAAGCAATTCCTCTGCAAGCTGGAGGCGCACGCTCCCTTCAGGCGCCAGGGCGATGCCGATGGCTTCTTTCAGGGACAGGCGCATTGTGGCGGCAGCCGCCGGCGCGGGGCTCGTGTCGGCAAGCCCACTCTGCGCCCGGGCCCCTCCGGGCATGAGCCAGAGAACCAGGATCAAATACCATGCTGTTCGATCGGGCATAATCGGCACCGTCAGGCAAAGGCGGGCGGCCGGGGCTGCGCCGCCTGCCGCCCACTCAAACAAAATCACAAGCAAAGATCAGGAGGCCCGGGCTTTGGCCCTCATCCCGGCACCGCGAAGTTGCGCCTTGCCAAGCGCGCGGATTCCCTTGCGTGATGAGGGGATCTGGGGCGTGGCGGCTGCGCGCAATCCCGCGCCGCTGAAGAGAACAAGCCTCCTCGTTGCGTCCTTCAGATTGGCGGGGTCGCAAATTCCCCCCGAGATCAGCTTCAGCAGCGGGCCTGCGGCTAGCGTCTGAGCCATGGCGCCGATGGTGAAGAAGAGCCTCCAGCAGAGTTCCTCCGGCGGCAGGTCCGGCAGGGTCAGGCGGAAGGCGCGGAGAAACCTCCGCACGGTCGGCTCCAACTCTGCCTGGAAAAGCCTGTGGATGTCGAGCGTGGGTTCGGAATACATGCGCCCGATCAGACGCATAAATCCCTGGCCGACGTGATCGGAGGTTAGCAGCGGGTCGAGGAAAGCATGGAGCAAATCCGCCAGCGGCACGGCCTTGCCCGCGGCTTTGCGCTCGCAAGCATCCAAAGCCGCCAGGCGCTGCCGGTTGAGCGGCTGCAGGATGCGCGCGAAAACGGCCTGAATCAGGGCTTCCTTGGAGCGAAAATGATAATTGACCGCCCCGAGGTTGACGCCGGCCGCGGCGGTGACGGCCCGCAGCGAGCTGGCGGCAAACCCGCGCTCCGCCAGGAGCCCTTCCGCGGCATCCAGGATGCGGATTTTGGTTTCACTCATACATACGTATGATTAATACAAACGTATGAATTGTCAAGATGATTTTTCCCCACCGGGATCGTGAGCGTTTGAGCCTCTTCCACTCCAGACTCCACCTCGGCACTGCGGGGCGAAAACGGCTTATAATGCCCTGATGAATAGTGGTACCATGAGTCGATAAGTAGGGAATGTTGAGGGTTCGAACCGGGCGCTCACACTGCGCCCGGCTCTCGTCACGCAGGGCTCATGGCAGGGTATGGATTCGAGGAGGAATCATGCCGACACATGAAGGTGCATCATTAAAAGATATTGAAGGATTGCTTGGCGATAAGGCCCGCTTTTACCTGGACCACATCTGCAAAACGGTGGGGAAGGAACAACTGCACCTCCCCGGTCCGGATTTTATCGATCGCATCTGGCTGGCCAGCGACCGACCCATTCCCGTGCTGCGCAGCTTGCAGACGTTGTTCGACCACGGCCGCCTGCAGGGCACGGGATATCTCTCCATCCTGCCCGTGGATCAGGGCATCGAGCATTCTGCGGGCGCTTCGTTCGCCCCGAACCCGATCTATTTCGACGGGGAAAATATCGTCAAGCTCGCGATCGAAGGCGGCTGCAACGCCGTGGCCTCCACGCTGGGAGTGCTGGGCTCGGTGGCCCGCAAGTACGCGCACAAGATTCCTTTCATCGTCAAGATCAATCACAACGAGTTTATGTCTTATCCGAACTCCTTCGACCAGATCATGTTCGCCAATGTGCAGCAGGCCTTCGACATGGGGGCCGTCGCGGTGGGCGCCACCATCTACTTCGGCTCGGAGGAGTCGAAACGGCAGATTCAGGAGGTGAGCGCCGCGTTCCATGAGGCGCACGAGCTGGGCATGGCGACCATCCTGTGGTGCTACACGCGCAATGCGGCGTTCGACAAAAAGAAGGAAGGCGGCCCGGATTATCATCTGGCCGCGGATTTGACGGGGCAGGCTAACCACCTTGGCGTCACGATCCAGGCCGATATCATCAAGCAGAAGATGCCGGAGTGCAACGGCGGCTATGAAGCATTGAAGTTCGGCAAAACAAGCAAGAAGGTGTACACGGAATTGAGCACCGACCATCCCATCGACATGACGCGCTACCAGGTGATCAATTGCTACCTGGGTCGCGCCGGGCTGATCAATTCCGGCGGCGCGAGTGCGGGGGAGAGTGACCTTGCCGAAGCGGTCAGGACCGCGGTCACCAACAAGCGCGCCGGCGGGATGGGGCTGATCTCCGGCCGCAAAGCCTTCCAACGTCCCATGAAAGAGGGCGCTGCCCTGCTCCGCACCATTCAGGATGTCTACCTCTGTAAAGAGATCACCATTGCTTAACGACGTATCCGTACTGAGTACTGAGTGCACGATTGCCGCTCAGTACTCAGTACTTGTTTGCGAGACGCATGAAGGTAAAACTGCAATACGGCTGCGACCTGATGGAGGTGGATGTCCCGTCAGCCGACGTGCATGTGCTGGAGCCGGAGTTTGTGGCAGGGCTGCCTGACGAGGAGGCGTACTTTCGGGCCGCAGTGAGCCATCCGATCGCCTCGCGGCCGCTGAGGGAATTGGTCGGTGGAACGGACCGGCTGGCGCTGGTCATTCCGGATATCACACGGCCTCTGGTTACCGACCGTCTCCTGCGCTGGACCCTGGCTGAGCTGTCGCATGTTGCCGAAGAGAAGATCACGATCGTCAATGGCACCGGCTCTCATCGCATCAACACGCAAGCCGAGCTCGCCGCCATGCTTGGCGCCGGGATGCTGGAGCGGTATCGGGTGGTCAACCACACGGCCCACGATCCCGCAACGATGGCGCCAGCCGGCAAATCGCCGGACGGGCGCACGATCCTGCTGAACCGGGAGTATGTGGAAGCTGACCGCCGCATTGTGCTGGGATTTATCGAGCCTCATTTCATGGCGGGATTTTCCGGCGGTTACAAGGGCATTTTCCCTGCACTGGCCGACATCGACTCGATCATGCATTATCACCGGGCCGCAGTGATCGGCGATCCCCGCAGCACCTGGGGGCTGCTCGATGGCAACCCGACGCAGGAGCAGATCCGGGCCAATGGCGCGCTGCTGCCCGTGGATTTCTGCATCAATGTGACTCAGAACCGGGATCGCCGCATTACCGGGTTGTTCTGCGGCGACGTTTTGGCTGCGCACCGGCTGGGATGCGAGTTCGCCAGAGCGACTGCCATGGTGGCTTGCGAGCAATCCTATCCGATTGTAGTGACGACCAACGGCGGCTACCCGCTCGATCAGAATCTCTATCAGTCGGTGAAAGGGATGTCCGCTGCCGCGCAGATTGTGTGTCAAGACGGCTTGATCCTGGCAGCGGCCGAATGCCGGGACGGATTTCCGGCGCACGGCAATTTCAGGAAACTGCTGTGGGAACATGATTCGCCCGCGGGAATTCTGAAAACGATTCTTGCGCCTGGTTTCTCCCTCTACGATCAATGGGAAGCCCAGCTCCTGGCCCAGATTCGCATGAAAGCCAGGGTGGGGCTGTTCAGCACCATCCCTTCGGACCAAGTGCGCCGCGCTCACCTCCAGCCGGTGGCCGATATCGAGTCGGAGCTCCGCGCCGAGTTGCACCGGATCGGGAAGGATGCGCCGGTAGCCGTGATTCCCGAGGGTCCCATGACGATTCCTTATTTGGAGAATTGAAGCCGCCGCTCGCCCGCAGAGCGCTATCGCCGTACGGCGCTACGAATTTGTATTCATGACGTACCAAGCCCCGGCCGGCGAGAATGTTTCAAAACTATGATTAAGTTCGTAATGACAGCCCCGGAGGGGCGAAAGATCCAGCGCTACAAGCGTCTCGCCCCTCCAGGGCTCGTCCTTTTCACATTCCAAACCCCGGGCTCACGCCCGGGGCTATTCTCTTCCGCTCCTCCGGCGCCGATCGTTTGAGACAGTCTCAGCGGCCGGGGCCAGCTTCATCTCGGGACAGTTGCGCATGGAAAAAACCGTTCATCTCTCCGTGATCCTGCCGGCCTACAACGAGGAATCACGGCTGCCTGAAACGCTTGGCTATGTTGATGCCTACCTCACCGCGCAACCCTTCGATTCGGAAGTGATTGTGGTCGACGACGGTTCCACCGACGGCACAGCGCGGATTGTGCGCGCGCGCAGTGAAACCAAGAAGTCACTGCGCCTGCTGCAGCACTCTGACGGCGCCAACCATGGCAAAGGTGCGGCCGTGCGGCGCGGCATGCTGACGGCGCTCGGGACGTACCGCATCTTCATGGACGCGGACAATTCGACCACCCTCGAGCAGATCGCCGGCCTGTGGCCGTGGTTTGACCAGGGTTACGATGTCGTCATCGGCTCGCGCAGAATCCGGGGCGCCCGCATCATGGTCCCTCAGGCCTGGTATAAGGAACTCGCCGGACGCTGCGGCAATCTGGTCATTCGCAGCCTCGCGGTCCCTGGGATCGAGGACACTCAGGCGGGATTCAAGATGTTTACCCGCCGTGCCGCTGAAGCCATCTTCCCCCAGCAGACCATTGAGCGCTGGGGATACGACATCGAACTCCTTGCCATCGCCCGGCAGTTGGGTTTCCGGATTCGCGAAGTTCCGATCGTGTGGGTCAACGCTCCGGGGAGCAAAGTCCGCTTGACGGCTTATCTCGAGGTTTTGAGCGAAGTCTGGCGCATCCGGCGCAACATCAAATCCGGCCTCTACCTGGAAAACCAGCACAACTGCAAATAACACGCCTGCAACGAATGTCTTCGTAGGAATTGCGTCTCGCTATTCATTTTCATTAGAAACAAATTATGCAACGATTTCGTAAGAGCCAAGTGTAGTTAATCGTGGAGCGGGGTGTTTCTGGCAGAAACGCCTTCGTCTTTGCGGTGTTCCAACCCGGATCTTCGCATCGATTCGGAATGAGTTGACTTACCTGCATGTGCAGGAATTTGGTAAGGAACCTATTAGATAGGTCGTTGTATGTCATCCTCGATAGCCGATCAGGCCGGCATGTTGCCCACCGCCGGCAAGAGGCTCAACCCGGCCGAGCTTAAGATCGATCTGCTCTGCCGCGGACTCATCATCGACGGAACCTGTCGCATAAAGGAAGAGGGCCGGCCCGTTTGTTGCAATCCAGGAGATTTCGCCAGCGGCTTGGAGTTGATCCTCCCCGGTGACATCAAGGAGCTCTGGGTCAACGTCCCCATCCACGAAAAATTTGTCGATGACAGCCCGTATCACCTTCGTCGCAGACAGGGTGCGTATCGCCTTTTTGATGAGAGGTGCGACCTGAATTACAGTGTCAAACTGGCTCCTAAGCCGGAGTGGTACGATCTCCAAACCGCGCGCGGAACCCCGATGTCGCGGATCGGGATGCTGCAAGGAACCTTTATGGCCATCGATTTCGGCGAGCCGGATCGCTTCTGGTTCAGGGGACGGACACAGGATCCGTCATCCGGCGGGAAAGCAGCGGCATCCGCGAGTTTTCCGGCAAAGAGTGTCGAGGACGTTGTCGAAACCGCCGCTGCCGCGCAGAAAAAGTCCCGCATCACGTTTGCTCTTCTTCGCGGCGGATCCCTGGGCGCCGGCGGGATGGCAGGCATCCTGCCATATGTTCAAGCGCTGAAGCAGGAGGTTGGCATCCTGGTGGGAGTGCAATTTCCTCCGGAAGAGGATGTAAGCATGTACGAGCGCGCCCGTTCCCTGGGCGTAGATCACTTCAGTTTTTGGTTCGAGTGCTTTAACCAGAATTACCTGGATCGCTTTGCGCCTGCGGCGACTGCAAATCACCGCCGCGAGCGCTCCATGAGAGCGCTTGAATACTGCGCGCGCATCATGGGGAGAGGCAGAGTATCCGGCGAACTCATTGCGGGCATCGAGCCGGTCGAGGATACCCTGCGCAGCATCGAATATTTTGTCGGCGTCGGTGCACTTCCCCTGATCTCCATTTTAAGACCCCTGCGCGGAACGGAACTGGAGAACTTGGCGCCGCCTGATTATGCGGAGATGCTGCGCGTTTTCCGCCAGGTTTACCAGACCTGCCGTGCTCATAACCTGCCGATCGGCATCGCGCCGAACATTCGTCTGAGTGCTCTGTCGCATCCCGAAGACACGCTCTATCTTGAACCGGATCTGCAGGAGTGCCGGGCTTACCAGCGCTGGATTTTCACCATGCAGCAAATGATGCGCCCCTACTTCCTGCGGCGCATGCGCAAACGTATCCCGCCCCGGGATTAGGCTGTAGCTTTTCAGGCTGTAGGCTTTTAGGCTGTAGGCTGTAGCTAGAGCCTGTCCCGAAACCCGCATTTTTCAATTTAGCCTGCACGTATTATTAGGACAATCTTATTGTCTCAAGTCACGAGGCTCACGATCGAATTATTGCGCTGAACAACAAGACAAAATGGCTGTCATTGGAGACACCTCTTCCGTGAGTTTCCCTTGTCGATCCCGACCTTCATGGATTTAAGCCACTTGGGGCTCGGTTGCCGCTCCCTCCCTGAGCGGCATTCGTGCGATGACCCATAAGTTGTGCGTCAGTACGCCCCAGGCCACTGCCAGCTCGCGGTGCTCAAATCCTTTTGCCGGTAACGGACGGCCTAAAAACTGGTTTTTGAAAATTCCTATTCGCGCCTCGGTTTGCGAGCGGCGTTGCTGGCAGTCGACAAATCTCTCCTCCTGCATCCGCTGCTTCAACGCCACCGGCGATCGCGGGCAAATCCCGTTGTAGATTCCCTCGTTTTCCAGACTGTTCCGCGTGTTGGCGCTGTCAAATCCGCGGTCCGCCCCCACACTCCGAACCTGCGGCGGAGCATCTTTGCCCGTGATTTCCTTCATCCGCTTCAAGCTTTCAGCCACCATCTTGCTGTCCGCGGGGGCGCTTTCCCGCCACAGATGATAGTCCACAATCACCCCTTGCCGATTCTCCGCCAGATACAGCGTGTTGCCAAACTCGACCTCCGCGTCGGCCTTGCCCCTCACAATCACCCGCACATCTGTCTCATAGAGGCTGAGCAGCTTATCCGCGTTCTTTACCGGCCGCTCGCCGATAATCCGTTCGTGCGCCTGTTTCCGCGCCCGGGGCAGCAGTTGCAGTACGCCATCAATCCGCGCCAGCACTTGCTTGACTTCTTTTTCAGTCCATTCAGTCTGCCGCCATTCCTGGCTCAGCAGATCTCGGTGTCGCTGTGCGTGCTCCTCCACCCGACGCACCATCCTCTTCATTTTGCGCAACACCTTCTTGCGGGCTTTCTTGCCGTTTGCCTTGCGCCGCGTCATCGTCATGCCGATGCTGAGCTGGTTCATATCGCGCACAAACTGCTCCGGCTCGTCCATCCGGTGTTTGAGCTCCTGCGCCCGAATCAGGGCCACCGCTTTCATCAGCGTGCGCGTCGCGTCCCTCAGCAGCACCCAGTCCACCGGGAAATGGATGTTGGCCTTCACGCATGTGGTGTCTATGAACACCTTCTCCAGGTCCAGTGGCTCGGCCAGATCCATCGGCGCCCACTGGGCGCGATCTCCTTGGATCCCGGCCTGCAGCAGCAAAGGATTGATGACCTCGCGCATGGATGCGGCCGGCAGCCAGTTGGCGTAACGCTGCACGGTGCTCTTGCCCGGCACCCGAATGACGCCCAGGGTATCGAGCAAACAAAACTTCTGCAGCACGGGGCTGTCGGCCAGCCGCGCGCTGAACCCCCGATAGCTCTCCCCCAAGAGGGTGCGTGCAAGATTGCAGCGGAGTGCACGGCGCGAGTGCTGCTGAAAGTGAAGCTGCTGTTTGAGATCGATATTCTGGGCAGGGTCCGCTTTCTGCGTAAGCCAGTCGTTCGTGCTCAACAGAACAAACCGATTTTCTACGTCGCTCTGATCCAGCAACTGGTTGATACGGTCGAGTTGTTGGCGGAAAATATGGTAGTCGACATTGCCCACAACGGTAGGCAATGCCGGGCTTAGATGAGGCTGAAACGGAATTAATTTGACAGTCATTGAGCTAGTCTATAGACTAACTTGCAATATGCAAACAAAATATGAATTAAAAGTGCAGGCGATTCGATCTCAGAAGCAGCAGGCCCGTCTTTATGTCTATTTCCCCCTGCCGCTGGCGGCCGCTATTGGCCTAGAGGCGGGCGAGGCCGTCCAGTGGGAATTGCTGGATCGGGGCGAACTCCATCTGCTGCGTCCGAACACCCCCAAGCCCCAGGCAAGACAAAAATCGAAGGCGTCTTCCTAAATCCGGGCGGCGTTACCAGATCAAAAAACATAACGCATCATTTTTGCCCTTTTTCATGGTTTTCGCCACTCTTGGAGAGGAAGAAACCCCGTCCCCGCCTTGTAGGGGCAGGATCTCCGACTTTCGGGACAGGCTCTAGCTAACAGCCTACAGCCTAAAAGCCTACAGCCTAGAAGGACTGCGGGGGTGATTATTCGAGCTGGTATTTTTTAACTTTGTAGCGAAGCGTGTCGCGTGTGATGTGCAGCAGCTTTGCCGCGGTCGACTTGTTGCCGCGCGACTGCGCCAGAGCCTGCCGGATCAGCTCACGCTCCACGTCATACAGGGCGATGCCCCCGGGAGGAAGGTGGATGCCGCCATCCTCGGATCCTTCGCTCATGGGCACAGGGAGGATGCCTCCTTCCGAAATCCGGATCGGGAGATACTTGGCCGCGACCCGGTTGCCTTCGGCAAGAATCATCACCCTCTCGATGGCGTTGCGCAGTTCGCGGACGTTTCCAGGCCAGTCGTAATTCATCAGCAGATCTTCCGCTTCTTTCGTGAGGCCCTGAATGTTCTTGTGGAATTTCTGATTGTAGTAGCGCATGAAGTGATCGAGGAGGCGCGGGATGTCCTCCTTGTGATCTCTCAGCGGCAGCAGCAACACGGGGATGATAGCCAGGCGGAAGTAGAGATCCTGGCGAAATCGTGAGGTGCGCACACCTTCTTCGAGGTTCCGATTGGAAGCCACAATCACCCGGACATCGACGGTGATATTCTTGACTCCTCCCACCCTGCGGAAGGACTGACCCTCCAGGACGCGCAGAAGCTTGGCCTGCATGCCCAGAGTCATTTCGCTGATTTCGTCCAGGAAAATGGTGCCGCCGTCGGCCATTTCGAACATGCCGCGCTTTTGCGTGCGCGCGTCCGTAAAGGCTCCCTTCTCATGGCCGAACAGTTCGGACTCCATCAGATTTTCGGGGATCGCGGCGCAATTGATGGCGTAAAAAGGGCGATCCCGGCGCGAAGATTCGAAATGGATGGCATGAGCGACGAGGTCCTTGCCGGTGCCGCTTTCCCCCTGGATGAGGATCGTAGAAGCCTCGCTGGCAGCGAGCTTCTTGATCAGCTCCACTGTCTCGCGGATGTGATTCGATACCCCGATGATGAGTTCTACGCTGAATTCGCTGCGCTGGATCTCGTGCGTGTGCGCAACCTCGGTGCGCAGGCGGCGGGTCTCGAACGCGTTGCGGAGGGAATTCTCCAGCTTCTCGAAGTTGATGGGCTTCTCGATGAAGTCGTAGGCTCCAAGCTTGAGGCTGCGCACCGCATCGTCAACCACGCCAAAAGCGGTGATCACGATGACAGGCACCTGGATGGTGCGCTTTCTCAGTTCCGACAGGACTTCGATACCGGTCATGTCCGGGAGCTTCACGTCGAGCGTAATCAAGTCCGGATTGTCCAGCTGCACGCGCCCAAGGGCCGTGGCGCCGTCCTCCGCCAGGCTGACGTTATATCCCCACTGTTCCAGTTTTTGCTGGAGCGACCAGCGCACGAGGCGCTCATCATCGACAACCAGAATTGTTTCCTTGGGCATATTTCCTAGAGGTACGAAACGAGCGGCAGCGTCACCACGAATATCGCTCCACGTCCCACTTCACTGTGAACCTCGATGGAACCACCATGATATTGCACGTTTTTCATGCAGGTTGCCAGTCCCAAACCCGTCCCGTCGGTTCGAGTCGTGAAGAAGGGCTGGAACAGTTTCTTGCGCACTTCCTCGGTGATCCCCGGCCCCTGGTCCTCCACTTCGAAGCGCACCACCCCCTCTCCCGGGTGATAAGCAAGCCTGACATCAATCGGTCCTCCATCCGGCATGGCTTTCTGCGCATTGAGCAGGAGATTCAAAAGCACCTGTTCGAGCTGCGTCTCGTCGCCCGTGAACCCGGGAATGCGGGTGAGCTTGTGCAACCGAATGAAAAGAGCCTCGTTCTTGGCGGACTTTTCGACCATGGCCACGATGCGCTGAGCCATCTCGGCAAGATCGATGTCGGAATGCGAGGGGGGCTTCGGTTTGGCGTAGTTCAGCAGATCGCGCACGATCCTGTCGATCCGGCTGACCTCATGTAACACATCCCCGAGAATTTCCCGGTGCGCGTCGCTCGCCGGGATCGAATCGCGGATAACCTCGATCGCTCCCTTGATGCCGGCCAGGGGATTTTTGATTTCGTGAGCCAGTCCCGCGGACAGCTGGCCTAAAGTCGCCAGATGCTCCGCATCCGCAAGGTGGCGCTCAAGGTTTCTATCCGTAGTCACATCCTTGAGCACCGAGGAGCTTCCCACGATGTTTCCATGATCGTCGCGGATCGCCGTGCGCGTAAAAATCACCTGGATGCGGCGGGCATCCTTGGTGACGCGCTCGGTCTGATAGTTGCGGACCACGCCGAATGCGCGAAACTTCTCCCTGAGACGGCCCAGCTCATCGGTTTCGTCCAGGTCGACCGGGAGCAGAACACTCACCGATTTCCCGATCATTTCCGCGGCGCTATAACCGAAAATCGCTTCTGCGCCCCGGTTCCAGGAGGTGATGTGGTCTTCAGGATCCATGGTCATGATCGCATCGGCCGAGTCCTGAAGGATATTGGCCATAAACCGGTTTTTGACGTTCGAGCTCGTCCGCGAGCCGGCGCATCTCCGTAAGGTTGCGCACTACGCCGAGCGTACCGATAATCTCTCCGCTGCTGTCCTGAATTGCGGCCGCCGACAGCGCCACCGGAATCCTGCGCCCCCCTACGGACAAAAGCTCAGTCATGAAACTGCGGAGGCACCCTTCCCTCTTCAGCCCTGCCATCACACGGCGCGCTTCCACAACTCCGCCCGCATAAAACGAGCTGACCTTCCGACCATTCGCTTCGCCGGGCAGCAATCCCAAGAGATCCGAGGCTGTCTCGCTGCAGGATTGGATGCAGCCGTGCGCATCGGTAGTAATGATTGCATCCAGGCATACCCGCTGAAGCTCGCAGCCCAATTCACTGATCGACCGCAGACACCACAAGGGATTTTCGGCTATTGCTTTCTTCATTCTCTCTGCACCCGAATCTTTTATTATACCTGAATTCGCAATATCAAGTGTGCGTACGGTACATGCAGATCTCGCCGCTCAGGCAGGTAAAGGAAAACCTCAACACAGCATGCGCGCAGGACCTACAGATGTCATGGAGAGACATTAAGATCTCTGCGTCCTCCAAGCCCTGTGAAATAAGGTTTTTGAAGGCGCCGCCAGGATACAAAAACTGGGTGAATTCGCGCTCGCACTGGGTTTTGTAACCCAATTAAGTGTTGAAAATATCAATACTTTCGGTGTAAGTGCTTTATATTAAAATGTTGCAAACAAGCAGGATAATCATCGCTTTGGCGGGACACGGATTGCTGGCACGCCGGTTGCGTAATAATATCTTTGGATAGAGCAAATTACAACCCTAAAAAGGAGAATCGTTCCGACATACAAACCTCCTTTCCACCCTTAATACCCACCTACACCCGAGCGGCGCCCTTTCTCTTCCCGGGGAAAGGGCGCTGATATTTTTAGGGCATCAAACGTCGTCCCGGCTGCATAAATCCTTCGTATTACAACGGATGACATTCGTCTAATGCTGGCTGGTGCGGCCTCGCCCGGATGGGAATTACCCTGAGGCCGCAGAGATTTTCGGACTCATTCTGCTGGATACGTTAATGTTTAAGTTAGTTTACTATTGTCGGAGGGGAGCGGAATCTGCCTCCCCCATTCCTTCTGGAACAGGGGAGGTATTTCCAAACATCACAGCTGCCGTGAACGACCGGCAGCTGTGAATTATCTTAGCGGGAGAAAACCAGAGCGAAGGTAACGAGGTGCGTCTGGTAGTTTTGGAACTTGAGCCCATCCTGGCGATAATTGAATCCAAAATACTGCCATGATGGCTTGAAGGCCAGACCGCCTTTCAACGGCAGCCACAGGGATGCGAATGGCTGATGGAATTCCAAGGGATAGGTTCCCTTGTTGATGATGCCGCGATAACCAAATTCCGTCTTGATCCCCTTGTAAATGGTGAGCCCCACTCTGCTGCCGATGCTGGCGACACGCTGATCGAAGAGCGAGCGGGTCGTGGTCAACGATTGAGGGATGA
This sequence comes from Terriglobia bacterium, assembly GCA_963739235.1. Classification (GTDB taxonomy): domain Bacteria; phylum Acidobacteriota; class UBA6911; order UBA6911; family UBA6911; genus JAFNAG01. The sequence continues at coordinate 21,256 of CAVTZY010000015.1, read as the reverse complement.
CGATCAGAAGATCGGAAAGCAGATTGGTGCGCGAAAAATCGGCACTGATGCCAATCCGTTCATTAGGATCATAGCTCACGCTGCCAGTGTAGTTCTGGTCGCGTCCTTTGAGCCCGATGTCGGGAGCGACGTCCTTGTAGTTCCGGACGCCGATCTTGCCGTTGAAGCTGAGGCCCTTCCACCCACCGATCCGCCAGTCGACATTGACCTGATCGTAGTTGAACAGATCCGTGCGGGTGATGGGCCGGTTGGTCTGGGTGTTTTCATAATCAACCCCAAAGCGCAGCCATCGGCCCGGACGATAGGTCAGGCCGATGATGCCGGTGTTCTGGGACACATCGGAGGTTGTGACATCTTCGGAGTCATTGTTGGTGACTTCCAGGTAATTAAAACGATGTCCGACGCGTCCTGAGAGGCCACCGCCGAGGTCGAACTCCACCTCGAACTGATTGCGCACGGTGTTGTAGGTAAGCTGCGTGCTCAGCGTGTCGGTGAGCGTCTGGCTGCTTTTCGGGCCGGGCCCGAAGAGTGAGGACGCATTGAGGAAAAGCGTCGAGAGCATTCCTGCGCCGGTGATGTGATAATCCACCGTATCCACGTTGTCCGAAATAGTGATGCGCGAGAGCGGAGAATATTCAATCAGGAATGTCCCGTTGTGATTAGGCCTCTTGGCTCGGCCGCTGAAACCATCGGCGGCCGTACTGTAAGCCAGGAAGCTCTCAAGATCGACGAAACTGCCGGTCCTGATCTCACCCAGGTTCGCTTCCGTATCGCCCATCGAATAGACGTAGCGGCCGACCATGCGCAGGTTCTGGAACGGCGTGAACTTTGCCAGGATCTTGGACGAAGGGAGCTTGATCCGGGCGTGGTAGCCGCGATTCAGCGAATCCAGGGTGATGGGCTGGCCGAGGAAGGTGGCATTGCCCTCGTTCCCCTGAACCGAAACACCGGTCACACCGGTGTCGTTTTTGGAATACCGGTAGCCCTGCTCGAGTGTCAGGTTCAGCCGGGACAGGTTGAATTGGACGCCGCCGCGATATTCATCCGAAGCGTTCAACCAGTTGGTGTTCAGCACGAATTCGTTCCCAGTCGCTCCAACTGTAGTCAGACCAGGTCCATTCGCGGTGTTGCGGGCGTAGCCCACGAACGGAACAATCTTGTGATTGGGAAAGAGCCGCAGGTCGAAGTTGGCGATATGATAGTTGACGTTGAGGAAATGTTGAGGGGTCAAACTTCCCTGCGCCAGCAGCGGGTTGTCGATGGTTGAGACGAAATTGTAGTATTTAAGATTCCGATAACTGGCCTTGAAGTCGTAAAGATCCATGCGGCCGACATTGAACCGCAGCGAATTGTATGGATCTCCCCAGTTATTCAAAGAAAGTTCCATCCGGTCGAAGATCCCCGTGCCCGGAGTAGAACGAAGCGACACATAGGACCGGAGCAATTGGGCACCTTTGAAAAGGTTTACCTGGCTCCTATACATCTGTTCGTTACCGCCGATTCCGGAGTTCCATCGATAGCCAAACTCGAATTCCGTGCGAACGTCGTAGGCGCCAAGCTTGAATCCTTCACTCGGAGCCGCCTGGGGTTTGGGCGCCGCCTTGGCAGCCTGCTTCTCCTGATTGGAGTCCGGATCGGCAGCACCGGCAGCCTCCGGCCCGCTCACCGTCCCGGGGGGATTGGATTGAGCAGAGAGAGGATGCACCGTGCCGGCAAGCAGAACCAGCGCAAGCACTGAAAGCCCGACGATCGTGAACCTGGAAGAGTTGGGCTTGCGAACAAGATCAATCATATTCATAGCTTTAGCTCCTGCCTCCGGTTCTATTTGAAAAACAAGCGATCGAAATTCGAGCCGTGGATCATGACGTGACAAGTCGTGCAATTCTGGTAGACCGGGCTGTTCAGATTGTGCAATGAAGGCGGCTGTGCAGTGAGAATGCTCTTTGTGGATGTGGCCCTGGAATGGCATTCCAGACACAAGGCAGTCATAGCAGTACGCACCAGCATTTTAGGATTGTTGGAGCCGTGGGGCTCGTGGCAACCCTGACACCCGCGAATGTTGATGGCGGGATGATCGAAAACGAACGGCCCCTGCTTCTCGATATGGCACTTGAAGCAGATTTCCTGACCGGCAATGGTTGACCGAAGCTGCCGTTTGTCGATGCCGCTATGCGGCTGATGGCAGTCGGTGCACTCGACTGCACCTTCCTTCACCCGGTGGTGGAACGGCTTCGCAAAGTCGGTCTTCTGCTGGGTGTGGCAGGTCATGCACAGGCTGCTGGTCCGATCCTTGAGCATGTGTGTCATGGGAGCGGCCTTGTGCACGCTATGGCAATCGGCGCAATCCAGGCCTCGCTTCCCATGCGTGCTGGCGCCAAAGGCGGTCACCTCATGATCGCCCTTGTGGCAGGCCAGGCACTGCTGGTTGTAGGCCTTGGATTCCTTGCCTTTGAAACCGATGAGTTTGGTTTTGTCGCCCCCGCCGTCAATATGAGCTTGGCCTGGGCCATGGCAGGATTCGCACGGGTTGGCGAGCTTGTACTTCGCGCTCTTTTCCAGGACGTCGTGCGTATTCTTGCCAAATGCTTTGACTACATCTTCGTGACAGGCTGCGCAGTCCTGCATGGTAGGGCCTGACTGTTGGGGCGGGGCCCCAGCCAGCAACCCGAAAGGGTTGCAGGCCAGAGCCCCAATCACGAAGGCTGCAGACACAAGCAGAGTTTTATATCCGCGCGTAAGTGTCATGGGAGCCTCTAGCGAGCGTGAACTTTGGATACCGCGAAATCTGCAACTTCTTTATGACAAACCTGGCACGATTCGATGGACGTGCCGCCGAACACCGCAGTGTTGATGTATGCGTGAGCAGCTGTCGACACAGAATCATGGCATGCCAGACATGCTGCCGCAGTGGGCAGAGTCGGCGTCCACATCCAATTGGGCGTAGTCACCGCGATATTGGTCGATGGCAGCGGAATCTGAGTAGACGGCGGCACCATAACTGGCGTCGAAGCAGTGTTCACATGGCAGGCAGAGCAGTTGCGCCGGTCGCCAGGATAGGTGACTTCCTGGAAGTTCGTCCCGCCGACAACGTAAGGGTTGAGCAAGTTTTCTCCCGTATGGATCCTGTGAGCCAAAATCTGGAAGGATATGGGCGTCGCGGTTGTCCCCGATCCGGATACAAACGACGGCGTATGGCAAACGGAGCACACTTGCGCATCGTTACGACCGCCGCCGTGGAACGTCGAGAGATCGAAACTTGCTTTGCCCAGCTGATCGTGGCACTTGTTGCACAGGGTAACCGACACGATGCTGCGACGCGGAATCGGCGTCTTATCCGTGACGGCGAAGTAGGTCACGGTATTCGGCGCGGCATCCCTCTGGGAGGCGGATAGGTTCTTGGGATCTCCATTGATAACCAGACTGGTCTGGAGGCGCGCTTCCGTCTCCAAAACCCAGGTACCTGTGGCCGTGGTGGGGATCGTATAGTTGAAGTTGTAGGTCGCCACACCGTTCACGTATGCAGGCATCGTGCTGATGGTCTCCGATGCCCGGGTCGTGTAATCGGTGGTCGAGCCAGCAAAATTGACCGATATTCTACCGGTAGTCCCTGTGAACTGGGTCAACGGGATCAAGTTGCCGTTTTTGTCGGTGGCCGTGAATTTCATGATCGGCTTTTGGCCGGGGGCCGTGTTGGTCACGCTGATCACGTTGAGTTTCGGATTCAGCAGTTGAGTCGACCTGTAGGGGACCGTGTGGGCTCCGATCACCGAAGCATCAAACTCGAACTTCCCCTGCGGCTGGTGGCACTGGGCGCACTGGGAGTTGTTCGTAGCCGAGAGGCCAGGATGATTCGCGCCTGTGGCCCAGTTGATGTCATCGTGGCACGAACCGCAAGCCTCCATCGAAGGCTGAAGGTTCCAGGCGTTTACCTGGGAAGCACCCTGATGGCAAGTCTGGCAGTTGCGAATATCCTGGGGATAGGTAATATCCGAGAAATCACTAGTCCCGCCAGTGCCGATGATGACATAAGGTGTGCCCGCTATGACGCTCGGCAAGTTACCCGCTCTGTGGATCTTGTGAATCATGACCTTCATGTCCACGGTGTTGCCGGTGTCGGGATCAATAACTCCCGGATTATGGCACAGAATGCAGATTTCCACGTTGCGTCGGCCCGTCGAGCCGTGCAGTGCCAGCGGATCGTGGCACTGGTTGCAGTTCGCCGTAAGCACAACCTTGTGAACCTGGGTGACAGCGGCGCCGCTGGGGACCCAGTCCTTCGTAACATTCGACACGTAAAGGGTCAGGCCGAACTCCGTCAAGTTACGGGTGCCGTAAATACCAAGCGTATGCGTTGCCGCCGTATTGTAAGTTGCCGGCAGAGCAGTGGCGAACTTATAGGTGTAGACGCCGTCATTCAAGCCCGAAGGGGTGTAGGTTCCCCCTGAGTCTGTCCCCGCCTGAACCGCGCTCTTGCCCGTGATCGTGCTGTTCTGCGTCCGCGTAGTGTAGGCGACGTAATCGGTGACCTCTCCCTTTGTCGTCGGAGGCAGGTACGCCAGAATAAAGCTTGTGGAGACCGTACCCGGGGTCAGCACCCCTGCTCGATCGAGAGGCTGTCCCTTGTCATCGGTCATCTGGATTGTCACCACCGGCTTGCGATCAGTAGGAATGGTCACAGTCCCTAGAATTGCGATGTTTAGCCCGGGGCGGATATATACGAGATCGTCCGCGCTAAGGTAATAGGCAACCTCATCAGCAGTATAGGTTTTTATCTGATCCTGAGCGACCGCGTGAGATGGCACCACATCGGAGCGCGACCCGTCAACCAGCCGCGAAGCGGCGCCCATCCGCTCGGCACTCTGCAGGTCAGCCTGAGCCTGCGCATCTCGCCGAGAAATCGGGGCGGTGCGGTCATTGACCGCTCTAGTATCAGCAGCAATCGCAAAAGCTGCAGCCAGGAAAGATAGCGCCATCATGATCGCTATCACCGAGGCCCTTTTACTCATTTTCATAATACCTCCAAAAAATCACCCGTTTAAGGCACCACCTAGCAAAAGGCGAAGAAGTGTCGAGTGAATAGAAGCAATTTTCACTCCTCATTATATGCAAAAACTCATCGGTGATGTAAATTTCATCAGTTGAATATGTTGCGGTCTTAAACAGCCGAGGGACCGGACGCCCACCTCGCTAAAGGTGGGGCAAATCCCACAGTCTGTGGGCGTAAACCCTCGGTGAATACCCTAGTCCAAGACCCGCGGTTACTCGTCCTATTGTCTGTGTTGTCAATAGGAAACAGGCATGATGGGAACTCACCAAAATCCTGCTCAGCATCAGGAAAATCCCGAGTGACAGCGATTCTGATTCCAGGGGGATTCCCGCGGATTCAGGCAGGGATTCCAGCAAGAACTCAATGACTGAAAAACTAAATAATAGGCACAACATGCGCGTGGCGCACTCAAGTGCAAGAATTAGTGGCCTCTTTGAGGCAGCCACAAATGACGCGAATGGTTTGTGTCATTCGTGGCTGTTTTTGCAGTTTTGAGCCGAGTTTTTTCGAAATAGAAAACTCTGGTTGAAACGCAATGCGACGGCGTACACTCAGCCTCTGTGGTGTCTCATCGAGCGCGCACTCTCCGGCATCATTGTGCGGCCGGATTCAAACTGGAAAGCTTTCCGTACCGCTGTCTTGGACCAGAGGGGATTGTCATGAAAATGCGTAGCTTGTCCTGCATGGTGTTTCTGCTGATTCCGTGTTTTTTGTACGCCCAGGAACCACGCTCCGGCGGTTCGATAGACAGTCCCACACTTGCTCTGAGAGACGGTTGGATGCTGCAATCCTCGGCCAAGATTGAGCCGAAGGGTGAGGCGCTTTCGACTGTCCAATTCCAGCCATTGGGCTGGTACTCGGTGACAGTTCCGACCACAGTGGTGTCAGCGCTGGTGAAAAACAAGGTGTACCCCGATCCGGCGTACGGTATGAATCTGCGCTCGATTCCGGGTACGAACTATGCGATCGGCGTCAACTTCTCCAATGTTGCGATGCCCCAGGACAGCCCGTTTGCGGTTCCGTGGTGGTATCGTAAAGAGTTCCTCCTCCCTGAAAACTTCAAGGGGAAAAACCTCTGGCTGAACCTCGGGGGGATCAACTACCGGGGAGACATCTGGCTGAATGGGACGAGGATTGCCGCGTCGGAACAGGTCGTCGGAGCTTGGAGGACCTTTGAGTTCGATATCACGAGGATTGCCCAGCCGGGCAAGAGCAACGTTTTAGCAGTGGAGGTTTCTCCGCCGGGGGTGACAGATCTCGCGATCACCTTCGTGGATTGGAACCCTCTGCCTCCCGACAAGAACATGGGACTGTGGCGGGAAGTGGATATCACCGGCAGCGGGCCCGTAACGCTGCGCCATCCATCGGTGATCTCCAAGGTCAACTCTCCGGCCAACGACAGCGCTCGTCTTACCGTCACCGCCTTGATCAAAAACGCGACCAACCAGGCAGCAAGAGGGACACTGAAAGGTCGAATTGGACGCATCCATTTCGCGCAGCCGATAGATCTGGCGCCGGGAGAGGCCAAGGATGTTGTTTTCGAGCCCAGCCGGTTTCCCCAGTTGAACATCTCCCATCCGCGGCTGTGGTGGCCTGCGCAGATGGGGGATCCCAACCTGTACAAATTGACCATGGAAACTGAAGTGGGAGGCGTAATCTCCGACCGCGCCGAGACCAGTTTCGGCATCCGTGAAATCAGCTCCGAGCTCAACGCGGACAAAAACCGGGTGTTTTCGATCAACGGTAAAAAGATACTGATCCGCGGCGGCGGCTGGGCCATGGACCTCCTGTTGCGGCCCGATCCGCGTCGCCTGGAAGACGAAATCCACTATGTGCGTGATATGGGATTAAACACGATCCGCCTGGAAGGGAAGCTGGAATCGAACGAGTTTTTTGACCTGGCCGACCGCAATGGAATCCTTATTATGGCGGGTTGGTGCTGTTGCGATCATTGGGAGCGCTGGCCCAAGTGGACGCCGCAGGATTACAGGATTGCAGAAGAATCGTTGCGCTCCCAGATGTATCGCTTGCGCAGTCATCCCAGCCTGCTGATGTGGCTGAACGGCAGCGATAATCCGCCGCCTGAAGATGTGGAGAAGATGTACCTGAATGTGGAGCAGCAGTGTCGCTGGCCCAATCCCATCGTCTCTTCGGCAACGGCCAGACCGACGACGGTGACGGGCGCAAGCGGCGTGAAGATGACCGGCCCGTACGAGTACATCGCCCCGTCCTACTGGCTGCAGGATACCGAGCGTGGCGGCGCGCACGGTTTCAACACCGAGACCAGCCCCGGGCCTGCCGTTCCGCCCGTCGAGAGCCTGCGCCAAATGCTGCCCGCGGACCACCTCTGGCCGATCGACAGCTATTGGAATTTTCATGCCGGCGGCGGCAGATTCAAAGATATACAGGTCTTCACCGAGGCTTTGAACGCCCGTTACGGCACCGCGGAAGGCCTGGAGGATTTTGCCCTCAAATCCCAGCTCATGACGTACGAAGGCATTCGCGCCATGTTCGAGGCTTACAGCCGCAACAAGTACACCTCGACCGGCGTGATCCAGTGGATGCTGAACAACGCGTGGCCGTCGATAATCTGGCATCTTTACGACTACTACTTGCGTCCCGGGGGAGGGTACTTTGGGGCCAAAAATGCGCTGGAGACGCTGCACCCCCTCTACTCTTACGATGACCGTTCGATCTGGGTGGTGAGCAGCCAGTATCAGGATGCGAAAGGCCTCCGGCTCACCGTCAAGGTGTTCAACCTGGACATGACGGAGAAGTTTGCGCAGCAGGCAAGGCTGGACGCAGCGGCTGACAGCACGAGAAAAATAATGGTGATTCCGGAAATCCAGGGTATGAGCCCGGTTCATTTTCTCGTTTTGCGCCTGGAAGATGCTGCCGGCCGAATGGTCGGCTCCAACTTCTATTGGCTCTCTGCCAAGCCTGAGACTCTGGCCTGGGAGAAATCCAATTATTATGTGACCCCGACGGCTTCCTATGCCGACTACACCGCACTCCGCCAGCTGCCCGAAGTCGCGTTGAAGGTACGCGCCAGGACCAGCCGGCACGGCGCGGTTTCAACGACGCGCGTGACTTTGGAAAATCCGAGCCGGAGCATTGCATTTTTTCTTCGACTCAAAATGACCAGGGAAGGAGCGGGGCCTGAGATTCTGCCGGTTCTCTGGCAGGATAATTACTTCTCCCTGCTGCCGGGGGAAAAACGACAGGTCACCGCAACCTGCCGCACAAAGGATCTGGGCGTGTCTGCGCCGGCGGTCGAAGTCAGTGGCTGGAACGTGAAAAAACAATGACGGCTTTAGAAGGACCTGCGATTCAGACAGTAAGAGTTAAAAGCAGCCACGAATGGCACTAATGGCGCCATTGCCGCAACCTGGAGACAAAATGGCACTCCCCTGGTGGCCCCTCCCTCCATTCGCTATAGCGCTCAGATAAATTGACCCCCATCTGCTCAGATAAACTGACCCCCTTTTTCTTCCAGGTAGATTAAAAAAAGGGGTCAATTCTGCTGAGCATGAAATCTTTTCGGGAGTTTCGTTCCGGATGACTTATCAGCCAAAACAACGGCTAAAGGTTTGTTTGCCTACTACTTGGGAAAAAATAGGCAAGAGTTCAGGCGTATGAACTTTTCACTACTCGCTGCTTTGGATGAAAGGGTCAATTTATGTGAGCACAGAGGGGTCAATTTATCTGAGCGCTATAGATTCGTGACATTCGTGGCAAAGCTTCTTCCACTGTCTGAATCGCAGATAGAAGGACAAAGGAAGTCAGGGCGCGATCGGAGCGTTCCTGTCAATCTTCACTCGGCAGGAATTTCAAAATTTACCAGGTTGGCGCGGAATCCCCGGGTTTTCCAGGCGCCGAAGGCGATACCCGCCGCAAGCCAGATTGCACCGGCGGTTTTCGCCGGCCAACTGAGGTTAAGCCATAAAAGCAGGCAGATCAGGAATCCGGCCACCGGCGGCATCAGGTGGGTGAGTTTCTTTTCGCGGCTGCGCAGGAAATAGCGGGTAAACGCAGCGGCATTGACACCCATAAATGCGATCAGCGCGCCAAAGTTCAACATTTCGGCGCCGAGTGCGTAAGACAGCACGAATGCGCCCAGGAGGGCCACCACTCCGACAAAAATCACGTTATTGCGCGGTATGCGCCGCCGAGGATCGACGGCTCCAAAGAAACGCTTGGGCAGCGCATCGCTGCGCCCCATGCCATAGAGCAGCCGGGCAGCGCCGAGCTGGGCGCCCATTCCTGACCCGATATTCGCGATCAGCAGAGTTAAATTGACGACCAGGAAAAACCATGGTCCCGCCGCGCGGCCGGCCACATGAACGTAGGCGGTATCGGTGTCGGGGAACGGCTGATCCGCCGGCCAAATCAGCTGGGCGGCATACACCTCCAGCGCCGAGAGGATGCCGATCACCAGGCAGGTGCACACGGTTGCCAGCAGGATGTTGCGCCTGGGATTTTCCGCCTCTTCTGACAGAGTCGAAATACCGTCAAAGCCGATATACGTCAGCACGGCAATCGAAGTCCCGCCAAGAACGGCGCGAACATTGAAGCTTTCGGGATCATAGAAGGGGCGCGTGAAAAATCCGGCGTCTCCGTGCGGATGCCCGAAGATGTAACGCGCCGCCGCAACGAAAAAAACGGCAATGACCACTCCCATGCCCGCCGCGAGCCCGGCATTGATGCGCGCGGACGACTCAATGCCTCGCAAGTTCAGTCCGGTGAACAGGAGAAAAAAGAACACCGCCCAGGCGCCATAGGGCACTCCCGGAGCAAAATTCATGGCGGCTTTGCTGCACCAGATGATACAGATCAGCGGATTGAGCATGTAATCCATCGCCATGCTCCATCCCGTGACGTAACCGACGGCAGGATTAATCTCCTGGCTGACATAGGTGAATGCTGAGCCGGCGCTCGGGTAGGCCCGTGCCATCCGTCCGTAGCTGACGGCTGTAAAGAGCATGGCGATCATCGCGATGAGCAGCGTGGTCACTACATGGCCGCGTCCCCGATCACTGAGTACGCCAAATACCGACATCGGAGCCGTGGGTTGGATGACGATGACGCCGTAGAGAATCAAATCCCACAGCGTCAGAGTACGCCTCAGGCGCGGGACCTCAGAATTGAATCCGGGGGTGCCGTTGTCCATAGTCCGCGTGATACTCGATGCGGAATATCCGCATCCCAAAAACCTCAACGCAGTCCCACATGCGCCGGGGCGCACCCAGAGACGCATGAAAATGTTGCGCTCTCGCCGCAGGTTTCCTGTGCCGCCCTTTCAGGGCTCTTACCGCTCGATGCCCGCTTCCCAGGGCGTGAGCCCTGGGTAGAGAACCGGAGATCTCAAGCCCTGAAAGGGCGTCACACAGAAACACACAAGTGGTTCGGCGCCGCAATCGGTTCTATTTTCGAAGCAGAGCACACGGAGGGAGCAAAGAGCGCAAAGAAAAATAAACGGTCTTTGCGCTCTTTGCTCCCTCCGTGTGCTCTGCGTTGATCTTTTGCTTTTCTTGGTTCTAAGATAAAGACTTGTGCGAATGTGGTACGATGCCCGCACTCCTATAAGGGCATCTGAAAAAGCCTGTACTTCTTGTATATTCTCCCGCCGATCTCCATGTCGAACCGGTTGATCAGATCGTTGTCTTCGAGATTCCAGCCGAGTTCGCACCATTCGTATCGGTTGCCTGCTCTGCGCGCGGTCTCATGGAACAATTCCGCGATGAGCCCGGTTTTCCTGAATTCGGGCAGGCAACCTCCGACCAGCGTCCGGCAACCCTTTATTTTTCGCTTGTACCACAAGAACTTGATCATGCCCAGGAGATTCATTTTGCCGTTGAGTTTCTTCAGCACCTCGTTGATGTTCGGCATCGTCAGCGCCACTCCTGCGGGTTTGCCGTCCAGTTCGGCGATGATGATCAGCTCGGGATCATAAAACGGCTTCATACTCTCCGCGGTCAGATCCATCTCCTCGTTGGTCATGGGCACAAAACCCCAGTTTTTTTCCCAAGCGCCGTTATAAATGGATTTGATGATATCGACGTCCCGCTTGAAGTTTTTGGGATCAATGGCTCGGAGCTTGAATGGAGAGGTTTTTTGGCCCGCTGCATGATTTTCTCGATGCGCGGAGGGATGCCGGTTTTGATGATCTTCAACAACGCATAGAGGTCTTTTGTTTTCGCGAATCCGTACTGTTCCGAGAACCGGAGGTAATACTCAGGATTATAAGGCATGATGACCGCAGGGTCTTTGTCGAAGCCTTCCAGCAGGAAGCCGTATTCGTCGTTTGCGCTCGGGCTCGCGGGACCGCGCAGAAATTCGCAGCCTTTCGCTTTGCACCAGGCTTTTGCGGCGTCAAACAGCGCCCGGGCGACATCATAATCCTCCACGGATTCAAAGAATCCGAAGAATCCCGCCTTTTCCCCGTGGACCCGGTCGTGATGATCGTCGCGTATCGCAGCGATCCTCCCGGCAACTTTCCCTTCTTTGCGCGCGATAAACAGCTCACGCGCGGCATGATTCCAGAAGGGGTATTTCCCGGGGGTCACCATTTTTTCGACTTCTTCCTTCAGCGGTGGGACCCAATGCGGATAGTTTTTGTAGATCTCCCAGGGCAGATCGATGAACGCCCTGAGCTCTCTCTTCGTGGTTGCTTTTTGTACTTCTATCGCCATGCTGTTTGCCTCAATGCCAGTCGTATCGAAGCGCTGCGATCGGGTTCATTACTGCTGCGAATCCAGCGCACGGCTTTCACAGAATCTCAGATGTCCGGGTGTTCGCAGATCAGATCCGCTGACATGTTACTCCCGTGACGGAGTTTCGCCAAACTGAGATCGTATGCCGCTGCCGGCATGCGGCTTACTGCAACTTTTTGGGGGTGGGCAGGGCTGAAGCCCTGCAGAAGATGAATTTGCTGCTGATTTATGCGCAGGGACGGCTATCGCTCATCCCCGCAGATGCAGAGAGTCGGAGACCGACCGCCGCAGCTATACGAAGAAGAAATCCAGGCGACACATCGTGAATCAGGCAGCCTGGATGTTGTGCATGGCGCCAAATACGGTCCGCAGGAACTCCTGGCGCTCCGGAGGCTTCGGCAGTAGATCGTAAGCCCCGATGGCGAGCACCTGGCTCCACATCATTTCGTCGGCGAGCCTCGACATAAAGATGACCTGAGCGCTCGGAGATGTTTCTTTTACCGCCGAGAACAGGGCATCACAGGATCTCCTCACAGGGTTCGAGAGATCAATCACTACCGCATGAAATGGCGAATGATTCGACAACGTGATGTCGAGAGGTTCTGATGGAGAGGTAAAGAAGACCCTGATCGAGGAATCCCGCAGGAACTCCCGGATCATCTTTTGATCCTGCGGATCCGGATCACACACTAGTAAACGTAACTGTTTTTCCGCTTTCATCCTTCCCTCGGCTCACACAACCTTATTACAATCGGCCGCGGGGTTGCTTCAATCGATTGGCCCTTTCGGAAACCGCGGCAGGGATTCAGACGTTATGAACCCCATACCCCTCCTGGCGTGCAGCAACCGCTACGATGAAGCGCAGCCGGGTATGCCTATATTAATAGACTTCCTGAGCCTCCCAATGAACTAGGCAAAACCCTAGTTTTTGAAAATTTTCTGCGTTGAACCACGCTTAATTGGCGACGATATTGATGAGCTTCCTGGGGACCACAATCACTTTCCTGACCATCGCTCCGCCGATGTGTTTTTGCACCTTGGCATCGGACAATACCGCCGTTTCCAATTCTTCCCTGCTTGCGGTGATGGAAACCACCAGACGGCTGCGCAGGCGGCCGTTGATCTGAATCGGCATTTCGATCGTGTCTTCGCGCGTGTATTTCTCATCGAATGCGGGCCAGGATTCGAATGCCAGGGATTGGGCATGTCCAAGCGCCTGCCAGAGTTCTTCGGCCAGATGCGGTGCCAGCGGCGCGAGCAGAAGGACGAAGGTCTCCATGCAGGAGTGCGGCCGGGTCTCCTGCCCTGTGAAGTAATTGACAAACTCCATCAGGCGGCTGATCGCCGTGTTGAAGCGCAGACCCGGCCATGTCTTCCGTGACTGCCTGAATCGTCCGGTGCAGCACGCGCAGTTGTTCCGCGCTGGGATCGGCGCCGGCATCTTCTCCCGAGCGGATCCTGCGGACTGAGCCGCAGTTGCTCGGCGGCTTCATCGATGATCATCCGCCAGGCGCGGTTCAGAAAGCGGCTGATCCCTTCTACGCCCTGCATGCTCCAGGGCTTGGTGGTCTCGAGCGGGCCCATGAACATTTCGTAGAGCCGCGTGGTATCCGCGCCGTATTGTTGCAGCGGCACATCCACAGGAATGACGTTCCCGCGCGACTTGGACATTTTTTCGACTTCGCCTGTGAGTTCTTCCCCGGTCTCGGCATGAACGGCCTTGCCTTCGCCGAATCGAATGCCTGTGTACGGCACGATCCGCCCTTCCCGGGTGCGATAGGTGATCGAGAGGATCATGCCCTGGTTGATCAGGCGCTGGAAGGGCTCGAGCGTGGAGACGTAGCCGCGATCGTAAAGAACCTTGTGCCAGAATCTCGCATACAGCAGGTGCAGAACCGCGTGCTCCGCGCCGCCGACATAAAGGTCGACCGGCATCCAGTAACGCTCGATCTCCGGATCCCAGGCCGCCCGATCGTTCTTCGGGTCGCAGAAACGCAGGTAGTACCAGCAGGAGCCGGCCCACTGCGGCATGGTGTTGGTTTCGCGATGAAATATCAGGCCATCGCGATTCACACGAATCCAATCGACGGCCTTTTCGAGTGGCCCGCCCGGGACGTCCCGTGGGCTTGAAATCCTCGAGCTCAGGAATAAGCACGGGAAGCTCATTTTCCGGCACCGCCCTGGTGAGCCCGGTCGGTTTCCCCTCGGCGTCAATTTCGTGCAGGATGGGAATCGGCTCACCCCAGTAGCGCTGCCGGCTGAACAGCCAATCGCGCAGTTTGTATTTCACTGCGGCGCGACCCAGGCCTGCCTTCCCCAACCAGGCGGTCATCGTCCGTTTCGCTTCCGGCGTCGGCAGCCCGTTAAGCGAGACTCCCGCGCCTGCGGATTGCATGCCATGACCGTCATCGATGAACGCCGCCGGCAACTCTGCGACCCGCTTCGCGAAATCTGCTGCCGAGACGCCCATGAGGGTCAGCCAGCTTTCCGGCGGCATGACCACGGCGCGAATTTCGAGGTTGAACTTCTTGGCAAATTCGAAGTCCCGCTCATCGTGCCCGGGAACGCCCATGATCGCGCCAGTCCCGTAACTGATCAGCACATAGTCTGCAATCCAGACCGGGACGCGCTCTCCGGTCGCGGGATTGATTGCGTACCCGCCGGTGAAGACGCCGCTTTTTTCGCCGCGGCCCGCGATCCGATCCTCTTCGCTCATCGATGCTACGCGCCTGCGATATTCCTCCACCTCGTCCCGGCGGTCCGGAGTGGTAAGGCTTTCGACCAGTGGATGTTCAGGGGCGAGGACCATGTAGGTGGCCCCGAAGAGCGTGTCAGGCCGGGTGGTGTATACCCGGATTGAGGCCGCATCAGGAGTTTCGGGAAAGCCCCTGCCGGCACGGCTTGTACGCCAGGCTTGGTAGGCTGGACCGGCCCCCGCTCCAAAGAAATCAATCTCGGCGCCCTCACTTCGCCCCACCCAGTTGCGCTGCATCTCTTTGATTGGCTCTGGCCAGGATAGCGTGTCCAAGTCCTCGACCAGCCTGTCTGCGTAGGCGGTGATGCGCAGTTTCCATTGTCTCAGAGGAATCCGCTGAACCGGATAATCTCCCCTCTCCGAACGCCCATTGATGACCTCCTCATCGGCCAGCACCGTGCCCAGATCAGGGCACCAGTTCACGAGCGACTCCGCCTGGTATGCAAGCCGGAAGGAATCGCGATAGTTTCTTTCTGCAGCTTCGCCCTGGTTGCGGATCTCGGGTGGGATCGGCAACTCGTCAATCGATCGTCCCTTTCCCTTGAGTTTCCTGCCGTCAGGCCCGATCCACTCCATGTCCTGGTCGAACCAGGTGTGGAAGAGGACCAGGAAGATCCACTGAGTCCAGCGAACGTATTCCGGGTCGGTAGTGGCCAGCTCACGGTCCCAATCGTAGCTGTAGCCCAGGCGCTTGATCTGGCGCCGGATGTTGGCGATATTGCGCTCGGTCGTCGCGCGCGGGTGAGTTCCTGTCTGGATCGCATATTGCTCGGCAGGCAAGCCGAAAGCGTCGTATCCCATCGGGTGGAGAACGTTGTAGCCCAACATCCGCTGGAACCGGCAGTACATATCGGTGGCGGTGTATCCTTCCGGATGGCCAACATGCAGGCCTTCGCCTGATGGATAGGGAAACATATCCAGAACATAAAGTTTTTTGCCCACGTGATCCAATGCACGAAAGACCTTGTTTTGTTCCCAAAACTCCTGCCACTTGGGCTCAATCGTGTGCGGATTATATCCGGGCATTCCCCTGTCCTCCGATGTGCGCCGTCGATCTCATGAACCACAGAGAATAGCAAACAAAAGCTGCCACAAAGAACACCAATTTCGCAGCATGGCCCTCCATGGATAGGATGATCGAATAAATACGCCAAATCCAAAATCCGCAATCCAAATTCCAAAATTGTCATACAATGCTCCTTCGTGCGAGCACCGCGCTCCTCGGTGGCTCCTTTAAATTGGTTAGAAAGTCTGGTGGGTATTGTGACCTCAAATCCAATGGTGGGTGAACTTGAGCGGCTCGGGAAAAACGGCCAGGATTTCATCGTGCTGGGCGTGGATGCTCCCGGTTTCGATCAGCTTGCCTTGAATCAGAAACTGCTCGCCTATTATCTTTATCGCGCTGCGATCGCCGGCCATACCATTGCGGATCAGCAGAATCACAGGCATGCGCTCGAAATCCGCACATTACTGGAAACGATCTTTCTCAACTCCGCTGGAATGCCGGCGCAGGTTAAAGAAGCCGTACTCGACTACCTGAAGTATATCTGGATCAATCATGGCCCCTACGATCACGATTCTCACGTCAAGACCCTGCCAAACTACCTGACCTATGAGTTGCTTCGGCAGGCAGCCGAATGGGCACAGGCTCAGGGCGCTCGATTTGAACTGGAGCGGGGCGAGACGCTGAAGGACAAGCTGGAGCGCCTGCGCCCGACAATGTTCGATCCGGATTTCGAGCCGGTCATGACGAACCAGCGCAAGGGCGACGACATTATCGCCACCAGTTCCGTGAACCTTTATGATCGGCGGCTCACGCAGAAGCACATCGACGCCTTGAATCCCCAGTGGCAGCAAAGGCTTAACGTCCGCTTCGGCTTCGAAAACGGGGAGGCGGTGCCGCAGGTATACAAAATCAGCGGCCTGTACGGCAAAGACCTGGATACCATCACCCACTTTTTAAAACTTGCCCTGCCGCTTGCGGAGAGCGAGGAGCAGCGACGTGGGATGGAGGCCCTGATAGATTACTATCAGACCGGCGATGAGGAGAAATTTCGCGACTACTCCATCGCCTGGCTGCGATCCAACACCACCATCGATTACCTTAACGGTTTCATCGAAAGCTACATGGACCCGCGCGGCGTCATTGGCCATTTTGAAGGGAATGCGAGCTTCGTTTCGGGTTCGACCTTGATTGACCGGCTGGCCGAAAACGCGCTCTATTTCGAGAGGAGGATGCCCTGGCCCGATGTTTACAAGCTCGACAAGGTCAACAAACCGGTGGCGAATGTGGTGAACGTCATCGTCGAGACCGGCGACAGCGGGCCGACATCCCCGGCCGCCTACAATCTCCCGAACTACAACGATCTGCGGCGCGACTACGGCAGCAAAAACATCATCCTGCTGAATGTCGAGGAGGCCCGGTCGGAAAAGATCCGCGCGGCCACAATCGAAGAGTTCTACCTGCCCGAATATCGCGACCTGGTCCGTACTTTCGGAGACCGTGCCCGCCAGTGGGAAGTCTATATGCATGAAGTAATCGGCCACGGGTCGGGGCGACCCGATGCCGGCTTGAAGGTGGACCCGGCCGTCGCCATTGGTCGGGCATACTCTTCGCTCGAGGAGTGCCGCGCCGACCTGGTCGCGCTCTATCATGCCGGGGATCCCAAGCTGGTTGAAATCGGAGCTTTTGGAAAAGAAGAACAGGCCGGCATCGTGCGTGCCATGTACATATCGTATCTGCAAGGCCAGATGAACCGCTACCGCATGTATGAGGATGAATTCGTCCGCGAGGCGCACCAGAGGGGTCAGCAACTCGTGATGAGTTTTTTGCTGGAAGGCGGGGAAAATGGCGATCGGGACTACGGAGCCAGAGTGATTACCCAAAATGGGAACTTCTTCGTGCAGCTCATCGACGAGGAAAAGGCTCACAGAGGAATCGGCGATCTTCTGGGCTGCCTCCAGGTCATCAAAGCGAAAGGAGACGGCGCGGCCGCCACACAGATCTTCGATCGATTCGGCACCCGCGTCAATCCGGAATGGCGCAAGAATATCCGTGAGCGTGCGGCCAGGCTCAAAATACCGAACCGGTCAGCCTTTGTTTTCCCGCGCCTCGAAGCGATGATGGCAGGAGACGAGATCAAGGACGTGCGGCTCCTCGTGGATGAAGACTTGACCACACAGCAGCTGCGCATGTCGCGCATGCGGTTCAGCAGAAAAATTCCGGAGTAATACTTGAATGGCATTTAGTAAGGAACCCCGGAGGGGTTCAACAGCGCCAGCCCAGGGCGCAAGCCCTGGGGATACGGCAACAAAGAGCGAAAGAGCCCTGGAAGGGCGAAACAGCCTGTGCCGCCCTTACAGGGCTTGACACGGACGGCCTATTTCCCCAGGGCTTGCGCCCTGGGCTGGCGCTGTTTGGACCCTTTCAGGGTCATTTTCCTGCTTGACCTCGGTCACTGAAGCTTAACTAAGTGCCATTCGAGTAAGACTCGATAAGAAGTTCCACAAGACGGATGGGCGCCTTCGCCATGGTGGACGGCGTTGCGCCTTTAAAGGAGAAAGATCATGAGTATTTCGCGCAAGCCAACGAGATGGTTGTTGATTCTTCTGACGGTCTGCATTTCAGGGACGCTGGCCTTTGGGCAGTCGTTGCCCTCGCCGGAGCAGTTTTTCGGACATGCCGTCGGCGCCGAGAAAAAACTGGTGCGCTGGGACAAGCAGCTCGAATATTTCAAAGCAATCGCAAAAGGTTCCGATCGCGTGCTCTATCAGGAAGTCGGGAAGACGACAAACAACAATCCATTCGTCCTCATGGTGATTTCCTCGCCGGCCAACCTGAAGAACATCGAGCGCTACAAGCAGATTAATCGCCGCCTGTTCGATCCCCGGACGATTGCGTCGGACAGCGAGGCTCGCGGTCTGATCCAGGAGGCGCGGATCTTTGTCCTGGTCACCTGCAGCATTCATTCCACCGAAATCGGCGCCAATCAGATGACCCCGGAGGCGGTGTACCGCCTGGCAACGGAAAGGACCCCTGAGATCCAGACGATCCTGGACAACGCGGTTTTGCTCCTGGTGCCCAACCTCAATCCCGACGGCCAGATCATGGTTATCGACTGGTACAACAAAAACCTCGGCACGCCGTACGAAAATGCATCCATGCCCTGGCTCTATCATCCTTACGTGGGTCATGACAACAATCGGGATGCTTACATGTTTACCCAGAAGGAGACCCAGCTGATCGGCAAGATTCTGTACAAGGAATGGCTCCCTGAAGTCTGGCTGGACGAGCATCAGATGGGCAGCAATGGAGCCCGCATTTTCGTCATGCCTGCGAGCGACCCGATCAATCCCAACGTCGATCCGCTGATTTATCGGAACACCGGCCTGCTGGGATACGCACAGGGAGCGGCGCTGGAGCGAGCCGGCAAAGAGGGCATCATCTACGGTGAGACGTACACCTATTGGTGGGAAGGGGCGATGGCCTGGGCCGGCTGGTGGCACAACATGCTCGGCTTGCTCACCGAAGTTGCCTCCTCGAATCTCGCCACGTCGGTCGAACAGGCAAAGGCAGTCCCAGGGCAAACTCCCCCCGCAGGGGACAGGGGAGGCCGCGGGGGCGGTGGCGGTGGACGGGGGGCAGGCGGACCCATGCCGGCGCCCAACGACACGCAATTTCGAGCGAGCTACCCACGCCCCTGGCTGGGAGGGCGCTGGACGCTGCGCGCCGGGAGTCCTGTTTGAGTTCAAGTTCGAGTGCAATTTTAAACGCAGCAAGTCTCGGGCACAGGTGCTTACCCAAACCATGTATTACATCAGGCGGCTTAAATATGGCTCGGAGACAGATAAGCCGATCCCGCCAATAATCTGCCTTGCGGATGCGAACGAGGCTGTTCTCACGGAAACCTCCTTGTGGAAAGCGTTTTACGACGATGAAGGCAGAAAGTATGACTGGGACCTTACCCCAAGTAGTCCAGACCCGTTGCTTGTTGCGGATATTGAGGCCGTCATGCCGGCTCGTGACCTCCATGTCTACGACATAATCACGGAGACCGAGTTCACCATCTTTGCCGAACAGCTGGCTGGGCACCTGCAAAGCCAACTCCGACTAGATATCCACGACAAAAAGGTTATAACAGAGGACAACTTCGAGAGTGTTTTCAACTATTGGAACAAAATCTTCGGAGACGCAGTCCGTAACGGCTTCAAGAACAGCCGGTATTTCGTGAGCGATATCCAGGAGGGCAACACCTACTTTGTCCCAGTGCAGAGTCGAGCAATCTTCCGTGTCGGCCAAACTGGCGAGCTCAAGGAAAAGAAAATACTCGCCAAGGATTATGAGCATTTCTGGGGGCTTTACCAGAAGGTCACCGATATGGATGTGATCCGTGCCATCCTTGCCAAGATTGATCGGCTCACGGACGAGACCATGCGCCGCTTTCATGGTGAGTTCTTCACCCCCCTGCGCTTTGCTCGGAAGTCACTTGATTATATTGAGAAGGCGGTCGGGCCTCATTGGTGGAAGTCTGGCGAGTACCGGCTCTGGACATGGCGGCAGGGACAGGCAACCTCGAATACCACCTGCCGCAGGAGGCTCTTAAGTATAGCTACCTCTCCACACTCTACAAAGAGGACACCGAGCATCTCGATCGTCTCTTTCCCGATGCAACAGTGTTTCAATACGATTACCTTAACGACGATATCGATTACCTATTCGCTGACAGGCGGGGTTGGCCTTCGATTATAAGTGGGAGATGCCACAGAAACTCCGTGATGACCTGGCAGATACGAAGATCAAGTGGATCATCCTTATCAATCCACCTTTCGCCACCGCGCAGAAGGCGGGCACCAACCACGGCGAGAGCAAGGAAGGCGTTGCCGACACCAAACTCCGCAAACAGATGCACAAAGCAGACCTTGGTGAGGTTTCTCGGGAACCGATCGCACAGTTCCTTTATCGTATCAAATATGAATTCGCTAGCATGGATACCCATCTCGCGTTGTTCTCAAAGATCAAATACATCAATTCCAACAACGATCAGAAGTTTCGCGATACTATATTCAATTTTGGCTTCAAGAATGGTTTTGTCTTTTCCGCTCTTAACTTCGACGGCACGACCGGGAAATTCCCTGTCGGGTTGTTAATCTGGGAAGTCAACGCGAATAAGAAGATAAAAGATCAGGTCATCGAAGTCGACATTTTCAACGAGCGAGTCGAGAAGATCGGCACGAAGATTATAGCGTCTGTCCACCGGAGTGGTTTCCTCAGTAAATGGATCAAGCGCCCTGCCTGCCACAATCAAATTTCCGCCGTTTGGATCCGCAACTGTTATAAAGGACGACAACATTGATCCACGTGATCGGGTCGCCGATGGATTCCTTGCGTCGCTGATGTGTTGCGGAAATGATTTTCAGCATCAGAATATGACATCGTTTCTTTCGGGCCCTTATGTGAGCGCCGGCGACGATCCGTAACCTCCGCCAACTTCGATAATGCGATGGTTGTCCATGCAGTACGGCGCATCCCGAAGGTGACCTGGCTTAATGACCGCGACCAGTTTATGCAGCCGAAAGGAGAGTTGTCATCAGAGTTCGTGACCGATTGTGCAGTTTGGAACCTGTTCAGCAACAGCAATCAGACCGCCGCGTTGCGTAACGTGCAGTATCAGGGCGCGACTTATCAGGTTAACAACCATTTCTTCCCGTTCTCGTGTCGGCTGTGAAGTCGTGGGTTTGAAC
>CAVTZY010000014.1:0-96234 GCA_963739235.1 Terriglobia bacterium | reverse complement strand
TCGGATCAGCGGGCCCGTTCCTGCAAGTCGCCGCGACCTACATCGTGCGTCCTCTCGAGGACGGCTTCGAGATCGTCGATCAGCACGCCCTGCACGAGCGCATCCAGTTCGAGGCCCTGGTGGCCGAGATGCGTGCCGGTGTCGTCGAGACGCAGCGCCTTCTCGTGCCCGAGCTCGTCGAGGTGTCGCGCGCCGAAGCCGCCGCGCTGGCGGAGCACTTCGAGTCGCTCGCGCGCATCGGGATCGAGCTCGCCGCGTTCGGCGAGACCACGATCGCCGTGCACGGGCTGCCCGCCCGGCTCGCGCGCCCGCGCGTCGAGGCGATCGTGCGCGACACCCTGGCCGTGATCGAGAACGCGCGCGACATCGAGGCCACGCGCATCCTCGAGGACGTGCTCCACCGCGCCGCCTGCCGCTCGTCGGTGATGGCCGGCGACGTGCTCTCCGAGCGAGATCCGGGCGCTGCTCGAGCGCGGCCGCCACCTCGAGTCCGATCAGACCTGCGTGCACGGCCGCCCGACGCGCGTGCGCTTCACGCTCGGCGACCTGGAGCGCGCGTTCGAGCGGCGCTGACCCTCGTCAGGGCAGGAAGTCCTGCGGCTTGAGGTTGGCGCGCAGCAAAGCGTTTTTCACGATCATGTCCATCGCCGGCTGCGCGCGCAGCACGACGTTGCTCAGCGGAACCTCGGCATCGCCGAGCTCGGGGGACTAGACCAGGATCTTCTTCGGCACGACGAACCCGTCGACGGGCGTGTACTGCAGGAGCTGGAGAACGGCGGAGGTCTCGTTGATGCGGGCCGGCGCGGTGGCATCGTCGACGACGGCGATCTCGACCAGGCCCGACTTGGGATCGACGCCGAGCTCGACGCGCGCCATGCGCGGACCGGGCTTGCTCGAGCGCATCACGGCGAAATCAGGGCTCTCGAGCTCGAGCCACGAGAGCTCCTTCGCGCGCTGCAGCAATGTCGGCGGCATCAGGTTCGTCGGCGTCGCGATCACGGCGGCCTCGCGATGCGCAGCGCACGCGGGTCGGTCAGACGCGCGAAGTTTCCGGCGAGGCCGGAGATCTCCTCGAGCTTGCGTCTGTCCTCGAGCGTGTCGCGACCCACGTCGATGGGAATCGGTTCGGGATGCTCGCCCTTGCTCGAGTCGATCGCGAACGACCCCTTGGGTCCGCGCAGCCAGATCATCCCGCGACCCGAATCGGCGCGCAGGAAGTTCGGCGCTAGCCAGGTGTAGTGCGCCGCCGGCATGTCGTTCGACTGCGCGTCGGTCGCCTTGTAGCGCAAGTCGATCGAGAGGTCGAACGCTGTGACCGGCGCGCGCTCCACCGGCGGCTTGCCGTCGGTCTGCGGCGGCGGGCCGGCCGTCCTCACGCGGTTCAGGAGCAGCAGCGCGTCGGGCTTCGTGTCCAGCGGCACGGCCCCTGGCTTGAGCTCGGGCGTCTTCGCGCTCGTCGCCGGCGCCGCGCCGCCGGGAACGGGCGGAAGGGGCAGCGCCGGCTTGTCGTCCTGGGCGGCGGAGGCTGCGCAGGCGAGGAGGATCACGGAGAACAGGCACTGGCACTTCATGGCTGCCAGAGACTATCCCGATGCTGCGCCACTTATATTCAGCCAGGAGTGCCGTGGCCAGGTCGGAAGTCTGGGCCACGATGCGCGGCCCAACCACGCCTACACCCAGTAAGAGAGTGCCGGTCATCAATATGACGACGCTTCTTGATTTCTTCATGTCCGCCCTCCGATGGAATCGAGCGTAATGTGCCAAAACTGCTTCTGCAGATTTTACACAAGCTCAAACAAGTCGCAAACCGATGCACGCCGGTCGAAAGTGCAGGTAACCTGGGCGCCCTGATCCCGATGGCTCACGCCGATCACGTAGTCGGCGTAGTCGGCTTTTCCGGCTTCATAGAGATTAAGAGCCTGCCAAGCCAGTTCCGAACGTTCTATGCGCAGATCCTCCACGGAGAGGAGTTGGCGCAAGACGCCGGCAATGGCAGCCCGTTCGTAGTTGTATCCGCGATCAAGCACCCACACCAACTCGCAGATCACCAGCAGGCTTACAACACCGGGATCATCGGTTGTGCATCGGGACTCAATCAGGCGGGAAGCCGTGCGCGCTTCTTCCTTGCTGTCCTGAACGATGTGGCGCACCAGCACATTGGTGTCGAGCCCGATCATCGGCGCGCTCCCTTGGCAATGGCCGCATCCATTTCTGCCAGCGTGAGAGGCTCTCTTTGGCTTGGGGAGAGCGCCCTTGAGGTCTTTGATCGAACCGGACAACGGGATCACCTCGAGTCTGCCGTCATCATGGATGATGAACTCGAGCTTTGTGCCCGGCAGAATATGCAGGCGCCGACGGGCTTCCACAGGAATCGTAACTTGGCCCTTCGATGTTACGGTCGAAGTCATATAATGTATCCGTTTCCTTACTTTTAATCCTTACAATACTTCCGCCAGTATTAGGAGTCAACCATTAACGCCGTACGTGACATAAGGAGATTCATGCACGCTCTGACAGCACGTTGCGCTCGTACTTCTGGACTTCGGCAATCCAGGCTGCGCCAACGGGCGCGCCGGCAGATTCGCAATAGAAATCCCAGACTGCGCCCATTGGCAGAGTTCGGGCTTCTTCGAGCAGCGCCAGGCGCGCGGTGTAATCCCCGGACGATTCAGCCTGCCTGAGCTTGTCGATCGGCTCCAACAGGGCCAGGAGCAACGCCTTGATCATGTTGCGCGCGCCGATGACCCATGCGGCAACGCGGTTGATGCTGGCATCGAAATAATCCAACCCAATGTGGACGCGCTGAAGGTAGTCGCCCCGCACCAGCTCCTGGGCGATGGCCTGGAGTTCATCGGAAAATGTCACCACATGATCGCTGTCCCAACGCACGCCACGGCTGACGTGCAATGCCATCTCAGGCAGATACATCAGCACGGAGGAGATCTTGTCGGCGATCCCCTCGGTGGGATGGAAATGCCCTGAATCGAGACAGAGCAGTTTTCCCGGCTCACAGCGTAGCCGAAATAGAACTCGTGAGATCCGACCACATAGCTCTCGGATCCGATGCCGAACAACTTCGGTTCCACCGAATCCACGTTCAGCTTCGGGTCGATCTTCGTGGCGAAGATCTGGTCAAGCGCTTCGGCAAGACGCTCGCGCGGCGCCTTCCGATCCGCCGGCATGTCTTTCATGCCATCCGGGATCCACAGGTTGGTCAGGCACGGGGAGCCGAGGGCTTTCCCGAAGGAAGCGCCGATTTCGCGGCAACGGATGCCGTGCTCAACCCAAAACTTCCGGATGCCGGTATCGGGATGGGACAGAGAAAATCCGTCAGCCGCTTTCGGATGAGCGAAGTAGGTCTGGTTGAAGTCCAGGCCCAGCTTGTTGGCCCGGGCCCAGGCGACCCAGTTCCGGAATTGATCCGGCCCAAGTTCGTTGCGATCGAGCTTTCTACCGTCCATCTCTGCGTAGCAGGCATGAAGATTGAGCCGGTGCCTTCCGGGGATCATAGAGATCGCTTTCAGAAAATCGGCTCTCAGCTCGTTCGGAGTGCGCGCCTTGCCTGGATAGGTGCCCGTGACCGCCAGGCCGCCGCCGAGTCCAGCGCCCATGTTTTCGAAGCCGCCGACGTCATCCCCCTGCCAGCATTGGATGGAGATCGGGATCCCCGCCAGCTTTTTCAGGGCGAGATCAGTTTCGACTTCCAGTTCCGCATAACGTTCCTGGGCGAGTCGGTACGCGCGTTCAATCTTATTCTCTTGTTTTGGCATAAGGTGTTCTCGATGAGACGGATGTCTGTCTCGGCGCTCCGGCGTAAAGTACCACACTCGCGACCACGCCAAGAAGAGCCGTCAAGAAAAAGGTGGCCGTCGCGCCGGAGTTTTTAGCCAGGATCCCTCCAAGAAACGGAAAGACTCCCGCCGCGATGCCTCTGGCGCTGTTTGCCATGCCGATATAGCGCAGCCGATGCTCTACAGGTGTGAGCCGCAACAGCAAGTCCACGCTGGCGACGGCGTCGAATCCGAGAAACACTCCGTTCAGAGCCAAAGTAACGCCGAACCCTTGTGCGGAGGAGGCAAAGCATGCCCCGAACGCCGCGCTCGCAAGACAGAGATAACCGGCGGCGAGTACGAACCAGGTGTTTCTCTTGCGCATGAGCCATGCGGCCATGAGTGCGGCGATACCGGAGCTCATGTTGAGGATGAGGCTGCAGCGGCCGATGTATTCGTCGCGCACCGCCGAGGTAGCGCCGGCGTACAACCGATCCAGCGATACGGTTGTGTACAGAGCTGTGCTCATGGTATGGGCAGAGGAGAGCACAAATGCGAGGACGACGAATCGAAACACCGCATCCTTGCGAAGAATCCCTGCCATCTCGCCGGCGAAATCACGAATGCCGGCGGGTGGATTGGCTAATGGGTATCTGGCCTCTTTCAAGTAGCAGAGCGAAAAATGCGACACCCACCAGAACAGCGCGCCGATCAAAAACACGCGCACGTAGTTGGCGGGAAAATCAAGGGTACCGAGCACAGTCATTACCAGGACGCCCCCGAGGATGAAGGCCAGTTGCCCGACAAAGACGCGGATGCCAAGAACCCTGCCCCAGCGGCTGTCCTCCACCCATCGCCCGACGAGGTCAGTCCAGAGCGGAGCGTTGATCCCCCATACGCAAACGCTGCTGCCATAAAGAATGAAGAAAAGCGGCAGGAGCCGACCGTGCAAATCCCTGGAAAAATATGCCAGCAAAAAAAGGGGGGTGGCAGCGAGCCGGAAGATCATGCTCGATTTGAGAAATACGCCGGTTTTCCGCTGATGGGAATCAAAGAGCCAGGAAGTAATCAGCTGCGTGCCTTGCATGCCCAATGAATAAATGGCAACCACGCCGTTGATCACCAACGGATCTTTGCTGAAGTGAGTCAAAAACCCGGGGAGAATGGTGAAAGGAAAGAAGGCCGCATACCCCAAGCCGAAGAATATGCCATCCAAATAAATCAGCAGGGCGTTGCGTCGGGTGTTGTTTTTCAGCTCGGTGAGGAAGTCTTCCATTTTGCGTACGCGCATTCCTGATGCGCTGAACCGGGAAATCCTCGCGGATGTTGCACAGTTTCCGAAGTGCTGCGACCGAAACGAATCAGCATTCCTGCAGCCGGCAGAATCGTCGGTACGCCTCTTCCCAAAGGCCGCCATCTCCAGGCTCGTAGGTGATCGGCGGAAAGGATTCCCGTACAATCTGCCGCGCGGCTTGCAGCGAAGGCAACCGGCCGAGCGCGATCGCCTGCACGAGGACGTTGCCGATTCCGGTGCACTCGGCCGGGCCTGCCAATGCCGGAATGCCAGTGGCGTCCGCAGTAAGTCTGTTCAAGAGAGCGTTCTTGCAGCCGCCCCCGACGATGTGGAGTTGAGCCGGTTTTTTGCCTGTGGCGCGTTCCAGCTTTTCCAGGGTCTGGCGATAGCACAGGGCCAGGCTTTCCAGTGCGCATCGGATCGTGGCGCCAGGTGTGAGGGGTACCGTCTGACCGGTAGTCCGGCAATATTCGGCGATTTTTTCGTGCATCAGGCCGGGTTTGCCGAACCTATCATCCTGGGGATCGACGAGTGCTTTAAGGGGCTCTGCTTCCTCGGCCAGGATTGCCAGTTTCTCGTAACTGTATTCCTGACCCTCCCGGGCCCAGGCGCGCCGGCATTCCTGCACAATCCAAAGGCCGACGATGTTTTTTAGAAAGCGGATGCGACTGCCAAAACCCACCTCGTTCGTAAAGTTGTATTGCCGGCTCCGTGGCGTGATGATCGGCTGAGGAGTTTCAATGCCGAGCAGAGACCACGTTCCTGAACTGAGATAAGCCCAATCTTCCCCATCCGCCGGAACTGCGGCTACTGCGGCTGCGGTATCGTGCGAACAGCCGGCGATTACCTGGACGTCCTTGAGTCCTGTTTCCGCAGCAATTGCGGGTAACAGCGGGCCCAACCGGGTGCCGGAGGCAACGATTTCCGGCAGGATCCTCGGCGGCAGGCCGAACTTTTCGACGAGCTGTGCCGACCAGGCGCGCGCGCGGGGATTGTATAGCTGGGTTGTACTCGCAAGGGACTCCTCCGCCTTGCCGACGCCGGAAAACAGGAAATTGAAGTAATCCCCAATGTTGAGAAACTTGTCGGCAGCGCTCAGAATCTCGGCCCGGTGCAACGCGTCGGCATGCAGTTGATAGATCGTGTTGATCGGCATGAATTGGATGCCGGTCTCGGCGAAAATCCCGTCCGCAGAAACAACCTGGAACGCGCGCTCCAACGCGCCTTCGGTACGCGCGTCGCGGTAGTGGTAGGGAACCGACAAGAGCGGCTCGTTTCTGTGCAGGAACACGTAATCGACGCCCCAGGAGTCGGTACTGATCCCGGCCACCGAGACCTTCAGTGCCGCCACTTTGTGGAGACCGGCCTTCAATTCCTCAAAGATATGCAGCACATCCCAGCGCAGGGAGTCCGCGACCGCGATCGGACCGTTCGGAAAGCGGTGAATCTCCTCGATGTCGAGATGCCCGTTTTCGAGGGAACCAAGCAGGACGCGGCCGCTCTCAGCTCCCAGATCAAAAGCGATATAGCGATCGATCGCCATAATTCCATCCTGCCAGCTCTATTCCGGCATGGGGCTGCACAGGCAGCCCCGGCATCTCCGCATCCTTAAAACCTCAACGCAGAGGCCGCAGAACACTTGTTGCGTTTGCATGACCTTTCTCTGCGATCTCTTCTACCTCTGCGTTGAACTTTTGCTTTTCTCTGCTCTACGGCAAACATTTATACGTAAGCGGTACAAAGCAGCCGGTTAATACTTACCGTACAGGGGGCCGAAATTGGCACAGGCGCGGAAGTCAGCACCCTGCGGTTCGTGGGCACCGAATGCGGCCCATGCGCTCGGGCGGTAGATGTCCTCCTCACGCACATTGTGCATGTAGACCGGAATCCTCAGCAGGGCAGCCAGCGTGATCAGGTCGCGGCCGATATGCCCGTACGAATACGCGCAGTGATTGGCACCCCAATGGTCCATTACCGAATAGACATCACGGAACGGTCCGATTCCCGTCAGATTCGGTGCGAACCACGTCGTAGGCCATGTCTCGTTGGTGCGGCGATCGAGAATCCGGTGCACCTTGTCCGGTAAGGAGGCCGTCCAGCCCTCCGCAATCTGCAGAGCGGGTCCGAGCCCTTTAACCACGTTGATACGGGACGCGGTTACGGGCATGCCGCCGCTGGTCAGATAGCTGGAAGAGAACCCGCCGCCGCGGAAGTATTCCACGATGGATGGATACCAGGTTGTGGCTTTCAGGCACACCTCGGCTTCACGCGCGGTGATTTCCCAGAAGGGTTTCATGGCCGGTCGCCCGTTGCGTTTCTGCCGTCCGCTGCCGTCGAGCGCAGCGGGCCCTGAGTTTATGAAATGCAGCAAGCCGCCGGCCGCCCTGCCGGTCATCTTGTGGCCGGTCACGCGCTGCACCGCCGCAGGACTCCAGTAGGTACGCACGTCCGCAAACACCTGGGCCGTGCCGGTCAGCAAGTGGCCGAACAACATCGTAGCTCCGTTGAGAGCGTCATTTTCGGTGGCGACAACGAAGGGTTCGCGGATGCCGTTCCAATCGAAGGACGAGCAGAGTATCGCCTCGAGAAAATCGCCGTTGGGGAAATGGTCCGTCCATTGTCGCTGGCCCTGGAAGCCGGCAGCGAGGGCATTATGGCCCAGGGCTTCCTCGCCGAAGCCCAGATCCGCCAGGCGCGGATTGCCGATCATCAAGTCGCGCGCGATCATCGCCATCTTGACACAAGCTTCCCAGTCCCAGTCCTTCTGTACTCGTTTGCGCTGAACCTCGGGTTTGTTGGTATCCCGGCCCTCCTTGCAGTACCGCCGGGTCCATGCCAGGGCGTGCTCAAATTCCCGCGGGTCAAAAATGTTTTCGTCGATGCGGCGCACGAACTCGACCGTGTCGATTGCCTCGACGCGCATCCCCAGGTAGCTCTCGAAAAACGCGTGATCGACAATGGAGCCCGCGATGCCCATCGATACGCCGCCCATCGACAGATAGGACTTGCCGCGCATCGTGGCGACCGCCAGGCCTGCGCGGGCGAATTGCAGCAACTTCTCCTGCACATCCGGCGGGATTTCGGTGTCCTTGCGATCCTGCACATCGCGCCCGTAGATATTGAAGACCGGCAATCCCTTCTGGTTGTGTCCGGCCGAGACGGCTGCCAGATACACGGCACCGGGCCGCTCCGTGCCGTTGAAGCCCCAGACAGCTTTGGGCGTATGCGGGTCTGTGTCCATCGTCTCTGAGCCGTAACACCAGCAGGGTGTGACGGTGAGCGAGACGCCGACGCCGGCGCGCCGGAATTTCCCGGCGGCGGCCGCAGCTTCGGCCACTCCGCCGATGCAGCTGTCGGCAGTCACGCATTCCACCTTCATGCCATTGGGGTGCCGCAGGTTCGTTGACAAAAACTGCGCCGCATCTCTCGCCATCGCCAGGGTTTGATTTTCCAGCGATTCGCGCACTCCTCCCAGTCGCCCATCGATGGTGGGGCGAATCCCGATCTTGGGCATTTCCCCTACCAGGCAATTGCAGGGGCCGTTCACAGTCAGGCTGCCTTTTCCCATGGCTCAGGTCCTCTCGATATTTTCCCCATTATCCTTAAAATGCGCGTGCGATGGGAAACGTTTTTTGCCTCCATTCCTCAAAAACAGCCACGAAGAGCACGAAACGTTTAAACCGCCTGCAAAAATCTCATCGCAGAGGTCGCGGAGGCCGCACCGGAAATGGTCGCAGCAAGGCCTCGTCCGGCCAACCCAAGCCACGGATCAGCGTTCATCTGCGTGCATCATCAGTTGATCTCCGTGTCATGTCAGTGAAAAATGCTTGTGGAAGCCCGCAACGAATTTGCAGGCAAGCAGGAGGAATGCAGCACCGTAATGATGATCCGTGTTCTTCGTGGCTGCCTTTGCTTTTACCAGTCGAAGCGCAAAGAGACTCCGGAGGAAGTCCAGCGCGCCCACGCGGGAGCGCGCTAAGGTTCCGGTTCGCCCTTGCTCAGTCCTTCGGCGGAATTGAGCCGGGGAGGGCTCTTCAAAACCTCATAGCAGACCGAGTTGGCATACTTCGCGATTTGCGCGATCGAGGAATAGGTGAGATAGGACGCGCGGTATTTTTCGCTCATCGTCCAGAAAATTCTCAGCCGTTTTTGTGGAAGGGAAAAAGTGGGTCCGCTTTCGTTGGCCGGGAAATTTCATCATGGGCTCCATTTTTCAGTGGTGCGCCGGCAGCAGTTTTGAGGGTTTCTTTTCGAAACGTCAACGGTAAGGTATCGTACATCAAGACAGAACGGAGGAAAGTATGAAAAGAGCGACCATTCTTGCCCTTTTGGGATTACTCGTAACCGTTATGGCCGGTGTACTTTTCGCACAGTTCCCGGACATCAGTGCAACCTGGGTGGGGACAACGGATTTCCCCAATACTCCTAATGAAGATCCTGTAACGCTGGTCCTGAAAAAGGCAGGAACCTCCTATACCGGCACGATCACCGTGGCCACGGCCAAAGCGGTCTCCTTGGAAAACTTCAAGATCGAGGATGAAGACAGTTTCAGCTTTGAGTTCATGATGCCTATAGGGAATGACAGAGTGAAAGTCAAAGCCAGACTCGATGTCATTAGCGATAAGGTGGAGGGCAACAAGCTGATGGGGGCATGGAGCATGGAATCCGGCGACTACGGCAGCCTGGATCTTACCCGCAAAAAGTAGTGCGCCGCCACGCCACCCGGTACTTCTGAATACCGGGAAAACCAGGGGCGCATCCTGGCCTCATGTCAAAAAAGATTCGGCAACTGCCTCGTAGAATAACCATGCACGGGAGTTGCACCCGATGGTTTTATGGAGTGCCCCTGATTCTCCATCTGCGCCGCAACTTGAAGGCACAGTACGCGCGGATGTGGCCATCGTCGGGGGTGGATTCGCCGGACTGTCCTGCGCGCGCCATCTCAAAGAGGCGGATCGATCCTTGGATATTGCCCTCGTGGAGCGTGACCAGGTTGGGTCCGGCGCGAGCGGGCGTAACGCAGGCATCCTCTCTCCCTTTCTTCCGATTACCTGGCTGATCGATTGTTCGGCAAGCCCGCAGCGGCTTGATGACATCCGATTTGCCTCACGCTACATCGCCGGAGAGACGGCGTCTTTCATCCAGCTGATGCAAAGCGAGGCAATCGCTTGTGACTTGCGCCCGTCGAAGATCATCACCACGGGAGCGGGCGGCCTCTATCAACGCCAAGTCGCGCTCATCGGCGAACGATGCCTGCTGGCCGGCGTTCCCGGTCATATTGCAACACCGGCTGAGCTGCGCGCGACCATTCCTTACCCTGCGCATGGAGGTTATGTGCTGGATGGGTATGCCATCCAGCCGCTTGCTCTCGTGCAAGGGTTGCGGCGATACGTCCAGCGGCTCGGCATCCGCCTTTATGAAAACACGCGCGTGACTGGCCTGCGTCCGGCGCACACCGGCGTGGATGTGCTGACCCATGCCGGTGCCTGCGTGAAGGCCGGCAAGGTGATCGTCGCGACGAATGCCTACACGCATCAGCTCGGACTTAACCAGCGCATTCCCAAGCCGGTGATTACCTATATGCTGGCAACCGCCCCGCTTGATCGATCGTCCCTGGACCAACTTGGCCTTGAAAACCAGACGATTGTAAACATCGGAAGGGAATACTTTTATGCACGGCGGTATCAGAACCGGCTGATGTTTGGCGGATTTGATCGGCCGGATGCCACTGCAGAGGCGCTTTCGGATCGCGACGAACCCTGCCACCGGCGCCTGCGAACGCAGATGATACGCCATTTTCCCCTCCTGCGCGACGCAGATATCGAGGCGGCCTGGGGCGGCCCATATCATGAGACCCGGACGCATGTGCCGATCATCCGAGCCCTGAAAAAGATGCCGGATGTGATTCTGAACATCGGGTATGGTGGGGTCGGCGTTTCGCTCACCCAGTTCTCGGGCCGGATCGTGGCGGGACTCATCCTGGGTACGGCGCACAGGGACACGGACTCCGAGCGAATGCACGCCATCTATGCCTCCACACGATTCCCGATAAGAGAAGGCACCAAGCTGGGATGGCGTCTCCTGCGCTCCCTGATTTAGGGGGCTCGTATCGGATTTTCGGGCCGGTTCCTAGCTCCTGAATATCAGCTGCCACAGGCCGCTTGAGCTATGGACCGAGGTCAGGGCATGGGCCACCCGCAGCATGTCCGCGCCTCTTGGATAGATCAAATGTCGTCCTTCCCAGTGGGGCGCAAACTTGTTTTTGAACTGAAATAGGTTTTTGTATCCGTAAACCGAGTTTATGTTTTCGAAGAGCAGCGCCATACCCCGCTCGAGCGTTCCCTGCGATTCCGGGATGCTCTGCAGCGGGGCATTCGCGAGACTTGCCTCGCAAAATCCTTCCGCCTGAAGCTGCAACAGCGATTCTGCGATCAGCTGATCCATAGTGCCGGGAGGGGATTGGGTGCGCCGCCGCATCAGGTCCAGGACCACCGCCGTGTGGCCGCGATAAGGCAACCAGGAGCAAAACGCCTGGACCTTGCCGTCCAATATCGAAAAGAACACCGGCACATCCTTCAAGGAATCCAGCGAGAACCGCCCCAGGGTGAAGCCCCCTTCGCCCATGTGCTTCTCGGAAAGCCATTCCTGGGAGATGAATTCAAGCTGCTCGCCTGTGGCAGCATCTGTGCGCTGGCTGCCATCGTAACGATGCACCGTCATGCCCGTCTTGGCGATCTTGTGCACCATGGTTCGAAGATGGGCCCTCTTGCCTCCTGCCAGTGAAAACTCCCTTAAATCGAGGATGGCCTCTTCCGCTATTTTGATGGAGCGCAGATCAAAGGATTGATATAGGGGCAGGTTGACTTCCGAGGCATCATAGATGCATGCCGTCCAGCCATTGTGCTCACAGTATTCCAGGTAACCCAGAACCGTGGTTTTGAACTGATCTTCAGAAGCCAAGGGGTCCCCACAGGCGAAAGCCACATTTCCGCGAGTTGCATACGCTACCAGGCCCTGGCCTTCTGCCGCCAGCAGGTGGTGCTTGTCGCTCTGAATCGCAAATGCAGCGGGCGAAAAGCGGCCATGTTTGTGGAAAATATCTTGAATAACGCCCGGATTGGCTTCCATCCTGCGCCGCATGATCACGGGGCGCAAGATCAGAAATAGGAGATACATACGGGCGAGCCACCCTGCGATCTGGAGCGACCCCAAGAAACGTGATGCACTTGCGGTCTTGGCGGCCACCTGGGGTTCGACAATGAGGATTCCCGAACGAAAAGCCTCTTTGATGGGGCTGGAGTGATTAAGCCATTGATAACTGTCAGCCCTGCGATTCAGGCCGATGTAACCGTATAAAAACACCACTGCAAAAAGTAACGGGAATACCCACAGAACCCGCCGCAGCGAAGCCGGATCGGTGCGGGCATAGTAGCGCTTGCGAAAATAAAACAGGTAGAGGAGCAGGAGACCTGCGACCAGCGAGTGCTGAAGATCGAGCGCGTGGGTGATGTGAGTCACGATGGAGACCAGCAGAGCAAGCACGGCGATGTACCAGGCGAGTTCCTTACGCTTCGCCAGGCTGCGCGTCACCTGCAGGAGCGCGATGCCGGCAAAAATCAGCAGGGGTCGCCTCGGCTGCGCAACCGCCAGCGGGAGCCATGCCCGCAGGCCTTGGAATGTGGCGCCAGATCGCGGCCAAATTGCCGAAAGGAGGTTCAGAGCGCCCATGCATGCGATCAAAGACGGCGCCAGGATGTGGAGGTCGGAGAGCTCGAAATCTTCGAACCACTCCTCGTGCCGGATATGCCGGAAGACCAGCAACAGAGCTGCCAGCAACGCCAATCCCAGCACGATCCACCACTCGTAGCGCGCGATGCCGGAGAGCATTCGCTGGGCCAGATCGCCAAAATAGAATCCCAGGAGAGATGTAGGGATCGCCCACAGGATGCCAGCGGTCCAGTTGAGAGCCGTGTAGCGCAGGATCGGCATGCCAAATGCCCCGCACGCTGCCGGGATGATAATGCGGAAGCCGAAGGCGAAACGGCTGCCGATCAGCATCCAGTTAGCATACCGTTTCATCCAATTCTCGACCCTCTGGAAATGAGGATTATCGCGGAATCGATTTTCCAACCAGGCGCGCCCGCGCGCGCGCGCCATCAAATAGTAGATCTGATTCGCTGTGGAGTTCGCTGAAACGGCAATCAGCATGACGAGCGGCAGGTAGAGAATGCCACGGTGGGCAAGAAACGCGGCGCCCAGCAGAAAAACCTCCCCTTCGACCATCACACCAAAGAACAACAGGAGATAACCGTACCTGAGGAGAAGAGCTTCCATGACTATTCTGGTCGAATCCGCAAAGTAATACCCGTCAGCCGATGTTGTGCTGGCTATGATCCACCATAACCTGCATCCACTTGCCAGCTCGCCGGCCTTTATCGAGGCAGACTGAGGGCCGCAGGCTGCGACCTTATTATAAACAAATCCGCGCCCTGAGGAATCGGAAGAAGGAGAAATCGAGGAATCTGGAGGAACAGACCTAAAATAAACCGGGCAGGGCCCCGATCTGAATGGGACCCTGCCCAACGTGCTGTGCAGTTGTTTCTCGGTGTCAGGATAGCTCGAGGGCCAGGAACAGGATCTGGTCATTCCGGATCACCTTTAACCTGGCCACGTCTCCGCTCTTCAACCTCTGTACCGCAGCCATCAGGTCGGAAGCGTTGTTCACCGTGTCCTGGTTGATGGCCCGAATCACATCCCCGGGACGGACGCCGGCTTCATCTGACGGACTGCCCGGCTGGACCTCGGTTACGAGTGCCCCAACGCTGGCTGACAGGTTCATCTGGCGCGCGGCTTGAGGAGTGATGTTTTCGACAGTCATTCCGAGCTTTCCATGCCTCTGGGTGCCCGAGGACTGGAAGCTTTCGGCCACGTCAGCAGGCCTCTCCCCGATCCTGACCTCGAAGCTCATTTCCTTGCCGGCGCGCAAAACCTTCAAATTCGCCGGCTCGCCGACCTTCGTGTCGGCGACCGCGAGCGAGAGATCATTGGAACTGCTGATCTGTTTGCCGTTGTAAGTCAAAATCACGTCGCCCGATTGCAGTCCAGCTTTGGCAGCCGGGCTATTCGCCTGAACATCCGCGACCAGTGCTCCCTTGTCGGGGCTAATGTTGAAGCTCTTCGCCAGTTCGGGAGTCATGCTCTGAATTGTGACTCCGAGCCAACCCCGCGTCACTTTCCCGTTCTTTACAATCTGGCCATATACCCGGTTGGCCATGGACGACGGGATGGCGAACCCTATGCCCTGGAAGCCGCCGTTGTCACTGGCGATCATGGTGTTGATGCCAATCACCTCGCCATTGAGATTGACCAGCGGCCCCCCGCTGTTGCCCGGGTTGATTGCGGCATCGGTCTGCAGGAAATTGTCATAAGGTCCGGCTCCAATCACCCGTCCTTTGGCGCTGATGATTCCTGCTGTCATTGTTTTTTGCAGCCCAAACGGACTGCCGAAAGCCAGCACCCAATCCCCCACCTGTACCTGGTCGGAATCCCCCAAATGCAGCGTCGGGAAATTCGAACCGCTGATTTTCAAAACCGCGAGGTCCGTCTGTGCATCGATACCCACGACCTTCGCATCCAGAATTCGGTTGTCGGCGAGCTTGACTTTGATCGAGGACGCATGGTCCACGACATGGTCGTTGGTGAGAATGTAGCCGCTCGGATCGACCAGGAAACCGGAACCAAGGCTTTTCTGCTTCAGGTCGCGCGGCATCTGCCTGAAAAATGACCCGAACGGATCCTGGCCGCCAAAGAACCGGCTGAAAGGACCTACCATGTCCCCGGCAGCGTTGTGGATAATCTGCTCGGTATTGATGTTGACTACCGCCCCTTCGACTTCCTTGGCCACCGCCTCAAAGCCCCTGCTCAACTCAACCGGGTTGCTCGCCGTGGCAACGGCTGCACCCGAAACGGCTTTGGAAGCTCCTAAATCATAGGCTGCCTTGAAGCCCATGGCCCCACCGAGAATCAGCAAAAGCATCGCCAGGCCGAGGGCAAATCCATGCCCAAAACCAGGCTGTCCTATTTTCGTACGTCTTGTTAGATCTCTCATTTTTTCCCTCCCTTACTCATAATCGCAGTGGGAAGGTTCCATCCTTGCCCGACACCCTCCATAGCATGAAGCGTGCCAGCCGGTATTACGGACGTAAGTTGTATTTCTGCATGAATTTGCACACTTTTTCAGGAATGGGATCTATGTACACTTCTGCCCCAATCGCAGGAGCAAAAACAGCCAAGTCTCAATAAATTATTGAAAACGTTATGCTTGTCCCATACTGTGACAGTTTTGCGATGGTTGTGGCAAAAACGTCGCAAAGGAATTGAACCCAGGCGGGGATGAGAGTCACGAGAAGCATGAATCGGTACGGCCGGTGCCAAAAACCTTAACGTAGAAGGCGCGGAGGACTTTCTTGCCTGGCCTTTCTCTGCGGCCTCAGCGACCTCTGCGTTCAGCTGTTGAATGCTTGGTACCTGGCAGAAACTGGACGGAACGCAGCAAGAAGATGACTGGGAGCGTCGGAGCTCGGAATCGACGCCGGGTGACGGCTATTCCTCGGCGCTCTTGCTGATGCGACGGTAGAGAGTCCGGCGGTCGATGCCGAGCATTTCGGCTGCGCGGGTCAGGTTGCCGCCGGTAGCCTGGATTACCTCCTGAATATAGCGATCCTCCATCTTAGCCAAAGTAGGCCAGGAGCCCGTGCCCGCCGGGCGCGGCTTTTGAGAGGCGGTCTGCATTTCTTCCGGGAGATCCTCGATGGCGAACACCCCCGAGGTGTTGAGCGCCACGGCACGCTCGACCACATTTTCGAGCTGGCGGACGTTTCCGGGCCATTGGTAACTCTGCAGGCAGGACAGGACTCCAGGATGGACCGCCAGCGTTTTCCCCGCTCTGGCCGAGTATTTCTTCAGGAAAAAGTCGAACAGCAGTGGGAGGTCGGACATCCGGGCGCGTAGAGCAGGCAGCTCGATCGTGACGACCTTGAGCCGGTAATAAAGATCTTCGCGAAATCTCTGGTGAGCGACAAGGTCCGTCAAATCACGATGGGTTGCGGCGATGATGCGCACGTCGACCAGGATTGCGCTCGTGCTTCCCACAGGCATGATCTCCCCCGATTCCAGCACGCGCAGGAGCTTGGATTGCATGGCCGGCGTCGTGTCCCCGATTTCGTCGAGAAAAACCGTACCATGGTCAGCGACTTCGAAGACGCCGAGCTTGGACGCGGTCGCGCCGGTAAAGGAGCCTTTGACAAAGCCGAAGAGTTCGCTTTCGAGCAGGCTCTCGGTGACCGATGCGCAGTTGACGGCCTGAAAGGGTTTTATC
This sequence comes from Terriglobia bacterium, assembly GCA_963739235.1. Taxonomy (GTDB): domain Bacteria; phylum Acidobacteriota; class UBA6911; order UBA6911; family UBA6911; genus JAFNAG01. The sequence continues at coordinate 79,793 of CAVTZY010000014.1, read as the reverse complement.
TTACGGCTGCCCAGCCTGTGGATCGAACGTGCGACCAGCTCCTTGCCGGTGCCGCTTTCGCCCTGGATCAGGACCGTCGCGTTGCTGGGCGCCACCTTGGCGATGGTCTTGAAAACCTCGATCATGGCGGGGCTGGACCCGATGATCTCGCCCTGCAGATTGCGGCCTCTTGCCTGTTCGCGGAGGTCCTTGTTTTCGTGCAGGAGCCGGGCATACTGGAGTGAGTGGCGCACTTTCAAGCGCATTTGATCCAGACGGAAGGGCTTGGAGATGTAATCGTACGCGCCGGCGGACATAGCATCGACCACGGTCTCCATCGAGGCGAACCCGGTCATCACGATGAGAACAGTTTCCGGCCGAACTGCCTTAAAGGTGCGCAGCACCTGCAGCCCGTCGACGTCGCGCATGCGCAAGTCAGTGACGACCACATCGAATTCCCGCTCCTCTGCCAGCCTGATCGCTTCTTCACCGCTGCCGGCGAGCGTGACCTCATACCCTTCTTTGGCGATGGCCTCACCCAAGGAGGAAAGCGATGCGGCATCGTCATCCACAACCAGAATCCTGCCGGGGGTGGTTAAGGGCTGGTTCATTTTGTGTCCACCTCTTGGGGTATGCCCGCGCCCGTCGGCTGGGCAGGGAAACGGATGGTAAAGGTTGCGCCCTTCCCCTGCGCACTTTCGAGGGAGATTGTGCCTTCGTGCTGGCGCACGATGCGTGCGGCAATGCTCAGCCCCAGCCCGGTGCCGTGGCCCAGTTCCTTGGTGGAGAAAAACGGCTCGAAGATCCGTATCTTCTCCTCGTTTGAGATTCCCACTCCGCTATCCGCAATAGATACAGCGACCACCCTGTTGCCCTGTGCGTCATCTTCTGCGCGGGTTTCCACCCCGACCGTTCCACCATTGGGCATGGCGTCGACGGCATTATTCAAAAGATTCAAGAAAACCTGCTGGAGTTGCTGGCCATTGGCTTCGATTTCCGGCAATTCCGGCTGAAGCCTGGTCTCCACGTGGATCCGGCGACGTTCGAGGTGCTGGCCCAGAAAAAGCAGCAGCTGCTTGAGAATTTCGTTGAGCTGAACCTTGCCGTAGGCGTGAGCAGCCGCGCGCGTTTCTGACAGCATCTCTTCCACGAACCCGGTGATGCGATTCACCTGCTCCTGAATCAACCTGATCCGGCGCTGGGTTTCTTCATTGCAGCTCTTCTCCTCCGCGATCAGCTCCAGATGGGTCGATATTGCGCTCAGCGGCGAGCCGACCTCGTGGGCAAACGCGGCAGCCATTTGGCCCGCGACCGCCATGCGCTCGACCCTGGTCAAGCGGCGCTGGGCGTCAATTAAATCCTGGTTGAGCTGGCTCAATTGAAGGTTGGCCATAGAAAGCTCTTTTGTGGCTTCACTGACCTTGGCCTTTAGTTGCGCGTTGAAATCCTTTTGCTCTTCGAGCAGCCGATCCCGATCACGGGAAGCCCGTTCGATCTCGGCCATGGTTTCATTGAACTGCTGTGCGATGACCCCCAGCTCGTCAAGGCGATCCACAGGCGCTTTCTTCTCCAGTGCGCCACTCCTTGCCTGGGTCATGGCAAGTCCCAGGCGGCTGATGCGGCCGATCAGGCCGCGGGCAAAAAGGAGGTGAAGCAGCAGGACAAGCATGACGATGGATGCCGGTATCAGGAATAGGTCGATACGGTAGTGCATTTGCGAAACAAAATCGGCTTGGTAAAACGACCCCGTCACACTCACGCATCCCTGAACGGTGTTGCTGGCGGGCCGGATCGGGACGATTACCTTCAAGGTGCGCTCCCGATCATGATATTGGGGAAGGACAGCCGGCTTCCCAATTTTTACCACCGTGGTCTCATCGATGAGGGCAGACGGCGCTGTGGAGCTTGTGGTCGTATCGATGCGGCTGAGACTGCCATCGATCAGACGAAAAACCTCGATGCGCGTGATGAAGGCGTTCGTTTCCACGAGCTCGGCGAGCCAGGGGTGCATTCCTTCCCTGGTGAGGAGCGCATCTCTCCGGGAGAGGTCAGCAGCAAGCTGGCTGGCAACAGTTTGTGTATTGTCCCGGACCTCTCTCTCCAGCAGGCTGGTGACAAGGTGGCTGTCGATATAGGTGATTAGAGAAATTGCCAGGGTAGTTGCGGGAACAACGATGAGATAGAGCCTGAGAGAGATCGAACGTCTATGGAAAAAGCAGCGGAGCTTTTCTCGTATCCGGATCATAATCAAGGACTTGATTATACCAACTCTCAAACTGAAGCGGGCACCAATTTAATGATCGGGAAGCGGCGCAGCACCGCGAAGGTGATGCAACGGCAGAGGGCGATTCGTGAAGTGGCGTGCCGCAGGATATCAATTCAGGCTTGCTTATCAAGATCAAAACTCGTATAAGGCGTTAAGATTCCCGAACCGGCCTTGAAGGGGGCTCAATGCAATTCTATAGAGGGATTGTGCGAGAATTGCACCAGGATATGATCTTACACAACCGAATGAATGCATCACATTAATGAATGAAATCCGGCACATGCACTAAAAGGTGCATTCGCTAATTTCACGGATTCACGGGAGATCAGCTTATGAGAACGCTCATGTTTGTTGGATTGTTGATGCTAACGCTACTGACGAGTCCCGGCGCCATTGCGGCCGAGGGCGGCTGGGCGGTGGTCGGCAAAGCCGGAACCATGGGTATTGGAGCTGAAGTCCACCGCGTTGTTGTGCCTCGAGTGCTGAACTTTAGAGTCGGCGCAGGATTCTTCCGGTACTCGACTGATTTTTCCGACAACAACATTAATTATGGCGCAAAGCTCAAACTGGGAGCGGTGCCGATTGGGCTTGACGTATTTCCTTTTAAAAATTGGTTCCGGCTTGGCGGAGGCATGGTGATCAATTTGAATGAAGTTTCCGGCAGCGCCAAGCCGACACAGGGGCAGATCACAATCAACGGCCGCAGCTATTCCCCCGATCAACTTGGCCAGATGAATGGAGTCGTCAAATTCAATCGTACCGCCCCCTATTTCGGGCTGGGATTCGGCAGAACATTCAAGACAAGAAAGCATTGGGGCGTTACCTTCGATCTGGGCGCAATGTACCACGGGCATGCCAAACTCTCGCTGTCCACAACCCAAACACCATCAGCCCAGCTTCAAGGTGATCTGCGACAACAAGAGCAGCGCTTCAATGATGATGCCAAGGACTTCACCTTTTTCCCGATCATCCAATTCGCAGTCAGTTATCGTTTCGGACAAACGAGATGAGGACGATCCGGCATGAAGAACCGCCCTGGCTCCCAGGCGGGTGAAACCAAGTCCTCCTGAAAAAGAATTGTGCTGTGAATGGTTAGCCAAAAGAGGCCGTTTGGTGGCATTGCCAGCGTTTGCCTGCAGTTGCGCGTTGAATTCTCTTGTCCATCAAAAAAACGCTATGCGTGAATCCGGCGGGCCTGCGGATCCAAACTTGCAAATTGGCTGGGAACCTCTAAAATATCGGGGCATCACACGAAGGACTCATTAGAGCAAGCTTAGCATTCAGAATGCCGGATGCCTGGTAGAGCACGCGATGCAGTTTGTCAAGGCGGGATGAAGCATCGGCAGGGAGATGAGCACTTGAGTTCAGGCCCCGTGGAAAATTCAGATTCCCGGACACTTCGGGCACACCAGGAGCAGCCTGAGGCGCCGCCGGAAAAAACTGACGTAACCCTCCACCAGGAAAACGGGACCGCGGTTCAGCATCGGCTCGTCGAGTCCGCGCCGCCGCGATCCTGGCGCAGCTGGTTTATTGGACGGCCACTCCCGACCGCCGATGCGCCTCATCAAACCGTAGGCAAGGCTGTCGGACTCGCCGTCTTCGCATCGGATGCGCTCTCCTCCACCGCATACGCCACCCAGGAAATACTGATTGTGCTTGCCGCGGCCGGCACGATGGCTATCGGGGCCGTGTTTCCGATTTCAATCGCGATTGTCTTCCTACTTGCGATCGTGACCCTTTCCTATGAACAGACGGTCCATGCCTATCCGGGAGGCGGCGGCTCATATATCGTGGCTCGTGACAATCTGGGTGAATTGCCGGCGCGTATAGCAGGCGCGGCGTTGATGACCGACTACGTGCTGACGGTGGCCGTATCCATGTCGTCGGGGGTGGCTCAAATCGTTTCAGCATTTCCTGTGCTGTTTCATTACCGGGTCGCCATTACCGTCGGCCTGTTGTTTTTTGTCATGCTGATGAATCTGCGCGGGGTCAGGGAATCCGGCCGCGCCTTTGCCGTGCCTACCTACTTCTTCATCGCCACCATGTATGCGACAGTCTTCATCGGCCTGTTCAGGTACCTGATGGGATCGCTTGGCGTGGTGGCCGATCCTCCGTCGATACAAACCGTGATGGAGTTGCAGACGCTCACGCCGTTCCTGGTCCTGCATGCCTTCGCCAACGGCACCTCCGCCTTGACAGGAGTTGAAGCAATTTCCAATGGCATCACGGCCTTTCGAGAGCCGCGCAGCCGGAATGCCGGCATAACCTTGCTCTGGATGTCTTCCATTCTGGGTAGCCTGTTCCTCGGGATTTCTTTCCTCGCCATGCATATAGGGGCCGTCCCGTCCGAGCAGGAAACCGTCATTTCCCAGTTGGCGCGCACCGCAATGGGAGGCCGGGGGATTTTTTATCTGGCCACGGTCACCGCTACCTCCGTCATTTTGATCATGGCCTGCAACACTTCATTTGCGGATTTCCCGCGCTTGAGCGCGATGATGGCCGCCGATGGTTTTTTGCCGCGCCAGCTGACGTATCGTGGCAGCAGGCTGGTCTATTCCCGCGGCATTATTATTCTGGCTTTGATCGCCTCGCTCCTGATCATCGCCTTTAATGCCAGCGTCACCGGACTGATCCCTCTCTACGCCATCGGCGTTTTCCTCGCGTTCACCCTCTCCCAGGCCGGCATGGCGCACCGTTGGTGGAAATTAGGCCATCTTCAGCCAGGTCAGGAAGTCCAGGAACGGGGATCGACTCTCCGCTACGAGCCCGGATGGAAACTGAAAATGATCATCAATGGACTGGGCGCTATCTGCACGACCATCGTCGTGATTGTGTTTTCGGCTACCAAGTTTTTAGAAGGGGCCTGGATTGTTCTGATTCTGGTTCCCGTGATGGTTATGATATTGCAGGGGATTCACAGGCACTATCAAAAGTTGAGCCAGAACCTGTCGCTGGAGAACTTCGGCGAACCGCCGCCGGTGCCGCGCCATCGCATCATTCTGCCCATTAGTTCGGTGCACCGCGGGACGCTGGCCGCCTTGCGCTACGCCCAGATGCTATCGGAAGATGTGACCGCTGTGCACGTTTCGATCGATCCGCAGGAAGCGGAGCGGGTGCGGCAGGAATGGGGATTATGGGGGAAAGGGGTGCGCCTGGTCATCCTGGAGTCGCCCTATCGCCTGTTCCTGGAGCCACTGCTTCAATACATAGATTTGATAGCAGCGCAGCGGCAACCGAACGAAACCATTACGATCGTGGTGCCGCAGTTTGTGCCCAAGCGCTGGTTCTATAATCTTCTGCACACGCAGACGGCCATGATGCTGCGTCTGATCCTGCTGTTCAAGAAAGGAATTGTCATCACGGACGTCCCTTATCAAGTATGATGAGCGGGATCACGGGAGCGAAATTTCCATGAATGTCATCGTAGTGGGTTGTGGCCGGGTGGGAGCGGAGGTTGCTTACGGCCTATTCCGCAAGGGCCACAAGGTTACGGTCGTCGATCAGGAAGCCGCCGCCTTTCGCAATCTGCCGCCTGATTTCCGCGGCCTGACTCTGCGGGGCGATGTTCTTACCCAGGACGTCCTGTTGCGGGCGGGCATCGAGCACGCTCAGGCCCTCGCAGCTGTAACGCCGTCGGATTCGGTCAACACCGTGCTTGGTCATGTGGCGCAGGTCGTGTTCAAGGTGCCGAATGTCGTGGTCCGGAATTTTGACCCGCGGAAACGCGTTTTGCATGAAGCCTTCGATCTGGATCTTATCAGCCCCAGCAGCATGGGCGCTCAGTGCATTGAAGAACTGCTCGGTGGCTCCAGGTTGCGCAAGGTCTGTCCAGGCGGCGCGGAGGACGTGGGGCTGTACCACTTCACCGTCCCCAAAGTCTGGCGCGGCCGGCTGCTGGGTGAGCTGCTTACTTCCACGCAGGGGACAATGATCTCGGTCACTCGAGGCGACCGTCTGTTTCCTCTCAAAGCGGACGGTGCCCTGGAGCCGGGGGACGTGCTGCATCTCAGTGCGACGAAAGAGGGAGCCCGGATTCTCGGCGAGCAGCTGGACAAGCTGCAGGAGGATTGAGATGTTCGTTATCATTGTCGGCGGCGGCCGGACCGGCGCCCAGCTTGCATCATTCCTCCTCGCGGCCAAGCACAAAGTTCACCTGATCGACGACCGCACGGAAGTGCTGGCGCGCATCCACCAGGAACTCCCCACGGAGGTGATCTACGAGGGGGACCCCACCAGCCCGTACATCCTGGAATTAGCGGGCATCCGTGAGGCCCAGGTTTTAGCCGCGTGCACCACCGTGGATGCGGATAACCTGGTCCTGTGCTACATGGGACGCGATCGCTACGGCGTGCCGCGCACGATCGCGCGCATCAACAATCCGCGCAACGCCTGGCTCTTCGATAAGAAGTTTCATGTCGATGTCGCCATCAACCAGGCCGACATGATGGCGAAGCTGATCGCCGAGGAAATGTCTCTCGGCGACATGATGACGCTGTTAAAACTGCGCAAAGGGGAAGTTGCTCTGGTGGAAGAAAAGATCGCCCCGGAGGCTCACGCTGCAGGGAAAATGGTCCGCGACCTCGCTCTTCCGGCCAACTGCACTTTGGCAGCGATAATTCGCAAGGACGAGGTATTGCCCATCCGCGGCGAGACCGTGTTGCGGCAGGGGGACGAGGTGATTGCCGTGGTCTCCAGCAAACAGCAAGCGGCTCTGGCGGAGCTGCTGGGGCGACCGAACAGCTCCGCTCCCACGGATCCCCGCAAGCACAGTCCCGAGTCCTGAAAAATCTGTGATTCAGACGGTGGCAAGCCCTGAAACAGGCTATAGCTGTTAGCGCCACACTTCAGGGGAGAAGGGGCCGATTGCTCGGCCCCTTCTTACCGCAGATAAACAGGAGTGTCTCTAGAAGGCGATGCGCAGGCCGAATTCCATGTTCCGCGGCGTGTTGGCCTGGCCGGTGATGCGGCCAAACGTCGTCGGGCTGGTCAGGCTCAGGCTCGGACCGCTCAACACGAGGTGGTTCATGACATTGGTAAACATGATGGTCAGCGATGCGTGGACGCGCTCACCGATGATGCCGAAGTCTTTGGTGAGCGACGCATCGAGGTTCCATCGCGGCAAGCCTCGCAGGTTGTAGTAGCCGCCGCAACTGGTATCGATCCCGAGGATGCATGGGCGGAACTGTGAGTAGACCGTGGCCGGGTCGCTGAACATGTTCACGCCATAAGGATTGTTGGTGCCGATGCCGTTGGAGCCTGTGACACCGTAATTGGCATTGTTGCCGCCGGTGTAAGGCTTCGCGAACACGGCGTTCTCGGTGCTTGCGCTGATTGAGGCGGATGAGGACTCGCCGAAAGCCTGTAAGGGGGAGTTTGCCGAGTAGCTCACGGCAGTTCCAGCGCCGCTCTGGGCCGTGAACAGCGGCGCGATCGTCCAGCCGCCGAGCAGCCTGCCCTTGACCCCGTGAGCGCCCTTGAAGAACGGCGGCTGCCAGTACATGCTCGCGTTGTAGACGAACTTGACGTCGAACCCCTGCGGCCCATAGCTGGCCTTCAGGTCATAGGGAGTCAGGGTGGTCGCTGAGCTGTTGTACTGCGCCAGTTCCCCTATGCCCAGCGATTTGCTCCAGGTGAAGTGGGAAGCGGCGGTAAGGCCTTTCCACTCGTTGGTCCTGAACGATATGTACATTGCATGGTAGTTTGACCAGCCCACGGGGGAGACCAGGGTCATCGAAGCGGCCTGGTTAAAGCCTCCATTGAGTGGCGAGCTGATCATGCTTCGGCCCAGGGTCCAATTATTGTTGACCTGGGCCCAAAGGGAGGAAACCGCGGCATTCTTGATGGTCGATGTGTTCTTGCTGGCAAACGCCACGGTGCAGTTCGCGTACCCCGAGCAGTAGCTCGACGTTGCGCCGCCGAGGGCGGCCTCGAAGAAGGGCTGCATGGGAACGCTGGCCGCGGTCGCGGTACTCGGGCACGGGTAAGCGCCGCCGCACAGGTAGGTGTACAGGTTGGCGAAGGCGTTATCAAAGCGCTCGCCGCCCAGAGTCGTCATGTACGGCACCGCGTCCAGGTTGATCATCTGATCAGTGTTTACCGCCTTCCGCCCCATGTAACCAATCTCCAACATCACCTTGTTGGAAAACTGGCGTTGGAACGAGAGGCTGAAGTTGTCGGTGCGGATCGGCTTGGCGGTGGGATCGAGCAGCGTGGAGTCGCCCGCATTCGGGTTGGTCCCGCCGGGAATAAAGGGCTGGGGAAATGTCTGGCTGGCGGCCGGCAGCGGGGCCGTCATACCATCGGTGCCGATGCGGAAAGCGTTTATCGGAGTGGCCTGGCCGTTTCCCAGGCATTGGCCGGTAATGGTGGCGCCATTGCAGATCACGGGTTGCAGCATGCCCGGTCCCAGCATCGGGGTCAGGACCTGTTGCACACCGTTGATCCGGCCCCAGATCCGGCTGTAGCCGCCGCGGATCACGGTCTTGCCGTCGCCGAACAATGTGCCCATGATTCCACCCTTGAAGTGGGGATTCCAGGCAAGAGAAATACGCGGGCTGAATCCGCCATAGAACGGGTTGTACAGATACTTGAGCCCCGCGCCGACGTTGCGCACGGTCGAGAAACCGATCAGCGGGTTATAGACCTGCCCGGCGAGCGCCGCCTTTTTCCGTTGCGCGATGTAATCCGTAAAATTGATCAACTGGCCGTTTTGGTCAACGAGCTCGACCTGTTTGCCGTTGAGCTCGTAGGGAGGCATTTCCAGAGCATATGCCAGCCCATAAGTGAGTGTCAGCGTCGGCTTCCATTTCCAGGTATCGCTGAAATAGAAGTTGTAATAAGGGATGATGCTCTGATTGAAGGCAACACTTCCGATCGGCTGCAGCGTCAGGTCCTGGCCGGCGCGGGTGTAGACCACCTGCGTCTGGGGGACGAGGCCGAGCACCTCGCCATAGAGGTTTTTGTAGGCGGCGGTTTGAGAGCTCGGCACAGTGCTCGGGATGTAGGGTGAGTTCGTGAAGTTGAGCTGGCTGAAATCCCCCACCCAGTAAACGACCTGGTTGTTTTGCCCGACTCCGTTGTCGGTGCGCATGTGGTAGTCGAAATTGCGCTGGTAGCTGCCGCCGAATTGGAACAGGTGGTCGCCCTTGAGCATCGTCATGTTGTCAATGACCGACTTGTCCTGGCCGTCCCAGAACCGCAGCCGGATGCTCTGGGTGTTCACGTTGTAGGGGATGAGCGCGTTGCCGCTTTCGGCGCCGCCGTTTCCAGGGCCGATCTCGACCGCGCCGCCGAGTCCGGGGAGCTGCGGGGGCGCCTGGGCCGAGCCCCATTGCCAGAACTGGCGCAGGTAGACGAAACGGACATCGTTGGTGATACGGGGAGAAATGTTCGCCGTCAGACCGGCCACGATGAATCCGTCAATCTGCGGCCGCGGGGCCACGGCCTTCGGCTGTCCGAGTGTGTTGCCCGGCAGCGCGCCGCCGATATCCACCTGGTTGGTGGTCAAATTGATCAGCCGCAGGTACCGGTAACTGAGCATAAAGTGGAACCGGTCGCCGAACTGATGATCGATCCGGCTCACGTAGTTGTTGGACGTTAGCGGCGAGCGAATGGTTGAAAGAAAACCCATGGTATTGTAGCCGTCGCCGCTGGCCCAGTTCGGGTCGTTGGGCAGAGGCATATACTTCGACCAGATCTGGTTTACAACGGGATTCAGACCAAGCCCGCGCGGATCGCAAAGCCCGTTCGCGGAGTTCGGGCATGCCGCCGGCTGATACGTGACGCCGTTCACCGTCACCGGCGTGGGATTAAGGTTATAGGGAACGTACGTACCCGAGGAATTCGCCACCTGGATCACGCCGGCGCGCATGAGGGCCGAAGGCACGAGTCTTTCGTAGGTCGAAACGTTCGGAAAGCGCATGCCTTCGTAATTGAAGAAGAAGTACCATTTCCCGCCCAGGAACTCTTTCGGCAGAAGTGGGCCGCCAAGAGCACCGCCAACGCGGGTCCGGTGGTTCTTGGGCAGCGGGGTGTAGGGCAAGGACACGCCGTTTAGATTGCTCGGGGTATGGTTGTTCGTCCAGCTGTTCGCGGCGCCGATATTCGTCGCAAAGTAATACATGTACGCCGAGCCGTGAAACTCATTGGTCCCTCGCTTGGTGGCCATTTGGATGCTGCCGCCGGTCGAGTTGTTGAAGTCAGCCCCCTGGTTGAAGACCGAAACTCTTACTTCCTCGATGCTCTCGACTGGTGTCGGTACCACACCCGAGACGAACCCCCCTGTCTGCGTGCCGCCCAACCCGGTGAAGTTCGTCTGGTAGCCGGTGGTGTTGCCGGCCATGTCGTCGGTGGTGTTGCCGCCATCGAGGAGGTAAGTGTTCTGGTCCATGTAGGATCCGCCCGTATAGCCGCTCGACGTCACCCCCGGCTGAAGGATGGCGAGCGTGGAAACGTCGCGGCCGAGGTTCGGCAGGTTCATGAGCGAAGCGCCTGAGATCGTGGCGCCTACCGCCGCGGTCGACGTTACCAGTTCAGTTGCCCCCCCGGCTTCCACCGTGACGACCTCGGTCGGCGCGCCGACCTTGAGAACAACGTCTACGGTCGCCGCGCTCCCGATTGTGACCCGCAGTCCGGTGGACTCCCACGAGGCAAAACCCGTCATCTTGACCGTCAGCTTATAGTTCCCGGACGGCACGTTGATGAAGATGTAGCGGCCGGATTCATTGCTGACGGTGGTGCGTGTCACCTTCGTATCGGCGTCCTCCAGTGTTACATCGGCGCCGGGAACTATCGCACCCGACTGATCCTTGACCTGACCCACGACGGATGTTGTTGAAGTTGCCTGTGCCCGGGCCGGCGTTGCGCTGAAGCAGAGCGCAACGGCGATTCCCAGCATGCCCACGAGCACTGGAAATACACATATACCACTGGATCTCAATACCCGATTCATTGACCCTCCTCTGGTTGGAATAACCACACCGTCCTACGGACTGACTAAGCACGGCATTCTTGAATACGGTGACGGATTTTGACTGGGGTTGTATCGGCTTCCCGCTTAAATTGGGCTTGATCTGGAGCACATAAATACCGAAACAGCGCCCATTCATCGTGGATCTTAGCGACCAAGAGGGACGTGAACCTGGAAGAAGGTCGCGAAAAAACACACCACCGAATTTCCGAACGACATTACTAAGTATTAAGCCCGAACCCGCCCAAAGCTGGGAAAAAATCAGATTGTGATCTTTCTAAACTCATACTGACTCCGTTGTCAAGAGAATAAAAGCATACCTGTGGTAAAAGCATCCTCTGAAGCCGGGGGAGGTGCTGCATCTTAGTGCCACGAAAGAGGGAGACAGGAACCTCGGTGGACAAGTTCGGGTGACAGGCTACGCAACTCCCGAACTCTTGGCACTTGAGAGCTTCAACGCCAAGCATCCGAGGTAGGAGCCGTATGCACTAGCAGTGCCCGTACGGATCTGTGCGGGGGGTGCCGGGCGACCGGCATTCCTACCGCGACCCAATGCCTTCAGGCTCCGGCTGCACACGCGGACGGGACGGCCGGTTGGCAGCAAGCGGTTCATAACGAGATTGGCGGCGAAGCTGGGCCGCAGGCTGCAGGCAAGGCCGGTCGGGCGGCCAAGAAAAACCAAGCCTAAATAGGGTAGCGTCCCCCATTCCTACCTATTCCCTATTCCCCTATTCCCTCGAAGGCACTGCGCGAAAGGAATACTCCAGGATCGGCCGGAAGCTGGAACGCATCGGGGTGCTGACGGAGGTGGATGATCTGGCGCTTATCGGGCTGTGCCAATCCTGGGCGGAATACCTCGAGGCGACGGAGCAGGTCCGCAAGACCGGAATGCTCGTCAAGGCGCCGAGCGGCTATCCGATCCTCAACCCCTACGTCGTGCTGGCCAACCAGGCGCTCAAGCGCGTGAAGGCGTTCCTGACGGAGTTCGGCATGACCCCCTCATCGCGAAGCCGCGTCAGCGCGGCGAAGAAGATTGAAGGTGAGGATAACGGAATGTGGGCCGAGCTCGCGAGGGGCATCGACTGACGTTCTGTTTGAAAGATGCCGATTCCCGATCATCGATCAGAGGCGGCGAGAGTGACACCGAACCACTTTTAAACAAAGTCCCCACCTCACTGAAAACGCAATGGCACCCGCAGTTCACGCGGGCTTCGTCGCTGTTGCACCCTTCCCAGAATTCGATGCTTTTTGACGGCTTTCGCCAGCCGTTTCACATCGCTTTTCATGCCGCCTCTTCGTTCTTGAAGCAGATATGTATTTCCGCAGGGGCAATCGGTGGCTGCCTATGAGTCGGGCCGTCAAGTTATGTGATAGGTCATAATGCGGCCGCCTGGCTCCGCTACTTCCCATATTGCCGTTTGGGAGCGTGCCAGTTTCCCGTAGTCGACGCATTCGCGCAAGTGCTGCAGGATTAAACTATGCGGGCCTGGGCCAGCCGACTATAATGACAGCAACTTCGGGTCGTTCTGATTGCAGTGTGCGAATTGAGTATGGATGGACTCTCCATGATTGGCAGCACCATCTCGCACTACCGGATCATTGAGAAGCTAGGCCAGGGAGGAATGGGCGAAGTTTTTCTCGCCGAAGATACGAATCTGGATCGCCGGGTTGCCGTCAAGGTTCTGCCCGATGCATTTGTCAGAGACCCGGAACGGTTGGCCCGCTTCGACCGTGAAGCGAAGCTGCTCGCATCGCTCAATCACCCGAACATCGCCGCCATACATGGGCTGGAAAGGACCGATTCAAGCCCTCTCCTGGTCTTGGAACTTGTTGAGGGCGAAACGCTCGCACAGCGCATCTCAAGAGGCCCTTTGCCGGTCGACGAAGCCTTGGAGGTCTGCCGCCAGATCGCTGAAGGACTGGAAGCCGCACACGAGAAAGGAATCATCCACCGTGATTTAAAGCCTGCCAACATAAAGCTGACTCCGGAAGGCAAGGTCAAAATCCTCGACTTCGGTCTCGCGAAGGCATTCCAGGCGGAAGCCGAAGCGGTTGCCACCGAACAATCCCCGACCATCACTGAAGTAATGACCCAAGCCGGAGTGATTCTTGGTACTGCCGCGTACATGAGCCCCGAGCAGGCAAAGGGGAGAACCGTAGACAAGCGAACGGACATATGGGCGTTCGGCTGCCTGTTGTATGAGTGTTTGACCGGGAAGAACGCCTTCGCGGGGGACACTGTTACCGAAATAATAGCAGCAATCCTGAAAGGGGATCCCGACTGGAATCTGCTTCCCGCCGACACGCCTGCTCATGTGCAGTTCGTTCTTCGCCGATGCCTGCAAAAAGATCCGAACCACCGGTTGCGCGATATCGGGGATGCACGACTTGAGCTATGCGAAACTTCGCGTCCATTATCCACACCTACACCACCATTGATCAAGACTCAATGGCGTCTGGTGCTCCCTTGGGTTCTGGTCTTATTCTGCGTCGCGATCCTCATTGCCGTTATCTTCTCTGCCCAACTGAGACGGCCAGATTCTGGCAGGCCGGTGAGGAGATTCACGGTCTCTATGGGCACAGTCAAATCACCCAGTTCAGCGGGAGTTGCCATATCCCCGAATGGGGCCGAACTGGCCTATTCGGCCGACGGCCGACTCTTCCGGCGCCCGATGGATCAGTTGAATGCGGTACGCGTTTGGGATGCTCAGGAGGCTTCGAACCCATTTATATCCGGCAATTCCGAGTGGATGGGCTTCCAAGGCGGCGGCAAGCTCATGAAGATACTGCTCACGACGGGAGCTTCCATTACCCTGAGTGATTCGCCCGGTGCAAGCGGTGCGGCTTGGCTCCCAAATGACGCAGTCGTGTTTGTTCCGGGCGCCGCCATGGGACTCTGGCAAGTTTCGTCACAGGGTGGCGAACGTGTTTTGCTGGCCGCGCCTGATTTTGCCAAAGGAGAGCGAAGTTATCGCTGGCCCAGCAATCTTCCGGATGGCAGTGCGGTATTGTTTGCGATGCTGACAACCGAATGTGCATCATTCGACGATGCCAGGATTGTTGCGCTTTCATTGAAAACGAGGGAGAAGAAATCAGTCGTTTCAGGGGGTTCATGCCCACGATACGCTTCGACCGGCCATGTCGTTTACGCCCGGTCCGGCAATCTGCTTGCCGTGCCGTTCGAAATGCAAAGCCTCACGCCGACCGGTTCCGCGAAAACGGTATTGGAAGGTGTCATGACTGACCGAGAAGGCCGCGCGCGCTACGACCTGTCCGAGGATGGAACGCTCGTATATATATCGGGTGGCAATATAAGGCGTAGACTGGACGTTGTATGGATGGATCACAAGGGCAATCTCGAACCAATCATGAAATCAGAAGCGATCGCTGGTGAGTTGAGAGTGTCTCCTGACGGCACCAGACTGGCGCTCGCCAAGGATGACGACATCTGGGTTTATGATATGTCGTTGAACACTCAGACCCGGATCACCTCCGATGCAGCGTTGGACAGGAATCCCGCTTGGTCTCCCGACGGTAGACGCATCACTTTCGCTTCGAATCGAAAGGGCCCAACGGCTATTTACGAGCGATCTGCGGACGGCACCGGGCCTGAAGTGGAGCTGTATGCGGGTGACCATCCTGTTTACCCGATTTCTTGGAGCCCTGACGGAAAAACACTGGCCTTCGTGGAGGAAAGCCAAACGGGGGATGACATCTGGCTGCTATCCATTTCTGGCCAAGGTCAAGCCTCAACACGCAGATTCGCGTCCACACAGTTTCATGAGCGCCAGCCGGCTTTTTCTCCGGACGGTTTGTGGATTGCGTACATCTCGAACGAGGCTGGTGATTTCGATGTCTACATTCAGCCCAGCAAGGGAGATGGACAACGTCGAAAGATCTCGACGGGCGGCGGGGTGGAACCGCTGTGGAATCCGAAAGGGGGCGAGCTATTCTATTTTCACGGCAGGACTCTTATGAGTGCCACTGTGAAGACCGTGCCGCAGTTCGCCGTGTCCGCACCCAGGCCGGTTTTCGAAACAAACGACCTGATCACCAGCACCCGGTTCCGCACGTGCGATATTACGGGCGACCCGCCCAGGTTTGTCATGCTGAAAAACCTGGATGAAGCCAGGGAGCTTCAAATCAACGTGGTTTTGAATTGGTTTGAAGAACTAAAGCGCCTCGTCCCCACCGGAAATAAGTAAGCAGGCTAGGCACGATCTGCATCGTCCCTGGAGGTCCGAGGCGCACAGCGGGGTTAGAAAGCATCGAGCCCAGACTCCTGCCGGACGGCAGGCTCCTCTATCACCTCAAGCACCGATGGCGCGACGGAACTTCCCACGTGATCTATGAACCCTTGGAATTGGTAGAGAAGCTGGCAGCGCTCGTGCCGCCACCGAAGTTCAATCTCACCAGGTATCATGGGATCTTGGCTCCCTCCGCTGCCTTCAGGTCCCTGATCGTTCCGGAATCAGAAGCCGAAGGGCCGTTCTCTCATCGCGGCTGCCCGGCAAAAAAGCAGGCCTCGACCGCCGCCGCTGCCAATGTGAATGAGATACGGAGATGCCGGCCCAGAAATTACTCTTGGGCAGAACTTCTCAGAAGAATTTTCTTGATCGACGTTTTAAAATGCCCCCGCTGTGGCGCACGCACCAGGATACTTGCAGCCATCCATCCACCCGATGCAATCAGGAAGATCCTGATCTGCCTCGGCCTCCCTTCCAGACCCCCACCCATCGCTCCGGCAATACTGGCGACTGCCGATCACGATATTTCTTAATCAGAGAGCAAAGCTGGGCCGGAGGTGCGCCCGGAATCCTGTATCTTGCAGATTTGTCTGGATTATACTGCCTACCAGATGCTGCGCAGGTTGACAGATAACCTTTTATCAGAAACTGCAGGCGACGCATTCAGCAGGCGCAAAGACAATTCGGCAGCTTATTTTTACTATCCCTGAGCCGAGGCTGCCAATCTGCTCTGCAGTAAGGAGGCGTGTACCCAAAAGAGATGCCGCGCGGGACAGTTTCGGTATAAGATGCTGCAGCAGTAGGGGTACAGCCCTCGAAGGTGACATGTCACTCGATATCGGAAGCTGAAGATCAATGCTCAGGCGGGCTCGCGAGTCCGCACAGGCAGCTTGTTTCGATCCGTCGCCTCCGATAAGTCCCAACGTTTATCGTCCACAACGCCCGTCTTTCCGCGCGGGTTGATGTGGCCGGGAGTTCACAGGAGTACCCTGTGATAAGGAAAGCGTCAGTGTCGATAAAACAGAATATGATCGAAAAGCCTCTCAGCTGTTGGTCTGAATATCTGGAAGAGGTCCGGTGCCTGGCCCGTACATGCCGGGACCGGTGGCCGCCTCCGTTGTTCCGAGGCCTTGCCACGAGCGGCTGGCATCTGCAAACCACGCTGGAGCGCTTCTATCAGGGCGAACATTCCGACCTGGATCGAAGTTTCCTACAGTACTACCGTAAGGCGGCCGCGTGTAAGAGCGCCGTCGAAATGTTTACAGGCAGGCGATGGGAAAACGTTCCCGATTATGGTGAATTAAAGGAAATGGTCGGGGAGGGTGACCCAGACCGGCTCACCAGTATCCTGACGAGCCAGGAGGAGATCTACGAGTTTCTTCTATACATCAGACATCACGGATTTCCCTCACCGCTACTTGACTGGACTGCCTCGCCCTACGTGGCTGCTTTTTTTGCGTTTGACACTGCCGTGACCAGTGAAGCCGGCCGGGTCCGTGTATACGCGTTTGTACGAGGTCGTTCGGGCGGCATTTTTTCGTCGCAGCGCGAGCTCATTTACGTGGGGCCGTATGGTCGGTCCCATGCTCGGCACCTCTATCAGCAAAGCTGGTACACGATGTGTGTCGAGAAACAACCCGCGGACTACCTGATCCAGGGCCACCATGATGAAGTAATAACCGATGCCGCAAGGGAAGACGGGATGGTGCTCCAGTTCACGATTCCAGTTGCAGAGCGGCTGGAGGCCCTGAGAGATCTGGAACTGATGAACTTGAACGCCTTTTCCCTCTTTGGGTCGGAGGACAGTCTGATCAGCACGCTTGCGAGAAGGGAGTTCATATTCAGGAGTCGGTAGCTACGGGTGTTGGATCGCCTTTATCCCGGCAAGCCGCGTCCCCGAGAATCGCCCGGCGGAAAGTTCCTCTGTGGGGAAGGAGGAGAACGGGACACAACTATCGGGGCGAATGGCGTCTCCAGCGGGATTCGAACCCGCGTTATCGCTGTGAAAGAGAGTTCGAGCCGCTTTAGCGCATTTCGCCGTAGATTGGCGGAACTCGCGTAAACCTTTGCCGAAGTGCCGGTTAAGCCGGATATCTCCTATGAAAGCATTGGAGGGCATTGTTGGTGTTTACAGGCCGTGTCGTCACCAAAGCGCCACCGTCTTTTCCTTTCGGCCGCTGGTGAAAGAAGACCGCCGCGTCCATGACGCCAGAAGAACGCGCGGTACGCGCGAACAAATCTTCCGCCGCCGCTGCCGTGCGTAAGGAGAAGAAGCGGACTGAGAAGTAGCCGCCGCCCGCCATCTCTCATTTCAGATCCCCCGTTGCGCTCGGGGCTGCCGGGGAATACACTTAGCTGCGCAACGAATCTGGAGGTAATCCATGAAATTGACCGTTGCCTGCCTCGCGCTGATGCTCGGGGCCGTACCCATGGTGGCAGTTGATCCAATTCCTTCTGATCGAGACCCACGGATCACCTACTCGGTCAACCCCAACGTTACGTATTCGATCAACCCCGACGTCACCTACTCGATCAACCCCAAGGTCACCTACTCGATCAACCCCAAGGTGACGTATTCGCTCAATCCTAAGGTCAACTACTCGATCAATCCAAACGTCACCGCATCGCTCAATCCAACCAAGGCAAAATGGTCGGGCTACTTCATCTTTGACAGAAAGCTTGCCTTGGTAGGGATAGCTGTGCGAGCTAACCCTGATGTCTTGCTCCTTTTCAATAGCCAGATCGAATGGACTGGTTACTTCGTTCGAGCCGAAAAGAACTTCAACTTGTTCGATCTTGACGGCAAGTGGATCGGCTTCCTCTCAGAGAATTCTAAGGGGGCATACAATTACTTCACGATTCAGGGAGATTGGCTCTGGTTCCTGACCTAAGACAGCGCCCTAGCAAAACCTGGACACCCATTTTTCTGCCGACTTAAAGATAGTAATTCGCTTTTTCGGGGTAGGAGGAGGATAGCAGCGCTTGGGGTGGAAATCACCCGGAATTATTCCCCCGGGCAGGTGAAGCAGCGGATGTTCACCAAGCCGCGGGCAGCAAGTCAACGAGAAGGGTGAGAGGAAGCGTCCCCCGAGCTCGGGGGACGCTTCCCCTCACCCTTTTGCCGTCATCAGCGGGGCAGACCTTTCTTGTGACCGCCTGGTTCCGTTCCACCAGGCCGCCCGGCGCAACGTGGTGCGGGTTTCAGTCGACGCCATCAAACAGCCGGTCGGCGGCCTCCCAGGCAAGAAAATCGGCATCCGTTTCCAGAGTTCTGCAAGCCCGGGGCGGCGGGGCCTTGCCGGGAGATCCCAGAGCTTGAGGTGGCGCAAGATCTTCTCGATGACGGCAGGGTCTTCGATGAAGCTGATGATCCGTAACCGGCCGCCGCATTTGGGGCAGGCGAGCGCATCCGCGGCTCAGACTTTGCGGATCAACCGGGCCCAGGCGCGTTTGCAGTGGCGGCGGAAGTCGTCCGGTTCGGGCGCGGGCGCGGAGACAGCAACGGGAATGATGCCGGCAGCGCCTTGCTGTTGCAGGCGGCGTTGTCCCCGGGCCTTGTTGCTGTAGTAGCCGCAATATCCCACAACCTGTTTCATCTTCATCTGCCGAACTTGGTATTTTTCAAATGGAAGAATCGGAAGTCAGTGGTTGTTGTTCCGCCTATACTGTCTTTACATGACCGTGGCGCAACTCCTCCTCAACCTTCTCGGCCAGGAAGACCTTGAGCAGGGATTGATAGGGCACATCGCGCTTGTTTGCCAGAAGCTTGAGCGCGGCGATAATGGACTCCGGCAGACGCAAGGAGATGGTTTTGGTTGAAGGCTTCAGATTCGGGAAGACGGCCCGCTTGGCCTTTGACCAGTCAACAAACTCCGTTGAGTCGTGTGCCGCCCAGAATTCCCGCTCTTCATCTTCGTTCTTGAACGTTGGAACTCGCTGCTTATTCATGATCTGTAAACCCTCCGTTCCTTCCTGCTCATGTCACGGGCAGACACCACTCGCAAACGTCTCGCGCGCATTGTGAAGGCAACGAATAACTCGCGGCCTTCATCTGTCTGCCCCAACGCGTACAATCGCTTCTCCTTCTGGGAATGTGACTCATCAGCCCCGGCCAGGAGCGGAGTGTTGAAGAAGACTTGCTCCGCCTCCAGAGGCGTGACATGGTGCCTTTCCCAGATTTTTCCGGTGTTGCCACCGCTCCAGTCAAACCCTTCAAAATCCGGCACGGTAGTTGTGTCAGTCATGTCGTCACTGTATATTATAACGGTATACGCGTCAAGTCGGGATCTTATGCTGCTTGTTCTCTTGGCAGAACAATTTATTCGGCAACTTTACCGTGCAAATCCTCTTGGAACGATGCTGTGAGAACAGAAAGACGGCGTCGCCCAGTTTGTTAAATAGGGTGGCCGATTCCGGGACGGCAAACAAGCCGGAAATGGAAGAGGCTGCAGGACAGGCTCGTTGTTTGTCCAAGCGATCCGTCGCACGGGCTGGCCGTGCGCGGAGCGCCCGGCCCACCATCACGGATTGCCACCAGGATCTGGTCCGCTTATCTATAGATGTCTCTTCGATATCCGATGTCCACCATGATTCGCGACCGCAAGAGTGCCCGGATCGCTAAATGGCGGATGGAGATTGAGGCGGTCGCCGTAGCTCTGCACCGAGGGCACGAGGCCTGGAAGGGCGGATGAATCCGAGGAAACCTCCTGCAACATCTCTCTGAGCGCCTGCCAGGCCGACTTGCAGAGCAGGCCGAGTTTCCGGGGGAGGTACTCAAATATCGGGCGCAGGAGCTTGGGGATGGTGAAGACATACTGGGCGTGACTGGCCGGCTCCAGGATGTGGGTATCGAGCCATTCGGCGAAGAGCAGGACACGCTTCTGGTGGCAAGAGGTACAAAAAAGCCTACAAGGCCCGGATTCGGTCCCCTTTCGGCCTATAGGAAGAGCTGTCGAAAAATCCCGCTTCCCAACGGCCCTTTTGGGGTTACAATCCTCGCGGGCATGGATTCCGACTGCATTTCGGGATCCACTTGCGCAATACTGGCGACTGCCGATCACGATATTTCTTAATCAGATAGCAAAGCTGGGCCGGAGGTGCGCCCGGAATCCTGTATCTTGCAGATTTGTCTGGATTATACTGCCTACCAGATGCTGCGCAGGTTGACAGATAACCTTTTACAGAAACTGCAGGCGACGCATTCAGCAGGCGCAAAGACAATTCGGCAGCTTATTTTTACTATCCCTCGAACTCCTTAATTGCTTGCGCACTGTGCTCTCCGTGATAGACCTGGCTTCAGGGCATTGACGCGCAGTAATTCAGCCAAGTGTTTTGCATCGGGCTTATCCGCTTTGTTGTCTTGTGCCTTTATCTTTCGTGGATCGCATACCACCACACGTGCAACGTGAGGGTGGAGCAAATCGCCAGGCGGCCTGGGTCCCTTCTTTGCAGGTAACATGGAGGGTTCCACGCTGGACTTTGATCAAGTCGAGGATTGCCGCTCCCTTCGTTTCGACTATTCCTTCTGCCACCGTTTGCCCATCACTGCTCAGCACGGCAATCACAGTCATTGCCTTGTGCACATCTATGCCGATATACGTTATTTGTTGCATGCGACGCTCCTTTGGTAATTGGGTTTTTGCGTTCACAACAACCTTATCACCCGAGGAGCGTCGCTTCATCATATGCCATGTCTTTTAACCTCCAGAAAACGAAAAAACCAGTAGGGCCTGTGCGAAAATGTGGGAAACTCGCACTTTATTTTATGCGGGTTTTCCAAGCGGCGGTGGGAATCCGCGTTTCTTGCGGATTTCCACGAACGCGGCATTTTCCATCAGGCCACAAGCTAATCGTCGATACAATCAATCCGTTTATCATAACTTCTGGAATTTAGCGGTCATGTCCAATTCAGTGCTGCCTTAAATGGCCGGCTAATAGGCGCCCTTTCATAATCCGTATATTGGTTAGCCTTGATCGGAAATGCCTCGGCGCACAAAACTATGGCACAGAGGGATCAAGAACTTGCCGAGGCATTTCCGATCAAGGCTAACCACTTGCCGCCCGGAATCTGTATGTTATTGCATAAACCTTACGAAGTCTGCTGTCAGCAGTCCACACTCTTAGAAACAGCTGCGACAGTGGTGACCATTTTGTTATCGAATCTGAACCGGCAGGGTTGAGGTAATGAGTTTGCCGTCGATCCCGTCCTGAGCCACACCACGGAGGCGATAGGCCCCGGGAGGTGCTCGCAGAGTAACGGACATTTCAAGGCCGGTTTCGGTCATGCGGATGTAGGTGGACTCTTTCAAGGCAAATTTGACATCGAGCTCCGTGCCGGTCACAAAATTGCCGCTGTCGTCAAACAGGGTCGCGATGAAAACAAGCCTCTGAGTGCGGACACCGTCCTTTTCGACGAAGTGAAACTTGCGGGCGTCGACATTAAGCACGACCTCAAGGGCCGGATCTCCGTTGTCAGCCCTGGAAGGTTCCGAGCTGATGCCGGCTGCCAACTCCCTCACCACCTCCGACCCCATGACTTCGCGGTCGACCCTTCGTCCATGGTCAGGCGGCTCCTGCTGATTCTGCGCGACCGCCCAGTAGCCTGGGCGCGCCTGGATCACATAATCACTTCGAGATTTCAAGCGCACTTTGAGTCCGTGATACTTTCCATTGGGAGCCTCTTGCGGTGAGAAGCCGAGGAGATAGGATACTTCCGGCATCATGCCGATCTTACGAAAGCCGAGGTCGAGATCGTTGTTGTTGTCAAAGAACAAGCCGCCCGTGCTCCTCGCCAGAATCGACATGACATCGTTTTTGAGATCCTTCTCTTTGGCCCCCAACATCACCAGGCGCATGATAGAACGCTCGTCGGCGCCGCGAGTAACCTCCGGAGGATCCTCTGCGTAGAGGCCTTTGGCGTCGAGCGCATTGATGACGACCGCGGCACGGAGCGCATGGTTTACGACTTTCTGGTGCTCCGCTTCGAGCGTTCCAACCAGGAAGCCTGAGGACGCCAGCAGAACCATCCTCTTTCCGGGCAACTGCGCCATGTAGTCCACAATCTCGCCCATGGTCTCCAATGCACGCGCTGAGGTGTCGCGGATCTGAAGCCACATAGCTTCGGCCTGCATCATCACTTGTTTTTCTGCCCACCCAGGAACAAGATTCCAATTTCCGTTTTGACCCGGACGATTTCCGGTCTGACCCAGGGATCGCCCTCCCCGTCCGGAGCATCGCACCAGTTCGGCTACCTTTATCGTAAGAGTCTCATAATCAATCTTGTTGGCGATTACATACGCATCATAAGGCGTCAGTTTGGGGCAGATGCCGCCGTCTGGAGTGCGCGGGAACGAGTTGTACCGGTCGATTGCGGCCACGAGTTTCGCCACGTCGTCGGTAAAAGGCACAATCTGTCTTCCGGATGTTGTAAACAGCCCCACGCGATCTCCCTTTGCCAAACCCTCCCTGATGAAACGCCTGGACGCCGCTTTCACATAGAACTGGTCGGCGAAGGCCATGCTGAAATCGTCAAAGAGCAGAGCTACATATCGCAATGGCAGCACCGATCTTGAATTCTCAGGTGTGGAATCCGCCGCCTTTGCTGCCAAAGGCCGAGCCTGCGCCGAAATCGGCGTGAAAGTTTCGACGGAGAAAGCCGTGATCTCCCGTTTCTTGCCGGCATCCTCAATCTCGAAATCGTCTTTGCTCAGACCGCCTATGGCGCGGCCCCGCGTGTCACGAACCACGACCCCCACTTCGACAAGATTGGTATCCGCTCTCAACGTGTACTGCGTGCGCGGCCAATATGTTCGAATCGTCGCATCTATCTCCTTGGGGCCGGAACCCTGCTGAAACGAGAAAGCACATGACTTTCCGATGCAAAAAACGAACCCAAGTAGGACCAGCCGACGCGCCCACGAAAGGGACGCGGAATGAATGATGTTTCTAATAATCACTGGAGTGGTGATCATTCTGACCGGCATCGTTTTATCCAGATTTGGTGCCAATGTTGTCACGGACCACAAGCGAGCGCAAAGGAACCTTACGTCAATTTGACGATTCAAAAACCAAGAAAATTCATAAGCGGACGACAAACAGGCATTCTGAACGTCCTATGAAAGGGAATGTCAAGGACATTCTTTCGCGTCCCAGGCACTGGGATCATTTTTTTTGGTCAGAGACATTCAGCCATCTCTCGACTATGCACACAGTGGATTCTGCGTCACCGATCGACTTAGATCGCTCGATGCTGACGCTTCCGGTCGCAACATTGCGTTTCATAGCTATCATCTCAATCCCAGGAGACATTGAAAAGCACGTCCGCGGTTCTGTTGACCAGAGTCCTATCTGCGGCTTGATAGCCTGTTGCTTTGTTTGGACATGCGAGGGGGCCTAACGTATTACAGGGGCCCCGTTATCGCCGGGCCTACGCCCAGAACTGAGGCTCACCCTCGACCTTGCGTCTAGCCGGCAGCTTATTTTTACTATCCCTTGGTAAAGCGCGGTCGCCATGGTTGTCAGCAGTTCTTGCTTCTTGAAAGGCTTGAGGAGGTACCCGAGAGGTTCTGTGACCTTGGCTCGCTCCAGCGTTTTCTCGTCTGCCGCGCCTGTCAAATAGACCACCGGAATGTTGAGTTGGAATCTGATCCTCCGTGCGGCTTCCACGCCGTCAATCTCGCCCTGCAGTCCGATATCCATGAGAACCAGGTCCGGCGTCGCCCTTTCCGCCTCAGCGACCGCGCCCTCCGCCGTGGAGGCAACCCCGACCACGTCATGACCGGCTCTCTCCAGGCACTTCTGTAGATACGTCCTTATGGAGATTTCATCCTCAACTATCAGGATCTTCGCCTTGGCCATTCTCAGTTCCTTCATCGTTAATGATCCCTTTGCGGCGGAAGCCAAAGATACTTATCGGCTTGCAATTCCAACTCGTAAGGTCAAAACAATCCGCTGAAACGAGTTACAGCGATCCTCCGGGACGGTTGACTTTCCAGGATCTCGAACTTTACGAGCGTGATACAAGAATTGTGCGGGGAACCGCAAGCAGCCAGTGAAGAACTCAAAGGTTCTGTCGCGGGCGCGGTTCAGCGCAGATTTATGAGCCTGTTTGGGTGGCATTGTGACGGCGATGCGGGATCACTATTTCGTAATGTTCCCCACCATGAGGCGACTGATGCCAGGTAGTCACGAAGCGGCAAGCCTGGCCATTATATGTCGGCACGATGGAGAGTCCGGGCAAAACAATGCGTTTTGGTGTTGGAGACCAAGCGCAGATTCGTGCCCGGATACTCTCACCCGGCCGCATTGAGTTGTTCGGCAGACGGCGGAACTGACGGATTCGATGGGGTCCTCGAGAGCGCTGTAATCCATGCCAAGAACATGCGCTTCAGGCGCGGCTGATCACGAGGGGCGCACCTGGTGAAAACGCAGGCGGTCAGTAGTTGATTTTGTAGCTGGCAGGATCCTCAAGGTTCATCCAATACCCCGATGTCTCCTGTGCTCAGAACCTAGCGGCTCGCCGCCAACGGCAGCCACAGGTAATCATCCGAACAGTGCGTACGCACGCCCCGGCCCGAGGGGGGATGCCACCAATGCTGAACATCTCCCTCCTGAAACTGGCGTCCCGCGCACAGGAGCAGGTGTTCGCGCAGGAGTTGGGGCTCGGCGTGCAGCAGCGCCATCACGTCCTGCAACTGATCGCGGAAACCAAAGGCGCCCCCTGGCTGGTAGTATCCGTTCCACGCCCAGAGGCGGCACGCGAGCGTCTGGTATAAGAGCCAGCCGTTGGTCAGGACATTAAGAGATTACTCACCCCGTGAATTGCTGCTCCTGAAATCGGGATAACAGTAGCCTTCTACTGAATTTTTGGCAGTGTGATTTTTTCGCGATTGTTCCCTTTTTATGGGCCATAAAGTTATACTCGTGCTGCGCTGGGAAGAACGTGTCTGAGCCCTAATGAGCAAGAAACATAAAAAGAGAAGAGGACATTTCTGCTGGTGCTGCGGCCGTGGCCATGCGCACCATCTTTGCAGGGACTGCGCTGCGCTGGGCAAGGCAGAGCTGAATTACCGACAGGCCGTTCGCAATCTCGAACGTAACGTGACCTTCGAAGGAATCATCGGACGAAAACGTTGCAAGTCCTTCGAGAAGTTCCTAAGCCATCCTGACGAGCGCATTCGCAAATATGCGGAGTACCTTGCCGCTGAAGATGTGAAGGCTCGTGCATTCCTGAGAGAGTTGGAGAGGGAACGGGAGGAATACGAACTGGAAGGCTGCGAATTCGATATGGACTACACCTGCGAGAATGAACAAGGCGGAACCATCACGAGTCAGACGCATGAAATCGAAGACATCAGCGACGATGATATCCCCTTCTAATGGCTGAGGCATGAAAGCCGTCCAGCCCAAAACCAGTCAGTCAAGGAAGATCTCCGATGGCGACCATGAGAGACCGAAAACACAAAAAAAAGTCAAGTACCGGCTCAAAGGAACTCAGCCTGCTTGACGTGCTGTCCGCCAAGCTCTCACGCGAGGAAGTCAGGCAAGCTCTTGCCGCGTGCTTGCTCGTTATGGACGGGGCGGCCCTCGAACGGCTCGCGGCAAGACTGCAGCCGGAAACAATGGCCATACTGAGGCAATTACTCTCTCCGAGTGCCGAATCCCCCGCTGTGAATGAGCTTCGGCCGAGTGTCGACAAGATCCGGGAGGAATGGGATTCAGCCTGGGAAGAATGGAACCGCTGCGTTGCCGAAACCGGCGATGAGGAAGGAAAATATGTCCTCCAGGAGCATCACTGGGAATCGCCTTATCTGGATACCTCTTCCTTTGCCCAGGATCTCGAGCCCATCGCGGCAAGGATGCGAGCTCTTCTGTCCCCCGTGTTGAAGCAGAATCTGGATCCGGGATTTTCTTTCGAGGACTCTCTGGGAAGCACCGCTGAAGAAGTCGGAGCAGGATTGCCCGAGTGGATGGAAGACACCGAAGAAGGGCTTGTATTTGGTCCCGAAGTGACACGCTGCCTGCTCGAGTGGGAATGGGGCGTCGCAATGCTTGATAAGCTCGACGCCTTCGGATTTGCCGATAAGATTTGTCTGATTGAGGAATCCCTCAATGTGGGATTGGATGATGACGTCATAAACGATTTTATCCTGACACTCGAGGTGGAATCCCAGAAAGATATACTCCAAGGAATTATCGACAACGGCCAGTCCGGCCATTGGGCACAAGCCTTGAAGTCAGTCCACGGAGCGTGGTGTAGTCTCTATAGGGAGCTCTGCCACCGATGGGATCCGCGGCGATACCTGGAAGCCTGTCGCAGCGGCATCGCACAGAACTGGATGTTAGCCCTCCCCCTGATCGAAGACCTATTGGCGCGCAAAGCCTTCCAGGAGGGCCTGACCCTGGTTGATCAAACCGTGCGCTATATGCTGCACACCGGGGACGGGGCCGGCTTGGACGCAAAGAAGGAGCTGCTTGTCAGCCGCGGGTCTCTGCTTTCCCAGGGCGAGAAAAGCCCGGCAATCATTTCGCTTCTCAGGCATTGGCTCAAGCTCGCGCAGGCATTGAATGACGAAGAGGCGGCCTGTGCGCTCCGGTTCCAGCTCCTGACGCTGCGCCGTTGGAGAGAAGGTGATGCGGTGTTGGAGGCGATTCGTCGATTCCCCTCCCCCAGGTTCGACACCATGCGGGAACAACTTTATGAGGCGTGGAAAGAGCTGATCGACAGGGCTTCTCTTGAGTCATTCAGTGGCAGCAAGGAAAAGCGCCGACCCACTTGGGTTCATTCCCTCGTAGACGCAGCTCGAGCCGGGGCCAATGGCACGGTAGCTCTCAAAAACGCCGTCGTCAGATGGATGGATGAAATTGGGAAAACCCAGGAATCTCTCCAGCGAGAACTGAGCAGTCTCGAAGTGCTGACGCTTGACCTGGATTTGGATTCTCGACTCTATACTATCTCTACTGAGTTGAAACGAATCCTCGACCGGCGCAAACAGGGAGATCGCCGCCTGACCGAAACCCGGCGAGGTTGGCTGGGACGTCTGGGAGCCTCCGAGTTATTTCCCAGAGTGATGCAATTTTGGCAGGAAAACGCCTATCGCCTTGTACCCGACCCGGAAAAGAGCTACGGGAATTACACAGATTGCGCCGAGTGGCTTGCGGTGGTTCGCGACCTGGATCGACCTTCGTGCAACAGAATCCTTCAGGAATGGAAGCTGAAGCATCGCCGCAGAAAAAACCTCTGGAAAGCCCTCGAGAGTCTGAAAGTCAGCATCCCTTAGTCTAGGGGTCGAGAAAAGTAGGCGAAGCGAGAAACAAACCCAGAAGTCCTTCTCCACGATGAGGCGCGCCTCGGCGCTAACGAGAAATGACCCTCGAATACTCGAATAAAGTGATCCACGCTGAGAACACGATTGCAAACAGGATTTGGCGGGGAATTCGAGAAAAGGGCTCAACATCATCCGCGTCGAAGGCGGGCTGATCTCGCTCTGGTGAGGCCGCGGTCGTCTGTACGGAAGGGGACCAAGTGAATCGACCCCGGAGGGGTCAAACAGCGACAGCCCAGGGCGCAAGCCCTGGGAAAACGGATCCTCCAGCCGGTAGCCCTGAAAGGGCGAAACAGCCTGTGCCGCCCCTGCAGGGCTAAATCCTTGGTGTCCTTGTTCCCAGGGCTTGCGCCCTGGGCCATCGCTGTTGAACCCTTTCAGGGTCAGCTTTCGGCCGGACTTTGCCCGAGAAGGATGACTTCGTATCCTTTGTGTTTGAGTGTTTCAGATCGAGAAGCGAGCCGGATGAATGCCTTGGGCAACCGATCCAGGGCCGTTTGGCGCAGGCCAAAACTGGGGCGTGACCGTTGAAAAAATCGGTGACAGGCTACTCTTTCCCCAACTTACCGTCCTGTGGGCAGGCGGATATCAGCCGTCGAATTGGGGAAAGAGTAGCCTGTCACCGATTTTCAGTGAAGACCCCCTTGCAGTGGCTATCCGTCTGTAAACAATAGCAGCATGTTCCTGCGAATGACCAAGCGCATCAAAAACGGCAAAGAACATCGCTACTGGAGCATCGTCGAGAATCACCGAAATCCCCGAATCAGAAACGAGCTGAATGGGGGTGATACATGATCGATTTTAGGATTTCGTTGACAGACCGGATTGCGAAATAAACAGGCTTAACTTGTCGTGCGCAGCAGGGGCCGAATCCCCTCTGATAGCAGGCCTTATTGAAGTGCCGGATCCTTCTTCACACTTTGGTACACTGTGCCGGCAAAAATAAGCAATCCTCCCAGAATGCCCGCCATCAGCGCGATGCTGGAGTGGTACCCATCGCCGTAAAGCACGCGGATCGGTATGAGCCAGGGATAAAGGTAACCGTACTTCCAGCCTGAGGCAAAGAGCGCAAAAAACGTGCCTGCGATCCCGACGCCTACCGAGGCCGATAGCGCACTCCAGCGCATGCTCACCCAGTTTTGCAGGGCAAGAATGGCGAGGGCGCTGGCGAAAGTCAGCCCGGCGCGAGCACAAATGGTCCCGAGAGGAATCCGCGCCGGCATTTCAAGGCCGGGATGCAACGCGTCGAGGACAAAACCTCCCGCAATGATCAATGCCGCAAGTGCGGCGGTGCTCGTCAGGAGCAGCAATGCGGTCACAATCTGCTTTGCCGCAACGACTGACCACTTTGGCACGGGCAGAGTGTATAGTTTCAGCCAGCCGTTGGTGCCATGCTCGAAACCGTACACCAGGGCAACCATCAGCGCAGTAAACAGCGGCAACATGAAGATGGACCACATCGACAGCGTGGTAGTGGCAAAAAACTTCCAGTAATCGACATCCGCATCCCAACCGGCCTTGCGGTTGAGCAGCAGCATGATTTGCATTGCCACGACCACAGCAGGAGCGACCAGGACCATCCAAAGCGCCAGTGTTCGCTTCAGCTTCAGGATCTCCGCCCTCAGAAGTGACAGAAGTGCTTTCATCCTCATCCTCAGGCCGGTTCGTCTTTGATCAATCGGAAAAAAGCCTGTTCCAGGCTCGCTTGCTCATAGTTGAGACTGAAAACTTCGATGCCTTCCCGAACTAATAGCGCATTCACCTGTGCAGACTGGACGTTTTGTTCCGCCCTCATTGTGACGAACCCGTCATCTGACACGACGGCCTCCCACCCGGAAGAGGAGAGAAGCTCAAGCGCCTTTTGTGTTTCTCCGACCCTGATCCTGATATGCCCCTGCACCTGGAGCTTCAGTTCTTCCAGTGTACCCTCGTAGCGCAACGTGCCCCTGGCAATGATGCCGACGCGGCTGGCCACTTGCTCAAGTTCGCTCAGAATATGGCTGGAGATCAGGATCGTCACGCCCTGCTCCTGTGCCATGCTCCGCAGGAAAACACGAAGCTCCTGAATGCCTTGCGGGTCGAGTCCGTTGGCCGGCTCGTCCAGGATGAGCAACTCCGGCTCGTGCAGCAGGGCCTGGGCGATCCCAAGGCGCTGCCTCATTCCAAGCGAATACTCCTTTACCCTCTTCCGTTTTTCTTCGCCGAGACCGGCCGCGTCGAGCACCTGCGCGATGCGTGAAGCAGGCACGCCGTATACTTGCCGCACCAAATCGAGATTTTCTTCGGCAGTCAAGTGAGGGTATAAAGAAGGGGTGTCCACGATGGCGCCGATCCGGCGGAGAATCGCGCGCTTGTCGCGGCTCAATGAAAGACCAAAGATCTCGATAGCGCCTTGATCGGGCGTCAACAGCCCTAGGATCAGTTTGATTGTGGTGGTTTTGCCCGCTCCGTTCGGACCGATGAATCCGTAGATATCGCCGCGAAAGATGTTCAGATTGACGGCATTCACCACGGCATCGTTCCGATAGCCGAAAGTCAGCCCCCTGGTCTCGACAACACTCTGTTTCACCATCACATCAATGCCATAAGTAGTGGCTCAATTGATCTGGACCGATGGTCTCATGGTCCGGATGAAGAAAAAACCATCGAGCACCTGACGCCATTCTCCTCGCATCGCCGTATGTCCAAGAGGGCGGGCGATGAAGGTACTGCCGAAACCATTTCGGTCAGGCTGCAGGCCCCGGATATCAAGAAACGAGTATTCATAGCCTGCGGCGAACGACAGACTCTCGACGCTCCCCGCCCGCGGTTCGGCAAGATCCCAAGGCAATTGTCCCCGAATCCCGACCCGGCCATCATGAGACGTGAAGGCCAGGGCGTACAGTTCCTTCCCCAGTTCTTTCGAAAGGTAGTCACCCATCGGGATCATCCCGCTCGCGCCGATCTCACCGCCGCCGATTGCGGCCAGGGCCCTGCGATTGCGAATGATGTGAGATGTTGCCGCCCAGACGATCATTTTTTGCGCCGGATAGCGCCCCCGGATAAGCCAGAGCAAATTGTCCGCCATCTGACGATCCCTCAGGTTCAGGCTGCCGGGATTGGGATGGTCCAAATCGGTGTTCCAAAGAAAGCGGCAGAGCGCCTCGGTGCTTTTCACCACCTGCGACCAGTACTTTGCGGGTGTACTCTCCGGTTGGGCCTCAGCAATCTCTTCCCGCAGCCGCACCCAAGCCGAATAGAACTCCTGCCGGCGCGCTTCCCCGGTCTGCAGAAACCGGCGAGCGCCTCTCAGCAGCAATTCGAGAGTATCGCGGAACAGAGACCAGGATGCCCCGTTGGCTTCAGGCTTGCCGTCCGCTTGCCTCAGGAAAGCGCCTATGTCCTTAATCAGCCACTCACGGCTCAGCGATCCCGTGAGCTGGAAATCGAAACCGGTTAATTGCAGGGGGTGATCCGTCTGTCGAGCCGCACCAAGATAGCGAAATACCTGCCGCGCCTGTTCACTTTCGCCCCAAATTCCAAAAACAGCCTGCGCCGCTGCCTTTTCGGCCGGGACCCCATCTTGAATTAAAGACCATGCCTTTTCGCATTCATACAAACCGCTTTCGAATGCGAGGACACTAAAACCCATTTCACGATGTAGGAACTCAACGAGTCTTGCCTTGGCTTCGAAAGTCGCACCATCGCCATGCGTGGCTTCTCCTAGAAGAACAAGCCGGACAGGCCCCAGAACGCTTTTGAGCGGCTCCAGATCCCGGAAGTCCATATCGGCAGGATCGATACTGCGGATGGGCAGGATATGTTGTCGGACCCAGATTGCCCGTGGATCGGTGGGCTCCGGAGTCCTTGTGCCGCATGCACCGCAGAAAGTGAGAAAGACAGAAATGGTAATCCCTAAAATGCGGATAAGAATCCAAGGACGAGAGGCCAATCCGCCGGCCCTTTGTGGTGGCATACCCTGGATCTCTTGCTGCCTGTCAGTGTGCAGCAGATTCCCCATCCTTTCCTTGTAACTGTTTAGCTCCTTCAAAGCAGCCACGGATTCCACGGATTTCACAGATTCATATGCCTATGGCATGCGCGTATCGAGGCGCACCAAATGATGCCATCGTCTTTGCCTGCAGCCTGGAGGCTGCAAGAAACACCGCCTTTTGGTAGTGCCTTCATAAAATCCGTGGAATCTGTGAAATCCGTGGCAGCTTTTTGCTTTTAAAGGACATCTGGATGACCACAGGGCTAAACAGGTACCTTTCCTTTACACCCGGTACAGAGACACAAACGAAGCTTACGGTCACGGTCAAGTGCTTCGCTCTTCCTGCTAGTACGCTAGCCTTGAGGAAAAGGTTTCTCTGCGGATTAAATATTTGACTTTCATCTCCATAGCGAATCTTGTCGCGTTTGCAATGTTTTCTGTGGCCTGCCACTATTTTTGCCAGACGCCCGGGTCCAGGGACGACCTCGGCCGGAGCGCAGACGGCCTGCAGGTTGAATCGAGCTATGTTGACTCAACCGGCTGCTCCCTAAAATGGCTCAGAAAAATTTTGGGCCGCCTCGGCTGCCCCGCCAGAGCGAAGCCCGGCGGCCATCTCAGGAAACCGTAGAGACACGGCTCGCTGCGTCTCCGCTCGGCCAGGCGCAGCCCGGTTCCGCGTCAGCCCCCTTCACCCAAAAGCCTGGTATTCCTTCCAGAACTCAGGCCAGGGCAGGCGCGGGCCACCGCACACGAAGATGTCAGGATGATCCTCGCTCTCCTCGTTGTGGACGCCTAAAGCGTTGCCGTTATGCCCAGCCACCCGGCACGAGGTGAACATCCGCTCCGCGTATCTTCGCGATAAGCCGATCACGATCAGCGTCGATGGCGGCGGCACAGGATACCCGCGCAGCCACGCCGAGTTCGTCCTGGAATTGGTAGAGAAGCTGGCAGCGCTCGTGCCGCCACCGAAGTTCAATCTCACCAGGTATCATGGGATCTTGGCTCCCTCCGCTGCCTTCAGGCCCCTGATCGTTCCGGAATCAGAAGCCGAAGGGCCGTTCTCTCATCGCGGCTGCCCGGCAAAAAAGCAGGCCTCGACCGCCGCCGCTGCCAATGTGAATGAGAAACGGAGATGCCGGCCCAGAAATTACTCTTGGGCAGAACTTCTCAGAAGAATTTTCTTGATCGACGTTTTAAAATGCCCCCGCTGTGGCGCACGCACCAGGATACTTGCAGCCATCCATCCACCCGATGCAATCAGGAAGATCCTGATCTGCCTCGGCCTCCCTTCCAGACCCCCACCCATCGCTCCGGCAATACTGGCGACTGCCGATCACGATATTTCTTAATCAGAGAGCAAAGCTGGGCCGGAGGTGCGCCCGGAATCCTGTATCTTGCAGATTTGTCTGGATTATACTGCCTACCAGATGCTGCGCAGGTTGACAGATAACCTTTTATCAGAAACTGCAGGCGACGCATTCAGCAGGGGCAAAGACAATTCGGCAGCTTATTTTTACTATCCCTGGGATGCCGGGTTCTTCTGGGAAAGCAAACGAAGGTTCCGGAGATGGCTCCCATCCGAGAAGATGAAGACGCTTCCGAATCGCCTTTTCGTCCAGGCCGAGTTTCCCAGCGATCTCACGGTTGCTGAACCCCTTCGCTTTGAGGTGCAGAATCGTTCGATCTCGCTCTCGTTTTTTTGGTGCATCGGAACGGCTCGCTGACGGTCGGCCGTCAGCTCGCGCGAGCGCCGCCAATCCGCCAGCTTCAAGGCGCTCTTGATAGCGGCGGAGGCTGCGGGCGGAAACACCGAAAGCGCGGGCAATGTTCTTCTGATTTGCGTATCCCGATTCAAACAGCGACACCATTGCATACGCCTCCGCGGCGCGGTCGGAAACGTCGTAGTGTGCGAAGGCGATCCCATGAACGAAAATGACGCGCTCCGTTTCCTCGGTGCTGAAATAAACCTGGTGGTTGACCCAAACCGTCCCAGGCGAGGGCGGAGCAAACTGGATAAGATCTTCCTGTACTGGCTCCATAGCCGGCAAGCATGCCAAACCATGGGCAATGAGAAAAGCGGACAGGTTTAGGTCCGCACCTTTCCGAGCAGATAAGCGTCAGGACCTGCAATTCTCTATTTTTGTCGATTATGGTTTTTAACCAATGGCAGCAAGGGTCAGACCCTAGTTACGAAATGTCGCTGATTCAAAAAGCGGACAGGTTTAGGTCCGCACCCATGTCCTCAGAAATACAGATTTTCAAGGCTTTTGAGGGGGTATGTCAGGAGATCTGATATTAGTTGCTGAAAAAGCAAAAATGTAACATGTCGACAAAAAATATTTGCGCATAGGAAGCCATAACGACATGTTCCGATTCGTGGGCCCCATTGAAAGGCCGCCGCTCGCTCTGTTTGGACTAAGGCCCTTCCTGTACGTTGCGATGATTCAGTGACGCAACAATTTCAAGCAGTCTATGCGCGTTCGGAACGTGATCCGTTTTTTGCAGGCGCCGGCGGGTGTGCGTTCGAACTAGAGCGGCACGCTGTCGTCGCACCGCCAGGTTCTCGAGGGCCAATTCTTGTCCAATAAGTTCCTCCATCACTCTGCAAGGCTTTTGGTCAAACCAAATAACACCAAATAACACCATTGCGGGGCCTCATCTCGGTTTGCTGGCACCGAATCTGTGCCCCACCCTTTTTCACCTTTGCCGGTCAATGTACGAGTACGCCGCCCGCGTGGAACCAAAGCTGCCTTGAAGCTCGTGTATTGGGAGTCTAAATCCAGGTCACTTTTCCGATATACCGACACGTCCAGGTGGCCGAGCCTCAGTTTCCAATATCGCGACCTGCGCTCGGACACGTTGCTAAACGGCTTCAGGTTGACCGCGCTTACTTCAATCTCGCGTACTCGGCTTCGGCTTCTTTCAGGATTGGGGTATCGGCATCGGCGTCCTTCCAGATGGCCAGCAAAGGCAAAGGGTCGGGCTGATCGACTTGCTCGCTGGTTTTATGCCGTAAGTTGCCCTGGAGACAAGCCGAATAGGGCGACGTCTCAATTTTCCTACGCCAGAGCTTGCTCCATTTGACGGGAAAACTCCGCTGCCGATTGCGGGCGCCTTGTGCGATCCATTGCCAGCGAACGCGCGAAGAACTCCTGCAACCGGGGCGCAGGATTCTTCAGGTGCGCGCTCAGGGGCGTGTAACGGCCAGCGGTCAAGGACTGTCGCCACACTTCCCGGTTCTCAACAGGAAATGGCAGGGCGCCGGTCAGGGTTTCGTAGATGGCAACGGCAAGCGCCCACAGATCCCAGGACACTGCCGGTCTTTCCCCGAGCAATTGCTCGGGCGAGACGTAGCCCAGAGTGCCAACCAGGATGCCGGCGCCCGTCTCGGTTCCCGACCGAGTTGCCGCCGGCGCATCGCCCGCGGCAAGCAGTTTGGCGATGCCGAAGTCGAGAACCTTTGCCGTCTCGTTTCCATTATCGCCGCTCCGGGTGAGGAAGATGTTCTCAGGCTTCAGATCTCGGTGGATCAGCCGGCGGCTGTGGGCGGCATGCACGGCACTGCATACGCCTCGAAACACCTCGACGGTGTGTGCGGGATCGAGCCGTTTAAGGCGCCTGATTTCTTCGCGCAGCGTGGTGCCTTCGAGCAACTCCATGACCAGAAACGCCCATGTGCCCGCCTCGACGCCGTAATCGTGCACGGTCACAACATTCGGATGGGCAAAACCGGCAGCCGTGCGCGCCTCCCGCTGGAAGCGCTGAGCGGCAATGGCATTATCCACCCAATCCTCACGCATGACCTTTATCGCAACCCTCCGCTCCAGCGCCCTGTCGGTCGCCTCGTACACTGTGCCCATGCCTCCGCGTCCGCGGCGGCGCTCCAGGCGATAGCGTCCCACGAGCGACCGGGGCATGAGGACGGGAGTGAGATGTATCCGATCATAGGTGCAGCGCCCCGTCCCCGTGTCGTAGCAGGTACCGCACTCAGGGCACTCGTCGAATGACTCGCTCGTGCGCGCCGGAGGGACCGCCGGGATTTCGAGCAGCAGCGCAAGACGGGTGGCAATCGCCACCAGCAGATCCAGGTCTTCGCCCGTATAGGGCTCCTCGGAGCGTTTGGCGCCGAGCGCCAGCAGCGCCTCGTTTTGTTCCGGCGTCATGGCAACTGGAATCAGGATTTCAATGCGCGACTGCTGCAAGAAATCCACCTCGCGAGGCGGCAGTTGCCGCCCGAGCCAGTTCGATTGATCCACACCTGCTTCCAGTGGCTTGGCCAGTATGCGCAGAAAAGCGATCAGTTTGCTGTCAGCCATCAGTGCGGGAGGAGCCTGCCCGGAGGGAGCCGAAGCGAGGGTTTGAAAGCTCGTGTTCCCTGGCGGGCGCAGCATGATGGCTGCGAATTCGGGGTGCAGCGCCTTTTCGATGCGGGCCACGACGCCCGGGGCGGCGTGCGCGAAACTGCCGGCCTGGCGTGCGTGCCCGGCGACTTCAAGAAGGAGCCTGCGGGCGTCATAGCGCTCGCGGAAAAAAAGCCGGTCAATCGCATCCCCCCAGCGCCGGCGTTGCCAATGAGCGGTGACCGCCGCAACCCCCAATGCTGCATACACCCAACCGCGCAGTTCCAGAATGTCGATCAGCGGCTGGTCGCCGTGGACAAGCAGATCCGCCACCAGGACAGCTCCCAGGACCGGCACCACCGAGAGCAGAGCGCCCCGTGCTGCAAGGTATCGCACGCCCTGGCGAATGATGATCCGGATATCAAGCAGCCTGTATCGCAGGATCGAGTATGCGAAACAGACGGGAAACAGGACAAATATCAAAGTCAGCAAGAGATCGGGAGTCCCAGTTGAAACCCACTTCCAGATCGCAGGTAACGACGCCGAATTCCAGATCAGCAATCTAAGGGTCCCCGGAAGGACTGCTGCCGCCCCGCCGACAAACAAAACCCGCAACCGGCGCCTGTCATTAGGATCGGTAAGCCGGAAATAATTGACGGTCAGCGCGCCAAGCGATGCCAGACCGTAAAGTCCATAGAGTCGACCGCTGTAAGCCAGCAGCTCCGCGGGTAAGAGAATGCTGTAATTCTGAAGCGGGTGGTACACCATCAGGAAATTGGAATGGAAGTGCGCCGGTACGAAGCAGAGCGCCAGCAGCCAGATGACCACCCATGGCCAGCGCACGCGAAACAGTGCGCGCGGGAACAAAGCAAAAAAGGTAAGAAGCATGGGTCCCACCAGATAGGAACAGACGGTCGGTATCCACAGCAGGGCGCCCGCGACAAGCGGCAAATCTCTCCACATGGCCGCATAGCCTAGGGGCCCAAGGGTTCCCCATCGGATCAGGCTGATCGACAAGGTGGCCAGCGCCAGCGCCCCCATCCGCGCCGGGGGGTAATACGGGCGGCCGAATGCAATAATCAACGCTGTGGCAAGCAGGAGGATGCCGTTGATCTGCCACAAAGTGAATGTCCGATTCTCGAGTACGTTGACACGGTCCATCAAATACCTGGCCTGCCGATGCTTCCCCTCCCGCTCTATGTCAAAGAGGTATGTCCGGCCCGTTTCCAGATTAGAATTGATCCATGTCCAGCCGCTACGCCGGATGGGCTGGCCGTCCAGGGAAAGTAGGATATCTCCCGCGTTGATGCCGGCTCGATCGGCCGCAGAGCCTGAGCGCACAGCGGAAACGACCATCTTGTCTCCTTCCCACCGGTGTTGGAAATCAAATCCCTTCGGTCCCAGGAACAGGCAGTAACTTCGCAAAAGGCAATCGGCCACGAAAACGGCCACAAGGAAAACCATCCACCATGGCGGGCGCCTGGAAGGTGCGGAATGCGGGGACAACAGTCTGCTTCCTAAAGCGGAAGAACCATTAAGGAAAGGGCGACCGTCATCCACAAGGTCCCTTGCCAGTGCCTCGGCCTCAGCCTGCAGGGCTGGCGACTCCAGGAAATCCGGCGATTCAGCGTGGCGCGCTAGCATTGCGCCGACTTCTGCCCGCAGAGACTCGTCGCCGGCACAGGCTTTCTGCAGGAATTCGGTCCGCCCGCCCGGCTCTTGCTCCAGGGCGGAATGATACAACTGCTTGAGTCGTTCCCAGCGCTCGGGATTCAATCCATTCCTCCGCGTTTCATTTGGCCAAGAAGCCATACTTTTGCGGCCGCCCAGTCCCGCTTGACGGTTTTGGGCGACACTGCCAGCACCTCGGCTGTTTCCTCCACGGTAAGCCCGCCGAAGAAGCGCAATTCCACCACTCTGGCGCCCCGGGGATCGAAGGCTGCGAGCGCCTGCAGCGCATCGTCTAGGGCTATGATGTCCGGCCCTGCCTGAAATTGGTTGATTTGTCCTCGATCAAGGTCGAGGTGTGCATCTCGGGTGCTGGCCCTCCGTTTCTTATACCGGCGGGAGCGTGCAAAATCGACCAGGATGCGACGCATGAGATTGGCCGAAATGGCGAAGAAGTGCGCCCGGTTCTGCCACTCGATCCGGCTTGCGTCAATCAGCCGCAGGTAGGCTTCGTTGACCAGGGCTGTGGTCTGAAGCATGTGGCCGGCAGCTTCATGCACCATGTACTGATGCGCAAGCCGGTGGAGCTCGTCATGCACCAGCGGGATGAGTTGATCGAGGGCGGCACGGTCGCCGTGACACCACGCCTGCAGTAGCCTGGTAACTTCCTCCGGAGCATTGGCTCCCATGGAACGGTCTCCAGGAATCGAAGGTAACTCTTATGTTTCTATAATTATAGATCTATCCGGCAATAAACCGCTACGCTGATTTTTCACATTGCCCCGGAATAGCCGCTGGACGCGGAACGGAGCGACCGGTTTCCCTCACCGCAATTGGCAATCCGCGTAAATCGTGACCTGTGACCCCGTTTAAAGCCAATTCCCGCATTAATAGGTTGAAACTCAGAAAATTGCATTTTCGTCCAAACATGGAGGTTCTTATGAAATACCGATTTCTATTTACCCTACTTCTGGTTGCCATGTCCCTGGTAGGCGTAGCCGAACCGGGCGAAGCGCCCGGTCCGTCCCCTATCGCTTTGGGAGCCGCTGGCTATGGGATCTATGAAGTGTATCCGACCGGAATCTATCCGACAGACAGGATAAATGTGCAGTGGGCTTTGGACAACGTCGATTCACCGGGGACTGTCATCATGAAATCGACCGATGCCTCCGGTAATCCCTTGGCGTTCAACTTCGGCGGCACTACGACCGGAACGGGTGGCGTGATCAAACTCCTGCGTCCGGACATAACCCTGACAGGCGATGGCTGGGACGCCATTCTCGATGAGCCGAAGACGAAAATCGTTGGTGGCGGGGGTCCGTTCACCTTCTCTCCCACCCTTTCCGGTACGGCGATGGTGTTCGCAGTCAACGCCCCGGGCGTCACCGTCCGCGAACTCAAACTGAATTCCACACCCGCCGCTACCGGGGTGTATATTTCATCGGCAAACCAGCAGGCGAGCGACCACCCCGTCGTGGTTGAGAGGAATGATTTCAGTGTACGATCCTACCCCGTCCTCGCATACTATTCCGCAGGTTTCCCGGTTAGGATAGATAACAATGTGCTCAGGGGACCGTACCCTGCCTGTGGCCGATGGATCGGATTCACACTGCAACCGATCAGTGCCTACCCGTATGATGTGCACGTCGTGCTGACAGATTCGCTGGGCAACGCTGTCCGCTATCCGTTTGAAATCACCAATAACCGGATGATCACGACTCCCGGTGTGTTCACTCAGGCGATGCTGATCTATGGCTGGTCCAACTTTAACAGCCCTGATCCGGATCCTGAGATAGGGTTCAGACGATACAGGCAAACCTCGAGTTCGCCGTGGGTAAATCAGTTTGTCCAGGGAGACAACGGCCCGGTCCTTATCAGCGGGAACGACATTTGGATGGATTCCCCCCCCGAAACTGGAGCCGAGGCATTGTGTCTTGGGGGCACTTCGAATGGTCTCAGTCACAGTGTCGTCAGAGATAATACCATGTCCGGCACGTGCGGCCTTACCATAGCCGTAGCCTTCTACGGGCACGATAATATCATCGTAGAAAACGACCTTTCGGAAATGCAGGCTTACAACCACGTCATGATTTTGATGGCCGATACGACATTCTCGAACAATGTCCTGGGAAAGCTCATACCGGATGGATCTGAATTGCAGCCGGTCCTTTGGCTTGAATCGTTACATGAGTTACCCGCGACCCCGCTGCCGAATCCCGTCGAGAACTGTGTGATCATGCACAACGATTACAGGCTCACGGAGCGCGAAAGCGGCGTGATCATTCTTGCTTCGGGGAAGGATTTCGGGGGTGCCGGAACCGAAGTGAAGAACAACCTGATTTTTGAAGCCGGCCGCTTCCCAAAGGGGACCGGCGGAGCTCGTAACCAGATACTGGTGATTGCCGACATGATAAACCCGGATACCGGCCTGCCTTATGTGCACGACAACAGGATTGTCGGTCATCCAGCCAACTCAATTCAGAAACCCGGCATTGGCCAGACAGTCCACCAGATCATGCACCTCTTGAGGATGATGGACGAGGAATCGGTTGACAAGTAACAATCAGCTGCTGCAACCGCTTGTTGCGGTATGCAATCGAAACAGAGGAGCGATTTGCCCGATCGAGTGGAGTGCGAATTGGCGACGAATCGGGGATTGACGACGGCGACTGTTCGGAAGTGCACTGAAAGGTTCAGATCAGGAGCCTTCCAGGCGGGGGGAGCATCGAAAAATCGGGCCTGTTTTTTGGCCGCAATAAGTAGTTCCTGGCCTCGGCACTACCGACGTGACTAGCGCTCAGGAGGTCAGCGTAGTCAGTCCCCTATTCTTGATTCCATGAACCGTGGGGTGGTTGCGGAGTCGCAAAGTCAGTTGCGCAGCCGCTTCCCCGCCGAGTTTACGCCGTACTCGAACTCGATGACGGTGCCGAGGCACCAAAACCGTTCGTGGATCTCCTCGCATGTGATTATATCGCTGGGCCCATCCACAGGAATTTCGGTAACACGCGCCATAACCTCGCAGTTCCGAGAGACGCATCCATGGGCCATTGAGAATTTCGAGGTTATGGCGCTTGTCACCGAAACTAAAAACTTGATGGTACATGAGGGCAAACGGCTGCGGACAGTAATGAGTAACGGCCCTTAAACGTCCTCGTATGAGGTCGTAGTTTGTTGGTCTGACGCTATGATGTGATCCGCCAAGGAACGGAGGATCTTGCACTTGGTCTTAAAACACGCTACCCGGAGAAGTGAAGTCGCCAACGTTCCCCCCAAATCCAAGCGGATTCGCCCACGCGGTTATGTGGGGTATACGGAAACTACCATTTGGTTCCAAAAATCCGGTTTTGGGAGTTTGCAAACATGGATAAATGGCTTGCTCGGCGCTCGCGCGCTTCCTATCCCGGTGGTTCCGCAGTTCTTGGAAGTGTGCCTCGATACGGGAATTTGATAACTGCCGGAGGCAGCCCTGCCAAAAAATGATGGCAACCATCGGGTTGCTGAAAACCTTTCCTTTGGTTAATCACGGTAGTACCCTGGGATTCCGGAACCCAAAGCAATGAGAAGAGCGGCTAAAAGCGGCGGATTCTGCTGCCAGCTCTTTTGCGTAAGGCTCGGTATCCTAAAGAGGAGTTTTATGATTTTGCAGCGGCCGCGCGTCAATATGCTGAAGCTATCCGCAACGATAAATTCAGATCTCCTGACATACCCCCTCAAAAGCCTTGAAAATCTGTATTTCTGAGGACATGGGTGCGGACCTAAACCTGTCCGCTTTTTGAATCAGCGACATTTCGTAACTAGGGTCTGACCCTTGCTGCCATTGGTTGAAAGCCATAATCGACAAAAATAGAGATATTGCAGGTACTGACGCTTATCTGCTCGGAAAGGTGCGGACCTAAACCTGTCCGCTTTTCTCATTGCCCATGGTTTGGCATGCTTGCCGGCTATGTGGCCAGTACAGGAAGATCTTATCCAGTTTGCTCCGCCCTCGCCTGGGATCGGTTTGGGTCAACCACCATGTTTATTTCAGCACCGAGGAAACGGAGCGCGTCATTTTCGTTCATGGGGTCGCCTTCGCGCACTACGACGTTTCCGACCGCGCCGCGGAGGCGTATGCGATGGTGTCGCTGT
Organism: Terriglobia bacterium; assembly: GCA_963739235.1. Taxonomy (GTDB): domain Bacteria; phylum Acidobacteriota; class UBA6911; order UBA6911; family UBA6911; genus JAFNAG01. Next base: position 37,901 of record CAVTZY010000014.1, on the reverse strand, counting down.
TTGAATCGGGATACGCAAATCAGAAGAACATTGCTCGCGCTTTCGGTGTTTCCGCCCGCAGCCTCCGCCGCTATCAAGAGCGCCTTGAAGCTGGCGGATTGGCGGCGCTCGCGCGAGCTGACGGCCGACCATCAGCGAGCCGTTCCGATCCACCAAAGAAGCGAGAGCGAGATCGAACGATTCTGCACCTCAAAGCGAAGGGTTTCAGCAACCGTGAGATCGCTGGGAAACTCGGCCTGGACGAAAAGGCGATTCGGAAGCGTCTTCATCTTCTCGGATGGGAGCCATCTCCGGAACCTTCGTTTGCTTTCCCTGAAGAATCCGGCATCCCTGCCGAGTTTGACGCCGATGCTTCAGGGCAATCCCCAAAGAACACTGCGGGTAGCAGGGCGAAAGGAACGGCAACGATATCCAATGCCGGATTGGAGCTGGCGCGGCGCCAAGCCGTGATCTCAATCCTTTGGACAGGTCGATGGATCGGCTTCTGGCTGCCATGGGATTGCTTGAGGATGCTGCACCAATGTTTGCACGCGCATCCAGTGTCCCAAGGGCTGGAGTGCTGCTGGCCATTCCGTCTCTGGTCGCAAGCGGCCTGCTGTCGGTAGCGCGGAAAATATACGGCACGATAGGCCCCGCCTTCTATGGGCTCCGGACAACCCTGGTAGCGTATGTGCTGCTGGCCTTGCTGCGGATACCACGTCCGGAAACCCTGAAGGAACATGCTCCCAACGACCTTGGCCGTATCGTGGGTTTGGATCGCATGCCTGAGGTCAAGACGCTGCGACGCAAACTTGCTCGTCTGGCTTCGTTGAAAGGCAGCCAGGAGCTGGGGCGCGAAATGGCCCGGCAACGCATCCGGCGGCGGGGTCGCGTGCTTGGCTTTCTCTACCTCGACGGGCACGTGCGTGCCTATCACGGTAAGCGCACAATCGCCAAGGGATATGACACCCGAATACGCCTCGCCGTTCCCGCCACCACGGATTACTGGGTCAACGACAAAAAGGGCGATCCGCTCTTTGTTGTTACCGCCGATGCCAATCGTGCCATGACCAAGATGCTGACACCCATCCTTGAACAGGTACGGAAACTCATCGGGTCCGACCGGCGCATTACCATCGTCTTCGACCGCGCCGGATGGAGCCCAAAGCTCTTTTGCAAGCTGCTTACCATGGGCTTTGATATTCTCACCTATCGGAAAGGCCGGGTTCGACACATTGCCGAAAAGCGGTTCGTCTTGCGGAAGGCCCGACTCGACGGCCGTCCGGTGAAATACCTCCTGCACGACCAAGCGGTCAGATTCCTGAAAGGAAAACTGCGCCTCCGGCAAGTCACCCGCCTTACTGAAGATGGTCATCAAACCGCTATCGTGACCAGCCGATGGGATTTACGCGACATCGTGGTCGCCTATCGCATGTTTGAGCGATGGCGCCAGGAGAACTTTTTCAAATACATGCGTGAGGAGTTCCTGATTGACGCGCTCGTCGATTACGATGTCGAGCCCGATGATCCAACGCGCTTCATTCCCAACCCGGCGCGCAGGGAGGTCGACAAGGAGCTTCGCGTTGCAAGGGCAAAGCTTGCAAAGTTGCAGGAAAGTTACGGCACCACCGCGCTCGATTATCTCGATGGGCGCAGTCCGACGATGCGCGTCTTCACGGCAGCGGAGAAACAGATCCGCCAGGAAATAGTCGATGTGGGTGATCATATCGCCAAGCTTGTGAGGCAGCGCAAGTCGCTTCCTATCCCTCGAAACCAAGCGCCACTCTCCCCGCAAATTTCACGCAAGCCGGATCACGATCCAGGGCGTCCAGGTCAAAATCGTACGCAAATCCCCGCGGTGGCAAACGTAACACTGCTGTTATGATAGGTTCTTTAGGTGACGATGCCTACCGATGCGAATAGGAAAAAGGTGTAGCTATGCCCACGACTACTGAACAAGTTGACCTGTGGCGCCAATCCCCTTCTGAATACCAGCGGCTGGAGTTTAAGGAAGCAAAGACTCAGTTCGATAACCACAAGCTGTACGGATACTGCGTTGCCCTAGCCAATGAGGGGGGCGGACGCCTGCTGCTCGGAGTAGCCGACAAGCCCCCTCGGCGTGTCGTTGGAAGCCAGGCTTTTCGCGATCCGGTCGCTATGGCAGAAAAGCTGTTCCAAGCGGTAGGGTTTCGCGTGGACATTGAGGAAGTAATGCACCCTGGCGGCCGGATTCTGATCTTTCATATCCCATCTCGGCCACGGGGCACCGCATACCATCTCGATGGTGCCTATCTCATGCGGGCCGGTGAAGCTCTCGTGCCGATGACCGAAGATCAGCTTCGCAGGATCTTCGCTGAAGGAGAACCGGATTGGCTGGAAGAAACCTCGAAGTCCAAGTTGGATGCACAGCAGGTAGTGGAGCTTCTTTGACACACAGAGTTTTTCGAGCTGCTTAAGCTGCCTTATCCCACCAACCGAAAGGGAGTGATCGACCGATTGCTGCACGAGCGTCTGCTTGATGAGATTGGCGATTCCTATGCCATCCGGCGGCTTGGTGCACTTTTGCTGGCGAAGAGGCTCACTGATTTTCCGGACCTTGCTCGCAAGGTCCCGCGAGTAGTTGTGTACACCGGGACATCGAACTCGAGACTCGGCTCGATCAGACGGGGGCCAAGGGCTACGCGGTCGGCTTTCAAGGACTGGTTCGCTTCGTCATGGCCCAACTACCGCAGAACGAGGTGATCGAGGACGCGTTGCGAAAAGAGGTGAAATTGGTGCCGGAGGTGGTAATCCGTGAATTGGTCGCCAATGCGTTAATTCATCAGGAGATCTCAATGACCGGCTCGTCCGTGATGGTGGAAATTTACAGCAACCGTGTCGAGATCTCAAATCCAGGCGAACCGGTCGTGCCAGTCGAACGATTCATTGATGGCTACCAATCCCGCAATGAACGCCTCGCGGACCTGATGAGACGTATGGGCATCTGCGAAGAGAAAGGCAGCGGAATCGATCGTGTGGTGCAGGCGGCCGAAGTGTATCAGTTGCCAGCGCCGGATTTCCGAGCCGCTCACCGGCGGACAGTTGTCACTATCTATGGTCCGCGACCGCTTGAGGACATGGATCGGGATGATCGAATTCGGGCATGCTATCAGCACTGCGCACTTAAGTGGGTCATGTCTGAGCGGATGACAAACCAATCGTTGCGCGAGCGGTTCCATCTGCCGGAGAGCAAGGCGGCGATCATCTCACAGATAATCGCAGCGACTATTGAGACCGGATTAGTTAAGCCTGATGAGAGAGTCGGTACTTCCCGGAAATATGCCCGATACTTGCCGTTCTGGGCGTGAATCTCCATTTAAAGTGGAGCCCATCGCCATGGCGGATACATGGCATAAGCCAAGTAATATAAATAATTTGTTTATTTAAGCGTTTGCCGGGATTGCCTCTATCCCAGAACCGATTGTCAAAATCTTGGACCGAAATTTTTCTGTCTACCAGTAGGTTTGCGCGCAAACGCTTGTCCTTTGCCACAACCCCGTCCGCATTGAAAGCGTTGACGTTTTTGTCTCAAGCTGGCAGCCTTTGCATCCATGATGGAAACCCTCTTTTGTCTGATGGCCTCTCTCAGGTCCCTGTTGAGGGATCGACGCGAATTGGCCCTCGAAAACTTAGCCCTGCGACAACAGCTTGCTATTCTGGCTCGGACTCACCCCCTGTCCTTGCTAAAAAATCCATCTGCTCGAAAATGGACTTAGCGGGCCATCTATTTCTGATTGTTGGGAGCCTTGGATTTGATAAACGCTCTCCCGAAGCACGCAACAGGAAAGCAGCCTCAAATCCCATGTGGACGCTTGAGCACACCAATATTCAGATCAGGAACTGGCTGATCACATAAAGTGGGCGATCAGGCCGCGCGGCGCTCGTAGCGATGATGAAGCCCACCTACTTTGGAGATCTCAACAACCACGCCCCTTTCAGGCATACGTGTTAATTTAAGCCATTTCCCTTCGGTGGACTTGGACCTCGTCCTGGACTTGGACTTGGACGTGGTCGTAGACCGTTTCCTTTTCGTATGGGCACTCTGCATTGGTCCTCGTCAATAATGCCCTTCCAATTCCCAAACTCGGAGGACCACGGTCCACGTCGAAGTCCAGGTCCAAGTCCACGTCCAGGTCCGAGTAGGATTATTGGGCTAAGTTAACACCTATGCCCTTTCAGGTGGTTGCACTTCTCTTGTATCCGGTGAGTCCTTGTCCAATGCAAGATGACAGCGGCTGTCGTGGTAGTAAGAAAAATAGGATCGAAGCGTTGCCCGAAGCGATTCCGCGTCGATCACGATGATGTGGTCGAGGCACTCTCGCCGGATGGATCCAATCAGGCGCTCGACATAGGGCGTCTGCCAGGGGGATCGAGGCGCGATAAGCACTTGCTTGATCCCCATGTCCTTCAATTGCCGTCGAACATCCTCGCCATAGATTCGATCTCGATCCCGGAGCACATATTGCGGCACGGCGTCATAAAGAAAGGCCTGAAGAAGCTGCTGTGAGGCCCATTCTGCGGTTGGATGAGACGTGACGTTGAAGTAAACGACGCGGCGACGCTCGTGAGAGAGAACGACGAAAACGTAGAGAATACGAAAGGTGAGGGTAGGGACGGTGAAGAAATCGATCGAGGCAAGCTGTTTGGTGTGGTTTTTCAGAAACGTTCGCCATGCCTGAGAGGGCGGTTTGGGAAGTCGGACCATGTACTTAGCGACGGTTGCCTGGGAGACATCGATACCGAGTTTGAGCAATTCGCCGTGGATTCGAGGGGCTCCCCAGAGTCAGATTAGCTTTGCTCATGGTGCGGATGAGTTCACGAATATCTCTTGAAATCCTTGGCCTCCCCGACTGACCGCGCCGGCTTTTCCAGGTCCAAAACAGGCGGAAGCCCTTGCGATGCCAAGCGATGACCGTCTCTGGTTTGACAATGATGAGAGCCGAGCGCCACTCGGGCCAGAGGCGTAAGAGCCAGATCCAGAGGAATCGGTCCCAAGCTCGAAGTTTGGGCCGACTGGAAACGGAACGTCTCAAGACGATGATCTGGTGTCGCAGGGCGAGGATCTCGGTTTGGAGCGCAAGGCGCGTTCGAAAGCCGGCGAGGACGGTTGAGATTAACGAAATCAGGATGCTGTGCATGAATCGGGAAGCTATCAGCCCGATTCCGTAAGTTCAATGTTTTCAGCTTAGACGAAATTATTGGCAGGGACAGGCTAAAATCGTTACTTCCTTATGCGTCTGGCTGCGAGGGCGAGTACAACAAGGCCTGTGCCGAAAAAAACTATGCTCCCCGGTTCAGGTACCGGTTGTCCGGGCGCAACCTGGATACTAAATGCATCACCCGAAATCTCCGGGAAGTCTATGGAAAATGTGTGGGAATACAAGGGGATTTCAAGACCAGGTTCAATCCATGTTACATCTACAAGCGGGCCGAATCCGATGTATTCGTGGCCAATAACCGGGCGAATTGTTAAATAGCCGTCACCAGAAAGAAACAGGAAATCAAAAACAGGATCGATTCTGAGACCTGTCTCATTCGTAAAACTGTTGTTGAGGCTGAATACGGGAGTAAGCTCAATTCCGGAGCCCATCCCCTCCGGCACAATCACATCCACGCTATCTCCAACCTTGAATGAAGTGAAGATGTCACCTTCATTTGTAACGAGGTCGACCCGGAGATCGGGAACAAACTCAAAATCCTGCATTATCCTTGCGATTGCGCCCACGTCAAGATCGATGGTATTCCAAGCATAACTCAGACCGAAAACATCATCGTTATGGTAGATATACCCTTCTTCGATTGCGTTGAATGTTTTGAATGCCGCACCCACCGGTCCTGGAATCAGCTCTCCCAATGTCAGAAGATTCAACCGCGCATCGAGGAACTCTCCTGCAAATTCGCCGGTCTTTGACACAAGGTTGTTACCGGAGACTGTGCCGACCGTATCAAGGTCGGCGGGAATCGTTACCTCAATATTCCCAAAGTCCAGCGGATAGGTTGCCGACTCTCCGGTGGCTGTCGGAATGCCTAAGGCGGCGAGGAGGTCATAACTGTAATCCAGGTTCGCGTTCACCAGATTCCAGTTGCTACAGTCGAAAATGTAGCACGCCCTTATTTTGAGATTCGCATCCAACTGCAGCACAGCTTCCGCCTTAGGAGTAATGCTCGGAAAGGAGGTGTTCAGGCTTGCCCCATTCTGCACGCTGAAGGAGGAGCCTATATGGATTAGTTCGCCCTCCGTTATGACATCCGGGAAGTCGAGAGTAACGCCTACCGGATAAGCAACGTCAACCGAACCGCTGTCGATTTTCATCCCCAGGTCAAGGCCTGCCTTGTAACTTATGCTGCCGGTCACCGCAGCCCCGGCGTTGGCCCAATCCCAAATGAGATCAAGTCCACCTGACTTGCTGCCCTGAATTCCCAAGAACATACTGCGATCAAATGTCCAGGCGTCGCCCGCTCCCCACATGTTTTGACCTGTTTTGCTGAAAACCAGATTTGTCGAGAAGGTTTCCGCCTTTGCCGCAGGTGACAAGCAGGCGAAACACAGAAAAATCAAGGTCGTGTAAACGATCGGTTTCATATAAGACCTCCGCCTTCCAAAGAAAAGCGCTAAAAAACCAATGTTCTCCAGATCGATGCGATAACTCTGATAAATCTATGAGGCAAATACCGGGTCCTGCCAAAGCTGGGGCTTCGTTAAGGTGCTGGGTTTTTATCTGCCCTCGCTTTCCTAATCAACTCACTTACTTTTGAATTGCTCGATACCGGCTCAATGACAAGGATGTGCTGCGTGTTGATGTAAGTGAAAGCGGGGTTGTTCGCCTCGCTGCTCCGCATGCTGATCGTATTTCTAATTGCCTTGCTTTGATCATCCTTGTCCTGGACTACCCAGCTCTTTATATAATAAACATCCGTGAGACGAATATAGGAAGGTTCTGCCTTCTCCAGTTTGCCCACAAAAACCTGACCGTTATCGAGGAAAACAGCTGTGTATTCAGTGTCGATATTGACAATTGGACTGGGTCTTCCACATCCACTAGCCAGAAAAAGTAAAATCAAAGCGGACACGCGGTGGGCGACATCTGCGAATCTACGGGCTTTCATACGCATTTCCCTCAATTGCGGTTCTCACAGACAGCCTGGGCGGCAAGCTTTCCTGCATCCCTGCCTAGGACGAGATCTGCACAGATATGTCTGTACTTAGCGCCTGCGCAAAAATAACTTCACATTCTGCTCGGCGTCAACGTGTAATTCCATGCCGGTAGCGTCTTGTGGCCGGCAAGCATGAGCCGCTTCATCTCTACGTTGGAGATCTCTTCGCCCTTTTCATAACGCTTCAGTGACAACCAGGCGTTGACCTTCAATCCGCCCGAGGTAGTAGTCGAGTGAATATACTTGATCACAGTCTCATAGCTTTCCAGCGGCTTGCCTGCCCAGTTCTTGCTAATCTGGGAAAACAGGCGGTGCTCGATCGGATTCCATTTTGATGCGCCAGGCGGATAATGACAGACGGTCACCTTCAGCCCGTAAGGATTGCAGAACCGGTGTTGCAGGTGATACTTCCATCCACGCGCACGGGCGCTGTTGCCGCCGCCACAGTCTGCCAAGATCAGGAGTTCATCTGCATCAGGATAGATACTGCCGCCCCGACTTTTCCACCAGGAAACGATTGCGTCCACTGCGAAGGCGGGCGTTTCGGTGCTGGTCCCGACCACCACGAAACCATGATTGGTCCGCGTATCGTAGATGCCATAGGGAATCGCCATCCCCTCGGCATCGCTGCGGAAGTCGTGGTCGTTGACGATCTGCGGTTCGCGTTGCCACGACACCCCGGGATTCTTGAAGGCCCCGACCATCTCCTTCTTTTTCGCGTCCACGCTGATGACAGGCTTTCCGTTGGAGGAGAACTCCTCCCTTTTCCGGCCGATGTATAAAAACTGCTGGTTTCGTACCCGGCGGGGCGGCGGATTCTTGTTCCCTGACTCCAGTCTCTTGTGGTTCACGCGCAAGGAGAACCCCATCCGCTTCAACAACCGGCGCACCGTGTTGGCACTAACACGGATCTGCAGCCGACGCAGTTCTCGAGCGATTTTCCTGGTTGTCCTTCGGGTCCACTTCAGACCCTTCATCGGATCGCCAGCCGTTTCGTGTTTGAGCAGGTCCGAAATGCATGCGATCACTTCCGGCGTTTTTTTTCCGCAGCCGGGCGCCCACCGCCCTGACGGCGAATCCTTTCCCGCTGGACACGGTCTCCAAAGACTCCCGGCGCCCACGCGACACTGTGTGCACGTCCAACCCCAGAAAGTCCGCAATCTTGATATCGCCGCCGTATCCGAGCTTCTGGGCCTCCAAGCCCGCATACACCCGCCTCTGTTTCTCATCCAGCAAGCTGAAAAACAGAATGATCGCGGCCTTCATTTCCGGCGCCAGCCCTTCGCCCGCCGCCGAGTCGCCCACCTCCAGCGCACCCGCCGGACTCTGGCGGCGCAGCCATTGCTCGCGCCGTACCCCAGGCTCAGTAGAAAAGTGCACAAGGACGCCGCCGATTTCCTCGCGGGCAATTTGCCCTCGACGGTACAGCACCAGAAGCGATTCCTTGACCTCGACATTCAGTAGCGCCTGCAATTCCCCGGCGGTAAGCCCAGCATCGGAATCGTTCACAAACCGCCGGGCGGTGGTGAGCAGGCTGCCGTCGCGCGAAAACCATACGGCGCGGCAAGTCCAGAGACCTCGCTCGTCGAACCGGGGAATGTTCACCAGCGTGTAGTATCTCCCGCGGTGCGAATAGCTCGTGCGGTAGCCTAACGCCTTGAGCTTTCGAAACACGGTCATGGTAGCCATGCTTCCCAAAGCTTGCTTCAGCTCCGGGAGCGTGGCAATCCTCTCTTGATGCAGGAAGGATCGAAGGACATTCGGATCAAATACCATGTGGTATAGTTCCTCCTGAAAAGAGTCTACCAGGACGAATTATACCACACCCATGATTCCCAACCATCTCATAAATTTATTGATAAATGGCCATTTGATGCCCATAGACGATCAAGATGCGTAAACGACCTTTGGGATAGTTGCTCCGCAGAATGTGAAGTTATTTTTGCGCAGGCGCTTAGCAATAAAACAGGCAATATTTATGCCACTTAGGAACATTTGTGCCTGGATGTTCGCATTGAAAGCTACAATTCATTCGTTGATTAGATATTGCAGCATAATTATTTTTTTGGTCAGTAAACTTCAAATCAAGATCCGCGATTATCTAATCATAAAATCTGTAAAGCCTTCCGACACTATCATTTCGAAACGCTATATCAGCATGGCCGATGATATTAGAAAATGTTAATGATGTATCTGTGGGACGAGCAAAATAGGAACTGTCGGTTTTCTTTACACATTGAATGAGATAGGGGCAGGCCCGCGAGGGCTCAGGCGTGCCCCTTTATACCCGTGCTCCGCGAAAACTCCGTCTCAACTGATTTTGTTGGATTTATTGATTTCTCGGCTCCGTGCTTCCGGCATGAAGGTTGTGCTTACAATCGTGGTCGTTCAGTCCCTCAATCTGGCAATCTTCGCGTGGTTCAAGCGGAACTGGCTGATTACATAAAGTGGGCGATCAGGCCGCGCGTCCCTCGTAATGATGATGAAGCCCGCCTACTTTTGGAATCTCCACGATCTTGCCCTTGTCGAGTGACTGGACTTCTCTGGGTTCCGGTGAATCCTTATTCAGCGCGAGGTGACAGCGGCTATCGTGATAATAAGGGAAATAGGATCGAAGTGTTTCGCGGAGCGAATCTTCGTTGATCGCAATAATGTGATCGAGGCATTCCCTTCGGATTGATCCAATCAAGCGCTCGACATAAGGAGTCTGCCAAGGCGATCGAGGGGCCGTAGGGACTTCGGTGATTCCCATGCATCTGACCTGCCTGCGAAGCGTGTCGACATAGATGGAGTCACGATCGCGAAGGAAGAAGGTAGCCGGGAGCCGTATCCCAGGGGAATGCTTGAAGGATCTGGTCTGCGGTCCATTCAACAGTCGGATGGGCTGTCACATTGAAATGCAGCACGCGTCTGCGATCATGAGCCAAGATCAGGAACACGAACAGGACTCGGAAGCTGACGGTAGGAACCACGAAGAAATCGATGGACACCATCTCCTTGAGTTGATTCTCAAGAAATGTGCGCCAAGTTTGAGAAGGTGGCTTTCTGCGGCGGGCCATATACTTGGCCACAGTCGCCTGCGACACTTCGATGCCAAGCTTTAGCAATTCCGCTTGGATTCGAGGCGCGCCCCAGGTTGGGTTAGCGGTGCTCATTTTCCGGATCAGAGCTCGGATCTCGACGGTGGTATCGGGTCTTCCAGGGCGGCCTCGACGGCTCTTCCATGTCCAATAAAGCCGAAATCCCGTCCGATGCCAGGCAAGCACTGTTTCCGGATTGACGATCAGGAGGGAATTCCGCCAGTCAGGCCACCAGCGGCTGGGCCAGACCCACAGGAACCGGTCAGATTTTCCGAGCAGAGGGTACCTTCTCGCGGACTGCTTCAAGACCGCGAGCTGATGACGAAGAGCGAGAATTTCTGCTAGCAGCGAAGCACGTGTCCGGAAGCCAGAACCCAGGGTGTGGATCAAAGAGATCAAGATATTGCCCATGGCTGCTGAACGTGGCATCCCGAATAGACAGGTGCAACGTTTTCAATCAATACGGGATTATTGGCAGGGACAACCGGGCCGCGGGATTGATTATTCGAATCGGGCCCGGCTCAGCGGTCGCAGCGATCTCACCGGTTAGTCTTGTTTTTTTAGGTGCGTGATCGCACGGAATCGTGGACAGCGCAGCAGAAACGAGGCATGATGGCCGCATGCGGAGATGCAGATCACTATTCCTGTTTGCGGTCGTCTCTTGTTTCGCACTTCTCTCGGCGGGAAACCCGCTCCATCCCGCACCGCGTGGTGCGGCGGACGGCGTGGCGCTGCGGGTCATGACGTTCAACCTGCGTTACGCCAGCCCGAAACCGCCCAACTCGTGGCCCGAACGGCGCCCGGTAATGCGAAGCTGCATCCGGCGCGTGGCTCCGGATCTGATCGGAACACAGGAAGGCCTGTACGACCAACTCAAGGACATGGCTTCCGACCTGCCGGAGTACGAGTGGATCGGGCTCGGCCGCGAAGGGGGAAGCCGGGGCGAGTTCATGGCTGTGTTTTATTTGCGGACCAGGTTTGAGCCGCTTGCATTCGATCATTTCTGGCTGTCGGACACGCCGGCTGTTGTCGGTTCTTCTACGTGGGGAAACACCAACCGTCGCATGGTCACCTGGGTACGTCTCCGCGAGCGGCCGTCCGGCCGCGAGTTCTATTTCTGGAACACGCACCTCGACAACGACATCGAGGCTGCCCGGCAGAAGGGCGCGGCATTGATCGTCGAGCGCGTGAATCAGCTGAAGACCGACCTGCCCGTCATTCTCACCGGCGACTTCAATTCGGTCGCAGGCGCAAGCAAGGCGTACGAAATCCTGGTCCAGAACGGCGGATTCGCCGACACCTGGCTTCTTGCCCGCGAGCACGAAAACGAGAAGATGAGCAGCTTCCACGGGTTCAAACAACCCGTGGAACGGGCCGAACGCATCGACTGGATTCTTACCCGGGGCCCTGTCACAGCGGACAAATCCAGCATCATCACCTATACCGAAAACGGCCAGCCCCCCAGCGACCACTTCCCCGTCGTCGCATGGCTCGTACTGCCGCCGTCAAAATAGGCATGAACTCCCCCAGATATCGACGCCGGTCGTGATTGGCTGATTTATAAAACCGTGGGACGGCCTGGATTCTTGCGGGAGTCTCGTCTGCTATGGATCCCGGCTGTGTGCGGAGCCCTGCCGGAAATTGTTTTGCCGGCGGGACGCCTGAGCTCCCAGGGGGTGTGCTGTTTTACATATCCGTGACAACCGGGTGAACGGCAGCGGGTAGTTGTATGCTATGGTGGAAACCAGGCATGCCATGAAAAGATTCCGCCCACAGGCCGCATTCCTTTGGCAGGCGTTGCTTATCGCCGCGCCGCTTGTGATTCTGTCTGGCTTTGCACTTTATTCCCTGCGCCTGGACAAACGGGCCGTGGAGCGGGATGCGCGGGATCGTGCGCAAACTCTGGTCACAAACCTCGCCGATCAATGGCGGCAGTCTGCGGGCCAAAGCCTCTCATCGTTTCTCTCCGACTGGTACGCGATCCGGGTTTTGCCGGTCGCATTGGCATGGCCCGAAGGCATACATGGCATGGCATTGGGCCGGCCCGAAACCGACACCTACAGTTCCGCAGCTGCATTCCCTCCTTTGTGGCAATTGCACGGGCGTCTGCTCAATGGCGCGGCGGCATCGCCCCTCGATTATCCTCCGCTGCCGATTCCCCCCTCACGGATCCGCAGCCTGACTACGATACAGGCAAAAACGCTGGCGGCCACGGAGCGGGCGATCTTTCAGCAGCGCGACCGTGCAGCCGCCGAACAGGGCCTGGCGGCCATGAAAGCCGGCGGAGTTCAGGAGGACACGTGTGCGGGCGTGGAATTGAACATCCTGCTGATGCAGCAGACGACTGCGCGTGATGCTATCCTTGCCCGCAAGCTGATCGATATAGTGCGCAGATACGCGGATGCACGCACTGGCACGGGAACTCCAGTTGCAGACATCGCCCTCATTCAGGCGATACGCAACTCCCCGGAGGAGTTCCTTTTTTCTACCGTGAGGCCGGAGCTATTCCATCGTGTCGTTGCCCATCCCTCGTTCATGACCCGCGAAATCATTGCCGCCGCCGGCGAGGCTGCCTCCGGCAACCGGAATAGATCCTGGGTTGATGCTCTGAGAGATTTGTGGGACGCACAGGAAAGGGTGCGCCCGCTGCTTCGACAACTGCTGCAGATTCCCCCCGATCCGGATAAAAGAGTGATGGAAGTCTGGCTCGCAGGCGACACACCCGTTTTCGTGCAGCGAGAGACCGTCTACTTCGGCAGAGACTATTCTGTCACGCTTATTCCTGCGCGCGCACTTGAAGTAGCTTTTGACCACGCCTTCGATGAAATCCGCGCCGGCTTACCCTCCTATGCGGACGTTTCCGTATTAATAGCAGGAAAGCGTTGGCCGGCATCTCCAGACGGCATGGTACTGCAGGACCGCAATGCCAAAGACGTGCTGGCGTCCGAATCGCAAGGATTACTCGCGAGGGCCAACTTGCCGGGGGGTGTATTTCAGGAAAAGGAAATGTGGTACCTGATGCCGCCAAACCTTCATACCACATTTTCGCTCCGTCTCGAACTGGCTCGACCTGATCTGCTTTATGCCAGTTATCGCCGGCGCATGTGGTTGATGGCCGGTTTCATTCTCCTGGCGACGGCAGCGGCCGGGTTAGGGCTTGCGAGTGCCTGGAGGGCATTTCAGAGGCAGGTGCGGCTGGCGGAGATGACCTCGAATTTTGTTTCGAGCGTATCGCATGAGTTGCGCGCGCCGCTCGCCTCCGTCCGGCTGATGGCCGAGAGCCTCGACCAGGATCGCGTCGATGAAAGCGAGAAGCAAAAGAGCTATTTCCGCCTCATCGTGCAGGAATGCAGGCGCCTGACTTCGCTGGTGGAAAACGTGCTGGATTTTTCGCGCATCCGCCAGGGGCGGAAAAACTACGAACCTGAACCCGTGGACGCCGTGGCCCTGGTGCGCCAGACCGTTCAGCTGATGACGCCGGCGGCCGAAGAACAGCAAATCTCCTTGAGGCTGAGCGAATCCGAAGCGCGGGATCCTGGGCCGCAGCCGTGCTGGGACGGCCAGGCGGTACAGCAGGCGCTTATCAACCTGATCGACAATGCGATCAAGCATTCGCCGCCGCTCGCAACAGTCGAAGTGGGCTGCAACGCAGCAGAAAAGAAATTTTGTATTAGTGTGGCAGATCGTGGATCCGGTATTCCGCAGGAGGAGCAGGCGCGGATTTTCGAGCCGTTTTACAGACGCGGATCCGAGCTGCGTCGTGAAACCAAAGGCATAGGTATCGGGCTGAGCATCGTCAAGCACATCGCGGATGCCCACGGAGGGCGAGTGATCGTGGACAGCAAGCCCGGCGAAGGCAGCCGCTTTACCCTTGAACTGCCGATCTGACCTTTCCAAGGCGTAGAAAGCATGCACACAGAAAATCAAACCACCGGAGCGCGCATCCTGATCGTCGAAGATGAACTGTCGATGCGCACGGTGCTCAAGGACATTCTCGAGGGAGAGGGATTTCGTGTGCTGACGGCGGCGGACGGCGAGGCCGGATTGCGCGCGGCATTGGACGAAAAGCCGGACCTCGTTCTGCTCGATATCATGTTGCCGAAGCTCGACGGCTTTGCGCTTTGCACTGAACTCAGAAGACTGACCGTTTCGGCCCCCGTGCTCATGCTGACAGCCAAGGGACGAGTCGGTGACCGAGTGACCGGGCTCGATTCGGGTGCCGACGACTATCTGGTGAAGCCCTTCAGCACGGATGAGCTGCTGGCGCGGGTCCGCGCTTTATTGCGCCGTGTTCGCAGAGAAACCCGTGCCTTCACGAGTCTTGAACTCGGCAATAGCCGGATCGATCTTCTGCGCCAGACCGCGCGCCGAGGGCGCGCCACAATTTATCTGACTGCAAAGGAATTTGCCATGCTGCGGCTCATGGCAGAAGCCGCCGGCGAGCCTGTGACGCGCGAACGATTCCTGGATGTCGTTTGGGGTTACTCGGCATTTCCGACGACCCGCACCGTGGATAATCATATCGCGAGCCTGCGCGCCAAACTCGAATCCGATCCGGAAAACCCGAAATGGATCCGCACGGTCCATGGGGTCGGATACAAATTGGATATTGAGCCGGCTCAAATTACAAAACCGTGACATATGCGCCCGCACGAAAATACACACTCGAATCGGTTAGTGATTTTCCCGGACCGCACTCGCGGACCCGCAGGTCCGCTCGAAATGAGGGAGAAATGCGTATGAAATTCGAACTGGTTCTGGCGATTCTGCTGGTATTCCCGGGTTTTGCCGCAGGGCAGGAAAAACTCGCCGATCAACTGCTCAAAGCGATCGTCGAAGAAGAGGTGAACCAGAAGCTCGACAAGGCGATCGAGGCCTACACGAAGATTCTGGCTCAATACGATCAGGACCGGCAGGTCGCGGCCACTGCGCTGTTCCACCTGGCCGACTGTTCCCGCAAGCTGGGTCAGAAAGAACAGGCGATCGCCGCATACCAGCGCGTGCTGCGGGATTTCGCCGACCAGAAACAGCTGGCCGATGCCAGCCGGAACCAACTCACCCAAACGTATGGCATCAGTTCGGGCCAGCAACAGACCGAGGACTTGAAGAGGGAGCAGGAACTGCTCCAGCAGGAGATGATGCTTGTCCAGGCGCAGCTTCAGGCAGCCGAAAAGAAGGTGGAGGCGGGAATCGCCGGCGGGCGCGACGAATTGCTGGAACGGAGAAAAGATCTTATCGAGCTCCAGATGCGCCTCAATGCTCTCCGCAAAGGACCGACGCAGGAACTGCTGCAGCAGGAAATCACGCTGGTGCAGACACAGATCGATGCAGCTCAAAAACGCGTGGAGATCGGAATGATCAGCCCGAATGGCCCCGAGATGATCGAGCTGAAAAAGGAGCTTCTAGAGCTTCAGATGCGCCTGGAAGCCGCTCGCAAAGGCTACGCATCCCCCAGCGCGCCCCCGAACCCCATCAAGAAATGAAATTCGACGACAGGCCAGAGCGGCGCCCGTGGAGTTTTCCGACTGCCGGATCATTCTGCCGGCAACGATCACGGGCCCGCCTACTCGCTGATGTCCCACCTATGCAGTGAGATTCGGGTGCCTCGCCCGTCGAGACCCCGTGTTATGCCAAAACCCACTGGTTGCTGATAACTTCGTAATGATTGGAATCACTATGCAGTTTTTAGCATGGACAGGTACTCGGCAGCGTCCTGTTGTCTGCGATTGATCCAGCCGGCGAGGATCAGGAGCAAGAACTGCCACGGTTGAAACTGCGATTTCATGTTCCTCCGGATGCGCGGTGAAAATCGGCAGCATCCGGGATCGTTAGCACCCTGTCAAGTGTCGAATACGGCGGTACCGGCTTCCATGTCAAGTTACGTTGCCGCAGCTATTTGCGGCTCGGCTGAATATCTTTACCTGACGGGAGTCAAATTCGGTGAACGTGGGGTTCCTAAATCGCGAACAGAACTGCCCCGATTAGGTCGCATTCTCGTTTCCAAAGCCAAATGAAGTATGATATCATTTTTCAAATGCTGATATCGGAGGCAGCCAACATGGTGCGCACGGTGGTGTCGCTCGAGGAAGAGGACAAGAAGTGGCTCGACCGGAGGGCCTCAAGAGATGGGGTCTCCATGACCGAAGTCGTGCGCCGGGCCGTCCGGCGCTTGCGCTCCGAGGAGGGGACCGCCGAGGCGTTTGCCGAACTCCTGGAGTTGACGAGGGGAATCGGCTCCGGGGAGGATGGACTCGTCGTCCAGAAGAGGCTGCGGAATGAATGGAACCGGCGTTCTGCTTGACTCGGTGATCCTGATCGATCATCTCAACGGCATTCCCGCCGCGACGGCTTATCTGCGCACGATCGGCGCTACAGCTCACATTTCAGCCATTACCCGAGCCGAGGTGTTAACCGGGGCGGAGGGATCTGAGCGGCAATTGCTCGCACGTTTCCTGGACTGTTTCACCTTTCATGCTCTTGACCTGGATGTTGCCGATCTGGCGGCCGAATTGCGTCATCTGCATGGCTGGAAACTGCCGGACGCCTTTCAAGCCGCCGTAGCCCAGCATTACAGCCTTGCCCTCGCCACGCGCAATCACAAGGACTTTGATCCCAAACAGCACCCGTTCGTGGTCATCCCCTATAAGCTGCAGCGAAAATGAATCGGGAACGGGTTACTTGATCCAGTCATGCAATCAGGAATTCGGGAGTGCCTGTTGTGATCCGCAAAAATGTCACAAAATCCGAGTCAACGGCACCTCGATTTTCAAGCGGCAACCTTCGCAAATCGATATTCATGATGCAGGCCGCCGAGAACAGGTTTGGAAACCACTTGATGATCACGCGGAATTTGATGTCTGGAAGGCGCGACAGCCGACAAAGCCACCGAAGGATCAGGAATCCCCGGTCCCAGACTCGAGTGAGGTCGGCCCTTGTTGTAGTGAGCTACCCATCCGTAAGAAGCCGTCGCAAATGCCTTTCATTCAGCGGGATCATGAAATCCAGGCACTCTCTTCGGATGGTGCCTATCAGCCGTTCACAATAAGCGTTTGCTGTCGGCGCCCGCACCGGCGTCTTCAGGATTTTGAGGCCCATCGATTTGAGGGCCAAATCCAGGTCGGCGGAATAGATGCTGTCCCGGTCATGGATCAGATAGCGCGTTGGTTCCTCGCCTCGGATGGCCTCGCGAAATTGCTGCAGAGTCCATTCCGACGTGGGATGATCTGTAACATTAAAGTGAATGATCCGCCGGGTCCCGATTTCCATGATCACGAGAACATACAACATCCGGAAGTTTGCCGTTACCGCCACGAAAAAATCACTGGCCAAAATAGCCTTGGCGTGATTTTTGAAAAAGATCATCCATCGTTCAGAGCAGGGCCGATCTCCGGTGCCGGTACCCTGAGGCATATACCGTCTCACCGTTCGGGGTGAAACGCGAATGCCGAGTTTTAAGAGAGGCTCAGCGGCGATGCGCTCTTCGCCCCAGGTTACGTTTCGTTCAGCCATTTGCCGGATTATTCGTTGAAGGTGCAGTGGCAGCCGTGGTCGACCTCGCTTCTTGCTTTTCCAACGCCAGAAAAGGCGGAATCCTTGCCGATGCCAACGAATCAGGGTTTCCGGTTTTACCATGACCAAAGCATTCTTCCAGAAGAATTTTCTTGATCGACGTTTTAAAATGCCCCCGCTGTGGCGCACGCACCAGGATACTTGCAGCCATCCATCCACCCGATGCAATCAGAAAGATCCTGATCTGCCTCGGCCTCCCTTCCAGACCCCCACCCATCGCTCCGGCAATACTGGCGACTGCCGATCACGATATTTCTTAATCAGAGAGCAAAGCTGGGCCGGAGGTGCGCCCGGAATCCTGTATCTTGCAGATTTGTCTGGATTATACTGCCTACCAGATGCTGCGCAGGTTGACAGATAACCTTTTATCAGAAACTGCAGGCGACGCATTCAGCAGGCGCAAAGACAATTCGGCAGCTTATTTTTACTATCCCTAGGAGGTCATAGAGTCTTGTGGGTGCCGTCGCAGTAAGGTGCATTCTTGGTGTGTTTGCACTGGCAGAGCCAGACTTCCTTCGATTCCGTAGCTTGCCAAACCAGCGGCTTGAACTCGGTGGTCTTGTGGGCCCCGTCGCAAAATGGCTGATTGTTGGATAATCCGCATCGGCACCAGGCGTATGTTTTTCCGGCCTCGAGATTCACTGGGGCAGGGTGTTTTGCGGCAAGCTTCGGTTCTGACATTTCCATACCTCCCATTATTTTGAATATCGCTCAAGGGCCATTCAATTGACTCCCCAAGCCCCTATATATCGTGGTTATGCTTTTTACGACCTCGCACAAATTTGGCAAAGAAAGCCGAACCGCAAAGACCACAAAGGCCTCGAAGAAAAAATATCCTGGAGATTTTATCTTCGAGGCCTTTGTACCACTAACGTTTTATTTCTTTGAATTTTGCAAAGATTTTCATGCTGCAACCTTTTCAAGTGTAGCAAGAGAAAGATCTTGCGCCTGAAGAATAGCGGTAACGATCTGACGCCCTCTGGATGTTACTTGGTACCGATGAGTATGCGGGAGTTTCCGGATCAAATGATGCGCGCGAAGGAGACGCAGGCGTTGGCTGACGCGGGAGGAGTTGCGCCGCTTGTCATCGGCCGTCGCGGATGGATAGAGGGCTGCCGCCAGATCACGATTGCGAAATCCATTCAGCAGGTACTCGGCACGGTTGATCTCTCGCAACAGCATAAGGTCTTCGCCGGCCCAAGGGCGCAGGCCGCGGATGCGGTGCCCGGCCTTGGTAGTAGGTCGGGTGATTTTCGCAATCAGTTCGCGCAGGGGCGTACTCGTATCCAAAGTGCTAAGGGCGTCGTAGTATCGCTCGTTGCAGCCTTGACTGACTTCCGCACGCCGCCGCAGGTCCACCACTCCCTTGCGCATCCGTTGCCACGAGTGCTGCCCTCCCGAATCGCCTTCGCGAGAGCGATAAACCTTCATGTCACGTGGGTCGTTGATGGTCGTCTCTACTCGCAAGACGCTGGCCTGTTTGTCGTACATCTTTACCGAGTTGCTCCCCACAGAGTGCTTGACCCGAAGGCCTTCGATGCGCCGGCGGTAATCGCTGGTCACCTCAGCTTGAATGTTGCCGTGGGGTCGCTTGCCAAGGAACCGCAACACGTTGCAGCTTCCGAAGGCAGTGATCGCTCCCCGTGCCAAGGCCGGATAGATGGCGGCCAACGACGACGGCGAGCGAAACATCACATCCGTGGCCCACTCGCTCTCGTACGCCGACCAGTAGTACTCCTGCCGGTAGCCCGCCAGAATCTCGTCAAGGACCGGATTCACCTGGTTGGCCAAACGTCCCAGGTACGCAGGCCAGTCCCAGCACAGCAAGCCGTCCATGATCTGCTGTGCCCCGGCCACGTCGTCCAGCTTCACAAAACAATTATCCGACTGCATGTACTTCATGCCTTGCCGGTCCATCTGCCGCGCCAGCCACGACCTGCCGTTGAGGCAGACCTGGATCGAAAAGGGGAACCAAGTCTGAATCCGCGCGTGCATCCGGCCGAAGTCCCGGTCCATGAAGTAGTGATAGATGTGCAGGCACTTCCGCAGCGCCGGCTCCAGTACGAGCTTCTTCCGAGTTGGATCGCGGCGGATGGAATAGGTCATGCACGGCTCGACGCACGTCAACAAGCCGATCATCCCTTCGGTAATCCCATCAGCCTGGGCGATGCTATCGGCCAAGTCTTCTTTGCTCGTCTGGCTGCTGGGCAAATACTGAATAGGGCGACCCAGCTTGCGTGCGGCTTCCATGCAGGAAGACTTCAGCCGCTCGGAACTCCGCTCAACAAAACTGCCGAAGTCCTTCAAGAGAACGCCCATATAGCTGAGATAGTTCATCATGCCGCTTGCAACCGCCAGCGCCCGCAAGGTGCCTCGGAACAGCAGGCGATCCCATCCGCTCAAAATACCCGTGACATCGCGCTGGTACTTTTGTATAAAGCAATTGTCCATGGCGTTCTCCTGAGGTTTGGGTTTTGTGGCAAAATCCACCGTGCCTCAAGAGTAACGCCATTTCAATTACTGTCAGATCAATTTCCAATCGTCGATTTCGAGCTCACGGTGCGGTTAACTTGCCCCTTTGGTTGCGGCCGAAGGCCGCGCCGTGGTCTTCGTGGTTCTTAGTCCTCCATACCCCAAATCACCACAGGTTGTGGGTTGTGGATTCAATTGGACAGCCCTTTATCGCTTTAGGGGGGCGGCTCCGTTTGCCAGGAAACCGAGCTCCGGAACGGCCGCAAGCGAAAGTTTTTCTTGCACTGCACGCCGCAGCGGACTGGCCAAGGTCGCGTCGCCGATGAGGTTGCCCCCGATTACGACATCATTCCTGAGGACGATGCGTACGAGCCGGGCCGAGTCGGCCTGCTCGAGCACCCGATCCGCGGGTTCCTCGGCCTCGAAGCGACCTATGCTGAATATGGGCCATGCGAGCACCTTGAGCTGGGTCGCAGGTGGTGTACCTTGAAAGACTGCTTCCGCGCCGGCAAGCGCACGTCCTGCCTGCCTGCCCTGCTCCATGGCGACTGTCCATAATCCCCAGGAAATGCCGCGGTGTTCGGCGACATCGCCGGCCGCAAACACGTCCGGATCGTTTGTGCGCAGGCCGTCGTCGACCACAAGAGCTCGCTTCACCACAAGGCCCGCGGAGCGCGCGAGATCAACATTCGGCCGAACCCCGGCGGCGATGACGACGAGATCTGCGGAAACCTCCGCGCCATCGGCGAGCAGAACGGCACGCACACTTTCATCACCTACGATTTCTGCCGTCTTGACGTGAGACCGGAACGCGATGCCGAGCTCGCTCAGGTGGGAAGCAAGGCGGCCGGATGCGCTTTGTGCCAGCTGCCGTGAGAGCAGCCAGCGCCCCTCATCCAGAACGGTAACCTCCAGGCCGCGCCCGGCGAGGCCCCCGGCGGTTTCGAGCCCAAGCAATCCTCCGCCGATGCACACGCAACGCCTCCCGCGCTGACCGCGTTCCAGGATAGCATCCGCATCGGCGATGGTCCGCAGGACGTGGACTCCGAGCAGGCGCACGCCGGGGATCGCGGGCACGAAGGCATGCGCTCCCGTTGCCAGGAGCAGCCGGTCGTAGGGGACTTCCTGGCCATCGTCCAGGACCACCCGCCGCAACGTGCGATCGAGGTATCTTGCCTCGGCGCGAATCAGGCGAATGTGCTGCTCTTCAAACCAGGAGTCCGGCCGGATGATGAGCATGTCCTTTTCCACAGTCCCCGCGAGATAGCGCGTGAGATTGAGGCGATGGTAAGGCAGCGCAGCCTCCCTGTGGATCAGCGTGATGACGGCAGCAGGATCCGTGTCGCGGGCGGCGTCAGCCGCAGAGAGGCCCGCTATGCCGCCGCCCAGAATAACCAAGCGAGGACCTGTGGCAGATTCCTGCTTCGCAGCGGCCACGCCCGGCGGTTCAGGTGCAGGAGCAGAGGTTGCGTCGGGTTCGGGCACAAAAGCGTCCCGGTCCGCACCACACACCGGGCACTCGTCGGGCGGGGCATCACCCTCGTGGACATAACCGCAAACTGTGCATCGGAATCGTCGTGTCACCACCGGTCCTGACTCAATGACATTTCGCCTGGAATACGGAAAGCATACTTGCCCGGCCCGGCGTCGGTCAATGGCTTGCTTTGTGATACTGCTTCCTGAATTCCGGCTTTGTCGAATCTGATCCCGGGGCTAGAATCTGAGTACGGCGATTGCACATTCATCCTGGGAACGCGAAGAATGAACGCGGAACAAAAACGGCTGGATCAGGCGCGAACCCACACAGCGCACTGGAGGCGCTGGGGTCCTTATCTCAGCGGGCGTCAATGGGGAACCGTCCGTGAAGATTACAGTCCGGCAGGGACGGCTTGGGAATATTTGCCGCACGACCACGCGCGCTCGCGCGCCTATCGCTGGGGAGAGGACGGCTTGCTTGGAATCTCGGACAACCACCAGCGACTCTGTTTCGCACCGGCGCTCTGGAATGGCAAGGATCCCTTCCTGAAGGAACGTCTGTTTGGATTGACCAACAGCGAAGGCAACCATGGAGAGGATGTGAAGGAATATTACTACTACCTAGACAACACTCCGACCCACTCCTACATGAAGGCTCTGTACAAATATCCCCAGTCCGAGTTTCCCTACAGTCGCCTGATCGATGAAAACCACCGGCGATCCAGAGCTTCGCCGGAATTTGAACTGATCGATACGGGGGTATTCGCTGACGACCGCTATTTTGATGTCCTCGTCGAATACGCCAAGGCGGACACAAACGACCTGCTCATCCGTTTCACCGTTTTCAATCGGGGACCGGATCCCGCCCCTTTGCACCTCCTGCCCACGCTCTGGTTCCGCAACACCTGGTCCTGGAATTATGGTGCAACCAAGCCTGTCATCCTGCTAGCGCCGTCGGACTCGAAACTGACCCTGCTCGAAGCCACAGATTCATCGCTGGGCCGGATGTGGCTGGCTTCTACCGGCGGCCCCGCCACTCTGTTCACCGAGAATGAAACCAATGTAGAGAGGTTGTTTGGCGTTGCCAATGGTCCGAAGCCGGTGAAGGACGGCATACACGCCTTCGTCATTCACGGCGATATCCACGCAGTCAGCCCTGAGGCATCCGGCACGAAAGCTGCCTTCCACTTCCAGCGCCAGCTGGGCCCGGGAGAGTCATGGGTGATCCCGCTGCGGTTTTGCGACCGCCCAGGCAACCTCGATTCATTAGGTGCGGCATTCGACACCATCTTTGATCTGCGGCGCAAGGAAGCTGAGGAGTTTTACGCGGCGATGGCGGACGAGCGTATGAATACGGATGCGCGCAGCATCCAGCGCCAGGCTTTTGCGGGGATGCTCTGGAACAAGCAGTTTTATCACTATGTGGTTCGCGATTGGTTCGAGGGCGACCCTGCCGAACCGCCGCCCCCCCATCAGCGCAGGCGTGTGCGCAATCAGGCCTGGGAACATCTCTATACGGACGATATTCTCTCGATGCCCGACAATTGGGAATACCCGTGGTTTGCGGCCTGGGATCTGGCGTTCCATTGCATCCCGCTGGGCATGATTGATCCTGACTTTGCCAAGCAGCAGCTGGTGCTGCTGACCAGAGAATGGTACATGCATCCCAACGGTCAGCTGCCCGCCTATGAGTGGTTCTTCGACGACGTGAACCCGCCGGTTCATGCCTGGGCGGCCTGGCGGGTATACAAGATTGATAAGAAGGTATCCGGAAGAGGAGACCGGCTTTTTCTCGAACGAGTCTTCCAGAAACTGCTGCTGAATTTCACCTGGTGGGTAAATCGCAAAGATCAGGAAGATAGAAACATCTTCCAAGGCGGTTTCCTCGGGCTGGACAACATCGGCGTTTTCGATCGCAGCAAGCCCCTGCCGACAGGGGGACATATCGAGCAATCGGATGGCACCAGCTGGATGGCCATGTACTGCTTGAATCTGCTTGCGATTGCTCTCGAACTGGCTCAGGACAACCCGAGTTATGAAGACATTGCGAGCAAGTTTTTCGAGCACTTTCTCTATATTTCCCGTGCCATGAATCACATGGGCAGCGAGGGCAGCTCCCTGTGGGACGACCAGGACGGCTTCTTCTATGACAACCTCCGCTTGCCTGACGGTCAACGAATTCCCCTCAAAGTCCGATCCCTGGTCGGGCTGATTCCGCTCTTCGCCGTCGAAACTCTGGAGCTGTCCCATCTCTTCAAGCTCCGGGGATTCGCCAAAAGACTCAACTGGTTCATGGAGAACCGGCCGGACCTGGCGCACAACGTCACCTGTCGGGGGGAGGCAGGAGCTTGCGAAAGGAGAATTCTCTCGATCGTGACGCCGGATCAGCTCCGCATCATTCTCAGCCGGATGCTGGACGAGAGTGAATTCCTGGGACCTTACGGGATTCGCTCACTGTCGCGCCACCATGGAAAGCATCCCTATATTTTCAATATTGCCGGCATGGAACACCGTGTCAAATACGAGCCCGCGGAATCGACATCGTGGCTGTTCGGCGGCAATTCGAACTGGCGCGGGCCGGTGTGGATGCCGCTGAATTTCCTCATGATTGAAGCGCTGCAGAAATTCCACCACTATCTTGGTGACGAGTACAAAGTGGAGTGCCCCACGGGTTCCGGCGAAATGAAAACACTCTGGGAGATCTCGATGGATCTCTCCCGCCGGCTCACATCGATTTTCTTGCGCAACAGCGAAGGACGGCGCCCGGCCTTCGGCAATTGCGGGAAATTCCAGGAAGATCCGCTTTGGCGGGATTACCTGCTGTTCCACGAGTACTTCCACGGGGATAACGGAGCGGGGATCGGAGCCAGCCACCAGACAGGCTGGACGGGACTCATCGCGAAGCTGCTTCAGCAATGCAGCCGGTACTCTGAGGATTAGCCGCAGTTGCCTTTTTGTGCCGTTGGATCCGCAAACACGCGCAAATCACGCGCAATGCGCTCATCCCCTCCGGATTCCCTAGCCGGAGTTTCTCCAGACCCTCCCTTCCCGACCGAGAAGGTCGTCGGCAACCGCGGGCCCCCACGACCCAGGCTCGTAGCTATGGATCGGGATATCAGGCTGCGAATTCCAGGCGCTCAGGATGGGATCCACTGCCTGCCAGGCGGCCTCGACCTGATCCGAGCGGGTAAACAGCGTGGAGTCTCCGCGCATTACATCCAGCAAGAGCCGCTCGTAGGCTTCCGGCAGGGACCGGTTCCATGTCTGGAGGTAGGAAAAGTTCATGGCCACGCTTTCGACCACGAACTGCATCGAGGGCCGTTTCGCCGAGAACAGCAGGGATATCCCTTCATCCGGCTGGATGCGGAATATCAACGTATTCGGATGGGAGCGCGTCAGATCGCAGAAATCGCCCACACACTCAACCGTCCGGAACAGTTGAAGCGGCGGCTGCTTGAACTGAATGACGATCTCCGTCACGCGTTTCTTCAGTCTCTTGCCGGTGCGCAGATACACAGGCACGCCGGCCCAGCGCCAGTTTTCTATGCCGAGTCGAAGAGCACAGTAGGATTCCGTCCTGGAATCGCGGGCCACTCGATCCTCATCCACGTAGGCAGGCACGGATTGGCCGTTTTCTGTACCTGCGAGGTATTGGGCGCGGATTGTTTTCGACCGCATCTCGTGTGGTGCCGGCGGCAGGAGCGAGTGGAGGAGCTGGACCTTCGCGCTGCGCATCGCATCGGCAGTCAGATTGCTCGGGGGTTCCATGGCAACCAGGCAAAGCAACTGAAGCAGGTGATTCTGGACCATGTCGCGCAGAGCTCCTGCTGAATCATAATAAGCGCCGCGCCCGCTCTCCATGCCCACCGTTTCGCCGGCGGTGATCTGGATGTGATCCACATGGTGCCGGTTGAACACCGGTTCGAAGATCGAATTGGCCAGGCGGAAACCCAGGATGTTTTGTACGGTTTCCTTCCCAAGATAATGATCGATGCGGTAGACCTGCGTTTCGTCCAGATGAGTGAGAATGTCCCGGTTCAAGTGACGCGCGCTATCGAGATCCCGGCCAAAAGGCTTCTCGATGACCACTCTGGACCATGGCTCGCCGTGCGGAGCGCTGATCAATCCCGACCTGCTGAGATTTTCTATCGTCGGCAGGAAATGCTCGGGCGTAATTGCCAGGTAAAAAACGTGGTCGGACGGGAATCTGTCCCCGTCCTGGAATCGAACTTTAAGTGCCTGGTAGTCCTCCGGATTATCCAGATCGCCCCGGTGATAATAGAGCCGGCTGGTGAATTCGTCGAGTTCCGCTTTGTCGACCGGAAGCCGGCTAAAGGCTTTTAGTGGCTCACGCATAAGATCGCGGAAACTCTGGTCGTTGTAGTCCCTCCTCGCGAATCCGACAATTGCGAAGCGCTGACGGAACAATCCCTGGGCATAAAGGGCGTACAGTGCCGGAACAAGCTTCCGGAGCGTGAGGTCGCCGGACGCGCCCAAGATGGTAATGGTTACGGGTTCCCCAATGTAAACGAGGGGAAGAGGCTGGCGCCCGGCATCCGAAGTCACAGGGGTTATGTTGCCGGCGATGGTTGATTGGCGGTCCGTCATAGTTCCGTTCCATGCTTTTGCACTGGTCACAGCAGGTTGCTGGCGAGATCGGCAAGTTCGGATCGTTCCCCTTTTTCGAGGTTGATGTGGGCGTAAAGCCGCTGGCCCTTGAAATGCTCGATGAGATAGGAAAGCCCGTTCGATTGCGAGTCGAGGTACGGATGGTCGATCTGGAAAATGTCCCCGGTGAAAACGATCTTCACTCCCTCACCCGCGCGCGTGATGATGGTCTTGATTTCATGAGGCGTCAGGTTTTGCGCCTCGTCGACGATGAAGAAGATCCTCTGGAGGCTCCGACCCCGGATATAGCTCAAAGGTTCGATGACCAGTTTCCCATCCTGGATCATCTGGTCGATCTGCTGGTATTGCTTGTCTTCTTCAGGAAACTGACTCTGAATTACTTTGAGATTGTCCCAAAGTGGCCGCATGTACGGCGCCAGTTTGCTATCGATGTCTCCCGGCAGGTATCCCATGTCTTTGTTGCTCAGCGGCACGATCGGCCGGGCGAGGAAAATCTGGCGATAGTGCTTTTTGACATGAATGGCACTGGCGAGCGCAAGGAGCGTTTTGCCCGTCCCCGCTTTGCCCGTCAAGGTCACCAGGGGAATGCTTGTGCGCGTGAGGGCGTCGATGGCGAAAGTCTGTTCAGCATTCCGAGGCTTGATCCCGTAGGCTGCCAGTTTCTCGACCTTGTGAAGGATGGAACACTCCTGGTCGATGACGGCGAGCGCAGATTGGCTGCTGTTTTTGAGTATGAGGTACTTGCTTGGAACCAGATCGCTGCCGCAGGCGGAGCGGAACCTGCCGGCGGCGACTTCGTAGGGAGATTGGTAGAGATCGCCGATCAGCGAACCGTTCACGTTCTCGACGATTTCCTTGCCACTATACAAGGCTTCAATGCTGTGGACGCGGTCTGTGCTGTAGTCCTCGGCCGGGATTGAGATGGCCTTGGCTTTCATCCGCAGATTTACATCCTTGGTTACAAGGATAACGGCGTTCTTGTGTCTTGTCTTTTTTTGCAACTCCAAAGCGACGCTCAGGATCCGGTGATCCGGTGTGTCTTCCCGAAAGGCGTCCTGGATTTCCGGGCTCAACCCCTTAGTAATGGCGATTCGAACCTTGCCCTTCCCCTTCCCGAGCGAAATGCCCCCATTGAACAAGGCGTTGCCGGTGATTGAATCAAGAGTCCGGGCAAATTCGCGTGCATTGAAATTGATCACCTGGCTGCCGCGCTTGAAATGATCGATCTCTTCGATCACGACCAGAGGAATGACGATATCGTTTTCCTGGAATTGATGGATGCAGGTCGCATCGTGGAGAATGACATTGGTGTCGAGAATGAAAGTTTTTGCTTTACTTTCGCCTTTCATGGACCTCCCAGTCTGTCAGGATTGGAGACATTCGCTGAGGTAGTGCCGGAATGCTGGGCAAGTAGCAGGCGCAAAATGCAGACAACAAAATCACCAACAATTATGCTTCCTTTAAGATACTTCTAGTTTGGCATCATCGATGGCCTCAGATCCAGAGAAATTTCACTATCGGGGATGTCCAGGCTCTTATTCATAGCGCAAGGCGTCAATCGGATCCAGGCGCGAGGCTTTGAGTGCCGGATACCAACCGGCGGCAATGCCGATTGCGCCCGCGAAGCTGAATGCCATGCCGATGGCAGCGGTGGAGACAAGGGTGGGCCAGCCCAGGGAATTGGAAATCAGCCTCGAACTGACGATGCCGGAAACCACCCCCAGGAGTCCGCCGAAGATGGCCAGCACCACCGCCTCCGTGAGGAACTGAAATTGGATATCCCCGCCGGTGGCGCCGACGGCCATGCGAATACCGATTTCACGGGTGCGTTCGGTGACGGAGACCAGCATGATGTTCATGACTCCGATGCCGCCTACGATCAGGCTGACGAAGGCGATGCTTGCGAGGAGCAGAGTCATCACCCGATTGGAATTGTTGGCGAGTTCCGCCATGTCGGAAAGGTTCCGCACCTGGAAGTCAGCGTCTTCGGGTGTCGCGATATGATGACGCTGCATCAAAAGGGCATTGATCTGAGTCTCAGCTGTAGAGGTGGCGGCCTGCGAGACGGCCGAAACCATGATGCTGTTAATGTAGGTGATGCCGAGCAGCTTTTTCTGGACCGTGGTGTACGGCGCGATGATGGTATCGTCCTGATCCTGCCCCATGCCGCTCTGACCTTTGGCTTTCAACACGCCGATGACGCGCCATGGCGAGTTGCGGATGCGGATCTCCTGCCCGATCGGGTCCTGACCCGGAAAAAGATTATCCACGACGGTTTTGCCGAGCACGCACACACGCTGGGCCGAATTTTCATCCTGCTCAGTGAAGAAACTGCCGCTCCCCATTTCCCAGAGCTTGATCGGCAGGAAGTTGATATTGACACCTTGGATGTTGGTGAACCAGTTCTGATTTCCAAACACTACGGGCGCACTCGCGCGCACCACCGGCGACGCAAGCAGTACGGCGGGACACTCGCGCAGGATGGCCTGATAGTCCTCCACGGTCAGCGTGCTCGAGGTTCCCGCCCCCGAGCGCACGCCACCCCGGTTATATGATCCTGCCGAGACATAGAGCATATTGCTGCCGGCGCTGGCGATCTGTTCGGCAATGGTAGCCTGCGCTCCCTGCCCGATGCTCACCATCGCGATGACGGCACTGACCCCGATGATGATGCCTAGCATGGTGAGGATCGAGCGCATCTTGTTAAGGCTGAGCGCCTTCAGAGCCACACGGATGATCGTAAAAAGGAAGACCATGGCTCAATCCTCCGAAGGTGGGAGTGCGGCAAGAATCTCCGAGGCGATGCGCCGCTTCGGCACCGGCTGGTCGCGCGTGATGCGTCCGTCGCGAAAGGTGATAATCCGTTTGCAGTATTCGGCGATATCCGGCTCGTGCGTGACCAGGATGATCGTCAGGTTGTCGCGCTCGTTCAGTTCCTGGAACACCTGCATGATCTCGATGCTGGTGCGGCTGTCCAAGTTTCCGGTCGGTTCATCAGCGAGCAGAATAGAAGGCCGATTCACCAGGGAGCGGGCAATGGCCACACGTTGCTGCTGCCCGCCCGAGAGCTGCGAAGGAATGTGGTGCGCACGGTCGCTCAGCCCCACCTTCTCGAGTGCCTCCCGGGCGCGCATGCGTCGTTCGCGGGCGCGCACGCGGGCGTAAATGAGCGGGAGCTCAACATTTTCGAGGGCAGTCGTGCGGCTCAGCAGGTTGAATCCCTGAAAAACGAAGCCGACCCGCTGGTTGCGGATGTGGGCGAGATCGACCCGCGACATTTCTGCGACGTTCGTGCCCTCCAGCAGGTAGGTTCCCTCCGAAGGCTTGTCCAGGCAGCCGAGCAGGTTCATGAACGTCGACTTGCCCGAGCCGGATGCGCCCATAATGGCAACAAACTCTCCACGGGAGATATCCAGGGATATGCCGCGCAGTGCGTGCACCCGTGTATCTCCCATCTCGTAAAACTTGTGGAGCTCCATTACCTTGATGAGCGGTTCGCATGCGCTCCGGCTCGGCGCCTGCCAGTCTTCCCGGATTTGCAATTGTGCTGCGTTCATGGCGTCGGCCCCCTTCATCGCACGACTCTGCCCATGCCCCCCATGCCTGGACCGCCAAACCCCGGCGGCCGCGACGCGGTATTCATTGCCGGCTTGTTCGCCTGGGAGCTCTCAAGGGCCAGGATAATCTGGTCCCCTTCTTTGAGTTTTTGCGGTTCGATCTCCGTTTGGACGCCATCGGTGAGTCCCAGTTTTACTACAACCGGTCGAACGGTCTTGCCGTTGTCGAGCACCCACAAAGCGACACGCCTGCCGCGCAATCCCGCCTCCAGCTTTGCGGACGGCGGCTTCTGGCCAGTACCCGGCTGATCTGGAAACGATCCCTGCGAAGGCCCCTTGGTCCCACCCGAGGCAAATCCCATCTGCATGCCGCCGGCAGGCTTGGTGGCAGCGGATTTGAGGCGATTGTAGTACTGTTCTTCTCCCGCCCGCTGGAAGACGTCCGCCATTTCCTGGTCCGGCATATCCGGTTTGAAGCGCAAGGCGGAGTTGGGGATTTTGAGCACGTTTTCAGCTTTGTCAATCAGGATCTTGACGTTGGCCGTCATTCCCGGCTTGAGCTTCAGCTGCGGGTTGGAGACGTCGATCATGGCGTTATAGGTCACCACGTTCTGCACGGTCGTGGCGGCGAGGCGGATCTGGCTGATCCTGCCCGGAAATACTTCATTGGGGTAAGCATCGACGGTGAAGGTCGCATCCATGCCGGTCTTGATCTTGCCGACATCGGCTTCATCGATATTGGTGCTGACCTGCATCTTGGTCAAATCCTCGCCGATCGTAAACAGAGTCGGTGATGAAAAACTGGCGGCCACGGTCTGGCCCCGGTCAATGTTGCGCGAGATGATGGTTCCGGAAATCGGGCTGGTGATGACGGTATGCTCCAGGTTGACTTTTGACTGGTCAAGGGCGGCACGCGTCTGGCTCAGGCGTTGCTCATCGGCCTTGTAGCGGGCGTCCGCCGAGTCAATCTGCGCCTGCTGTGCTTCCAGCCCTGCCTGAGATGCATCCAGGACTGCCTGGGCGGTGTCGAGGTCGTCCCGGGCAATCAATGCCTGGTTCCACAGTTCTTTTTGCATCCTGAGCTTCCGCTGATTATTGAGCAAGTCAACTTTGGCCTTTTCGAGGTTTGCCTTGGCGCTCGCGATCGAAGCCTTATCGTCATTCAAGCTCGCCTCGGCCGTGCGGACATTGGCTTCGGCCTGTTGCACTTGCGCATCGAAAAGTTCTGGATCCAGCTTGGCGAGCAGCTGGTTTTTTTTAACTTCGGAATTGAAATCCACATACAGTTCAGCAATCGTGCCAGAAACCTGCGTGCCGACCTGGACCGTCGTAACTGCTGCCAAAGTTCCGGTAGCGGCAACTTGAAGCACGATGTCGCCGCGGTCCACGGTCCCAAAGATATAGGCCGGCTTGTCCGCTTTGACGCTGAAAAACTCGTAGGCCCCGATTCCGACTAAAACGACCAGTATCACCAACGGTATCGAAAGATATTTCCTTGCATACCAATGCTTTCGAGACATCATCACTCACCCCCCCGCCAGGCCGGGTTACCTCGGCCCGTTCCTTCCTCCCTATTGCCGGAAAAATGCATTAATGCATTCCCCGTGATCTTGATGTTACAAAACGCGCTCTAGTTTCATTTAAATCCTCTAATCAACCGGTGACTTCACGACACTGTGCCCAAAGCATTTCCGTGCAAAAACCCGTGGTACAATTGAAGGTTGGGTCGGGCTTCTCGAGATGTGAACCTGCTGGCTGCGCAGTGGGAGGGGCAATTCAGACATGAGCAGGAAGGCGAAAAACAAACTCGCAACGCGATCTAGCTGGGCCGTGTGGGCGCTGGTTCTTTTCATTGCGCTCGCTACTGCCGGCTGTGCAAAAAAGGCGATCGAGGCCGAGAAAAAAATGCCGGTTCCGGTTCTGGCTGCCGTAGTTCAAGTCAAAAACATGCCCATACAGGTTACCGGCATCGGCACGGTCGAAGCCTACTCTACGGTTTCGGTGAAGTCGCTGGTCAGCGGATCGCTGGATCAGGTCCATTTCACGGAGGGGCGGGAAGTAAAAAAGGATGATCCGCTCTTTACCATCGACCCCCGGCCATACCAGGCGGATATCCAGAGAGCCGACGCCAATCTCGCCCGCGATATGGCGCAGTTGGCTCAAGCCGAGGCGAACGTGGCCAAAGACCAGGCCAACGCGCAAAATGCGGCCGTTGAAAAGCGGCGGTACCAGGCGCTGGTGGAAAAAGGGGTAAGCGCCAGGCAGCTGTTGGACCAGGCCACCGCCACGGCGGACGCACTCGACGCGGCCGTACGTGCCGACCAGGCGTCGGTGGAGAATGCGCGCGCGGCCATCGCAGCAGATCGAGCTGCGATCGAAACCTCGAAGCTCAACTTGCAGTATTGTTACATACACGCCCCGATCGGAGGCCTGGTGGGAAGCCTCCTTGTGCACCAGGGAAACATCATCAAGAGCAACGACACTACGCTGGTGGTTATTAACCAGCTTCGTCCGATTTATGTGGATTTTTCTGTGCCGGAGCAAGAACTGCCTGCCATCCGTGAATATGTGGCAAAAGGAAAGGTCCGGGTTGAGGCCGGCATTTCGAATGAGACTGCGCCTGCGGTTGCCGGCGAACTCTCTTTCATCGACAACACCGTAAACACCACGACGGGCACAATTCTGATGAAAGGGATCTTTGAAAACAGCCAGGGACGCTTGTGGCCGGGCCAGTTTGTCAATGTGATTGTAACTCTCGCGATCCAGCCGAACGCTATGGTAGTGCCCAGCCAGGCCGTCCAGGCCGGCCAGGCGGGTCAATATGTCTATGTGGTGAAATCGGATATGACGGCGGATTCGCGCCCGGTGACTGTTGCCAGGATTCTTGGGGAACTGAGCATCATTGAGAAAGGTCTGCAAGCGGGTGAAACCGTCGTTACCGACGGCCAGATTCGCCTGGTCCCGGGTGCACTTGTGCAGATCAAGAAATCTCTGTAGCCGGGAGCGCCTGCCGCCGGACGGGGCTCAAGTCTTGCCATCATTGAAGTACAGGCCCTCTCGGGTGACCGGGGCCTGCTGATTTGCGTGATAGCCGATGAACATTTCCGAGACCTTCATTCGCAGGCCGATCGCGACGACCCTGATCATGGCGGCCATCCTGTTCTTCGGCATCTTCGGCTACCTTTTTCTTCCGGTCAGTGATCTTCCCAACGTCGATTTTCCGACCATCAGTGTAGGCGCTGCTTTGCCGGGCGCGAGTCCCGATACGATGGCTTCGGCGGTTGCGACGCCGCTGGAGCGTCAGTTCTCTACCATTGCCGGTATTGATTCGATGACCTCGAACAGCTCCCTCGGCCGCACCTCGATCACGATCCAGTTCAATCTCAGCCGGAATATCGATGCGGCTGCCCAGGACGTGCAGGCTGCGATTGCCAAGACTCTGTCGCAACTGCCGCAGGACATGCCGAGCCCCCCGGTCTACCAGAAGGTCAATCCCGCCGATCAGCCAATCCTGTACATGGCGCTCACCTCGCCGACCCTGCCCATGTCTGCCGTAGATGAATACGCCGAGACCCTCATGGCACAGCGCATCTCCATGGTCAGCGGAGTAGCCCAAGTCCAGGTGTACGGGTCTCAGAAGTACGCGGTGCGCGCCCAATTGGATCCAATGGCACTTGCTTCCCGGGGCATAGGCATTGACGAGGTCTCCAATGCGGTTCAGAAGGGGAATGTCAACCTTCCGACCGGGACTCTCTGGGGGAAGAATGAAGCTTTCACCGTCGAGGCCAACGGCCAGCTGACGGAAGCGGAGCAATATCGCCCGCTCATTATCGTCTATCGCAACGGCATGCCGGTGCGTCTTGGGGATCTGGGCCAGGTAATCGACAGTGTCGAAAATGACAAGGCCGCAAGTTGGTATATCGATACGCCCGCGATTGTGCTCGCCATTCAGCGTCAGCCGGGCACCAACACCGTCGAGGTCGTGGATGGCATCCGAAGGCTGCTGCCATCGTTTCGCGACCAGATGCCCGCGTCGGTCAACCTGTCGGTCATGTACGACAGGTCCCAAGGTATTCGTCAATCGGTCAATGACGTCAAGTTCACACTCTTCTTGACGGTCGGCCTGGTAGTTCTGGTCATTTTCTTGTTTTTGCGCAACCTGTCCGCAACCGTCATCCCGAGCCTGGCGCTGCCCATGTCCATTGTGGGCACGTTCGCAGTGATGTACGTGCTAGGCTACAGCGTCGACAACCTTTCGCTGATGGCCTTGATCCTATCGGTCGGATTCGTGGTCGACGATGCCATCGTGATGCTCGAAAACATCGTGCGCCATATGGAAATGGGCGAGCCGGCGATGCAGGCGGCGCTGAACGGGTCGCGGGAAATCAGCTTTACCATATTGTCGATGACTCTCTCCCTCGCGGCGGTCTTTATCCCTGTGCTTTTCCTGGGCGGGATCGTGGGGCGCTTGCTGCATGAGTTCTCGGTGGTGATTGTCTCGGCCATCCTGGTGTCCGGCATTGTCTCTCTGACACTTACTCCCATGTTGTCGAGCCGGTTCATCCGTCCTCCGGGCGAAAAGAGGCACGGCCGTCTGTACATGCTCACCGAGCAGTTTTTCAACGGGATGTACAAGACCTACGAGTGGAGCCTGAAAAAGGTGCTGAGGCATCCGGTAATCACCGTGGCGACGGGTTTGATCGTGGTCGTGGCCACGTTTTACCTGCTGGTCATCATCCCGAAAGGCTTTCTTCCCAGTGAGGACACGGGCAACATATTCGCCTTTACCGAGGCGGCTCAGGGCGTTTCCTTCGACGCCATGAAGGCCCATCAGCAGGCCGTCGCCCGGGTCCTGGCCCAGGACTCCAACGTCATGTCCTTTTTTTCGAGCATTGGGGGTACCGGCCCCGGCGGCGGCCTCAACTCCGGGGTCATGTTTATCCTGCTTAAGCCTCACCCCGAGCGCCGCCTAAATGTGGATCAGGTCATTCAGGAGCTGCGGCCCAAGCTGGCGGTGGTCCCGGGAATGAATGTTTACATGCAGAACCTGCCGCCCATACGAATCGGCGGGCAGCTGACCAAGAGCCAATATCAGTTCACCCTGCAAAGCCCGGACACCGGAGACCTCTATCGCTATGCTCCCATCCTGCAGCAGAAGCTCAGCCAGACCACCGGACTGCAGGATGTCACAAGCGATCTGCTGATCAGAAATCCACAGGCGAACGTCAAGGTCGACCGCGACCAGGCGGCAGCATTCGGAGTTTCGGTGACCCA
Source organism: Terriglobia bacterium (assembly GCA_963739235.1). Taxonomy (GTDB): domain Bacteria; phylum Acidobacteriota; class UBA6911; order UBA6911; family UBA6911; genus JAFNAG01. Next base: position 2,671 of record CAVTZY010000014.1, on the reverse strand, counting down.
GATTGAAGACGCGCTCTATACTGCGTACGGCGATCGCCAGATCTCGACCATCCTCGCCCCGAACAACCAGTATCGCGTCATTCTGGAACTGGAACCGCAATATCAGGAGGATCCCTCTGCACTCTCCCGTCTCTACGTGCGTTCTGCGACGGGCCAGCTGGTGCCTCTGAACGCCGTGTCGAGGGTTTCGCGCGGCTACGGCCCATTCTCCATCAGCCACCTTGGCCAGCTGCCTTCGGTCACGATCTCCTTCAACCTGAAGCCGGGTTTGTCCATCGGCGACGCGGTAGCTGAGGTTCAACGAATCGCTGCCGACACCCTGCCGTCGACCATTAATGCCAGCTTTCAGGGCGCGGCCCAGGCATTCCAATCCTCGAGCGGCGGGTTGGCTTGGCTGTTGGTTGCGGCGATTATCGTGATTTACATCGTTCTTGGGATTCTGTATGAAAGCTTCATCCACCCGCTGACGATCCTCTCTGGCCTTCCTGCAGCCGGATTCGGGGCGCTCGTCACCCTCATGCTATTCCACAAAGACCTCGATTTGTATGCGTTCGTGGGTATGATCCTGCTGATCGGCATCGTGAAAAAAAATGCCATCATGATGATCGACTTCGCCCTCGAAGCACAGAGGAAGGAGGGCAAGAGCCCGGCGGAAGCCATCTTCCAGGGATGCCTGATCCGGTTCCGCCCCATCATGATGACGACCATGTCGGCCTTGATGGGTTGCCTGCCGATTGCGCTTGGTTTCGGTGCGGGTGCCGAATCCCGCCGTCCGCTCGGTCTGGCTGTGGTCGGCGGATTGATATTCTCCCAGCTGCTGACCTTGTATATCACGCCCGTGGTTTACACCTACATGGAGTCGTTCCAGGAATTCGTGGGCAGGCATTTGGGGCGCCGTGACCGGCACACGGCTCCGGCTGCTGAATTGGCCGGCAGCGATGATTGACGGTCCCTCCAGTTATCCTAGGGCACTATGGAAGAACATATGTATGACGACACCTATGCCGTGGAAGACCGGCATTGGTGGTTCCGGAATCTGAGGGAGATTTTAGCGCAGAGCATCAGGGATCGTGTGACGCGAACAGGGGATCTGACGATCCTGGATGCGGGATGCGGCACAGGCAGAAACCTGGTTTTCTATCAGAAGTATGGAAAGGCAGTGGGTGTCGACCGCAGCAGGATCGGGCTGTCCTACTGCAGGAAAAGAGGCATGAAGGACCTCGCCCTCGGCGACGTGTGCAGCCTGCCTTTCAAAGAAGACAGCTTCGATCTGGTGAACTCGAGCGATGTTCTCTATGCCTTGGAACCATCCAGGGGACTGGATCTCTTGGTGGAAATCTACCGGGTGCTCAAGCCGGGTGGACACCTTTTTCTCAATACTGCGGCCATGGACATTCTGTATTCGGACCATGACCGGGCGGTGAAGACACGAAAACGCTACCGCAAAGCGGAACTGGTAGGGTTGATCAACCGAACCAGGTTCGAACTTCTCGAAGTGAGGTACTGGAACGGCGCCCTGTTCTTGCCGGTAGTTGCCTACAGACTTGGCAGGAGGATGATCAACACAAGAAAAAAAGGCACACGCGGAGATCTCAGACAGCAAAAGGCAATCATCAATGGGCTGCTCTATAGCATCATGAGGCTGGATTGGGCGCTGGCAGGGGCGCTGCCCTTCGGCACTTCCCTCTTCTGCATTGTCAGAAAACCGGCCAGGACGATCAGTGCACCGTCACAATTGTGAAACTGCCGCCAGTAATCGTCGCTCCGTTAAAGCGAATCGCCTGGAATGCCGTTCATCGCCGGCTACAAAACGCTGCCGGCTCCTGTCGCCGCTTCAACGATCGAAAAATCAATGGAATTGCCATCACAGACATTCAGGCGGATGAGATTCGTAAGATAATCCACTGCATGTTCCGGATCATACGCCCAACTGGCAGTAGCAGCTCGATCCCAGTTTGACGTCCGCTTTGGCCCAGATTTTCGCGAAGCGCTCCTCAAAGGCGGATGCTTCCTTGTCTTTCTTCTGGAGACGCAGCGCGCGGCCGAGCCCGAAAAGTGACCAGCCATTCTCGGGATAGCGGACCAGGTCCTCGCGGTAGACTCGCTCTGCTTCCGAGTACCGGCCCGCACGCATCAGCACGGCTCCCAGTGTGTGTCGCACCGGCTGCATCCAGTCGGGTGGCTCGTCATAACGCAGGCCGTCCTCGATCCGCACTGCTGCGCGCAGCAGCCGCACGGATTCATCGAACCGGTCGTGCTTGGCAGCGATTTCGCCGTCCAGCATTTTAGCAGCGATATCCAGCAGCTGGGCCGCGGAGTTGTTTCCGAACGTCCGGTCCTTTGGAACGGCAGCCGCGGCGTGCAGGAATGCATCGCGTTCCTTTTTTGCCTCGTCCTCACGTCCCATCGCTGTTAACGACACCGCTCGAGTGAAGCGCCATAGAGCGCGCGCCAGCGGCTGAGAGTCCTTCGGTTCGGGTTCCGCCAGGACTTCCTCCCAGCGGCCGAAGCGCATCAGCACCTCCGGGACAAATGCCAGGAAACCGTCGGCGACCGCAGCATACTCGGTGAGAAAATCCTCCGGTATGTCGGAAACCATCGAGCGCGCAGCCTTCAATGCCTCCGCGCTGCGGCCCTGCATCATCGCCGCATAAGCGAAAAAGTGCTGATT
>CAVTZY010000013.1:0-46325 GCA_963739235.1 Terriglobia bacterium | reverse complement strand
AACCGATTGAGCCTGGAGATGCAGGAACTCCTGGTTGAGCTCTGGAATCGCACCCACCCGACTATTTTCTGTGTGACGCACAGCGTGAGTGAAGCGGTCTACCTTGGAGAGCGGGTGTGGATTTTTACCCAGGCGCCGGGTCAAATCGCATATGATATCCAGGATGCGATTCCGCCCTCGGTGGGTGTTCCCCTCTGGTGGCGCAGGAACGAGCGCGAGTTCAAAGAAGCAGTCTTTGTGGTGACCGAGGCCTTCCGCCGCGTATCGGAGGGCCATTTGAACCAACTGAATTCCAATACGGCAAAAAGCAATCCATAGGCTCAGCCATGAAGCCTCACTTCTGGGATCATGTCCGCGCAGCATTCAGCGCCCGACCCATTGGCATGTTCGTGCCGCCCAATTGGGTGGGCTTGACAGCTTTCGGGTTTCTGGGGCTTCTCAACCCGGGTTTCTGGGTCATGGGACTGGGGCTCGAACTCGCCTACCTGGGCGTGCTGGCAACCAACGGGAGATTTCAGCGCACGGTCGTGGCCTCGCAGCAGTGGGAATCCAGGCGCCAGTGGCAGCACCGTGTCGAGGATCTCGTGCAACAGCTCAGTTCGGAAGGGCAGCGCCGCTACCGGGCCCTGGAGGGGCGCTGTTCTTCGATCCTCGATCAGCAGCAGCGCGCTGCTGTGGTGCCATCGGGTCTGGAAGCACAAGGGGAAGGCTTGGGCCGGCTGCTGTGGCTTTATCTGCGCCTGCTCCTGACCCGTCAGGCGATCGACAGGATCGTGCGCGAGTCGGCCGGTGCGGCCGAAGACGGGAGTCAGCTGGAGGATCGGGTTCACAAGCTGGAAACGCAGCTGGCCGACGGTTCGGTGGGTGAAGAGCTGCGCCGCAGCCTCTCGGGGCAGATCGAAATCCTCAAGCAGCGCCTGCAAAAGCGGTCGGAAGCGCGCGACAAACTCGTGTTTCTCGATGCGGAGCTGACGCGCCTGCAGGAGCAGGTCGAGCTGATCCGGGAGCAGGCGATCCTGTCCACCGATCCTCAGTTGCTCTCCGCGCGCATCGACCAGATCACGGCAACCCTGGACGGCACAAATCAATGGATTCAGGAACAGCAGAAAGCTCTATGGCGCCACGGAGGACCTGCTGTCCGAGCCGCCCCCGATCGCTATGAAAGCCGCTGAAAAACAATAACAATACAGAGTGCTGCGTACTGAGCAGGGGAAAATGTGGAGCATAAGGTCGGCAGGCAGTTTAGTGATCAAACAGTATGCAGTACTCAGCACCTACTAATTTCGAATTTTCATCGGACCGACGTGGAGTAAGAGGGTCTATGGTATCTGATTTACCGGGATGGGCAGAAGAGATGCGCGATCTCTTCAAATCGGGATCCGTTGCCCAGTTTATTCTTCATGGCAACATCTTCGATATGGTGCCCGCCGGCCCCGCGCCGAAGCGCCGGCTCCTGTCGCTGAAATCCTTCCTCGATGAAGTGATGTTCGCAACCTACGACATCGTGCTGCAATACGACCGCGGCAGGGGGATCCGTGCCACGCGCGGAGCCGAGGACTGGGGGGAGTGGCTGAAGCAGGCGCTGGGGGATCAGGGGAACGCCATCACTCAGACGCGCGAGCCGGGGGTGGCGATGGAACTGATTGACCGCTACTTGCTGCGCACCCTCAATCTGCAAGCGCTGCGCGGACATGAAGGGGCTGCGCACAAGGTCGCGGTGATCATTGATTTTTCCGAATTCGTCGTGCCGCGCGGCGATGCCATCCAACTGGGCGGCGCCTTCAGTGCCAATGTCGTCAAAATCCTGGGTTGGGCCAACGATCCGGCCATCCTGCAGTCGAATATCGTCACCGTGCTCCTGGCAGAAGGGTTGCACGACCTCAACGAACTGGTCGTTAACAATCCTCACGCCGCATCTTTGCATATTCCGCTGCCGAACGAAGAGGAGATGGGGGACTATGTCAACGCTCTGATCGCCACATCGCTGCCCGAGCTTCCTGCCCGGTGCGAAGTGCCGATCGAGGCGCTCGGGCGGCGACTCACCGGGCTAAGCCGCGTCGGGGCGCGCACCACTCTGGCACTCGCGATTAAGAACGATCGCTCCATCACCGCTCAATGGCTGACTATGACCAAGAAAGAGATGATCGAGCGCGAGTGCCAGGGATTGCTCGAGTTTCTGGAATCGCCATTCACTCTGGATAACTTGGCCGGCCTCGACGCCGTGAAGGCCTGGCTGCGCGAGGATGCACAGCTTTTGCGGGGCGGCACTCTTAACGCGCTGCCGATGGGCTATCTGATCACCGGGCGCATCGGCACCGGCAAGACTTTTCTGATCCAATGCTGGGCAGGCGAACTCGGGATCCCTTGCGTGGTCTTCAAAAACTTCCGCGACCGCTGGGTGGGCGCGACCGAATCCAACCTCGAAAAAATATTTTCGGTCCTGCATGCGCTCGGCCAGGTAGTGGTGTTTGTGGATGAGGCCGATCAGGCCGCGGGGAAGCGCGAAGGCGGCGATTCCGACGGAGGCCTGTCGGGGCGCGTCTACGCCATGCTTGCCAAAGAGATGTCCGACACGCGCAATCGGGGCCGCATCATCTGGGTATTTGCCACCTCCCGCCCCGACCTGCTGGAAGTCGATCTGAAGCGCCAGGGCCGTCTCGATGTCCACATTCCGCTGTTCCCTCCGCAGACTCCTGCAGAGATGAGCAGCCTGCTGCTTTCGGTCGCGCGCAAGTTGAAGGTGCCTCTGGCAGATGCCGATTTGCCGGCCGTGCCCGAGGGCCTGGTGCTGGGAGGAAACGAAATTGAGGGCGTCCTTGTGCGCGGACTGCGCGCGCATGCCCTCGGCGGTGCGCACGGTCCGCCGCTGAAAGAAGTTCTCGGCCGGGTTCTTGGAGAGATCCGCCCGAGCGCTCACACACGCAAACTGGAGTACATGGACCTGGTCGCGGTCAAGGAATGCACCGATGTCGGATTTTTGCCGGAACGTTTCAGGAATCTGACCCCCGAAGATCTGGAAAGTCGGATCGATGCTCTGCGGAGGTTTATTTAGGAGATGAGTCTTCTCGATTTATTGCAGACCGTGGGCGGCCGCCTCGGCATCCTGGAAGCGCACGCGAAGGAGGATGCCGGTGAACCGCTGAAAGTGGTGACCCGAACGGTCACGCTCGCGGAACTAAAAACGGAAATCCGGTCCGAAGATGTGCAGACTCTCGCCGACCTGCCGGCGGAGCTCACTCTGCCTTACGATAGGATCTTTGCAGCGGCCGGTGTGGTGTGCCCTGCACAAGGCTGGAGCGTAGCTCGGCTGAAGGCGCTTCTCATCACCGAGCCCTATCAGGGCAAGGAACATGCCGCTGCCCAGCGGGCTCTGCTGACTTTGTTGAAAATGAACGTGTCCAGGCAGAGGATCTGGTCAGGGAAGCCATGGCACAGGATCAGGCTCTGGATGCTTTTGAGGTCTTCGTACGCAAGAAAGTCGAAGATCACATGGCCGCCGCGGAACACCAGGTCTCCGAACTGGATGCCAGGATCCAGGCTCTGCAGGGCGAGCGTGCGCGGCTCGCGGCCCGCGTCCAACTCGACCAGGATAAGTTGCGTGAGTGGCGCAAAAACAAACGCGCGTACGAACGAGATCTGGCCGCCGCCATCGGATATTTGACCGACCGTCCGGTCATTACTACGGATGAACTGGCGGAATAGGGATTGACGATTGAAGATTGAAGATTGAAGATTGACGAATGACGATTGGAAGGCGGGAAGATTAGGATAAAGAGGTAGCAAAAGACGGCCAGGCATGCGTCAATCGTAATTCGTCAATCCAAATGCACGGATTGGGTTAAAATTGTCAACAGATCATTGAGCATTAACGTACCTTCTTTCCGGAGGCATGCTTCCACCAAGTAAAGGGAGAGCAAGATGGCCATTTTTGCACGAATCGGCAGGCTGTTTAAAGGCTTCCTGGGACTCTTTATCAGCGGAATCGAAGTCGCGCAATCCCGAGGCGCTGATGGAAGCCGCGCGCCAGGAGTTTCGCGATAAGATGACGCAGTACAACCTGGCGCTTGCGCGCATGGCGGGGGTTGCCGAACGGCTGAAAAGCCAGATCAAGGCCAAGACCATGCGAGCGCAGGATCTGGAGCGGCGCATTCTGGCCAACCACCAGGCGGGCAACATGGAGCTCGCCGGGAGCCTGGCACGGGAGCTGCAGGAGCTGAAGGCCGATCTGACGACCGACACGCATGAGCTGGCGGAGACGGAAGATGCCTATCAGGGCAATCTGCGCCAGGCAAAGGTCGTCCAGAAGGAATTTGAAGACAAGGTGCGCGGCCTGGAAAAACAGCTCTCCCAGGTCAAGATCAAGGAGGCGCAGGCCGAAGCAGCGGCTGCCTTGGGCAACGCGGCTTTCAAGGTCGGCGATCTGGGCGACACCATGAAGACGGTCGAAGAGGTGCTGACGAAGCGGTACGAGGTGTCGGCGGGGAAGGCGCGCGTGGCCAAGGACCTCGTCGACATGGATAAGATTCAGGAGAAGGAAAGCGAGCGCAAGGCGCTCGAGCAGGCGGCACTGGCAGAGTTTCTCGCCAGCCAGGGCATCCAGGCCCCGGCCGCCGCGGAAGCTCCGGCTGCTGCCAAGGAAATCGGCCCGGCGCAAGGATCAGGATCGTCCGGGACGTATTAGCCTCCGGAATCTGAGGCACGGATCTGCGATTAGATCTCTAGTTTGCGGCAATGGCTATTCTTCCATTCGTGGCTGCTTTTAGCTTGTACCGTCTGAATCGCAGAGGCATGCATGCCAAGTCTCGGAGAATTGCATAGAATTTTCATCCTTCCGATAGGAGAAAACATATGGCTGACCAAGGTGCCCGCTTGACCCCGTTGGGCAAAATCATCTCGATCGTCCTCATTCTCGGATTGATCGGCGTCGGCGCATTCATCGTGCTGCGAAAAGGCGTGGGCGGCAAGCCGGGCGGCGGTCTGTTCACGTCGGAAGCTCCCGAAACCGAGGCTCCGGATACGGCCGGCGTGACCACTGTCAAAGAATACAAATATGTCGCCGCGGATCGGCTGCCGGCCGTCAAAGGCGTCAGCCAATACCAGTGGGATACAAATGACAAGTATCTGCATTTTACCTACAACGTCTGGGCCGGATGGCTTCCGGTCATTGCCGCCAACAGCGGCACCAAGCCCAACGCCGACAGCATTTTTGCCAAGAAATACGGATTTCGGGTCCAGATGGACCTGATGGACGATCCGGTTGCGGCGCGCGATGCGTTCGCCGCCGGCAAAGTGCACACCCTGTGGGGAACGGCCGACATGATCGTGCTCATGGCGCCGGAGCTGATCAAGGATTCCCGGACCGCGCCGCGCGTTGTGCAGCAGATCGACTGGTCCAACGGCGGCGACGGCATTGTTGTGCGCAGCGCGATCAAATCGATCTCAGACCTGCGCGGCAAATCCATCACCCTGGCGCAGAACTCGCCGAGCGAATACTACCTGATGTCCCTGCTGCTCTCGGCGGGGCTCAGCCCCAAGGATGTCAATCTGAAATACACCGCCACCGCCTTCGAGGCCGCGACCGCGTTCGTGGCCGACAAGAAAGTCGGTGGCTGCGTCTCCTGGGCCCCGGATATTTACAACATCCCGGAGAGGGTCGCCGGAACGCGCATCCTGTCGACGACCAAGGATGCCAGCAAGCTCATCGCCGACGTCTATGCCATCCGCGCCGATTTCGTGCGCGATCACCCGGAGGTTGTCGAAGGGCTGGTCGCCGGCATTTTCGAAGGGATGGATATCATCAAGGACAAGCCCGAGCAGGCGTGCAAGTGGATGGCGGACGCATTCAGCATGAAGCCGGAAGATGTCATGGGGATGCGCAACGATTTCCATTCGACGAACTTCGCGGAAAACCAGCAGTTCTTCCTGAACTCGTCCAACCCGACCAACTTCGAGCGCACCTGGAAGAACGCCAGCTACGTCTACCGCGAACTGGGACGCATCGATGCTCCCGTTCCCTTTGACCAGGTCATGGATTTCTCCTTCATCCAGACGCTGCAGAAAAAGGGAGCTTTTGCCAATCAGAAAGATGAGAGCATCGCAACCTTCACGCCGTCCAGCTTCAGGAAGACGCCGGCCGAGGCCCCGATCCTGACCCAGACGATCCGGATCAACTTCTATCCCAATTCCTCCAATCCGTACGAACCGGCGCACGACGATGCTCGAACAACCCGATCCAGGGAAAGCTGTACGATCCGAACGTCGATGCGACCCTCGAACGCGTCGCGCGGCTCGTCGGCCAGTTCGCACGTGCCGTCATTCTGATCGAAGGGTCACACGGATTCGAGCAAGAAGGGCAAGGCTCCGATCGACGCAGTGCGCCAGCTCAGCCAGGAACGCGCCGAAGCGATCAAGCGCGCGTTGATCGACAAGTACAAATTTGATCCCAACAAGTTCACCGTCGTGGGGAAGGGCTGGGATTCCCTGCCGACCCCCAGGACCCCAACAACCAGGCGCTGAACCGCAGAGTCGAGATCAGCGTATTTCCCCCGGAACAGAAATAGTGACAGGTCATCCGTGATAAGTGATGAGCGCAGGACTCATCACTCATCGTTCGGGAAACATAGTTGGTTTGCAGGACGGAGGAGTGGTCGTGAGCATGTATAAGGTGGCTGCGGTCGCGGTAGCTTTTGCTCTCGGTTTGGTGATGGGCGGGTGCAGTTCTCAGCCCCCGGCCAAAACTCCGGTTTTCAACAAACCCAGTAATCCGGAGGCGATCAAGAACTTGATCACACCCGGTGCAGCCGCGCCGAGCCAGGATGGAATTGCCGCGGCGATCCTCCTGGACACATCGGGCAGCATGCAGGACCCGGTGCAGGGAACAGACAAAAAACCGAAGCCCAAGATCAAGGTGGCGCAGGACGCGTTGGTCAGTGTCCTTCAGCAATTCAGCGCGTTCGGAAAGAAGCATCCCGAAAAGAAGCTCCTGGTGGGCATCTACGATTTCAGTACACGCAAAGGCCAACCGTCCTGCCGCCAGGTAGTCAAGCTGGGCCCCCCTGATCTGGCTGCGGCGCAAGATTCGATCAAAGGCATGATGCCCGCCGGCCAAACACCGATCGGCGATGCTATGATCACCGCCAAGCGCGACCTCGAGGCTACAGGTCTAACCCATCAACACATTCTTGTGATCACCGACGGCGAGAACAACATGGGCTACCTGCCTGCAGATGTGACGAAGGTAATCGCAGAGGAACCTGAACAGCATCGCGCGGGCATTTATTTCATCGCCTATGACATCGGCGCCGAATCTTTCGACGCCGTCAGGGACGCCGGGGGGCTGGTCCTGTCCGCGAGCAGCGAACAGCAGCTGACGGACACCCTCGATTTCATCCTGACGGGTAAAATCCTGGTCGAGCAGCCGCCGGTTCCCCCGTCGCATCCGCCGACCACCATCCGCAAGTAGCTCTGAGGGGCGCCGGTCGCAAAAACAATATTGTGCAGAGCTCCGAGGGGACAATGAACGAGCTGGGGGCAATCCGTCCAGACAATATCGTGTTACGCCCCGGAGACAATATTGTGTTATGCCCCGGAGGGGCGTAGAGACAGTAGCCGGGGGCAAGCCGCGCAGCGGCGCCGCCCCCGGTTAGATATGAGATGGTCAGGAGCCCTGGAGGGGCGAAGGAACGCATCAATATCACCAAAGATACCGCTCGTCAAAATCGATGTCGCTTTGGCGCAAAAGCTCCACATATTCTTCCTGGAAAGTTCTTTTTCGATGATTCTCTTTCTGATTTTGTATGTACCGCTTGAGCAATTCAATATCTGACCTGCTGACAGTGAATGCACCGTAGCCCTCTTGCCATCCGAACATACGTAGGCACATCACATCATGGACCCATTCGGATGATCTCGATTTTAGTTTCATCATAATATCGGCCAGGCAGTGAGTCGCCTTGAGACTGGCCGCCACGTGAACGTGATCGGCAACCCCGCCAATGCGCTCTGGCACTACTCCCAATCCGCGAAGGATGCCGCCAAGATAGCTGTGTAATCTCTCCTCCCAGGATTCGGTAATCCAGGGATAACGTCTCTTGGTGCTGAAGACCAAATGGTAGAGAAGGCATACGTGCGTTGACGACGTGGCTGGCCCCTTTTTTCCTCTAACGGAGGGCCCCGCGAATTGAGCGAAAAATTCTCGCGCCCCTGCCGGGGCTTATCGTTGGTTGACGTGCTGACCCCGGGCAGCGCTGCGCTTGCCCGGGGCTACTGTCCCCTTGCCCCTGCCGGGGCAACAATGCGTGGCCCTGCGGGTATGGTCTCGTTGACCCTCTGGGGCAAGAATTCATACTTGACATATCTATACCGATCGGTAAAGTTAATTGGTTTTTGACCGATGGAGGCCGATATGCGAGGCGGGCGCGAAGCGATCGTGGCAGCTGCAGTCGAAGTTTTTGCCAGGAAGGGATATGACGGCGCTTCTACCCGTGAGATTTGTGCGCGGGCGGGGGTGACCAAACCGGTCCTCTACTACCACTTCAGTGGCAAAGAGCACCTCTATCAGGAATTGATGATCGACTCCTTCAGCACCTATCAGAAGCAGTTGCTGAGTGCCGCGCAGGGCCGTGGCACCTTGCGTGAACGCCTGGTGCGCATGGCGCAGACCGATTTCTCTGCAACCAAGGAAGATCCTCTGCGCACGCGGTTTATCCTCGGCATGATCTTCTCTCCCGGTAAGCAGCACCCGCTCTTTGACTACATCGGTGAGATGGAAAAAGAGCGCCGCATGATCGCCGGCGTGCTGCAGGAAGGCATCGATGCCGGCAGTATTCGGGGCAATGCCCACGACCTGGCTTCCTCTCTGATGGGGATGCAGCTCTTTGCTATGCTGGAGCATCTGTTTACGAGCCGGCCCACCATCACTCGCCGGCGCGCCGAGAAATGCGTCGATCTGCTGCTGCAGGGCTGTGCGGTGCGATAAAGATTTATACCGATCGGTATAGCAAAGATGAGGACTGAGGCTATGAAACTGGTTTTGCGTTATTTCACCTCGGCCATTCTGGCTGCTGTTGGGGCCACTCTGGCCTTTGCGCAAGCGCCCTCCGAGCTCCTCACGCTTGCCGATGCGGTTCGGCTGGCGCTCGAGCGCAACCCCGAGGTCCTAGTGGCGCGCGAGCAACTCGAAGAGTTGAAAGGGAAGATCACCGAGGTGCGCGCCGATGCTTACCCCCAGGTGACCATGCAGGGATTCGGCTTGCGCCTGCGGGATCCAAGCATTCTCAACAGCGCCAGCTTCGACAAACTGCCGGATGAGTTCCGCCTGGCCTTGGTTCCCAAAGGCGCCAATCTGTTCGATGTCGGAGTGACGGTTTCGCAGCCGCTCTACACGGCCGGCAAAGTAGGTACTGCCATCAAACTGGCCTTGGAAGGGCAACGGGAAAAAGAGGCGGGCCTCGAAGCCGTGCGCCAGCGCGTGGCGTTCAAAGTGTTCCAGGCGTTCCACGATCTGCTCTTGGCTCAGGCAAACCTGGAGGTGGTGGGCGAAACCTATCGGCAGCGGGAGAAGCATCTGGAGCAGGCGCGCAGCCGTTTTGCCCTCGGTGTAGCCACAGAAACGGACGTGCTCAGGTCTCAGGTGAATCTTGCGAACACAGAACCCGAGCGCATTCGCGCCGCAAACACCCTGCATCTTGCGCGCGCCGTCCTTAATAACCTGATCGTCGTTGACCTGGACGCCCCGACCGTGATCGAAGGCAAACTGGATTATCGTCCCTGGACCTTGCCTCCGGCCGCTGAGCTCCAGGCACAGGCGCTCGAGGTCCGGCCGGAGATACTGGTCGGGCAGCGGCTTGTTCAAGAGGCTAAGCTGCTCGGATCTCTTGCCCGGGCGGAAAATAAGCTCAAAGTGGATATGGAAGGCCGTTATGGCTATAACGTGCGCGATCCCAAAAACCTCTTTCATCAGGATTTCACTCGCTGGAACATCACCTTCAACTTCAAGCTCCCGTTTTATGACGGCGGGCGCAAGAGGGGCCAGATCTTGCAAGCCGATTCGAGGTTGCGCGCGGCCGAACACAATCTGGCGCAACTCGTGAATAACGTGAAGTTGGAAATTAAAGCCGCCTCTGACGACCTGCAATCTTCCGCAGAGGCGATTGCCGCGGCCCGCCTGAACGTAGCGCAAGCTGACAAGGTTCTCACTATGATGCAGGCCAACTATCAGTACGGCGCCGCTACTACGCTGGATGTCGTGGACTCGCAGACGGCGCTCACGATGGCACGCAACGCAGAAATCAATGCAACCTATCAGTACCAGGTGGCCAAAGGCCGGCTACGGCTGGCTGCCGGAATGCCCATCCTGGATGGGGAGGCGAAACGGTGATGAAGATACGCATAGCTGGCATCTTTGCTTTAGTCATATTGGCCGCAGCCCAGTGGTACTGCAGCAGCAATGGCACAGCGGGGGGGACGGCCACGCCCGCTGCCGCGCCGGCGCCTGAGCTGGCGGTGAAAGCGGCGGTGGTTTCCGTCACGGACTGGCCGGTCACGATTCCGATTTCCGGGAGCTTACGGTCGCAATCCAACGTCGAGATCAAATCCGAAGTCGCTGGCAAGCTGACCGCCACCTATTTTGTCGAAGGTGACACCGTCAGGAAAGACGAGCTGCTTGCCGAGATCGATCCCGTCAACTACCGGTTGGCCTACGACCAGGCCCAGGCAGTGCTCGGTGTGGCACAGGCCGGTCTGGACAGAATCCAGGTCACCCTGGATCATGCGCGGCGCGAAAAAGAGCGTGCCGACAATCTGCTGCGTTCCGGAGGCATTACCGAGAAAGATCATCAGGCGGCCGACACAGCCGTAAAGGAAGCCGAAACCCAGGCACGGCTGTCCCAGGCCCAAATCGAACAGGCACGAGCGGCAGTTTCGATAACCGAAAAAGCGCTCAGGGATTGCCGAATCGTCGCCCCTGCCGATGGCCAGGTGCGCCGGAAGTTCCTGGACAAGGGATCGCTCTTGACGCCGGGATCAACCGTCTACAGCCTGGTGGACAACAGCCGGCTGGAGCTCGAGTGTCTGGTCCCGTCCTACCAGCTTTCCGGGGTCAAGCTCGGGCACCGGGCCGTGTTTACTACCCCGACCTGGGGCGAGCGAAAATTCGCCGGCAATGTGTCGGCAATCAACCCGATGGTGGAATCCGACAACCGTTCCATCAAGGTGATCGTGAAGACCGAGAATCCCGGCGGTGAGCTGAAGAGCGGCATGTTTGCCCGCGGCGAGATCGAGGTGCGCGTGGAGAGCAAAGCCATCGTCATTCCTCGTTCAGCCCTGATGGTGGAGCAGGAACAGTCAGCCTCCGGAAGTGTCTACCTGGTTGCGAGTGGCCGGGCTCAGCGCCGCGCGGTCCAGGTGGGCGGAGTCAGACAAGATCTGCTTTGGATCCAGCAGGGACTGGCGGCAGGCGATCAGGTAATTGTGGACATCGGCCCTCAATTGAAAGATGGCGCGGCGGTGCGCGTGCAGGCCGATCGCTCAGACGGGGGAAAATAAGCCAATGCTTCTATCTGACCTTTCCATTAAGCAACCGGTCTTCGCCACCATGCTGATGGTCGGCCTGGTGGTGCTCGGTATTTTTTCCTATAAAGAGTTGTCCACCGACTTGTTCCCGAAGGTGGACTTGCCTGTGGTCAGCGTGCGCACCATCTATCCGGGGGTCTCTCCGGAGACTATCGAGACCGAGGTCACAAAGCGCATCGAAGAAGCGATTAATCCGATCGAAGGCGTACGCCACATCAATTCGATTACTTCGGAAGGATTCTCGAGCGTGGTCGCAGTGTTTGAGCTGGGCACGAATATTTATTCGGCTGCGCAGGATGTCCGCAGCAAGGTAAGCGCGCTGCGCCGGGATTTCCCGACCGGGGTGGAAGAGCCGGTAATCGAGCGTCTGGATCCGGCGGATATGCCTATTCTGTCGCTGTCGGTAACCTCTGAAAAGCTATCCCCCAAGCAGCTTACTTCGCTGGTGGAAAAGGTCATCACCAAGCGCCTCGAGAACATCGAAGGCGTGGGATCGCTGACGATCGTGGGCGGACAGCGGCGCGAGATCCAGGTTCTGCTCGATCCGGACCAGCTCAAGAGTTATGCCCTGACAGTCCCGGATGTGGTGACCGCGCTGCGCCGGGAAAACCTGGAGGTTCCTGCAGGTAAGATCGAGCACGGGCGGATGGAAGAACTCGTGCGGGTTGACGGCAAGTTCGGCAGCGCCGACGGCTTCGAGAACCTGATCGTCAAGACGATCCACGGTGTGCCCGTCTCCCTTCACGAGGTGGCATCGGTAACCGATGGGTACGAGGAGCAGAGGAAACTGGCTCTGATTGATGGCCGAAGGGCCTTGGCGATCGAGATCCGGAAGCAGTCGGGCGGCAACACGGTCAATATCGCCGAAGCGGTGAAGGCCGCAATTCCCAAATTGAATCACGAGTTCTCGGACCGTGCCCAGATTTCCGTGGTCAAGGATCTTTCGACCTTCATTCGCGACTCAGTCGAAGATGTGCGCAATACCCTGATTTTGGGTGCGCTTTTCACGGTGATGGTGGTTTTCGTCTTTCTCAACAGCTGGCGCAGCACGGTGATTACCGGGCTGACGCTGCCGGTGTCGATTATCGCCGCCTTCATCGTCATGAAGCTGTTTGGTTTCAGCCTGAACATCCTGACGCTGATGGGGCTGTCGCTCGCCGTAGGTCTGCTGATCGATGACG
This sequence comes from Terriglobia bacterium, assembly GCA_963739235.1. Taxonomy (GTDB): domain Bacteria; phylum Acidobacteriota; class UBA6911; order UBA6911; family UBA6911; genus JAFNAG01. The sequence goes on along the minus strand of CAVTZY010000013.1, from coordinate 33,573 downwards.
CAATTGTAGTGCGCGAAAACATCGTCCGACATATGCAGCAAGGGCTCGGACATTTCGAGGCCGCCCGCATCGGGACCTCCGAGATTGGCCTGGCCGTGATGGCTACGACCTTCTCGATTATTGCGGTGTTCGTTCCTGTCGCCTTCATGAAGGGGATCGTGGGCCGATTCTTCTATGAGTTCGGCATTACCGTGGCATTCGCCGTGCTGGTCTCGCTGTTTGTCTCCTTTACAATGGATCCCATGCTGTCGTCGCGCTGGTTCGACCCGGCCATCGCCGGCGGACGCCGTCGGGGACTTGCGCGCTTGCTCGAATCCTTCGACCACCAACTCGCACGGCTCCACCACGTCTACGAAAAGACAATTGGCTTTTCGCTGCGCCATCGTTTTGCGGTTCTCACCATTGCCCTGGCACTGTTTGTTTCCTCCCTGGCAGTATTCCCGCATCTGGGATCGACTTTTATGCCCGACTATGATCGCGGGGAATTCCAGGTGGCATTTAAATCGGCCCCTGGAGCAAGCCTGGACCAGACCGAAAAGATTGCCGGGGATCTCATTACCGTTATTCGCCGGCAGCCGGGAGTCGCGTACACGTTTGCCACCATCGGTGCCGGCGCCTCCGGCGCCATCAATGAAGGGCTGATCTACGTCAAGCTCAAGCCGAAGGCAGAACGGCAGATGTCCGACTATGAGCTGCGCACCTGGCTGCGGTCCCAGTTTGCCTCCTACGGCCTCGCGACCACGAGCGTCGAAGAAGTGAACGACATGGGGGATGCCAAACCGATTCAGATCAGCGTGCGCGGCCCCGATCTGGTTGAGCTGGATCACATTTCGACCCGCGTCGCGGATCTGGTCCGTTCCGTGCCGGGAGCGGCCGACATCGATCGCAGCCTCGACCGCGACAAACCGGAAGTCCGCATCCAGATCGACCGCAAAATGGCATCCGAGCTGGGCATCAACCTGGACTCAGTAGCCACGACGCTCCGCGCTCTGCTCAACGGGGAAGTAGCCACCCAGTTTGAGGATCCCGACGGCGATGCTTTTGACGTCCGAGTGCGCCTGGCTGCCCTGCAGCGGCGCGCCCTTGAGGGGCTCAACGATATCGATATCCTCAGTTCGAAGAAAGATGCGGCAGGCAAAGACATGCTGATCCCGATCGGCCAGGTGACCAGTTTCCGGCGCACTACCAGTTCTTCTCAGATCCGGCGTTACGACCTGATCCGTGAGGTGCGTGTTTCGGCCAACACGGCTGGGCGCCCGATGGGGGATGTGGTTAACGACATTCGCGCACATGGGGGAGAGTTAAATATGCCGCCGGGGTTCGAGATCATCTACACCGGGGAAGCGGAAGATATGCGCGAAAGCTTCGGCTACATCTACGATGCGCTGATCTTGGCGGTTGTCTTCATCTATCTGATCCTGGCATCGCAATTCGGCAGTTTCACGCACCCGCTCGCCATCATGCTATCACTGCCGTTGTCACTCATCGGTGTGGTCGGCATGCTGCTGCTGACGGGTGACACCCTGAATATCATGTCGATGATCGGATTGATTTTGCTGATGGGCCTGGTGACAAAAAACGCGATCCTGCTGATCGATTATACCAACAAGCTGCGCCGCGGCGGCATGGCACGCGATGCCGCTCTGGGCAGAGCGGGCAACACCCGCTTGCGCCCGATTCTCATGACTACGCTGGCCATGATTTTCGGCATGCTCCCGCTGGCCTTTCAAATCGGCGCTGGAAGCGAGATCCGTTCCCCCATGGCAAGAGCTGTTATCGGCGGCCTGATCACTTCAACCCTGCTCACGCTGGTGGCCGTACCCGTCGTGTATTCGCTACTGGATGATCTGACCGGCAAATTGTTCAAGGCCAGGAAACCGCTCGAATCCAACGCGGATACAGCACCAGCAGAATAACACGCGGCTGTCGGCTGATGGCTGGGGTTTGGAGGCGCAGCGCGAGTGTCATCTTGCAGCCTGTACCCTCTGGGCCCAACCTGAATGGTCTCAGCAATTGGCCCTCCCTGGGCCCTATCCCGGGAAAAATTCCCTGAAAACAGCGCAGGCTTAACGACGTCTTCGTTATCACGCCGATGGTAAACCTTTTCGTTGGAGTAATTATCATGATTTCTTTCTTCCGGTAAGGGAATTGCTTCTCATTGGAATGTCGCCGGTCACAGAATTATCGAGGCGCCAAGGTAGGCTGGCATGATGAAGCGGGGAAAACCCGGAAAAGCGGGGTCGAGTCCATGGCCCATGTTAATCTGGCTGCTCATGGGACCGGTACCGCTCTTTCTGGCGCTCGCCTGGGAGGCGCATCAGCCCCAGATCAAGGACCGGAACGTCGAAAACAGCAGGCCTTCAGTTCTGATGGTCGCGACACACGCAAAACCTGCAGTTCCAGTTCAAAACAAACAAGTTCCCGCCGCCAAAAATCCCGAGATAGTTAAAGACGTGCCCCGCAATCCGGGCAGAAAAGCCGGGCGGTAGATCAACTTCAATGGAGAGGGCGCAGAGACCGCAGAGAACTGTCCTCTGCGTTGATCAGGGGCTTTTCTCGCCTAAACAGAACGGATTTGTACGTGAGCGCATTAACGGGCGCGACCCTTACTAGCGTAATAACCTTGCCGGGAGCGGACGCGTAATTCCGGGTGTTTCGGGACGTGCACGGCGATGGGACGGAAGCTGCCGTCCATTTTGGAATCCGGCGAATAGTAGCTGAGCAGGTATTGCGCCTGTAGCTCCGCGGCAATGCGCCCGTAAATGTTGCCCAAATCCTCGAGCATCTCTGCCAGGAAAGCTGCCCCGCCCGTCTGTTCCGCCAGTGCCTCCATTCCTTGTTGCCCGCGCAGGCTCACCCGGTTGAGCCGGATGGACGGGCCGCCAGGATTGATTGAGTAGAAGATGCAATCGGCTAGCTGCACCGCTAGCAGTGCGTCCTCCAGTTTCTGATCGCTGATATTATCTTCGCCGTCGGACAGCACGACGAGAACGCGACGGGAATCAGCATCCGCTGGGCCAAGATATAATTGAGTTGCCGCAATGATCGAATCGAAAAATGCGGTCGCGGCGCCCGATGGCAGGAGCCGATCCAGCCCATCCATGGCCGTGATAAGCGATTCTGTCCGTTCCATCAGAATCTTCGGTTTCGAGGCGATGCAGAGAATCGACACCGCATCCTTCGGGCGGAAGAGCGTTTTCAAGAAACTGGTGGCTGCCTGTTGCTCGAAGTCAAAGCGGGGCCGGGTGCTGCCCGTCAAGTCAAAAGCCAGGACCATCTCCAGCCGTGTCTGTCCCGGCTCTCCCACATGCTCGATCGTGACCGGACTGCCGTTTTCCATCACGCTGAAATCCTCCGGCTGCAGGTTCTTGACGGCATGCCCTGCCATGTCGGTGACCGATACGGGTATGAGCACCAGACTGGTATTGATGCGGATGGTGCCGGCCTGGGCCGGAGCCTGCTGTGCGGGGTTTTGGAATGGGCCGTTCTGATCCGGGCGCGACTGGCGGGCGTTCCCTGGCATGAGCAACGAAAGCAGGACAAATAGGCAGAGGAGAACTCGCAAGCTCGCGCGATTCGATCTGCCCAGAGCTGATTCCTCTCGCGATCGCCTGCTGAATATCATCTCCGCCATGAATACGGGCCTTCCAAGCTGCGGCGGCTGCACCGTCCAGCTCTACCTGCGCCCTAACCTGCCAAGAACCAAACTCTCAGGGTGCCAAGGCAAAATCTTGCACAAACCCTCGAGTCTGTCGACCCTTATTCGCACCATTTCTCATGGAGCGGTGAACTTCATCACAAAGTGCTTAGGTGCATGGACAACCACAGGTGCTGGTTTACAATGTGAGGGTCTTATTCTGGAGGTGGTGGATGGCAATCCAAAAGACTATGCGTGCCATGGTGTTGGTGGCTGCCGGGAAGCCTCTGCAGGAAGTCGAAACGGCGGTGCCCTTGCCGGGCTCGATGCAGCTCTTGATTAAGGTCAGCACTTGCGGCGTGTGCAGGACGGATCTGCACATTGCTGACGGGGAATTGCCGCATCCCAAACTGCCCTTGATTATGGGTCATGAGATCGTGGGAACCGTAGTTCGCACGGGAAGCACAGTGAACGGTTTCCAGGTTGGAGATCGCATCGGGGTGCCTTGGCTCGGTTCCACCGACGGCACCTGCCGATACTGTGCCGCCGGCAAAGAGAATCTCTGCGACCAACCGCTTTTTACGGGCTACCTGGTGGATGGCGGCTACGCTGAGTTTACTGTTGCAGATCACCGCTACTGCTACCACCTCCCGGAATCGTACCGCGACATCGAAATTGCGCCACTGTTGTGTGCCGGGCTTATTGGATACCGATCGTATCGCATGGCCGGAAAGAATGCGGAGCGCCTCGGTTTCTATGGTTTCGGTGCGGCTGCGCACTTGCTCGCACAAATAGCGGTTTACGAGGGCAGGCAGGTCTACGCCTTCACCAAGGCCGGTGACACTGCGGCGCAGGATTTTGCGCTCAGGATGGGAGCGGTCTGGGCGGGCTCAGCCGACGAAATGCCCCCGGAAAAACTCGATGCAGCCATTATCTTTGCCCCGGTGGGAGCTTTGGTGCCGGCAGCATTGCGCGCCACGGCCAAGGGAGGCGTCGTAGTTTGCGGCGGCATTCACATGAGCGACATTCCGGTCTTTCCCTACCGCTTATTGTGGGAAGAGCGCTCAGTGTGCTCAGTGGCCAACCTGACCCGGCAGGACGGGCTGGAGTTTTTCGAGATCGCACCCAAAGCTCGCGTAAAGGCGAAGGTGGAGGTCTTCCCGCTGGCGGATGCCAACCGGGCCCTCGACCGCGTGAGGAAGGGGGCACTGGAGGGCGCCGCTGTATTGAAGATCCGTGACTGATTACAGGGATCTCAAAAGATTAACGCAGAGGGCGCGGAGGAAAAATTGAGATCGCAGAGGAAATGGCTGTTTTGGGCCATCATTCTACAAAAATTCTGCGGTCTCTTTTTTTCTCCGCGGCTTCTCCGTTGAGCTTTTAGCACGCGCCTATTTCGCAACCACGTTTTTTATTTGAGCCGGAATTGCGCATCGCTTAAGCTGAGTTGGCTTGTGGCCCGGCTCGGGTAAGTCAATGCCGGAAATGCAAGCAAACGGTCTTAATAATCAAATATGATCCAACGAATCCTGGAGGTATTTTATGAATCTGGCAAGTTTTCCCCGCAGACGCTACACCGAAGGACCGACACCGATTGAAGCTGTGCCGCGGTTTGCCGCTGCGCTCGGCGGACCCAAAATATATATCAAACGCGACGATCTCCTTGGATTGTCTGCTGGAGGAAACAAGACGCGCAAGCTCGAGTTTCTCGTCGCCGACGCGCTTGCCCAGGGCGCGGACACCCTGATCACCTGCGGCGCCGTGCAATCCAACCACTGCCGGCTTACTCTGGCAGCAGCCGTCAAGGAGGGATTAAAGTGCCGTCTGGTGCTGGAGGAGCGGGTTCCGAACAGCTATAAACCGGATGCCAGCGGGAACAACTTTTTGTTCCGACTTCTGGGTGTGGAAAAGATCAAAGTAGTGCCCGGCGGCTCCGACATGATGAAGGAGATGAGCGGCGTAGGGAATGAAGTCGCGGCCGAGGGGCGCAAGGCCTACATCATTCCAGGAGGTGGATCGAATGCCGTCGGCGCCACTGGCTATGTCGCCTGCGCTGAGGAAATCCTCGCTCAAACTTTTGACAAGGGCATCAAGATCGATCGCGTCGTCTGCGCCAGCGGCAGCGCGGGAACGCATGCGGGACTGGTTACGGGATTTTATGGAAACAACAGCAACATCCCGGTGGTCGGAATCGATGTCAGCCGTCCCAAGGAATTGCAGGAAAAACTGGTTTATGAGCTTGTCCAGAAAACCGCGGCACGTGTGGGCGTCAAGGCCGAGATCACCAGAGACGCTGTTCTGTGCTTTGGCGATTATGTCGGCAGTGGTTATTCGATCCCCACGCCGGAAATGGCCGAAGCGGTCAGAATGTTGGCCAGAACCGAAGGCATTCTTCTTGACCCTGTGTATACCGGCAAGGCGATGGCAGGCTTGATCGACCTGAGTCGCAAGGGATTTTTCCGCAAGGACGAAACTATCCTGTTCGTCCACACCGGCGGTTCGCCGGCTCTTTACGCCTATATGAAAGATCTTCTGAACGAATAGCAAAATCGAGTGACGTGCGACGAAAGGCGAGTAATCCGCTCGAGATAAATCATTACCACAGTCAATAGGATCGGAAAATGCTCTTCAAACCGGGCGTGCCACGCGCTTGCAATGAATGCGGGTAGTGTTTGATATTTCATGCATAAATGGAGAAACGACATGGAATCTCTGAGACGAACTCTCAGCGTGCTGGCTGTCGTGTTTTTTCTTTTTGCCCAATCATCAGTTTTGCGTTCGCAGGCTGCGTCCGTTTCCATTGCCGCCCTGAGGTGCGAATACAAAATCAATCCTCTCGGCACGGATGTCCTGCAGCCGCGCCTGAGTTGGCAGATTACCGGCGGCGAACGCGGCTGGCTGCAGAGTGCGTATCAGATCTGGGTGGCTGAGAGCACGTCAGCGCTGAATCAGGGCCGGGGAATCTTCTGGGATAGCGGCAAGGTCGGTTCGAGCGAATCCATCCACCGAGTCTACGCCGGACCGCCACTCCTGTCGGGGAAACGCTACTATTGGCAGGTCCGTGCCTGGGATGCTCATGGTCAACCCTCTCCATGGAGTGAAATCGCCTGGTGGGAGATGGGCCTGCTTCGGCCCCGCGACTGGCAGGCGTCATGGATTGAATCGGGACTCCCTGAGGATGTGAAAAAATCCAATCCATGTCCCTTGCTGAGGAAGGAATTCCAACTCCGCGGCCGGGTAAAGTCGGCTCGTGCTTATGTCACCAGCCTCGGCTTGTACCAAGTGGAGCTCAACGGGAAGCGCGTCGGCGATGAGGTGCTGACTCCCGGTTGGACCAGCTACGACGATCACCTTCAATATCAGACCTACGACATTGCGGCCCTACTGCAGGAGGGCAGAAATGCGGCTGGGGTAATTCTAGGAGACGGCTGGTATCGTGGCAACCTGGCGTTTGCCGGCCAGCGGAATACCTACGGCGAACGCCTGGCGCTGCTCCTGCAGATTGCCGTCATTTATGACGATGGTAACTCCGAAATCATCAGTACCGACGCGAGCTGGAAAACCGCCACGGGCCCAATCCTGGCCTCCGATATATACCATGGCGAAGCCTATGACGCCCGCCTGGAAAAAGTCGGGTGGAGCAGCCCCGGTTTTGATGATGCCTCCTGGACTCAGGTCCGGCAGGTGAATCCTCCCAAAACCCGCCTGGTGGCTCCGGCAGGGCCACCGGTGCGCCGAATACAGGAGATCAAGCCGGTGGAAATTCTCCACACTCCGGCAGGCGATACGGTCGTAGACATGGGGCAAAACATGGTGGGTTGGGTGCGTCTGAAAGTGAGCGGGCCGGCCGGCACCACGGTAAAACTCCAACATGCCGAGGTTCTTGATAGAAAGGGAAATTTTTACACTGCGAATTTGCGGGTGGCGAAGCAGGCGATCGAATACACACTGAAAGGGAGTGGCGTTGAAGTGTTCGAACCGCATTTCACCTTCCAGGGATTCCGCTATGTCCGCGTGCAGGGCTTTCCTTCAGACCTGACGGTGGACAATCTGACCGGGATTGTCGTGCACTCGGATATCACCCCCACCGGGACTTTTGAGTGCTCCAACCCGATGATCAATCAGCTGCAGCACAATATCCAGTGGGGCCAGAAGGGTAATTTCGTGGACGTTCCGACCGACTGCCCGCAGCGCGATGAACGCCTAGGCTGGACCGGCGACGCCCAGGCCTTTGCACGCACGGCCGCCTTCAACGCCGATGTCGCTGCCTTCTACACCAAATGGCTTCAAGACATGACGGCGGATCAGAAACCCAGCGGCGCGATCCCCGATGTCATCCCCAATGTCCTGAATCGCAAAGACCCGGCCAGGAGCAGTGCCTCTGCGGGCTGGGCGGACGCCGCAGTGATTGTTCCCTGGACGGTCTATCTCAGCTACGGCGATATCCGCATTCTGGAACGGCAGTACGCCACCATGAAAGGCTGGGTGGACTACATGGCGAAACGCGCCGGAAACTCCTTCCTCTGGAACAATGATTTTACCTACGGCGATTGGCTGGCCTTTGCCAGCACTGCAGCTGATTACCCCGGTGCTACCACAGACAAGGATCTGGTCTCCCAGGCGTATTTTGCCCGATCCACCGACCTGCTGCAGAAAACCGCCGCAGTTCTGGGCAAAAGCAACGATGCAAGCAAATATGCCGGCCTGCTGGCCAGGATTAAGAAGGCCTTTGCCGCAGAATTTGTGGCGCCCAACGGCCGGCTGGCCTCCAATACCCAGACGGCATACAGCCTGGCACTGGCGTTTGATCTGCTGCCCGAGAACTTACGACCCCGCGCAGCCAGGCGGCTCGCGGAGGATGTGCGCAAATTCAAGCATATCACCACCGGGTTCCTGGGCGCGCCGCTGATCTGCCAGATCCTCAGCAACTATGGCTATGACAGTGAAGCCTTCATGCTCTTGAATCGGAAGACCTACCCTTCCTGGCTTTATCCCATCACAAAGGGTGCAACAACCATCTGGGAACGATGGGACGGAATCCGGCCCGACGGTTCCTTCCAGGATCCGGGGATGAACTCCTTCAATCATTATGCGTATGGGGCCATCGGCGAATGGCTCTACCGCTATGTCGCCGGCATCGAGATCGATCCGCAGAAGCCGGGGTATGAACACATCATCATTCAACCGCATACCGGCGGCGCATTGACCTCTGCCAGGGCCAGCCACCAATCCCTCTACGGTACCGTGGTCTCGGGTTGGGAATTAAAAGACGGGCAGCTGAAGGTCACCATTGAAATCCCGGCCAACACCACAGCATCCATTAACCTTCCCCAGACCTCGCTGGATAAGGTTCAGGAAGGCGGCCAATCCGTAGCGCGTGCCAAAGGCATCCTACGTTCCGTGCAAAAAGGCCATACGGTGATGCTGGAGGCAGGTTCAGGCAGATACGAATTCAGCTATCCCTTTGCGGAAGGGACAGATCCCAATCTGAAATAGGTCCTATTGCTTATTGAGAATCGCGAAATATAGTGACGGGAATCGAAGATGGGTTGAGCATTCGGGCCGCATGGAGCGCGGGCGTCCCGCCGACCGTCACCATAAATTGCGAAACTCAATAGTAGATGAATTTTTCTCCGCCGCAAACCTCCAGTTTTTCTTCGGGGCTACAGAGATTTCTGCTTCATGACGATATGAGGAGTGCAGTCCCTTCTTTTTGCTGGAGGGAGAACTGCACGCATCAAGAGGTCCATCCCCCTGATAGAAAACAACTTCGCTGTCTGACTGAAGATGAAAACGGTGAGACTGAAGGCCTGCCGGCGTCACGTTTTGCAGGCGCTGCGCATTTTTGGCGTCCTGGCGGTCCTGATTCTGTTGAATGCTACCCTGCGCGTGGCCACGGGCGCCATGCAGGGCGCCACAGGCGAGCGCGAGCAAATCGACCGTATCCTGCGGCGCTATGACATGGTTCGGATGGATACGGAACTAGCGGCGCGACAGGTGCGCGAAACCGGCATGCTCAGATTCGCCAGCAGGGATCAGACCTTCGATGTGGTTCTCGAACCCAATGAGATCAGGGCTGCCGGCTACCGTGCAGAGGTAGAATTGCCCGGAGGACGCCGGGACAGTCTTGAACCTGCGCCTGTCCATACCTATCGGGGAACCGTCCCCTGGATCTGGGACTCCGAGGCACGTTTCACAGTCAGGGAAGGGTCATTTGAAGGGGTCATCCTGACGCCGGATGAATGGTACTACATCGAACCGCTCCGCAACTTCTCACCATCCTCGGATCCTTCGGAGATGGTGGTCTACCGCAGGTCGGACATCCGTCTCGAAGCCCTCGGTGTCTGCGGAACCACTCTGGCGCACAGAATCGGAGAAGCCAACGAACTGGTTGAGCCCCAGGTTCTGGCCGCTTCGTCCGGCATTAAAACCGCCGACATCGCTACGGAAGCGGATTACGAGTACGTAGTTGCATCCGGAGGGGCAGCAGAGGCAACCGCGGCGATACTGGAAATTCTCAATCAGGTGGATGGCATTTATCAGACCCAGCTGTCGATTGCACTTCGGGTCGTCTATCAGCATGCCTGGTCCACGCCCGACGATCCGTACAGCTCAACCGCCGCTGCCGCCATGCTCTCGGAGTTTCAAAATCACTGGAATACAAATTTCTATAATGTGCCGTACGACCTGGCGCACATGTGGACCGGCAAGGACATGGATGGTAGCACGATCGGCATCGCCTACCTCTCGGTGGTGTGCAATGCGCGATCTTACAGCTACGGGATCTCGCAGCGATTCAATTCGTCCCCGGGCAAATACATCCTGACAGCTCATGAAATCGGCCATAACTTTGGGGCTTCGCATCCCGACCAGGCAAGTCCGCCACACACCGAGTGCACCAACTCCATCATGAGCAGTTCTGTCGGTACCGGGACCACTTTTTGCCCGTTCTCACTTGCGGAAATCGCCTCGTTTGTCACTACCAGTTCATCCTGTCTCGCCTCGGGACCAGCTGCGCCTTCGAACCTGGCGGCGACACCAGTTTCGACCTCGCAAATCAACCTGTTCTGGCAGGACAATAGCGCGAATGAAAGCGGTTTTGCCATCGAAAGAAAAACAGGCGCGGGTGGAGCCTGGGCGCAAATTGCCACGCCGGCGGCGAATGCAACTGCCTTCGGCAACTCAGGGCTGGTGAGCAGTACGACCTATTATTATCGGGTCGCAGCAACCGGCGCAGGCGGCGCGTCCGCATATTCCAACGAAGCATCTGCGACCACCTTGCCCAGCCTGCCCACGGTTGCCGGGATAAATCCGGGCAGTGGTCGTGCCGGAACATTGGTAACGATCACCGGAACGAACCTTAGCGGGGCAACGGCCGTGAGGTTCAATGCCACGAATGCAACCAGCTTTACGGTGGTATCGCCCACCCAGGTCACGGCGACCGTCCCTTTGGGGGCCACCACAGGCTATGTTACGGTCGTTACGCCTGCCGGTTCGGCGACCAGCTTTTCGGTGTTCACGGTGACCACGAGCCGATGCGACATCAACAACGACGGCATCGTGAACGCGCTCGATATGCAGCTGTTGATCAACTCGATCCTGGGATTCCCGGGCAGCCCGACCAACGGCGACATCAACGGCGATGGCAGAACAGATGTTCTGGATCTGCAAGTGGTGATTAACGTAATACTGGGATTGGCAGGCTGCCCTGGATGAGCAGGATTTAATGGGCGCTGAGTAATGAGTGAAGAGTGAGAATAACACCGCCCTTAGTGTGAATCCGCTGTCGCTTCAATCCTCTGCTTTGCTGAAATGGCATCTGAATAGCGCAAAATCCTTCTCTCGCCTCTCCAGGGCTCTCGATCATATTCTCATAAACCCCGGGCGGTGCTTCGTTTGCCCGGGACTGTCTGGCGCGCCTCCGGCGCGGATTCATTTGGCTTTGAGCAGGTTCATGGTGCCCTGACCCCTGCCGCCGCGCCCGGAATCGAGGAGGACAAAGATTTCGGTAGACGATTGCAGGTCAATCGTGCTGGAAAAACGCCCACGGCCCGGAGCTTGCAGGCCGACCTGATAGGAATCGCGGGCGAGGCCATGGATCTCGAAATGTCCATCGGTGGTGGTAAAGGAATAGGATTTATCACTTCGGCCGGAAGTCGACTGGAAAGTCAAAGTGAAGGTTCCTACTGCTACCCCGCGCATGTCGCTCACGGTACCGCGCAAGGAAAGCCCCGGGTCGAGGATCAGGGTTTGGGGCTCACTTGACGGGTGCAAGCTAGCCACGAGCGACTGGTAGTCCCTGTGGCTCACGCTCACCTGATATTGACCGTCAGGCAAGCCCGCGATCTGGAATCGGCCCTCGTTGTCGGTTGAGGTGAACCCCAGGTTGCGCGGACGCTGCAGGCCTCCTCTCTGATTCATCCTGCCGGCTGCCGGATCGCCACCACCGGCGGCCGGCATGCGTCCTCTTTGCGTGTCTGCCATGGTGCCATAAGTCACCTGTGCCTGGATCACGGGTTCCTGCTTCTGGTTCAGGACAATGCCGCGAATCTGCAGGCCCGGGTCAACGCTGCAATCGAAGCGAGATTCCTTGTCGCGATAGACTGCCGTGGCCCCTTGACTGCCGCGCGTATCGGCGGAAGCTTCCGTTGTGCACCGCACCACATAGAATCCTTCACGCATCTTCGGGAATTTGTACAACCCCTGGCGGTCCGTCAAGCTGCTGGACAACGCCCGGCCGTCCCCTGGATCGAACAGCGAAACCTTGGCTCCGATTACCGGCTTTTGTGCGGTGTCCGATACGGCTCCGACAAGAGAGCCTGTATAGCGTGAGGGAGTCATGCGCAGGACGACATCACCTTCTGAGGGCGACGAAACGGTGGCTGCATTCTGGGATTCAAATCCGGGATGTGAGGCTTCGACAAAAAGACGCCCGGGCGGGATGTCAGAAAAAACAAAAACACCTTGCGCGTCGGTGTTTACGGTGAGAAGCACAGGGGCTCGATCGATCGTGCGTCGCACCAGCACCATGGCGTCGGCGATGCCGGCATTGAGAGGGTCCACCACGCGGCCGCGCATTGATAATGTCGGGACGAGCAGGATCTCCATTTCATAGTAGGGGCGGGTAATCACGAACGAATCTTCCTGATAGGGCCTGAAACCCTCAGCATCGACTTTTACGCTGTAGCGGTAAGCAGGCGGCGCGATCACCTGAAAGTTCCCGCCCCTACCTGTGGTCTTCTCCAATATCGTATTCGGAGAGGCAAACGCGTATATTCGAACCGTGGCACCGTCAACGGGCGCGCGGTTAGCCTCATTACGTACCACCCCCTTGAAGGCGACGTTGACATACCAGCTATCCGAATCCGAAGCGGCAGGAACGAACTGCTGCAAAGGCACTGATTCCGCAGTCTTCGATGGGGCATTGGGAATCCGCCCTGGGGCGGAAGATGCCGGCTTAGTGGACTCGGTGCCCCCTTGTGTTCTTTCGGATTGGCGGCTTGTGAACAGATTCTGGCGCCAGAAAAAGAACAATAGAATGGCCAGGAGCAGAATGGCCAGCAACCAGATCCAGCGCGGCATCTTGCTTTCATTATTCGACATCGGCACGGGCTCTCCTGAGAATCTCTAGGCGACTTCATTTGCGGACATGATCAGGGTCTGACGTGCTTGAGCCCCATGAAATAATAGAACTCGAGTTGCGACAAATGCAGACGCGCAATCTCCTCCGCGGTGAGATCATAAATCCAGATGACGTTTCCAATCTTCTTATTCGGTTCGATCGTCAGGAAGCGCTGTAGCGTGAGCGCACGAGCCAAATCCTCTTTGCTAAAGATCGGGCTGTACATGTACGGGTCCAGCATCCGGCACACACTGATGGCATAGATGCCGGGTTTCAGCGTCCCATATTCCTCGCGGAAGCTGTAAGGGAAGTACGGCCTGAGGTCGTCGGATAATTTCATGGGGGAAAATATGTTGTAATCTTCATCCTGCAAAAGATTGAAATCGACTCCGATCAGATACATGTAGATATGTTTCGGCTTCGTCTCCCTGAGGTAATCGGCCAGTCGCATCATGTTCTGGCCGGCATCGAGGTTCGACTCACCCAGGTAGCGCCATCCGTTCTTCGGGCCGCCCGCCAACTCGTTAAAATACTCCAGTGGGTCATAATGGATTGCCAGCGATCCGACGATTGTCCATGCACCCAGGGCTGCAACCGCCCAGCGCCACCGCGAAGCTCTTGTGCGGAGAAAATGCCACAATCCCCCGGCCGAAATAAACAGAAACGGGAATATCGGAAGGATGTGTCTTATTCCTATATTTATGTTGCTGGCCAGGGCGAGCCCGGCATAAAGCAGCATCGGCAGCATGAGAAAAAGGGAATCGATGCTTCGTCTGCAGCATAGAAATGCAGCAAGCCGGCCCACCGCAATCAAGGTGACGATCACCACGGGCAGCGGCACTTTGACCAGGAATGCCAGAGGAAAGTAGTACCACCAGCCCATGCTGGAAAACCTGCCGAACAGGTAAGCGTAATGCCCCTCGCGATTGTGATTCATCACCAGGTCCAACCCGTGGATATAGTCAGGTGGGACCGGCAGGATACTATAACGGTCCAGATATCGGTTTATGCCGAGTTTCTCGGTGCGAATCCCGAACCATCCCGACACCACGCGCAGATCGTTCGCGTCAAAAGCGTGGGTGCGAAATCCATAACCGAGATTCAGTAGAAAAAGCAACATCAGCACGCTTAGTACTGCGTGCACCAAACACGATCGGATGGGTATTCTTCTGGCAAAAAGCATAATGGCCAGGAACACCAAATACATCGGGAAAATTACGATCATCGAGTGTTTTACGAGGGGGGACAAACAGGCGACAAAAGATGCGAGCAGGAGCCTTGCGAAGGTGGGCGACCTCCAAGATCGCCATGCCAAGTAGAAGAAGGCGGAATATACCAGGCTGGCGCCCACGTCGGTATAAACGAAGCGAGAAAAGGCCAGGATATTGGGCTCCATCGTGTACAGCAGGAGCGCAAAGATTCCTGCGGAGCGACTAAAAAGCTCACTCGCCCATTCAAAGATGAGCAGCCCCAGAAAACAGGAAACCAGAATCATGGGCACGCGCGCCCAGGTAACAATCTGGCGTTCCTTCGCAACCGGAAGGTAGAAAAAATCGGTGCAGAACTTAAACCAGTCCGTCCAGTCTTTCTTAAGTTGCGGATCTCCCGGCAGGGAAGGCTTTAAGATCAGCAGGGGTACGGCGGAGAGCATCTTAATGAGCGGAGGGTGTTCCGGATTGAAGTCAAATCTATGGAGCGTGAGGTGAACGTAGCCCGCTGGAATATGCACAAACTCGTCGGTAGCCAGCGCGGTACTCTGCAGGCTGATGAACAGCCGGATGGCCATGAAGGCGACCAGAGCCCATGCGCCCGTTCTGAACGTCCGGCGCCTCTTCTCGTCCTCGCCCGCAGTCGACATAGCTCCGGATTCCATGCACATACCCAACCCGGCCTGAGTGATGTTACGAGCCGGTTCTAGTGGATCACAATATCCCGCTTCGCGCGCAGGCCTTGGATTCCCGCGAGCGTGCCCAAAGCGGCGCAAACACAAAGTGCCAGCAAGCTGATCCCGACTCCGAGGGAGAAGCTCACGGGCCGATAACGGAATTCAACCGTATGGACTCCCGCCGCCGGCACTACCACCGCACGAAAGATATAATTAGCCGCATAAACAGGCACCGGCTGATTGTCCAGCACTGCCTCCCAACCCGGGAAGTAGAGATCGGCAAGAACCAGCACGGCGGGCTCGTCCGCTCTCACCGAAATCCCGACAGAATTCGCATTCTGGCTGACGATCTCGGCATGGCTCCGGTCCAGGCTTTTGGACTTCATTGCCGCAAATAGGGCCTGCAATTTCCCGAAGTCCTTCACGTTAGAAAGGACAAGATCTTGCGAGAAATCGAAGCCTGGAGCGCCAGTCGTTTCCAGGGCTTGGGCATCTTCAACGACCGTGAATCGATTACGAAGATAGCATCGAGGCAGCGCGCGCGGATTCTCAAAGACAGCCGCTTGCCCTTCCTGGATGAGATTGTAAGTGCCTGGCGCCAGCCTGCGAGTCTCCGGCGGAGCAAGAATATATTTCACCCCCAGGGCATCAAGAGCACTGGTTCCCAGTAGTCCATCGAGATCTGTGTTCCAGTAATAGGTCTTCTTCAGCAGATCCTGAAGTGGCTGTCCGCCGGCCTGCAAGATGCGCAAGAGTTCCCTTTTGAACAGGGTCGAACGGTCGATCGAATCGCCTTGCTCGAAGTGAAGAGCCGAGGAGAAGTCCGCATAACCTCGGTCCACGCGCGATAAAAACTCGTAGTATCGGACAGGGGTCATGGCATCGTAACCGCGCACATCGGCCAATCCATAAAGAATGGAGGCATTGGCAGGCAGCACACCCTGGACGCCTAAAATTCGGTATCCTTCCGATCGGGATCGTATCGCCTGGATCGAATCGGGAGGCTTGGGGAGTTCCTGCTTGCGTGCCGAGGCGTTGACGGAGTGTCCAAAAACAAAGAGGTCTGCAAATGTCAGGACAATCAAGCCCGCAGCCAGCACGGCCGCACCTATCCTTTTCTGGCTGGCTGCCAGGAAAAGCCCCAGGCACATCAGTGCAAAAAGGACGAAGATACCCAGGTTGAATAATTCGTAGGGCCAAAGTTTCATGACGGAAAAAAAGTCGCGGAATCCCAAAACCGCCAGGAGCACAAATCCCAGGAGGGAGACAGCCCACCAAGTTATCCGCTTGACCGGTGTCCGCACATCCTTCCTCAGGATGCCATCCAACTCGCATGCAGAACAAACGGCCAAAGAGAATACAACGGCAACGAGGTATTTGTTGGTGTCGACACCGATAAACAGCGGCAGGCTCGAAATCCGGCCCAGGAAAGGCAGTTTATAAACTACACCTAAGCCAAGTAAGGAGATGATCCAGAAGGTTTGCACGATTCCGGGTCTGAAGGCACGCCGCGCGGATAGAAGCGCCAACAGCAAGGGAGCCACACCGAAATAGCATGCGGTGCCGATAAGGTTGGCGAAACCCCAATAGTTGTTTTCATACGGGGTGCCGAAAAAATTGGGCAGTACGAAGCTTAAAAGCTCATACCAGGGATAAACCTTGATGTTGAACTGGGTGCGCAAAGGCATCGCAGCACTTTCCTGCAAATACTCAATTAACGGCAGGAGTTGAATGGCCGCAAGCAAAAAGGCGAAACCCCAGGCCGCGCCACACAGCAGAATCGTCCTCAACCTGCGGCCCCAGGGCATGGATTCGCTCACGAGACGGATGACGACATAGGTTGAAAGACAAAGCAGTGCTACCAGGGAAGCCTGGGGCTGTCCCGCTAGAAGCTGTGAGCCCACCAGGATGGCCGCCAGGATGAAGTTGCCGATCCCGGCGCATTGTATCAGTCGCTCACAAGCCCAGAACAAAGCCGGCAACAGAACGGCGGCGCTCCCGGCAGGAAATCCCAGCCATATCACAATGTTACGACTAAACGCAAATGCGACTGCTCCGAAGACGGCCGAACTCCTGCCCAGACTCAACTGCCTGAGAAAAGCATAGGTGAAAATCGCCGCAACGAAGAGTTTGCCCACGGCCAGGAGCAGGGAGGCCGCGTTAAGACTCAGCATCCAATTTAAAATGTTGAGCGGAAAAAAAACGCCGGATTGCCCATTGGCAAGAAGCGGCGAGCCACAGAAAGAGTAAGGATTCCACAGGGGAACGCGTCCGGCTTTGACCTCGGTGGAAATGAGATTCCACCACGGATAAAACTGAAAAATCTGATCATACAGCTCCGGATTTTCCTGTGCCCTGCTGTCGTAGACGGCGGCCTTCCAAGGGTGATAATTGCTAAGCAGGTCGTAGGGGATGACGGGACGAAACTCAGGAATATTCCTCGCAAAGAGAACGACGGCAAAAAGCAAGAGCAGCAGTGGAATTCCAAAGACGTTCCTCCGCTTGCCGGAGAAACCCCAACTACGAGCCCCGGCTGGAGTTGCGTTACTGCCGATGGGGGTAGCTCCCGCATTCTCAGTTTCACGATTATCTGAGCCTTGTGGCATGGCAGACAGAATAGCATCGAACAGCATGGAAATCAGCGCCAATTGCGCCACTCTTGGGCTGGAACTGCGCCTTTCGCGCTCACAACTTCAAAGAGATTTGGGGGCATTCCCGCCTGCGCCTTTCGCGCACTCAGGCGCATGAAAATGAATGGCCTTTGTAAGGCAGCCACGAATGACACGAATGGGTGAGAAATTCGTGCTATTCGTGGCTGCTTTTGCAGTGCGGATGTTTATCGCTTGGGTGCTATCTTGGGGTGGCGTCGGGGAGGCCGCCATCTACGGGGATAGTCGCCCCGGTAGAAGGCGTCTGGCGCAGAGCGAAGAACAGGACCGCATTGGCTACATGTCGGGCGGTAATGCGGGCCTTGAGGAGATTGCGATTTCGATAATGTTCTTCCAGCTCATCGGCCTTGAGTCCCTTGGAACGCATTCGGTCCGGACCGACTTCTGCCCATAGCCCTGATTTGCGGCTGCCGCTGGAAAAAACGGCGTCGGGCGCGACCATGTTGACACGCACGTCCATGGCGCCGAATTCGAGGCTGGCGATGCGCGCAAGCTGGTGCGCTGCGCTCTTTGTGGCACTGTAGGCGCCGAACATGGCGCCAGGAGCAAAAACGTTCTTGGTTGAGATCAGAACGATGTCGCCGCCGGTCCCCTGGATGCGGAAATGCCGACCGGCTGCGCGCAGCACCAGGAAAGTCCCTTCGGTATTGACCCGTTCCAGCTTGCGGAAACTTTCGAGTTCCAAATCTTCGAGTGCGGCGACCAGCGCTACACCCTGGTTGATAACTACGAGGTCTATTCCTCCCCAGGTGAGGCTGATGGTGCCGAACGCTTCCGCTACCGACGCGGGATCGGTTACATCAAGCGGTACTGCAATAATGCGCCGACCAAAACGCGCGCTCAATTCACCGGCCAGGGAGTTGAGGTTTTCGCCCGGCAGATCCGTGGCGGCGACATGGCAACCCTGCTCGAGGAGTGCCTTGCAAATACCGGATCCGATGGCTCCCGCTGCTCCGGTAACTAATGCCACATGCCGCCCGAGAGGCAGATCTTTCTCCGTTGCCAATTTGGCATGTTGCAGGGTGCGGTACTCCATGTGGAAGAGGTCGGTTTCGCAGCTTCCAAGGTAGGATCCCATGGCGGCTATTTGCGCCTTCACGGCCAGAGTGTGTTCGGCGATGTCGCGCACGATATTGCAGGCACCGACATTTTTGCCGGAGCAGAATGCACCCACTCCCGGCATGAGAATCACGCGGGGAAGGGAATCAAGGCGGGACACCCCTTTCGGCAGGTGGGGGCTATGACGTTCAACGTAGGCATCGTAGGCAGCCCCATAGTCACGGATTGCCGTCGCGATCTGTTTCTTTAATCCGGTATTGTCCCCGAAATCGGGACCATCGACCCACAAAGGCAGCGCTTTGGTTCGTATCAAATGATCGGCTGTGAGGGGTGGGGTAAGCGCGAATTCCCGGCCGCGGTCCGAGTCGACAAAGTCAAGCACATCGCGTGTAATCAGCGGCTGCAAGATGGTACGAGCATGGGGATGGTCCGAATCGCCGGTCGGGAGCGCCAGCATTCCCCGTACCGACGGGGCGATTTCCTTGTAGCGCTTCATGGCAACGTCGATCGGCGTGGATACCCGGACGATCATGGGATGTTTTCGGTGACGGGCCACGTAGTCTTCTGCCCGGCTGATCACAGACACGGTGGTCTCGTAGGACTCCCGCGCCGTTGCCCCCCAACTCACCAGGCCGTGGCGCATCCACACCATGGCTTTGGCATCGGGATTGCACTCAAAAATAGCGGCGGCAGCCTGAGCGAGCTTAAAGCCCGGAGTAATGTAATCGAGAATCAATATGTCGGGACCAAGTGCCTCACGAACCAGTTTTTCTCCCTCCGGCTGGTTCGTGAGCGTGAGAATGGCGTCTGCATGCGTGTGGTCAATGAATTTTTTCGGGATGAAGGCGTGCGCCAGAGTTTCGATGGACGGCGCGGATGCATGAGAGTTGCAGAGGTGAGTCTGAAACTCATTGCGCATGTCTTCATCGGTAAGATCGGGGAGAGAGCGCAGCTTCTTCAGGTATTCTAGATCCAGCGCAGTATAACCTTCGGGCTCGATGGTGGCCATGTTGAGTCCCGAAGCCTTAACGAAAATGATGGAGCGGATTTCACCCAGGATGTTTTTTGATGTTGTCTTGACCGAGTTGTTGCCGCCGCCATGGAGGACAAGCAGATCCTCCGATCCGATCAGCGCTCCCAGATAGGTGCGCAGAGCCAGATCTTCACCCCACCTTGGGCCATAACGCTCGACATACTCAGCAGCCTTGGCGTCCGACCATCGGCTTTCCATCGTTGCTCTCGACTTCGAATCCTCCCGTGGGAGGAGCTTGAGAGAGTGAGTTCGCGTGGCGACCACGCCCTCGCGAATGATTCTCTTTTCATCGGTTTTCAGGCGAGCAGGCTAGACAGGGCGTCTCACTTGCTCTCAGCCTTTAGCGTTTGGTACAGGTCATAGGCCTGCTCGGGTTTGGCAAGCTCGTGAACCACTTTCCGCACGGCCTGAATCATGGCTGCCGGGGCTTCAGATTGGAAGATGTTGCGCCCCATATCGACGCCGGCTGCCCCTGCATTGACCGCATTATAGGCCATCTTCAGTGCATCCAACTCGGACAGTTTTTTCCCTCCTGCCATGACCAGCGGCACCGGACAGGAAGCCGTTACCGTCTCAAAACCTTCAGCGACGTAATACGTCTTGACGAAGTGGGCTCCGAGCTCGGCGCAGATCCTGCATGCCAGGCGCATATATCGCGCGTCACGGACCAGCTCTTTGCCCACTGCGGTGACTCCCAGCACGGCAACCCCGTAACGATTGGCCAGATCCACCATTCGAGTCAGATTGTGTATAGTCTGAGTTTCGTATTCCCCGCCGATGTAAACCTGCACAGCGACCGCCGATACATTGAGCCGGACAGCGTCCTCGATATCGACGGCAATCTGCTCGTTCGATAACTCTTTAAGGATGCTGGCTCCGCCGGTCGCCCTAAGTACCGTGCCATGAGTATAGGTGGATGGGATGGTGGAACGCAGGATGCCGCGCGTGAGCATCAGGGCATCGGTGTAAGGCAAGAGCGGCACGATAGTGACGTCAATCCGCTCCAACCCGGTTGTCGGGCCCTGGAAGTAACCATGGTCGATGGCAAGCATGACGGTCCGGCCGGAGGCAGGATTAAAAACACGCGACAGGCGGTTCTGCAGGCCCCAATCCAGTGCATTGGAACCCTTCAGGAAAAAGGCCTCGTTTCGTGCCGGGGTATCGATGTAAAAATCTTTTGCGGCGGCGTTGCCGTCCATATCAGCCATCTTATCAATCCTTTCAAGTATTGCAGTCTGCTTCCATCCACAGGATTTGAGCCCGGCAACCCGCCACGCTCACACATTCGGCCTTATCAAAGATAGATTTTTCCCGCTTGTGTTTCAATGGTATTTGGCCGTCAAAAAGATAGAGATAGCCACCTCTGCGGATTGCGGAGTTCCGGAAAAGAACGAAGCCAATGTCTGCGATGCTTCGCGGTTCAGGAAGTCTTGGCGGACAGGCCATCAGCTCATGATTTGGCGAACTGTTCCCGCTCGGTCTCCAGGATGCTGACGTGTTCTTCTTCTTCCGCCGCAAGCTCGCGGTAGATCTCTTTTTGCGCCCCGGGCTCGGAGGAGTCAGCGCGCGCCTGGAAATGATCTCGGGTGCGCCGCTCCATAGCGATTGCCTTGTCGTAGACTTCGAGGACATGGTGTTTGTCGTCGGAAAAATCAATGCCGCTGAAGATCCATTGGGACAACAGCTTTTCAGCGCGATCGGGCAGCTGGCGCAAGTGGGGCTCGAGGTGGATATGGTACTTGTTTTCGAGCTCATCCAGGTGATCCTCCTCCTTGTGATAAAGCTCCTCGAGCACGCCCTGAAGCTCGCGACTGGAGGTCTGCTGCTTCGCGATCCGATAAAACTGATACATGTCAATTTCGTACTGGACCGCTTCGCGCACAATCGCCACCTGGTCGGGACGAGCTCCGCGATATCCTTCGATCACCTCATTTTCGCCGCCACAAAGGAAACACCGGCCAAAGGGCACGACAAACCCGGTGGAAAGCTTTCCGCAGGATTTGCACCTCCAGGTGTATTTCACCTCGGCGCAGCAAACATCGTCGTCTTCGATGACGTGATGACATTTCGGGCAGGTGGACGCCATGATTGTCCCTCCATCATTAATATGTGCTCTGACTGACTATTCGGTCTCGACCACGGCGGCTGTTGGCGTGGGCAACTGCAGCCCAAGATACTGGAGCATGCCACGCGCGGCGCGCCGCCCGGCCCCCATCGCCAGAATCACCGTGGCAGCGCCTGTAACGATGTCGCCGCCTCGCAAAGACGCCGGGAACGGAGGTCATGCCGGTGTTCTCGTCGATTTCTATATAACCCCAGCGGTTTACCTTGAGGCCTGGCGTGCTTTGGGCGATGACGGGATTTGCCGTCGTGCCGAGCGCGCACACGACCATGTCAACGTCGAGGACATACTCGCTGCCCGCTTTGGGCACCGGGCGCCGGCGTCCGGACTCGTCAGGCTCGCCCAGCTCCATCTCGATGACCTCCATGCCCGTCACCCAGCCGGCGTCGTTCCCCAGGATGCGCACGGGATTGGTCAACCATCTGCAGATGACACCTTCTTCGATGGCATGGTGAAGCTCTTCCGCCCGCGCCGGCGATTCTTTGATGCTGCGCCGGTAGACCAGATAAACCTTCTCTGCGCCCATGCGGATCGAAACGCGCAGAGCGTCCATCGCGGTGTTGCCGGCGCCGATGACCGCCACGCGTTTGCCCATGCCGACGGGGGTATCGTAAAGCGGCTGCCGGAACCCCTGCATAAGGTTGATGCGGGTCAAAAGCTCATTGGCCGATACCACGCCGTTGAAGGATTCGCCTGGAATGCCCATGAACTTCGGGCTGCCGGCCCCGGTACCGACGAAGACCGCATCAAATCCCATCTCATCCATGAGTTGCGGGATCGTGAATACCTTGCCGATGATTCGATCGAGTTCGAACTTCACACCCCTTTTAACGAGAGCATCGATTTCGATATCGATCGTGTCGTTGGGAAGACGGAACTCCGGGATGCCATACTTGAGCACGCCGCCCGCTACATGAAGAGCTTCATATACCGTTACGTCAACTCCTGCTTTGATCAGATCTCCCGCGCAGGCAAGCCCTGCGGGACCTGATCCTATGATGGCCGCCTTTTTGCCTGCGGGCTTCACCTCAGCAGCCTTGTCCCATCCGCGCCCCACAGCAAAATCTGCGACGAAACGTTCCAGGCGGCCGATAGCAACAGGCTCGAGCTTATTGCCGACCACGCAGGTCGCCTCACACTGAACTTCCTGAGGGCAGACCCGGCCGCAGACGGCCGGCAGAGCGTTGGCGTCCTTGAGAATCCGGTAAGACTCCTCCAGGTCCTTGCGGGACAGAGCGATGATGAAACCCGGGATATCAATTGTCACCGGGCAACCCGGGACGCACTTGGGTTTCTTGCACTGGAGGCAGCGATCGGCTTCCGCAAGCGCCATATCCAGGGTATAACCCTGGGCAACTTCTTCGAAATTGGACATCGCGCTGTGCAGCTTTCTGTTCAGGCATGGGTGTCCGTTTGGGGGCGATGGTGCGGATGCTCTTGACGATCCGTGGGGTATCCGGTCCAGGAGGCGGTTCCGGAGTAGGCACAGCAGGCAAATCCGCCGGCAGAACCCGCTGGCGTGCCGACACGATGGCAGGATTTGAGCCGCCCTGTCCGAAGCTGGCCAGCTTCTCGGCCTCGGCACGATAGCGTTTCATGCATTCCTGCTCTTCACATTCGAAGCGCTTCTGTCGCAGCATCAATTCATCGAAGTGGACCAGATGGCCGTCGAAATCCGGACCATCGACGCAGGCGAACTGCACCTTGCCGCCTACCGTGACGCGGCATGAGCCGCACATGCCGGTGCCGTCGACCATGATCGAGTTCAGACTGACCATAGTGCGGATGCCGAAGGGGCGCGTCAGCTCCGCGCAGGCCTTCATCATTGGCAGGGGGCCGATGGCAATGACCTCATCGATGTCGCTGTGCTCTTTGAGTACCTGGCTCAACACAACGGTGACAAAGCCTTTGGTGCCGAACGTGCCATCGTCCGTGGCCACGCGGAATTCGTCCGAAAACTCCGAAAAACGGTCGTCCCAGAACATGAGATTCTTGCTGCGGAAGCCGATGACCGAAATCGTATAGGAACCGAGCTCCTTGTGACGCCGCAATTGCGGGAAAACCGGAGCCACCCCGAGGCCGCCTCCTACCAGCACGGCTTTCTTGCGTTTCTGGAGATGCGAGGCCACTCCCAGTGGGCCGATGAAATCCAGTATCGAAGCGCCTTCCGGCATGGCCATCATCTGGAAAGTAGTTTTACCCACGGCCTGAACCACGATGGTGACGGTGCCGCGTGCGACGTCGTAATCTGCAACCGTTAGTGGAATACGCTCTCCTGTCTCGTCGATTCGCAGCATTATGAAATGCCCCGGCTGGCACGCCCTCGCTACCTCGGGCGCCAGGACCTCCCACAAAAACGTGACCGGGCCGAATTGCTCGCGCTTTACGATTTGAAACATGTGCCTTACCCCCTACCTCCGAGATATGAATGGAAAACCGCGCAAGTATAACAAACCTCCGGCCAAAAAAGGTACAACTCATGGGGAATTATCTGTGATTCAGACAGTGAAAGCCAAAGGCAGCCACGAATGGCACGAACAGTAATAGCCGCAACGATGAGACTTGATCGCGGAGCGTTGCGCCCATGCGGCGGAGGCTAAATCGCACTCCCATGGCGGCGAACTCACCATTCGTGCCATTCGAGGCTAAGTTTTTGTCCTTGTATGAATCGCAGGGGGGAATTATTCCTCCTTTGCGGGCTGGCTTTATTTGCAGCAACCATCGGGGAAGAACATGCGGCAATGAAGGTTGCAAAGAAAATGGCGCTGCGGATCGCACTCGATGTATTGCGCTCGAAAAGACGAAGCGCAGAAGCGCAGAAAACTGCGCTTCTGCGGTGAATTTTGAATCGGCTTTTCGGTTTGCCGGACTGGTCTATTTTGTAAGAGAAATAATGTGCACCTGGCCATCGAACTTTTTAGCCAGCCCGTCGATCGTACGTCCGCCGTACTTTGTCGCCATGGCGTCAATGGCGCCCTGATTCGGCAGCGTCTTGTCGGCACCCGCACGGCACTCATCGATGTACCCGGTCACGAGGATCACCATCTTATCCGGTTGCAGATACTTCTTCGCCACCCTTTTGATGTCGGCGAGCGTCACTTTTTTGTATCTCGCCAGATAAGTGTCGTAATAATCCTTGGGCCGGCCCTCGAGCTCCAGTCTCGCGAAATTCTGGATATTGCCGAAAACAGTCGAGAACATCGAGGGGAACGAGTTCATCCGCGCGGTTTGCGCGAAATCGAGATCTTTCTGAGTGACGTCTCCTGCGTATATCCGCTCGATCTCATTCATCATCAGCTGTGTTGCAAACACGACCGTCGAGTTCTTCGTCTGCGTGAACGCGGCGAAGGCTCCCGGGTAATGCAGATCGGCGCCGACGCTCGCACTCGCCGAGTACGCCAGCCCCTGGTCGTTGCGCACGACCTGGGTAATGCGCGA
This sequence comes from Terriglobia bacterium, assembly GCA_963739235.1. Taxonomy (GTDB): domain Bacteria; phylum Acidobacteriota; class UBA6911; order UBA6911; family UBA6911; genus JAFNAG01. The sequence goes on along the minus strand of CAVTZY010000013.1, from coordinate 8,108 downwards.
GGAGAAGGATCCGCCCCCCAGCGTGTAATTCATCAAGTCTACCGCCGGATAATCAGGATCATCCTGGGTAAGGGAAATCGTCCCGATCCGGATGACTCCCTGGTTCGGTGTCGTCCCTTCCGGCTGCACCATGTAGACCCCCGGTTTGGAAGCCATCCCTTTGACCGCCGGGTAATTAGGCACTGCCTTGGTTTCGGCGTTGCGCCATTTCCCGAATGCGGCTTCAAGCTTCGCCACCATCTCGGCTTTTTTAAAGTCCCCGGCAACGACGAGTATCGCATTGTTGGCACCCCAGTATTTCTTGTGCCAGGCGACAATATCGGCGCGGGCGATGTTGTTGATCGTCTGCTCTGTGACCTCGGCCGCGATCGGCGAATCTTCGCCGTACATCAGCTTCTCCCAGGAGGTGGTAGCTACTCCCGAGAGGTTCCGGTTGCGGTTCCGCAAAGGCGCGGCCATCGAGATCTTCTCGCGTGCGATCCGGTCTTCGGGAAATGCCGGGTTCGTCAACAGGTCGAGCCAGATCTTGAGCCCTTCGTCCAGGTGCCGCATATGGATCGAAAGCGATGTGGGGGATACGCTGCCGGCGAGGAAGTCCATCCGTTCGTTGATTTGATCGGGAGTCATGGTGGTTGTGCCGCCGGTCCGCATGATCGTGCCGCACAGGCTCTGGATTCCGAGCTTGTCCTTCGGTTCCAGAAACGACCGTGCGCCGCCCCCGCCGCCCCCGCGACCTTGAGGCCAGAAAACTTCTTGTGTGCCGTCGCCAATGCCGCGGCCCCCCCTGCCCCCTCCCCCGCCGCCACCGGCCACAGGAGTCAGCAGAGTGGCCTCGAACCACGGGATCTCGTGATCCTCGGCGATATACACCACGAGGCCGTTGGACAAAACCGTCCGGTACTCAGCCGCCTTCGGCACCTTGAAATCAAGGGGAGGGAATTTGCCCAGGAAATCCTCGGCCCTCGGTCCCGGCACGGCCGGCGCAGCCGGCTTGGCGGCGGTGACCGCGGGTTTCTGCGCGGGCTCTTTGGCGGCCTGCGCCTGCAACGCCGCTACCCCGAATCCCAATACGAGGGCTGCGGTTAGAACATGTCTCAAAGTTAGTTTTGTCATATCAGTATCTCCTCGCGCCCTTTACTGTTCGCGTTCGTTCTGGCCCGGGCCGAAACCGCGACCGCCACCCCCGTCACGCTCGAGGATGCCGGTGACGCAATTGTCGCGAGTGAAGTACTTTTTCGCGACCGCCATCATCTGCTCCGGCGTTACGGCCATACGCGCCTTGTACTGGTCTTCGATGTGCTGCCACCTGTACGCGACGTCCATGCTGGCCAGTGTACCTGCAATGCCGGTACCGGCGAGGCTCAGGAGGTATTGGGCTTCCAATGAGTTCTTGATGCGCTGCAAAACGTCGGCGTTCACGGGTGTCTTCTTGGCATCTTCGAGGTAGGTCCACAACTCCTTCTCCAATCCGTCGAGCGGGAACGACAGCGCCCCCTGCACCTCCCTGCCGCCTGCCGATACCTGGAATCGGCCGTCATACTCGGAATTGGAGGCATTTGCGCTGATGCTTGTGGCGTGCTGCTGTTTCTCCACCATTTCCATGTACATCTTGCCAGTCCTGGCGCTCATCACGCGTCCGAGCACAAATAAGGCCGGCAGATCGTCGTGCCACATCGGGGGGATGTGGAACAGCAGAGTAACGTTCGGGTTGCTCGCGGCGCGGCCCAGAACCCGCTTTTCGATGTAGGGCGGCTGGAAATTCGGGCTGATCGTGCGCCTGTAGTACTCCGGTGTCGGCTCTTCGGTGCGCACCCGCGGCGATTTTCCCTTCGGCTTGATCGGGCCGAAATATTTGCTGACGAGCGCCATGATCTTTTCCGGATCGACGTCTCCGACAAGCACCAGCGTCGCGTTATCGGGCCGGTAGTACTGCTGCCGGTATTCGATCATCTCCTTCTTGGTCACCTTGGAGATGTCCGACATCCACCCTACCACTTCCCAGTGATACGGACTTGCCGCGTAAAACGTCGCATTGAGCTGTTCCTGGAAGAAAAAGCCGGCGCTGTTTTCGCTTTGGCGCCTCTCTTCGGTGATGACGTCGCGCTCGGAATAAAATTCGCGGAAAACGGGATTTACCATCCGATCGGCTTCGAGCGCCAGGTAGAGCTCGATGGCATTCTTCGGAAGAGTGACATAGTACTGGGTCATCTCCTGGTTAGTGGACGCGTTGATCTGGGTGCCGCCTGCCTGCTGGTAAGCGCCCCAGATTTCCTCGCTGACAATCGTTTCCTTTTTTTCCTTGTCGATCAGTTCGGAAACCTGTTTTTTAAGCGCCGCCAGTTTCGCTTCGTCGCGGCCTTTCGGCTTCGACTCTTCATCAGCAACCTGTTCCATCAGTGCGTCGATCTGCCGGTTGTACTCGTCATCTTTGGCGAGGGTCCCCGGTTTGATGCCCATGGACTGGGTGCCCTTGAACATCATGTGTTCATGAAAATGCGAAATCCCGGTGATACCCGGCCGCTCATTGACGGAGCCGACACGGTAAGCCAGGATGCACCGGATGAGAGGCGCTTCGGGCCGTTTTACCATCAGAACCTTGAGCCCGTTGGGCAGCGTTTTTTCGATGACCTGATCCTTCAGACTCGGGATCTGCTGACCGGCCAAGGGGACGATACCCAGCAGGCACAGTACGAGAGCTGCGATGATCGCTCGTCTGTACGTCATAGAATCCATCTCCTCGAAATATAGAAGTAACCTCGTTGGACAAAAGTACGGCAGTAAAGGCGGCTCAGCATAGCCCAAAAGCCGGGACCATGCAAACAACAAAGCAAAAGGCAGGTGAGCTGCGGAGGAAAGAATCAGCCATTCGCATTTCTTCGGTTGGACTTTTGCGGATTCCGATCCCGACGGTCTTGGGATTCTGCTTCCGTTTTTTGAGCAGAAGACAATAAATCAGTATTTTGATGCTGGAAGGCTGAAATAATAGAAGCCTGCGCGAAACAATACGATCGCCATGAGAAAACGAAAACTTGGTTTGGCGATCCTGAGCATTCTGGCAGGTCTGCCCGCGTTGTTCCTCCTGCTGGCACAGAACTCCCTTAAGGAATTCGATGGTTTAAAGCCTGGGGACCGGTTACCCCGGGCCAGGTTACAGTCAGTAGGTCAGACTTGGATTGAGACTGACGCCTGGGCTGGCACGCCTACTTTATTGGTAGTTTTCCAATCCGGCTGCAGTGCCTGCCGCGTCGAACTCGACAGCCTTTCATCCATCGCGCCTTCCTTCCCAGACCTGAGAATCGCCCTCCTTTCGACCCAAACCGAAGTTGCCGGAATGCACACGCTGTTCCCGATTTATGTCGATCCCGGCGGATGCTTTCTGTCCAAAGTGAGGCGGCTGGCCACCCCTGCTCTCTATTGGATCGATGCTTCTGGAATGGTGCGCTACACCCGCATTGGCCCGCGCAGCGCCACTGAGGAGGAGGGGCTTGTTCGCAGGCTGCTGGAGGAGGCTTGGCAATGAATTTGTGGGCAAGGTCATAGCGGGTGTCCTCAGGTATCAAGGCAGGATGGCTCGCAACTTAAAAACAAAATTCCGGTTGAGGACGGTGATCATGACAGTGGAGATGACTGCAAGGGGCGCCCTCTGGTTTCCTCATCACTTTCTGGGTGATACCCCGTGTCTGGGCCGTGACGGGGTCTTCTTTCAGCAGTCTTATGACGACTGCGGCGGCGCGGCGCTGAAAATGATCTTGGAGCATTTTGACATCCCCGTCGAATACGGTCTGCTCTGGCAACGACTGCACGACAGCCCGGAGGGCGCCACCATGCTGAGCATCAAGCAGTTGGCAGAATTTGAGGGCCTGCTTTGTGAAGGCTGGCGGCTCTCCCCGCAGGATTTGCTCGCCATTCCACTCCCTGCCGTCCTGCTTCTGCAGCGGCGCCATTTCGTGGTAGTCGCCAGTGTAAACGCTGCCAAGGGTATCGTGATTCTGGATCCCGTGCGCGGCCGGTTGCGAGTCTCCGTGCGAAAGCTCGTGTCGCTCTGGAATGGGGAGACTTTGCTTTTCTGCGAGCGAGGAGCAACCTCGGGGAAGCAGAGTTGCTGGTTCGTGAGGTAGAATCCCTCCTGCATCGGTATTCGATTCGATTTCAGATCAAGGAGTAACGCAACAGCGGGAATGCTCAGAAAAGTCCGCCCCTCTTTCGCAGGTTCGGATAACACTTTTCACGGGCCGCCCGAAGGTGAGAGAATGGCTGGCGCGAAGGCAGGTATGAGGGGCTTGGCGCGGGTCTTCCCCAGGCACTCATCGACGGAAAAAATTGTTGCGGGAGGCTCTATGCTCCGATGGTCGCTCAAGGCGTTGGTACTTTTTCTATTTCTTGTCGTTGCACTGGCATCGGCGCAGCAGGGCGGTCGCGAAGGCATCCCCCTGGAGCTGTGGAGCCCGGTGGCGACTTTTTCGATTCTCGGCTATGACCCCGCCACTGGGGAAGTCGGCGGCGCCGTGCAGTCGCGCGTGTTCTCGGTCGGCAACGGTGTGCTCTGGGCCGAGGCGGGAGTGGGGGCGGCCGCAACCCAGGCTATTGTGGATGTCAGTTATGGGCCCCAGGCGCTTGAATTGCTGAAGATGGGGTACCCCCCTGATAAGATCGTTAGGCTTGTGCTGGACGCCGATCCTGACCCGGACCCGAAACGGTGGACGAAGGAAGGCAGACAGTTCGCCGTCATGAATGCCAAGGGCGAATACGCGTCCTACACGGGGCCCAAGGCTACTACGTGGGCTGGGAATAAAGGGGGCAAGTTCTGCACTGCCCAGGGAAACATCCTCGCAGGCGAAGCGGTCGTAAACAACATGGTCACGGCGTTCGAAGAAACTAGCGGGCACATTTCTTTACGCCTGCTGGCCGCTCTGGAAGCAGGCCAAAAGGCCGGCGGCGATACCCGCGGCATGCAATCGGCAGCCATGCTTATTGTCAAAAAAAAGGGCGGGGTGTGGTTAAATAACGATGTTGTGCTGAGGTTGCAGGTAGACGACAATCCGACGCCGATTGCAGAGCTGCGCAGGCTCGTGGAGATGGCCGTCAAGCAGTTCCGTCTCGGAGCCAGGCAGCAAGAATAGCCTGCAATTCCTGCACAGGCCGTCACAGGTTCGGAACCGCTTGTTTGCTCGCCAATCCGCATCTTTCTCGGGAGGTCATAGGCATGCGCTCAGTTTCTTTATTTGCGTTTTTTTTCTGGCTGGCTGGTCCAGTCATGGCCGGGCAGGGTACGGCCAACTATCCCACCCCTGTCGAGGGAGATTATGTCATCGAGAATTTCAGATTTGTGAGCGGCGAGGTTTTGCCGCAGCTGAAACTCCACTATCGAACGATTGGGAAACCCATAAAGGACTCCTCAGGCGTCGCGCGCAATGCCGTACTGATCATGCACGGCACGACAGGCAGCGGAACGAACTTCCTTTCGGGCCAATTTGCCGGCGGCCTGTTCGGCCCGGGCCAGCTGCTTGATGCGGCAAAGTATTACATCATCCTGCCGGATGCGATCGGCCATGGAAAGTCAAGCAAGCCAAGCGACGGGCCGCATATGCGCTTTCCCAAATACACCTACGACGACATGGTAAAGGCACAGCACCAGATGCTGACCGAGGGCCTAGGCGTGAACCACATGCGGCTGGTAATGGGCACCTCGATGGGCGGCATGATGACCTGGGTCTGGGGATATATGTTCCCTGATTTTATGGATGCGCTCATGCCTCTCGCCAGTTTTCCGGTGGAGATCGCCGGCCGAAACCGGATGATCAGGAAGATGCTCGTAGACTCGATTCGTGATGATCCGGAATGGAAGGAAGGGGAGTATCAGAGCCCGCCGCGACGTGGCCTGACGGGTGCGATCCATATGATGATCATCATGGTCAGCAGCCCGCTTCAGTGGCAGAAAGCGGCGCCCACCCGCGCCGCTGCGGAAAAATTCCTGGAGGGAAGAATTGACGGCTATCTCAAGTCACTCGACGCCAACGACATGATCTACCAGTATGAAGCCTCGCGCGACTACAACCCGGAGCCGCACCTCGGAGAAATCAAGGCTCCTCTGTACGCCATCAACTCGGCAGACGATCAAGTCAATCCGCCTGAACTCGGCATCCTGGAGCGAGAGATCCAACGCGTCAAGCGAGGCCGCTACATCTTGATACCCATAAGCGACCAGACTGCCGGCCACGGCACGCATTCGATCCCCGCCATCTGGGGAAAGTACCTTGCGGAGCTGCTTGTTGAAAAGTAAAACACGGATCGGACGCAGGCGGCCTCTTGCCCGTACCTGCGTTGGAAGAATGGATGATTATGGAAAAACCACCTTTTGAAGTGTCCAAGGAACTCCAGGGCTGGCTACTGTTTTGGGCTCGGCTGGAGCTGGTGGCCGGAGGCTTGGATCAGCTTGCCGCCTTGCGCGCCGAGGTTGTGCGCAAGGCCAGAGCCCGCCTGACCCTGGAAAGCCTCGCCGCCGATCCGACGGTTGCCGCGCTTCGGAAACTGTTCCGCACGGCAGGCTGCGACCCGACACGCTATCGCCCGGCGTCCGAAGCGTTGCTGCGCAGAGTGCTGAAAGGGGAGGAACTGCCGGCACTCCATCCATTGGTCGACATAAACAACTGCCTGTCGGTGGAGCTGGCCGTGCCTTGTTGTGTAATGCGCGAGGGTACCTTTATACCACCGTTCGTCTGGCGCGCGGGCCGAACAGGGGAGGGTTACGAATCGTTGCGGGGCCCATTCAATTTGGAGGGCAAACCGCTCCTTACCGATGCCTGCGGCCCCTTGGATGCCCCAATCACGGGGAACGAGAGGGTCAAGGTCAACCCGGATACCGAGCTCGCCTGGCTTGTGGCGTATCTCCCCGAACAGGCGACCTCGGCGGAGGCGGCACGAGATACACTTTTGCAGCTGGTACAAGCTGCTCCCGTGGTTCGGGTCACCCACGTTTCTGCTTCATGAGCGCGCCCAAAAATGGCGAAAGCCGATTTCCCAAATCGCCACGATAGCCCATGGCAAATTCTGGGAAACCGGCCTTCAATTTATCGTATTTGATCAACGATCAGAAAAGGGCTCGCCCCCTATGCCCTCCGACTCTACTAAGGACGGGACTCGCCTTCGTTGTTGAGCTTGTGGAAAAATGCCGGATGTGCCGGGGAGAAAAGGCAGGGGGAAATGAACGGGGATGCAAAGAAGGGTTATCCAGAGCATCCCCGCTCGATTTCATACTTGTAGAGCGCATCGGCCTAAGGCTTGATCTTGAGAATGACGCTCTGCAGGATAGCCTTGGTCTTTTCGTCCTGGACGAAAGCCGCGACTGACAGATCTTTGGGGTCGATCGCGGATTTCTTCTCAGTAAATGTGAAGGTGTTGCCCCTATGGCCGCCCGCTTCGTACTCGTCAAGGTGCTGCTTGATCGCGGCACTGATTTTGTTCAGATCGAACTCCCACGTGAAAGTCTCTGGACCGTTGGATTTGATGCTGAGGCCCGTGCCATCGGCTCCGACCATGCTGCGTACTACCATGGGATGGAAGCGAACGCCGTTCTCACCGGTGTAGCGAAGTTTGCCTTCCACCAGCACGATGTGGAGCTTGAGATCCGGCGAATCACTTGTGACCTTGTCCACCGTGCAATTGGTTTTCACCGTAGTTCCATTCAGCCTGGCATCGAGCTTGAGGTTCGCTGCGGCAGGAACATCCAATTCCTTCTCAATCACCTTCGTGATGCGATCGTATACGTTTTTGGTCGCATTGCGCGCACCGCCGCCAACTGTAGTCACTCCGTCGATGGCGAGTGTCGGGACACCGGTTCCTGCGTAGTACTTGAAACGCGCCGTGGTTTGCGGCGTTGTCATCGGATCAGGCTGGGGAATATGCTCGTGATAAATGAGTACAGCCAACTCCTGGCGGCTGTACCTCTCCATAGCCAGATCAGCAGCCAGATCCGCGGCGACGCAAGGCGGGCAGCCTGAGCCAGTGAATACCTCTGCCAGCACCACACGGTCTGTACGCGTTGCCGATTTTTTATAGGGCTCAACCTCAAAAGGAGGCGGATTAACTTCCAGATATTTGGCATCCAGCGC
>CAVTZY010000012.1:0-18670 GCA_963739235.1 Terriglobia bacterium | reverse complement strand
TGCCTTCCAGGGCTGAAAGCCCAGGCATGTCATCCGGGGTATGAGTTTTGAGCCGGTCTCGGGGCCCGGGGCCTACCTGCTGCCCCACTGATAGTTGAAGCTGAGGCTGATCAGCCGGTTATGCAGCATTCCATTCGGGCTGAATCCCGGGCTATATTGACCCGGAGTCACAAGTCCGGTCGACGGCAAACCATAGTGAGGAACGCCGGAGATGTTGTCGGTGTACTGCATTGAAACGGCGATCTGATCCCGCATCAGGTACTTCACTCCACCACCCCAGCGCATTGAGAATTTCCAGGATCGCTCAAAGGTATGCCCTTGGCTGCCGCCGCATCTTTGGATGAACTTCTGATGTAGAATAACGAAACTCCCGATCCTGCGAACGCAAAGGGACGCAGCCGGTGAAAACGGTCCAAGGGATAATAAAGGACATCGTAGGAAAACCGGTGGATCGAGTGCCCAAGAGCGAGGGAGGGTGCGGTATCGGAGAGGTTGGTAAATCTGAGCGGCTGGTTGGAAAAGCCGTATTCCATCGTCGCACCCCAATGTTTCCAACGATTCTCCGTTATGCGCAGGCCCATCTGCGAGCCGGAGGCATAGCTCAATCCCACAGTGCGGAATGACTGCGAGCTCGAACCTGCGACCGGTGTCGGAAACGACTTGTCACCTATAAAACTCCCCCCGCCGAATATGGATACCTCCCAGCTGCGATGAGCCGGAGGCAACAGGCCCTGAGCCTGAGCTGCGATGGATAACAGCGACACGAGAAGAAATGCCACGAGCAGTTTTCTGATCATATCCCCTGTCACAGTCCCACTGTCTGGTGGGTTTTGAAAGTGAGGAGGCCGCCTCCTCAATGGACTCGTCTGTCCTTTATTTGTCGGTTCCTGGTTGACTCTCCTAAATTGGTTGCGTTTCCTGGGTAGGCTCATTCCGCCGGCATGGGCAAGCAGCTGTCGAATTTGACAGTCTCAAGGAAGATCCGGCGGGGTTACGTGTCCATGTTCCCAAAACTCAGCGCGCCAGTCATAGTAAACGAATTGCCATTTAATCTCAAGCCGCCCGCCACGAAAATGCCAAAGCAGCCACGAAGAACACGGCGCGGAATATCCGCAACTTAAAAACCTCAGCAGACATGCCTTCCAGCGATGATTTTGAAAATGAAACGCAAAATGTGCTCATTTTCGCGCAGGAAACGCTCGATAAAGCCATAGCAAATGCGGACCGTGATCCAGGGTGTATCACGGCAAGTCACCTGTCGTCCTCGCGACGAGGCAAGACTATGGCATTGAAGTGCTACAGGAGAATCACCTTGATTAGAGGGTAATCCTATGTTCTCAATTATGCGCGGCTTGGCGGCAAAAATCGTCGTGCCGGTGGTTGTGATCCTCGTCCTGGTCGTCGTCACCGGCACATATATCCAGTGGCGACAAAGCCAGAACAACACGATGAGCCGTCTCCGGGAAATGAGCACGGAGCTGAATGCGACGGTTGACGCTACTCTCCGGCACAGCATGGTGAAGGCTGACACCGAGGGCGTGGAGGCCATGCTTCAAAAGATCTCCCAGCTCCAGGTCATCCGTCGGGTGTTCGTTATGGATGCCAAGGGAACTGTGGCCCAAATCCCGGATAAGAACGGGACATTTCCCACAGGCGGCGAGGTTGAAACCATCAGGAATACCGGGCAGCCATTCTTCGAGCTGCGGACCGCCACCAACAGCAATCCATACACGCTCGCGATTTCGCCGATCACGGCAGAGAAAGTGTGCACGAATTGCCATTCCGGGGCCAAAGGAGGTGATACCCTCGGTTTCATCGGCACGGAAAGGTGGGCCACGGCTGAGTTCGGAGCACTGAACCGGGCGGGATATATCAACATCGGCGTCAACATGGCGATGGCGCTTATCATCATGGGCGTGCTGATCATCATTGCCCAGGCGATCACCCGGCCGCTCAACAATATCACCACGGTCGCCCAACAAATCGCAGTCGGCGACATGGGTACGACCGTCGAGCACACTTCGCAGGACGAGATCGGCGCATTGGCCCAGTCATTTCGCGGCCTGATCCATTACATCAAGGGGATAGCCGGCGCCGCCGGCGCCATGAGCCGGGGAGACGTTACCACCAGGGTCGTGCGATTGAGCGAAAAAGATGAACTCAGTGGATCCTTTATTGATCTGCAGGAGACCATCGGGGCCCTGACGCAGGAGATGGGCCGTATGGTGGAAAGCGCCAAGTCAGGCCAGTTGGACGTGCGCAGCGACGCCGGAAGATTCCAGGGGGCTTTCCGCGGACTGGTCGATGGCATGAATGAGACTATGGATGCCGTAGCCGCCCCGATCAACGAAGCCGCGGAGGTTCTCCATGACGTGGCACGTCGCAATCTGTCGGTGCGGATGCAGGGCAGTTACCAGGGCCAATATGCCCAGATCAAGGATTCCATCAATGTCGCGATCGAAAATCTTGATGAAGCGCTGGCGCAGGTTTCCGTGGGAGCGGAGCAGGTGAACGCCGCGGCAGAGCAAATCAGCGAGGGTAGCCAGTCGCTCGCCCAAAGTGCGACCGAGCAGGCCGGATCGCTGGATGCGGTTTCGAACAACCTGCAACAGATGGCGTCGGCGACCGCGCAGAACGCCCAGCATGCCCAGGAGGCCGCCAGCATCACCGAAGTCGCCAAAACGAGTGTTGCCAAAGGGGTCGCCAGCCTCCGACGGCTGAGCGAATCGATGGATCGGATCAAGACCTCGAGCGATGCAACCGCACGAATCGTCAAGACGATCGACGAAATTGCATTTCAGACCAACCTTCTGGCTCTCAACGCGGCGGTGGAAGCGGCGCGCGCAGGGGAGGCAGGCAAAGGATTCGCCGTGGTGGCCGAGGAAGTGCGCAGCCTGGCCATGCGCAGCGCTGACGCAGCCAAGAATACCTCATCACTTATCGAGGAGTCCGTCAAGAATGCTGAGAACGGAGTCGTCATACATCAAGAGGTGATCCAGAACCTTGACGAGATCAACGCTCATGTCCACAAGGTCAGCGGTATGATGACGGAAATCGCAGCCGCGTCCCGGCAGCAAAACCAGGGGGTGCAGCAGATCAGCGGCGCCGTCGATCAGATGAACCAGGTCACACAGCAGGTGGCGGCCAGCGCCGAAGAATCCGCCAGCTCCGCCGAAGAACTCAGCGGACAGGCCCACGAAATGCAGAGCATGATCCGGCGCTTCCAACTCAGCCAGACCGACAGCGCAGACTATTCCGATATGCGCGGTCCGTCACAGTCAGAACAGGCCGCGGACGAATGGATCCAAACGGCGCAGGCGCATCCCGGCCGGCAAGCCGGACAGGGCTGGGTTCGCAACAAGCATGTCCCCGCTTCCAACGCATGAATTCCTAACGAAATCCACTTTGCGGCACAAAGAAGGGCATAGGGATAGGATCTGAAGGTAATAAGGTATCTGCCAAAATCGGGGAATCGAACCTTATCGGTTCAGGTCGAAAATAGATATTGTGTCAGCAGATTTGATCAGGGTTTCACGGGTACTTTATTTCTTCCTCCGCTTTGAGAAGTAACCCATCAGGCCAAGGCCCGTGCCGAGCAGAAGCCAACTGGATGGTTCGGGGACCACACCTTGCGAAGTGTAACTATAACCAAGACCGGAACTGATCGTCCAATTGTCGATAGGGGTTCCATCGCGAGACAAGATTTGAATATCGGTCAGCCGAACCGTATCTGCGAAATCTACTGTTCCCGAGAGCGATCCACCCGCACCCGGAGGCAGGAACGGAGCTATTTGCACGAAAGTGTAGAGATCCAGGGTCATATTAAACGGCTGACCTGACACAAATGGTCGGGGCGTCGCCACAAACTCCTGAGGTCCACCCAGGAGTTGGAGGTTTTCGCTCTCACGTTCGGTCGCAGATCTCCTCGTCGAAACTGTGAAATCCGCATAGCTGAGGACTTGAGTGAACCAATGGGGATTCCCATCCGAATCGAAAAGCGAGCCATTGATAGTAAAGGTAGGTATGAATAAGCCGTCCAGCCCATCGGCCGTGAATACGGTCATGACATCCCGGACCAAGGACTCAGCCACCAATTGATAGTAAGTGTTGTCCGCACCAAAGTTGCTCATTGTCAGCTGCGCCGATGCTTTCAGCCCATCCCCTAAATTCGTCGAGGATATGCCGGTGAGGTCGTAGGTGGGGAAACCGCTGCCCGTAGTGCTGTAGGAAATCGGCGCTCCCGTCGGATCGTATTGGAACGCCAAGTAATTGGCTCCGGCAACTTCACACGGTTGCGATATTGCTCCACTACAGAACGCTACAAACGTTTGCTGCGTTGGCGGTAGCGTGTCGGCGCAGACCACGGAAGCCGCGCATAGCCAAACAAGAACCAAGATCCGGCGCATGGCGATTGCCTCCATTCAGGAAATTTGCGCGATTTGCAGACTTCTCCCCTCTGTTTTTAAGCAACAACCGTGCCGCCCCCAGAGATTTGGCAAGGGATCTATTATCTTACGCGAATATCTTTATCTTTCAGTCTATTAGCGGATTATAGCATGTTGCATTCACGATAGGAGAATTCGTCCTAAACGAAGGATTGTAAGGATATTCGACGGTTTAATAATGCAAATCGATTTCACTATGATTCTAGGACCTTCCATTCAAATTAATAAAATCGTATTTATACGATAATATCAACCTGTAAAGGAAGGCGACACCGCGCATGGGGGCGATTTTAGCTTCATTCTGTTGTCACCGTTACCACTTGCCGATTACATTCAGGAGAGAATTCAGCGCAGCAGTTTTTTGCCCGGCCTGGCCAAGGCGGAGTAGATTTCTTCGATGTTCGCAATAGGGCATTGCGGCCACGCGTGAGATGGCGAGGATCGAACAATTCATCGGTCTGATCCCATTGACATCGAACATCCTGCGCCGCGCGGCTCTGCCGATGCCAACCATCGTCAAAACGCTTGATGCCATTCATCTGACTAGCGCTCATGTTGCAGGAGAGCAGAGGCGGCAAACTCATCTTTGCCACCCATGATCATCAGCAGGCAACTGCCGCACACGCCCTTGGTTTCCAGGTTCTCGGTGTGTGATCGAGACGGGAACCCCGGAAGGACCAGAACGGCCTCTTTCCCTCAGTAAACCGGTGTCGAATCAGCGGCCCAGGAAGTCCACGCTTCCGGATGGGGTGATTTGCATAAGGCGGCGACTTGCTATAGACTTTCGATAGTGTAGTTCGATTACGAAATGCGTTATCGCGGTCTCGGGACGCGATGACGGCATGAATTCAAGGCGTTCGGCCTGGAGGTCGGTCATCTCGCACCTGACGACTTCCCCGCCGCACGAGAGTGCCCCATGGCCACGAAGGACCTCTACTCTGGACTGATCCGCATGCACATCCTCCATCATGCGGTTCAAGGCCCGATCTTCGGCCTCGGCATCATGGAGGAATTGGGACGGCATGGATACAAAATGAGTGCTGGGACCCTCTATCCGATCCTGCACAGCCTGGAGCGGCAAGGGTTCCTGTCATCGTCCGAATACAGAAACGGCCGGCACTTCCGCAGGGTTTATCGTGCAACCCCCCAGGGGAGGTCCGCTCTCCGGCAGGCGAAGGGGAAAGTACGCGAATTGTTTGGCGAACTTTTTGAAGAGGACTAAACCTTTACTATGTCACGCTTCCGAAAGCACCCATCAAATTTCTTCCGTCGATGTTTTTGTAGTCTTATTGTCTTCGCTATTTCACAGATCGTTGGCAACCCTGTGCCATTGCGAGCGCAGGAGCCGTCCCTGACCATCGCTCAAGCTGTCGACCAGGCGATCAATAGCTACCCGGCGATCAGGGCGTCGCGCGAACAGGTGTCGGCCGCAGCCGCCGGAGTCGAGCTGGCGCGAACTGCGTATTTGCCGCGCACGGATTTCCTGGGGCAGCTGAATCGCGCGACCCGCAACAACATATTCGGCCTGCTGTTGCCGCAGGGGGTCTTGCCTTCCCTATCGGGACCGGTACTGGGTACCAACGGCCTGACGAATGTCTGGGGCAGCGCTGTGGGATTTCTGGTGTCGTGGGAACCGTTCGATTTTGGCCTGCGCCAGGCAAATGTGTCGGCTGCCGAGTCGGGCAGGCAACGCGCCGAAGCCGGCGCGGAGGCAACGCGGCTGCAGATTGCCACGGCCGCGGCGGATGCGTTCCTGTCACTGCTCGCCTCGCAGCAGGCCGTGATTGCTTCGGAGGCCGGAGTGAAGCGAGCGCGTATCCTCGGCGAGGCTGCCGAGAGCCTCGCGCAAAGCGGTTTGCGGCCCGGCGCCGACGCCGCCCGCGCCCACGCGGAACAGGCTCTGGCCGAGACTCAACTGGCTCAGTCCGAGCAGGCAGTCGATGTCGCGCGCGCTGCGCTCGCGGATCTGCTGGGGATTTCGCCTGCACAAGTGCTGGTACGTCCGGATCCGCTCCTCGGTGCGCCGCCGGCAGCCGATCCACAGGCCGTGTCACTCGGGGATCACCCTTTTGCGCGGCAGCAGAGCGCGGCTGTGGGCGAGGCACAGGCGCTGGAGCACGCCCTCGAACGCTCGTACTTCCCGCGTTTCTTCCTGCAGGGAAGCGCGTATGCCCGGGGCTCTGGCGCTCGTGTGGATGGCAGTACGGGCGGTGCATTTGCCGGTATCGGACCGACCGTACAAAACTGGGCGGTCGGATTTTCGATGACCGTCCCCCTTATGGACTTCTTTTCCATTCGCGCTCGCGAACAAGTCCAGATCCATCAGGAACAGGCCGCAGCGGCCCAGTATGACCGGATCATGCAGGACCTCCGCGGTCAATTGGAGCAGGCCACAGCCCGGCTCCGGGGGGCTCGCCGGGTGGCACAGAACGCGCCCGCCGAACTGGATGCAGCCCGCACGGCGCAGCAGCAGGCGGAAGCCAGGTACAAGTCCGGGCTTGGCGGCATCGTGGAGATCGCCGATGCCGATCGCCTGCTGACCCAGGCGGAAATCGACAACTCGCTCGCGAATTTGAGCGTGTGGCGGGGGCTTCTCGGAGTCGCGGCTGCCCAGGGTGATCTGCAACCGTTTCTCCAACTGGCCTCGAAATAGACATCCTCAGAGGAGTCTGTATGTGGTTGGTTTCGGCAGCTATGAGGCGACCCATTACGGTGTTGGTCGCTGTCCTCGCAGTCGTACTCGGTTCAATTCTGGCCGTGAATCTGATGAAAGTGGACATATTCCCGCTGGTGGGATCACCGCAGGTCTACGTCGCGCAGCCCTATGGCGGCATGGATCCCAGCCAGATGGAGGGCTTTCTTACCTACTACTACGAGTACCACTTCCTCTACATCACCGGCATTGAGCACGTCGAGTCGCAGCAACATCCAGGGCGCGGCGCTCATGAAGCTGGTGTTCCATCCGGATACGGACATGAGCCGCGCCATGGCGGAGGTGGTCGGCTACGTCAACCGCGCGCGCTCCTTCATGCCGCCCGGTACGGTGCCGCCATTCATCATGCGCTTCGACGCCGGCAGCGTGCCGGTTGGCCAACTCGTGTTCTCAAGCCCGACGCTCTCTCCGGGCGAAATGCAGGACATCGCGCTGAACCGGGTCCGGCCGATTTTCGCCACCCTGCCGGGCGTATCGGCGCCGCCGCCCTTTGGCGGCAACCAGCGCAGCATCGTGATCAGCGTCGACCCGGCGAAAATGCGGGCGTATCGGCTTTCGCCGGAGGAAGTGGTCGGCGCGGTCAATCGGGCAACCACCGTGCTGCCCTCCGGGAACGTGCGCATCGGGGATCTTGCTCCGGATCGTCTCGACCAACGCAGTTCTCGGCGGCAACCTCCAGGAGCTGCTCGACACTCCGATTCGGCTCGGTGACGGGACCCACCGTGTATTTGCGCGATGTCGGCACGATCCAGGACGCGACCGATATCGTGGTGGGCTATGCCCACGTCAATGGCCGGCGCACGGTGTACATCCCCGTCACCAAACGCGCCGATGCGTCCACGCTGGAGGTCATTCACACGTCAAAGCTGCGCTGCCCCAGATGCGCGCGGTGGCGAACGCCGTTGCCTCCGGACGTGCAGATCGACTTTGTTTTCGACCAGTCCCCCTATGTCGTCGAACGCGATCAACGGCCTGATCCGTGAAGGATTGCTGGGCGCGCTGCTGACCGGCTGATGGTGCTGCTGTTTCTGCGCGACTGGCGCAGCGCCCTGATCGTGGTTACCACCATCCCGTTGGCGCTTGCTGGCCGCGGTCGTGTGCACTTTGGGCCTCCGGGCAAACCATCAATATCATGACGCTGGGCGGCCTGGCGCTGGCGGTCGGCGTACTCGTCGACGAAGCTACCGTGACAGTGGAAAGCATCCACACTCATCTTGCTTCCGGAATTGCGCGCGCCCGATCGGTAATTGAGGCGTCCCGGAAAACTGCGCTGCCGCGCCTGCTGGCCATGATCAGCATCCTGGCTGTATTCGTGCCCTCATTCTTCATGGGCGGCACAGCCCGGCAGCTTTTCGTGCCGCTGGCGCTCGCGGTCGGATTTGCCATGGTGGCATCCTATCTGTTATCAAGCTCGTTCGTCCCTGTGGTCTCGACGTGGTGGATGCGCGCGGCACACGATTCGGGAAAATCGGGTTGGTTCCGTAACCTTTATGGTGCGTACCTGAAGATCGTGCTGAGATTCCGCTGGCCGCTGGCCGGGGCTTACCTTGCGGGCGCGGCCCTTCTGCTGTGGATACTGTTTCCCAGGATCGGCACTGAGATTTTTCCGGCCACGGAGTCGGGCCAGCTTCAGATTCGCCTGAAGGCGCCTGCCGGCACGGTGATCGAGCAGACGGAACAGATCGCGCTGAAAGCCCTGGATATCCTCCGCCAGCTGGTCGGGCCTGAAAATGTTCTGATCACCACGGATTTCGTGGGAGTGCAGGCGGCCAGTTATCCGATCAACACGATTTATCTCTTCACCAGCGGCCCGCAGGAGGCAGTCTTGCGAGTGGCGCTGAAGCCCGGCACGCCGTTGCAGGGGGAAGAGCTGCGTGAACGCCTGCGCAAAACTCTGCGCGAGTCCTTGCCCGGAACCGCGATCTCATTTGAGGCTTCGGACATCATCAGCCAGGTCATGAGCTTAGGTTCGCCGACGCCGATTGAGGTGGATGTGCAGGGACCCGCCATGACGGCTGACCGTTCCCATGCCGCGAAAATTTTCGCCGAATTGCAGAAAATCCCGGAACTGCGCGACCTCCAGTACGTCCAGGCGCTCGACTATCCCACGCTGGAAGTCACAGTGGATCGGGATCGTGCCGGACAGCTCGGTCTGACGATGGCGGATGTAGCGCGCCCGCTGGTCACGGCAACTTCCTCGAGCCGTTTCGTCGCGCCCAACTACTGGCGGGATCCGAAAAGCGGCAACGCTTTCCAGATCCAGGTACAGATTCCGCCGCACAAGATGACCTCACTGCAGGAGCTCGAGGATCTTCCCGTCATGGCTGATGGGGCGGCAAGCCAGAGCGGGCACCCGCTCGTCGGTGATCTGGCCAAGATTAAGTACGGCTCTGCGTTTGGCGAAGTCGATCGCTACAATATGCAGCGTGTCGTGGCCATGACGGCCAACATCCACGGGGCACCTCTCGGACAGATTGACGGTAAGTTGCGCGCCGCCATGGCGCAAGCAGGCACGCCACCGCAGGGCGTAACGGTGTTCGTGCGCGGACAGCTGCCGGCGCTCACGGAGATGTTTTCCGGGCTGCGCACCGGTCTCCTGCTGGCGGTGGTCGTCATTTTCCTCTTGCTGGCCGCGAACTTCCAGTCATTCCGCCTCGCGATTGCCGCCGTTTCCACGGCTCCAGCCGTGGTCTGCGGCGTGCTCCTCATGCTGCTGGTTACTCGGACCACACTTAATGTGCAATCCTTCATGGGAGCGATCATGGCGGTCGGCATCTCGGTAGCCAACGCGATTCTGCTGGTCGCCTTCGCTGAATCAGGCCGGCGCGAGGGCCGCACTGCGATCGAGGCGGCGGCCGAAGCCGGGCACGGGCGTCTGCGCGCGATCCTGATGACCGCGACCGCAATGATGGCGGGCATGGTTCCGATGGCGATCGGCCTGGGCGAAGGAGGCCAACAGGCGGCGCCGCTGGGGCGAGCCGTGATCGGCGGCCTGCTGGTAGCTACATTCGCAACTCTGACGGTATTGCCTTCGTTGTACGCAATTCTGCAGGGACGTGCGCGCGCGTCCTCGCCATCTTTGGATCCTGACGATCCGGTGAGTCGAAACTATGAAAAATCCTAAACTCAAGTTTCTCTTTCTGGCGGCGTTTTTGGCCGCCGGGGCAAATGCACAGCAGAGCCTGGAGACGGTCAGTGTCGTCTTCAAGCCCATCGAACGCACCCGCACGCTGCCGGGCGAATTATCCTCTAATCTCTGGGTGAATCTATACGCGCGGCTGAACGCCTTCGTGGACAAAGTAGCCGTGGATCGCGGCAGTATGGTGAAGGAAGGTCAGGTGCTGGTCACGCTCACGGCGCCTGAGCTGGTCGCACAGGTCACCGAGGCGGAGGAAAAGGTGAGCGTTCTCGATTCGCAGCGAGCTGAGGCAGTTGCGAAACTTGCCTCCAGTCAGAGCACTTACGAGCGCTTGAAAGCAGCTTCAGCCACTCAGGGCGCGGTAGCTGCCAATGAAGTGACGGTCGCGCAAAAGTCGGTGGAGGCGGCTGCTGCGCTGGTCCAGTCACTGGAAAGTTCGATTCGGGCATCCGGCGAGGCGGTCAGGGCGCTCAAAGACCTCACAGGATATCTGCAGGTCACCGCGCCTTTCGACGGGGTGATCACGACGCGTTTCGTTCATCCCGGTGCCCTGGTGGGACCGGGCGCGAGCCCGCCCGCAACCCCGATGCTGCGGCTCGAGGACAACACGCGCCTGCGCCTGGTGGTTGCGGTTCCGGAAGCCGATACAGGAGGCATCGTCAATGGCGCCCGCATGTCCTTCACCGTGCCCGCCTACCCGGACGAAGTGTTTTCAGGTAGTGTCGTCCGCATCGCCCACTCGCTTGACCTGAAGACGCGAACCATGCCGGCCGAATTGGAGGTGATGAATGCGAACCTCCGCCTTGCTCCCGGCATGTACGCCCAGGTGCAGTGGCTGGTGCGTAACCCGCGGGCCCGTCTCCTTGTGCCACCCTCAAGTGTTGTCACTACCAATGAGCGTCAGTTTGTCATTCGGATAGAAAAGGGAGTAGCAGAATGGGTGACCGTGACCCGAGGGGATTCGGCCGGCAGTCTCGTCGAGGTCTTCGGCGCACTGCGCTCCGGCGACATCATTGTCCGCCACGGCACTGACGAGTCTCCGCCCGGGTACGCCGATTCGATAAGGTAGGTTCTGTGACAGCTTCAAAATGCGCTCAAACATGGATTAGACATGGGCTTGTCAGATTCATACATTGACGAGCGATCCCCATGAAGTTCTTGCGCCCCTCCGGGCATCTTCCCATGTCCTTGGCGTGGAAAATCACCCTTTGATTGAGCCGGGATTTATCGCGGCCCGACCCCATCACCTCATCCCCGTAAAGTCCCTCGCGTTTATAGGGAAATGCCTGATTGAATAGGGGTACGGTATGCCCTACAAATTAAACAAGGTGACAAGGTGGAATCCATTTTGCCGGAGCTGGTGGGCAGGATGGTAACGCTTGCGCAGGAACACTCGGTGGCGGCCGGGCAAGGCCAGGCCTGTGCTCAAGCAGGAATTGATCTCTAATGCCACAACTCCTGCACTTCTCCTGGGAGCTCAATCTTAAATCCGATCAGAGAATGGCAAAGATGGTCGCGGGATATTCTCCAAATCATGTTCGGAGAACGGCAAGGGGAAATCGGCTAGGTGCCAAATTCGCCTGGGAAAATTCATGGGACGCAAGCATGTCGGCAAAACAAAAACTCTTAAGCCCCTGGTAACTATGCCGCGCCTTAACGCCAAGATAAGGGTTCTTTTGGCCGACGATCATGCGGTTGTTCGAGAGAGCCTGGCCAGGCTGCTGGAGGCCGAGTCGGACATCGAGGTCGTTGGTGAAGCGGCAAACGGCCAGGCAGCTGTCGACCTGGCCGCCAAACTGCTGCCCGATGTCATCCTGATGGACATGAGCATGCCCAGACTCAACGGAGTTGAGTCGACACGGGCAATTCTCCACAGATTTCCGGATATCTCGATTATCGGCCTGTCGATGTTTGAGGAGGAAGAGCGTGCCCAAGCGATGCGCAATGCCGGAGCGGTCAACTACCTGACCAAATCTGGTCCCGTGACGGGCCTGATTGCTGCCATCCGCAACTGCATGAGTGGTCCTGCCGGACACAGCCGAACGGCCTAGTAGCAGTTCACACGGCAAAAACACACGCCCTCAGTGCGAGCTCGGCATCGCCAGTCATATTATGCTTTTAAGCTCCACTCTCCAGCCCATCGAAGTCTGCAAATGGTGAACCTGGTGCCGTTCCAGCCAATCCCAGAAACTACTCGTGGCGGACAGCGGTAAGGGGGTCGAGGCGGGAGGCGCGGCGCGCCGGGATGTAACAGGCAAGCAATGAGACTCCGGTGAGGATCAGCGCAACGCCGGCAAACGTCAGGGGATCGGTCGGGCTCACGCCGAACAAGAGACTTGACATCCAACGCGTCAAGGCCAAAGCTCCCGCCAACCCTATCGCCAGGCCCGCTAATGTCATTCTCATTCCTCGTCTCACGACCAGTATGAGCACATCTTGCGGACGCGCTCCCAGGGCCATGCGGATGCCGATTTCGTGGAGGCGTTGCACGACGACTTCCGCCATCACCGCATACACGCCGATCGCCGCCATGATCAGAGCTGTCGCAGCGAAGATTCCGAGCAGGAGCATCTGGAATCGCCGGGCCGCAAGCGACGCACCGAGGATTTCTTCCAGGGACTTGACGTTGTAGACCGGTTGCTCCGAGTCCAGCGCCAAGACTTCCTTCCGGACCTCCGCGACGAGGCGCATCGGATCGCCGGCTGCGCGGATCACCGCGCTCA
The DNA here is from genome assembly GCA_963739235.1 of Terriglobia bacterium. Lineage (GTDB taxonomy): Bacteria > Acidobacteriota > UBA6911 > UBA6911 > UBA6911 > JAFNAG01. Next base: position 5,650 of record CAVTZY010000012.1, on the reverse strand, counting down.
TTGTGGGCCATGGATTCTGAAGGTACGGGACATATATTGCTGGTCCCGGTTCAAATTCCAGGCCGGCCGACTTGATGCTTCCCACGACTCCTACGATCGTCCGCGGCGCCTGATCGGCTCCGATAGTCGACCCCAGAATTAAACGGTGGCCAAGAGGATTTTGCAGCGGCCAGAACCGCCGGGCCAAAGTCTCGTTGATGACGACCACCGGCGGAGTTCCCATAATGTCGCGATCCGAAAACTGGCGTCCCTCGAGCAGGGGGATCTGCATGACTCGGAAGTAGTCCGGACTGACGCTGACGTAATCCGCCAGGGGTGCCTGTTCTGATGTGGGAAGAGAACGACCTTCCAGGGTAAAATCGGCCTTGAGGCTCCGGCCGGCAAGCGGCAGGTGGCTGACCAGACCGGCGGAACGTCACAGCGGGCAGTTTGTCGACACGCTGCAGAAGTTGCTGGAAGAACGTGATTTTCTGCTGACCTTCAGGATACTTTGATTCCGGCAAAGAAATCGTCATGGTCAATACGGACGCGGGGGAAAAGCCCGGCGCAACCGCAAGGAGTCCGACGAAACTTCTAACCAGCAGCCCGGCGCCGATCAGCACGATCAGCGCCAATGCCACCTCGCAGACGACAGCTGCATTGCGGAGGGGGGACAGGCGCGCACTACCCGTCGCCCGGCCCATGCCCTCTTTGAGTGATTGGTTGAGGCCCGGTCTCGAGGCGTGCCACGCAGGAGCCAACCCGAAACCCAGCCCGGTTATCAAAGAGATCAGCAGTGCGAATCCGAGCACGGTGCGATCAACTCCGATCTGTCCAATGCTTGGAAGATAACCGGCACTCAGGGAAACGAGCCAAAGTGTGCCCTGCTGCGCCAGGAGCAGGCCTACCACGCCACCCAGGAAAGCGATGGTGACGCTCTCCGTCAACAACTGCCGGATCAGACGAAATCGGCTCGCGCCGAGCGCGATGCGCACGGCGATTTCCGGTTCCCGTGCAGCAGCGCGCGCCAGCAGGAGATTGGCTACGTTCGCGCACCCGATCAGCAGGACAAAAGCGACCGCCCCTCCCAGAACGAGCAGTGCGGGCCGAATGTGAGCGACCAGCTCCTCATGCAGCGGCAAGACAGTGACCTCCCAACCGGCGTTCGAGTCCGGATACTGACGCTGGAGCCGCTGGGAGATGGCCTGCATCTCCGCTCGGGCTTGGATCAGCGTTATGCCGGCCTTCAATCCTGCCAATACGGTCAGGGCACGAGACCCGCGCTGCGTCATGGCGTAGGGCTCGAAAGCCAGGGGGATACATACCTCGGCGTCGGGGAGTTTGAGATTCCGTCGGAAGGATGCCCACAACCCTATAGCTGCCGCCCATTGAGCACGAGAGACTTGGCTGTAAGGTCGGGATCCGCGCCGAAGCGGCGTCGCCACAGGCCTTCCCGCACCAGTACGACGGGATTGCCGCCGAATCGATCCTCCTCGGGAAGAAAGGTCCGACCCATGATGGGTTTAACGCCCAGCAATGGGAACAGGCTGGCAGACACCCGCGCCCCGGCGACGCGTTCCGGCTCGCCGCTCCCTGTGAGGACAAATCCCCAATACCTATAGGCTGAAACATTTTCCAGAGTCCGGCTCTGGGTATTCCAGTCAACGAAGTTGGGAGGCGAGACCGCAGCGCGTTCGATCTCCTGCTGTGGATTGGATTCCCACAGCGTGACGAGTCGTTCGGGATGCTGATAAGGCAGAGGACTCAGCAATACGGCATGGATAACCAGAAAGATCGCGGTGTTAGCGCCGATTCCCAATGCCAGCGTCATCACCGACGCGATAGCAAAGCCCGGATTCCTGCGCAGCATGCGGATCGCAAATCGTATGTCCTGAAATAATATCTCGATCATAGGCAAGCCTCGCCATGCATAGGTCCATTTCGCACAGTCTCATCAGGCCCCGTGGTGCAAACAAGCGGTACGCATGGCCTCCGAGGGCCCCATGCAGACGCCATCACCTGATTCTGTAACCGGGGCCGCGCAGAACCTTGCCAGGAAGGGCATTGGTCATTTTGCCGGCGTCAATTACGAGCACGCCGTTGACCAGCACATACTGCATTCCTTCGGCCAGCTGGTTGGGCTCTTCGAATGTTGCACGATCCCGCACTGTTTCGGGGTCGAAGACCGCGAGGTCCGCCCACATTCCTTTCTTGATTACACCCCGATCCGACAGCCTCATACGTTGAGCCGGCAGCGAGGTGAATTTTCGGATCGCTTCCTCGAGGCGCAACTTGTTTTCCTCGCGCACAAATTTGCGCAGAATGCGCGGGAAGGTCCCGTAAGCGCGCGGATGCGGGTGCTCGCGGCTCAGGAGCCCATCCGGAGCGGTGCCCTGCGAATCGTTATCGACGGAGACCCACGGTTGCTGCAGAGCGAGCGCCACATCGGGTTCCGACATGCCGAAGACCGCCACCATGGTGTAGGCTTCGTCCTGAATCAGCAAATCAAAGATCGTATCCAGCGGATCCTTTTTCCACTGGGCTGAAATCTGGGCAAGGGTTTTGCCCTGGAGGGGCAAGAGTTCCGGGTTGTGGACAACGCACACGAGGACGGCTTCCGGGCCGGGAATCTCCAGCCACTCGTTATCCCAGGAAGACGAAGGAGTCAGCATGTCCTTGCGAATGCGCGCACGCATGGCCGGGTCTTTCAGTCGCGCCAGCATTTTCTCATCCCCGCCGTCGTGAGCCCAGGGGGGAATAAATGCCGAGAACGAGTTGAACCAGGCCGGGTATGCGTACGTGTCGGCGCTGATGTCGAAGCCCGCTCGGCGCGCCTCCTCAATCCGAGCGACGATCTCGGGCATGCGTCCCCAATTGCTCTTGCCGGCAGCCTTCAGATGCCAGATCTCGACCGACGTGTGCGCTTCGCGCGCGATACGGATGGCCTCGTCAAGCGCATCGAGGATGGCATTTCCTTCGCTGCGCATGTGAGTCGCATATATCCCGCCGAGGCGGGCGCTTTCTGCGGCGAGGGCGATCAACTCTTCAGTTTTGGCATAAGGCGCCGGTGCATACTGCAGCGCCGTGGAAAGGCCCACAGCGCCTTCGTTCATGGCTGCGCGTACCAGCGATTTCATCTCCTCGAGCTCGGAGGGCGTGGGTGTGCGGTCTCCGTCCCCCAGGATCATGCGCCGCACCTGAGTAGCGCCGACATAGCTCGCGATATTAATGCCGATCCCCTGCTTCTCCAGGCGAGAGAAATACTGGCTGAGAGTGCGCCAATCGGGTGTGATCTTGAGGTGCTCATAGAACCGGCGGTCCGCCTGGAGAATAGCATCATTGAGCGGTGCGGCAGATCCCCCTTCGCCCGTAATCTCGGTGGTGATTCCCTGATAGATTTTGGAGGGCAGGTGGGGATTGACCAGAATCGTCAGGTCGGATTGTCCCAGCATGTCAATGAAGCCCGGAGCTACCACCAATCCTGCCGCATCCACCACACGCTTGGCGCCGTCGTCCACCAGGCGTCCAATCTCTGCGATTCTGCCGTCGCGAACACCGATATCCCCGGCATACCAGGGGGAGCCGGTGCCATCGATGATCCTGCCGTTCCGGATGACGAGGTCGAATTCAACCTTAATCGGAACCGAGGGTGCCTTCACACATGCGGCCCCGGTCACCAACAGCAAGAACAGTGTCGCTGCAATAGCCTTATTATTGAGCATCGAATTCCCCCTTGGCATTACCGCGAGCTTAGCACCCAAACCGTCCAAAGGAAATCATGCTGACGGCCGGTCAATCATGTCATTAACCAGCTCATGTAGGTTCCTGATTCAGGAGCCATTCGTGACAGACGACTTAACCTCGAAATGATTGCGTGCGAAGAAGAACTCTAGATCCCGTATTTCCCAGGTTAAGCAGCCTGTCGCCGGAATCTCTGGAATAGCCTTTCCTATCGGCGACAGGCGCCTGCAACGGATTTTCGCATTATCGTTTTTCGGGTTCCTTTGGCCATTTTAGCGAAGATTTCGCGGCCAAGGCGCTCCATCTCTTCAGGCGAGACATCCTCGACATGCTGGCCAAGCGCCCAGGTGTGGCCGAACGGATCCTTCACCTGTCCATAGCGGTCGCCCCAGAACTGGTTCGAGAGCGGCATCACCACTTTCGCGCCGGCCGATACCGCGCGCTCGAAGAGCTGATCCACGTTATCCGTGTAGAGGTTCAATGAGATGCTGGTGCCCCCCAGCGTCTCGGGCGATGTGCAGCTTCCCATGCCGGGGAATTCATCGGCCAGGAAGATCATCGAATCCCCCATTTTCAGTTCAGCGTGCATCACCTTGTTGTCGGGAGTGTAGTGAACTCCCTTGAACGTCGGCGCCGAATGCCTTGCGATAGAACTCGATGGCTTTTGTGGCATCCCGCACCACGAGATGGGGTGTGATCGTGTGCATCCCCTGTGGAACCGCCTTAATGTTCTTTGCCATATTTATCTCCTTGTTTAATCAGGCCCGATATTAATTACAGCAAGAGCGCTTGCTTGGTGCGGGTCTCTTCATTCACCGCCGCGAGAATCTTCCAAAATGATACCGGGCTCCTCCACCTTGGGCAAGGATGCCCCGTCTGGATCGCGCCTCTTGCTCAGGGAGTGCCACCATGTGCATCCTGTCTGTGCTCTCCCAGCCTAAACGAAGTTTCGGAGACAGGCCCGGAACTTCCAACTGCGATCTGCCGTCAGCTTGGTCGAACCCACGTCGGCCCTACCACGGAACGTTGTTTTATCGGAAAATTTCGAGGTTATGGCGCCTGTCCCGAATGGCACTTAGATAAGGATTTTAATTGAGACCCTGAAAGGGTCCAGCAGCAAAGCCCAGGGCGCAAGCCCTGGGTTTGATGTAGGGCAAGGGACCAGCCCTGAAAGGGCGGCGCAGGCTGCGTCGCCCTTTCAGGGCTGGTTTCCCGGATGACCATGAGCCCAGGGCTCACGCCCTGGGCTTTGTTGCCACGCCCCTTCGGGGCTTAATCCCTTGATTTGGCCGGACAAACAGGTAATAGGGGCATTCTTAACCGGGCGCCATTCGCGCCTGTCCCCGAAATGGGATTACAGCGACAAGGGCGACGATCTGACCCGCACCGACCAGACCTTGAGGCACCAGGGCCAGACTGATGGAGCACCACCAAGTCGGATGTCGGAGGTTGTTGCCGGCCTCGCTGAAATGCTACACTGCCTCCCTCTAATCCGGAGCGTATGACCGCCATGATTAAACTGCACAATGTCGAGAAATTCTACGAGCACGGGATCACAAAAACCTGGGTGCTGCGCCGCATCGATCTGGAGGTGAAGGCGGGCGAGTTCATTTCCATCATGGGGCCGTCAGGAGCCGGGAAGTCCACACTCCTGCATATCCTGGGTATGTACGACAGCGCGTGGATCGGGGAGTACCACTTCATGGAAGTCCCCGTGCACAAGCTTAAACAAAAAGAGCGATCGGAGCTGCACAAGAAGAACATCGGCTTTGTGTTCCAAAGCTACCACCTGCTCGACAACCTGACCGTCTACGAAAACCTGGATCTCCCTCTCTCCTATCGCAATCTACCGAAGAACAATCGCGAAAGCATTGTCTGCGACACGTTGGACCGATTTCAAATCGTGGGGAAGAAGGACCTTTACCCTACC
>CAVTZY010000011.1:0-25141 GCA_963739235.1 Terriglobia bacterium | reverse complement strand
AGCGCCTGCGCAAAAATAACTTCACATTCTGCTCGGCGTCAACGTGTAATTCCATGCCGGTAGCGTCTTGTGGCCGGCAAGCATGAGCCGCTTCATCTCTACGTTGGAGATCTCTTCGCCCTTTTCATAACGCTTCAGTGACAACCAGGCGTTGACCTTCAATCCGCCCGAGGTAGTAGTCGAGTGAATATACTTGATCACAGTCTCATAGCTTTCCAGCGGCTTGCCTGCCCAGTTCTTGCTAATCTGGGAAAACAGGCGGTGCTCGATCGGATTCCATTTTGATGCGCCAGGCGGATAATGACAGACGGTCACCTTCAGCCCGTAAGGATTGCAGAACCGGTGTTGCAGGTGATACTTCCATCCACGCGCACGGGCGCTGTTGCCGCCGCCACAGTCTGCCAAGATCAGGAGTTCATCTGCATCAGGATAGATACTGCCGCCCCGACTTTTCCACCAGGAAACGATTGCGTCCACTGCGAAGGCGGGCGTTTCGGTGCTGGTCCCGACCACCACGAAACCATGATTGGTCCGCGTATCGTAGATGCCATAGGGAATCGCCATCCCCTCGGCATCGCTGCGGAAGTCGTGGTCGTTGACGATCTGCGGTTCGCGTTGCCACGACACCCCGGGATTCTTGAAGGCCCCGACCATCTCCTTCTTTTTCGCGTCCACGCTGATGACAGGCTTTCCGTTGGAGGAGAACTCCTCCCTTTTCCGGCCGATGTATAAAAACTGCTGGTTTCGTACCCGGCGGGGCGGCGGATTCTTGTTCCCTGACTCCAGTCTCTTGTGGTTCACGCGCAAGGAGAACCCCATCCGCTTCAACAACCGGCGCACCGTGTTGGCACTAACACGGATCTGCAGCCGACGCAGTTCTCGAGCGATTTTCCTGGTTGTCCTTCGGGTCCACTTCAGACCCTTCATCGGATCGCCAGCCGTTTCGTGTTTGAGCAGGTCCGAAATGCATGCGATCACTTCCGGCGTTTTTTTTCCGCAGCCGGGCGCCCACCGCCCTGACGGCGAATCCTTTCCCGCTGGACACGGTCTCCAAAGAGCTCCCGGCGCCCACGCGACACTGTGTGCACGTCCAACCCCAGAAAGTCCGCAATCTTGATATCGCCGCCGTATCCGAGCTTCTGGGCCTCCAAGCCCGCATACACCCGCCTCTGTTTCTCATCCAGCAAGCTGAAAAACAGAATGATCGCGGCCTTCATTTCCGGCGCCAGCCCTTCGCCCGCCGCCGAGTCGCCCACCTCCAGCGCACCCGCCGGACTCTGGCGGCGCAGCCATTGCTCGCGCCGTACCCCAGGCTCAGTAGAAAAGTGCACAAGGACGCCGCCGATTTCCTCGCGGGCAATTTGCCCTCGACGGTACAGCACCAGAAGCGATTCCTTGACCTCGACATTCAGTAGCGCCTGCAATTCCCCGGCGGTAAGCCCAGCATCGGAATCGTTCACAAACCGCCGGGCGGTGGTGAGCAGGCTGCCGTCGCGCGAAAACCATACGGCGCGGCAAGTCCAGAGACCTCGCTCGTCGAACCGGGGAATGTTCACCAGCGTGTAGTATCTCCCGCGGTGCGAATAGCTCGTGCGGTAGCCTAACGCCTTGAGCTTTCGAAACACGGTCATGGTAGCCATGCTTCCCAAAGCTTGCTTCAGCTCCGGGAGCGTGGCAATCCTCTCTTGATGCAGGAAGGATCGAAGGACATTCGGATCAAATACCATGTGGTATAGTTCCTCCTGAAAAGAGTCTACCAGGACGAATTATACCACACCCATGATTCCCAACCATCTCATAAATTTATTGATAAATGGCCATTTGATGCCCATAGACGATCAAGATGCGTAAACGACCTTTGGGATAGTTGCTCCGCAGAATGTGAAGTTATTTTTGCGCAGGCGCTTAGTTAAGAATGCCCCAATCACCTGTTAGTCCCGCCAAATCAAGTGATTAAGCCCTGAAGGGGCGGAGCAGCAAAGCCCAGGGCGTGAGCCCTGGGATCATGGTCATCCGGGAAACCAGCCCTGAAAGGGCGACGCAGCCTGCGCCGCCCTTTCAGGGCTGATTCCTTGCCAAACGTCAGTTCCCAGGGCTTGCGCCCTGGGCTTTGCTGCTGGACCCTTTCAGGGTCCCAATTGAAATCCTTATCTAAGCGCCATTCACAGCAGACTGCAAAACCCACGAAATCGCTTTCGTGGGTTTCGCGGTCTCAGAAGAACCTCCGCAAATCAGTTGGGGTACTGGGCCATAACCGCCACCAGTTGCGTCAGCCCATCGGTATAGAAAAGTTCGAAGCCCAGCAGTTGATAGTCGGTGGTAACTTCAACATGCCCGTTACCCAGGACAATCGGCTGCGTGAAGAAGCCTGGCCCGGCAAGGGGATAGCTCAACACCTTAGCCACCTTGGCGTGCGGTCCCAGAGTGTCCGTCATTGCGGCCACTTGCGCGCCTGAGCCATCGAAAACCCGCAGCGTATACGTAATCGCAGTTCCATATGGGTTCAGCAAGGCAATCCCTGTCTGGTAATTGCCTCCCGAGGCGGCAGGCACCTGATGGGCGACGTGAGAAAAGATCAGCTTCTGCTGGGGAATGCTCTCACTGGGCACCGCCGCAGTCGACTGCACCACACCATTGTCATAGGTGAATTGAGAGAAACCGGTAAGCCCGGGCTGGTCGCCTTCGACGAGAACGTATCCCGTGAAGATGGTTCCCGAGCCGAGTCCGAAAAGGCTCGTGGCGGATTCGAAAAGCTGTCCCTTGGATCCGAGGGTGCGCTGCGCGGGAGTTCCCAGAATCGAGCCGTCGTTACCATAGGCGGTCAGTGTGAGGTTCACAGGCGTGCTGGCGGTGTTGACAACGCCAAGAATGCTGGTGTAACCGCCGTTCACCACGAAGTGCGGGAAGTAGAGTCTGGCCTCAGTACCCGGGATTGCAGCCCGGAGGGCGGCGATCTCCGCCGCGTTTCCGAAGAGCTCGAGCCCGGCGATCGGCCGGTCGGAGCTGATACTGACGGCACCGGAGGAAGCGGTGACGTTTGCAAAGCTAAACAGGGTCTGCCCTTTCGGTGGCAGGACTATGGGTTGAGTCAGCTGGTCGATGGTGGTTCCGGCGGTATCCAGCAGGGTGGCGTTCACCGTGGCTGCATTGACTCCGGGATTGAAAAGCACATAGGTTGCTTTCCCCTTGCTGTCGAACTGGTGGCGTGGGAAAAAGAAATCGGTCGCTGCATCCGCCGAGACATCCACACCATCGGCAGTGCGCTTGAAATCCTGGCTGAAAACCAGGAAAAATCCAGTCAAGCGCTGAATCGAGCTGGCCAGAACCCCGCCGACCTCACCCGCGTCACGAGTCAGCCCGAACAGTATATATCCCAGGGACGGGATTTGGGCGCCCGGTGAGAGCAGTAGTGGCGCCGGATTGCTGCTGCCTGTGATGAGAGTCTCCGTTCGGGCGATAGGCCACAAATCCGGCAGACTGCTGAATCGTGGAGGAATTCAAGACGGCGATGCCGGTAGTATAGTCATCGCCGATCACGGAGTTGAATCCGTTGACCATCAGCGGGTAAACCAACGGGTACGTCGACCCGTACTCAATCGCACCCATGTCGACTACGCCATCCCCGGGCACAGAGCCCAAAGATGCCACACGGAATTTCTGGTTGTAATCAAGGAAGGGTAGTTTCGTCGCGGCATTGGAGCCGGTGTTGATAGCCGGCGATCCCGGGGCCGGCGTAAAATCGTTCGCGTCCGGATTCGTGAACAACGGATTTCCCGTGATATTGCTGCTGCCTGAAACCAGAGTTCCGTCCCCGATGAGCGAATACTGGACGAAGCCCGCACTGAGGCCTACCAGGTCTCCCAACGTATTCCCGCTGACAATGGAATTGGCGACCGACACCGAAGCTCCCGCTGCGAGCGAGATCCCTCGGTGCTTGTTTTGATATAAATCACAGTTCACGACGCGGACGACGCTGGTATCGGCAATGTTGATGCCATCCCCGAACGTGCCGTTCGTGGATCGAACCACCATGTTGTTTGTGAGCAGCACCGTCGAAGTGTTGTTTACTTGAATGCCCTGAAAGTTGTCCGCGATAAGATTGCCATCCAACTGAAGGTTCTGCGCCTGATCGATCAGCAAGCCATAATCGCCATTGGCGTGGATGATGTTCCTGTTCGCGGTGACTGCCGGCCCTGGGCTCGGAGCGGTTCCCGTCGGAGTTGAGACGGTGCCCCCAAGAAGGGCGATTGCCGCGCCAAAATTGCCATCGAAGGTATTCCCGGTGATGGTCAGCGTCCCGTCTAACAGTTGAACTCCGTCACCGTACGTTCCTGTGTTATTCGCAATCGTGTTCCCCGTGAGAGTTCCGGAACAGTTGACCAGATAGACACCTTGTCCAATGTTGCTGCTGATGGTGGAGTTGATCAATTGGACGTTGGCGTCCGCGGCATCAACCCCATCGCTGCCGTTGTTCCGCACCGTGGAGTTGCTCATGGTGAGCTGCCCGCCTCCCAGCAAGGCGACTCCTGCGCTCAGGCTCCCTGAAATGGCAGAGTAGGTAATGTCAACGTCGCCGCCGCTTTCCGATACTACACCCGAGGACGTGGTGCTATCCGCCTGGTTGGTGATCGTGCAATGATCGATGGTCACGGAAAGAGGTATCGATGTGGAAGGCTGGATGAGATCCACTCCAGTCTCACCTCCGTTAATCGTGAGGCCCTGCAAAAGCACGTTGCGCAAACCCACAATCTGAAGATCGGCGAATGCACCGGCACTGGACCCGTCGATAATCGGCGTCTGGCCTGCTGCCGCACGGATTGTGATTCCGTGTAAGGGCACTCCCTGGGCGTTGGTGGCTATGGTAATGCCCGACAAACTTGGGTCGGAGGGCGACGGCACCGAGTAGGTCTGGCTGTCGGCAATTTCGATGATATTGCCCGGATTCGCGGCGGCCAGAGCGTCGGTGAGGTTTCGATAGATGTTGGTGCCGGTGGCGCTTTGACTGACCGTCAGAATGCGTGTGGCATCCGGGTCGTACCACGCGGCCCAGTACGGAATGGTATAGGTCGCACCCGTCTGGCTGCTGCGAACCACCAGGAATCCCTGGAACCCGCCTGTGATGGCCGAGGCCGCTTGCATTGAAATGTCGATGTTCGTGGTAGCGCCGGAAGCGAGCGAGCCCGTGCTGATTGCACTCAGGCTGATGGCAGGGCCCGAGATGAGCGGCTGAACAGAAATCGTAAACTGGTCGGTGGTGGCCGAGATATTGGTGATGGCAAGCGTCCGCGTAACTGAGATCGTCCCCGAATAGGCTTGCACTCCGAAATTCAGGTTGGCCGGCGAAAAAATGGCGCCCGCCGCCGAAGCGTTGCCCATGTTGAGCAGACCGTTGCCGGCCTGCACGATGGTGGCCGGTGTAATCCCATCGGTGGTGATCTGACTGGCGGTGTTGGCAAGCGCAGATTTGATGCCCGCTGGAGTGAGGTTGGGAAACAGCTGCATCAGGGCGGCGGCCGCGCCGGTTACCATGGGGGTTGAAAAGCTTGTCCCTTGACTGACCGCAAAGTGGCTCGAGTCGTAAAGAAAGCCGGCACTATTGTAAGTCTGAGCCGCCGAGTAGACATTCCATCCCACGGCAACAAGGTCCGGCTTAATGCCGAAATCAGCGGAGGGTCCACGCGAGCTGTCGCTCACCAATACCGGCGTGACAGGAGTGGCCAGCTGGTTGTTGGTGCTGGTACCGATGCTGATGGTGGCGGCCGGATTCACGGCCAGATAGCTCTGCAGCCCCAGCCCATCCCCGTAGAAAATCATCACTGCGGGGATCGATGTCCCCGCGAGCGCCCCCATCTGTATGGTATCAGCTCCCACCACATTGTTGTACACAACCACGGCCCGAGCGCCTGCAGCGCTCGCGTTATTGACTTTAGTGAGAAAAGTGCAGATGCCACGCTCGATGAGCGCGATTCTGCCGGTCAGGCTGCCGGCGGGCAGGGCCGAACAACCCAATCCATTTCCGTCCAGGGTGGCTACGTCCGTGACGGGCGTCGCCGGAATTGCGGTCGTAATGGCCGGCCCGCTGCCGTTTTGGTAAGCGAGATCCTGGAGGTTCGCAGGCGCGCCCGCGCCGGCCACATGCAGCTGTGGCGCGAAAACGCGGGCGTCAAAAATAGCCCCTACCGTGATTGCATCCGCGGCAGACCCCGGCGAGTTGATCGAATGCGTGTCGGGTCCCTCATTGCCCGCCGCCAGACAGACGACTACGCCGGCAGCAATGGCATTATTGATGGCATCGACTTCAGGATCTTCCGAGGGCGGGACAAAGTCCAGGGAGCCGAGGCTCAGATTGATCGCATCCATGCCGTCAATAACCGCATCTTCGATTGCCGCCAGTATAGCGGCTTGGGTCGTAAAGTCGTTGAAACCAGGGGTGCCGAATATTTTGTAGTTTCCGAGAAACGCCCCCGGCGCCATTCCTGAAATCTGGGCCAGCGGAGCAGTAACCAACTTCCCGGCTGCGCAGCCGGCAACAAAGCTGCCGTGCCCCACCTCGTCTCTGGCGGTGTAATCCTTGTCACGGCTCAGGAACCTGACGTAGCTGCGCGCCACGATCACCTTGTGATTGGTGAAGGCTAGATTTCCCGGATCATATTTCGGGAAGTTGGAAGGGTAAGAACTCGGGGTCGGCGTAGTGCTGTCGGCAAACATGGCGTTATTCATGTCGATGCCGGTGTCGAGGATGCCGATTTTCTGTCCCTGGCCGGCATTGGATCGCCCCCCGGAGACCCGCGCCCAGAGTGCTGAGGCATTCAGGGTGGTCGCGGCGGCGTTAAGATTCATGCGCTGGGGGCGCGAGAAATAGACTTTTTTGACTCCAGGCATGCGGCGCACCGTCAAATAATGCTCGATGGGCACGCGTGCGATAACGGAATGCATCACCACATCCGTAGAGCCCTGGATTTGCACCCCACGTAGTGCCTGCAACTTATCCGTTACAAGCTTCCGTCGGGCCGCGATCTGGTTTCTGTAGTCGACGGCCGCCGGGGAGTCCAATTGCAGCCGGTTCCGTCCCTGCACGGTCCCGGGTCGAAGGGGCGCACGGCGCGCGGCAGGTTCCGCCAATGCTTGTGCAACCGGAGGGTCGGCGAGTTCAATGATCAACTGCAGATCCCTGGTTCCGGGGATCGCGTGGCGCAGAAGAACCTGCATCGATGCCGGGCCGTCCCTCGGTGTGCGCTGCGGGCTCGTTTGCGGCGTTCCAAATCCATGGATCGCCAGAGCCAGAATGGCTGGAAATGCAAAACAGAACAAAATGCGGCTGGCGCGATTGCGCATGCTCCCTCCACCGACGGTCAAGCGTTACAAACCTCTATTCTCTAAAATACCTGCGCAGGATCGAATGATAAACCATTTTGATTTCTCTAAGGCTGTCGGACAAGGGAAAAACCTTATCATGTGTTATAACCTCCTCCTGGCGCCCTCTGCGCTGCCTACTCTGATGCGGGCAGCCACACAAAGTATCATTTTTTTCGGCAAATTTTTTGTCGTCGCAGGCCGCCGGATCGTCATATTATCTTCGCTTCATATGGGAAAGGACGGATATGCATCCAATCGTCATTCATGAAGTGGGGCTGCGGGATGGCCTCCAGATGGAGACGCAAACGGTTCCGATCGAGCAGAAAATCGCCTGGATCGAGGGATTGATGGCTGCCGGGATCGATATCATTCAGATCGGCTCCTTTGTCCATCCCGTGAAAGTTCCTCAGATGGCCGATACCGACAAGCTCTTCGCCCATTTTTCAGCAAAGGGCAGGAACCCCGGGGGCGTGATCCTTTCCGGTCTGGTGCTGAATGAAAAGGGTCTCGAGCGCGGGTTCAATTGCGGCGTCGAGATGTTCTGCATGGGCGTTTCAGCCAGTGAGACGCATAGTCAGAAGAACACGGGCATGTCGATTGCCGATGCCACCAGCCGCATTCTGGCCACAGCCGGTCAGGCGCTCGCAGCTGATAAAAGGGTCCAAGTGTCCGTTCAATCCGCCTTCGGCTGCGGCTATGAAGGACCGGTGCCGGAGGAACGAGTGCTGGGAATCGTAAGACGGTTCCTTGATGACGGCCTCAAAAATATCAGCCTGGCCGACACCGCCGGCCATGCGGTGCCGGATCAGGTGGAACGAATGTTCGAGCGGATCTTCAAGCTCGATCCGAACGCGGAATGCACGTGCCACTTCCACAACACCTACGGACTGGGATTGGCAAACTGCTATGCCGCTATGAAGGTCGGCGTGAAGTACTTCGAGTCCTCGGTCGCCGGCTTGGGCGGCTGCCCCTTCACCAAAGTCGCGGGTGGGAACGTTTGCACGGAAGACTTCGTCCACTATCTGCAGCGCATCGGGCTGCGCCGCGACATCGATCTCGGCAAGTTGTTAGGCCTCGCGTGCGAAGTCAGCACCTTCTTTGAGCGTGAGATGCCGGGGATGGTATATAAGGCGGGCGCCATACGAACACATTCGTCGTAACAGCGGATTAGGGTCTCGAGATTTTGGATTGTGGATTTTGGATCGCAGATTTTGAATTGCGGATTTGGGATTGAAGGAAGTCCCTTCTCTAAGGGGAGTTTTCAATCCAAAATCCGCAATCCAAAATCCAAAATCGCATAATACTCCTACGAGGGATGATCTATGAAGTTACTAGAAGGAATTCGGGTTTTGGACTTGACCAATGTTTTGTCAGGGCCCTTCGCCACGCTGCATCTTGCTCTGCTGGGTGCAGAAGTGACCAAAGTCGAGCCGCCGGGCTCAGGCGATCTGGCACGCAAGCTTGGCAATGTGCCGAAACTGAACGATGAGCTGATGGGTACCAGCTTCCTGGCCCAGAACGCCAACAAGAAGTCTCTCACGCTGAATCTGAAACACGCGGCGGCGCGTGAAATCTTCAAGCGACTGGCACGCAAAGCCAACGTGGTCGTCGAGAATTTCCGGCCCGGTGTGATGAAGCGCCTGGGTGTCGGCTACGAGGTCCTGCGCGAGACCAACCCTCGCCTCGTCTACTGCGCCATCTCGGGTTTCGGTAAGTCCGGGCCCGATGCCCTCAAGCCGGCCTACGATCAGATTATCCAGGGCCTGAGCGGAACGATGGCAGTCAATGGTGATGAACGTCTGAACCCGCTGCGCTGCGGTTTCCCGGTGTGTGACACCGTCGGCGGCCTGAACGCAGCCTTTGCCATATTGGGAGCCTTATACTTCCGCGAGAAGACGGGCGAAGGACAGTTCATCGATGTGGCCCTGCTTGATTCGATCATGCCTTTTATGGGCTGGGTCGCAGCCAATCTGCTCATCGGCCACCAGCAGCCAGTCTTGTTGGGCAACGACAATTTCACCGCCGCGCCTTCCGGCACATTTTCGACCAAAAACGGCTACATCAATATCGCCGCGAACAAGCAGGAGCAATGGGAAGCCGTTGCCGACGCTCTGGGTGTGCCGGAGTTGAAGACCGATCCGCGTTTTCAAGAGCGCGATGCGCGCAAGAAAAACCGTAAGGCGCTGACGCCGCTGCTCGAGGAAAAATTGACAGAAAAAGACACCGAGTACTGGGTGGATACTCTCAATCAGAACGATGTACCTTCCGGGGCGATTCTTGGTTTAGAGGAAGCCCTCAATCAAGAACAAATCCAACATCGCAAAACGCTTCAATATTTGCATGTCGAAGGTATCGGAGATCTGCCTTTTTTCAATTTAACCGCGCAATTCGAGAAAACGCCGGCAAGTCTGGATGCCGCGCCGCCAAGACTCTCCGCCCACACAGCGGAGATTCTGAAGGAGCTGGGCTACACCGAGGCGCAAATCCAAGACTTGCGTCAGCAGCAGGCAATCTGATTCCAACGCGGAGTGCGTAAAATCAGACCAACCGCAATAAATCCCAGAACTCCAAGGTGGCTTCCCTGGAGTCCTGGGACCAGGCAGCCCAATTTCAAACATGCGTCAGCTCGGGTGAGTCGATCCCTGCCGCCGGACGGGGTATGTGAGGGAGTGATCCCAGGATCTTAGCACCGAGCGATGCGGTGTACCCACCTCCAGGCACAGCCCGGACTTCATCAAATAACTAGTTTTACAGCATTTAGTAGGATTCGCCGAAGAGTAGGGTAGAGCCTGCCATGCCTGCCCCTGCCCGGTATGACATATGCAGGTTCGCATATTTCCTGATGCTGGGGTAAGTCCTTTTATGATGCGGGCTGTTTTCATGGAAAAAGTGCCTAAGGAAAAGCCGGAGGCTTCGAATCAGGAAACCTGCTCTCAGTGTCATGCTAAGGTGCCCCATGGTTCCAAGTTCTGCAACATGTGCGGCACTCCGCTGGCGCCCAGGAGCACGGTTGCCGCCCCAGGCAATCCATCCGCAGGCACCGTACCGGCAAAACCGTCAACCCATGCGCACAATATCGGGCCCAAGGAGGGGCGGCCCAAAACACCCGAGGAATCCGCCAAAACCGCAAGCCACCCCCTGAATGCGCCTTCGGATGGTGAGATGCGTCTCAAGCGTTGGGTGGAGTTCATCCAGAGCCAGAAGGAGATTCCGGCATTTTCCCACCACATCATGGAAGTTATGGGAATGATGGGGGACGACGAAGCCTCACTGCGCACCCTTACCAACATTATTCTCCGTGATTACAGCCTGACGCTGGCGGTTCTGCGTCTTGCCAATTCAGCCTACTACAATCGCTCGGGCAAAGCGATCTGCAGTGTGACCCGAGCCGTGACTTTGATGGGGATTGATGCCGTCAAACGCCTCACCGGCGGCATCCTGCTACTCGAGAATTATGACAAACGGCCTGCAGGCCTCAAAGAACTGCTCCTGCTGTCTTTGCTGACGGCCAACCATTGCTACCAGGTGGCTCAACAGCTCAATATTCGGGATGCCGAGCAGGTCTACATGTGCGGCATGTTCCGCAACCTGGGTGAAGTGCTGGTAGCTATCTACTTCAGCGAAACCTACGAAAAGATCCTGCGCGAAATGCAGGATCACAATCTGACCTCTTCTGATGCCTGCCTGAAGGTCATGCAGTTCACCTACGAAAACCTCGGCCGCACGATCTCCTCCACGTGGAAGCTACCTGGATCAGTCAGCCGCATGATGGCCTCATCCAGTCCGGCGAACTTCACCAAACAGAGCGAGGAGGAAAAAATGAGATCCCTGGTGGCTTTCAGTCATGATTTGACCCATAGCATTTATCGCTGCGCCCCCCGGGATAGAAGCAAGGCCATCGACAATCTGCTCGAAAAATACAGTGCCATTCCGAACCTGAATCTGCAGACCGTCGAAAAGGTGCTGGACGAAGCGGTGACAAAAACCCAAGAAACATTCGCTACCGTCGGCGTCCCGTTGAACGATCTCCATCTCCGCCACCAGTATGAGCTGGCTCTATCGGGATCTGAAGAGCCGCTGGCAGCCGGCAGCGCTGCTCTCGCTGCCCTTACGGATACCGGCCCCGCTGCCGTAGCCGCGGCGGAACTGCATCCCAGCGTGAATGAGGATCTGCTCTCCCAGCTCGTTGCCGAAGTCCAGACTGCGATAGAGCCCGGCAACCAACCCAGGCTGAACGAAGTCCTCATGATGTCCTTGGAAGCAATACACAGGGGTGCCGGGTTCGAGCGCGTGGTTTTTTGCCTGGCTATGCGGGATCGCACTTCCGTGCACGGAAGGATCGGCCTGGGCCCGGCGATCGATGCTGTAATCGAACTTCTGAATATCCCGCTCTTCGGAACCAAGGAGCCGCTTACGCTCCCGCTCTTATCCAAGAGGGATATTTTCATCGACACGCAACTGGACGATCGCTACCAGGACTCGTATCTGGTGACCAAGCTCGGCGCCAGTTGTTTTGGCCTGTATCCAATCGTCGTGGAAGATGTCGTCGTAGGCTGCCTCTATTTCGACAAGCTGACGCCGAACGCCCTGCCTCCGCAGAAAATCCTGGAGACTCTGGGACATCTGCGCGACATGATTGCCGACCTGATCCGCCGCACCCGCGCCCACGCCTGATCCCGTTCACTGCAGTCGCAGCGATTCATCCGCCGTCGGAGCTTCATCCCGTCCAAAAGCAGCCACGAAGGACCCCCAGCGGCAAGCCGCAACCAAAAACTCAACGCAGTCTCCCATGCGCCGGGGCGCACCCAGTGACGCATGAAAATGTTGCGCTCTCGCCGCAGGTTTCCTGTGCCGCCCTTTCAGGGCTCTTACCGCTCGATGCCGGCTTCCCAGGGCTCACGCCCTGGGCTCTGCTGCTCCACCCCTTCGGGGTTTTCAAGGTCGTGCAATGCTTAGGGCCTGCGACGTAATAAGTATATCAAGTTATCTTTGCCGGTGTGGTTGGACAGTGTAGTTCCAGTCACCATGAAAATCATCTCGCAGCAGATTGATCGTCTTCCACTCTATGTCAGAAATCTTTCTGCCAATAGGATACCGACGGCGGTCCAAGCGGCAGGAGACTTTCAAACCTGTCGTCGTGGTGGTCTTGGAGATCAGGTTCACAACTGTCGCATAGTCGGCCAAAGGTTCGCCCCGCCAGTTCGAGCTGATGAACGAGAAAAGTCGATGTTCAACCTTGTTCCATTTGCTAGTACCCGGTGGGAAATGGCAGACCGCGATCGGGAGACGAAGCTCGTCGGACAGTCGTTGCAGTTCCCATTTCCACAGGCGCAGCCGCGATCCGTTGCTGCCCCCTGCATCCGCAGTGATCAACAGTCGCCTTGCCTTGGGATATGCGCGCCGTCCTTCCGATCGCCACCATGCCCGAATGGAGGCAACGGCAAATGTCGCGGTGTCGTGATCGGTTCCGACATTGACGAAACCTTTGTTGCGCGTCAGTTCGTAAATACCGTAGGGATGTGCTCGCGGAACCGAAGGTTCTGGAAAATCGTGACCGTTGACCTTTTGAGCTTCACCCTTCTTGAGCCACTGCTTCCCTTGATTGGCGTAGTTTCCGACCAACTCCTTCTTCTTGGTGTCCACTGAAATGACGGGCTGGGCTGCATGCATTTCTTTGGTCACCCGATCATTGATGTATTCGAACTGCGCATTGCGGTCCGGATGTTGTTTACCTTCTACCGTCTTGCGATTGCCCTGGAGGCTGTAACCCATGCCATGCAGCAGAACCCCGACCAGCCGACTGCTAGCAGCATATCCGAGCTTGGCCAATTCCAGCGACAGCCGTCGCGTGCTCTTGCATGTCCAGCGCAGAGGAGATTCCGGATCGCCGCGTGTGAGCGGCTCGACCAGGCCTTCGAGCTGTTCCGGCAGATCGGGTTGATGCTCGATGCCAGATTTTCGTCCGCCGCCGGGTCGGCGGACGCGGCCCTCCGGCAGAATATTCCCGGTTTTGATCTCGCGCAGCCCTACCAGGATCGCTCGCCGGGAAATGTTCGTCGCGCGTGCCACCAATGAAATGCCTCCATAGCCTTGCGCACTTGCTTCCGTGGCAGCCCAGATTCGTCGTGTGTGCTCATCAAATCGCGAGGCAAGAGATCGAAATTTCTCCCGAATCGTTGATTCCAGATCCATGCCATAAGTATAGTCAATTCCATATTAGGATGATACAGTTATTACGTCGCAGGCCCTTAGCCCTTCGGGGTTTTCAAGGTCGTGCATTGCTTAGCCCTGAAAGGGCGGGACAGCAAAGCCCAGGGCGTGAGCCCTGGGTAGAGAACCGGAGATCTCAAGCCCTGAAAGGGCGGCACAGAAACACACAAGTGGTTCGGAGCCGCAATCGGTTCCATTTTCGGAGCAGAGGACGCGGAGCCCGCAGAGAGTTTTAACCGCAGATGAACGCAGATATCGGCCGGGCCCAGCCGGTCAATGGATCTGCGTTCATCTGCGTGCATCTGCGGTTTATATCCGCGGCTCGCAGATGATCGAAGCCTCAGCTGTTGGGGACGGAATCTCATTTCCTGGAATCAGGAGGCGTTGAGAACCAGGATGCTGAACTGCCTGGGAAGCGACCAGAAGAGGAGTTTGGCATCGTCTTCTCCCAGCCAGATTTCGATGGATTCCTTATAGTCGGATTTATTCCGACTGCATACATCGCGAGCCCAATCCCGGACCTGCCGGTAGCTGCTGACAATCCAGCGCGTGAAGCGGTTGTGGGATTGCTCAGAAGCCAAGGACCGGATTTCCAGGGCCTGGGCTCCCTTGCAAACCAAGTCGTAATCCGGCAGGCATCCGTTTCGGTCCCCAAGGATCTGTGTCGCAACGGAAGCAGTTGTCGCCTCCCCTGATCCCGGAACGACCCGCGAACGAGTCGTGATCTGCAGCGGCTTGGCTTCTTGTTCAATCCATGTTTGCGCCACGAACGGAGAGCCTCCTGTTCCTCTTGATCTTGTCGATTGTGAAACTCCGCAGGCTGTGCCCCTGGATCTTCAGGTCCAATTTCCGGGTTCGTGAAATCAACGGAGAGGTACAGGGCCTGGCTCCTGGCCAGCGCCAGCTCTGCCGTGAGCACCTGCTCTTCCCGGGACAGTGCCGCAATCTTCTTGCTGCAGTTCCTGTTCTTCCGATAACGTGCGGCCGGTCTGAGAAGAGCGGCAGGAAGCTCAGCAGAAGCGACGCATAAACACTGCGACCGAGAACAGAACAATGCGGGCATGAGGCCGAGTGAGATCACATGCAGCTCGGCTGGATTGCGTCTCATCATCATTTAATAAATCCAGATCGGGGTTCCGGGTTGCGCCGCCACATAGAGTTTCTTCAGAGTGTTGTCGTCGACGCGGATGCAACCGTGGGTGACATTGGCCCCCAGCAATCGGGTGTAGAGGGTCCCGTGGATGAAGTAACCGTCGCCGAAGGCAATGGCATAGTCCCCGAGCACGTTGGCCATGGCACGTTTGGAAGGATCTTTGGGAATGGGTTCCCCTTCTTCGATGAATGACCAGTCCGGCCTGAGCCACACCGGGTTGCCACCTTGCCAACCACCCTGAAAAATGGCCTCGCGGCGTGTCAAATGTCCATGCGCGCTTGCCGGCGGCATCGGCAATTCCATGCCGTTGCCGGTGGAGCATGTCCCCTGGACGATGATGCGCGAGCTAACTCGGATCGTGATCTGGCTTCGGGAAGTATCTACCAGAATCACCGGCCCGCCGGGATACTGATGCGCCAGCGCCCGCTGCAGTTTTTGCACCTTATTTTCGAGGGCGCGCGTCTGGCTGCGCAAGGCGTTGACATCCCCGCGCGGCGCCGCGGTGACGCCACGTTTCTGTATGATCACTCTGGCGCCTGGCACCGGGGATTTGGAGCATGATTGCAGTAAGACGCCGCCCACCAGACATAACGACAAGCTCAAGATGGCGCGTGCCAGTTTGCCCAATACCATGATCCCAACCTTGAAAATTTCGCATTTCAGATCGCCGGTTCTGAAATCAGAGAAAACGGCTTTCGATTCCAGCAATTCATAAATCCCATCATTGCTTCCTGTTGCCGCCTATCGTGCAGGTGCCGACGATGGTGACCGGCATCCCGACATAGGCTCGCTTGAACAGGTCTTCCATATCCGCGTTTTCCAGCGCCACGCAACCATCCGTCCAGTCCGAGTTGAGCCGTCCGCTGCCATGAATTTCGATGGCGCCGCCGATCCGTGCGCGCGCCGCGATTTCCTCCGGTCTTTTTCATGGAATTGAAACGCTGCCAGTCCGCGGCATTGGGATAATCCAAAAGCAAAGCCGCGCCGAAAGCTGGTGGCGGGAACCTTCTGTCTGACCTTGTACTCCCCTTCCGGAGTCGAGGCGTCGTGCTCCTGGGCCTTCATTCGATACCAATTCCGGCTCAGGTTGGCGACATACGATTTTGCCACCCGACCATCCGCGAGCAGCAGGCAGCGGTGTTCCAGCTTGTCAACCAGAATGGCAGAGCGGCCGGATTGCCGGGTCCAGCGCAGCAGATCCTGCGCCTCCTTCTCCCATTTTTCCCGCAGTCGGCCGTCGTAGAAGCGGGCCAGCTCGGCAGCCACGAAATTTTCGCTCTTTGACCAGGCGGCCCGGGCACTGAGCGCAGCCGTCAGCGCCGATCCGGTCTGTCCGAGCGCAGCCAGATTGTGGGCGGTCTCCAACAGCGTTCGGGCACGGGACTGATCATCAGTTTCTGATCTCGATCTTCTTGCGCCGGCTTTCGCGGCCAGCGGATCCGGTGCCAGATCCAGCTCCAGCGTCTTCAAGCAATCCGGAGCCGGGCTTTCTCATCCTGCAAAACGCCTCGCTCATCCGAATCCGCATTGCGGTCAGCGCGGCATTCGAAAAGTTTCTGCACACATGGATCGTAGTTGCGACCCGAAGCCCAGGCCACTTCAGCATGGGCCAGGCAATGCTTCGCATCATGATCTGTGCGTGCCAGAGCAAGCAACTTCTGAGGAAAAACAAATGCACCCGGCCCCGTCCGGCAGTCCGCCGCCAGGCTATCCACATGCGACTCAAGCTGCCAGGGGTGGTAGCGCAGAGCCGTGCGACTCCACAGCTCGTACGTTCCCACCCCTAGGACCAGGACCAGGATGGCCCTCAGAACAGTGGCGATCCATCGTTTCCTATTTAACGCCATTTACCTTCCTGAAACGGCGATGGACTACTTGCGTCCCTTCAGCTTCGCCTTCGCGGCATTGACCTGCTCGATCACGCCGCTGGCCTTCGTCTTGGCCGTGTTGGCCTGGGCAAGCGCGTCCTTGAACTTCTCCTGGGACATCGCCTGACTGGCTGCCGTTGCCGCTTCCTCAGCACTCTTCAGATCTGACTGCAGCGCTTCCAATTCGGCCTTCGTGTCCTTCCCTCGCGGAGCGGTGGCAAGGACCTTCTTGGCATCGGCAAGCATCGGGGTCAGCGAAGCGATCAAAGCCTCAGCGTCCGCCTTGGCCTTGGCTTTGTTAGCCTGAGCATCGGTCACAGCCTTGGCTGCCTTCTCCTTGGCCTGCTTCAACAGATCCGAGGCAACCTTGTAGTCGCGAGACAGAGCGAACTTGTCGTCCTGGGTCTGAACCTCGGCCGTTGCCTTGGCCATCGTATCGGTTGCATCCTTGAGGCTGTCTTCGGCGTAAGTCCGGAACGTCATCGGTCTGCGCAGTCTGGATGGCAGTCTGAGTCGCCGCAATTTCTTCCTTAGGCGCGGAAGCGCAAGCGAAGAAAAACAGAGAGGCCACCACGGAAAACGCCACAATCAACCCTAATCTCATCGTTATCTTGTTCATATTCACTCCTGACAATTTGAGATGTCAATCACTAGATTTCACATCATTTGCAATCACAAAGGATTAACACGATGTTCCATAGCAATTCCCATACCAGAGACCCGAGCGGATAAACCGCCAGGAGGTTCCCGAAGATTACGTTCACAATCTATTGCAATATATTAAGCTTATATCCACATCCCCGGCACCTGCACCCGGCGGATTCAATGAACATCCCCGGTCATCATGATAGCCATCGACCGAAAGTCTGCAGATTTTGCATATCCGCCATCAAATACGTGCTATTCTTGAAATTTCCGGAGTGAGCCTGAATAGGCAGGAGGTCGAATGCCGGCGCATCTGCATCAGAGGTTGAAAGAAAGTCGACCGATGCCGAGGATTTTTCTGTGGATCTTGCTTGGGATCTTCAACGTTTTTCTCTGGCTGTTGCTTTTGGCGTTCCATTGGGAAATCTCGATGCGCGCGCGAGAGAACAACTACTTCGGCACGAAGTTGTTCCCCAACGCGCAAGCCGTGCCGCTACCGGTGATCTACTCCGTATGCGGCCTGCTGACCGTGGCGAGCGCCGCGGCGATCCTGCGCGATCGCAGCAACCTCGTCGCCCGCGAGCGGATCCGGATCCTGCTGCTCCAGATCCTGGACAGCCTGAGCATCGGGGTCGTGGTGCTGGACGACAAGGATCTGCTCACGATGGCGAATGACAGCGCGCGCCGGCTCCTGCCTGAAATCCCTCCGGGCTATGCCAGCCTCGATATCTTGAATGTGCTGGAGAAGCGCCCGGGATTGCGGGACATCGTCAAAGCCGCGACCGGCAGGGCGCCTACGTGCTGGACATTGAGCATGATCTGGGCGACCCCTCAGATCCATGGCCGGTCCGGGTCACAACCTTGCCGCTCAAGGATCCCCAGAAACGCACCACCGGCACGCTCCTGCTGGTACACGACGTCCGGGACATTGTGCGCATGGAAAGGCAGATGCACACGGCGGAGCGCTTGTCCGCGCTGGGAACATTAGCGGCGGCCATGGCGCATGAAATCCGCAATCCGCTCGAGGCGCTGGATCTCAATCTCGCCTTGCTCGAACGCAGCATGGCAGCATTGAAGCTGGAAGCACCGGAAGACGACAAAACCGGCAAATACGTAAGATCCTCGAATCGGAGATCATCCCGGCTGGCCGCGATTGTGGAAAATTTCCTGTCGTTCGCCCGGCCCAGCAGCGCCTCATCCACGGAGATTCGCCTGGATGCCATGCTGCGCCAGATCGTCGACCTGCTCTACAACCAGGCTCGCTCGCGCGAAGTCAAGCTCGAGCTCTCGACGGAAGGAAATCCGATTGTGTTTGGATCCGAGGATCAGCTCAAGCAGGCCATCCTCAACCTCTTGATCAACAGCCTGGAGGCGATGCCGAACGGCGGATCGCTCCGCATCACCGCCGGGATTACCAGGCACCAGGGCGCCGCCGGCTCCCAGGACCTGGCGGTTGTGCGCATTCAGGATACCGGGGTCGGCATCCCGCAGGACCAGATGGCGCGGCTGTTCGATCCGTTTTTCACCACGAGACCGAAAGGCACCGGCCTGGGTCTGACGATCGTTCACCGTGTTATTCATGAGCATAAGGGTTCCATCCGGGTTGCGAGCATCCCCGGGGAAGGCACGACTTTCACGATCGAGCTGCCGTTGCACGTCCCGAGCGGAAAAAGTCGAGGCAATCTCCCATGTCTAAAGCTCCGGCAAAAGTTTTGGTCGTGGATGATGAAATCAACATTCGCGAGGCCATGGCAGCCCTTCTCAGAGATGAAGGCTACGAAGTGAGCACCGCCCCATCCGTCGAGCAAGCGGTGGCGGCGCTTGGTGCAGATTACTTTCAGGTTGTTGTTTCCGACATGCGCATGGATGGCGCATCGGGCATGGATCTGCTGCGCTGGCTGCGCGAGAACTGCCCGGAAACCGAGATGATCCTGCTTACGGCTTACGGCAGCGTCGAAAACGCCGTCGAAGCGATGAAGCTCGGCGCCTATGATTACCTTTCCAAGCCGGTCGACCGCCGGCGCCTCTCCCTGCTGATCGAAAAAGCGCTCGAGAAACAACGCCTTTCCATGGAAAACCGCAACCTGCGCCGCCGTCTGAGCGTCAAGGAGGAATTCTCCAACATCATCGGCAACAGCGGCCGGATCCGCCAGATCTTCAAAGTCATTTCCGAAGTAGCTCCCACCAGCGCCACCGTGCTCATCACAGGAGAAAGCGGCACAGGCAAGGAACTCGTCGCGCGCGCGATCCACAGCCGCAGCCTTCGCCGGGACGGACCCTTCGTGACGCTCAACTGCGGCGCACTGCCCGACACCCTGCTCGAAAGCGAGCTGTTCGGCTATGAAAAAGGTGCGTTCACCGGAGCCATCGGCATGAAGATGGGGCGCATCGAGTTGGCCTCTGGCGGAACGCTCTTCCTGGACGAAGTCGGCGACATGACCCCGAAAACCCAGGTCGATCTGCTCCGGGTGCTTCAAGAACGCGAACTCAGAAGGCTGGGAGGCGTCAAGGTCATTAAGGTGGATGTCCGCTTCATTGCGGCCACCAACAAGGAGCTCTCCGCCGAGATTGCAGAAAAGCGATTCCGCGAGGACCTCTATTACCGCCTCAACGTGGTCCCGATCACGATGCCGGCACTGCGCGAGCGCAAAGAAGATATCCCGATCCTTGTCCAGGCCTTCCTGGAGGAATTTTGCCGGCTCCATCAGAAAGAACTGAAAAAGATCGCGGATCGCACCATGGACCTGATGCTCCATTACGCGTGGCCGGGCAATGTACGAGAGATGCGCAATGTCGTCGAACGCATGGTGCTGCTGGCGCGCACCGACACGCTCGAACCCAGAGATCTGCCCAGCCCCATCCATCGCGAGCAGGATGACCGCCCGATGATCACGATGCCGATCGACCAGCCTCTGGAAGAGATCGAGAAAACCGTGATCGACAACGTTTTTTCCCGGATTACGCACAACCGCCGCAAAGCCGCCCAACTGCTGGGGATCAGCCTGCGCGCCTTGCACTACAAGATCCGCAGATACCATCTCGACAAGAAGTAGACCGCACTGCAAAACCTGCATTCATTCGAAAGAATCTAAACGCTCTTTCTTCAAGTAAATCAGCATTTTAATCTCAAATGGCTTGGTCAGGCATTATCTCTGCAAATAGTGCGCAGGTTAATGGAGAGAGTATCCAGACCCAAACATGCCGATGATCCCTTGGGCAAGCTCCGGTGCGCCAATGGCGCCCTCCAGCCCGTAATATCGAATTCGGCACCTTCCGCCAGTGTTGAGGGGGTATTAGGTATTAGGGGACAGGCTACGCAACCCGCGAATTCCACTCAAACAGCGGATCCAGGTCTTGCATCTGACTTGTATCACATGCTGCAATTCGGGGGTTGCGTAGCCCCCTAATTCTTCAGACGGCAAGGAGAGATTGGGCTTTGCCGATTACGTCAAGAACCGTCCCGGCTGGCGCCTTGCAACAGAACTCAGCTCGCCGGGCCTTCCAGTCCATGCTCTTGACTTGGTCCGCCAACACGACACCCACCACGTTCAGGCCTTTGGGCAAAGGCGTTTCGAACGGGTACCCTTTGCGACGACTTGTGATCGGGCATAGAAGAACCAAGCCCACTTTCTGGTTATAGGATCGGGGAGATACAACCAATGCCGGCCGGCGGCCCGATTGTTCATGGCCAGCCTGCGGGTCGAAGTCGACCCAGACGATATCCCCGCGATCGGGGACGATCCGCTCGACCATCACAGAGTCTCCTTACCGACAGGGCGGCCGGTTTTGATCTCGGCGTGCAGGTTGCGCTTGGACACTTTCTTGAGCAGATCCTCGAGTTTGTACTGCGGCGCGCGCTGAGGCTCGACGATTAGTTTGCCGTCGATCACACGCAGTTCCACGGCACTCCCTTGCTCCAGGCGAAATTCGTTGACCAGGGCCTTGGGGAGCCTGAGGGCAAGGCTGTTGCCCCATTTTTGAACCTTCGCAGTCATGGCAAGTCCTCCGATGGTATCTACAAAGAGTATACAGAGCCGATGCCGAGCGCACAAGAAATCGATTCCAATTCGGCGGGCGAAGCGTCGGGGACTGAGAGCGGTGTCGCTGACAGCAGCCTGGCGCCCCGTGTGATCACATTCGAGCGGCCGTCAAGGTTAACTTCGAGCTCAAGTAAGGATTCTCTGGCGGATAGGTGAAATGACCTGCCGTGTCGGTGGTAATCTGTCTGACGTGGCTGGCGATAGCGAGCATGAAAAGCGGCGGCTCGCTGTTACCGATCTGTTTGTTGCATTGTCGCTGCTTTGCATGCCAGTTAAAGCATGGATGGAAGCTGCCGACCAGGGCCATCTCTGAGATTGTCAGATACCGAGGGGAGGCATAGTGCCAAAACCTCACCTCAGAAATTCTCGCTCCCGTGCCCCACCGGCACTGGGCCTTTTCGATCCCGCGCCTCCTGCGCGGCCTCGTCGAGCGCGACCGCAAGCTGCTTGGCCTGCTGCCGCAAACGGCATATGCCGCAATCCTGAAAACCTTCCAGGCGCTGTTCGACCGCACCGATGTCCGCCCCGGCTGTGTCGTCTCTCTGCAAACCCATGGCGCCTATGGGGCGAACTTCAAGCCACAAACACAGGACACGAGGCAGGCAGCCAATTGCCGGGCTTTCTGCCCCTCAAAAACCGATTTCGGCCCGGCAATTGGCTGCCTGCCCCGTGTCCTCCCCGATTTCCCTCCTTTTCCTCCCCGCTTTCCCTTATGCTCCCGGATAGAAATGCTTATAAGTAAGAGCCAAGAAAGGAGCGATTGACAGGCTGAGGGTTTCGTGACATTCGTGGAATTCGTGGCTGTTTCTTGCATTTTCGATTAAGTTAACGGCATTGGGTCCGTGCCCGATCCCCCGATCCCTAATCTAATTTCCAGCCTGGAAGCTCACCACATTCACGAACCCCAAGGTAGATTTTCCAGGCCTGACCCCAATTTCCTTTTGTGTGACCTTGACATGGCCATGTGGCTATGGCTATATTGCATTCATGAAAACCGTCAATGCCGGCAAATTCAAAGACCAGTGCCTCCGCATTATGGACACCGTGGCCCGCACCAAGACACCGGTGGTTGTGACCAAGCGCAAGCGCCCGATGGTCAAGATAGTTCCATATGCTGACGCTTCATGCGCTGATAGCAGTCTCGAAGGGAGCATCGTAAGGGAACGAGGGAGTGCCTTCCGCACAGGGGAGAAATGGGATGCGGATCTTTCTTGATACCCATGCCTGGGTTTGGTGGGTGACAAGAGATCGCAGGCTTTCATCCGGGGCGCTGACTGCCATCCAAAATGCCGCCAGGCACGAGAACGCATGGCTCTCTGCCATCTCGATTTGGGAAATCGCCAAGAAGGTTGAAAAGGAGCAACTTGTGCTCGATCGCCCATTGCGCAAGTGGCTCGACCTGGCACTGAGCGTCGAGGGATTGTCGGTCGCCGAGATCACGACCGATATCCTGCTGGAGAGCTGTGAACTCCCCAAGCCATTTCATGGGGATCCTGCCGATCAGATGATCGTCGCGACAGTGCGGCACCACGAAGGAAAATTGATCACCAAAGATCGCGAACTCCACAAATATCCGCACGTCCAGTGCCTCTGGTAAGGCGTCGAAGAATTCAGAAGGGCAGATAATCAAAGAAAATCACAGGCTGCCGGGAAAACTCCTGGCAACAAAAAAACAGTACCGAAAATCGCACTCAAGCCCCAACTTCAGGCCCTCCATGAGGCTCATCCCTTCGCATCAGAACGACTTCGGCTGGTCCGTCCCCGATTCCACGCTCTCGGCAATAATGCGCAGCGTCGCGCGTATGGCTTTCGGATGCCGGCCAGGCGCCCGTCCGGTCGAGGTGTGCCCTGGCACCTGCGCAATCTCGAGCGGCAAACGCAGAACTCGGGGCAGGCAGCGCATTGCCGGGCCGAAATCGGCTTCTGAGCGGCCGAAAGCCCGGCAATGCGCTGCCTGCCCCGAGTTCTCCCCGGATTTCCTTCCTTTCCTCCCCGCAGCCGTTTCGGAACGCTGGCAGTGGCGGTCACGCCGGAACCTAACTGATTCGCTGATTTCGATCCCTCCACTTTGATCCGCTAATCCTCTCCTATTTTCGCATTCATTTTTGGGCTTTACTTTTTGTCTCGTCTAGATGTAATATTACATCTAGTATGAAAACTCAACCGAAAGGACCCGAGGCGGCTCGAATCCGTCAACGCAAGTACGACTTGATCCGCCAGTTTCAGATCCCCGACGAACTTCTCCCCGGTTCGCTATCCATTCGCCATTCGCGTTGTAGAAAGCCGAACTGCCACTGTGCCGAGGGGGAGGGACACCCGCTCTGGTCCCTAACCTTCATGGCCGATGGCAAGAAGCATGTTCAGCACATCCCGAAGCATTTGGTCGAGGATGTGCAGAGGCGCGTGGAGGCGGGGCGGAAGTACCAGGATGCCGTTCGTGAAGTTTTGGCGGCCAATGCCCAGCTTCTGGTTCTGGCGCGGAAGCAGCGGCTGATTTGACCCGCCTGGGGGTACGACAGTTCTTTAAGTATGCGGCCCGGTATGCGGAAGTGAGGTCGTATTTCCGTTCTCCGGGGGACGGAAGAGTGCGCCCTCAGATTCCTGCGGCAATCTTGCTGCGGGCTCTTCTTGCCGCACGGTTACTACGAGAGGTGAGTTTTTTGGGCGTGGAGGCTTTGGTCCGGTCGCCAGCGCGGCAGGTCATGGGTGTTCGTGTGTCGTTTGGAGACGATGTGCTGGCGTACCTCACCGAGCGCCTGGACGTCGACCGTTTGCGCGAGGCGACGGTGGGAGTGGTTAAGAAAGCGAAGCGGAACAAGGCGTTTCAGGACAGCCGATGGATTGGTCTGGCGTTCGACGGATCGGGAATGGGACGGAGTCAGGACCACAAGTGCGCAGGCTGTCGCCCGGTACGAAACAAAAAGAAGGAGATCGTAGGGTATCACCACAAGATCGTGATGGTCAGCGTAGTAGGGACCGGGTTGTCGCTTCCGTTGGATGTGGAACCCTATGGTCCAGGTGACAGCGAGTATGCGGGTGGACAGAGACTTCTGCGGCGGACCGTGAGTAATCTCGGTGTTCGGTTTGCAGATTACGCCGTCGCCGACGGAGAGTTTGCCACGGCGCCATTTCTGCATGCGGCGGGAGATGCGGGACTGAAAGTGGTTGCGCGGTTGAAGGGGAACCTGCCGGAGTTATACGAGGCGGCCCAGCGACGCTTCGCCTCCAAGCCGCGGGATCGGACATTTCGGGACGGTCGTGATTGGATCGAGATTTGGGATGCCGACGATTTTGATCCCTGGGACACCCTCCGCTGGGAAACGGTCCGCGTGATCCGCTACCGGCAACATAAGCCGGATGGTACCGTGGTTGAAGCCTACTGGCTGACCGACTGGTCAAAGTCAGAAGCTGGGAGCCAAGCTCTTTACCACATGGCGAAGAGTCGGTGGGAGATTGAAAACCAAGGCTTCAACGACGGCAAGAATCGATATGGCTTAGAACACATCTGTCACCATCATCCCAACAGTCTCTTAATCAACTGGCTGATCATCGTTTTGACGTTGACCCTGGAGCAACTCTATCGCAATCGCTACCTCCATCGCGGAAGCCACAAGGCAATGGAACCAGTAACTCTGGTTCGGCTGCTGTGGATAAGTCTGGGAAAGCCGACCGACAGCAGTTGAGCTACGACAGACTGCGTCAGGTCTCTCCACGAAGTAGGTCTTCCCGCCGGTGACGGGATTCGTGTCGATCCAGCCTGAAAAACACCTTCGAAAATACCCCCGCCTTCCAGACAAGCAGACGATTCAGCGCGCGTCGGCAATACTTGTAGGCCTGGGGCGTACCATTTATCATGGAGTTCCGAAACG
>CAVTZY010000010.1:0-19795 GCA_963739235.1 Terriglobia bacterium | reverse complement strand
GTTATGTCCTGCTTCGTTCAGTTGAGTTGCTAAAAGATCAGGCTCCATCTGTTGGTGCGCAGGATTGCTCGGGCTTGCCCTGTTGGCCAATGGATGCGGCGGTCGTGCGGTCGGCAAGGACATGGCCCGGGACCTGATTATTGGCGCCCATGCCGATGCCCTCACTAAAGGCGATCTCGAAGTGCTGGCGATAACTCAAGTGGGATCGGGCGAAGCGGTAGTAGAAACACAGGTCCATACCGCATTCCGCCTGCGGAGAGTCGGCGGCGCATGGGTGGTGCGCGAAGTAAAAGTGGGCCAGGGACAATGGGAATCGCTTGACGATATCCTGCACTCGCTGCAGCAGGTCAAAATTGAAGAGACACGCCGCAGCCTGGAAAAGATCGCGGCAGCGATCGATGCCTACCGGCAGAAGAACGGGCGCCTGCCGGCCTTCAAGAATTTCATTGACCTTTCGGATGCGCTCTACCCGCTTTATCTGACCCCACTGATTCGTGAAGACTCATGGAAGCATCCGCTCGTGGCGACCCCCGCAGGCCCCGGCGCCATCCGACTGGTCTCCCCAGGCCCCGACGGCAAGTTGGGCACCCCGGACGATATCGAGATCATCAGATAGAACCGCTGAACAAGGCAAAAGCAGCCACCAATGGCACGAATGAATGCCGCGATTACTTCGCGGGGGCTTTGGTGGGGATTACAGGGATTGCGGTGTAGAGGCCTTGGTTCAGCACCAGGGCGACCACCGAGAAGCTCTTCCCTGACTGCTCGGTCAGGATCATGGATCCTCTGAACTGCAGTGCGGGATCGTTCATGTCCTCCCACAGGAAGCGGGCAATGTGGCAGCCCGGCCTCAGAGGGTTCAACAGAGGTGGATCGATGGTCTTCAGGATTGAACCGTCCAGCTTGAGCACCGAGATGCGGATGTTGATGTCTTCGCCTCCAGGATTTGCCACCGCGTACCCCGTGATATAGCTCCGCACGCCCAAAGTGCGGTCATCGTTCACGGGGATAGCAGCGGAGGCGCTTGGTCCCGTGGCGAGGACACCGGCGATGGTTGCAAGGGTGCTGCCGTTGAGGAGTTGAAAGGTCGCAACACCACCCAAAGAACCGCTCGTGTTATCGATACGTGCCCAGCCCATCGCGGTCACGGCCGGATTCACCGCACTCGCCGTGATGAATTGCGTGCCTCCTGCAGACAGGTTTACTTTATAACTCGAATCGATTGGACCCTTATCTCCCGGAGGCGAAAAAACCACGTTCAGTGGTTGGCCTTTATCATCGATCAGGGTCAGGTGGCCGGCGGCCGGAGCGCTCCCTGTGTTCGCGATGGTAAAGGCAGTCGTAAAGCCTCCCCCCACTGCCACCTGTGCCAACATATCGGCCGTGGCGCTCGTCGCGCCTGCTTCCGTTCCCCCAATCACCGGAACCGCAGTGTAAAGTCCCTGATTCAACACCAGGGCGACTACAGAAAACTGCTTCCCTGTCTGCTCGGTCAAAATCATCGAACCTTTGAACCGCAGGCCTGGATTGCCCAGGTCCTCCCAGAGGAAACGGGCGGCGTGAGTTCCGGGTTTGAGAGGATTCAACAGGGGCGGATCGACGGTCTGAGAAACCACTCCCTCCGGAGTAAGCACCAGAATTCTGATATAGATATCTTCAGCGCCGGGATTCGCTACTGCATAGCCGGTCATGTAACTTTGCGAGCCCAGAGTCCGATCATCGTTGACGGGAATCGCGGCCGAACTCGTCGCGGCGGCGGAGAGAACGCCCGCAATGGTAGTCAGCGCACCATTGTTGATTTGCTGGAATGTCGCCACCCCTGCGAGGGACGCCCCCGAGCTTTCTACCCGCGCCCAGCCCACGCTGCTCGCGGCTGAGTTCAGTGCACTGGCAGTAACCAGCTGCGTCCCACCAGCAAACACGTGGATCGGATAGGAAGCTGCGATTGAATCAGGCTGTCCCGGCGAGGAGAAAGCCACGTTCATGGGCCGACCGTCGTCCCCTGTTATCATGAGGCTGCCGGCGATTGGTTGTGAGTCGGTGTTCATCAATGTAAAGGATGTGGAGAATCCACCTCCGACGGCGACCTGCGCAAAATAAGTACGGGAGACCCACTGCAAAGAGTGCAAGGTCTTATAAGCGTCGATCAGCCCCCAGCCGTAATATTTATCCCAGCCTGGGGCATCTTCGTTTGCAAGCCCAATTTGATCCCGAGCACCTGCCTTGAGAGCTTCGTACACTTGATCATGCGTAAGCTCCGGATTCACACCCAACATCAGCGAAATGAGCCCGCTGACGTAGGGAACGGCGTCCGAAGTTCCGCATCCGGGGCTGTTTGCAAGTTGGTATTGGTCAATATTACTAAGAGAAAGGACTTGATCACCTGGAGCCACGAATGAAATGTGGTTGCCATAGTTACTGCCACTTAAAGGGCTAGCACCGGAACATGAATAAGGAGCAGCCCTTTGGCCGCGATTATTGATGGCGCCGACAGCAATGACGCCGGGGGAAGCTGCCGGATAATTGGCAGGAAACTCTACGTTGTTGTTGCCCATGGAGGCGACAATTATGACGCCGTGCGATTGGGCGTAATTGATCGCGTCGGCCAAAACAGCGCTGGTGGCGGATCCTCCCGCACTAATACTGACCACCCTGGCGCCCTTATCCGTGGCAAACATGATACCTAGGGCAAAAATTCCATAGCTGCCGCTTCCACTGGCATCCAATATCTTGACGGGAAGTATCCGGCATTTCCAGTTCATACCGGCAATTAACCAGTCATTGCCCCCTGTAGCTGCGGCAATGCCAGCCATCTTTGTGCCATGACCGGATCTAAAATCATCATCCGAAGGAAGATCGTCATTATTGACAAAATCATAACCCGGCAAAATGCGCCCCTCGAATTCTGGGGAATTGAATATTATGCCAGTATCGAGGATGGCGAGAATGGTGTCACTGTTTCCAGTCGTGATATCCCATGCGCGTACTGCATTAATATCCATGCCGGGCGTGCCGGCGTAGCCGCCAAAGTACTGGCCTGTATTCTGGAGTCCCCACTGCTGGAAAAAAAAGGGATCTCCTGAATCCAGCCGAGGGGAGATCATGGGCCGAAACACGGGTGGTCCGGCTTCGTCGGCATGCATGATGTAGTCGTGTTCGGCGTACTCCACATCCGGGTTGGCTGCGAGATCCCGGAGTGCATCTTCCAGGCTTTCGCCGTCGGCGATTTCAGCCACAAAAATACGCTCGACTCCACCGGGCAGGGGCCGCATGCGGGTCACCACATCACTTTTAATAGGCCTGAGCTGCTTGACCCGCGCCATGCGGACATCGGCGGCATTTCGAGCCAACAGTCCCGAATTTGGTTTGAGCTTGACGATGATCTTGTGCGGATCAAATTCGGGAGTCTGGACGACTTGCCCAAACGCCCAAGTGCCAAACGGGATGAACAACAGCAAGGGAAGGACCCTCGGCAGGATTTTCTTCCTAAAACTCACTTCCATCCCCCATTACCGCAACAGCAGCCAAATGCCCCCAGAACGATTTAAAAGCAGCACCCAAAAAGGTACATTCGTGCCATTCGTGGCCGCTTTTGCTTTTCCCGGAGCGAAGACCTGTCTGCCCAATTCTACCAAAATCAAGCTCGAGAAGTGCAAAACGCGCTCTAGACTTTGGAGAGGAGGTGGCCGAGCTTTTCTTTCTTGATCTTGAGATACTCCTGAGTTGTGGAGTTGGGGGAAATCTCGAAGCCACTCGTTCCACGACTTGGATCCCTTCTTTCTCCAGGCCTTGAACTTTCTCCGGATTGTTGGAAAGAAGCCTGACTTTGCGGGCGCCCAGGTATTTCAGGATCTCGGCAGGAAAGCGGTAGTCGCGCTGATCGGCTTCAAATCCCAGTTCGATATTGGCGGCGACGGTATCGAGGCCCTGGTCCTGCAGTTCGTAGGCATGGATTTTATTGATAAGCCCGATGCCGCGCCCTTCCTGCTGCTGATAGACCAGCACGCCGCGCCCGGATGCGGAGATGACGCGCATGGCTTCGTGCAGCTGATCTCCGCAGTCGCAGCGTTCCGAAGCCAGGACATCCCCGGTCAGGCATTGCGAATGGATGCGGACGAGCACGGCGCCTTCCGCCGCCAGGTCACCGGTGACGAGCGCCACGGCCTCTTCTCCTGTTTCCGGGTTCCGGAAACCGTAGACCGTGAAGTCTCCCAGCCGTGTGGGGAGTTTAGCGCGCGGGACTTTTTCGAATTTCATGGTACCAAAAAACGATGAGTGAAGAGTGAAGGTGTTGTTGTGCCGCGCTGTTCACTCATCACTTATGCCTTAATCCTTGGATTCAGCCGCGGGCGTCTCTTTTGCCGCCTTTTTGGCTTTCTTGCCCTTCTTCTCGTCGGCCTTGGTAGCCTTGTATCCGCTGCCGAGCAGCTCGAGAATGGCCATCTGCGCACCGTCACCCTGCCGAAATCCGAGCCGGACAATCCGCGTGTACCCGCCCTTGCGCTGGGCGAAGCGTGGCGCCAGATCTTTGAAGAGCTTGGAAACCACTACGGGATCCTTGACAAAAGCCAAAGCCTGCCGCCGGGCGTGAAGCGACTCGCGCTTGCCCAGAGTGATCATGCGTTCCGCGATGGGGCGCAGTTCCTTGGCGCGGGGCAAAGTGGTGCGGATGCGTTCCTTGTCGAGGAGCGAGGTCACCATATTGCGGAACATGCTTATCCGATGGGGAGTTTTGCGTCCCAGCTTTCTCCCGGCATTTCGATGTCTCATGAGTACGATCTCCGTTCCACTTCAAAAAACCCCGCGGTTACTCTAATTTGGAAACCGGCAGTGGTTTGCCGTCATCGCCGAGCCTCATGCCGAAAGACAGGCCCATTTCGGCCAGAATTTCCTTGATCTCATTCAAGGACTTGCGGCCGAAGTTCTTGGTCTTGAGCATTTCTGCCTCGGTTTTCTGGACCAGTTCCCCGATGGTCTTGATATCCGCGTTCTTGAGACAATTGTAGCTGCGCACCGAGAGCTCCAACTCCTCCACAGATCGCTTCAGATTATCGTGCAGCCGCTCGGCGTCGCGATCCACTTCCTCTTCTTCTTCCTCGGGTTGCTCTTCGAAGTTGATGAAGATGAACATGTGGTCCTTCATGATCTTCGCGGCCTGGGCGATGGCGTCCTGCGGGCGAATGCAACCGTTGGTCCAGACATCCAGAACCAGTTTGTCATAATCGGTGGTCTGGCCGAGCCGCGCGGCTTCCACGCTGTAATTGACGCGCTTGATCGGCGAATGGACGCTGTCAAGCGGTATGAACCCGATCGGGAGGTCTTCATCGAAGTTCTCATCGGCGGGGATATAGCCGCGTCCGTTTTTGACTGCGCATCTCGATTTTGAGCGAGCCCCCTTCACCGATGGTGGCGACATGGACGTTCGGGTCGAGGATTTCGATGTCCGGGTCCGGTGTGATGTTGCCCGACTTGACGTCGCCCGCCTGTATCCGCCTCGAGATAAATCGTCTTTTCATGCGCCACGTTCAGTCGGATCGGAATCTGCTTGAGATTCATGATGATGTTGGTGGCGTCTTCGGTCACGTTGGGGATGGGCGTGAACTCGTGCAGCACCCCTTCGATTTTGATGGCCGTGATCGCCGCCCCTTCGATCGAGGAGAGCAGAACCCGGCGCAAAGCATTCCCGATCGTGGTGCCGAATCCGCGCTCAAATGGCTGAGCATAAAACTGTCCGTAAGTCGGACTCAACGTCTCGAGGTCGCAAATCAGTCTCTTAGGCTTCTGGAATCCTTTTGTCATAATCTTCTCCAGTATTAGAACCAGGACAATTCAGATTGACGATTGACAAATCGACGATTTGACCAGTTCGTCAATCGAATCAATCGTCAATCGTCAATCCTCAGTCCTGTCCTACTTCGAGTAGAGTTCGACGATCAACTGCTCGTCGATGGGCATCTGCACGTCTTCGCGCTTCGGCAAGGACACAACCGTGCCCTTCAGGTTTGCGGCATCGAGCTGGAGCCAGGCCGGCACACCGCCGCGGCCGCCGACCGTGGCGACGGAATCCTGGATCTGCTGCACTTTTTTGGTCTTTTCCCGCAGCGTGATCACGTCGCCGGCTTTGACCGCGAGCGGAGGCAATGTCCACTTTCTTGCCGTTGACGAGAACGTTCCCATGGGTAACCAGCTGGCGCGCCTGATCCCGCGAAGTGGCGAAAGCCCAGGCGGCAGACGACGTTGTCGAGCCGGCGTTCCAGGCTGAGCAAGCAGGGTTTCGCCCGTGATCCCCTTTTTCTTTTCGGCCTTGCCGAAATAGTTGGCGAACTGGCCCTCGAGGACACCGTAAATGCGCCGCACCTTCTGTTTTTCCCGCAGCTGCAGGCCGTAGCCGACGAGCGTCTTTGGGCGCCGGTCTTTTCCGTGCTGGCCGGGGGCAAAGTTGCGCTTTTCAATCGCGCAGGTGTCTTTGAAGCACCGGTCTCCCTTGAGAAAGAGCTTCATCCCTTCCCGCCGGCAGAGCCGACATTTTGCTTCGCGATATCTAGCCAAATTGTTTCTCCTCTTTCAAACTTCCCGTCCAAGTCCCCTCGCGGGGAATGGACGACGTACTGACTTTAAACCCTGCGACGTTTGGTCGGACGGCAGCCGTTGTGCGGGATCGGGGTGATATCGCGGATGTTTTTCACCTCGATGCCCGGCGGCCTGCAGTGCCCGCACGGCGGATTCGCGGCCGGCCCCCGGCCCTTTGAGGTAGACCTGCACCGTGCGCATGCCGTATTCCTTGGCGCTGGCTGCCGCGGTCGTGGCTGCCTGCTGCGCGGCGAACGGAGTGCCTTTGCGCGATCCCTTGAATCCAACCGCGCCGGCACTGGAAGCGGCGAGCAGGTTCCCCTCCAGGTCGGTGATGCTGATAATCGTGTTGTTGAAGGTCGCCAGGATGTGGGCGATCCCGCTCGGGATGGTAAGCTTCTCGCGCTTCTTTCCCGTTTTCTTCTTACCCGTTTTCTTTACTTTTTCCGCCATTGATTCACTCCTGATCCAGTCCGATGCGGCAACGATCTCTGAGTCCGCCGGCATGCCACGCTCGGCTACTTTTTGCCGACGATGCGGCGTGGTCCCTTGCGGGTGCGAGCGTTGGTGTGAGTTCGCTGCCCGCGTACGGGCAAGCCCCGGCGATGACGCAGCCCGCGATAGCAGCCGATTTCCATGAGTCGTCTTGATGTCCATGGAGATGGCCTTGCGCAGATCCCCTTCCACCATGCCCTCTCTCTGGATGATGTTCCGGATGCGGACAGCCTGATCCTCGGTGAGATCCTTTACCTTGGTGGCGACGTCGACGTTTGCCTCTTCGCAAATCTTGGTCGCCCGGCTGACTCCGATCCCGTAGATATATGTGAGCCCGATCTGCACGCGCTTGTTCAGCGGCAGATCCACTCCCGCGATTCTAGCCAAAGTTCTACCTCCCTGAGCCTGATGTGGGGTCCGGCCTCAACCCTGTCGCTGCTTGTGCTTGGGATTAGGGCACTGAATGTACACCACTCCCCGGCGGCGGATCACCTTGCATTTGACACAGATCTTTTTTACCGATGCACGCACTTTCATGACCATTACTCCACGTCGATTCGCCCGTCCTGACTCGCTTAACCAGCCCCGCCGCTCCCTCGAGTTCATCCCGGAGGGACTAAACTCGCATTTTATTTGTACCGATAGACGATGCGACCCCGGGTCAGATCATACGGAGACAGTTCGACCAGGATCTTGTCACCGGGGAGAATACGGATGAAGTTCTTGCGCATTTTCCCCGACACGTGAGCCAGAACCATGTGCTTGTTTTCGAGCTCCACTCGGAACATGGCGTTCGGGAGTGTTTCCACTACCGTCCCCACGACCTCAATTGCATCCTCTTTAGGCATAGAAAATTCCGCGGCGCCGATCACAGGGATGCGGTGCGATTCCGTTTGTCTCCGTTCAAAATCCTGATCATCGAGTCAAAAATACGATCTACCTCCGCCTCCCCATCCACTTCCACATACTGCCCGCGGCGCTGATAAAAGTCGATCAGCGGCCGCGTCGTCTGATGATAAACCTGCAGACGCTCCCGGATGACTTCCGGCCGGTCGTCTTTTCGCTGGATCAGCTCCGAGCCGCACTCATCGCAGCGTCCCGATTGGCGTGGAGGATTCGACCCTTCGTTATAGATCTTGCTGCATTTCGGGCAGCTCCAGCGCTGCGAAAGCCGCCGGACCAGGACTTCGTCATTCACCATCATACCAATGGCGAGGATATCGATACTCTCCTGGCCCGCAAGTTTCTCAAAGAACTCGGCCTGGCCGATGGTACGCGGGTACCCGTCCAGGATAAACCCGAGCCGCGAATCCGCTTCCATAAGCCGGGTTTTTACTATTTCATCTACCAGACTGTCCGGCACCAGCTCGCCGGCTTCCATAATCTTCTGGGCCTTTTTGCCCAATATCGTCTGCTTTCTCACCGCTGCGCGCAACGCGTCACCCGTGGATATGCTGGGATATCCAAATTGCGCCACAAGCATTCGTGCTTGCGTCCCCTTTCCCGCCCCGGGCGGGCCCAACAAAATCAGCGCTCTTCTCGCCATAAGCACAGCCGCACGAAAGAGAGGGTCAACTTCTCCGGCCGCGAATCCGGCCTTTTTTCAGGAAGCCATCGTAATGGCGCATGATCAGCTGAGACTCGATCTGGTTTACGGTATCCATGGCCACACCCACGACGATCAGCAATGAGGTGCCGCCAAAATAAAAAGTCACGCCCAAGCCAGTCGTGATCCAGCTCATTCCTGCACCCGTCAGCCAGTCGTCAAGTCTCGGACCAATCAAGGGCAAGGGCTGAACTTTGAACCCTGTGATCAGGAATTCCGGCAGGAGGCAGACCAGGACGAGATAGATGGCCCCTGCCGCCGTGAGCCGGCTCAGGATCCGGTCAATGTGCTCTGCAGTCCGTTTTCCCGGGCGAATCCCGGGAATGTAGCCGCCGTACTTGCGGATATTGTCCGCCACTTCCATCGGGTTGAAAATGATGCTGACGTAGAAAAAGCAGAAAAAGATGATGCCGACGATATACAGGAAGTTATACAGCGGCATACCCTGCGCCAGCTGAACCCGCAAGGTGTTCAGGAACGTGTTCGGGAACATCGTCCCCAGCGTCGCGGGAATCGATACGATCGAAGCCGCGAAGATGACCGGGATCACGCCGCCGGAGTTGACGCGCAGCGGGAGGTGAGTGGCCTGGCCGCCGTAGACCCGGCGTCCGACGACCCGCTTGGCATACTGCACCGGAATCTTCCTCTGCCCTCGCTCCACGAAGACTACCGCCGCCACGGTGACAATCATCACCACCAGGAGGACGAGCACTGTAAAGAGCGACCAGGTGTGCTGCTGCAGGTTTTGGATGATGGCGACAATCGCGTGCGGCAGTCCCACGACGATGCCGGCAAAAATGATCAAACTGATCCCGTTCCCGATGCCCCGTTCTGTGATCTGCTCGCCGACCCACATGATAAATGCGGTTCCGGTCGTCAGCGTGATCATGACCATTAAGCGGAAGCCCCAACCCGGGTTCAGCACGATGGCAGCCCGTCCGCCAGCCGACTTCTCGAGTGCGACCGCAGTCATGAAGCCCTGGAACAGGGTCAGCACCACGGTCAGATAGCGGGTATATTGGGTGATCTTCTTGCGCCCCAGTTCCCCTTCCTTGGAAAGCTTTTCCAGGTAGGGGACCACCACCGTCGCCAGCTGCAGAATGATCGACGCGGTGATGTAAGGCATGATGCCGAGCGCAAAAATGCTGAAGCGCCGGAGATTGCCGCCGGAGAATATGTCCAGGAAGCCGAAGATCGTTCCCGCCTGCGACTTGAACAACGCCTCCAGAGCCGATGTGGTTGATGCCGGGCGTCGGAATGAAAGCGCCGAGTCGATAGACAGCAAGCAGACCCAGCATGAACAGGACCCGCTTGCGCAGGTCCGGAATGCTGGCGATGTTTTTTATGGAACTAAAAAACGGACTTCGTTCTTCTGGCATTGTTTTTTAACCGTTCGGCCTATGCCGGAGTTATAAACCTGGCAACGACAAGCGCGACAAAACGACCTACCGCCAGCAGCCCGAGCAAGAAAAACACTCGTTTGCGCAGGTCCGGAACGCCCGCTATGCTTTTTAGTGATGCCAAAATGGATTTCTTTACTTCTGCCATGGCTTTTTCAACCGTTCGGCCTATGCCGGAGTTTTGTCCTGCCCGGTGATCATTTCAAACGTACCGCCTGCTTTCTGAATTTTCTCCGCCGCGCTCTTGCTGATCTTGTGCGCGCGGATATGGATGGCGTTGCTTCAAATCCCCTGTACCCAGGATCTTGATGCCGTCCTTGAGCTTTTTGATGATGCCCTTCTCCTTGCAGTGTCTCCGGGCCGACATTCGCTCCGGCCTCGAAGACCGCCAGGCTTTCCAGGTTCACGATCGCATATTCCTTACGGAAGATATTGTGAAAGCCCCGCTTGGGAAGGCGCCGGTACAACGGCATCTGGCCGCCTTCAAAGCCGGGACGGATCGAGGTTCCGGAGCGGGACTTCTGCCCTTTGTAGCCGCGCGTCGAGGTCTTGCTGTGGCCGGTGCCGATGCCGCGCCCGACGCGCTTCGGCTTCCGATTGGCGCCTCGGGCCGGTTTTAAACTGTTCAGTGTCAATGCCATTTTTGTTCACCCTATTTCGAATCCAGAATCGTGACCAGATGGGGCACCTGGGCCACCATGCCCCGGACCTGGGGCGTATCCACTCGGGTCACAACCTGATTGAGGCGCTTGAAACCGAGGCTTTTGATGATCAGCTTGTGCTTCG
Organism: Terriglobia bacterium; assembly: GCA_963739235.1. Lineage (GTDB taxonomy): Bacteria > Acidobacteriota > UBA6911 > UBA6911 > UBA6911 > JAFNAG01. Next base: position 8,938 of record CAVTZY010000010.1, on the reverse strand, counting down.
GAGGCGTCCCGATCGCACTCCGGACGTACTTGATCCGCAGCATCGCACCCTTCGGTGGGTTTTTTGTGCTTCGTGCCTGCCATAATTAAATATCCTCGACCTGCTTGCCGCGCAGTTTTGCGACCTCGGAAATATCCCTGAGGCTCTTGAGACCTGCGAAGGTCGCCTTCACCACGTTGTGGGGGTTGGTGCTGCCCAGGGATTTGGTCAAAATGTTGGAGATCCCGGCCGACTGCACCACGGCGCGCACCGGTCCGCCGGCAATGACTCCCGTGCCTTCGGAGGCCGGCTTAAGCATGACCCTGCCTGCTCCGAAACGGCCGGTAACGGCGTGCGGAATGGTCCGACCCTTCAGTGGGATTCGGATCATGTTCTTGCGCGCCTGCTCCACGCCTTTCTTAATAGCCTGGGGCACTTCTTTTGCCTTGCCCATGCCGTAGCCAACCTGTCCATTCTGGTCGCCGACCACTACCAGGGCGCTGAAGCTGAGGTTCTTGCCGCCCTTGACCACCTTGGTGACGCGGTTGATGGACACTACCTGGTCCTTCAATTCCTGACCACTGACATCGTTCTTTTCCAAGATTCCTCCTAGAACTTCAGTCCGCCTTCGCGGGCCGCCTCCGCCAACGCCTTAACGCGGCCGTGGTAAAGGTATCCGCCACGATCGAAAACGACCGCCTCGATCCCTTTTGCTTTCGCCCGCTCGGCAATCGCTTTGCCGACCAGTCTTGGCGGCCGCGATATTTCCTGCCTTTTTCTTATCGCTGCATACTGCGCTATCGAGCGAGGAGGCCGCCACCAGAGTTTTGCCGGCCAGGTCATCGATGACTTGAGCGTAGATGTGCGCCAGACTCCGGAAGACACACAACCGAGGCCGATTTCCAGTGCCGGAGAGCTTCCGGCGAATTCTGCATGTGAATCTTGGAGCGCTCTTGGGCGCGGTCAATTGGACTGATCATTATGCACCCTTCTTTCCAACTTTGAGTCGAACCGTCTCGTTGGTATACCGGATGCCCTTGCCCTTATATGCATCAGGCTTGCGCAGGGAGCGTATGTCCGCTGCCACCTGCCCGACCAGCTGACGGTCCGCCCCCGAAATGGTCAAGGTTGTGACATAGTTCTGGATCGACCTCTGCTGCTTTTCCGCCTTGACGGCGATGCCCGCCGGCAGTGGGAAATTCGATCGGATGCGAAAATCCCAGGCTGAAGGTTACGGCCTTCGGCTTTGGCATCTGCCTTGAATCCGATCCCGACGATGTCCAGCATCTTGGTAAAGCCTTCCGTCACACCACGTACGTTGTTGGCGGCGAGAGCGCGCGCCATACCATGGTAAGCAGGGTAGGGCTTTTCATCTGAATCTCTGGTTGCCAGAAGCTCATCTCCTTCGATCTTGAAATGGATGCCCGGCGGAATCGGGCTGGAGAGCTTCGCCTTTTTGCTTTCAACTTCCAGCGTCCCGCCTGTGATCGAGATCTTGACGCCGCTGGGTATCTTGATAGGTTTCTTGCCAACTCGCGACATAACGCACCTTTAACGTTGCAATCCAATCCTGTGGTTCAGCTGATCGTGCAGAGCACTTCGCCGCCGAGCCCCTTCTCCAGCGCCTGCTTGCCCGAGAACAATCCCCGCGATGTGGATAGGACGCACACTCCCATTCCACCCTGGACCGTAGGGATGTGCGATCTGTCGGCATAGACGCGGCACCCGGGCCGGCTGATGCGTGTAAGGGTAGTGATCGCCGGAACCTTTCCCGGTGCGTACCGGAGGTAAACGCGAATCAAACCCTTTTTCTGTTCGCTCGAGACTGTATAGTTGGAGATATACCCTTCCTCTTTGAGGATGCGGACGATTTCCACCTTCATCTTCGAGGCCGGGATATCGACCGTCTCATGTTTGGCGGCGATAGCGTTGCGGATCCGGGTCAATAGATCGGCGATCGGATCGGTCATAGTCATAAGTTCAACTCTCCACCCTGGGACGGGCCGCACGCGCAGGCAATGGACTGCCGGGCGCGAAGGCCTGCCAATCTCTTACCAACTCGACTTTGTGACACCCGGAATTTCTCCTGACAGCGCCAGATTCCGGAAGCAAATGCGACAGAGCTGGAATTTTCGATAAACTCCTCGGGAACGGCCGCAACGCTGGCAGCGATTGTGGGCCCGCACCTTAAATTTGGGTTCCTGCCTGGCTTTTGCCCTCAAGCAAGTTTTTGCCACAATGACTCCTCATCAGGCAGCGCACTGCCTGAATACATAAGACTACTGTTCCTTTTTTGCAAATGGCATGCCCATCAGACTTAACAATGCATGGGCTTGATCATCGGTACCGGCTGTGGTCACGATGGTGATGTTCATGCCGCGCGCCTTTTCAACCTTGCCGTAATCGACCTCGGGGAAGAGCAACTGGTCGCGCAATCCGAGGGTATAGTTGCCGCGCCCGTCAAAGGAGCGGGGCGAAACCCCGCGAAAGTCGCGGACGCGGGGCAGCGCGGTGTTGACCAGCCGGTCCAGAAACTCGTACATGCGGTCGCCGCGCAGCGTGACGGTCACGCCGATCGGCATACCCTGGCGCAGTTTGAAGGCGGCGATCGATTTCTTCGCTTTCGTGACCACAGGACGTTGTCCGGTGATCGCGGCCAGCTCTTCGGCAGCCGTGTCCAGGATCTTGGCGTTGGCAATCGCTTCGCCCAAACCCATGTTCACGTTGATTTTTACCAGCCGGGGCACTGCCATGACATTCTTGTAGCCGAACTGCCGCGTCAGTGCGGGCACTGCCTCATTCTTGTAGAACTCACGCAATCTACTCATGACTGGATATGCCCTTTATTCGTCCAATAACTCGTTGCACTTCTTGCAGACCCTGACCTTGCGGCCATCCTGCATCACGCTGAAGCCGACGCGCGCGTGCTTGTTGCAGCGCTTGCAGACCACCATCAGGTTCGAAAGGTGGATCGAGGCCTCTTTGGGGAGAATGCCTCCCTTGATGTTTTTCTGCGGATTCGGCCGGGTGTGTTTCTGCACGAAGTTCAGCCCTTCCACGATTGCCCGGCTGTTGGTCCGGAAATACCTTGAGCACCTTGCCTGTCTTGCCTCGGTCCTTGCCCGACATCACGTGAACCTGATCGTTCTTCTTGATATGTACCTTGTTCATTGATTCCGATCCTCGCTCGACCGCCACTAAATCACTTCCGGAGCCAGCGACACGATCTTCAGGAAGTCCTTGTCCCTGAGTTCGCGGCTGACGGGGCCGAAAACGCGCGTGCCAATGGGTTCCTTCTGATCATTGATGAGCACGGCTGCGTTGTCATCAAAGCGGATGTAGGTGCCGTCCTTGCGCCGGTGTTCTTTCCGGCAGCGCACAACCACGGCCTTCACTACCTGGCCTTTCTTGACCGTGCCGTCCGGAGTTGCCTCCTTCACGTTCGCGGTAATTATGTCCCCCAGGGTGGCGACGTGACCGACCTGGTTCCCGAGTGGCAGAATGCAGGAGATTTTTCGAGCTCCTGAATTGTCCGCCACCTCCAAAATGGTTCGCATCTGTATCATGGCTGCTTTACCTCACCTGTTGCGGCTGCGTATTCCGCCTTCGGATTCCGCTGTTCCTCCATCCGAATTCCTCCGGCTTATGTAGCTTTGGACAGGATTTCCGTCACCCGCCACCTTTTTCTCGCGCTCAAGGGGCGGGTCTCCATGATGCGCACCCGGTCCCCGACATGGCAGGAACCGTTCTCATCATGAGCCAGGAAGGTCGATGTCTTCCGCAAAGTCTTTTTGTAGAGCGGGTGCTGAACGAGTCGATCCACATCAACCTTGACGGTCTTCTGCATCGCCGTGCTTGTGACCGTGCCGACCTGGGTATGCCGGATGCCCCGCTTCTGTTGCTCCGTACTTATCATTTCCCTGCCCCTTGCTTCTTGGCTTGATCTGCCAGTTCGATTTCATGGAGAATCGTCTCGACGCGAGCGATATCTCTGCGCACACCCCTCATGCGCGAAGCGGTTTCAAGCTGCCCGGTCGCCGCCTGGAAGCGGAGTTTGAAGAGCTGCTCGCGCAACGCGGCCCCTTCCAGTACCAGGTCCTCCCTGGACATGTCTCTCATCTGGGAAGCTTTCATGCCTGCTCCATGCCGAAACGTTTCACGAACTTGGTTTTAATGGACATCTTGTGCGCCGCCAGTCGCAAAGCCTCATGCGCGACGCTCTCTTCAATGCCTTCCATCTCATAGATGATCTTGCCCGGCCGGACGACGGCGACCCAGCCTTCCGGAGCGCCTTTGCCCTTGCCCATGCGCGTTTCCGCCGGCTTCTTGGTGATCGGCTTGTCGGGGAACACACGGATCCAGATCTTGCCGCCGCGCTTGATGAAGCGCGTGATCGCCACGCGGCCCGCCTCGATCTGCCGGTCCGTCACCCAGCCCGGACTCCATCGCCTTCAGGCCGTAGTCTCCGAAGGTGACCTCGGAGCCGCGCCAAGCCTTGCCCCGGCGCTTGCCCTTTCTGCTGCTTTCGATATTTAACCTTCTTCGGCATCAACATGGACTTCCACTCCTGCTAACAAATCACCGCCCGAGCCTCGGGCTTCTGCATCTCGAACACTTCGCCTTTGTAAATCCACACCTTGACGCCGATCGCGCCATAGGTGGTCCGGGCCTCCGCGAAACCGTAATCGATGTCGGCACGGATCGTGTGCAAGGGAAGCTGGCCGTGCAGGTACCATTCCGTCCGGGCGATTTCCGCGCCGTTCAGGCGGCCGCTGGTGCGCACCTTGATCCCTTTGGCGCCGAAGCGCAGGGTGCTGTCGACCGCCCGGCGCATGGCGCGACGGAAAGCAATGCGCTTCTCCAGCTGCTGGGCAATGCCTTCGGAAACCAGCTGCGCATCCAGCTCGGGCTTGTTCACTTCCTGGATCTTGAGATTGATATCGCGGCCGGTGAGGACCTGCAGATCCTTCTTCAGCTTTTCGATCTCCGTCCCCTTCTTGCCCACGATGATGCCGGGACGCGAAGTGAAAATGATGATCGTGAGCTTGTTGGCAGCTCTCTCGACCTCGACGCGCGACACGCCGGCATGCGCGAACTTCTTCTTTAACATGACCTTCAGACCGAGGTCTTCGTGAAGAAGAGCGCCGTAGTCCTTGCGCGCGAACCAGCGCGAACGCCATGTCCGGTTGACTCCAAGCCTGAAACCGTAAGGATGAACTTTCTGACCCAAGGTGCCTCCTTACTCCTCGATGTCCTTGCCCTTGATCGTGATTGTGATGTGCTTATATCGGCGCTGCTGCCGGTAAGCCCGTCCCATGGGGGCAGGGCGCACCCGGCGCCGATACTTGGTCGGGCCCGAATCCACCACCGCACGATCCACGATGAATGAATCAACGTCCGCCGTTGCGTTTTTCTCCTTGGCGTTCGCCACCGCCGAGAGCAATACCTTTTCAATGGGCTGCGTGGCGCGCTTTTTCGTGAACCTCAGGATCGCCAGCGCTTCCTGCACTCGGCGGCCGCGAATAAGGTTGATCACCAGACGAGCCTTCTGCGGCGATCCCTTCAAGTATTTTCCTGTCGCCCTTGCTTCCATATCAAATCCAGTGGCTTGTGCTCGGTGTCCATCCCGCGGTGCCACTCCCTGGGAGCCGCTGCCGCCGGGCCCGCACCTCGCACCCTGCCCCTCCTCCAGTCGATTCCTGAGACCGCGCGCTTCCCCGTTGCGACGGGGGCCGAAACGGTCGCCCTTGCCCTAAGTTTTGACCGCAACCGCCTTCTCAGCGACCTTGGTGGTGTGCCCTTTGAAAATGCGTGTGGGCGCAAACTCGCCCAGCTTGTGGCTCACCATGTTCTCCGAAATATAAATCGGGATGAACTTCTTGCCATTGTGAACCGCGATTGTGGCTCCCACCATTTCCGGTGTGATGGTTGAGCGCCTCGACCAGGTCTTGATCACCGTGCGTCCGCCGGTTCCACTGGTTGCGCGCACCTTCTTTATTAGATGATCATCCACGAATGGGCCCTTGCTAACCGATCTTGCCATGCGCTGCTCCGCTTATCTCTTGCCCCGGCGCTTAATAATGAAGCGCTGGGTTCGCTTGTTATTCCGCGTCTTGTATCCCTTGGTGGGCAACCCCCAGGGGCTGACCGGATGCCGCCCGCCCGAAGTCTTTCCCCTCACCGCCGCCGTGCGGGTGGTCAATCGGGTTCATGGCTACGCCGCGAACGGTCGGCCGCCAGCCCAGCCAGCGCGATCGCCCTGCCTTGCCGATGGAAATGTTCTCGTGGTCCAGATTTCCTACCTGCCCGATGGTGGCGTAGCAGTCCAAGTGCACCATGCGCGTCTCGCCCGAGGGCATCTTGATCTGCGCATAGCCGGCTTCCTTGGCCAGAAGCTGGGCCGCAACTCCAGCTGAACGAGCCATTTGCCCGCCCTTGCCCTTCTTGAGCTCGATGTTGTGAATCATCGTACCCAAAGGGATGTTCTTGAGCGGCAGTGCATTGCCTAACAGAATGTCGGCGCCATCACCCGCAACTACCGATGCTCCCACCTTGAGCCCGTTGGGGGCCACGATGTAGCGCTTTTCGCCGTCCGCATAGGTCAGGAGAGCGATGTTCGCCGACCGATTCGGATCATATTCGAGCGCGGTAACGTGAGCCGGGATGTCGCGTTTATCCCGCAGAAAATCAATCGTCCGGAACAAACGCTTGTGCGCCCCGCCCCGATGCCGGATGGTAAGATGTCCTTTGTTGTTCCGCCCGGAGATTCTCCGCTTCGATTCCGTCAGCCGTTTCAGCGGGCGCTCGGTGGAAAGCTCCTTGTTGTCAATGGTAGTCCGGAACCGGATCGCCGGCGAAGTGGGCCGATATGTTTTAATTGCCATGATTCCAGCTGCTCCCGCCGAGACTAAAGCGCCTCGGAGAATTCAAACATCTTTTCGCCCTTTTTCAACGTCACGTAGGCCTTCTTCCAATCGGACCTGTGGCCCGCGTAACGCCCCTGACGCCGGATTTTTCCGTGAAAGTTGGCGGTGCGGACGCCGGCGACCTTCACTTTGAAGATCTTCTCGACCGCGGCCTTGATTTCGATCTTGTTCGCGGCGCGCGCCACCTTGAAAGTCAAAGTCTGGTTCTTTTCCTTCTGGAAAGTGCTCTTCTCGGTGATTACAGGCAGTCGCAGGACGTTGTGTGCTTTCTTTGTCATCGGCTCAGTACCTCCTGGACCTGCAGAATTGCTTCCTTCGAAAAGATGAGCACCTCGTGATTGACCACATCGTGAATGTTGACTCCCTGATCCGGCACAAGCTTGATCTTGGGAAGGTTGCGCGAAGAAAGCGCCAGATTGCGATTGACTCCTGAGTCGACGAGAAGAATCTTGCGGCCGCTGCCGAAGCTCTTGAGCGCTTTCATTAAATCTTTGGTCTTATGGCTCTCGAGCTGGAATCCGTCGATGACCGCCAGGCAGTTTTCGTTGAACCTTGCCGACAATGCGGATCGCATCGCCCCGCGCAGCTTTTTGCGCGGAAAAGCGTAAACATAACTTCGCGGCTGAGGGCCGTGAACTGTACCGCCGTGGCGCCACAGTGGGCTGCGAATGCTGCCGATACGGGCCCGTCCTGTTCCCTTTTGACGCCAGAGCTTCTTGCCGCTGCCGCTCACCATGCCCCGGGTCTTGGTAGCCGCAGTTCCCGCGCGCAATGAGTCCTGATAATGCTTGACCGCCTCCCAGATGAGGGGCATGTTCAGCGCAGCCTTGAAGACCTCGTCTTTGAGCTCCAGCTTCCCGACTACCTCATTTGCGAGGTTTTTCACTTCAATCTCAGCCATTCCTGAACCTCGAGTTCCCGCCCGGTGCTGCAGCGGGGATCTTTCATCTACGCCTTGGTTACGATTACGTATCCGCCGTTCCGACCGGGAATCGCGCCTTTTACGACCAGCAGATTCTCCTGGTCCTGGACACGCACGACGCGCAGGTTCTGCACGGTTATGCGCGCGTTGCCCATATGCCCTGCCGCACGCATTCCCGGCAGCACCCGGCTTGGGAAGGCCGATGCGCCGATGGACCCGGGAGCGCGGTGAAACATGGAGCCGTGACTCGCCGCGCCGCCGGCGAAGTGATGCCGCTTGATCAGACCGGCGAATCCGCGCCCCTTGCTGGTGCCCACGACGTCCACCTTGTCTTCCGGCTGAAATACCTGGTTTACCAGGATCTGGTCGCCCACCTTGAGCGGCTCGGCGCTGTCGTCAAACGCGAACTCGCGCAAGATCCGGACCGGCGGCACATCCGCCTTCTTGAAGTGGCCGGCGCGCGGCTTCTTCACCCGCGAAGGACGAATAAACTCCACCAGCCCCAACTGAAGGGCGTCGTAGCCGTCCTTTTCCTTGACCTTTTTCTGGACAACGATGCAGGGACCGGTCTTGATTACCGTCGCCGGGACGACTTTGCCGTCCTGTTCGAAGACCTGAGTCATCCCCACCTTGACTCCAATAAGTCCATCCACCATGAGCGTCACGGGGCTTTGAATGACGATTGACGAATGACGATTTGGGATTCCCATCGTCACTCGTCAATCGTCACTCAATCGTGCCCTTCCTTTCTGTTAAAACCTACTTATGTTCCGTGCCAAAGGCCTTGATTTCCACGTCGATCGCCGCCGGCAGATCGAGCTTCATCAGGGCGTCGACCGTCTGCGGCGTGGGTTCGAGAATATCCACCAGACGTTTGTGCGTCCGGATTTCGAACTGCTCCCGCGACTTCTTGTCGACATGCGGAGAGCGCAGCACGCAAAACTTGTTCTTCACCGTGGGCAGCGGAATCGGACCCGAAACGCGAGATCCTGTCCGCTTGGCAATATCCACGATTTCCGACGTCGACTGGTCCAGCACCCTGTAATCGTAGGCCTTTAGCCGTATCCTGATCTTTTCGTTCAGCATAAGTTCTCTGCGTTATTCCAGAATC
>CAVTZY010000009.1:0-15987 GCA_963739235.1 Terriglobia bacterium | reverse complement strand
CTGGAGGGTCACCAGAAACTCTGGTCCTTTATGCAGTCGCAACCGCTGGGCTTGCGGCGTCAGTTGAAGGTGCCTCGCCGGCGCGGCCAATCCGCGCGTTCGGCAACGGTCGGCATCCGCTGGGCTCAGGTTACCATCCAAGCACCAGCGGTCGGCCCCAAGAAAGGCTGGCCGGCGTTGAGCCTGTGGGCCGTCTGGGTCTATGAAGATGCCCCGGCGCGCGGCGCCGAGCGGCTCGAATGGATGCTGTTGACGGATCTCCCCATCAACACTGCCGAAGAAGCGTGGGAGAAAGTGGAGTGGTATCGCCTGCGTTGGGGCATCGAGGAATGGCACCGTGTGCTCAAGAGCGGCTGTGGGGTCGAACAACGCGAGTTCAAAACGGCCGAGCACATCAAACGCGTACTGACCTTCGATCTCATCATGGCTTGGCGCATCCTGGCGCTGATCAAACTCGGCCGCGCAGTGCCAAACGTGCCTGCAGAACTGCTTTATACTGCCGAGGAACTCAAGGTGCTTGTCGCAACTGTAAAAAAAAACCTCCCCGCGCTGGGCCGCCGCTGAGCCTTCAGGAGGCCAACCGAATGGTGGCTCGATTGGGAGGCTGGTTGGGCCGCAAGGGGGATGGCGAACCTGGTGCCGAATCCCTACAAGCTGGTCTGCGCACATTGGCGCACATAGTGCGCGGCTGGCGTCTCCGATCTTCGCAGACGGATGAATCCTAATATGGGTGACACTGTGACACGGTTCGATCATAAAAATGCGTGTAAGGTGCAGGTCATGCCGCCGCACTCCAAAAACTCCGCCTATTTTCGGAACAGTCCTCCATGCGCCTGGGGCGCACCCCTGACGCATGAAAATGTTGCGCTCTCGCCGCAGGTTTCCTGTGCCGCCCTTTCAGGGCTTGAGATCTCCGGTTCTCTACCCAGGGCGTGAGCCCTGGGAAGCGGGAATCGGGCGGTAAGAGCCCTGAAAGGGCGGCACAGAAACACACAAGTAGTTCCGCGCCGCAATCGGTTCTATTTTCGAAGCAGTCCCTCATGCGCCGGCGCGCACCCGGTGACGCATGAAAATGTTGTGTTCCGGGCGCGAGTTTTCTGCGCCGCCCTTTCAGGGCTCTTTTCGCTCCATTCCCTGTCCCCAGGGCTCACGCCCTGGGCTTTGCTGCGCCACCCCTGCGGGGTTTTGCAACCGTGATCCTTGGGATTTTCACGGCCGTGCAAGGCTCAGCCCTTCGGGATTTTGCAGCCGTAATCCTTGCGGTTTTCATGGCCGTGCAGCGCATAGCCCTGAAAGGGCGGAGCAGCACAGCCCAGGGCGTAAGCCCATAAGCGCTAAGATAATCTTTTTGCGGCCGAATATATGTTGCATGGATCCTATTTTCCTTGGATTTTCTGGTTCAGTACGCTCCCCGAAATCTCCATATCCTGCCCAAATCGATCTTAACTTAGCGCTTATGGGCGTAAGCCCTGGGTTTGGGGGCCGGAGATTGTAAGCCCTGAAAGGGCGGCGCAGAAACGATCGAATCAATTGGCACCCCACTGAGTCATTTTCGGAACAGAGGTCGCGGAGGTTACAGAGTCATTTAAAAACAAAAACTATTTGCGATCTCTGCGCCCTTTGCGTTGAGGTTTTTAGGTTGCGGACATTCGGCGGGGTTTGTCTAAGAGATCCCGAAATCGACGATGAACCGGTCGTCGCGCATCAAGGGGAGTTCAAACCCCGGTCCGCGCAGGTCGACGCGGCGCACATGCACCATGGGTTGCACGGACGGCAGGTACACGCGATCGATGTGCACAACCTCCTCCGGCCGGGTGAATTGGGCAGCGCCCACGCGACCTCCGAAGTGATCGCTGCGTCCAAAGGCGATGTGCAGACCAAGTTTTTCATCCAGCAGGAGCGACCCGCAGGGCTTCACGCCGAAGTCCGCAAGCACGCCGAGGCCGAGTTCAGCGATATTCCCATAGGCAGGTTCGCGCGCGAGGTAATCGGCCTCGCGGCGCGCGGCTGCGCCCGTGCCGGCGGCTTTTACGGCGATATTCTCGCGGATATCATAAATGACCACTTCACTGCCGAACTGCACCGGCAACTGTCCGGCTGAGGCGCTCGGAGTGCCGATAACTTCCCCCTCATACGGTACGATGTAGGCTTCGCCGGAAGGGAGGTTGCCCGCCGTGCCGGGGTCGTGAAGCAGGCCGCCCGAGGCGTGGCCGGTCCGATGGCGCAGATCCAGGGACAGCTTGCACTCAGGGCCGCCTTCCACCTGGAAGACCAGGTCGGCTCCCTCCGAGCGGTCGAGCCATTCCTTGAGTCTGGTGACCCGGTGATTGATCTCCTCGTAGTCCAGGCGCAGGGAAGGAATCATCGCCGGCGAGAAACCGGGCATGGTGGCGGCGCGGAATCCGAAGGTTTTGGCCATGAGCTTGAGGGGCGCAGTAGCCGAGAGTTCGGTGACGGCCATCAGAACACTGTGTGCACGAAAGATGTCCGCGAACGGCTGCTCTGTCAGCGGATCAAGTTCATCCGCGGTTCCGGGCAACGGCCCTTCAGCGTGCAGCCAGGCGCCGCGGGGAAGATCGGCATTGTTGGTCCGCACGTTGCGATACAGGTACAAATGAACTTCGAGCTTTAACCGCTGCTGGAAAGGAAGAAGCCTGCGCACCCATTGTGCAGCCATTTCGCGGCGCTCCCGCCACCCGGCAGTATCGCCACGCACAGGATCGGGCAAATCAACCAGCACCGCCAGCGCACGATCCGAAGCCCGCAACTTGAAGACCCGCTCGACCAAAGCTGCCAGCGCTTCACCGCTCAGCTCTTCCCGCATCGCCACCCCTCCTTTTGTACTACTTACGTACGGATCCTTGCCATTGAGGCAAGAAAAGCAGCAGCTCAACGCAGAGGCCGTAAAGGGAGCAGTCCCCCATGCGCCAGGGCGCACCCAGTGACGCATGAAAATGTTGCGCTCTCGCCGCAGGTTTCCTGTGCCGCCCTTTCAGGGCTCTTATCGCTCGATTCCCGCTTCCCAGGGCTCACGCCCTGGGCTCTGCTGCTCTACCCCTTCGGGGTTTTGCAACCGTGATCCTTGGGATTTTCACGGCCGTGCAAGGCTCAGCCCTTCGGGGTTTTGCAGCCGTAATCCTTGCGGTTTTCATGGCCGTGCAGCGCATAGCCCTGAAAGGGCGGAGCAGCACAGCCCAGGGCGTAAGCCCTGGGTTTGGGGGCCGGAGATTGTAAGCCCTGAAAGGGCGGCGCAGAAACGATCGAATCAATTGGCACCCCACTGAGTCATTTTCGGAACAGAGAGCGCAGAGACCTTTTGCTTTTCAAATGATCTGCGATCTCTGCCCCCTTTGCGTGCTCTGCGTTGATGCATTTAGGCCGCGGATATTCCGCAGTCTGGATTGCAGTTTTTATTATGTCTTCGTCGCAATTATTTCGGAATTCGATTAAACTATGCCGTCCTTCAAAGGTCATACATAGCACAGCCCATCCAAGATGTCATGAGGAGATGCAAATGACAAAGCGAACCCTTCTTCTGTCGCTGGTTACGATCCTGTTTTTTGGCGTGATTGCTTTGGCGCAAATGACGCCGTGGCTGCAATGGACGTTCCTGGCGTCGAACATTATGGACGAGATCATCGGTGAGTCATCCGGTGAAAACGCCGTACACGCAATCATGGAGACCGGCGGCTACGACCATATCCGCCCGGCTTCAGAGTATGGGCCCTCCACGATGTTTCACGAAACCAAGTACTACCTGGACAAATTCAAGGAATACGGCATTCCTGGCGCCGAAGTGGCCCGTTATCCGGGTGGAACGGCATGGAACGGCATTAAGGGCGAACTGTGGGAGGTCGACCCCGGCCATGAGAAACTGGCATCCTATCTTGACATGACGGCGATGCTTGCATCCGGCAGCGTCACATGCGACGTGACGGGTGAGCTGGTCTGGGTAGGTTCGGGAAGGCCGGAAGATCGCCAGGGCAAAGACCTGAAAGATAAGATTGCGGTCACGGATGGATCGATGGGGGGATTGGGTAGCACCGGCGCTGTGGGTGCGATTGGAATTGGCAACAGCCGCCCCTACTTTGACCCGATGCAGCTCAACTGGGCGTCGATCGGAGGCGGCGGCAGAGGGGGTGGTGCGGCTACCCCAAACACGATGAAATTCGGGTTTCAGATTCCACCCCGGGATGGCGACTACCTGAAGAAGCGACTCCTGGCCGGTCAGAAAATCAAAGTGCGCGCACAGGTTGTCTCCGAAACCGTGCCCACGGATATGCAGAATGTGGTTGCTTATATTCCCGGCACCGACCCAAACGGAAACGAGATCATCTTTTCCGCCCATCTGTTCGAAGGTTATGTCAAGCAGGGGGGCAACGACGACATCTCAGGTTGTGCCGCCCTCATGGAGACCGCGCGGGTGCTGAACGCGCTGATCAAAGAGAACCGCATCCCGCGCCCGAGGCGCACCATCCGCTTCATCATGGGTCCTGAGATGTCGGGTACCGGCGCCTGGGCCAAAGACCACAAGGAGATCATGGCCAAGACCCTGTGCGACATCAACCTGGACATGGTCGGGGAATGGCTGAGCAAGAACCAGTCGTTCTTCTGCCTGATGCGCACCACCTACGGCAATCCTCACTACATAAACGACGTGATGGAAAATTACTATCGTTACGTCGGCGAATCCAACCGCGAGCACTTGCAGAACCGTGGCAATTCTACCCTGCAGACGCGCCGCATTGTGGCGCCGAGCGGCGCCGATGAGCCTTTCATTTACAGCATCGAAACCTACTATGGCTCTTCCGATCACACCGTATTCAATGACTGGGGCGTGGGTGTGCCGGGCATCATGATGATTGCCTGGCCCGACCGCTGGTACCATACCTCGGGTGATCATGTCGACAAATCCGATGCGACCCAGATGAAACGGGTTACTATCATCGCCGCGGCTGCGGCCTACACGATTGCCAGCGCCGACGACAACATGGCGATGAAAATCGCCGGGGAAATCGGCAGCAACGGCACAAACCGCCTGGGGCATCAGCTGATGCGCGCGCTGGAAGAACTGAATCGGGCAACCACGGGGGATTTTGCCGAGGCCTACAGGTTAGGTCGCGCCTATATTTCCGCAGCGGTCATCAATGAAAAGGACACGCTTGCGACCATCAATCAGCTCGCAGCGGACAAGAAGGTGGTCGGCGATTACGTGATTGCCATGCAGAAGTCTATCGATGACATCGGCAAGGCGGAATTCAACGCGCTCGAAAACCACATGAAAGCGGTGGCCCGGAGGCTCAACGCCGCTCCCATCGTCCTCCAGCTGACCGACCTCGAGAAGCAAGCGGCCAAAATCATCCCCAAACCCACAGCCCGGGTGAAGGAGAGGGGGCAGCGCGGATATCTATATTATATGCCAACCCCCGGTCCCACTCCTGCCGGGACCACTCTGACTCCAGAAGAGCTCAAGATCAGGGAAGTGTATAGTACGGCGCAGGCGAAGTTTCCTGCGAGAATTGCGAATACCGGCGAACTGCAGTTGCTGATCAACGGCCAACACAGTGCGCTCGACATCAAAAACATGCTCGACGCCCAATATCGGACGAAGACTGACCTCCAGGACGTCTTAAACTACCTTGAACAATTAAAAGCGGTAGGATTGATAGAGATGTAATTCTCAATCCCCGGGAAAGTGATAAGTCGTCACTCATCACTCCATCGGGGGCTGCAGGCTGAGATTTGGGGGAATGACGCATGAAGCCAGCTTTGGTCGTGCATGGCGGCTGTGCCGCCGTTTCTGCCGATGAAAAAGCACTGCGTGAAGCCGCATGCAACAGGGCCGCCGATGAGGGGTGGAAGGTTCTGGAAGCGGCGGGAAGCGCGCTGGATGCAGTGGAGGCCGCCATTCGCAGGCTCGAGGACGAGCCGGTGCTGAATGCTGGCACAGGGAGCTATCTCCAGGCAGATGGCGTGGCCCGGATGGATGCGAGTCTCATGGCGAGCGACGGGCGGGCAGGCGCCGTGGCCCAAGTTCCCGGACTCAAGAACCCGATCCGGCTGGCGCGCTACATCCTCGAGTGCGATGCGCACGTCATGCTATGCGGCCTCGAGGCTACCCAGCTCGGGCTCAAGCTCGGCCATGAATCAGGTGTCAGGGCCACGTCGCAAAAAATCGCTTACTGGCAACGGCACATGACCCAGGCGTGCCTGGAGCTCGACTATGAGCAGATGGGCAGAGATTGGAAAAACGGTCATCCACGTCTCGGGACCGTGGGTTGCGTTGCCCTCGATGTCGGTGGCAGACTGGCGGCCGGAACTTCCACCGGAGGCACAGGTCAGTGCTATCCCGGCCGCGTCGGGGATTCTCCGATCATCGGGGCAGGAACCTATTGCACGCCCAAAGCAGCGGTTTCGCTTACGGGTGTAGGCGAGCGCATCATGGTGCTGCTGTCGGCCAAGCGATTGTGCGACCTGATGAACGACGGCAAATCGCTCAAGGAGGCGGGGCGGGCCGTAATGGCGGAAATCGAAACCCTGGCGGCCGCATCGGCCGGCCTGATTGCAGTCGAGGCCAGCGGCAACATGATCACTCTCTGGGACACCCCATTCATGGCTGCCGCTCAGCGAGGCGGCGGATAATAACTGAAACCCGGGTTCAGCACCGGATACCCGTTATCAACCGGAGGAGCGAATATGGCAATCAAGGATGTTTTGCTTCCTGAGTACGATCATGAAATGGCGACAACCCGAAAGTTGCTCGAACGCGTGCCGCTGGCGGAGGCCCAGTGGAAGCCGCACGCCAAGTCGATGACTATGGGGGATCTGGCTGCGCACATCGTCGAGATCCCCGGCTGGGTGGGAAGTATCGTCAACGCTCCATTCGTGGATATGGCTGCCAATCCGGAATATAAGCGGCCCAACTATGCGACCACCGGCGAGCTGCTCGCGGCTTTTGATCAGAGCATCGCCAAGGCGAGGTCGGCCATAGACTCGAAATCCGACGCCGAAATGATGGAACCCTGGGCTCTCAAGAAGGGGGAACAGGTGCTGTTGAGCATGCCGAAGGTTGGTGTGCTGCGCTCATTCCTGCTCAATCACCTGATCCACCACCGAGGCCAGCTGAGCGTGTATATCCGGCTCAAAGATGTCCCCGTCCCCTCGATCTACGGCCCCTCCGCCGACGAAGGAAACTTTTAGAGAGGAGTTCTCAGTACCGTTGCCTCGAAGGGCAGAGATGGTTAATAGAGCAGGCCGAGCATTTCGGGCGGCGCGCTTCGCAGATCGTGCGGCCGTGCAAGATGAGCATGTTGCCGAAATCGGTCCAGTCCTTACGCGGCACCAAATCCAGGAGATCATTCTCGATTTTATCGCCTGCGTTGTCTTGGTGCCGGCTGAGCTTGAGGCGCTGAGCCAGCCGGATCACGTGCGTATCAACGACGACTCCCTCATTCTTGCCGAATGAGCCGCCGAGCACCACATTGGCGGTTTTGCGGGCCACGCCCGGCAGTGTGAGCAGGTCTGCCATGTTGTCGGGCACCTCTCCCCCGAATTCTGTGGCGATTCTTGTCGCCGCCCCGATCACCGACTTGGTCTTGTTATGATAAAAACCTGTCGAGCGGATTTCCTCTTCGAACACCTTGGGGTCGGCGGCAGCGTAGTCGGCCGCCGTCCGATATTTCTTAAACAGATATTCGGTCACCATATTCACGCGCTTGTCTGTGCACTGGGCCGAGAGGATCGTTGCCACGAGCAGCTCCAGCGGGTTATTGAAGTTCAGGGCTATGCGCGCCTCAGGATACGTTTGCCTGAGGATGGTTATGATCTTGAGGACACGCTCCTTGCGCTTCGCCGATGATTCCACAGGCATATTTCCACCTCTCCCTTGAGGACCAATGTGGGGGTGATCTTCCGACTCGAATTCTACTACGATAGGATAAGGCAGGACAAAGCATTCATAGGCCCCGGCATAGCCCGATCCCAACCCGGCCCTCCGGAGAGCCAATCGCTTGGTTCGTACCCATCAGTTTACTGACATTGCACGACACACATATCTTGATCCCGCTTCCCATCTGCGCGAAGATGTTAACGAATTTCAAGGTGAAATAAAGGCACGCAACGAGCGTGTTAGTAACGGGGGTGCGGGGATAGCATCCTGTTGACTCTTGAATGGCAAGCTGAATGCCTCTATTTTTAAGCACTTACTGTCGTGCGTCGGTTTTCAATGAAGGAGGAGGATGGCCAAAGGAACGTTGAAAGGGTATGAGGCACGGAATCTGATTGTTTTTTTATGCTTCATCCTGGGACTGGGAGGACTGGGTGCATTTGTCTTTGTGAAATTTCGTGATAAGGACAAGGTGCCTCCCAAGGAAGTCAATTCGAATGGCATTTTGAATGAGGTGGTATCTTCAACAGCCAACTCCTGTTATTTCTATCTGCAAACCGAGCTGACCGAATCAATGCACAAATATCACAACCGGCGGGACATCCCGGCCACCGACGATGGCTTGGCCAAGGGACTATTCGATATCCCCGGAGTGATCGAAGTGACCATTGATAGAGCGATGGTGGTGCTTCAGAAATCACCCAAGGCCCATTGGGAGGAAATCCGCCCGGCGGCGCGGGATATCATCTCGGCCCATCAGCACATGCATAAGTAGGAAGAGGGCAGAATACAGAATTTAGAATACAGGATACAGAATAACTGCCGGCATAGGGATTCAACACCGTGGACCCGACTTCTGAATTCTATATTCTCTATTCTGTGTCTATTCCCTACCATTCTGCAGTTCTTGAATGCAGAATGCCGAAGCCGTTGTTCCGCTGCTGACTTACGACATAATCCTTAAAATAGCTCGTGCTATCGGTTTTCGACCAGAGCCCGATCTTGCCTGAGACTGCCTCGGGCAGAGCATATTCAAGCGCCAGCTGATCATCGATCCAAGCCTTAAAGTCCGTGCCCTGTATCGTCATTTTCAGGTCATGCCACTGGCCTTTGTCGAGCAGATACTTGCCTTCCGGGCCGCGTTTTACGGACCTGCGGACACCGTCGTGAAACCTCCAGAGTACAATGTTCTGCTCAGTGTCGTTGTAGCGCACGCTGAGCCAGTCGCCGCTGGGCTTAACGTTGAATAGAATGCCCGAGCAGCGATCAAGCTGGCCGCTGACCGTCTTGAACTTCACGCTGATGGTACCGCCGGCAAAGTCATCAAGCCCATTCAGAATTGCAATGGGAAAGTAGGCAAATTGCTTTATGTTATCGAGGAAGTCCTCATGCGACGCGCCATAGAAGGTGCGCGCTTTTTCAGCAAGCAAGGCCGTCGGCTGGCTCTGGTTGGCCATCCAAGGACGGCCATCGACCATGATGACTTTATCGGCCCCGTCCTGCACAACCACCCACGTGCCTACGATGGGTTGAAATACCTTTGGTTCCTCACCTACTTTCTCTTTGCTGAGATCCACTTTGATGTCCGCTGCGCCTAGCGGCCCGATCAAAAGAATCACCGCGACCCAAGTAAGCGCACGTTGTGCATGTGCATTCATGTTGTCCTCCTTTTGACAAATAGTCCCAGACCGACGATGGCGAGTGGCCAAACCCCATAGAAGATTGGCACTGCGCCCACAGGGCGCGCGCGCAGCGGATGTCCGTGATGCTCCGGCTCCTCTTCTTTCGGCGGCTGGACGCCCGCAAGTTTGTAAATCGTTTCGAGCACACCTTCGCTGGAAATCAACCGGCTCATCGTGCGCCGGCCGGCGAGATCGTACCAGACTCTCCGTAGTGAGAGTCCGCCTGTTCAAACAGCCCGATCAACGTCGACGAAATGTACTGCACTGTCACCTGCGGCATGACGCGCCGCAATTTGGAGAGCGTCTGATGCTCGAGATCAAAACGCCGGGGATCCTCGGGCGCCAGATGCGCTTCGATGCTGAGCGGCGCCTTAATCTGCCTCAGAGCCGCTTCATCGGGTTCGGAAAATGAGTTGCGCTGATTCTCGGACACATCGCAATCAGATCTGACGTAGGAGCAGGCAAAGACCAGAGCGCTCGCAACGGCAACTATGGCGATCGATTCCCCCGCCCGGCGCCGCACAGCCACACCGAGCCGCATCCAGACGCCCGCCATAAGGAGGCCGGCGCCGATGATCGTAAGCGCGGCAAGCACAAGACTGAGGCGAATGAGAGCGTGCTGGAACGTTTGCAGCATCTCTGCGGGTGTGTATCGCGCCAATCGTTCCCACACGCCCCCCTGAACCGCTGCCACGAAGTTAAGCACCCACGTTCCGACGGTGAACGCGAGCGTCAAGATTGCCGCCGTGGATGGATGTTCCGACAAGGAGGCGGCAGCCGCCGCCAACGCGATGATCACCCCAGCGTTAAGCAAGTGTCCCAGCACTATGCTTGTTACTTCCGGCGCATATATGCTGCCGCCGTAGATCTTCCATAGCACGCCTGCAAGCACCGCCGGGACGCTTGCCAGGCACCAGCCCGCCAGCAGCACCAGCGCTTTCGTCCCCATCATTGCGCTGGGAGACATGGGTTGCTGCAGCTCGAGTTTCAAGGCGCCGCTCTGGCGGTCCCCGGCAATCAGGCGAATCGCAACAAACGGCAGCAGAAATAATGCGACGAGCTCATAAGCGCTGAATGTCGGCACCAATACGCCGTCAAGCGGCCAGAGGGCGTCAGCGAGTCCGGCCGCCGTGCCGCCTACGCCGCTTGCTTCGCCATAGGCCCGCACGGCGCTGATGAATGACACGCCAACGAGCGGACCGCTGAGGGCGAGCATCACCCACCATGCGCGGGCCGCCATCAGTTCGCGCCACTCTTTTCGCAGCAACCATCTCCACGCACCATCACGTGAGCGCAAGAAAGACCTCCTCAAAGTCAGATGGCGGGGCGTGGCCAAGCCTGTGGCCGGCAAGCGCCGTCAACTCATCGTGGGTCCCTTCCCCAACGACCCGTCCCTCGCTCAGAAGCACAAGGCGGTCGCAGACTTTCGCAGCGTAGGCAATCTGATGGATCGAGACAAAAAGTGTCCGTCCCAACGTTACGTGTCTGCGCAGGGCGGCGGCCGCGTCTCGGGTCTGGCGCAAGTCGAGCCCTTCGAAGGGTTCATCGATCAGGATGACAGGCTGCGGTGAAAGCAAGCCGATCCCGAGAAGCACGCGCTTGCGCTGTCCTTTGGAAAGAGCGCCAATCGGAGTCCGTAGGAGCGGCGCCAGTCCCAACTCATCAACGACGTCCTGGTAAAGATGGCGCCTGCCGCCGAAGAAACCGAGGCTGAATTCGAGGATCCATTGAACGGGCTGTTCAGGCCAGGGTGCAATGCCGTCAGGAACATAAAAGAGGACGGCTGACCGGCGCCCACAATCCCCATATCCGGCATCGAATACGACACGGCCGCGATCGGCGGGTTGCACGCCTGCCAGGCATTCAAAGAGGGTCGTCTTGCCGGCTCCGTTGGGCCCGATGAGACCCACAAGCTCTCCGGCATACACCGAAAAACCGACATCGTGCAGCGCCTGATGCGATCCAAAACGCTTGGAAATGCCGCCGACGTGTATAAGTGTGGTACTCATTACGGAAGGTATGAGCTTCCGCCTCCGCGCGGATGCGAATTGAACTCCTTATTTCTTCGTTTGGGCCGCTGATTCCCGAGCCCACGCCCGGCAGTCGTACCAGTTCTAGAGATTATAGAAACTCCTCCCAACTACTACCAGCCCCCGTATTAGACGACACATGCAGATTGTGGACGGCCAATAAGGCCCTCTCCCGGGGCGCCGGCAGCACCATCACCATTGCCGGCGCAGTCCAAATTGGAAATTGGGGTCATGTCTGGACAATTTACTCTTCGCGATGTTTGCACGCTGAGCGGCTCGTGGAGATGCCAAAAAGTAAATTATCCAGGCCTGACCCCAATGTCGCGCCGGATGAAGGATCGGGGACCTCTCTGTGAAAGAGATCGCCCATGGAGTTCACGAAGACAGTCTGAGGCTTTCTCCACGTCAGCGGTAGCTCCAGCATATGCTCCTGGAGCGATACGTTGAATCCACGCTCACAATTCGGCTGCCCCATGGCGTGGAGCCGGATCGCCACGCGCCTGGCATAGCAGTGCTTGCAGCCCGGGCTTATCTTTGTGAGGCCGGATACGGGATTCCAGGTGGATTCGGTCCACTCGATGGTTGAGCCTTGTGCCATCGGCGCAGATCCCTCAACAAATGTCCCGCAATCCTGAGCGCCACCTTGGCGCCGCGCTCATTGGATGCCACAATAAACAGCGAGTGAAGCGCGATCCGGAAACAGGATTCCTTGTTGCATTGATCTGATCGGCCGCGGCATCGATGTCAAGCTGAAATGGCGCTGAAATAAGGCAAGATTGGTCCACCGGCCCCCCCGGCATGCTTTCCCTGCCGTAATCGACCCAGTTCCCGCGCCGAAGGCGTTTTGCGGCGGCATGACGCCGCATTACACTGCCCCCAACCTGCCGCCCCGTTTGATCAAAACATTCTGCCGAGTTGCAAATGATTGTAATGGAGTAACTTACCACGGCTGCCAGCGTTGACGAGTGGGATGCTTGACAGGCAGCCATGGATGCCGGATGCTGCAGATTCTCACCGCGCATCCAGAGGAAGGTTGGATGCTCCAGGTTGCCAGGAATGTGACCGACGCCGAAGAAAGATTCCCTTGTGGGAAGAGGTACCTAATGATGGACCGCAACGCGAAGTTTTCCGAGGCGTTCCGGGTCACACTCGAGAAAGGCGTGATTGAGGCTGTGCGCCTGCCGCCGCGGTCTCCGAACTTGTCCCCCCACATTGAAAATAAAGGACTGGCGGAGAGGAAGGGATTCTATTAGGGTCTCAAATGGTAAGTCATAGCCTTCCAGCCAGTTAGCTTATATTATTATCTATTTCCATTGCTTAGCGGATTTTCCTGGGTATCTTGTGGTTTCCTCAATTGAGGCTATTATCCCATTTTCCCGCCTGAAACAGTATCACCGGTATCACCCATAAATTGAGTATCATGCCTCTTTCTTTTTAAAGAGTCACACACGAACTGGGCAAAACGCCTTATGCGGTCGTCGTATGAGAGAGGTATTGCGTCTCGGTTCGGAGAGCTTGGCTCGACCGGACCGGGAACTTCCATCACGGCATTCCCACAAACCGGATCGATCCAGGATTCGAAGCGCCCATCCCGGAATGCACGACACGCCATGCGCCGGCGACCCCAGCGGCATCTCCGAAGAGCGCGCACCAGCCACGCAACAAAAGCGCACCAACTGCGCATCATGGCGCCGCCGCCGATCGCCGCCATCCTAAGCCGAAGGCTAAGGGATGGTGTCTTACTGCTCACTTCCGCCGGGGACCGGCAGGCCAGCCCGGACAAGCACCGGACAGACACCCTCAGCAAGAACGGGCAGCGTGGTCGATTTCCGAAATCACTCTATTTTCTTAAGCACGATGGCCTTCTCTTCGGTTTCTTTCAAGGAGTCGCAGGACATACTGAACCTCTCAGGTTGATAGCCTTGCTTTGTAAACTGAAACACGTCCTTCTGACCTATCCCTACTGCGGCCTGAACGCGTCCATAACGATCCGTGACACTATATTTGGATATTTTCTGATTAGAGACATTCACAGAGGACAGGGGCTCCCCATTCTCCGAAGAAACGCGGAAGTAATAGAAACAAGCGTTTCCTTGAGTGCCATAATCCATACAAAGGTTCAGGATAACCTGGAACGTCTGGGGTAATCCAAAACGCAGGCGCACGTCTTTAAGCTCCACAGCAGCGCACTGACTGCCGCCAACGAGAATGGAATGCGGTCCAAATCCAAAATCACAGAACTCGGCTTTGCCGTTTACGACCCGTGTCCTGCCAACCACTTGACCAGACTCATCCCGAATTTCTGCTGATGTATCTGCTACTGGCATGCCGTTATGGGTGGTCACAATCAGTTTGACTGCACAAAAATCTTGCGCCAACAGTTGAGTGTTAATAAATAGGAATGCTGCTAATATGCAGCCTATCTGGCTCTTTTGCGTCATTTCAATAACCCCTTGAAACAGTCTCGAATGACCTGCCCAGTATACCCCTTGCTGGCATCTATGTTTCCCGTGTCGTCCGGGTATTTCTTGAGAAAGTGGCCAAATTCGTGCAACGTATAAATACCCCAAAAGGTCGAAGTGTTGAGGGAATTCTGCTTCAGATTGTACTGAGTTTCCATATTGCTAAGTTCATTCACATAGACTTGGTTCCCAGAGCGGTTCACGCCCAAATAGATGTTGGCTCGGATCAAGCAAATGGGTGTTTGACGAAAGATATATCGTACCATTTTGCGTTTTGCCGGCCTGGAATGAATATCCAATGCCAGTTTCACCCATCGATTCTGTGCGGAACCCCAAGTCGGTGCTGGTGTCAATTGGCACGCTTTTGAGCAGGTTTTGAGCGGATTTGGAATCTACAGCACCGAGAGCATGGGCACAATCCTCATTCTGCAATGCTGCCAGTGCCTCAGGAAATCCCTTGGGAAGTTCGGCTCCATCGCCACCGCCACCGGCACCATCATCCTCGGGAATGAAGGGACTGATCTCTGGTAAAGGCCGAGCATCCTGCAAATCCCGAAGGAAGGCTTCAGTGATGGGATCTATGGGCGGGGGCGGAGCTTGGGCGAAAGAAGTAATGCGAACAGTAAAGCCCTCGGCAAATCTCCCATCTGGATCAATAAGATTGACCGGATCGTTTCTGACGTAAGGAAAAACTTTGGCTATTCAACTATTTTAAACGTTCAGCACTCCTACATGCGATATTGTTAAGCCAGACGTTCTCTGCAAGCAAATTTTTACTGTTCCCCCGCATGATGTGTCGAGCCAAAAAGTTTTGTTTAATATTGTCCGGCAGACTAGCTATAGTAGGCCCAGTGCTGAAGCACTCCATGGCTGCTTCCTGTCTTTTTTCCCCTGCATCATCATAGTACATTACTACAATGGACGCGTCATTTAGCCCAAAAATGGCAGATGCGTTCTTGTCTGAACAAAGGTGTTGCTTGCAGACTGTTACAACCAGATAGTTCCCAGCGACTTGAATAGCTGATTCCATTTCATAATCGCGCACGAGATTGTCGAACTCTATCTTTGGAAGTAACCTTCGCAGCGGCAGCTGAATTTCCGCTAAATCGAAGAAGCATTTTCCGTTTGGCCCGAGTTTTTCGCGCGGATGGTGATTAATCCACCCGCGGAGGTCCGTGATTTGAGCTGAAGCTCCGACATGAATCAATAGTATGCAAAACACTAATAGCAAAATGCATTTGTATGAGGTCATCGTCGCCCTGCCTATTTGTGTAATTGTGAAAGCACTGACATGGGATCTTGTCCTGGTTTTAAAGCCTGGAGCCCCCTTTCACAATCCAAGATCTTCGGGGCATAAGCCGCAGTGCCATCCCCGTAATGAGATACAGCCTTTGAGACATCGTTGCCAAATCGCTTCATCAGGATGGCAAGGTATTGTGAACCGGCAGAGATGTTCGTCGCAGGGTCGAATATTGCCCCGCCGGATTTAAACATCTCAGCGATCTCAGCATCAGTCTTTTGGGGCCAGACATCCTTTGCCGCAAGAGTGGTGAACCCCATTAGACCAGATGCATGATAGGTAGAGTTGGTATTGGTTAGCGTGGGATCGAACGTGCTTTCTTTGAAGGCTATGCACTCAACCAGCTCGTTGCTCAACCCACTCTGATTGTTCTTTGAGACGATGGTGTTTAGTGCGGCGAAGCTCATGGGCTGCAATGAAGGGTCGATGTGATCACTACCTCCTGGCTCGGTCCCCAGAATATCGGGGCTACCAATATCGTCGCCTGGTTCCGAGGATAGACCAATATTCAAGCCGGTAATCTCACCTTCCCCGCCCGATATGACGGCAGTGGGACTAAATATTTCCCAGTCAAACTCAAACAACAAACCCGGCGGAGCGTAGCCATTTGGAGCTGCTACGTTTCTTC
>CAVTZY010000008.1:0-50060 GCA_963739235.1 Terriglobia bacterium | reverse complement strand
GAAACCAGGATGTTTCCTTTTCCGGTTACCGCGTTGCCGACTGCGAAGACGCCGCCGGCGCTATCCAGCTCGCCGCTCGCTATGTCCTTGAACCGGTACTGCTCGCCTGCCATGGGTATCCCTGGGATCGGCTCGGGAATGCTGCCGATGGAGCTTATCACCAGAGGCGTGTCAATTTCGCGCTCCAATCCCGGGGCGGCATGCGTATCCCCAGCTCGATTTGCAGAAGCCGCCAAGCGCAATCCGGTTAGCCGACCGTCTCTGGCTTGATAGCCGACGGGAACGTGCTGGGCCTGAAAGGCAACCAGGTATTTTTCGGTAAAAATGCGGAACAGTTTCCGGCGTGTAGCCCGTGTCTGTTCCATCTGCTGAGGTGTCGCATTTTCCTTGGGCTCCGCCAGAGGCATGTCCTCGATCTGACGGCGATAGACAAGTGTGCACCCCTTGAGGCCCAGATCGGGCAGCGTCGTCTGTTGCTCCGCAAGGACGGTATGGATACCGCGTTGCTCGAGCTCGTACAAATCCACCTGGCGGCCCCGTGCCTGGAGGGCGCGGGCCACGGTCTCGAGCATAAGAATCTTGGCCACATCCAGCGAAGCCAACCCGCCGCCCACTATAATGGCGCCGTCCTCCGGCTCAATTTGCGGTCCGTTATATCCCGACTCCAAGTAGTGATTGAACCAGTATACGAAGGGATTCTGGTAATAAAAGCCGCGCCCGATATACTGTTCAATGCCGGGAAGCGGCATCGGACGATCCCGCCAGGCGCCGTTCGCAAGTACCACAGCGCTCAAGCGCCACTCGAGAATATCTTCGAGGGAGAGTTCCCGTCCCAGCCTGGTTCGGGGCACAAAATGGATTCCCACCTGGTTCAGCTTGCCGTCAATTTTGTTCATCTCCTGCTGGCGCAGTTTTTCGTGCCAGCGAGGCAGCCCATCTACGATCTTGCCATAGGGATAGTCGTTCTGTTCGAGAACAATGCAGACGACGTTTTTCTGGGCGAGTTGGAACGCCGCTTCGGCCCCCGACACGGCCGCTCCGGCAATAAGTACGATGTGCCGCGGTTCCTGTTCTGTCATAATTTGACACCCCATGCCATCCAAACACTCCTAATAATAGATCAAAGTTGGAAGAGACGCTAAGATTCTGCTTCGAAAATAGAACCGATTGCGGCGCGGAACCACTTGTGTGTTTCCGTACCGCCCTTTCAGGGCTTGAGATCTCCGGTTCTCTACCCAGGGCTCACGCCCTGGGCTTTGCTGTCCCGCCCTTTCAGAGCTAACATTGCACGACCTTGAAAACCCCGAAGGGGTGGAGCAGCAGAGCCCAGGGCGTGAGCCCTGGGAAGCCGGCATCGAGCGGTAAGAGCCCTGAAAGGGCGGCACAGGAAACCTGCGGCGAGAGCGCAACATTTTCATGCGTCAGGGGTGTGCCCCAGGCGCATGAAGGACTGTTCCGAAAATAGAGGCAAAAAGCCGAAACAGTCGGTGTCGGGGTCGCAATCGCAGTCGCAATCGGTCTTACTCGTGGGCAAAAGCCGATTGCGATCGCGATAGCGATTGCGATACCGATTCCGATACCGACAATCGTCGACCAAACAGGCATGACCTTTACATGTGTTTGAGAGACTGGTCAGAGAAGGATCGGCCATCGGAACGTCTTCACATGGAAACCGCACGCATCGGCGTCATGAGATCTCGACGGGATGTCTGCCTCCAGCGCTGCATTGACTCTCCATCCACCCCAAGATAAGATTTTCCCCGAGACGCGCTGGAGTTCGCCTTTCACTATTTTCACTCTACGCTGAGGTTGACAACTCCTACTGGATTTCGGCTGGTAGGAGTTTTTTGATTCCTGTCGGGCCGGAGAGAATAAAATATGAGCCGTGCCTGTTGCCGCCTTGATCCTCGAGGTGGAATTCCCCTGTGTTGGGCCGGCGATGTTGACATGCCGGTATTGACAGAAGTTGGAGTCCACCCATGACAGGACTGAACGACAATTACAGGCGGAGAATACTGACCTCGCTCCAGTATGCGGATAAACTGCTGACGGAGAGCCTGCATGTGTTGGCGCCCGGCGCCAGGCCTCTCTTCACCGGTTTTGCTCAGGACCTTTCGCCTTCGGAGGCTCGCTGCGTCGAAAGTTATACGGCGAAAATCCGTGAGCAGATGGGCAGGCTGCTGGAGAGCTGCGGCATTGAGCGTTCGTCCCCGGCTATGCCTTCCAGCGGAAAAATACGGACCGGTCTCATTTCCGTCGATCTCACCCTCGAAGACATTTACCCGGAGAAAATGCGCGGCTACGGCAAAATGGATGCTGCGGCTGCTCGCGAATTGTCCTGGAACCTTCAGGAGATTCGCTGGCTGATCAACCTGCTGCTCACCTTTTTGTCGGAAACACGCTCAACCAAGGTGGAGGGGCAGGCTCACATGGAAATTGGGCCGGGCCTGGCAGCTTTCCTGGAGCGCATGACACAGATCATCGAAAGATACGGATTGGTGGAGTTTCTGCCGGCCCTCCACGCTATCGTCCGAAAGACTCAATCCCGGCGTTTTGAAATCGCGGTTTTCGGCAACGTCAATTCCGGAAAATCTGCACTCATCAACCACTTCCTTGGAATTGATTTCTTGCCTGTGGGCGCTGCTCCGATCGATGTGACGCCGATCCGCATCGTCGGCGGCTCGGAGCCGAAGCTCCGAGTCACTTTCCTGGATCGATCCGAAGAACTTCCTATGTCCCAACTGGCCAATCATGCAACCGAAAAGGCGAATCCTGCAAACTCCAAACGGGTGGTCGCAATGGAAGCCTGCGCGGCCGCAGGGCGCCTGCAGGACGGTTGCGCCTTTGTAGAAATGCCGGGCCTCCGCTGCTTCCCAGCCGATGGGACTGAGTTTTCCGTTGCCTGCCTGCCGGGCTCGGATTTCGGATGGGTGCTGATCGCTGCGGACGCCTCGCTTGATCCGGCGCATTTTGGTGTCCTGCGGGCGCTTGCCGCCGCTGACATACCCTGCGCAGTCATGCTCACCAAGTGTGATTTACTGCCCCTATCAGACATTGAGCGGGTGCAGGCCGAAACGCGCAAGGTCATCGCCAGAAACCTCGGTTCGGTGCCCGAAGTAATTCCTGTCAGTTCAAGTACGTCCTGGATACCCGCCCTGAACGCCTGGTTCGAGAAGACGATGATCCCCCAGGTTCAGCGATTCAGAGCAGCCCTGATGGAATCAGTTGCCGGGGATGTACAATCTCTGCGTGCCTCTCTGCTCGCTACTCTTGAAGTGAGGTCAAATCCTGCCCCCGCCGGCGGCAGGCTTGGGCGGGAGTCCGAGGAGGTCCTGCGGCGCATGGACGAATGCCTGGCATCATTTCAGCAACACTGGGAAAAGGAGTTTGACAGGGTGTCCGGCTGGTCGGGAGACATCCTGGAACGTGCGGCATCAATTCTAGCAGGAGCGACTGCCGGTGCCGATCAGGCGGAAGGCCTCGCACCGGACCTTTTGGCAGTCACGCTCAGCCGGGCAACCATCGAACGTTGTCATCATTTCCTTAAGGAGTACAAGGAGCTCACGGGCCGGGTCAGCGCTGATATAGACCAGTTAAAGGCGAGCCCGCACGCACCCGGCGTCATTTCGCAGAAACTCCCCCGCCCTTCGGCCCTGCCGATTCCGGTGACCTCTCCGCTGCAGGGCGTGACGATCGCTCTGCCGCAAACCGCGGCCCGCACTAACCAGGCTGGCCGCGCGCGGCACTATCGAAAAGAACTCGAGGAAAAGACCGCAGGGGGCCTGCGGAAGATGCTTGAGGAGTATCAGCCAAGATTCAGACGGTGGTTTCTGATGACGATGAATGCCCTCAAGGAAAGCGTGCGCCTGCAAACGGACCCTCTACGCTATCGCAGCCCGGCGTCCGCATCCGCAGAAATGGATGAAAAACTGCTGGCCGACATTGCATTTCTGCGCAGTCGCTAGATCGAGCTCATTAACCAACGGCTCTCGCGGCATACCGCGTCCAGCCGCATCCCCGAAACGAATGCTGTGCGGCTCTGTCGCGCGTCTAAGGCGCAGCCAAAACAGTGTTTGGGGCCGCGTACCCAAACATTTTTATTTCTTCTGGCCAGCGATCACCCGCTTGGAAAAGTCGAGGAGGTCCGGGGCACGCAGGCCGATCTTCTTGGCTTCCTGCTCGGCCTTATCCGGCGCCATCCCCTCTTCCAGCACGAGATAAATCATCATCAGGCTGCCGACACGATTTCCGCTGGCGCAGTGCACGAAGACTTTATTATCCTTGAGTGCGGACATCAGGGCATTGAAGGCGAAAGCCTGCTCCTCGCTTGGCTCTTTGGCCACGAAGGGGACCATGAAATATCGCAGCCCGAGCTGCAGGGCCTGCTTTTCTTCGGCGGCAATATCAAACGGCTCGCCGCCTGATCGGATGTTGATGATGCTCTTGTACCCCTTACCGGCTATCAGTTTCATCCCGTCATCAGTGGGCTGGCCGCCCGTGCCTATGCGCGGAGAGAGTTCAAGGTAGTTGGGGATTGGCGGTTTTGGAGTTTCCTGCCCTGCCTGCTGCGTCTGCGCCTGGAATACGGTGGACGGGGCCAGCAGCAGGATCATAAGCACGATGAGCCGATGCGCATTCTTCATGAATTTCCTCGCTGAGAAAGAAATTGATAATTCCGGAACAATACTCAAGGCCAAATTCTATAGCGATGGGTATGAAGGAACCAGCAGATTTCTGGAAATTTCGATCGTCAGGGAATGGCAGCTGTAAATGGCAGGCAGAGTAGACCTGGGGCGCCTATTGCATCTATGGCCTTCATGATGTTACACAATTGCGATGATAGGCCGGCGACGCGCTTATATGACAGCCCGCGAATGGCTTCGGGCAATTCAGCTGGGCGTAAGTTCCCGTGGGCAGGACGCCAGAGAGGAATCCGACTGAATGCGTGCTATGACCAGATTGTTGTGGCGCTGGGGGCCGGCGCTCCTCATGATGACCCTGATTTTCCTGGCCTCAGGCACACCAGGGGGCGATTTGCCCAAGTTCGGATCATGGGATCTGATCGGAAAGAAGGGCGCGCATTTGCTGGGCTACGCGCTGCTGGCGGCGGCCTATTTGCACGGTTTGACATGCTCCAAAAAGGTCGATCGAGGCGCAGTGTTGTGGGCAATCCTCATGGCAAGCCTTTATGCCGTGACGGATGAGTTTCACCAGTCGTTCACGCCGGAACGTACATCCTCCCCGATCGACGTGGGCATTGACACGGTTGGAGCCGCCCTGGGTGCACCGCTATGGACATGGATTCGATCGGTTCTCAAACGGAAGTAAGAATGAAAACCAGGGCACGGCAAATTTCCGAACAGCCAAATAAGCCCCATTGGCTTTTTGACAAGACCGGCTGATACGACGCAGAAATCACGAAATACATGAAGCAATTTTCAAGGATTTCGTGGATTCCTGCGATTGCAGCTCAATGGAACGATGCCAAACGACAATATCATCGTCTGCAATGCCTCGGAGAACAATCTGCAGGCGATAAGCCTCACTTTTCCGAAAAACAGATTCATTGTAGTGACAGGGGTATCAGGATCCGGCAAGTCGTCTCTGGTATTCGACGTGCTGTATCGCGAAGCTGAAACACGCTATCTGGGCTCCTTTTCCTCCCATGCCCGGCAATTCCTCGGCAGGATGAGACGGCCGAATGTGGACAAGGTGGAAGGCCTGTCACCAGCCATCGCGGTCGAACAAAAATCAATCGCAGCCAGCGCACGTTCCACGGTGGGCACCATCACAGAGATTTACGACCATCTGCGATTGCTCTTTGCCCGTCTGGGAAAAACCGACGCCAAAGAGCCTGCTTTCAAGATCGAGCGCAGCCTTTTTTCGTTTAATTTGCCGGCGGGTGCTTGCCCAGCCTGCAAAGGATTGGGGGTCGAGGACCGGTTGGATCCTGATTTGCTGGTCGCCGACGAAAGCAAGAGCTTGCGCCAGGGCTGCATGTCGATAACCGCACCCAACGGTTATATCATCTATTCCCAGGTCACCATGGATGTGCTCGACGAGGTCTGCCGGGCCGAGGGATTCAGCACAGACATTCCCTGGAGGGATTTGACGCCTGCACAAAAACATATCGTGCTTTATGGGAGCGAAAAAATCGCCATCCCCTATGGCAAACACACGCTGGCATCGCGCATGCGCTGGAGCGGCATAACCGCCAAACCGCGGGAAACCGGCTATTACAAAGGCATCATTCCCGTCATGGAGGCCATCCTGAGGCAAAAACGCAACAGGAATATCCTGCGCTTCGTCTGCACATCAGGCTGTTCTGCATGCCGGGGGACAAGACTCAATGCCGACGCGCTTTCGGTGAAAATCAATGGTCATTCTATTGCCGAACTCGCTGCCCTTCAGCTTGACCAACTTCAGCAGACTCTGCAGACCCTTCACTGTTCAGATCGGGAAAATCAAGTCGCCAGGCCCATCATCTTCCGGATCTCCAAACAGATCGATTTGCTGAAACGTCTGGGTTTGGCCTACCTCACGTTGAGCCGGGAATCAACCACCTTGTCCGCGGGAGAGGCGCAGCGCATGCGTCTGGCTGGTCAGGCGAACACAGGTTTGTCAGGCATCCTGTACCTTTTCGACGAGCCTTCGGTCGGACTCCATGCGCGCGATACGCAGCGCTTGATTGAGGTGTTGGAGGATCTGCGTGACCAGGGCAACACCGTCATGGTCGTGGAACATGAGGAAGAGTTCCTCCGCCATGCAGACTGGTGGATCGACATCGGCCCGGCCGCCGGAATCAACGGCGGCCGCGTGCTTCAGAACATCGACGCCGCAAGGATGACAGAGGTTCCGACAGATCAAATCAGGCAAAGCCGGACGCTTTCCTTTTATCAGGGCGTTGAGAGGATCCCAATCCCCGCCACGCGCCGTCATGGAAAGCCGATGCTTTCGGTGCAAGGTGCTGCGGAGAACAACCTTAAAGGCATGGATGTGCAGTTTCGCCTGGAAGCCTTGAATGTTGTAACCGGAGTTTCCGGCGCCGGCAAGTCGACGCTCACGGTGGACGTTTTGGGCAAGTTCCTGCGCAGTCGGCTCCATGCCTCCACCGACAAACCGGGCAAATGCCTGGCCATCGAGGGCTGGGAGGGGATAACGAAACTAATCACCATCGACCAGTCACCGATCGGCCGCACACCCCGCAGTAATCCTGCTACCTATACCGGACTGTTCGACTACATCCGCGATCTCTTTGCAGATTTGCCCGAATCCAGGGCGAGAGGCTGGGACAAGGGCAGGTTTTCTTTTAACACCGTCGGCGGACGCTGCGAAACCTGTCAGGGTGCAGGTTATTTGCAGATCGGCATGCACTTCATGGGCAACGTGGAAGTATTGTGCGAGGAATGCAACGGAAGACGGTTCCACGCCGACGCACTCGAAATCACCTGCCGGGGAAAAAATATCCATGATGTGCTCAATCTGTCGGTCACCGAAGCGCTAGAGTTTTTCGCCTCGGACCGGCGTATTCTGCGCTATCTGAAAACCCTCGAGGACTTGGGGCTCGGCTACCTTAAGCTGGGGCAGCGTTCCTCTACCCTGAGCGGCGGCGAAGCTCAGCGCATCAAGCTGGCGACAGAATTGGCTCGGCCCCAATCCAAGCATACCCTTTACATCCTAGATGAGCCGACGACAGGTCTGCATCAAGCCGACGTCAATGACCTGCTGCTTGCCCTGCAAGGTTTGGTGGAGCAGCGCAACACGGTCATCGTCGTCGAACACCACCTCGGGCTGATCGCTGCCGCGGATTGGGTGGTCGATCTGGGCCCTGGAAGCGGCAACGATGGCGGCCGGTTGGTGGCTCAGGGACCGCCGGAGCACATCACTCAGTGCGCAGAATCCCACACCGGACGAGCCTTGCAGGGATATTTGAAAGGCCGCATGAGCGGCACAATTGCGGAAACTGCCCGAACACAAGCTTCCACTCCAAGGGAAAGTAGCGGCGTGCATTCGGAGGTTCGATGTATCGGCATCGACACAAACAAC
Organism: Terriglobia bacterium; assembly: GCA_963739235.1. Lineage (GTDB taxonomy): Bacteria > Acidobacteriota > UBA6911 > UBA6911 > UBA6911 > JAFNAG01. Next base: position 42,014 of record CAVTZY010000008.1, on the reverse strand, counting down.
CTCCAGCACATCGATGTTGCTTTTCCCCGCAATCAAGTCACCGTGATCACCGGTGTATCCGGCAGCGGCAAATCATCCCTGGCTTTCGACACCATCTTCGCTGAAGGGCAAAATCGCTTTATGGAGAGTTTTTCCACTTATGCCCGCACCCAGATCGGCGCAAACGCGCAGGCCGTCTTCGACGAGATCTCCGGTCTGACTCCCACCTTGGCCGTCGATCAGCGCGCTCTCACGACCAACCCGCGTTCTACCGTGGGAACCATGACCGGAATTTATGATTTGTATCGTCTCCTGTTTTCCAGAGTCGGGAGGTCAGATGCTTTCGAACGCGCCGGGCTTTCCTCGCTGTTTTCCTTCAACCATCAGTTGGGTGCGTGCCCGGGCTGCGCCGGCCTGGGCGAGATCACGGTCTGCGATCCGGACGCGATCATCACCAATCCGGAGAGATCCATTCTCGCGGGCGCCATGGATGGGACCAAGACCGGCAAATACTACGGCGATCCCTATGGACAATATGTCGCCGCGCTGAAAGCCGTTGGCCGCAGGCACGAAATTGATTTTTCCAGGCCATGGATTGACTTGCCGGAAACCGGAAAAAATCTCGCTTTGTACGGAACCGGCGAGGAGATCTACGAGGTTGTCTGGGAGTATAAGCGCGGCGATCGTGCCGGAGAATTCCGGTTCACCGGCAAATGGGCCGGGCTGACAAGCCTGGTAGACGTTGAATACGGGCGCAAGCATGCCGACCACCGCGGGGAAGGAATGTTGCCGCTCATGAAACCGGAGCTTTGCACGGCCTGCGGAGGTTCGCGGCTCAAACCGGAGGCTTTACTATTCACCATCGGCGGCAAAAATATCGCGGCGCTGTCTGCCATGCCCGTTGCCCGCGCCCTGGAATTCTTCACGCACATTGAAGACGTTCTAAAAGATCCCGTCCAGGTTCGAATCGCCGCCTCGCTGGTGGCAGAAATCATCCAGTGCCTGGAGACTTTGGTCGAGTTGGGTTTGGCTTACCTCACGATCAGCCGCAATTCCAGCAGCCTATCGGGAGGGGAAGGACAACGCGTCAGATTGGCCGCGCAGTTGAGTGTGGGTCTCACCGACCTTACCTACGTGCTGGATGAGCCCACCGTTGGTCTGCATGCCTCCGATGTCGGCAGGCTGATGAAAATAATGCGCAAGCTGCAGAGCGCAGGAAACACGCTCATTGTTGTGGAACACGACCGGGATGTCATCCTCTCTGCCGATCACGTGATCGACCTGGGCCCGGGGGCAGGCGGCAACGGCGGCAGGGTCGTGGCTTCGGGCGCGCCGGAAACACTTAAAGCCAACGCCGAATCGGTCACCGGAAGATACCTGATGGAAGATCTGCGCACCTTCGGGACCCGGCAAAGAGCGATGCAGCCGGGATTGAGCCTCCAGAATGTAAGCGCTCATAATTTGAAGAACTTCGCGCTTGATATCCCGTCCGGAGGGCTTATCGCAGTAACCGGAGTATCCGGCAGCGGAAAGTCCAGCCTGGTAAATGATGTTGTCTATCAATCATGGGAAAAAGGCAAAGCGTGCGGTTGCGCATCCATCCGGGGTTTCGAACATTTTGCTGGAGTGATTGCCCTTCGGCAGAAGTCTTATTTTTCGAGTGCCACCGGGACGCCCGCCACCTTCACAGGCATGTTCGACCGCATCCGGGATTTGTTTGCCGCTACGGCCGATGCCCGGCAGCGCCAGCTGAGCAGAAGGCACTTTTCCTTCACCGAGAAGGATGGACGCTGCGACGGGTGTCAGGGATTGGGCCGGACGAAAGTAAGCATGGATTTTCTGTCGGATGTATATGTGGTCTGTGAGCAGTGCAAGGGAAAACGATATCGGGAAGAAATTCTCAATTGCCGCTATCAGGACAAGAATGTTGCGGAGGTATTGGCCTTGACCGCTGCGGATGCAGGGGGCTTCTTCCGGAGCCACAAGGCTCTCTCCACTCAACTCGAAATGCTGAGCAAAGTGGGATTAGGTTACATCCAGTTGGGGCAGCCGCTGGACACCCTTTCCGGCGGCGAAGCGCAGCGATTGATGCTGGCATCCGAATTGGCTAAGCCATTGAAAGGGAAGATTTTGTATTTGTTCGATGAACCTTCGAACGGCCTGCACTTTAGCGACATCGAGTACCTGCTCCATTTGTTTCATCAACTAGCCGACCAGGGCCATACCCTGGTCGTAATCGAGCACGATCCGCAGATCATTGCACATGCCGACTGGCTCATTGACCTTGGGCCGGAATCAGGAGATGAAGGAGGATATGTCGTTGCCCTTGGCAGGTTGCCGGAGATTGCAGCGAATGCAAAATCCGCCACCGGCAGATACCTAAAAGAGCATTTTCGGCCATAGAAATACAAGCCTCCAGACCCTCATCGACCTGCTTGTTGCTTCTACATATTATTGATAAGCAAATCCAGCACCAAGATTCTCTCATTCTCAAGCTCCGTACAGCGGCGGTCCTTCTGTCTGGTTTTATGCTTGTGAAGGGATATAATGAGATTTTATTTTTTCAACATGGGCCGGTAATCAAATTAAAGTCTAAAGCCGTAGGGCCGGCATTTTCGTCCTTGTATTTTGGAGTTTTAGCATGGGTTGGGAATACAGCGAGAAGACCAAGCAGTTGTTCATGGATGCTGTGCATGGGCGGCCGGGCACGCACCTCGGGGAGATTGACGATCCCGACGGCATGGGCGAGCATGGTTCAATTGCCTGCGGCGACGCCATGCGTTTCACTTTCAGGGTCAAGCGCCACCCGGCTGATCCAACTCAGGATGTCATCACCGAAGCCAAATACCTCACCTTCGGCTGCACCTCCGCAATTGCCTCCTCCGAAGCTCTGTGCGCAATTATCGAGCAGGGAAACTTTACTCCGATCACCGCGCTCAAGATTCGCAACAGCGACATTGTGGATTACCTGCAGGGGCTGCCGGAGCAGAAGATCCACTGTTCAGTCATGGGAGCAGAAGCCCTGGAAGCCGCCGTTTTCAATTGGGCACAGCGCCGCGGTGTGGACCTGAAGAGCCTGGGGATCGACATCCACGATCAGGAAACCGAAGAGGGGAGAATCGTCTGCAAGTGCTTTAGCCTGACTGAGCCCTACATCAAGCGCAAGATCCGCGAACTCAACCTGCGCTCTATCCCTGAGATCTCCAACGCCATCAAGGCCGGCGGCGGCTGCATGTCCTGTCACCACGTCCCCGGAGGGCTGCAAGACCTGCTCAATGAGGTTTGGCAAGGGCAACCGGAGAAGCCTCTCGATAAGCCCCAGCCTTTTCAGATCCTGCCCAGCCAGGTTCGCGATGTCCCTGAGCTTTCTCCTTACCAGTTCGCAAAAAAAGTGGAAAGGGTGATCGAAGAGTACATCCGGCCGGCCCTGCGCGCGGATGGGGGCGATGTCGAGATTCTCGACATCAAGGGCAACCTGGTTTATTGCCGCCTGCAAGGTGCCTGCACCGGCTGCATGGGTGCGGGCCAAACCCTCAAGATGATGATCGAGCGTACCTTGAAGGACCAGGTGGACGAGCATGTTCGGGTCGTTCAGGTGTAATCAGTCGACAGATCCCATGAAAACCATCTATCTGGACAACAACGCCACGACGCAGATCGCGCCGGAAGTCTATAGGGCGATGATACCTTTCCTTACTGAAGACTATTTCAATCCCAGCTCCATGTATGAGCCGGCACAGCGAACCGCGCGCGCGATCTCATTGGCGCGCAAATGCATCGCAGACAGCCTGGGTGGAGTGGATCCCAAGGAGATTCTGTTCACTGCCTGCGCCACCGAAAGCAACAATACGGCGATCATGGGGACTGCCCGCGGCAACCCGAACCGGCGCCACATCATCACAACCGCCGTGGAGCACCCTGCTGTGCTGGAAGTCTGCAAAGAAATGGAGCGCAGCAGCTATCGGGTAACCGTTCTGGGAGTTGACCAGAACGGCAACCTGAACCTGGGTGAGTTCATACGCTCTCTTTCGCCCGATACTCTGCTGGTCTCCGTCATGCATGCCAACAATGAGACCGGCGTGATTTTTCCCATCGAACAGCTTTCACGCATCGTCAAAGAGACTGATCCGGCGATCGTCTTTCACACCGATGCGACCCAGACTGTGGGCAAGCTCCCCCTCGACCTGGTTCGGGAAATGCCCTACGTCGACCTGTTGTCCTTCTCCGGACACAAGCTGCATGCCCCAAAAGGGATTGGCGCTCTGTTCATCCGGCGCGGGACCCGCTGCCGTCCTTTCATGCTCGGCGGGCATCAGGAGGACGGCCGGCGAGCAGGAACGGAAAACGTGCCCTACATTGATCGGATTGGCCAAGGCTATGCAGCTGGCCCTGGAAACGCGTGAAGCGGATGAGGCACGGATCGCAGATCTGCGCGACCGGCTGGAGCGGGCGCTCGTGGAAAAGATCCCGTGCGTCCAGGTCAATGGCAAAGCTGCGCCTAGGCTTCCCAACACCTTGAATCTCTCTTCGCATTATATCGAAGGGGAAGGCATGCTCTATCAGCTGAGCGAGCACGGCATTTGCGCCTCGAGCGGCTCGGCCTGCACATCCGGATCCCTGGAACCTTCCCATGTGCTGAGGGCGATGAAAGTGCCTTTCACGGCGGTTCATGGTTCCGTGCGCTTCAGCCTCTCCAGATACAATACCGTCGAAGAAATTGACAAGGTCATCCAAGTCTTCCCTCAGATTGTGGCAAACCTGCGCAAGCTTTCTCCCTATTGGGACAACGAGCGGAATGCACCGCGTCCGGATGCGCCCAGCCTGAAGTGATATTAATGGACAACAATCCTCAGCCAGCGGAATCTTCCGATCCTGATCCGTTCGTGGCCGTGCCATCTACGAATGCAGATCCGACTGATCGTTCGAATGCGCTACCCGGTCGACTGCCGGAGCCGCTTGCGCGCTTGGCATTCTTTTTGAGAGGCAACGAGACTCTGTTGTGGTGGCTGCACAGCACCTGGGCACTGCTGTTCGGCCTCGGTGTGATGTGGCTGGGCTCGAAAAACTTCACTTGCCTTCGGATCATCGTTTTCCAGATCGGTTTCATCTGGCTAAGCAGCCTCTTCCTGCCGGTACTGCTCAACCGCTCGCGGTTTTCGCCGCTATGGCGGGAGCGGGTGCGCCTGGTGATCAACTATTTCAACAAAAACTTTTATCAGCAGCTGCTCTTTTTCCTGTTGCCGATTTATTACGCCAGCACAACCTTCGGATCCCGCAACATGGCGTTTCTGATTTTGCTGTCAATCTCGGCCATACTTTCGACTCTGGATGTTATCTATGACCGGTATCTTTCCGTACGCTGGCAACTGACTGCACTTTTCTTCGCATTCAATCTGTTCGCTTCTATCAATGTGATGCTGCCGGTCCTGTGGTCTGTCAGCCATCGCTGGGCACTCTGGATCAGCGCCATCCTGGCGCTGATCGGATTCGACAGCATGCTTTTCCGATTGTCGGGCCTGCACGGGCGTTCCGCCAGGCTGCTCCGGGGCGCGGCCGGGGTGGTGTTGCTGGCGATCATTACCGTCTTTGTATCCTATATCCCACCGGCCCCCCTTGCCCTCGCGAGCACCCAGTTCGGAAGGTCCATTCAGTCCCTTCAGATCGTGGACCCGCTGACGACTCTGCCTGCCTCTCCCGGCAAAATCATCCTGATGACGGCCATCAAAGCTCCGCTGGGGCTGGAAGAGGGTGTGCGGCACCGATGGTACATCGACGGCAAATTCCTCTGGGTTTCGAGGGACTACTCGTTTAAGGGCAGCCAGAACGGTTACCGCGTTTGGACTCAAATCAACTGGAGCCCGGACTTCCAGGGGCGTGTTTTGACGGTGGATGTCGAAACTGAAGGCGGCCAGTTGATTGGCCGCACCAGACTCACTCGCTGAAAGGAATGAACAGAGCTTTTGAGATCAGGGCCCTCACGGCAGGCATTGCATGACAGGCAGCACAAAAACGGAGACAGGCTTAATGTTTCGCGGTTCTGAAAAACCGCATGCGTCAGCGATTTGGATTTGTTGGGCGGTCGGCTATAATCCAACCTCTTGCGGAGTGGAGCCCTATGAAAGCAGACGTTGAGCTGCCGGACAATCATCGCCAGGACTTGCGCGTCGGCTGGGACTGTTCGATGCCACGATGATCGTGATGGGCGGCATCGTCGGCTCGGGCATCTTCATGAATCCTTACGTGGTCGCGCGCCAGGTGCATAGCCCTGCCTTGATTCTGGGAGTGTGGATTGTCGGGGGTGTGATTGCACTTGCGGGCGCCTTCGTCTACGCTGAACTTTCTGCACGACGGCCCCAGGTGGGCGGGCAATACGCCTACATTCGCGAGGCCTATCATCCGCTCCTGGCATTTATTTACGGGTGGGCCCTGCTTCTGGTCACACAAACAGGGGGAATGGCTGCAGTGGCGGTGACATTCGCCCGCTATTTTGTGGAGTTGACAAGGGTCCCACTGCCGGAATGGCTCATCGCCGCCTCGGCCCTCGGCGTGCTTACCGTAATCAATTGCCTCGGCGTCAAAGCAGGCAGCACTACGCAGAGCACTCTTATGGTCATGAAGATCGTGGCCATTGCCAGCATTGATTGCGTGTGGACTGTTTCTCGGAGGCAAACCCGCCGGAGCACCTGCGTTTGCAGGCCCAATGCTCGATCGACCGGTATCGTTCGATCTGTTGACGGCGATCGGCGCCGCCATGGTGCCGGTACTGTTTGCCTATGGGGGCTGGCAGACCGCCTGTTTTATTGCCGGCGAAGTGCGCGAGCCGCGCAAGAACCTGCCGCGCGGATTGATCATCGGCGTGATCGGGGTAGTTGCACTCTACCTCGGCGTGAATTTCGTTTGCGTGCGAGTCCTTGGAATTTCGGGACTGGCGGCCACAACGATTCCGGCCACAGACGTAATGAGATCGGCACTGGGCGAAACAGGCGCCCGTTTGATCGCGGCAGGCATCGCCATTTCGACCCTGGGATTCCTGAGCCAAAGCATGCTCACGGCGCCACGCGTCTATTTTGCCATGGCCGGCGATGGTCTCTTCTTTAAAAAGGTCGGTCGGGTTCATCCACGCACACGCGTGCCTGCGATCGCGATCATCCTGCAGGGGGCCTGCGCTGCCGTTATCGCCGTCTCAGGGAGGTATGAACAGATCCTGAACTATGTCGTTTCGGTGGATTTCATTTTTTTCGGCTTGAGCGCGACCTGCATCTTTGCGTTGCGTCGGCATGACGCCCAAGGCCGCGAAACCGGCAAAGTCGGTTATAATGTCCCCGGCCACCCGATAACGACTTTGCTGTTTGTCGCGGCCAGTTGGCTGGTGGTAATCAATACGGTGTACAAATATCCTGCGAACACGGTTATCGGGCTGGCCATCATGCTCGCAGGGATCCCGGTATATTTTTTCTGGAACCGGAGGAGAACGAGTTGAGCAACCCCGAAAGAGTCATCCATTCCGCTTACATCGACTGGGCGAAGACGCGTTCGCATGCAAAGTTCAATCTGGCTACCAGCGGCATCATGTCCTATTCATTGCGCGAGCTGGGAGTGAGCCTCGATGACATCGAACTGAGCGGCCCGAGTTTTTACGGCTACGAGCCACTGCAGCAAGCCCTCGCTGCCAAAACCGGTGCACCTGTTGACTGCATCGTGGCCTCGGTAGGCACTTCGCTGGCAAATCACCTGGCGATGGCTGCGCTGGTCGAATCCGGCGACGAAGTATTAGTCGAGCATCCGGCCTATGAGCCTCTCCTCTCCCTGGCAAGTTACGTTGGGGCCAGGATCACCCGTTTTCAGAGGCATTTCGAGGACAATTTCCGTATCGATCCCAAGGAGGTGGAACGCAAGGTTACACCGCGGACCAGGCTCATCGTAATCACCAACCTGCACAATCCGAGCAGCATGCTGACAGACGGTGCCGCTCTCCAGCAGGTGGGCGAGATCGCGCGCAGCGTCGGCGCCCGCGTGCTGGTTGACGAGGTCTACCTCGAAGCCGTATGCGCGCAAGCGCCGCGCCTGAATACCCGTTCTGCGTTTCATATCGGGAAGGAATTTGTCGTTACCGCCAGCCTGACGAAAGCCTATGGATTGAGCGGACTTCGCTGTGGTTGGATTCTGGCAGAGCCGGAGCTGGCAAAAAAAATCTGGCGGCTGAATGACCTCTTCGACGTCATACCTTCGCACCCGGCGGAACGATTAAGCGTCGTGGCATTAAAGCGCCTGGTGCAGGTCGGCGTGCGCGCCCGCGCGATTTTGGAGGTCAATCGTCCTTTGGTCAATCGGTTCCTGGATTTGCGTACCGATTTGGAGTGCGCCCGGCCCGCCTACGGAACGGTCATCTTTCCGCGCTTGAAGAGCGGCAAAGTAGACCAGCTTTGCGGCCTGCTGCGCGAGAAGTACGAAACTACGGTTGTTCCCGGGAGATTTTTTGAGATGCCGGATCATTTCCGCATGGGAATCGGGGGTGAAACCGAGATGTTCGCCACAGGCCTCGACCACCTGCGCGCAGCGCTCGATACCCTGGCACAATCATGACCGCCATTCGGGCCGCCGTCATAATCTCGTGATAAACTCTACGGTGATGGCAGCGGAAAGCAAACCGGGCTCGATCCCGCTCAGAGTCCTGATCGTGAGGGTAGGTGCGCTCGGCGACACCCTCATGGTCACGCCCCTGCTGCGCATGCTCCACGGGCTGCGCCCGCAGACCCAAATCGATTTTCTGTGTTCCGACCTTGCAGCTCCGCTCCTGGAACTGAACCCTTATCTGGCGAATCTCTTCCGGCTCAGAGGCCGCAACACCCCGCTGGCCCTTTCGCTCGAAAAGCGCCGGCTTGTACGCCATCTGCGCACCCGCGATTACGGCCTGGCTGTTTTGCTGGAAAGCGCGCCTCGCTACCGCACCTTGCTCGAACATGCCAGACCCCGGCAGATCAGTAGCTTTGAGGATGTGCCGTTTGATGCCGGCCTGCATGCCATCATTAACAACCTGCGCGTCGCCGGCATTCATTACCGCCGTGCCGAAGATCTCGATATGGACTTGCCGCTGGCGCCGGACGATGAAGAGGCTGCGGACAGGATGCTGCAAGATTTTCCTCGGCCGCGTATCGGGATCCATATCGGTTGGGGACCGCTGGGGCGCAAGAGGGATCAGGCTCGCCGTCTGAGAGGGTGGGACCTCACCAAATTCACCGTGCTGATTTGCATGCTGTTGGGATACGGCAAGGGCAGCGTTGTTCTGACCGGATCCAAGGAAGACGCAAGGGATACGCAAATCCTCTGCGAAAACAATCCGGATGGACGAGTGCATTCGATTGCCGGCAGGACCCGAATCAGAGAACTTGCAGCGGTCATCAAAAAGCTGGATTTGTTCATTTCCGTGGATTCGGGGCCTTGTCACATGGCGGTAGCCGTGGGCACGCCTCTGGTGGTTTTATGGGGACCAGGCAGGCTGGAACAAACCCGGCCGGTCTCCAGCTTCACTCCCATCCACATCGTACGCCGTCCTGTTCCGTGCGCACCCTGCCAGAGTACCCCCCTGCAGAAATCCTGCAGGCGCAACCTGTGCATGGAGTCGATCTCGCCTCAGGACGTCTTCGAGGCGGCCCGCTGTCTGGCGCCCTTGATATTGACATGACGGGTCAATAGAAATACGATGCGCTCGTGGATCCAAAGCCGATTCTGCAGCGCATCCTGACAAAACCCACAACCAACGACCTCCTCGCCCTGCAGTGCATTTTGCTGTTTTGGGAAGAAAAGGCCGGAGCGCCTTTGGAACGTGAGCGCATCACATCAGCGCTCTCGCTGCTCGAGGACTTCCACGGCTACCTCGTGGGGTTGGAGAGCAAGCTCGAAGCGCATGCCTTCGCCGAGCCCGCCTCGAAGATGGACATGGGAGCAGTCGGTGTCGTAATTGCCGGAAACATCCGCGGTGCGGGCGACAAGCTGCTGGAGCGCCTGCTGATGGGCGGCTTGAGCGAAACCCTGATGGTTCTTGCCAGCCGCCAGTACATCAAGGCCTTCAATCGCGATCTGGAAGCCTTCTTCCTGCAGGTCGCATGGCAGCTGCGCGCCCATTTCTGGCGCTTTTCGGCAGCAAAGCGCCCCCAATTGCCACCCTCGGAGCGCACGGCTTTGATCGATGCGCTTTTTGCGCCCATCTTTGACAAACAAGCATCCAGTGGAGCCAAGCCGGTCGTCCTCGGATGCCTGTTCCAGGTGTTGCTCCTCGGCTCCTTGAGTGGCATCTTGCCCATCTGAAACCGCGCCTGGAAAACAACTTCAGAAACACCAAAAGTCGCCCGCATCCTGAAAACCTCAATGCATTCTCCCATGCACCGGGGGCGCACCCATGCGCATGAAAATGTGGAGCGAAGTTGGCGCCGGGCGCCGCACGGCGTTCAGATCTCAGAATTATTCGGTTCCAAGCCCCGTCTGGCAAGACTGTCGCAAAACTCACACGCCGGATGACAGGCCTGCATCTTCAGCCCTGGAAGGGCTGAAGACAGTAGCCCCGGGCAAGCGAAGCGCAGCCCGGGGTTGATTGGAATTTGATCAAAAGCCCTGGAGGGGCGATAGAAAGCATCTGAAACTGAAGAACTTCTGTCGCCCCTTCGGAGGCTCTTGTGCCGTGCCTGCCGTGACCGGGGGCAGCGCCGCTGCGCGGCTCGCCCCCGGCTACTTTCCAGGCATCCCTCCAAGACGCCCGGTTCTGAGACAATCTCGGCGGCCGGGGCCTACTTTGCGGGTTCGCAAATTTTCGGGGCGGAGGACGCAGAGGATTTTTTGCTTTTGAATAACTCTTATCTGCGGTCCCTGCGACCTCTGCGTTGATCTTTTGCTTTCTTTGGTTTACGGCGAGGGTTAGTGCGTAAGTAGAACGGCGTAGGGTTTCACTGCGGATGGGGCTCTGCAATCGTGCCTTATACCGACGTTCACCGGTAGCTGCCCTCCACTGGCCGAAAAGAGGCTGCATGTAAAGACTCTTGCCCTTATCTTCCTGGCATGAACATGAAGCGCATGGAGGGTCACATGAGCAAGAGAACGATTGCCACCATCAGCCCGACAATTCTCGCTGGTGCCGCTGTCGTTCGGCTGGGCTGGCTGATGCTCCTTCAGTACTATAGTGGCTTCAGCCCGGCCGATTTCTGGAACTTCTGGTTGGTCCAGCTTGTCATCGGCAGCTGGCAGTAGTCTAATGTCCCATTAAGGAGGTCATGGTGGAAAATAAACCGTCGTACCGACCGACTCCGCAATTAGCACTCGGACTGATCATCATATTTCTCGGTATCCTGTTCACCCTGGATAACCTGAACCTGGTCAGTGCCGGCATCTACCTGCGCTACTGGCCGGCATTGCTGCTTGCCTATGGCGCGTATCGCCTGATGGAACCGGGAGACCCGCCGCATTTTTTCCCGGGGATGCTCTTTACCGTGGTTGGGGGAGTCCTGCTGTTAAACGCCCTTCAGTTTCACTTCGCATTCCATCGCTTCTGGCCCCTTCTCCTCGTGCTTCTCGGGATGACGATCATTTCCCATGCCTTTCGAAGCAGGCACGGAATCAGCGCGGACAGCAGTTCCATGGTCTCGGCATTCGCCTTCCTCAGCGGTGTCCAGAGGACCTGCAGATCCCAGAGTTTCCGGGGGGGAGAATTCACTGCGGTCCTGGGAGGCTGCGAGATCGACTTGCGTCAGGCCGCGATGGAGGCCGACGAGGCGGTCATCCATGCCTTCTCCTTCTGGGGAGGGATTGAGATCAGGGTGCCGGATCATTGGATTGTGTCGGCTGAGATCCTACCGCTTATGGGCGGATGCGATGACCACACCGAGACACATGGAGAAGGTCCGCACAAGCATCTCGTCATTAAAGGTCTGGCCATCATGGGGGGTGTCGAGGTGCGGAATTAATCATGCATCCTATTCTTGCGCAGAGAAAAAGCCTGGCGCTTTATCTGGCTTCCTGGGTGCCGGTTGTGGGAATGATCGCGACTCTTCTTGTGCTCTCAGGGCGGTTGCCCTGGGTGGAAGCTTTGGTTTTGGCGATCCCGATGGGTCTCCTGAACGCATTCCTGTGCCTCTCTGCGTGGTATTTGTGCCGCACATTTCCGCTTCGGCAAACCAGTGTGCTCCGCCTCCTGGCCATCTATGCGATCGCGTCCCTGTGCACGAGCTCTCTCTGGATTTTCATCGGCAAAGGCCTGGCCGCCATACTGGCCGTGGTTCCTCAACTCGGGGATCTGAATTCCCGTTATGCACAACAGGCCCCACTGCTCTTTGCAGTCGGCCTCCTTCTTTTTATGCTGGTGGCCGCCATTCATTATCTGCTGAGTTCGTTTGAGATTTCCAGGGAGAGCGAACGCCGCGCCCTGCAGCTGCAGATTCTGGCGCGCGAAGCGGAGCTGAAGTCTCTGAGGGCTCAGATCGATCCTCATTTTTTGTTCAATTGCTTGAACTCCATCAGTGCGCTGACTGCCCTGGATCCCGCCAAGGCCCGCCAGATGTGTTTACTTCTGGCAGACTTCCTGAGAATGAGCCTTGAACTCGGCAGCCGGGATGCGATCACCCTGGAGGAGGAGGTCGCACTCACGTCACAATTCCTGGCTGTGGAGCAAGTGCGACTGGGACCCAGGCTGGCATTCGACAAGAAGATACAGGAAGCCAGCAAGACCTGCATGATGCCGCCGCTGCTGCTGCAGCCGCTCGTGGAAAACGCAGTTCGACATGGTATTGCGCAGCTTGTGGCCGGCGGCCCGATCCGCCTGGAGGCAGAACGAAGAGGCGAACGACTGAAGATTGCGGTCGAAAATGAATACGATCCTGAAGCATCGGCCGGTGGCGGTAAAGGCATCGGGCTGAAAAATGTCCGTCAGCGGCTGGCGAAATCGTTCGGAACCGAGGCGCGCATGGATCTGCAAAGGGGCAACAGCGTGTTTCGAGTGGAGATCTCTTTCCCGGCGATTATGAAGGAGACCGGCGGCGGAGGGACCTGCCAATGAAGAACTCAGTGAATAAAAAAGAAGTGAAGGAAACACTTTCATGCATCATCGTTGATGATGAGGAGTTGGCGCGGCGCGTCATTCGCGAGTACCTCGCCCCCTACCCTGACATCGAGATATTAGCCGAGTGTTCCAATGGCTTCGAAGCCGTGAAGGTCGCCAGTGAGGCCCGGCCCGATCTGATTTTTCTCGATATCCAGATGCCAAAGCTCAACGGCTTTGAAGTGCTGGAACTGATCGGCGCGGAAAACGGCGTCATCTTCACAACAGCATATGACGAGTATGCTCTGCGCGCGTTTGAAGTGCACGCCGTGGACTACCTGCTGAAACCATTCAGCGCCGAACGCTTCGGAGAGGCTCTGGAACATGCCCGATTCCATTTGAATGTCGACCGGGTGACGCCTCTTTCCACCCTGGTTGCGGAATCACGTAAACACCATTTGCCAATGCAGCGAGTGCTGATCCGCGATGGCTCCAGGGTGCACGTAATCCCTTTGGAAAAAATTGACTATATCGAGGCGCAGGACGATTACGTCTGCTTCAGATCGGGAGGCAAGGAGTATTTGAAGCAGGAATTAATGGCGGATCTTGAATCCTTGCTCGACCCCAGCCGGTTCATTCGCATTCATCGTTCCTATATTCTGAACATCGAGAGGCTGGCCAAGCTGGAGCTGTATTCGAAGGACAGCCATGTGGCGATCCTCACGGACGGCACCCAACTGCCGGTAAGCCGTTCCGGCTATGCACGCCTGAAGCCTTTGCTCTAGTGGAGTTCGGTCTCAGCGGAATCCGGGAAATCCGTGTCTGCCTTGCTTGCCACCCATCATCCAGGCTCTGCCTGGCCCGCAGAAAAGCAGGAGCATCGCCGCGATCGCGACCGTGGCGAATAGCGGGATTGCGATCGCCAGGAGGGATAAGGTGACGGAACCAGCGGCTTCGATGGTGGCCACAATGGGATTGCCAAGTCCCCCCGTTGTGGCGGCGGAAGCCACTCGAGTCAAGCTGGTGATCGCTTGAACGGTTCCGGCAACCCCTCCGCCCGCGATGATCGCGAGCGACCAGCGCAAAAACGGACTCATGCCGCTCACGGTCGATGCCATAGCGATGATTCCGGCTACAACCGCGGCCGGACTTGCAATCAGATCCAGCATGTGATCAACCCATGGAAGATAGTAGCCCGCAATTTCCAGAGCCGTCGCGACGGCAAATGCCAGCAAGGCAGGGTAGGTCCCAATCCACTCAAAACCCGGCGCCAGAGTGAGGTGCCCAGAGAGCGAAGCGAGGCTCATCACCAGCGGAGGTACGAATATCCGGAAGCCGCATGCAGCACTGAGACCGACTCCCACCAGCACGCTCAACAAGGTCTCCGTGTTCATGGACCCAGCTTATCTCGATCTCCGGCAAAATGCACCATCGATGGTTCCCCACGGACAAGATAGGGGAAGAAGCCCCTGGGTCTGTGTTAAGATGCGACCCAGGCGAGCCAACCATCGAGACCCTGTGACATGTGAAGGGAGGTCCCATGAACCGAGTTCATGCGGCAAAAAGTACATTAATCATCGTGCTGGCTTGTACGGTCGCCTTGCCACTGGCGCACGGACAACAGGAACTGCGGATACCGGGGCTGACCGAGCCCGTAGAGATCATCAAGGACCGATGGGGTATCAGCCATATCTACGCGAAAAATGAGTCGGATCTTTTTTTCGCACAGGGATACAACGCCGCACGGGATCGCCTTTTTCAACTCGAGGTCTGGAGGCGGCAGGCTACCGGCACGACGGCTGAGATCATGGGGCGCAAGGAACTGAAGCGCGATATCGGCGCCAGGCTGCATCAGTTCCGCGGGAACATGAAACAGGAGTTGACCTTCTACCACCCGCGCGGTGAGCAGATCGTCAACGCATTTGTGAATGGGATCAACGCCTACGTCGCCGAGACCGAGCGTGATCCCAAGCTGCTCCCTCTGGAATTTCGGCTCCTCGGGATCAGGCCCGGCAAGTGGACACCGGAAGTCGTGATCTCCCGCCATCAGGGACTGCTGGGAAACATCACAGAAGAGCTGAATCTTGGCCGGGCGACAGCACTTCTCGGGCCGGAAGTCGTGAAGGAGTTGACCTGGTTTCGCATTGCCAATCCGGTGCTTGAACTGGATCCGGCCATTGACGGCGCACTGCTCTCCGATAATATTCTGGACCTCTACAGCGCCTTCCGCGGAGCGCTGCGATTCAGCACCGACGATATCGTCGCCGCCTCCCGCAACGAAAAAGCGGATTTTGACCGGCGCGCGCCATCCCTGCCGGACGAATTTGAAATGATGCGCGCCGGCAACGATATCGGGAGCAACAATTGGGTGGTGGCCGGCATGCGCACGCTCACGGGTTACCCGCTACTGGCCAACGACCCGCATCGCGCACAGCAGGTGCCTTCGCTTCGTTATTGGGTTCACCTGGTGGCGCCGGGCTGGAACGTGATCGGCGGCGGCGAACCGGTACTGCCCGGTGTGTCCATCGGGCACAATGAACACGGTGCCTGGGGCATTACCATCTTCGGGCAGGATAGCGAAGATCTGTACGTTTACGATATCAATCCGGCAAACCCACAGCAGTACCGATATCATGGGGGCTGGGAGGACATGAAGGTAATCAAGGAAACCATTCCCATCAAGGGCGAGGCGCCGGCGACAGTCGAATTGAAATACACCCGGCACGGCCCCGTGCTGTATGAGGATGCCACCCATCACAAAGCGTATGCCCTCAGGGCAGCATGGCTGGAGCCGGGCTCGGCACCCTACCTTGCAAGCCTGCGCATGGATCAGGCGAAAAACTGGGAGGAGTTTCGTGAGGCCTGCAGCTACAGTCGGATTCCGGCAGAAAACATGATCTGGGCGGATACCGATAAGAACATCGGCTACCAGGCTGTGGGCATATCCCCTATCCGGCGGAATTGGAGCGGACTCGTCCCCGTTCCCGGCGACGGGCGATATGAGTGGGACGGGTATCTTCCCATCAAAGCACTGCCAAACATCTTGAATCCTGCCGGCGGGTACATCCGGACGGCCAACAACTTCATGGTCCCGGACGGCTACCCTTATCCCGAAGCTCTCCATTACACATGGGGCGATGAAATGAGGGCGGTGCGCATCGATGAGGTGCTGCGTTCGGGGCGCATGCTCACCGTCGTCGACCTGATGAAGCTACAGCAGGATGAGCTCTCAGTTCCGGCCCGCAACCTGGTGCCGCTGCTGCAGGACCTCGTGATCCGTGACGCTCCGATCGCAAGAGCGCGCGATCTGCTCCTGGCCTGGGATTTCGTGCTCGGCAAGGAGTCGGTGCCCGGCGGCATTTACGCTGCCTGGGAAAGGCGCCTCCAAACCAACGTGCGTGACCTGTTCGTGCCTGCAAATGCGCGCAGGTTGCTGGGCAATCTAAATTTGAAGAAACTGATCGATAGCCTGGCTGCTCCCGACGGACGTTTTGGCCAAAATCCGACGGCTGATCGCGACGCCCTGTTAATCCGCAGCCTCAGCGAGGCTATGGCAGAGTTGAACAAACAACTTGGACCGGACATGAGCAAGTGGCAGTACGGGCAGGAACAGTATCATCACGCCCTGATCTCCCACCCTTTGAGCGCCGCAGTCAGCGCCGAGCTGCGCTCCCGCCTTGATGTCGGGCCTCTTCCCCGCGGCGGCAATGCCACCACGGTGAATGCTACCGGCGGCGGCAACAATCAGACCGCGGGGGCGTCATTCCGGATCATCGCCGATACGGAAAACTGGGATAACTCCGTCGGCACCAACAACCCAGGTCAGAGTGGGAACCCGGACAGTGCTCACTACCGCGACCTTTTTCAGATGTGGGCGACCGGGAAGTACTTCCCGGTTTTTTACAGCCGCAAAAAGATCGAGTCGGTAGCGGAGGAGAAAGTAACACTCTCTCCGAGGAAATGACAGTTTGGAGTGCAGCATCCTACCCGGAACTGAACGCGCACCCGGGCCTGGCTATTTATGTAGAGTTGCTGCGCCCTTTGGCAGGCTGTACAGGAATTCAACTTCTCTGTCGTTCAGCGCGCGGTCGAAGAGGCTCAGGTCGTCATACAATCCCACATAATTCACCCCTAGCCGGATGGCGGCCTGGGCCATATTCCATGTGAATGGCTCCCGGATTTCCCTGGCCGTTCCCTGCAGACGCCCATTGAGATAGAGTTTTGCCATCCCCCCGGCGTCGGTGTTTAAGCCGGCACAGGTAATCACCACGTGAGTCCATTGGCCTCGGGAAAAAGGGGGCTGATTCACTACGATCGTCCGCGTATTGAAATCAGGATTTTTTTCCGGTGTCAGATTCTTCGGATTCCAGATTTTCAGGTCTCCAAAAACGCCCAGCCGGAAGTGCCTCGGTTTGTCGTCGCGAGTGAAATCGACCCAGATTGCGGCATTGTTGTACTCTTTGTCCGTAACCTGAATCGGATCGGAATATCCGGGCGCAAGATCTTCGTCGGGACTCAGACTCAGCCAAAACGAGATGGTGCCGCTCCAATTACGTTCCCGAAAAGAGACGTTTTTATCTGCATGATAAAAAACGGCCATCGTGTTCTTGGTGCGGAACTGCAGCGCATCCCCAAACCGGCCCTTTCCGGAAACAATGGAGACCTCGGGATTCCCAATGCCTGGTTTGGCGTCTCCCTGGGCTTTATAGGTACTTGCGGTATAGATCTTCCTGTCGCCGAGCCCATAATCCGCATCCGGCCCCTGGTCAAAAGATGCGTGGAATGTTAAAGCCTTGCTCAGCGCAGCCGGCAGCACATCCGCAGATTGAACAAGTGTCGCTGAGCGGATGAACGGCAGAGGGAGGAGGATACCGACGATAGCTGCGAGCAGGGTGTGGCGTTTCATGAGAAGTGCTCCATTCTCGAAGTTAGGGATATCGCGTCGATACATCGCCGCGATGATACCCCAGTGCGTGTCGCGCACATAGAAGAAAGACCCGGACCGACTCCGGTCAGGCGATTGGCCATTCAACCTTCATAGGATGGCGGCTTTCCAGGTTTGATTTCTTGCAGAGCTACCCTAAGAAATTGGACCGAGAGAGATTTCATTGCGTATAGTAATAAAGGTCGATTTGGAGGATGACGTATTTAATCGGGGATGAAGGCACCGCCTGCGCAAGCGAAGGAATGGGATGAATCTTCTCGGACTGAAACCAGTGACGAGAGTGCTGACGGCGCTGTTGGCCTGCCAGCTCGTGGGTTTAGCAGAGCAAGATCAGAAAGGACAGCAGCCCAGGTTTGGCGTCCGAGTCAATCTTGTCTCATTGGATGTCGAAGTCCTCGATCCACTGGGAAATCCGGTCGCGGGGCTCACCAGAGAGGATTTCACCGTCAAAGAGAATTCCCGGCCGGTGGAGATCACCAATTTCGCCTGGCTGGATGACAGGCCGGTCAGCCTGGCCATGGTACTGGATACCAGCGCCATTTCTCCGGACAAGCTCGCTAACCTCAAACGATTCATACGTGAGCTTGCTTACGTGCTGGCTGCCACCGATGACCTGTGCCTGTACTCCTTTGATTCCAGGGACGCCTATCTCGAGATGGATTTTACCGCAAGGCGCCGCCTGCTCCTGGATGCTCTCGACAACATAGGCGTCCCATCGCACGGTTCCGGCGGCATCATGAAAGAACTATTTGGAACCCAGCCTCCGACCGGCCTTGCCATAGACATTGCACTCAACAAACTCCGCAAAACCACCAACGGGAAAAAGGCATTGCTGTTGATCTCCAACCGCTTTCGAGGACTCGGCCCGGCTACGGTGGAGCACGTTCAGGAATCGGGCAGCACCCTTTTGACGTTGGGGTATGATAACAAGACCGCACTGCTCATCACCCTCGGCGGCGACCAGATCAGCAAACATCAGCTCATGAAAGAATCCGGTGGTCGAAAATTCTCCGCAGAAACTGACGACATTGAGGGTGTGTGCCGGAAAATCGCCTTTTCATTGAAAAACTATTATTCGCTCGGATACCTGACCGAGTCCAATCCCGATGAAAAGAAACCCCGGCACCTCGAGGTCCAGGTGCCCGGCCATCCATACACGATCAACTACCGCCGCAGCTACTCAGGCAAGTAACCGGCAGCGATTCTCATAAGCGGTTCGCCGCGCCTATAACCTTCAGTGCATTGACGCCGTATTGACAAAAAATCCTTAACCGCAGATAAACGCAGATGCCGGACAATTCAAGAAATCAGCGTTCATCGGCGTTCATCTGCGGTTTAAAAAGCCCTCTACGGGCAATAGGTCCTTTGTGTCATTCGTGGCTGGCTCCTAGGTGCTGCGGCTAGAGGTCGCTGAATGCAATCCTCTGGATGCCTGCGGTTTCGAAGGCTGCCCGGACTCGATCGCTCGTGAGAGCCTCGCATTCCTCAACATGGCGGTAGGTCGGCATCGTGCGCTCGATTTCGGCGCAACGCCGGGTGGAAGGGTGACAACAGATTTCTGTGACGCCCTCCGGAAGATTTTGCAGAAATCGTAGCAGGAGTTCGGTCGTCATCGCCCCGGTATCTGCCATCCCGAAAATGAAGTCATTAAATCGCACTCTCGATCGACGCAGCCGGCTTTTCATATACGCTATCAAGGGAGAGAGCAGGATCCAAACAGCCAGCCTCGCCGCCAGCGATCTTCGAGACGCACGCCACGAAGGGAATGCAGGCTCGTTGGGAAGCCGCAATGCGGGCAGGCCATAATCTCGGCCGACTTCGAGGATCAGGTTCAGGATCCTTGGGTGCAAATGCAGGTGGTTATGACTGTCGGCGTGATCGAGCGCCAACCCGGTTTTCTGGAATGATTCGAACTGGGCACGAATCTCGGCGCCCAGTTGCTTCCGGATCCCGGGCTTGAGGGCGTACTTGAGTCCTGAACGGGCCGGGTGATCGGAGAACTCTCCGCGTGCGTTCACCAGATCGGGAATGGCCTGAGGCGGCAAAATGGAATGGCCTTCCACGAGAACTACATGCAGACCGACTCGCAGAGTGGGTGCGCATCGTGCTCGTTCGACCGCGTCCGCCGCGGCCGCGGCCCCTACCATCAGACTGGCCGAGGTGAGAACTCCCCGGCAATGAGCCTCGATGATCGCCTCGTTGATGGGCACAGCAAGCCCGAAGTCATCGCCATTGACGATCACTCGTCTCATGGCTTTCCTTCTTCAGCGATAAGACGACCGTCCCGGGTCAGCACGAAATGCGCCTCGCGCCATACCGTGGTGCGCTTGGTGTAGGCAAGGATGAAGGAGACCAGGCCTGCAACATCGCGAAAGGGAAGCAGGTAAAGGCTGCGCAGTCCTTCCCGGTCGCGCAGGCCCCACCCTAGGATCACCGCCGCTGTGACCAGCCGGATGCAGAGAGCCCCCAGTAACACCGCCAGGCCGGGCACATCCATCGAGACGCACCGCAGCATAGAGAAAGGCGAAAGGAACGGAGCGGAGCACCACGGTCGCAGAAAAAGCGCAGGGATCGAGCTGCGCGATTGTTCTGATCCCAGTAAACCTGATGTCCCCACCATTGCTGCGGACTTTTCAGGTCCATGATCGTATCGATAAAGTAAGGAACGATCACATCCTTCTTGCCCAGGCTCCAGATGCGCCGGCCCATTTCATAATCTTCGACTAGGTAATCCGCCAGTGCCGGCAATCCGCCTATTTCCTCGAGCGTAGAACGGCGCAAGGCGGTGGAGGCGCCGAGACAGAATTTCGCGGCACCGGTTATGTGGGCAAAAACGATGTTAGTCATCAAATCCGCATTCAATGTCAGCAGTTCTACCTTCTCATACCACCTGTCGGCAGAGGCCGCCTTGTACAGGGTGCAGACAAATCCTACATCCGGATCCGCCAGTGGGGCGACAATGGTCTTGAGGTAGTCGGGTTTTAAAAGTATGTCGCTGTCGCCGATTACCAGGATGTCGTGGCGTGCGTGTTTCAGGCCGCCAATCATGTTATTGATTTTGCCATTGGTACCCGCCCGGCATTCCTCGATCGCCACGAGAACCTTTGAGCCGCCAAACTCATGCTCAATCTCGCGCAATAGCGGAATCGCAGGATCGTCATGTCGCTGCACGGAGAACACCACCTGGTAGTCCGGGTAATCCTGGGTGCAGATGCTGCGCAGGTTCTCCTTCAGGTTTTTCTCGAGACCATAAATAGGCTTCAGAACTGTTATCGGGGGCCAGGAGGAAAAAGAATGCCTGGGCGAGCGCTGCCCGCGCGTCCGCAGCCTGATCACGGCCAACAGACAGAGAATCGCGTACACCGAACCGCCAGCGGCCGGGATGAGGAAGATCCACTCCAGAATGCGCTGTACTAGACCCAAACTCATTACACCCTCATGCGAGACTCTATGTTACAAAAAAGCCGCCGCTAATAACACGAAGAACGCCAAAAAAACATTCGCATTCTATGCGGCTGCTTCTGCTTTCGTGAAACGGAATCAGTGGCATTCACCTCGACACTCTCAGGTATGGATTCTTGGAGCAGCATTTGCCGGCAGGCGGACGTTGACAACTCCGTTCATGAAGCGGGGAGAAGGGACGCTGGCACATCTCCAGGGACTGAAGTCCGCAGGCATCGGACGGAATCGGTTCTTGCAGGAGTGCTTTACCTCGATAGAGCGCCCTTTGGAGAGAAATTGTCGCCTATCCGACAACCTTCATATCCCATTCGTGCAACTCCAGGGATCGCGCGCCGTGCATGACATAGGGGTCGCTCAACGCAATTTTTTTCGCTTCCTCCAGCGAATCCGCTCTGTAAATGACCAGCCCTCCTGCACCATCGGCAAACCGCCCGCGGGCAAAGATTTTCCCCTCCTGCGATTTTTGGTCGAGGAATTCCACGTGGGCTGCGCGCAATTCCTGGCTCTTTTCCAGATCTCTCATGGGCAAAAATGCGGCAAAGTATTTCATCAGGATCCGCTCCTTCAGTGCATGGTTCCGTAATCTCGTACAGCAATAATCGTGCGATTCTCGCACGAAATGTGCGGAAACGAAACGCCGAATTGGTCTGGCCTCCGGGCCCGCAGGTTCGACTTATCGGACTGCCGGACGTGGAGCAGGCAGGACTAAATGCCCGGTGGTCATCAATGATTTGGCGTCCGGCAAGGCTTCCAAGGCTCTCTTTACCTGGTTATCGGATTGAATGGCGATCCTGAGCCCTTCCTGCCGCCCAAAGGAAATCGTATAGACTTCCTGCTGAATCCCGCGCTTGAGGAAATCCAAATTTTCCCGGATGTCCTCCGGCCGGAATCCAATGCCCTGGTATTGCAGGAATCCCTTGAAGTCCTCCAAAATCGTATCGGTAATCTCCAACTGCGGTTTCGGTCTGCCTTTTATGGTCAGGCTTGGGCCGATTTCCTCTTTTTTCAAAGGCAGGATAAAGTGACTGGCTACCGCTACCTGCCCCAAGGTCAAGCGGCGCGCATATTCAAAGAATACCTGTTTTGAGGTCAGCAGTGCTTCAAACCGATTGGGTTCTCTGGCCGGTTCCTCGATGTCCGGCGTAATCCCACCTCCTCCCAGCACCTGGCGTCCACTGTCGGTTTTCCTGGCTTCCCGCGGTTTGCCGCCAGTTGCCGATTCCCCTCCCTGATAAAAATATTCGAGGCCGGCGCCGGAGTAGTCGCGCTGGATCTGACGTCCACTCGGTGTGTAATATCTGGCGGTGGTCAAGGCCATCGCGGTGTCGCCGCCCAGCCTGTAGACCGACTGGACCAATCCCTTGCCGAAACTGGTTTCTCCGACGATCAGAGCCCGATCATGGTCCTGAAGCGCACCCGCCACAATCTCAGAGGCACTGGCACTGTGCTTGTTGATCAGAACCACCAGGGGAACATGAGTTTTCTTCAAGCTCACTGTCCGATAGAGGTGATCGGAACCGCGCGCGCGCCCCTTCGTAGATACGATGATCTGACCGCGCGGCATGAAGAGGTCGACGACATCGATAGCCGGACTGAGCAGACCACCGGGATTATTCCTTAGATCCAGGATCAGGCCGACGAGCTTGGCGGCATGGAGACTTTCCAGTTTCTGTTTCAGTTCTTCCATAGTCGATTCCGAAAAGCGTTCGATCTTGATGTAGCCGACCCCTGGATTGACTTCGAATGCATACGGGACCGTGGCAATCGGAATTACATCGCGTTCCATCCTGAACTGCAGGGGATTGGGGATTCCTGGACGTTCCAGCGTAATGGTCACCCAGGTTCCACGCGCTCCCCGCAATCGGTCCATGATTTCCTCGGGGGTCAAATTATCGACAGGCTCTCCCCCGATGTGAGTGAGGACATCCCCTGCACGGATCCCCCAACGTTCCGCTGGAGATCCTGCCACCGGCGGTTCTATGACCACGGAACGGCCGCTATCGCGCTTCAGGCGACGAACAAAAATCCCCAGACCGTAATAGGTGCTGTGCTCCTCTTCTCTCAGCCGGGCGAATTCCTTGGGATCGAAAAAGCTGGAATGCGGATCCAGAGTGTGCAGCATCCCCCTGATGGCACTGTATAGAAGCCGGTCCTCCTTGACGCTGTCGACGTGGTTGCGCTGAATGACGCTGATGGCCTCGGTAAGATTGTCAACGAAACGGTTGGTGCTCGCCTGGGGAGCCGAACGGCGGATCTTCCGCCGACCAAGCCCACAGCCAGTGAAGATGTGGCGATGACCAGGATCGCAACGACCGCGAACTTATTCCTCATGGCTAATCATTCCGGCTTTGTCAAAAGCTCTTTCTGCGGCATAGAGAAAACCACCTCTTGCATTTCTGACCGGGACTGAGGAAATGTGCATTCCTATGCTGAGTCAAATTGAAGAAATCCGGCGGAACCGTGCGCATCCATCTTCACGAAGGAACTCCGCATGCGCTGCAATCTTCAGGGAGCGCGCGCATTTAAAGGAAAAGTATAACATAACCCGCTCTCCGGTCATTTGGGGGCGAAGATTACTGCGATTCAGACACTGACAAGCCCCGAAAGGGGCGGCATGGCTACAGCCCAGGGCGTGAGCTCTGGGGATGTGGCATGTAGCCTTCGGAGCCCTGAAGGGCGGCACAGCCTGTGCCGCCCTTCAGGGCTTGCATCTACGAATGCCCATTGCTTCAGCTTTGCCAGCATTCCGGGACTTGTCATCCGTTGCACTGTCTGAATCGCAGTAAAGATCAAGAAAGCGCGCACCACTGCCTGTCAACGGAGGTACAATGCCGGACAGATCCATTTCACAAGCCGGCGGGCTTGGTGCCATGATACACCCCGAGTATTTTAGACATCCCTGCCGCCGGGAAGTTTCACAGGAGTGACGACAGCATGCGAGGTTTTGCCGGCCGACGGGTCAGATTTGAGAGGTCCGAATGCGCAGGATAGAGTTGATCGGCGCTTCCCTATTGGTTTCTTTGCTGGGAATAATGGCGCCGGGCTATTGCCCGCCGCGTGCTCCCGCAGAGCGAAAGATGAAGCCGGAAGAACTGATTTCCAGGCACCTGGATTCGATCGGCACCGCTCAGCCCAGGGCCGCCGTCAAAACAGAGTGGTGCAGGCCAGAGCGGACCTGATTTTCCGCCTCGGGAGCAGTAAGGGACACTTCGCCGGCACAGCTGAAATTATCTCCCAGGCGCCGATGAGCCGACTGCTTTTACCGTCCGTTAGGATCGCCGCGCTGACTACAAAGGGGGCATCCTGGTCGTACCATCTGCGGGACGTGCAACCTCGGCCTTCGGCAGCTCAGGAGTAAAATCCTCGCCTGGATTGATGAATTTATCGCTCTCGAAATGATATTGCTTGTCGTAAAGCTGGCGATAACGGCCATTGGCCGCGAGCAACTCGGCGTGCGTACCGCGCTCGACAATCTCTCCACCCTCCAAAACGAGGATCTGATCGGCGCTGCGAATCGTTGACAGCCGATGTGCTATCACAAAGGTAGTGCGGCCATGCCGCAGGCGTTTCAGACCATCCTGGATCATCATCTCGCTTTCGCTGTCGAGGCTGGACGTCGCTTCGTCGAGAATCAGAATGCGAGGGTCCGCCAGGATCGCGCGCGCGATCCCGATCCGCTGCCGCTGGCCGCCGGACAACTTGATTCCTCGTTCGCCGACCACCGTGTCGTACTTCGTCTCGAATCCTAGGATAAACTCGTCGCAGTGAGCGATGCGCGCCGCCTTGTGGATTTCTGCATTCGTCGCTCCGGGCCGGGAGAACCGAATGTTGTCGGTGATCGTTCCGTCGAAGAGGAAGTTTTCCTGCATGACCACGCCGAGGTGCATCCGATATTCACGCAATCGCACCGATACCAGATCGATACCATCCACAGTCACCCGACCGCTGAGAGGGCGGTGGAACGCCATTACCAGGCCAATGAGCGTGCTCTTGCCGGAGCCGCTCGAGCCGACCAGCGCGGTCGTCGAGCCCGCCGGTGCACGAAAGGAAACGCTCTTCAGGACCGGAACGCCCGGGTTGTAAGCAAAGCTGGCATTTTCGAAGGCGATGTCACCGCGCACTGCCGCCAAAGGCACACGGTTTTTATCATCCTGGTCTTCGGTAGCCATGCGCTTGATTTCGTGGATG
The DNA here is from genome assembly GCA_963739235.1 of Terriglobia bacterium. Taxonomy (GTDB): domain Bacteria; phylum Acidobacteriota; class UBA6911; order UBA6911; family UBA6911; genus JAFNAG01. The sequence goes on along the minus strand of CAVTZY010000008.1, from coordinate 16,419 downwards.
CGGTCGAGTCCGGCAAATGCCTCGGTGATCTGAGTACCGATCGAAGCAATCTGCACGAGCGGCATAGCCATCAGCCCGGTGAAAAAAATGTACATAAAAAGATCGCCGAGCGTCATGTTCCCCGTCAGAATCGCGCGCCCGCCGATTAACATCACAATTACGCCAATGATTCCGACAATCACACTGGAGGCTGCTCCAGTTGCCGAAACCCCGGTCACGGATTTGGCCACGTTCCGCAACAGCCGGTGCACGCCGTGCGTGAACACAATCTGCTCGCGCTTTTCAGCGACATAGGACTTGACGATGCGGATGCCCCCCAGAGATTCTGCCAGCCTGCCGGTGACCTCGGCATTGATTTGCCCGCGTGCACGAAACAGGGGACGTAACTTCTTGAAGGCCACAGCCAGGGTGCCGCCGAAGGACGAGAGAACCACGAGGGTCACCAGGGTCAGCTTCCAGTTAAGGTAGAACAGCACCCCCAAAGCCAACACTCCGGTGACGATGGAACCCGTCAACTGAACCAGTCCCGTACCCACCAGGTTCCGGATTCCCTCCGCGTCGGTCATGATACGCGAGATGAGCACGCCGGTCTGGGTGGAATCGAAGTATTGTACTGGAAGCCGCACGACGTGGGCCTCGACGCTGCGCCGCATGTCGGTGATGGCGCGCTGCGCGGCAACGCCGAGGACCTGGGAAAGCGCGAAGGAAGTGATCGCATCAACCAGGGTAGCAGCACCTGCGGCCAGAGCCAACAAAGGAAGGAGGTCGTGACGCTGTTTTCCGATGACATCATCAATCAGATACTTCGAGCATGCCGGCAAAACCAGCCCTGCCAGCCGGCTGATCAGCATGAGGATTAAACCGAGCGCCAGACGGCCGCGATGCTCTGATATCAAGCGGCGCGCTTCGTCCCACGCTTGCGACCATCGGATTTTCTTTTTGTCAGCCAAAACCGCCCCCTTGCCTGTCACCCTCCCGGCATCTCAATCGGATATTGGAAACCGGGAGATGGATGATCGACCAATCTGATTGTGCCCCTGATGGAGCCTAAATCTATCAGATCCTTGAAAGATGCGCCAATCTTCGGCAAAGATGCGTACATTAGCAGCACGAAACCAATTGACGCCGCGCACCACTTTTGGCTTGTTCCCGCGGTGGCGCTCGGATAACAATGCCTGTCAAGCATTCACGAAAAAGGCGGACCGTAACGGATCGGGGCACGCCATGGAACTGGCGCAGATCATCAAGCTGGCACGCGGGGAGGAACCTGCCGAAGTCCTGCTGACCCATGCGCGTCTGGTGAACGTCTTTACCGGGGAAACCTACCCGGCAGACATCGCGTTGGCCGATGGCCGAATTGCAGGTATAGGCAAAGGCTACTCTGCCCATCAAGTGGTCGATCTGGGCGGGCGCTATGTCTGCCCCGGCTTCATCGATGCGCACGTCCACATCGAAAGCAGCATGATTCCGCCCCATGAATTCGCCCGCGCCGTGGTGGCGCGCGGCACCACCACGGTGATCATTGATCCGCACGAAATTGCCAATGTACTGGGCCTGGAAGGCATCCGCTATATGTTCGATGCGGCCAAGTACAATCCGCTCTCCGTATACGTGATGATGCCTTCCTGTGTGCCGGCAACCGATATGGAAACGGCAGGCGCAAATCTGCGGTGGTACGACATCGCGCACTATTTGAACGATCACTGGGTGCTGGGCCTGGGTGAGATGATGAACTTTCCCGGGGTCATCTTCGGCGATGAGGAGGTGCTCAACAAACTGCGCGGGTTCGAGGATGGCATTCGCGACGGGCACGCGCCGGGATTGACCGGCCGTGATCTGGTCGCCTACGTCGCAGCCGGCATCGGATCCGATCACGAAGCCACCACCGTCGAGGAGATGCGGGAAAAACTGCGCCTGGGCATGGTCGTGTTCATCCGGGAAGCCACCAACGCGCACAATCTTCTCACGCTGATCCCCGGGCTCACCGTTGCCAACGGTCCCCGCGTATGCTTCTGCACCGACGATCGCCAGCCGGCCGACCTGTTGAATGAAGGGCACATCGATTTCCTGATTCGGACCGCAATCTCCGTGGGGGTCTCTCCGCATATGGCGATCGCGATGGCCACACTCAACACGGCGAACTATTTCCGCTTGTTCGATCGAGGCGCGATCGCACCCGGGAAACGCGCCGACCTGGTGGTGTTCTCCGATCTGCAAAACATTCAGGCCGAAATGGTCTTTCGGGCGGGCAGACTCGTCGCCCAGAACGGCAAGGTCGAGCCCTGGGAACGGCCTCTCAAACCGCCGGTTTTGCGATCCTCCATGAACGTCAACTGGGAACGCGTGAACCTGCGCATCCCGGCGCAAGGGCGGCGGGGACGCATCATCGGTGTGATCCCTGGCCAGTTGATCACCGAGCATCTCATCGAGGATTTGAATATCACGGATGGTGAGGTCGCCTGCGACCCGGATCATGATGTGGCCAAGATCGCCGTCATCGAGCGGCACCTCGCCACCGGCAACTATGGCATCGGCCTGGTGAAGGGGATCGGGCTCAAACGCGGGGCGATCGCTTCCACAATCGCACATGACAGCCACAACATCATCGTTGTGGGTGTGGATGACGTCTCCATGCTGGCAGCAGCGCATGCCGTTGCGGATATGCGCGGCGGCATGGTCGCGCTCGATGGGGATCAGTTAATGGCCAAGCTCCCCCTGCCCGTCGCCGGGCTGATGAGCGACCAGCCCATTGAAACCGTTCGTGATCAGATGGAAGATCTCAATAGCGCAGCCCATCAACTTGGCTCGCCTCTGCACGACCCGTTTACCGCCATGTCGTTCCTTGCTTTGCCGGTGATCCCCTCCCTGAAGATTACCGACAAGGGCCTCGTGGACGTCGATCGATTCCAGATCGTATCGCTGTTCGAGTAAGAAAACTCCTGGAACAATCCTTCCATCGGTCCATTCCCTGTCAAAGGGCAAGCTGGGCTTTTGGGGGGTTCAGTTGATTTTGACCTTCTTTTTCGTTATTGCAACACTACACTTTTAGTACGTATCGATCCCGGGGCAGGGACAGAGAAAGAACCTGGCGCATTCTTTGTGCTTGAACCGCGATTTCATAAATGAAAATATATGCAATCGATCCGTTGAGTTCTGGTTGGACCTTGAAGAGGAAAGACATTGCCATGTTTTGCCGTTTGTCCGCCTGTATCATCCTGACTAGTGTCGCGGTCCTGGGCGGCGACTGGCCCCAGTTCCGCGGTCCCAATCGGGACAATATCTCCACGGAGACCGACTTGTACAGGACGTGGCCGGCCGCCGGCCCGAAGGTACTCTGGAAAATCCCGGTCTGCGAAGGATATGCGGGGGCTGCGATCAAGGACGGCAAGCTGTACCTGAACGACTATGACATCGTGAAAAAAGAGCATCTTGTCCGCTGCATTTCGCTCGCCAGCGGGAAAGACATCTGGCGCTGGAGTTACCCGGTCGAAATTCGCGTGAGCCATGGCATCACCCGCACCGTGCCGGCGGTAGGCTCGAACCTGGTCTTTTCGCTTGATCCCAAGTGCCGCTTCCACGCCCTCGACATCAAGACCGGCAAACTGGTATGGCAGAAAAATCTGGTCCAGGAATACAAGGCCACAATCCCCGGCTGGTATGCCGGTCAGAATCCGCTTCTGGAAGGAGACAAGGTATTGCTCGCGACCGGTGGCGACGCGCTCGCCGTCGGTTTTGACCAGGCAACCGGCAAAGAAGTGTGGCGGGCGCCGAACGAATTCAAGGATCTGATGTCCCACACCTCTCTCATGCCGGCAACCATTTACGGGATCAAGCAGTACCTTTATCTGACCATGAACAAGGTCATCGGCATTGCCGCTGCCGACGGGAAGATTCTGTGGAATATCCCCTTCACCGGCAAGATGGCGGTTTGTCCGTCCCCTCTATCCATCGGCGATGGCAGAATCTTCATCACGAGCGGATACGAGGCCGGCAGCATGATGATCCAGGTGCAGAAGGGCGCCTCCGGATTTACCGTTCAAGAAGCTCTATGACCTGACCAGCAAGCAATTCAACTCCGAGGTGCATACGCCGATCCTTTACGAGAACCACCTCTTCGCAGTCGGCAGCACAAGTGCGGCACGGAGTGCGGAGGGCAATCTCCTGGTGGGTAGATTCACCTGCCTCAGCCTCGACGGCCAAATCGTTTGGCAGAGCCCCATCGTTGTCGGGCGACCCTGCCGCCACCCGGACGTTCTATCTCGGTGCTTTCATGCTTGCCGACGGCATGTTCTTCATTCTGGATGGAAATACCGGAATGCTCCGCCTCCTCGAGGCCAACACGAAGCAGTACAAGGAACTGGCAAGCGCCCAGATCCTCGAGGGAGAGGACGTGTGGGGGCCCATGGCTCTCTCCGACGGGAAACTGGTTATCCGGGACATGAACAAGATGGTATGCCTCCAGGTCGGGCCATCCGCGCCAGCAAAGTGACGCATCAGGAAATAGGGCTGCGTCCCCATTTTTGCCCATTTTTGAGGAAGTATGGAAGTCAACGAAAAGAAAACATCGGAAGTAAGCCTGATCGAGGGCCGGCGGAAATTCTGGTTCGCTCCGGTTGCGGCATTGGGCGCGCTTGGGGTTTTTGTCGCTGCTGCCTTGCGTGGCCGGCCGGAAACCGGGACGAATCCGCCTTCTGCAAAGCCTGGCGGCGCCCGGCCTGCGGAGGGCCAGGCTGCTGGTGCCTCAAAGCCGGCCGTCGACTTGCCGAGGGAATATGTCCGATCCGCAGCATTGGGTGGACCGGGATCTGCCCATCCATTCCGGCTTTCCCTCATCGGAATCGCCGTTGGGCCTGGAGACTTGATCTACGCCCTGGGCGATAACGAGGTGAGGATTTTCGAATCCGACGGGAATCCAGTCAAAAACTGGAAGGCGCCGGAGAAATCCGCCTGCCTTGCAGTCGGCCCGGACCGGAGCGTGTATATCGGGCTGCCCGGCCGCGTGGAGATATTCGCTGCTGATGGCAGTCACGCGGGCGGCTTTGCTGCGGGAGCCGACAACAAGCCGGCCGACATCACCGCGATCAAAGTCTTTCAAAAAGATATTCTGGTCGCCGATGCCGTCGCCCGGATCATCCGGCGCTATGATGTGAGCGGGAAGCAGCTTGGCATCATTGGGAACAAGAGCAAGGCTGGAAGTTTCATCCTGCCGAACAAGGGCCTGGACATCGACATCGACACCAAGGGAGTGATACGTGCCACCGACACCGGCCGTCATCAAGTCACATCATGGGCGATCGACGGCTCGCCGCTGGGCTCGTTCGGCAAGTTCGGCATGAGCGACCCGGCGGATTTTGTGGGTTGCTGCAATCCCGTGAATCTGGCCGTGACGCCCGATGGGAAGATCGTCACGGGCGAGAAGATGGTCGCGCGGGTAAAGGTGTACGAGCCCGACGGAAGGCTGCTCGCCGTGATCGGTCCCGAGCAATTCGATCCCGACTGCATCCATATTCACCTCGCGGTGGATTCCAAGGGGCGGATCCTTGCCGGCGATCCGGTGCGGCGCGAGATCAAAGATGTTCTCCCTGGTCGGCAGGGCAGCGGCTGTGGAGCGGAAATCTGAGGAGCTTTGAACGTATGAGTGATAAAAGCACGCGACGCCAGTTCATCGACCGCTCCTGCCGCATTCTCGGATTTGCCGCCATCGGCGGAGCCGCCGGCCTGCTTACAAAAAGGGCCTCAGGTGACGCCGTGTACCAGGTCGATCCATTCAAATGCACCGCCTGCGACCTCTGCCGCACTTCTTGTGTCTTGAGCCATTCGGCCGTCAAGGCGGTCAATGATTTCGACAAGTGCGGCTATTGCATGCTCTGCCCTGCCTATTTCGATGTTACGAGCCGGCCGGATGAGAAAGGGTTCCCTGCGGGAAAAGTCTGTCCCCAGGACGCCCTCAAGAGGAGGGTGGTCGGCAAGGTGGATGAGGAGGATCCCAACAACAACTATTACGAGTATGTCATCGATGAAACCCGGTGCGACGGCTGCGGCAAGTGCGTCAAGGCCTGCAAGCCTCCGGCGGGAAACGGGTCCCTGCGCCTTGAAATCCGCTATGCGCGCTGCGTGGAATGTAATGAATGTGCCATTCAGATTGCCTGTCCGGATCGTGCGATCGTGCGTGTACCGACGCCGGGCATGGCGCCCGCTAAGCTGACATGATCTCGAAGGTATATCCCCAAAACGATGGCAATCCACCGCTCTCGAAAGATCATCGGGTTATTGCTCGTTCTCTTTGCGATCCTGGCATCGGGCCTGCTCTTCGCTCAGTACCAGAAAGCGCCGCCGGATTTCGGGGGAACCTACAGCTTCCCTACCCCGACGCATCCGGAACCGCGAGCCTACTTGGTCCGCCTTCTCGACATCGTGATGTTGATGGCCGGTCTGGGCATGTCGGCCTGGCTCATTTTAAAGCGCCGGAGCCGCAACGGGGTCATGCTCCTCAGCATTGGGCGCGCTGGCCTATTTCGGCTTTTATCGGAAAGGCTGCATCTGCCCCATCGGCGCCATTCAAAACGTGACCCTGTCCCTGGTCGATGCCCGCTACCTGATCTCTCTGGGTGTGATCGCCTTCTTCTTTCTCCCGCTGGCAGCGGCGCTCCTTGTTCGGGCGTGTTTTTTGCGGCGGTGTCTGCCCGCTCGGCGCGATCCAGGACCTTGTGCTGCTGCGCCCGCGGAAGGTGCCGGAAAAGCTCGACCGGGCGTTGAGTTGGCTGCCCTATGTATATCTCGGTCTGGCGGTCCTGTTTGCCGGCTGGGGGCTGCACCTGAGAGTCGGCGGCTTTCAGATCCAGATGGCGCGTCGTTTTCTTATCTGCGAGTGGGACCCCTTCATCAGCATCTTCCGGATCACCGGCGCTTTTCACATGCTCGCGATCGGTGCCGTGTTTATTCTGGCGGGAATGTTTTATCGGCCGGCCCTACTGCCGCTGGCTGTGTCCCTATGGAGGTCTGCTTTCGATTCTCTCGCGCGTCTCGTGGAAGAACGTGCAGATCACACCCGATAAGGAGCTGGATTGCGGCCTGTGCGCCGACGCATGCCCGTATGGCGCCATCCACAATCTCCGGGCCGACCGGGCCTCCTGTCTGGCTTGCGCGCGCTGCTATGAATATTGTCCGCGCGAGTTGGAGCTGCGAGGCGGCCCGACAGGCACAGACCCCCTGGTCCAGGTGAAGTGATGTGTGACGAACCACAAACTACGAATGACGAATCACGCATGCCTTGGCAATCGCTCCATTCTTCGCTCTTTATTGACGCTGACAGGAACGTGTGCGCTTATTTCGTGATTGAACCGCATCTATGAAGACCCATCGATGGAACTCCGCCGCCCGCTCCTGGACAGGCGTCATTGCCGCCTTCCTGGTCGTCTCTGCCGCGGTCTGGCTGCTCGCGGTGCACATCCATGCGCGTTATGTGACGCCGCGCGATAAAGCCACCGTCGATGCTTTGAAGAAGAAGGCGGCGCTCGACGCTGAGGTTCAGAAGATCCTTCAGCCTGAATTGGATCGTCAACACCTGGTGCTGGTCGCAAGGCGCAATGCCTATAATCGCGCCAGCTTTCTCCTCCTGATTTCCCTGGGGCTGTTTTTGGCCTGGTATAAATGGTTGCGTCCCAACCAAGAGGAGTGTGTCGGAATCCCGCATCGTTTGAGGAGATTCATTGGAAAAATCCCGCAGCGCGCGGAAGACATCGTTCCCGGCGCAAGACTGCGAGATGCCGGTGCGGATCGGAAACCGGAACCCGCGATGGCGGCGCTGGTGACTGCGGCTCCGGCTGCAGAGCCACCGCCCATTGACCTCGGCCCGGTTGCGGAAATCCTCCGCAACGAGGGGCGAAGACCTGACGCAGCTATTCCGATTCTTCAGGCTATCCAAGCCCGGTATCGCTACCTCCCCGACGAGGCCCTGCGCAGGGTTTGCGAAGCGAGCGAGATCACCCCGGCACAAATTGCCGGGGTGGCCACTTTCTACAGCCAGTTTCGGCAGACTCCCGTGGGAGAGCATCTAGTCAGGATCTGTGAAGGTACGGCCTGTCACGTTTCCGGAGCCGTCGAAGTAGGGAATGAACTGCGACGCTGCCTCTCTATGGCGGATAATGCTGACACCGATCCTTCAAGGCAATTCACGATTGAACGCGTCGCCTGCGTCGGATCATGCAGCCTGGCACCGGTCATCACGATTGACGAGAAGATATACTGGCAAGTTGAGCGCTCTCTCCGCAGGGAAGGTAGTCCGCGATTTCATAGCAGCGGAAAGAGCAGGAAAGAAAAACGGCAACGGCAGGCGGCCTCATGAATCACGGGTCAAATCCATATCGGCCGCCGCGGCCCATACGGTTGAAATCCGGATCGGCCTCGGTTCCTGCGGCATCGCCAGCGGCGCTCAAGAAGTGCGGGCTGCGCTTGAAGATGCCATCGCGTCGCTGGGTGGCGGCGCAGCCGTCAAGCCGGTGGGCTGCAGCGGTCTCTGCCACCGCGAACCGCTGATTGAAGTGATCGAGAACGGCCGCCGCGCTCTCTATGGCAACGTTGTTCCCGCGGATGTCATGAAAATTGTCCGCAAACACGTGAAGCCTCAGGGCCTCCTCCGCAAAGTACGTCAGGAAATTCATGACGCCCGGGCGCGGCTCTTTGACGATAACGCCTGGTCTCCGGTCAAGGAACAGGAGGTCGACGCGACGCCCTACATGAAAAAGCAGGTTCGCGTCGTGCTGGAGAATTGCGGGGAGATCAATCCACAATCCTTGGATGATTATTGCGAGCGGGAAGGCATGCGCGCCCTGGAGGAGTGCCTGAAGCACCTGTCGCCCCAGGACGTGATCGAGAAAGTGCGCGCCGCCGGCCTGCGCGGCCGCGGAGGAGCAGGATTTCCCAGCGCTGTGAAATGGGACATCACCCGGCGCGCACCAGGCACGGGCAAATACGTGATTTGCAACGGCGATGAAGGTGATCCGGGAGCGTTCATGGATCGTGCGGTCCTGGAAGCCGACCCATTCCGCGTGATCGAAGGATTGATCATTGCCGCCTACGCGATCGGAGCCGGCGAAGGATTTTTTTATGTTCGTCGGGAATACCCGATCGCCGTGCGCCATGTGCGCGCCGCCATCGAGACGGCCGAGGAGCACGGATTTCTGGGCGACCGCATTTTGGGCAGCCAATTCAGCTTCAAGCTGCATATGCGCGAGGGGGCCGGCGCCTTCGTGTGCGGAGAGGAAACCGCGCTCATCCAATCGATCGAAGGCAAGCGCGGCATGCCGCGCCTGCGGCCTCCGTATCCGGCACAATCAGGACTCTGGGGAAAACCGACGCTCATCAACAACGTCGAAACGCTGGCGTGCCTGCCATGGATTTTCCGCCGCGGACCCGAAGCCTTCGCCGCAATGGGAACGGTAAAATCCAAAGGAACCAAGGTGTTTTCACTCGTCGGAAAGGTAAATCGCGGCGGGCTGATTGAAGTACCCATGGGGATCACCATTCGAGAAATTGTCGAGGAGATCGGCGGCGGCATCAAGGGCGGGAGGAAGCTTCAAGGCGGTCCTGGCCGGTGGGCCCTCAGGAGGATGCATTCCCGCGCGGCTTGCCGACACACGCATCGATTACGAGGATTTGGCGTCCACGGGCGCCATCATGGGTTCCGGCGGGTTGGTGGTTCTGGATGATCGCGATTGCGCCGTCGACATCGCCCGCTACTTCCTGAAATTTACCCAAAACGAGTCCTGCGGAAAGTGCACCTACTGCCGCGTCGGCACCAAGCGCATGCTGGAAATACTCGAGCGCATCTGCCAGGGCAAAGGGAAGGAAGAAGACCTGCGACACCCTCGAGGAGCTCAGCATCCGTGTCAAGAAAGGAAGTCTGTGCGGGTTGGGACAGACCGCGCCCAATCCCGGTATTGACGACACTCCGCTATTTCCGGGAAGAGTACGAAGCGCATATCCGCGAGGGCCGCTGCCCAGCGGCATCCTGCAAGGCTCTGATCCATTACCGGGTCCTGGATTCCTGCACCGGATGCACGCTTTGTGCGCAGGCTTGCCCTGCGGGCGCAATTCGTGCGCCGGCCGTACCAGCGGCACGAAGTCGTGGACGACCTGTGCACGCGCTGCGGCATGTGCGTAACCGCATGCCCGGAAGATGCGATCGAGGTCGCGTGAAAATTTATTGGGGACGAGAAAAATGGGGACGCTACCCTATTTCCCGCCAGCGGAAGAGAGGAACGTCAACGGTTTTCCTGGCGGGAAAAAGGGTAGCGTCCCCATTTTTCCGGTGGGAATCCCGATGTCCATTCTTCGTGAGATGACGACATGGTGGAACTGACGATTGATGGCCGCGAAATCCCTGGTCGAGGAAGGCACCACGATCCTCGACGCGGCGCGTCGGCTCGGGATCCGGATTCCCACGCTGTGCCATGTCGAGAATTTTCCGCCGTCCGCCTCCTGCTTCCTCTGTGCGGTGCAGGTCGAAGGGCGGGAGAGCCTGTCTCCGTCCTGCGCTATGCCGGCTGCCGATGGCATGGTGGTCAGCACCGACTCGGACGAAGTGCGCGCTTCGCGGAAGATGGCACTGGAACTCCTCCTTTCCGATCATGTGGGCGACTGCATTGGGCCCTGCAGGACAGGCTGCCCGGCGCGATTCGATATCCCTGGCTTTCTCACCCAGGTTTCATCGCCGGCGACATGCGGAGATCGGCGGAAATTGCCGCCGATTTTCTCACGCTGCCCGCCGCATTGGGCCGGATCTGCCCGCGTCTTTGTGAACAACGTTGTCATCAGTGCGACAAGGGGGAATCCCTTTCCATTGGCCATCTTCACCGCTTCGCCGCGGATCACGACTTGGCCTCGGGAACTCGTTACATCCCGCGCAAGGACAAGGACAGCGGCAAGCGAGTTGCCATCGTCGGCGCCGGGCCCGCAGGCCTCACCGCGGCCTACCACCTGCTGCGGCGCGGTCATGCCGCTACCGTTGTTCGATGCCCATGCCGCCTCGGGCGGCATGCTCCGTTACGGCATCCCCGAATTCCGCCTCCCACGCCATATGCTGGATCAGGAAATCGATGTCATCCGCATTCTGGGCGGGGAGTTCAGGATGGGGAGGCGGCTCGGCTCCGATTTTAGCCTGGACGACCTGCGCCGTGATTTTGACGCCATTTTCCTCGCTCTAGGAGCGCAGGGCTCGCGCGGGCTCGAATGCCCGGGCGAGGAGCTCGCATTGCCTGCCATCGAATTCCTGGCAAGAGTCTCGGAAGGCCATCCTCCGCAGATTGGCGGCAACGTCCTGGTGTTCGGCGGCGGCAATTCTGCCATGGATGCTTGCCGAACGGCGGTTCGGCTCGGGGCACAATCCGTAACGGTTCTCTACCGCCGCAGCCGCCGGGAGATGCCGTGCCTCATGTCTGAAGTGGAAGCCGCGGAAGCCGAGGGGGTGAAGCTGGAGACCCTGGTCGCGCCGCTGCGTCTCGAAAAAATAGACGCCGGCAAGCTCCGGCTTACATGCGCTCGAATGGAACTTGGAGCCCCGGATGACAGCGGCCGCGCCCGACCTGTACCGATTCCCGGCTCGGAGTTTATCATGGAAGCCTCGAGCGTGATCGCGGCCGTCGGGCAGGTAGTGGAGACCGGATCGCTGAGTGCGCACGGGCTTCAGCTGGGACGATGGGGCATCGCGGTCAATCCTGCCACGCTGGCGACCAATCTCGACGGCGTATTCGCCGGCGGGGATGGGGTCACAGGAGCAGACCTTGCAGTCCGCGCGGTTGCTTCCGGAAGGCTCGCCGCCGTTGCCATTGATCAATATCTGGGCGGCCGTCCCGTCAAAGGGGACCCGGAGATGGTCAGCGTGCTGATGACCAGAATGGATGAAAAGGAGCTCGCAGCGTTTTTCCGCGAGATCGAACAGGCTCCGCGCGCCCCCATGCCCGAGCTCCCGCCGGAACAGCGGGTGCACAGTTTCGAAGAAGTGGAACTGGGCTATTCCCCCGAAGCAGCCATGCGGGAAGCCGGCCGCTGCATGAATTGTGGCTGCTGGAAAGCCACCACATGCCAACTCCGGCAGTACGCAACTGAGTATGGCGCGGATCCGCTGCGCTTCGCCGGTGCGCGCAGGAAATTCCAGCGCGACTCATCTCATCCTGAGATCATCTACGAACCCGGCAAGTGCATCCTCTGCGGGGCATGTGTGACGGCAGCGGCGGAAGCCGGTGACGGGCTGGGGCTCGCCATCGTAGGCCGCGGTTTCGAGGCCGCGGTTGCGGTCCCGCTCAAAGGGACGATGATCGCAGCCCTGCCTACGGCAGCGCGGCGCGCAGCCGAGGTCTGTCCCACCGGCGCTTTCGCGCTGAAGGAGGACGGCGGCGGCTGCCATCTCGCCTTTAAAGCAGCCGCAAATGACACGAAGGAATAAGAAATTCGTACCACCTGAAACTGTGGGTCACCAATATCACTGCTCGGCCTGTCTTCGTCCGCATCAGATTTAGAGGCAGGAGCCGCCTAATGGGAGCCGAACACGCAGAAAATGGGTCCGCTTATCCATGGGCAGATCGAGAAGACGCCGGATCTGCTGCCGCAGGGCGCGCTCATTCTCCCTCTTCAAGGCCCGCAGGGAGACCGATCTATTTCTTTTCTTTTTCACGTTCGGTCTTCTCTAAGATCTCAAGCACAGCAACATCCTTCGGCCTGCCCAGGGCGCGCTTGCTGCGAATCACATCGCGGAGATCAGCAACCAGAATGGATTGGTCCCCCAAGGTGAGGCGAACCGCGCGCGATCTCAGACTTTCAAATGACCTTATGCCGTGCAGAACAGGCATGAAATCGATTTGCAGTCCGCGCTCGTCGTTGACCAGCCTGTACATCCGGGAGGCGGGGTAATAGGGCACAAGAAGACACCCCTGTAGCAGGGTGGCGAGCTTCTTGAGTTTGTTGATATTTGAAGGATTTCTGCGGAACATGAAATCGAAGTCCAGCGTGGTTACGGGAGCACCCTGCAACGCAGCGGCGGCATTCCCGATCAAAACCGCTTCCAGTCGGCATTCCTGCAGCGCTCGGGCGATTTCTCTTAAGATCGGTCCAGCGTCCGCCATAAGCCTTGCTCCTTCTTGCGCCCGTCACGAATGCGACAGCTGCGAATGCCGCTTTGCTGCACCAGAGCCGATCCGGTTTCCGCGTTTGCTCACCGAGGGCAGGATACCATCGGTCGCATGGAAAATCATCGTGAATCATCCCCGCGTCTGCCGACCCTAGGAACTTGCTACGCAGGTGTCTGATCGGATGCACGACCGCTGTCGACAGGCTGCCGGTCGCGACGTGATGCAGTCCGATGATTATATTTTAAGCCGGTACGGCGTCTTGGGCAGGCTTGGTCCCGAGGACGATTTCGACGGGGATCCACATGCGCCCCCTCAAGGCATGTCTTGATTTGAAAACCCGCTTCTTCCAGAGCCCTGCGCACATAAATCGGGCGGCAGTCGACGAACATCGGGAAAACAAGATGCATCCACTCGAAGACGCGGACCAACAGTTCTCCCGGACCTTCCCTGGACATGCCGACAACCACGATGCGCCCTCCCGTTCGCAGCACCCGCCTGCATTCGCAGAGCACCTGGGGAATCTCGGGAGTATCGAATAACTCGAGTGCGAAGCTCATGAACACCGCATCCATCGATTCCTCTTCAAAAGCCAGCTGGGAGGCATCACCACACCGAGGATCGCAGCGTCCAAGCAAGCCGGCTGCCGCGAGTTTCCGCGTGGTTTGTCGGACCATCCGGTCAGCGAGGTCAACGCCATGCACCATCCCAGTCGGCCCGACCGCCCTGGCAAGGGCAATGAGACAGTGGCCCGTGCCGAAGCCGATCTCGAGCACGTTCTCGCCGGGAACGGCGTTCAGCATGTTCAGCCCGGCATTCTGCATGGGCGCTTCACTCCGGCCAGCCAGCAGGTCATATACGCGGCTGATCCGGTTGTAAAACGCTTGCGCCTGTTTTTTGGTGCGGGAAACCGAAAGAATGTCGGCAGCCGGGCTGGGATTCGTATGCGTCTTCATGTGCGGACGTTTCGGCGATGCTAATCGAACGCGGCGTGCGCGCTGGGCTTCAGTTTTCGCGAATGCAGTAGAGTCGGGTCTTGCTGCGGAGGAATATCTCGCCCCCGGTAATGGCCGGAGTGGCGATGAATATCTGGTCCGGCATCGTGTTGGTTGCCAGAACCTCATACTTCTCCCCCATGCGCAGCACAATCACATCCTCGTTCTCACTCGCCAGGTAGAGCTTGCCGTTCGCTCCGACCGGCGATGACTTGAAGCTGTATGTCTTGGGCAGTCGGACCTGGCTGTAATAGGCTTCGCCGGTGCGGGCGTTGTAACAGCTGATCATGCCGGTATCGGTCAAGACGTACAGCTTGTTGTCATAGATGACCGGAGAAGGCGTGTAGGAATTGCCTTTGACCTGGCTCCAGACGACGGCATCCGTGCCCGTCAGGTCGCCCTCGCGCCCAAGCCGGATTGCCATGAGCTTCGGATTGTTGTATCCGCTCATGACAAAGACCAGTCTCCTGGCTACACCGGCTGCGGGATGGTGTTCATGCCCAAGTCCGGCACATTCCCAGATCAGCTTGCCAGTCTCGAGATCGTAGCTTCGCACCTTCTTGGTGGCACTGACCACTACCTGTTTCCGCCCTCCATACTCCACAACCAGAGGAGCCGCCCAGTTGGTCTTCTCATCCCGGCTCACGCGCCAGATTTCCTTGCCGGTCGTCTTGTCAAGCGCAACCATGAAGGAATCCCCTTCGTGATCGAAGACCAGGATGAGCTTGTCCCCGGACAGTACGGGCGCCATGCCTTCGCCAAATCCCATCTTCATGCGCAGCTGAACTCCAAAATCTTTCTGCCAGACCAGGTTTCCCTTCATGTCGTAGCAATACATGCCGCGCGAGCCGAAAAAAGCATAGACGTTCTTGCCGTCGGTCACAGGTGAGTTGGAGGCGAAGCTGCCATAGGTCTCATGCGCCCCCTCGTGAGGCACAGCGGTCTTGGCCGTGCGCTGCCAGAGGATCTTGCCCGTTTTCCGGTCGAGGCAGAGAACGTCGAATTTGTGCTCAGCGATAGGTCCGGAACTGGTATGCGGATTCGGCACCCCGGCAGGCGCATGCGCAGGCGCCGCACTGGCCGGAGCGCCGTTTGGGATGGCCGTCGTCAGGAAAATCTGGTCGCCCCAGACCACAGGGCTGGAGTTCCCAAGTCCCGGAATGTCGGTCTTCCATCGGACGTTTTGCGTGTCGCTCCAGTGCAGCGGGGCGTCGCCTACCGCCATGCCGTTGGCCGCCGGCCCGCGCCAATAAGGCCAGTACGCCTCCTTCCGGCGCAAGACCCAACGAAAGGGCGCACAAAAGCCAGCTGCGCTCATGACGGCCAGTACGAGACGAAAGGTCACAGCAAACTTCATGCAAGCCTCCTCAGATTTCTGGATAGCTTCTTCATTAAAAGGGGGATCGTCAAGGCAAAACATAACCAATTGAATACAAATCAAATATAGCTCTTGACATTTATGAAATCATAATGATATCATTCTAATATCACATTAAGGAGGGTCATTCATGTTGCGGGAAAACGAAATCAAGGGATTCTCAGGTTGGGCGATGGTGATCTTGCTCTTGGGGGCGTTGGTCGGTGCGGTCTCGATGTTTGTTTCAGCGATCAATACCGAGGACGTCCTTTGGATTGTTGTGTGGCTCTTGGCGGCAGTGGTGATTATCGGTTGCTTCTTCGGATTGACCATTGTCAATCCCAATGAAGCCAGAGTGGTTCAATTATTCGGCAGCTATCAAGGTACCTTGAAAGTCCAGGGCTTGAGGTGGGTGAATCCGCTGACCCTCCGTCGAAAAGTCTCCTTGCGGGTGCGCAACTTCGAAAGCAGCAAGCTGAAGGTGAATGACCATGACGGCAATCCCATTGATATAGCCGCGGTCGTGGTTTGGCGTGTCGTGGAGACAGCGGAGGCCGTTTTCCATGTAGACGATTACGAGCACTTCGTTCATGTGCAGAGTGAATCGGCATTGCGCAATCTGGCCACTTCGTACCCTTACGACGCGCATGAGGAAGGGCAGATGTCTCTGCGCATGTCAGCTGGGGAGATCTCCCACAAGCTGCGCGAGGAAATCCAGGAGCGGCTGGCCCAGGCGGGTGTGGAAGTCATCGAGGCGCGCATCAGCCACCTGGCGTATGCCTCAGAGATCGCCAGCGCAATGCTGAGGCGGCAACAGGCCAGCGCAATCATCGCGGCTCGGCAGAAGATTGTCGAAGGCGCCGTAGGCATGGTCGAGATGGCGCTTGATCTGCTGAATTCGAAAAAGGTAGTGAGCAATACGATGGTTGAAAGGGTTACATAAACA
>CAVTZY010000007.1:0-16999 GCA_963739235.1 Terriglobia bacterium | reverse complement strand
TAGCTCTATGAAGTCAAATATCAGTGCCAGTCCTGCCACACCATCGGATCCACGGGAGGATACGTCGGACCCAATCTGAACAATGTTGGAAACTGGCTGAACGCCGCCTGGATCGCAGCCTGGCTGAAAAATCCTCAGGCGCTCGCTCCCGGAACCGTCGAACCGGGCCGCGATTTCACGGACCAGGAACTGCAGGCGCTGACTGCGTATCTTTTAACGCTGCGCCAGAATCCTCAGACCGGAGGCACCGCGCGCACGGCAGGCGCAACCGGAGGCACACGATGAAAACCAAGGCTGCCGCCGCACTGGCGGGTTTCATGGCTCTCATGTTCTGCGTCTCTTGCGGGCGCGAGCCCGCTCCCCAAAAGGCGAGCCCGCTGCTGAATGCTTATGACGTGCAGCAAGACTGGAACGATCCCAGTCACCTGATTCCCCTCGGCTATCAGCAGGCGCAGGGAAAACGCCTTTTTTTCGATAATTGCGTCTGGTGCCATGCGGACTCGACCCCCGCGGGACCCTCTAACCGCTCAAATCTCTCGCCGTCCCCCGCGCTCGTCAACGATGGCACGGTCTTGAACGCACTGGGCGACGATTATCTGCGGAATATGATCTCGCTCGGCGGGAGCGCTCTGGGCAAGTCAGCGATGATGCCCCCCTGGGGCAAGACTCTGACGCAGGATGATATCCGCGCCTTGATTGCATACATGCGGGCGGTAGCTCAGCCGCCGTATCAGGCTCCGGCCAGGCCGCAGCCCCAGTATTCAGTGAGGTGATAACCAATGACCCTCCGCCAGCAATCCACATCCATGCGCACCGGCAAGCAGACACAATCGCGCCGGCCCACATCCACGGGATTTTGCGACTCACTCCGCGCTCCCTCGCGGCTGCGGCTCTTCCCGACATCACTGCACCCGTCGCTGCGGCGCTTCATTTTCATTTCTCTTCTGGCGGTATCACTGTTGATGGGGAGATACACGGCCTGGGGCCAGATTGGTCCAGCCGAAATCACAAATCCCCAACTCAAGACCCTGGAAGCCGCTTATCTGCCCCAGCTCGTATCCATGAGGGAGGAGATCGCAAAACTCCAGTTCCCCTACCCGCTCTTCTTAAGCCGCTATGTCGGGCTGGATCCGAAGCAGCAGGCGGGAGCCGACGCGCGCGGATTGGAGTTTGTGCTCTTTCACGATCGCACGGTCCTTAAGACCTCCGGCAATTATAACGCGGCGTTCGACTCCGCACTCCTCACGCAAAACCAGCGGGCGGGCCGGGTTTTTGAGGAGGTAGTCACACCTATCCTGCGGCTCATTCCGGGCAGATTCACGACCCAGGCGAACTTCGATCGCTTCGGCTTTGAGATTTCCTACCACGTGCGGACACATTCGAGCAGCTACGATTACGAAGGGAAGGAAATACTCGCAGTTGTCATGGATAAGGCGGATGCAATTGGCTATCTCAGCGCGCAAACCGAATCTGCGCGGCAGAAGATCTTGAATGCTTCGGAAATCTATATGAATGGCAAGGAGTTCGGCCTGGCGCTCCATGCGGTTCAGCCGCTCGGTTCGGACGAACTCGATATGTCGCGACAAGCTCGCGATGCCCGCACAAAGGAACCTGCGCCGGTGGCGCGGCCTGAACTCGGGCCGGCAGTCTCTGCCGCGGCTGTTCCCGCAATCGGCGGCAGTTCCGACCCGCGTTCCGGGTCCGGCAAGCCGGCCGGGAGCCCGCCTGCCGTACCTGTTGAACCGCCGAAGAATGCCGATGCCGAAGCGCTTCAGAACCGGCTTCAGCCCCGGCTCGATGCCCTGGGCAAAGAAGGATTAGCCCGCTACCATTTCGTGGACTATGCACCCCCGTCCTTCGTTATCTTCCGGAACCGTATCCATCTCCAGATGACGCTGCGAAATCCAAATCCCTTTGATAAGAACACTACCTCTATCTATAAGAGAGCAGCGCAGAGTTTCGACCTGTTCCTGGCGCCCCTGCTCAAGTCGCTGCTCGAACGGGCTCCCGTGGCCGAAGAAATCGCGGGTTTCGACATCACGGTTCTAGACGAGTTCGGCATCAATTCCAAGGACTCTCCGGAAGCTCTCGAGTTCATCTTCCCGCTCCCGTTCCTTCGTAAATTCACCGATGCAGAGATCACCAATCAGGACCTGATCAACCAGGGCATTGTCCTGGTAAACGGGGTACGTATTGCCCTGGACTTGCAGCGGGTCGAGTAGGGGCGACCGGCAGAGACTGTTTCAAAGCAGGGCGTCCCGGAGGGACGCTGGGAAAGTAGCCGGGGGCAAGCCGCGCAGGGGCGCCGCCCCCGGTTACGGCACCCTAGTGCAAGAGCCCCGGCAGGGGCGACGGAAGCCCTTCATTTTCAAATGCATTCCCTCGCCCCTCCAGGGCTCTCGATCAAATCCCAGTAAACCCCGGGCTGCGCTTCGCTGGCCCGGGGCTACTGTCCTCAGCCCTTCCAGGGCTGGAATCGGCGGCATGTCTTCCGGCTCATGAGTTTTGAAACAGTCTCGGCCGGTCGCCCCTACTGATGCGGCCGCCGGCATGCCACCCGATTGCAGTAAAATCGCCATTGCCATGCGGCATTTTTTGGCAGCTCCTCAACCTGCGGAAGATTGTTCTTCTGCCTCCGCCAGGTTTTTGAGCTGGCAGAGCGAGTGATTCCAGAGGACGTCATGTACAAAGGAAGGGAAGAGGCGCCGAAACACCCACCAGAGCGGCCGCGTTACCGGGGACCCGCCACGCGCGAATTGGAAGGCCACGTAAATCGACAGGTTGCAGATCTCATCGGCATCCTGCTCGACATCGAAGAGCATTACGCCGCCCCTTGCGAAGCCATCGCGAACCCGGTATGCCAGCAGATGCCCTTGCACAATCTGTTCGAGCTGGAGACAGAACGAAAACCCGTGGCCGAACACTTCGTAACGGATCAGGCAGCCCGGTTCGTTCGGCTCACCCTCGATTCTCTGGACCTGAACCCAGCGGGGGCGGAAATAGCCCCGGTCGCTTTCTCCAAAACGGCCAAGCTGTTGCAGAACCTGGGCGCACCTGGCGCGGATTTTGATCGTGTACATGCGCTCGAACTCCAACGGGTGGGGAACGGTCGTATCGTTCTCGCCCAGTTCGCGCCTGAAGGCCACGCGTTTGGCATCAAAGTGTTCCTTTGCCACTCCCGTCGTGAAGCGGCCAAAACCCTCCCAGCTTAAACTGAAGAAACGTTCGGTAAGGTAGCTGCGCAGCGTGATCCATAATCCGCCGCTCAGGATCAGCCAAAGAGTTGCCGGGTGGATCATCGAAAGAAAGGTGGCTTCGTACTGATCATCGCCGCTGGCGATCTTCCACAGGATCCTCTCAAGGCGGCGCCCCGGTGCGGCCATCCTCTTTCGTTCCGTGATGACCGCCTGGTAGAGGACACGGCTCAGTACTGACGAACCGAATACCAGCCGGTGCAGGAGGAAGACCAGGGCGGCAAACCGGTTGTCCCGACGAAAACCCTGAATGACAGGTTCATATCCTTCCCGGAGACTGCGCCGATCCACGCCCCGGACGAGAAGAGTCTCGGCCAGTGCGCTCGCGGTGTGGTGGGCCGACAGGATTCCGTCCTTGTAAAGTCTGGCGGTCACCATGTCACCGACCACTGCAACCCGGTCTGCGAACGCGTGCCGTGCCGAGCCGACCACGAGCCGGGGATTGCAGAGGCAGGCCATACGCAGCTGCATGCTGGGCGGCACGAGCTTGCGGATATGAGGGAGTTGGAGGAATTCGTTGATGATCTTCACGTTATCCGCCGGGCCGGTGGAGGCGTCGACACTCGGCCCCACGAGGACCACTGTGATCCATCCCCGCTTTGGCAGTAAGGAACACATCTCCAGGCGCAACGCCGCAGAACCGTATTCTACAAAGTGCAACTGGCCCTCGAGGTACGTCGCGCCGCCCGGCGCGGCCTCCAGTTCAAAAATCAAGGCCGGGCGCAAGCGCGGAGGCCGGTAATGAGGCGCCAGCCGCTGCAACACCGGCAACAGGGACCCGGCACCCTGGCAGGTCTCGGCGCACTCATTGACTCCTCCGGCAAAAACGGCAAAGTCCGCTTCCAACCTGGCCTCAACTCCCTCGCCCCGGTAGCTTACGACCGGTCGGCCCCGTGTGGAATACTCCGCGCCATACACCTCGCCGCCCAGGAGCACGGCCCCTTCCTCGAGCGCGCGTGCGAGCAGCAGCGAATCGAAACTGTGCTGCCGGTCGAGACGCTTGGCGGGACGCACACCCCGGAACACCGACAACATTTCCCGGCCGTCGGGCACTTCCAGCTCGATGTTCTTCCAGTAGCCCTGAACCGTGATTGAGCGCACCTGGCTCTGGATCACCTCCGGAGGCAGCCGCAGGTCGAGGCTTTTCAGTGCATCATTCAGCTTGGGCGACAGTCCCCCGGCGCAATAGCTGCAGCCTCTCCACCCCGCAACGAAGCCGGCGCCCGCCTGGCCGAAACCCTGGCGGCGCCGCTCGATGACCACAACTTTCACCGCGCGCTGCAACTCGCGGGCCCGCCTGAGTAGATGAATGGAGAAGAAAGCCCCTGCGGGCCCTCCGCCGATGACGACGACGGTCCCGTTCTCCTCCAGCGGCTTCCGCGTCCGGTCGAGATGGTTGTACATTGAGGCCTTTCCTCTGGCGCAGCGCACGTCCTCGTGTTCATGCGGCCACATGGTTTGTCCGCTCCTGCCGAAGACTGCCTTAGGAGTGTCGTCCCCCAGCGTTTGTGACCGGGCTGATCGGGATCGTCGCGAATTCTTCCAGCTGAGGTATCGGCTGCTGGGCGCTGCAGGCGGTTGCTCACGGCAGAGCGTCAAAACCTGGTCACTCGCGCTTTGCCCATACTTTGCTCCGGCATCTAGATCAGCATAGCAGGCGAGAACTCGTTCTGGAAGAAGCTCGCTGTAGTCCCTATTCAAAACTCCATCGGAGGAGATCAATCCGGGAACAAAATAAGAAGCCGCCGTGGTATATAAGTTCTTTGTGATGAGCACGCGTTGCTTTCATGAGCGTCGAAGGAGGGGCGAATGGAAGAGAGTGAAGGCAAAAATTCAGCGGAGCAGGGCATTGTTGTTTTCATGATTCGCAGAGAATCGGCTTGCTCCGAATGTGGCGCGGAACTGTGGAAAGGCAGCTTTCTCAAAATGGAAAGACACAAGCCGTTTTGTCTGGCCTGCGCCGATCTGGACCACCTGGTGTTCCTGCCACGAGGGGATACGGCGCTCACGCGGCGAAGCCGGAAGCACTCCAGCCTCTCTGCGGTCGTCGTGCAGTTCAGCCGCACCCGGGGGAGATACGAACGGCAGGGGCTACTGGTTGAAGAGGCGGCGTTGGAAAGAGCAGAGAAGGAATGCCTGGGCGACGAGGAGCAGCGGCGTCTGGCGCGAGAACGTGCCGCCGAACTTCGCGAGCATGCAGATGAACGGCACCTGGCGCAATTTGCGGAAGCGATAAAGTCTCAATATCCGGGCTGTCCGCCCGACGAGGCCGAACGCATCGCCCTACACGCGTGCCGGAAGTACAGCGGACGAATCGGCCGATCCTCCGCGGCCAAGAAGTTCGATGCGGAAGCCATCGAGCTGGCCGTGAAGGCGCATGTGCGCCACACCCACACCCGATACGATCATCTCCTGACGCAAGGTTGGGAACGAAGTGACGCTCGGCACGCGGTCGCCAAACAAACAACGGAAGTGCTGGAACAATGGCGCAACAAGCCGGCGTCAGCCTGAGGCTGCGATCTGTCATGGCGCGCTACTACGCGTTCAAAAGGAGATTCCAAGAGATGCCGCAACACGGAGGAGTCTTCGGTCGGAGGTCCAAAGCCACGCCTGCGCAAGCAGCGCCGAAGCGAGCAGGTGAGCATCGACCCAGCCAATGCCCTGGCCATGCAGACGCTTCCGTTCGATAAGGTGCAGGACCTCGGCGTGTCCGGCGACGCCAATTCCGGGCAAAGCCTCCAACAGCTTAAGGACCTCGTGACGGTTTGCGATGGTCCCGCATGCCAGCTCTCCGATGACGAAGGGATGGGTTACAACCCGCCCCTGCTCGAGGAAGAGAGCGAGCGAATCGTTGCCTTCCCGCAAATGTCCGACCCAGATCGAGGTGTCGGCGAGAATCATGATCGGAAGGGGGGACGTTTGCGACGGACAGGCAACAGCCTTCGCTCTGTGCCGCCGAGATTGGCGAGCCGCCGAGCGCTTTCCCGGGCGATCAGGGCTTCCAGGCCCATGCGCACCAGGGCGGTCTTTTCCTTCTCACCCGTCAACTCGGAAGCCTTGCGCAGCATCTCGTCATCAATATTCAAGGTGGATCTCATATGCATCAATATGCACGTTTCATGCATATGAGTCAATCACTTTGATGAAGCAGAGTATCCAAGATCCAGCAGGAGAATGTTTCAGGTCCCTTGCCCCTGGTTGCCGAGTGCGCCCGCCCGATCCCTAGCCAGGTCGCCCGCCTTCCCATCACTGCGGCTCAGACCTGCAAGCCTATGGAACGCATGAGCTCCAGCGCATTGCTTTTGCGCACGACCCCCGGAAGCAAGCAATAGTCGAACACAAGCCTCCCATTTTCGACGTAATCCTCAAAATGAACGTTTTCGGCCCGAGGCGCCAATACTTCAGCGATGTGCGCCAGGGCGAGATCATGTGTGGTCAGGAGACCGATCGCGCCGCGTTTCACCAGGTCCATGACCACGGCTTCCGCGCCGATGCTGCGATCGTGGGAGTTGGTGCCGTGCAGCAGCTCGTCGAGGAGAAAGAGCAGCGGCAGCGGTCCGGTGGTGAGATCGACGAGCTGCCGCAGTCGTGTGATCTCGGCATAGAAGCGGGAAACTCCCTCCTGTAGCGAGTCTCTCCGCTGAATCGATGCCCCCACAGCAAGCGCTGTGAGTCTGAGCCGCCGCGCACGCACCGGAGCGCCGGCCAGAGCCAGAACGGCATTCGTGCCGACCGTGCGTAGGAGCGTACTCTTGCCAGACATGTTGGAGCCGCTCACGACCAGAGCGCGCAGACCCCGGCAGAGTTTGACGTCGTTTCGTACGCAAGTGCTCTCAGAAAGAAATGGATGTGCCAAACCCTCCCCCTCGAAGCACGGACCCTGCGCGGCAATCTCCGGAAACGGATCGTCCGGGTGCTCGTAGGCGTAGCCAGCCAGCGAGGATAAGGCTTCCATCTCCCCGACTGCGGCAAGCCATTGCGCGACCGCGGGGCCTGATTTCCTGCGCCACGTCTCGATTGCGAACGCAAATTGAACCTCCCAAAGGAGGAGCGCAGCTATGGGGGCGAACAGATTGTTGCGTTGGGAATCAAGAAGAACGAGGAGGCGATGCAACCTGGCAATCTGCCGTGAAGCCGGCAGTCCTTCGGTAACCAGCGCGCGCGAAAGCTCCACAAGCCTGGGCGCGAAAACCGGCTCGCGTTCGAGCCGGGCCAGAACCTCAGAAAGGATGGCCAGATCCTGCCCGGGGCGCTCGACGGCTTCGACGACCCGTCTCACCTTTTTCCGCACACGCAAAGTGAACAGGACTTCCGCAAGAGCGGTGAGGAGAAAGATGTCACGACTGATGCCCCAGGCGGACCACAGAATCAGCGTGATCACGGCAGCCGACGCCAGAAGCGCCGCGGCAAGACGCATGCGCCGGGAGCCAAACACCTGTGGTGATTTTGCCCAGGCGGCTAGAGCGTCGGGATTGATTCCCGCTCGTACGTCGGTCCCGAGGATATCCAGACCCTCACGCAGGTCGAGTCGCCCTCGCAGCTCTTCGACAGCCGCCTGCCGGGCACTGACAACGTCGAGCGCAGCGGGTGCTTTAAGCCAGTGTGCGAGGGTTTCTTCGCCCGCTCGGGTTCGTGCCGTGCAGATCAGCTCGAAGAGGGAACCTCTGCCGAAAAGGTTGAGATCCTCGGCGTAGGCGTGCGACTTGTCCAGAAAACGGTCGCCGGGTTCTCCCGCCCCCGCCCACCGATTCTCGATTCGCGCTATGCCACGGTCGTAAAAAGAGGCCGCCCGGTCAAACCTCTGGTGTGCCCTTCGAATGCGCTCGTGGAGAACAAGAAGGGTAATAAAGGCACAGAGGGGAAGCAAGAGCCACCAGGCCGAGAGGAGCTTATCTCTGAATGACAGCCAGCCTATGATTGCGGCGGCAAGAAATACCCCAAAGCGCAAGGTCGCGATGCAGAGTTCCAGATGCTCTTGCTGTCGTGCCGCGTTACGCCGCTGCTCGAAGCGGCGTTCATATTCGGCGTGCGCGTTTGGGTTTCGTGATGTCGACATAGAAGTTTTCATTATCCTCTGACATCTCTCCGAAGCCAAGAACTTCAAAATGACGGGAAAGCCCGGCCTTTCGGACGTCCTTGAGTGTCAGCGTCCCGGGGGGTATTCGGCTGTCGCCCGGAACTGATTACCCGGTGCTTCTGCCACCGACCGTTGGCAGCCCGAGCGTGACTCGCATGCGTGGTATGAGGCTGCTGGCAGGGGAAGCGCGTGCATTATGTGCGCTCGGCTTAATGTAGAAAGTCCGTGTTCTGCAAAGGCGTTTAGGTGTAAACGGCGGGTCGCTGATGCTCGCTCGCCCGTGGTTCGCAACAAGGTAATTAGCTCGTGGCCGCCTATCGGCTGCGGAGGGTTTTCATGGCGCCGCCCCAGGCGATAACTTGATTGAGCATGGTGTTAACCGCAGCTTCCTGGTGAGAGGCCGGCTTAAACGCACTGAATTTTTCGAAGTCGGTATAAAGCGAAAGCGTGACTTGGGCCCGCACGGTGGCGATCTGGATCTCGGCCATGACCAGCCGCAGCTGCTCCACGGCGCGCGTCCCGCCGGCGCCGCCATAGCTCACAAAACCGGCCGCTTTGTTGTTCCATTCCTTGTACAGGAAATCGATCGCGTTTTTGAGTGCTCCGGACGCCCCGTGGTTGTACTCGGGCGTCACAAACACGAAAGCATCAAAGGAATCGATTTTTGCTGCCCAAATCTTGGTGTGCGACTGGCTGTAATGGCCCATGCTTGGCGGCATGGACTCGTCGAGCAGCGGCAGGTTGTAGTCCTTGATATCCACAAGCTCGAACTCGACGTCGCTGCGCTTGGCGGCAATTTCGTATACCCAGCGGGCCACCGCCTCGCCTTTACGCCCCGGACGCGTGCTGCCGATTACAATCGCTACTTTGATCATTATCACGCCTCTCCTGAATTGAATTGTCCCCGATGCACAATACAATTATAGCGAATTTCCGGCTCCAGTGCAGGCTACCCCGTCAACATTCAGAACTCCTGGCACGCCCTGATGCACAGCTGTCCGCACTTTCGCCAAGCTCCGCATGGTCCGTTCTGTGCGGCCGGCAGCAAAAAGAGACTCAGAATCTCAAGCCATTCCTCGCCGGCCGCTTTCGGATTGCGGCGGCATGACGCCGCTTTCTGATTTCGGGTCAGCAAAGACGGCGTCATGCCGCTGCACTCCAAAGCGCCCTCGGCGCCGAAAAACGGACAGGCAATGGTCCGCACGCATGTCACGAAAGTCGGCGATTTCCCTGACTTTTTGGGGGCGTGTCAGTAGTTCTGACATTGGATTTTATTGTCGTGTGTCTCGTACTGCTGACTCCCAGATCCTCGCCGTGCGTGAATGGACTTTCTGAGCATGGATGAAATATAGGGGCCTTTGGGATCTTTAGGCAGCGAAAAATGTTCCACAACTTCTGAGAAGCGGTCATAGGTTTACTTCCTCCCAATCCGCCAGCAATTGGCCGCGTAGTTTTGAAATAGATTTCGGATGAAGATGTAGTTTCATGAACAGAACGCCACTTAAAAAACGTACAGGCAGGCGGAAGTGTGCGAAAATAGCCGATCCACAGCCACGAAACGCTATACAGCGTGCAAATGCTACCCGGATGGAATCTCCTGAACGGGCAGCGTGGTGGGTGCGATGAATAGGGCAGCGTCGGTCTTGCTATCGCGCCGGTTGATCTGGTTTCGAGGCGCTGATTCCCCAGCGGGAGTTATCGACAATTTGGGGCACGCCCTTGGTTGCCCACACGAAAGGATGACATCATGATACGGTCTGGTAGTTCGATTCCCGTCTCCGGGTCTCGCAACAACTCGAAGGCGCGATTTTCAATTATTCTGTTGCTTCTGGCTGCTTTCGTTGCACTGATGCCTGCTCTCAGCCAGGACAAGGGCACCGGCGCCAAGCCGGTGCTCTACGTCATCGGCACGGCTCATCTCGACTCGCAATGGAACTGGACCGTCCAGGACACAATCCGGCAGTACGTTGGAGCGACTTTTCTTGACAACTTCAAGCTGTTCGAGCGGTTTCCCCATTATGTTTTCAACTACGAGGGCGCCATCCATTACATGTGGTTCAAGGAGTACTACCCCGAGGCCTGGCCGGACTCTGCAGAAATACGTCACCGATGGCCGCTGGAGACTCTCCGGCTCCTGGATCAATGCTGCGGATGTGAATGTCCCTTCACCCGAGTCGCTCATGCGGCAGGCGCTCTACGGAAAGCGCTTCTTCCGCCAGGAGTTCAACCGCACGAGCCAGGACGTCTACCTTCCGGACTGTTTCGGCTTTGGTTTCGCACTCCCCTCGATTGCCGTTCACAGCGGCTTGTCCGCCTTTTCCACGCAGAAGCTGACGTGGGGTTCCTCCGTGCCGATCCCCTTTCCCGTGGGCCGGTGGAAGGGCGTGGACGGAAACACCGTGGTGGCCGCATTAAATCCGCGGGATTACGTCACGAAAATCCGGAGCGACATCTCTGCCGATCCCAAATGGTCCGATGATCTCACCTCTCTCGGAAACGGCCGCCAGGTGGGATTCCGCTATTTCGGTACGGGAGATGTCGGCGAGGCGCCCGACGCGGAATCGGTCGGGTGGCTGGAAAAGGCGATTGCCAACCACGACGGCAGAGTCGAAGTGCGCAACACCTCCGCCGACCAGCTTTCTCGTGATTTGACACCGCAGGAAAGAAGCGCGCTCCCCGAGTACGAAGGCGAACTCACCATGAAGACTCACGGGGTAGGCTGCTATACCTCACAGGCTGCCATGAAGCGTTTCAACCGCATGAACGAGCTGCTTGCCGATGCCGCTGAGCGCGCCGCGGTCATGGCCGAGTGGCTGACGGGGTTGCCCTATCCCGGCGAGCGCTTGCGCAACGCGTGGCTGCGCGTGCTCTGGCACCAGTTCCACGATGATCTGACCGGCACTTCGATTCCCCAGGCGTATGGATTCTCGTGGAACGACGAACTCGTGTCCGCAAACCAGTTCGCGGCCGTGCTCCAAAGTTCTGCTGCAGATGTTGCCGGGTTGCTCGATACCCAGGCCACAGGCATTCCCCTCGTTGTCTACAATCCGCTCTCCATGGCACGGCGAGACCCGGTGGAAGCCACCATTTCATTTCCGGGACCGGCGCCGGCAGCAATTCGAGTTGTGGATCGCCTGACCGGACAGGATGCGCCCGCTCAGGTCCTCGGCACAGACGGCAGCGAGGCGCGATCCTGTTCCTGGCAGATATGCCCTCGATCGGATACAAGGTCTTTGAGGTGCGTGCGGCCGCATCCCCAGCGGGATCTTCCCGCCTCAATGTGACGATGTCGTCGCTGGAAAACGCGCGCTACACGGTCAGGATCGACGGCAACGGCGATCTGGCATCGATTTTCGACAAGGAAGCGCAAAAAGAATTGCTCCGTAGCGCGGTCCGGCTCGAGATGAAGGATGATCCCTCTCCTGACAAGCCGGCGTGGCGCATTCTCTGGACCACGGTCAACTCGGCGCCGCGCGAGTATGTGACCGCGCCCGTGGTGCGCATTCTGGAACGTGGCCCCGTGCGCGTCGCGCTCGAGGTCACGCGCAAGGCGGCAGGTTCCACCATCGTCCAGCATGTCTCGCTGCTCGACGGCGGCGACCGCGTTGACGTCGAAAACCTGATCGATTGGAAATCTCCGAATACTCTCCTCAAGGCATCGTTCCCGTTCGCGGCATCGAACCCGAAGGCGACTTACGACCTGGGGCTTGGAACCATCGAGCGCGGCAACAACACTCCGGACCATTACGAGGTACCGGCGCAGAAATGGGCGGATTTGACCGATGCGGGCGGGACTTACGGTGCTGCCGTGCTGAACGACTGCAAGTACGGCTGGGATAAACCCGAGGATCATGTGCTCCGCCTTACCCTGCTGCATACGCCGCTGCCGCGGGCCTCTGCCTATCAGCGCAGCCAGGACATGGGCCGCCACCGTTTCACCTATGCGGTCGCCGGCCATGCGGGCGACTGGCGGGCGGGCCGCGTCCCGGCGCGCGCCGCTGCCTTGAATCAGCCGCTCATTGCGTTTCAGGCTGCGACGCACGCGGGTCCGCTCGGACGGAGCTTTTCCTTGCTCTCGCTCAGCGACGCGAATGGGCAGGTCGCCATCGCCGCGCTGAAAAAGGCTGAAGATTCCGATGAGATTGTCTTGCGGCTTCAGGAGCGCTACGGCCGGCCGGCGAAGGCCCGGATCAAATTCGCGGGCCCAATTTCCGCAATCCGGGAGATCAACGCCGCTGAGGAACCCGTGGGATCGTTGCCGTTTTTGGAGAGCGAACTCAGCGTCGACCTCAAGCCCTACCAGCCCCGCACGCTGGCGCTGCGGCTGCGCCCTGCAGCGGTTCAAAAATCAAACCGCTTCGCGGCGCCGCTTGCTCTGCCGTTCAACCTGGACGGAGTGTCCCGGGACGATAATCGCGCGGATGGCGATTTCGACGGCAGGAAACAGACGCTGGCCGGCGAGCTGCTGCCGCAAGATCTGCAACTCGGTGGCGTGCCCTTCAAAATTGGATCCACCGCCCCGGGCGCATTGAATGTACTGGTGCCAAACGGACAACAGATCCAGATACCGAATGGATCCTACAATCTCCTTTATATCCTCGCCTCCTCCGTGGGCGGCGATATCCCGGCCAGCTTCCGGATCTTGGGGAGTGTCCGTAGCTATACAGCCTCAATCAACATTAGAGAATGGGAAGGACCCGTCGGCCGCTGGTACACCCCGCTGAAAGACACCCGTCTGTTCCGAGAAGTGTATGTGCCGCCGATGCGCGGCCAATCCTGGACCCAGGATGCGATCCAGGCGGACTTGATCGTCAGCGCGGATCCGGCAACCGGGGTGATCGAAGGCATCGACCAGATTCGCCCGGGTTACGTGAAACGCGACGAGATCGCGTGGGTGGGCCCGCATCGCCATGCCCCCAATGGCAATCAGGCGTATATACCGACCTATTTGTTCGCCTATGCGATTCCCTTGCTGCCTGGCACGCAGTCGGTGCAGTTACCAAGCAACAATCACATAAGAATCCTGGCAATGACCGTAGCGCGCCGGCCCGACCGGCTCCTGCCGGCGGGAGCATTGTACGCGGCGGATCTACCTGAGCCGGCATCCCCAAAATCAGTCCCGGCCGCTGACAAACGATGATGAATGTGAACCTCAAGCCGAAGGGAGCTTCAGGAGTGGTGAGGGGATTGCGCTGGTGGATGATCAGCCTGGTATTCCTGGCAACGCTGATCAACTTCATGGACCGGCTCACTGTCTCCGTGCTCGCTCCGGTGATCACGGTTCAGCTTGGGTTGACGAATCTCCAATTCGCAAGCATCAGCACCTGGTTCCTGATTGCCTACACGGCCAGCCAGGGTCTGTCAGGCAAGCTCTATGACCGCATCGGCACGCGCCGCGGTTTCATCATTTCCATCTTGATCTGGTCAACCGCAGCCATGAGCCACGCGTTTGCGCGCGGATTGGCAAGCCTGAGCTGTTTGCGCTTTGTCCTCGGGATCGGCGAGGCGGGAAACTGGCCCGGGGCAGCCAAGGCCATCACTGAGTGGTTCCCGGCGCGCCAGCGCGCTCTGGGCATGGGGATCTTCAACAGCGGGGTCTCGGTCGGTTCCATAATCGCGCCGCCGCTGATTGTCTGGCTGCAGTTGCGATTCGGATGGCAGACAACATTCCTGGTCACTGGCGGACTCGGATTCGGCTGGCTGATCCTGTGGCTGCTCTTTTACGAAACGCCGGAGCGCCATAAGGCAATTTCCCTTGAAGAGTACGCATTCATCAAGGAGGGCCGGTCTTCCTCCCCCGAATCTGGAGCCGTGAGCTGGCGCCACCTTCTCAAATATCGCCAGGTGTGGGCGCTCGTAATTTCACGATTTCTGACCGATCCGGTCTGGTGGCTGTACATCACCTGGCTGCCCCTTTATCTCTATGCCGTGCGCGGCTTCAGCCTCAAGCAGATCGGGATGTTCGCCTGGCTTCCTTATGTGGCTGCCGATGCCGGAAGTCTGCTCGGCGGCTGGGCATCGGGTTTCCTCATGGCGCGCGGGATCAGCACAAATGCAGCGCGGAAGGCGGTGATGGTAGCCGGAGCGATTTTGATGCTGGCAGGCATTCCGGCAGCGTTTTCCACCGGCGCAATGAGTGCGTTGGCTTTCATCAGCGTGGTCACGTTTGGATTCCAGAGCTGGATCAACAACGTGCAGACCACCCCAAGTGATTTCTTCCCCGAGCATGCGGTCGCATCCGCGGCCGGATTGGGAGGAGTGGGCGCGGGGATCGGCGCCATCCTTTTTACACTGACCACGGGCCTGGTGGTGGACAAGCTGCATTCCTATACGCCCATCCTGGTTACCGCCGGCCTGCTTCCCGTGCTGGGCACCATCGTCTTTTTCCTGGTCGGAGGCCCGATCCGCAGGGTGGTTTACGAGGGTGCTTCGGACTGAGGCGAAAATCCCGGACAAATCTGAGAACCATGAGCTGACTATTGATAATCATGAAATATCGCGGCAGGAATAAGATACCCAGCCCTGATGGGGCGGAAAGAGAATAGCCCCGGGCGTGAGCCCGGGGTCGTGAGCAGGCGAAGAAGCAGCACCGAAGGGGCGACACACCCATCCCCGGAATAGCGTCGCTATCGTATCTGATTCTCCATAGATCCGGGCAGAGAGGGTATTCCAAAATGCAGAAACGCAAGTTTGTATTCAGCACGAGAGAGACGACCCACTATCGGTTTCCGACTCACGTCAACGATCTCGTGATGGATCGTGAGGAGGCGGAAACATCCGAGGTCTTCATCGTCGTCCTCGAACCCGGCGAAAGCCCGCCGTTGCATCTTCACCATGATACCGAACAGATTTTTTACATCCTGAAAGGCGCCGGCGTTTTGCAGATCGGCGAAGCATTAGAACCCTATCCTGTACATCCGGGAGACGTCGTGCGCGTCCCGCCGCACACCCTCCACCGCATTCAGTGCCGCGGTCCCCGGCCTTTGCGCTACCTGAGTGTGGATTGCTTTGTCGGCGGCAAACCGGAAAGCGAACCAACCTGGGAAAGCCATGTAAGGGTCATGTGCGCGCAAAATGATTGGGATTACGAGAGAATCCGAGTAAATCGGTGACAGGGGTTGGGGTGCAGTTCAGTAGCCTGTCACCGATTTAGCCTGCTACTTTGTTCTCAACGGCGGTGCCGGCTTCGAGCGGTCCTCGTAGGGCCGCAGACTCCACTCGAAGAACACCCAGGTCCGATTCCATGAGTCGATCTGCTCGGGAGAATCCACGCGCTGCAGGGTCTGCGCATCGACGCGCCGGCTGAACGCGTGTCCGACACTGCTTCCCCAGGGGGCGGGATTGACATAGGTTTTCGTCTCGGCAAGGTCCGGTTTGCGCGACCGCAAGGCGTCGACGATCTGCTGATCTTCGACGTAGTTCACGTCCTCGTCATTCGTGGCTACGTGAACGAGCAGAGGTACCTGCAGCTTGTCCACGTGATAGAGCGGCGAGCGCTTGATATACAGGTCACGCTGCTCGAACGGCAGGCCCTGGATTCCTTTCTGAGTCGAAAAGCTTCTCTGATAACCCGGCCCCTTGTAGGAGAGCCGGAAGACGAGGTTCGTCACCGGGACGATCGCAGCGGCAGCCTTCAAAGGGTGCTGGTCACGAAAGACGGACAGCAGGGTGATGTAAGCACCATGGCTCCAACCCATCATGCCCAGCCGGTCCGGATCCACGTGGGGCAAGGTCTTCAAATAGTCTACGGCCGAAAGCACGTCGTCGATCTCGAGCCCGCCGTAATCGATGGCCTGGTGATGCGTTTCCCCGTATCCAGTGCTGCCCCGGTATTCCGGACAGATGATGACGTACCCGCGCTCCACCGCTTCCTTGACGAACGGGAACATGGTGAGACCCCAGTTACTGTGCACCCCACCGTGGACCCAGATCATGGCGGCATGTCCCTTCGGACCGCGTTTCGCGATCGGCTGGAAGAGATAAGCCGGGATCTCCATGCCATCGGCGCTGCTCCGGTAAGTGATCTTTTTGAAATCGATGATCCCTTTGCAGATTTCGGGATAGCGCAAATCGGTCTTGGCCTTTGCATCAATGTCTGCCTGATAGTTTGCATCGGGCGTGTGGTCCTTCGGGTCTTTCGAGACGTAGAGCTGATTTGCGCGCCCCGGGTCGACAGCCACGGTCGGCCGCTGCTGCTGCGCTGGTGGCGTTTTTGCCTGGGGCTGAGTTTTTTGCGCCGGCACCTGGGCCGCGGCGGTGAAGACAATGGCCAGGAGCACAACACAGCCCATGCCGGCCGCTAGAGACGATAAGCGTCGAATGAGGTTCATGGGGCCTCCAGTTGGTAACGTTCAGTGATGAGTACCAGGCAAAGCTTTTGCTTGCCTGCCGCGAGAATCATACGATAGATCCCTGCCGGATGCAGAAGCTGAAATTGGGTGCCTGATCGGACATTGTACGGCTCTGGCTGCCCACCAGGTAACGCGCATCCTCGACCTCCAGCGCGGTCAGCCTCTGAGAGCCGAGGATGCCGGGATCAAAGCTCCGATCTGCGAGCTTGGGACGCTTGTCCGGTCCCAGTGCCCATCACCTTTCCCCTGTGATGTGGGAAGCAGCCCGCGCATTTCTCAAAAAAACCGGGAGGATTCAATGAGGCGCATCCGTACCC
>CAVTZY010000006.1:0-113129 GCA_963739235.1 Terriglobia bacterium | reverse complement strand
AGAGTTCTCACCAGCTGTTGACGCATGGTTTAAAGCCGTCGAACATAGCAATTGGATTAACGCTGAGAAAAAACCGTCCGGTATTATTAACAGTGATAATGATAGGGATTATCAGCGGGACCCGGCTGGCAGGCGTTAGTCAAGCTTGGCACCTATGCTCCCGAGGGTGTAAATACTTTTCACTATCTTAATGATGGAGTAGACAAAGGCGGAATTGACTTTTTTTCTTCTGGGGAACCCCTAAGTATTGAAAGTTCGTTCATAAATAACACCAATAATCGTATTGTTGGTACTCATCAACTTGCTGAAAGCGACGTTGTCCTACCTCCCGAAATAAGAGAATTCATTAGATTCTTGTATACCAATAGTTTGACTTCTCTGCCAATTGGTAGTGATATCAATGCAGCGGAAATTACAAAGTACGATGGCAAACCAATCATTACAGTTCAGAAATTAGTTATTCCTTCAACCTATAACATATTGAATTATCTCTTTTCTGATTTAGTTGATGTTACGTATTACAGCGTTAAAGGAACGGTGATTACGTTGGGAGGGCCACTCTCATGGTTGAGTTTTGGAGGTGAAATTGCTCTTGATAAGCTTCATCCAGATACCATGTCAAATCGTGCAGACCGGCCGACGCTTGATATTTCGTATTCTCAGTTATAGCAAGCATCTGGAAACATTCTTCTCCACGTTCGACCACATACGGGAGCTCAAGTTTTCATGACCCAGAGCGTCGGCAATATCCCGGTTCGCCGGCGCAAATGAGAAAAAGGGAGAAAGGGGCGCATCGAAGGCAGATAAGGAAAGCGAAAAGGTAGAAAACAGGAGGCGGAAGTCTGCCTTGAATGTGCATTGTCGTGTCAATGGGCAACAATCAGCGTGGGGAAAATGGCCAGCAACTGAGAAAAACTACGACGACCACGGTCATGTTCAAACCTCGCTTGTTTTGGGACTAGCTTGGCTGAGTTGCCTGAGGGGTGAATGGTTGTTGGTGACCAAAGACAGCGAGAGTGACCTCCGCAAATGGCCCGACCGGCATCTGGCTCTCTTGGATCTGGAGAATGAAGGTTGGATCGTCACCGGTCCTGTATCAAGGAGGTTAAGGACGACGCGGAATCCAAGACGGAAGCTGCTTGGATATTGTCTCAGGCGGACAGTGCACTGAGAAATCGTGGGTTCATGTTGCAATGATGGCTGCCGGCCTCGTCGACGACTGCTCACCCGGTGGGTCTGATCTTCATCCAGAAGGGAGTGCTCAGATACCAGAGCAGCATCGCACCCGCCATCCATGCTTTGGTTCCGGCAAGCGAAAGCTGATCAACAAAGAACAGCAGCGGCGGCAGGATCGTCGCCGGAGAGCCAGCATGGAAATGATTTGAGCCAATTTTTTCATACTTGGCACCTTTCATGCAGCGGATGCAAGCGATAGCTTGCGCTGATAGATCTTGCTCAGAAGGATGTAAAGGATCGCGGCAATAAACCAGCCGGGCAGGCTGACGAAGTAGATCTGCACTCCACCCTTCAGCACCAGCCAGATGCAAATCCCAAGCGTGACGAACCAGGTGATCCCTGCCGCCCAATTAAATTGTGTGCCCGATACTTCCGCATAATTGTTTTGCAATCCCAGTTTCTTAAATAACCAGAAATCCAGGAACACCACTGCGCCCATCGGCATCAGGATCATGCCGTACAGGGCCACGAAGCCGAGCAGTTTCATGGCTACGGCCGGAAACAGACCAGCGATGGTGGCGAGGATCCCGGTAAAGAGGGTCACCTTGAATCTCGACGTCCGTGGGACCAGAGCCTGGAATGCCAGTCCTGCGCGATAAATCGTCGGATTGGCGGTAGTCCAGCCTGCCATGATGACGCAGATGACTCCGGCGATGCCGCAGGCCTTAAAGGCCATAGGGCCGGGCAGCACGTCTACGTTGGCCGCATTCTCCTTAAGTTGTACCGCGTACAAAATCGACGCGGACAGCCATGCCATGAAATGGCCGAGAAACATTCCTGAAGCAGTGGCAACCCCGTACCAGGACTTTTTCGCGTACCGGAAGACCGACAAGTCCGCCATACCGATATGCATGGCCATGTTGCAGAACCACGCGAAAAACATGATGTGCCAGAAGGTGAATTTTACTTGTCCCGGCAGAGGAGCGCCGCCCTTCCATATGATGGTCTGTGCTGAGGACCAGAAATCTCCCAAGGAGGTGACTCCGAGTTGCCGCAGCCCGATCACTCCAAATGCGATGAACACCATCACCATCCAGGGGACTGCGACGTTGGCGAACTGAGCTACAAATTTGTATCCGTAGGCGGCCACGACAGCGATGAGCAGCCCTACCACAGCGGCGCTGACAATCCAGCCAAGGCTATTGGGGTAAAGATCGTTCAGTCCCGGCATCTTGATGTCGAACCAGACGCCCAGCGCAGTAGCCGAAACGGTAACCATGGCGCCGGCCAGGAAGCAGAACATTATGCCGTTGGCCAGGTTGTAAAGAATGACGAGCTTGCGGCCGCAGATCTTTTCCAGCTGATAGTAAAGTGTCAGCCGGGCGCGCGTTGCGATCGGAGCGGTGATCAACATCCAGCTCAGGACCGCGAGCAGATTACCTAGCAGCAGGCCCACGACGAGATCGACTGCGCTCGCGCCGGAGGCCAGGAAAAGCGGGCCGATCATCAGCTCGGTGCCCGCGATGTGCTCCCCCCCGTACTGCCCGACAAAGCTCCCGATGTGGAGCAGGGCTGAGTCGGGCACCCGTTCTCGCTCGAATTCCTCGACTGGTTCATGACGTTCTTCGGACATGGTGTTCAGCTCCCGGACTCGCGCTCCGTGTTCAAACCGGGCGCTGGTTTCCCGACTCCTGACCACACAGGGACCGGTATTAGTTCTTGTATGCAAACCCGCGTGATGATTATGGTGAGGCGCGCCATCGCTGCCGTTCCAGGTTTACTTGGCTGATTTCTAGAAGCAAGAACAAGAGGTACGGCAGCGGCGAGAGTGCCAGAATTCATCGGCTAGTTGCAATATAAAAGCGAGTCGACTTGCACAATTTCGGGAGGTGGCGTAGGATCGAGCCGTTTTTGGAACCGGAAGCGGCGTCATTCAGCGATATAGAAAATATCATTTCTTTTGCTCCCCGGCCCCAGCCCCTCTGGGGCCTAATTCGAGGCCTCATGAGAAAATCGTCCCTCACACAGGCGCATCTTTTCCCTCAGCTCATAATGATCGTCACATGCCTGCTGCCTTGTCTGATTCCAAATTCACTCTCCTACGGCCGCGCTCGGGAAGGGATCTTCAAATTCGATTTTGGCTCCGGCAAGACAGCGTCGGGTTACACGCAGGTCCTGCCCACCTCGATCTACAGCCGGCAGGCCGGCTACGGATTCGACAAAGCGGCGGCCGTCACCTCAGTGGATCGGGGCGGAAGGGATCCGCTGCGCAGCGATTTCTGCACCAGTGACAAGCCATTTTTCTTCACG
This sequence comes from Terriglobia bacterium, assembly GCA_963739235.1. Lineage (GTDB taxonomy): Bacteria > Acidobacteriota > UBA6911 > UBA6911 > UBA6911 > JAFNAG01. The sequence continues at coordinate 109,643 of CAVTZY010000006.1, read as the reverse complement.
TTGGACCTGCCCGAAGGCAACTACAACGTGACCATCACACTCGGGGATGCGGCGGAAGCGACAAGCACGACGGTGAAAGCGGAATCGCGCCGTTTAATGCTCGAGAAGGTGCAAACGAAATCCGGAGAATTTGCCGTCCGAACGTTCACCGTAAATATCCGCAACAGCCGGCTGAAATCGGGCGGGCAGGTCCGGCTGAAGGCCGATGAGCAGCCTAAGCTCGACTGGGATGACCAGCTGACGCTTGAGTTCAGCGGCGCGCATCCTTGCCTTTGCGCGCTCGAGGTCACCAGAGCGGACCATGCGATTATGGTCTACCTGGCAGGCGATTCGACCGTGACCGATCAGGTGAAGGAACCCTATTGCTCATGGGGACAGATGTTGCCGAATTTTTTCAAGTCCGGCGTGGCGATCGCCAATCACGCCGAATCCGGGGAAGCGCTGAAGAGCTTTATCGCGGAGAAGCGCTGGGAGAAGATCCTGGATTTTCTAGGGGCGGGTGATTATCTCTTCGTTCAGTTCGCCCACAACGACCAGAAGAAGGAGGGTGCGTACGCCCCGGCAGCTACCGACTACAAACAACTGCTGAAGTCCTATATCGCGGAGGCGCGCAAACACGGCGCGATTCCGGTGCTCGTGACCTCGATGCACCGCCGGCGTTTTGATGCCGAAGGCAAAGTCATCAACACCTTGGAGGATTACCCCGAAGCGATGCGACAGACGGCCCGAGAAGAAAGAGTGGCTCTGATCGATCTGAATGCCATGAGCAAATCCTTTTATGAGGCGTTGGGTCCCGAGATTTCCCAAAAGGCTTTCCTGCATTATCCACCCGGCACTTTCCGGGAACAAGCGGACGAGCTGAAGGACGACACGCACTTCAGCGATTATGGCGGCTACCAGCTGGCCAAGTGCATCGTCGAAGGCATCAAGAGAAGCAAGCTCGGCATTGCCAAATACCTGCGCAAAGGCTTGCCTGCCTTCGATCCGAGCCATCCCGATCCCCCTGATCTTTGGCGGCTGCCGATCAGCCCGCCCCAGCCGATCTTCGAGGAGCTGACAGGGCCGGAGCCCAATATGATTTCAAGGAAGGAGCCATGAAAAGAGAACTCATTGTCTGGTTACTGCTTGTTCTCTCCGTTCCTGCTGTCCGCAGCGGCAATCGCCCTTCGCAGGCGCTTGCCAGCAACAACGCGGACCAGGCTGTCCTGCTTCTGCACTCCAACGCGCTCGAGCCGGAGAGCTCCGGCGGCGAGAATCGCTGGTTGAAACTGGACCAAATGTTCTATGAGACGGCTCAAGGGCGGATGATTCTCCCCGCGGCGCTAACCGCAAAATCGCATGATGTGCGCGGCAAGGCTTGGACTGCCCAGGCCAAAACGGTGGATGGCCGCATCGTCAAAATGTCGGTAGCACCCGAAGGGAAGAACTTCATTATGCGCCTGAGCGCACAGCCTGAGGGCGGCATTATCAAATGGGGAGTGGCTGTCGGAGCTACGAAAGCGGAATACTACACCGGCCTGATGGAACGTGTAGTGGATGGCAGGCAGGAGGCATCCTGGGCGCCAGGTCTCAAGAGTGCGATGGATTTACGCGGCCAGAAGGTCGACATGATTGTCAAACCGACTACATCCATCTACGCCCCGTATTATCTTTCCTCACGTGGGTACGCGGCCTTTATCCAGGGGACCTGGCCCGGCGTATTCGATTTCTGCGCCGACGATCCGCAGCGAGTGAAGATCATATTCGAGGGACCTGCCTTTGAAATGAAGATTTATACGTCCGCGAGTCCGGCGGCTCTGGTAGCTGCGCATGCATTGGATGCCGGACCGCCGTTCCTGCCGCCCAAGTGGATGTACGCCCCGTGGCGTTGGCGCGATGAGCATTCGCAGCTTCCTCAATACTACGACGGCACGCCGGTTACCGGTCCCTTCAACTCACAGGTGATGGAAGATGTCCTGATGATGAAGGCCTTTGGCATCCCGTGCGGAGTTTATTGGGTTGATCGGCCCTGGGGGCCGGGCCGCCTGGGATACGACGACTTCGAAATCGATCCCGTGCGGCTGCCGAATTTCCCGGAGATGCTGCGCTGGCTCAACGAACGGCAGATGCAGATGCTTTTGTGGATCGCACCTTTTTATCAAGGCAAGATGGAGCAGGAGGCGCTGGCCAGAGGATTCAATCTTGCCGGCCAACCGCCGCAGCCCAACAACTACCCGATGGTCGACATGACCAACCCGGATGCAAAAACCTACTGGCAGGAAGGGCTGGCCAAACTTCTGAAGCTGGGAGTGGCCGCATACAAGCTGGATCGCGGCGAAGAAAACATTCCCGAGAGCGGCCCCTACAAGGTGTTCGACGGGCGTTCGATTCGCGAGAATCGGAACGCCTATCCGCCGATGTACGTCAAGGCCGCGTACGACATCGCCAAAAAGATTCGCGGCGATGATTTCGTGCTGATGCCCCGGGGAGCCTATACAGGGAGTGCCCGCTTCGGGGTGTTCTGGGGCGGCGATGTGGGAGGCACACAGGAAGGCTTGCGGGCATCCATTATTGCCGTACAGCGTTCTGCAGTGATGGGCTATCCGAATTGGGGCTCCGACACGTGCGGCTACAACCAGCAGTTGCTGGAGCAGGAAGTCTGCGGGCGCTGGCTGGCCTTCAGTTGTTTCACGCCCATCATGGAAGTCGGGCCGACCCGCAACCTTGCATTCTGGAGCCTCCCTCGTGATCCCAGTTACGATGCCGAACTGATTGCCCTCTGGCGTCTGTATGCGCGGCTGCATGTGCGCCTGATGGATTACACCTACAAGCAGGCACAGGAATCGCACCGGACCGGGATGCCCATTATCCGGCCTCTTTTCCTTATGGAGCCGAAGGCCCGTGAGGCATGGGCAAACTGGCAGAGCTACCTTTATGGCCCCGATCTGTTGGTATCCCCGATCTGGGAGAAGGGGAAGCGAACGCAGGAAGTCTACCTTCCTGCCGGATCAATCTGGCGCGATGCGTGGCGTCCGGACAAGATCGTCCAGGGTGGCCGCGCCATCACAGTCCAGGCGGAACTGTACCAGATACCACTTTTTATCCGGGCCGGTTCCCGACTTCAACTCGGAGATCTGAGTCAGGAGTATAAAGAATCGCTCGCGATCGCCCAGCGGAAACCCGACCTGAAGGCGCTGGATGCCGAGGTAAAGGGCTGGTTCGATCAACGCCGCCGGTAAGGGAAAAATAGCTGGGTTTTCTCCGAACTCTCCGCCGCCTCCCCGGCCGCAGTGTTTGATTTTGCTTTTGATGCACGTTTCGTAATGTAAAACGCTATGTTTTGGATCGCGATTTTTGGCTTGACTTGGAATGCCAACCGGAATAGTGTGGCATCCATAATGTGAAAATGAGGTTTCACATGGTGAAATCAGCTGAAACGCCGGTCGCACGCTCGCAGGGCGGTCCGGACTTGGCGGTGCACGATGTTTCCACGCCGGATTCGATCCCGGTCGCAGGAGCGCCATGCCCGTCAATCAACATACACCCGCCTCATCCGCCGAATCCCGAAGGGTTGGCGCGCATGGGGACTGCCGGCATCCGCAACAGCTTCCTGCTCGAGAACCTTTTCAAGCAGGATCAAATCGTCTTATGCCATTCGGAAATCGATCGTGCCGCCGTGGGCGGCGCCGTCCCTGGTTCGGGACCGCTTGATCTTGTGGCACCACCGGAGTTCCGATCTGACTATTTCGCGCAACGAAGGGAACTCGGCGTCTTCAATATCGGGGGGCCGGGCGTGGTGCGCGTAGACGGTACGAGGTATCGGCTGGCGGCGCGGGACGCCATCTATATCGGACGAGGCAGCAGGGACGTGATTTTCGAGAGCGAGGACGGGAATGCGCCGGCAGCGTATTACTTCGTAAGTTACCCGGCACACGGTGCGCATGAATCCAAGTTCGTGCGCGAATCCGATGCCGAAACAGGTGTACTAGGTTCGGCGGCTCAAGCCAACCGCCGGACCATCCGCAAGTACATAAGTCTGCCTCTGGTGACCACATCCCAATTGACCATGGGGCTGACGATACTAGAGGAAGGGAGCGTTTGGAACACCATGCCTGCCCACAGGCATTCTCTCAGGTCCGAAATCTATTTCTATTTTGACATGCCGGACGATGACATCGTCATCCATTGCCTGGGAGAGCCCGCCGAGACGCGGCACGTTCTTGTGCGTAACCGGGAGGCCGTGATTGCCCCTGGGTGGTCCGTTCACTTCGGTGTTGGCACCCGCCGTTATTCGTTCATCTGGGCTATGGGCGGCGAAAATCGTGACTATACCGACATGGATGCAATCCCGATGCGGGAGTTGGCATAACGGGCGAGAACCGGGCAAAGATCGACACTGCCCCGATCGGCCAAAGTGGAGCGAAACTTTGAGCACGGGCTTGTGGTGAAAGTGGGGTGCGGTTCATGTCCCCGACGCAAGCGCAAACCAGGAGCGAAAAAATATGAGGAGATGCATCATGAGATTTGCAAATATTGTGCGCCTGTCGTGCGTGATCGCTTTCGTGTTTCTATTATTTCTTGTCCCGGTACGAGCTCAGGAACTACGCGGCAAGATCAGCGGAAGGGTGGTTGATCCCGCCAAAGCAGTTGTGCCCGGCGCAACCGTCACGGTGACGGATGTGGCGAGAAAAACAACCGCCCATTTGACTACCAACGCTGAAGGGTTGTTCGAGGCCCCTTATCTGCTGCCCGGAATCTATCAAGTAGTTATCGAGAAGTCGGGATTCAAGAAAGTCATTCAGGACGCCGTTCAAGTCCAGATCAACGAGACGCGCACGCTCGAAATATCGCTGGACGTCGGCGGTGTGCAAGAAACCATCACAGTAACGGCTGAGGCAGCGACGCTCAATACATCTGATGCAAACCTCGGCGGGACCTTGGATAGGAAGCGCGTGGATGAGCTGCCCTCGGTTCACGGCGATCCTTACATACTCATGAATCTGACGCCCGGTGTTTCTTATACCGGCAGCACTCGATTGGATCGTCCTTTTGAGCCGACCCACATTGCCAATTTTGCCATGGGCGGCGCGCGCGGCATTCGGAGCGACCTTTTGATCGATGGGGCGCCCAGCACCGCGACCGCAAATGCCAACGAGGTAATCGCTTCTTATGTTCCATCCACCGATACTACTCAGGAGTTTAGAGTACAAACCGCGACCTTCGATGCGCAGTTCGGCAATACCGAAGGCGGCGTTACCAGCATTGTTACCAAGAGCGGTACAAACAACTTTCACGGCAGCGCCTATTACTGGATCGAACCCGGTGGGTGGGCAGCCAACGACTTTTTCGGGAATTCGAGAGGGCAGGGCCGCCCGTTCACTTACTCAAATCGTCCCGGCTTCAGCGTCGGAGGTCCCGTGTGGATTCCAAAGGTCTATAACGGGAAGGACAAGACCTTCTTCTTTTTCTCCTATGAAAGTATCGACGACTCGCGTCCACGTTTCGACGCAACCAACATTTGGTCGCCCACCGATGCTCTGAAGAACGGAGATTTCTCCGCCTACGCAAGTAGCGTCAAGATTTACGATCCTCTGACCGGCACATTCGCAAACGGGACGGTTACTAATCGTACGCAATTCACGAACAACATTATTCCCCCTGAGCGGATAAATCCGGTAGCCAAGGCGGTGCTCGCGTACATGGGCTCGCCAAAGCATGCACCGCAGGGTACCGCCCTGATCAATAACAATATCACTGATTCAACGCTCGCTGAGGTACTCAATCCGCCGTACCGGAACTACACGATTCGGTTTGACCAGAACTTTGGCGACAAGGACAAATTGTTCGGGCGTTATAGCTGGTACAACCGGAACAGTACTTACAATAACTACACCGGAGGCATTTATGTGGGTGACAGGTTTCTCTTCATCTCCAAACAGGCCGTTGTGGATGAGGTTCACACCTTCAATGCCCACACAGTCCTGAATCTCAGGTACGGCTTCAATCGCTTCATCCGCGGTTCGGACGCGCCTATAGGTCAATACGGAATGGATCTTACCTCGCTCGGTTTTCCCGCTTCCTTCAACAATTCGATTGGAGAGGATTTCCGGCGCTTCCCACGCTTTGACTTCAATTGCACCTCGTGCACCGGCGCGCCCGTTGGCAACGGCCACACGAATGAGTTCCGTCCTGTGAGCAGCCACTTTGCGACTGCGGTCTTGAACAGGACACAGGGCATACACTCGCTCCGATTCGGGGGCGAGATGCGAATCTATCGCGAGGACGATAGTTTCAAGAGCAATCAGCAATCGGGCCAGTTCATCTTCGACAACACCTATACTCGGATTGGCAGCGCGAGCAGTGCTGACGTTGAAGGTTTACAGGGATTTGCGTCGTTCCTGCTTGGATATCCGACCACGATGCAGATCGTGCGAGCTTCAGATTATTCCGAGTACTCCAAGACGTGGGGGTTCTTTGGTCAGGACGACTTGCGTCTCACCAGGAAACTGACGCTAAACCTCGGCTTGCGCTGGGAATTTGAACAATCGTTAACTGAGCGTCACAACAAGAGTGTTTCGGGGTTCGACCTTTCAAATACTCAACCTTTTGAAGCACAAGCCCAGACGAATTTCGGTCTGATCAGTAGTACGGATGTCCTGAAGACCACTTATGGGCTCACGACGATCACCAGCAAAGGTGGTCTGTTGTTCGCCGGGAAAGATACAGGCAGTGGGCTCTACAACACGCCGAAGAGCGGCTTCCTGCCACGGCTCGGGTTCGCCTATAAGTTGGATAATAAGACTGTGGTCCGAGGCGGTTTTGGATTGTATCAGGGCTTCCTTGGTGAACGGCGCGGAGACGTCATCCAGCCAGGCTACAGTCAAACTACGATAGAGCCTTTAACAACAGGTCCCAACGGCGCCCCACTGCCGGCTTTGATTTCGAACCCGTTCCCGAGTGGGATCACAGCGCCGAGCGGTAATGCTTTAGGGAAACAGACCGCCTTGGGGCAGAACGTTACATTCTTCAACCAGAATCCCAAGGTAGCGAAACAAAAGCGATGGTCGTTTGGCATTCAGCGCGAGCTTTGGGGAGGCTGGTCAATTGAAGCATTTTATTCGGGAGATTATGGCACAAACATCGAGATCAATCGCAACCTTAATGCTCAGCCGCTCAGTTATCTAAATACGGACAACTCGCGGACTGCGGCCCAGAATACCAACAATACCAACCTGGGGGGCACGGTCAGGAATCCGTTCTGCAACACTGTCAGCGGGAGCACTTGCACCAGTGGGGCTTTGTATACAGGCGCAGGCGGTACCATGTCTCGCCGGCAACTGCTCCTTCCATTCCCGGATTTCGGCAGCATTACCACCACGAACAACGACGGTAAGACCTGGTACCACTCCGGACAGTTCAGCCTGACCAAGCGGTTTTCCAAGTTTTACGGGCTGCAAGCGGCCTATACCTGGTCGAAGTGGTTGCAGGCTACCGAGTACCTGAACGCCGCCGACCCAAAACCAACCAAGATGATCTCTGACCAGGATGTCCCGCACCGGTTCTCGATGAGCGGTTTCTTTGCACTGCCATTCGGCCAAGGGCAACCTTTCTTCTCCAATGCGAATCGGCTGGTCGACGCTCTCATCGGCGGGTGGCAAATCCAAGGAACCTATAACTATCAATCGGGATTCCCGCTGTCGTTCTCGAGCGATGTATTCTATCTGGGCGGCCAGGTTTCCCTGCCGAAGGATCAACAGACCGTGACGCGCTGGTTTAACACTTCCGCATTCGTTTCAATTGTGGGCGGAACGCCGACCTGCGGTGCATTCCCGACTGGCAACGCAAACTGCGCAACTCCGGTGGACCACCTGCGCACGTTCCCGCTTAGGCTGTCTGACGTGCGACTGGACCCAACCAACAATGCCGACCTCGGTCTGCGCAAAGACATCCGCATCCGTGAAGCAATGAAACTTCAATTGCGGATGGAGTTTATTAACGCTTTCAACCATCCGTTGTTAGCGTCACTAAGTGGCGGAGCACCAGTGGTTACTCCAAACTCTTCGACCTTTGGTCAGATTACGGCGTCCAACCAACAAAACTACGCGCGCCGCGCGCAATTGTCAGTGAAGTTCATCTTCTAGTCACGAATTGACTTTATTTTTTCCGAAACCGGGGAGTTTGCCAGCGAGCAATCTCCCCGGTCTCGCGTTTAGCGCAAACAAATCTTACGAACGTCTGCTCCTTTTTGGGGTCGGACCACGCGAAATAGTTGCTCAATTTGAAGATGATCCTGTTAGAAGGGGATGAAATGGGCCTTGCGTTCAGTTTTTGAGGCCTTTACAGTCGATATGCAGGAGGAACATTTTGATCCGCAAGGGCTTCGTCATGAGCGTATCACCGGGCAAGGCCGAGGAATACTATCGCCGCCACAATCCGATCTGGCCGGAGCTGGAGGCCACGCTGAAAGAGCATGGGATCTTGAGCTACTCCATTTTTCTGCACCCGCAAACCAATCAACTGTTCGCCTATGCCGAGATTGAAGACGAACTGAAATGGAACGCCATCGCTCAGACCGACGTTTGCCGCCGGTGGTGGGCCTATATGAAAGAGATCATGCCCTCGAACCCAGACCACAGCCCCATCACCGCCGACCTCCAGGAAGTTTTTTTTATGGGGTCGGACCATACGAAATAGTTGCTCAAATTAAAGATGATCCCGTTAGAAGGGGATGAAATAGGCCTTGCGTTGAGATTTCCAGGCTTTTTTCTGCCATTAGGTGGACGTGCGCCCAAAGGACCAAGCCAGGGTGACTTATCCGCCCTGCAATAAGGTTAGGTGTGCAAAAAAAACCAGATCCCAGACCACGTTTGGCTATAAAATGCTGCTTGGCCGGGGCAAATACCTCGAAGTTAACATACTGCAGATGGATCTTTCTGAAATCTCGCGAACATAATTGTCTCGGGGATCGAACGTTCTCGAGTCGCGAGACTTCAGAAAGACCCCTCTGCAGTATGACAACTATCTCGCCAACACCCTGCTTACGGGCAACTTCTTTTCCTTCTTTGCCCGCAACGGCGTCTTTGATGATGTCTACACGTTCAATCCCAAGACGGTCCTGAATGTGAAGTTCGGCTACAGCCGGTTCACCCGGGCGGACACCTCGGACCCTGCGAACACCGGCTTCGACATCGCGGCGTTGGGATTTCCCAAAGCGTACAACGATGCCATTCCCGCGGACATCCGGCGTTTTCCCGCGATCACCATGACTGGGTATCAGGGCACCGGCGTCAATGGCGAATGGAGACCGGTGGAGGTGTATTCGCTCCCCGTAATGCTGTCCAGGGCCGCGGGCAAACACTTTCTCAAGGCCGGCATGGAGTTCCGCGACTATCGGGAGAACGACACCTTCAGCGCAAATAATCAAACCGGCTCATTTACCTTTGATGCCACATATACCAAGGGGCCTCTGTATAATTCGACCGCGGCGCCCAATGGTCATGGCCAATCTGTAGCCTCCCTTTTACTCGGCATTCCGACCTCCAGCAGTTATGTCCGGCGGGCCGCCAGCTATGCCGAGCAGTCCACATCCTGGGCCTTATTCTTCCAGGACGACTGGAAGATCATGCCGAAGTTGACATTGAATATGGGCTTGCGCTGGGAGTTTGAAGGCTCGCTTACGGAGCGGTTTAATCGCACTGTGACCGGCTTTGACTACAATGCAGCCCAGCCTATCAATGCTCAGGCGCAGGCCAACTACGCCTTGAATCCCGTGGCGGAAATTCCGGTAAGCCAGTTCAAGGTGCAGGGCGGACTGATGTTTGCCGGAGTAGGCGGCCAGCCGCGCGGCGCTTATGAAACCCCGAAGAAAAACATCATGCCGCGTTTTGGGATTGCCTATCAGTTAGCTCACAAGACCGTCATCCGCACGGGCTATGGGATCTTTTATGGATTCCTCGGTGAACGGCGCGGTGATGTGATCCAGACCGGGTTTCAGAGAGATACGAATTTCGTTCCCACTGCCGATAATATCAACTTTACCGGCACGCTGTCCAATCCATGGCCCACAGGGATCCTGGATCCGGTGGGTGCGGCATTAGGCGCCCAGACCTACCTGGGACAGAATCTCAATTATTCCACCAGGGCCAGGCCATCGCGTTCTTTAATCTGAAACCGCAGGTGTCGTACATGCAGCGCTGGCAGTTCGGCATTCAGCATGAACTGCCCGGGGGCGTGGTTATCGAGGCGGCCTATATCGGCAACCGCGGCACACATATCGAGATGACGAGAAATCTTAATGTGACGCCGCAAAAGTATCTGAGCACACTCTCGAGCCGTGACGCGACTGTCATCAACTACCTGACGGCGAATGTCACGAATCCGTTTTACGGGCTCGCGTTCCCGGCGGGTGCGACCAGCTCGTTTACGGGGAAGACAATTGCGCGCGAGATGCTGATGCGCCCATTCCCTGCATTCGGCACCGTAGCCACAACCACGAACGAAGGGTATTCCTGGTACCATGGGGCGGAACTGAGGGTCGAAAAGAGATTCTCCAAAGGGTATTCCGTGGTTTTGAACTATACCCGTTCCAAATCCATGGCGGCTACGGATTTCCTGAACCAGGACGATCCCAGACCCACTGAGAGGATCTCCGATCTCGACACACCAACCCGGTTGTCGCTCAGTGCCCTCCTGGAATTCCCATTCGGGCCGGGCAAAGCATTCCAGGTGAAAAATTCCGCGCTTTCCCGCATTATCGGCGGCTGGCAGCTGTCGCCGATCTACACCTATCAGAGCGGCGTGCCCATCAATTTCAGCACGGATTTCTTCTTTAATGGCGATCCCACAACCATGGCACTTCCCTCGGACCAGCAAACGGCTACCCGCTGGTTTAATACCGCCAATTTCGTGACCGCCTCAACCGCGCAGCCTGATCATCATGTGCGGACGATGCCGCTGAGATGGTCCGGAGTACGCTATCAGCCTATGAGCAACGTGGATTTCTCGCTCATCAAGAACACGAAGCTTACGGAAGGGAAGAGCATTCAATTCAAAATCGAGGCGTTAAATGCCTTCAACCATCCGCTGCTGAACAACGGCACGGTCACCGCAACCGTAAACCCCACATCAACTGCTTTCGGTTCCACGGTTGGAAAGAATATGGGGAATTACGCGCGCCGCTTCCAGCTGGGATTGAAGTTCATGTTCTAGCCAACTCGCTGTACCGGCAGGGGCACCCCACCGCGTGCCCCTGCCGTTTCTTCCCACCGCGATTCCATCAGATTCCCTGCCCACTACCTTGAGGAGGCCCGTCATGATCCGTAAGGGGTTCGTCATGAACGTGCTGCCGGAACATACCGCCGAATACAAAAAGCGTCATAATCCCATCTGGCCTGAGCTGGAGGCTGAACTCAAGGCGCACGGAGTCTCGAAGTATTCGATCTTCCTGCACCCGGACACGCATCAGCTGTTTGCCTATGCGGAGATCGAGGACGAACAGCGGTGGAATGCCATAGCCGGAACGGAGATCTGCCGCAAGTGGTGGGCATACATGAAAGATCTTATGCCCTCAAACCCTGATGACAGTCCGGTTTCGACCAATCTCAAAGAAGTGTTTCACCTCGAAGTGTGATTCACGGCATCAATGAACCGGACCGCTGCCGAAGCCTCGCTCTTTGAGCCAGAGTGCGCATTCGATTGTCCATGGATGGCGATTCCCCGGATCCCATTGCGCGCTGCCCAGTCCCATGCCATGGGCGCCCTTAGGGTAAATATGGAGTGAAAAGGACACCCCGTTGCGTCGGAGTGCGGCGGCAAAATCGAGGGCGTTTTCCACCTTCACCGTCGCATCTTCGAAGGTGTGGAAGATGAAGGCCGGCGGCGTATCCCTGGTCACCTGTTTTTCGTTCGAAAGCAATTCGACCAGGTTCGGATCCGGATTGTCTCCGAGCAGATTGCGTTTCGAACCGCTATGCGTGTCCGGCCCCATGGTGATGACCGGATAGCAGAGAATGCCGAGATCAGGGCGGGAACTGACGCGGTCTATGAGATCAGCCGCGCCCCGATTGCCGGCATCGAAATGCGTGAGAGCCGTGGCTGCAAGATGCCCTCCAGCGGAAGACCCCATCACGCCGATGCGATTTGGGTCGAGCCGCCATTTTTCGGCATTGGCCCGCACGTAGCGAATGGCGCGCTGCACGTCCTGCATCATGGCCGGGTGCCTGTAGCCGCCGGTGCCGAGCCGATATTTGAGCACGAATCCGGTGATGCCCTGCTCATTGAGCCAGAGCGCGTAGTGAATTCCCTCATGCGGTGCGAGCGAGGCGTAAGCTCCACCCGGACAAATGATGAACGCTGCTCCTGTGGCCTTCGCCGGAGGGGCGAAGAATGGCGTCAAAGTCGGAATATCCTTTGGCTCTTTTCCCAGAGCTCCGGGGGCATCACCTGTCCATAGCGGAAACTCGAGACGCGGCGGTGCGGCTTGTGCCGCTCTCTGCTCACCAGTCGGATTCGTTGCCGGGGGGATCTGGGCAGAGCCGGTCAGCCAGTCAAGATTGCAGGCCATTATCCCCGACGCTGTGCCACCGTGGCTGCTTAACAGTCCAAGTGCGATTGCGAAAACGCCCATAAAAAGGTGGCGAGAGAGTTTATCCATGGGTAATCTCCTTGGTCCCGCTTTTCTTTTGCACCGCTGATTACCGGCTTGCGGTCTTGATACTCAGGCTAAGAACGGTATCGTACGGGTCCGAGGCCTTTTCGGGCAGAGTCACGATAACCGCGTCGCCGTTCTTTTTGACCGGGAGTGCTTTGTGTTTGGGATCGCCCAACAGATACGCTCGATCCACCGTTCCCTTAATCCCGTGGAGCTCAAATGAAGCTCCCGGCCATTGGAAGAAGTGGATGAAAATCTTTCCCGGCTTCGTCGTGCACCGCCACCCGGTACCTGGCTGGAATACCGGTTTGCCGTTCTTGTCCTTTTGAGTTTCACTGAACGCGCCCAATTCTGCGCCGAAGGGAGTCGGGCCTGCGCCGTAGATTGCCTCGCCGTTCACCTTCAACCAGCGCCCAACAGCCCGCAGATTGTCCTGGCTCGCCTGGGGAATGATACCTTCAGAGGTAGGGCCGACATTCAACAGATAATTGCCTCCTTTACTGACGATGTCCACCAACTTGAAGACCAAGTCCGACGGCGGTTTCCAGTCCGTGTCGTCCGTTTTGAATCCCCAGGTGTGGTTCAGGGTCGCGGGCACTTCCCAGTCTTCCCGGACAACCGCGTTTGGAATCGCGTTGTCGCCCATCGAACGGTAATCGCCTGCCGAGCCCAAACGTCCGTCGATCAGGCACGCCGGCTGAAACTTGCGTAGCACGTCAATGAAGCGCTGGGAGCGTTCGGTCGTCATCATGCGGGGAGTGTCGAACCAGATCAGACCAACCGGCCCATACCCGGTCAACAGCTCGCGCACCTGAGGTTCGGCTTTGGTGCGCAGGTACTGGTCAAAATCCTTTTTCTCGTCCGGGCCAAAATCCCATGTATTCCCTGCGCCGTTCGGCTCGTGCCAATCCTGGGCCTGCGAGTAGTAGAAGCCCAGCCGGATCTTTTTGCGCGCGCAGGCGGCAGCCAGCTCTTTGAGCGGATCGCGCTTGAAAGGAGTGGCATCCACAATGTTGTAGGGAGTCACCTTGGAACCGAACATCGCGAACCCATCGTGATGCTTGCTGGTAATGACGATGTATTTCATGCCTGCATCCACAGCTAATTGGACCCACTCGTCGGCGTTGAATTTCACCGGATTAAACTGGGTGGCCAGCTGCTCGTACTCCTTTACCGGGATTTTTGCTCGATTCATGATCCACTCGCCGATCCCGGCTATCGCCTGCCCCTTCCATTCGCCAGCGGGAAGGGCATACAGACCCCAGTGGATGAACAGACCGAACTTGGCCTCACGGAACCAACGCATCCTTGCCGCCCGCTCTGGTGTTTCCGTCGCGGCGGTCTTCTCTGCGGTGACCTGCGCGCGCGAAGCCCAGGGAGATGTAGTCAGAATTATGGCCACTATGAACAAGAGAGCACAGCGCTTGATCACTATCAGGGCAAAGTTCATATCTCCTCCTCCTCGCCAAGGCTATAAGGCCTTCCGGCGAAGCCAATGATTGGCTCTGAAGTTTGGCAAAGACATCCAGCTCAACATCTTGGGAGCCGTTTAATAATTCAACTCAGGCCTCACGGGCACACGGTACTCAAACGTCCGGCCAGCCAGCTCCAGCCCATTGCAGAGGATCAATCACTTCCTGCCGGCAGCGGAAGGGATAGCATCGATTGCGATTGAGCTGCCAGCCAATCCCGGAGCGGAGGCACTAAGGGTGATTCTGCCCCTTGATTCTTTGGCCTTAAGTATGGCAAAGCACCTGCCCTGGTATGCGCGACGCTCGGATGCCTGAAATGGTTCGCTGCTCGAATTGTTGCCGTTGTCTACGGCGGCGATGATCCCTGGTCCGGTGGCTTTGAAGGTAATTAAATCGCCGGCGCCGGGAACCACAATGCCATTTTGATCGGTTACGGTGGCGGCGACATAACATACGTCATCCCACTCGGGAGTGAGTCTGGCCCGATCGGCAGTGAGAACGATTCTTGCCGCTTTGCCAGCCGTGTGCAGTTCGTGAGACGCGGCGACGATGCCTTTGTTCCTGCCCACCACTCGCAGCGTGCCCGCTTCATAAGCCACCTTCCAGATGCGCGGAGAATCATCGGCGTTGCGCAGTTTGGCGCCGAGCGATTTGCCGTTGAGGAACAGCTCGACCTCCTCACAATTGCTATAGGCTTCGACGCTCTCTTCGTGCGCTGCCTGGTTGGGCGGGGTCCAATCGGCAAACTGGGATTGGCGGCGAATGAGCGGCTCGAATCCCGGATCCACGCTGGTGGCCTGTGCCGGATCAATGCGGCGGACCACATGCACCACCGGTTGGTAGCTCCACCAGCTCTGCCGTTCAAAAGCCATGGGCTTGATGGTGCCGGTGCGGTCGAGAAGGCCCGATGCGGCGGCGATGATCGGCCAGTTGGGGGATTCGCCCAGATAATCAATGCCACTCCAGAGGAACTGCCCGGCATGGGAGACATTATCCCGCGCGGCCAGCCAGGTTGCGAGGTCGTGCCTTTGCTCGGTGCCGATGATCTTGCGCGTGGGCTTGGCTTGATAGGCGGCCAGCAGCTCGTTGTCGCGGTAGTTCGTGCCGACGACATCGAGCAGATCCGCAAGACCGTTATCGTAATCATGGCTCACATTCGGGCGGAAGAGCCCCTGCGTGACAGGCCGTGTCGGATCGTTCTGGTGAAAGACTTCTACCAGTCCGGCAAGGATTTGCCTTGCCAGGTCCCCGTTTGGCGTATCGCGGATTTCGTTGCCCGCGCTGTAAAGAATTATGCTTGGATGATTACGATCGCGGCGCACTGTGTCGCGCGTGTCAATCTTGGACCACTCGTTGAAATAGAGGTGATAATCATAGGGATTCTTGGCGACGGTCCAGCAGTCAAACATCTCGTCCATGACGAGGAATCCCATACGGTCGCACAAATCCAGGAACTCGGGCGCCGGCGGATTGTGCGCGGTCCGGATGGCGTTGACTCCGAGCTCGCGCAATTGTTCGAGGCGGCGCTCCCAGACCCGCAGCGGGACGGCGGCGCCGAATGCACCCCCATCATGATGGAGGCAGACGCCTTTGATCTTCAGATTTTTGCCATTCAGCCAAAAACCGGTGCCGGGCTCAAATCGTGCCTCCCGGATGCCGAAGGTCACCATCTCATCGTCCAACACATCGCTGCCTGACTTGACCAGGGTATAGGCACGATAAAGATATCGGGTCGATTCAGGTCCCACAAGCGTGGGCTTGCCACGGAAATTTCCAGGTCAACATCAAGGGATTGGCCGGCCGGCACCACCTGCGGCTTGGTTTGGGCTGCGCCCACAGATCGGCCTTCCGGCGAAATAATCATGGTTTGCAGACTCATCTCGCGCGAGCCATCGGACTGTTCACGAGGGTGCTCCGCACATGCACAGCCGCTTGCGCTGTCCGCACTTGTGGGCGTGGTGACATAGGTTCCGCACTGCACGATATGAACAGGTTCGGTGACCAGCAAACGGACATGACGATAGATCCCGGCGCCGCTGAACCAGCGGGATGCGGGTTGACCGGAATTGTCCGCGCGGACAGCCAGGACATTGGGATTGCTGTTGCCGAAGGTTAGATGTCCGGTGAGCTCGTAGCCGAAGCTGACATACCCGTACGGCCGCTTGCCGAGGCGTAGCCCATTGATCCAAACTTCGCTGTTGGCCATGACGCCGTCAAACTCCACGAAAACGCACCGCTTTGCATAGTCCTTCGGAAAAATGAGGTGTTTCCGGTACCAGCCTATTCCCGACGGGAGAAAACCGCCGGCGCCGCCCGTGGTGTTTTTGGCATCAAACGGTCCTTCGATGCTCCAGTCATGGGGCACGCCCAAGGTGGTCCACTTCAAGTCGTCGAAGGCGGGAGATTCGGCTCCTGGGGCATCGCCTTTGAGAAACCGCCAATCGGCATCCAGTGAACTGGTAACACGGGCCATTCCTGGAGAAAATGCAGCCCCGGATGTACCCTGTAAACCACCCCCTTGGGCATAGGCCAGCAACGCTCCGAATACAAAACAGTATGCGAACGATTTCATAAGATTCTATTTTGCCTTCTCGACTTCGACAGCGAAGACATGAGTGGGGCCATACATATTGGAGCGAAACACCACCCATTTGCCGTCAGGCGTGAATGTCACATTAGGCTCCAGCCGGTAGTCATGCCTGGCCATGCTGACCAGGCGCTCGGATTTCAAGAACCCGGGCCTGACGAGTTCCTTGGCATTGGGAGCCTTGATTCCTGCTACGTCCGGTATTTCCGCCGGCCGGAACAGGTAGATCCATTTGCCGTCCCTGGCGTGAGCGACCATTTCTTCGTCTCCGCCGTCGCCGGCGAACATCTTGCCGTCGGGCGACACGTTGAAATGTACCGACCACTCGTCACGCTGCAGATGGTAGAAGGTTCTCGCACCCGAGGCGAGTTCAAAGCCTGCGACCCAGAAATCTTCCCCGCGCGGCGTCTGCAAGTCGTACCAGATGATCTTGCCGTCAGGACTCCAAAACTCATGACCGGCAATTTCCATGTTCATGGAGCGGGTGTGGATCTTCATCAGATGCGTGCCATCGGTGCGCACGGTCCAGATTCGATCCACCTTATGCCATGGGCCCTCGTGACAAAACATCAGGAGTGTGGGATCAGCAGGTGAGAACTGAAGGTGGTTGAGCCAGTCGGTGCTGCGATAAAATGTCTTTGTCTCCCCAGACCCGACATCGACTGTAAACATTGCCATCGGGATGTGCTGTTCCAGACGGTCATTCAGGCTTACTTCTCTCTGTTCGGCGAAAGTCAGCGGCTTGCCATCCGGTCCGGTTGCCTGGGGTTGCGGTTGGCGCTGTGTCGCAGCTGCTGGGGACGGCTGAAGCGGACTCGCTTCGACGTAAGAACCTGCAAGAATGGTTTCGTCGGCATTAAGCGTCGATACCGACCAGCGTGCCGGGAGTGTGGTGATTTCGCGTGTGACGCCATTATCAAGGCTCGTGGCACAGAGGGTGTTGCCCTTCATGTAGTACACCTGTGAGCTTCTTCTGCCCGCGACAATCACGCTGACCCGGCCTTCCACCACCTTGTCAATCTCATGGGTCTTCAGATTGATCGCGGAGATGCCGCTGGGGGTCGTAAAAATGAGCTTCCGGCCGTCCGCTGAGTAGGCATTCTGGTGGAAATAGAGGCTGGCACTCCCGGCCTCTCGGGATAAACGAATCACCCGGTGGCCGGTGGCGGCGTCGATCCATTCGGTCGGAGGATCATCGGTGGGGAAAGACCCTAAACCCAGCAGGGTCGCCGCCAAAAGTATGACCGTGAAGAAAGGAGCGGCAGGCATCTTTAGAAATCTCCTCAATCCGTTGTGTGCCAGGTCATGACTTCTTTCGAAGTGCGTGCTCCTCAATGATGCGCAGTTTCCATATTATATCAATCTAATAACCTGGAGAGTGCATCTTATGTCGTGCTGATTAGGATTTTGTTTGAGTTGGCAATGTGGGTGTTTGACGCCCGGCAGCGCCCGACGGTTGCCACGGTGGATGAGCAGACCACGGACATTTTCTGTGTCGGCGAATCTATGGCGCCGCGACGGTGCTCGATCTGTCGCTGGACTCTGCCAAGGCTCTGAGATTGTTCACCATACGAACATTTGCCCATGCGGCGGTCGTCGGCCTGATGGCCGCAACGATTGACCGCTGGTAACTCTTCAACGCATTCAGTCGTTCATTTATTTCGCCGCAAAGATCAGGAAATAGTGGTAGGGCAGGAAGGTGTTTTCCTTCACCAAACGAAAGCCGTTCGCCTGCAGTTGCCTGATTACATCCTCACGCGCGATCTTCATCTCATCAGGCGGGCCGATGGGCAAAGCCCGTTTCTGGAAATCGACCATAACCACCTGGCCGCCCGGCTTGAGCATTTTCTTCATTAGAGCCAGATATTGTGCCTGATCTTGGATATGGTGCCATGTTTCGCAAATGAAAAACCGATCAATCGACTTGTCGGGAAGCAACGGATCATCAGGCGCCGATAGCACCGTCACGACGTTTGTCAGGTGCAGGTCGCGAATGCGCCGATTCATGTAGAGGATCATATCGGGATTAATATCCACCGCATAAACCCTGCCGTGTTCGCCGACGTGATGGGCAAAACGGAGAGCGAAGTACCCTGAGCCCGCACCGATGTCGGCAATGGTTTCGCCTTCCTTGATCCCGAGCGACATCACAACTTCATGCGGCTTTTGATAGGCATCGCGCGCCGGATCTTCGAGCATCGAAATGTAGGCTTTGGAATCCTGATGCAGCTTGTGCATTTCATCCAACGATTTAGGAGGGTTTTGCGCAATTGCCAGAATTGGGGCAATACTCAGGATTGCCAGAAAACTTCGGGTTTTCATTGAGGGCCTTTCATTCTCGCGTTCTCTTGTAGATCCACATACCAATGTCATTTTGATCCATGGGCCCGAGACTGGCAAGTATTAAAGGCCTGTGCTTAGGTGTTGCCTGTCCCTGGAATTGAGTTTGCGTTTTGTTCGGGATGAAAATTGATTGAACGTCTTAACCCTGAATATCGTATTAACGAGACAACAGGGGGTAAGGACTATGAGAGGACTGTCCAGATGGGTTGTTTCATTTCCCATGTTTGCTTGCCTGACCGTTTTTGCTGCGTGTGATTTCGCATATCCCGCAGTCGAAGGCAGGTTTGACCGGACTTTGAATGTCACCGGAATAGCCGATCTGGATGTCAGCACGGGATCGGGCAGTATCGATGTCAGGGCCGGTGGTTCCGGCTTTGTCCAAATCCAGGGAATCATTCGCGCCAGAGATGATTGGAAAAGCAAGGCACAGGATAAGATCCGGTATATCACCGAAAATCCGCCGATTGAGCAGAGCGGCAATGTCATCCGCATCGGACGGATCGACAACGAGGCATACAGGAATAATGTGTCGATCAGTTATGAAATCATCGTTCCTCCCGAAACAAAGATCCGGTCAAAAACCGGCTCCGGCAGCGAAAAAGTCGAAGGCATACGCGGTGCGGTGGACGCTATGACTGGATCAGGTTCCATTACCTTAACGGATATCGGAAGCGATGTAGTGGCGCACACCGGTTCGGGCGGGATCATCATTGAGCAGGTTTCGGGCAAGGTGGAGGCGCGCACCGGCAGCGGTTCGATCCGAGCCGAAGAAATTGCCGGTTCCATCAAGGCATCCACGGGAAGCGGCGGCATCAAACTCGGACTGATCTCGGCCGAACGGGGCGGAATACGGGATGTGGAGGTGAACACAGGTTCCGGCAGTATCGAGGTGACCGGTATCGATGGATCTCTGCAAGCGGTTACCCACAGTGGCGGCATCCGGGCATCCGGAAATCCCGGAGGAGATTGGGAACTGAATGCATCTTCCGGCAGCATAACCCTGGAGATAGGCTCGAATGCGGCCTTTGACCTTGATGCCCATTCGTCATCCGGCTCAATCCGCATCGATCAGCCGGTGACGGTAACCAAAATGGCGAGCAGGCACGAGTTGCGCGGCAAGGTGGGTGGTGGCGGTCATTTATTAGAAGCACGCACCAGCTCCGGCAACATCACCATCCGATAAAATCGATGCCACGAATCACGAATCGGGGACAGGCTTGTCCCCAAACTTTCTAGCGCGTAAGCCAGGTTTTGCCGTCCTGACGTATCCACGCGGTTACGCCGCCAAATCCTTTGCAGTTGATCTGGTATGCGTCTGCGGACACTTGCAAGGTTGGCTGGAATTCCAGCCCTTCTACGTGAATATTTTTGGCATCCAGGGCGGACAGATCAGGGGCCAAGTGCCCCTGTGCAGTTTTAAAGAGGCGTTGGCGGTAATAGAGCCGGCGCAAGGCCCATTTCACACGCTCGTTGGGATCTGCAACAAACGATTCTGTGCCCGCGCCCGCGGCGATGCTGGAGAACTGAACATAGCCCCACCGCTCGGGCATGTGGAGGTCTATCGCGCCCTGTGGACTCCAGACCCAGTTGTCCGAAGGCATGGGCTTTCCCGCGGCCGGATCGATCCGTCTCGAGTAACTGCCATTCTTCGCTTCGCAAAGCCATTCCACACGCGAGAAATTGAGGCGCCACTGGTCCCCGGCTTTCGGCGGCCTTCTGCCGGGTGCCGCCTCACGCAGGATGCGCCAGGGGATTCCCATTTCGACGGTCCACCCTTCATCGCGATCTCCCGGATGGTTCACCGTCCCGCGGATGTCGATCCCCATGCGCAGTCCCGCGACGTCCCAGGCGGTAATAGGCGGCCCTCCGTCACGGTACGGCTGAAGTAGCATCAAGTCGAAGACGGTGCCCAGAGGATTCACTTCAATCTCATAATAAGAGTGTGTGTCTCCATCGGGATCGACAAACACCTCGATATCGTTGTCGTTATAGATAATTGCATCCCGTTCGGTCAGAGTTCCCCAGATATCGGGCTCCTCCATATCGAACGCCAGGTAGAAGTAGGTATCGTCCCAGAGCATTTTCGCGCGCGTGCGAAAACGTGGAGCCGGACGTGCCTCCCCTTCGATGTCGACGAAGAGTTCGGTCCAGGGCGCTCGCATGCCAGCAGGCTTCATCGAGCTTGCCGTCAAAGGTGGGAGGCGACGGAGTGCGATAACAAACGTATTGCCTGGGTGCAAACGGCATGGCTTCGAGATCGCGCGCCGAAGGCGTCTGCGGGCCCGGATCTCCCAGGCATCCGGACAACAGGGCAGCCAGGAGGGCAAACCGGCCAAGCAGAGATTGCATCACTCGCCTCCCGCCTTGGCGGCCCGCTTCAAGGCCGAGGAGACTTCCTCCCAGTGCGCCGGGGTTAAGGTATTTCCCTGGAACAGGCTGATGCCCTGAGCACCGCCTGCAAGTGCGAGTCCAATGGCACGGCCGAGATCCGGAGGCGGCAGATCCGGCACGTAGAGACCTGTGTAAAGCGGGATGCGGCCGCCAAGTGGCGTAACGCCCTCGCGCGTCGCACTTTCGATCCAGGCAACGTTTTCCCTGTAAAATGCGTGGTAGACCATGGGCAGGACCGCATCGACCTTCCACCGCAGCCAATCCTGGCGCACGAGCGCGCGCGCGATCTTCGGCGTTGGAAAAACGGCAGCAGTCACCCGCTTCCTGTGCGCGTGAACTTCGTCTGCCAACACCGCGACCACTTCTGTGATGGTGTCATAACGGAACTGCAGCCAGGCCTGATGGCTGGGGGGATCCGGCAATCTCAGGGGATCCACGGTCGTTTGGCGCTGGAAGCGATCACGACAGACGCGGCAGTAGCAGAAGTCGAACTCCGGATATTCCTTGTCCTGGACCAGGTTGTATTTCGGCCATAGCGCGATGGGAAGAATAACGTCCGGATAGCGGATATAGTCGAGGTGCACGCCCGCTAATCCGTCTATTTGGGCGAGCTCGCGCACGTAGCCAATGAGATACCGCCGGACCTCCTCACGAGTCGGACACATGAACCTGTAGTAGTCCACGTACGGTGGCTTCTCCGCGGTCGATACTCCCGCACGGCTGACGGCATACCATTCCGGATGGGTTTTGGTATTCTCGCTGCGCATCATTGTAAAGATCCACGCGTGCACTTCGAGACCTTCCTGCCTGGCAACGGGTATCGCGGTCCGATAAAAATCGACATTTCCGCTGATAAGGATGGCGTCGATGCCTGTGGTGCGCATCTCGGCAAGTTTGCGCCGCCAGTCATCCATCGACTTGATGTCGCCGCGCATCCATGCCCAATTCTTGAGCAGGGGCCGCGATTGCGGAACCTCGAGAGCCGAAAGCCTGCCAATCCCCGCGCAGCTGCCCAGCGTAATCCCGGCGCTCAAAGCGTGAAGGAAATGTCTCCGATTCATGATCCCCTCTTTCACCGTGCCAATGAAATGCAGGCAGGATACCATGGATCTGAGATTTCGGTGACATGCTGGAATCACACCTTACCTGGTTTTACGCGGTCATGGAAGCCGGCCAACAGGTGTATAGTGGTAGCGAAATATTGGCAAAACGCCACTCCATGCGAATCGAGCCAGCCGGCTGCCACAAGGACCGTGCAGAGACCATGAGAATTCAGCGGCGAGAGTTTCTCAAGAGCCTTGCGGTTTCGGGGAGTCTGATCAAGGCGGTGCCGCGACCTGCCGGGCCGATTCATCGGGCGACTCTGGTAAGTCGTCACAACCCGGTGTTGCAAGGCCTCAATCCACTTTCGCCGTTGTCACTCGGCAACGGCGAATTTGCGTTCACCGCAGATATCACCGGGTTGCAGACATTCCCGGAAGAATACAAAGATGCTATGCCGCTGTGTACGATGTCTCAATGGGGATGGCATACCTCGCCGCTGACGCCGGGGCTCGATCCGAAGACTTTCCGCTTAACCCCGTACAGCACGCATGGCAGGCCCGTCGGATACCCAACCAGCTCGGACGGGCAGAACGAACTCTACGACTGGCTGCGCGAAAATCCTCATCGGCTTCATCTTGGGCAGATCGGACTCAAGATCCAAATGCCCCGGGGCGAGGAGATGCGCCCGCAAGACCTGACATCCATTGAACAGAAGCTGGATCTTTGGTCGGGAGTTTTAACCAGTGTTTTTATGGTAGCGGGCAAGCCGGTCAGGGTCCGGACCGCCGTCCACCCTACTCATGATCTCCTGGCGGTAATGATTGACTCGCCGTTCATTGCGGAAGGCAGGCTTGCGGTTCAGTTCAGCTTCCCGTATGGCTCGCCTGGAATGGAGGCTGCGGACTGGCAGCAGCCCGGCAGGCATCGATCTCTGGTATTAGGCCAAACCCGCGGGAGTGTCGGACTGCACCGGAACCTCGATGCCGATGAATATTTCATGACGATCTGCTGGGGAGAGCCAGCGATTTTTGTTGCCTCTACAGATCATCAGTTTGTGTTGTCGCCATCCGGAAAAAACTCACGGCTGGAGTTCGTCGCGGCATTTTCGCCTCGCCCTATAGGCAAATCCGTGCCGAGTGTGCAAGCCAGTTTTTCTGCAAGTGAGAGATTCTGGAATCGCTTCTGGACCGAAGGTGGTGCGATCGAATTTGCCGACAGCCAGGATCCGCGAGCGCAGGAACTCGAGCGCCGCGTTGTGCTGTCCCAATATCTCACGGCGATCCAGTGCGCCGGTTCCATGCCGCCGCAGGAAACAGGACTGACGGTCAACAGCTGGTACGGCAAGTTTCACCTGGAAATGCACTGGTGGCATGCGGCGCATTTCGCTTTGTGGCAGCGCGCACACCTGCTTGAAAAGAGCCTTGGATGGTATCAATCAATTCTGCCTGCTGCTCGCCGCACCGCCCAGGCACAAGGCTATGCAGGCGCCAGATGGCCTAAGATGGTCGGGCCCGATGGGCGGGATAGCCCCTCGCCGATCGGCCCGCTGCTGATCTGGCAGCAACCGCACCCCATCTTTTATGCAGAACTCTGCTATCGGGCACATGGGAATCGCAAAACGCTGGAACTCTATCGACCGCTGGTATTCGAATCTGCGGAGTTCATGGCTTCGTTTGCCTTTGCGGACCCAAAGACAAAGCGATATGTGCTCGGCCCACCCGTTATTCCGGCGCAGGAGAACCATCCACCAACGGAGACTTGGAATCCCACTTTCGAATTGACGTACTGGCGGTTCGGTCTGGAGGTCGCCCAGCACTGGCGCGAGCGGCTCGGGATGAGGCGTGATCCATTCTGGGATGATGTCATTTCGAGGCTTTCGACTCCTTCCGCAAGCGATGGGATCTATCTCGCTCACGAAAACTGCCCGCAGACGTTCACCGAGCGAAACTACGATCATCCCTCCATGCTGGGGGCGCTCGGCGTGTTGCCGGGGAAAGAGGTTGATCCCGAGATCATGCGTCGCACGCTGAGAAAAGTGATGAAGGAATGGCAGTTTGACAGGACCTGGGGGTGGGATTATCCGCTGATGGCCATGACCGCGGCGCGCTTGGGTGAGCCCATGCTGGCTGTGGATGCGTTGCTCATGCCATCAAGCAGGAACCGGTTTGCGCCGAATGGACATAACTGGCAGCGGGAGAACCTGCCATGCTATCTGCCCGGCAATGGCGGCCTGCTCTATGCAGTAGCCATGATGGCGGCCGGTTGGCACGGAGCGCCGCAACAACATGCTCCAGGTTTCCCGTCCGACGGCTCCTGGACCATCCGGTGGGAGAACTTGTCACCCGCGCCATGAACTTGAGATAATGATCCGAAAATGCCAGAGCAGCCACGGAGAACACTAAACGGAATTAGTGCAAAAACCTCGATGCAGAGGGCGCAGGAACCGCAGAAATGATTAATGCAGAAAATCATCGTTCTCCGCGATCTTTGTGCCCTTCGCGTTGATCTTTTGTTTCTTGCCTGATTGGCATTGTCTGTTGCTGACGGCGTGGAGCCATTTTTATTTGAGGATGATCTTTATGAAGCCCACGAAGCAATTTGTGCTGGCGGCGATGTATTGCGCTTTTTTGTCGTCAATTCTATTCTCGATGCCTGGCATTCGGAGGACGCGCGCTGTGCCTGGCCAGAGTGGCGCCGCGGCCGGCCCCGAGATTTCGGAGCTTCAGAAGCTCTTTCAAAATCCGCCGGATGATAGCCGTGTCATGATGCGCTGGTGGTGGTTCGGACCGGCCGTTACCAAAGCCGAACTGGAGCATGAGATGCGGCTGATGAAAGAAGGCGGCATCGGCGGATTCGAAGTGCAGCCTGTTTATCCTGTTGCTTTGGACGATGCCACCACGGGATCAAAAATCTCACATACCTCTCCGATGAGTTTCTCGAGGCACTTCGCTTTACGGCTGAGAAAGCACGGGAACTTGGGCTGCGCATGGATTTAACCCTCGGCAGCGGCTGGCCGTATGGCGGGGCGCAGGTCCCGATCCGTGATGCCGCCGGCAGGCTTCGTTTCATGAGAGCCCGCGTGTCCGATAACGCTCGGCGCATGCCGGTGCCGGATATCGGTGGCGGGCGAAAAACTGCTGGCCGTTTTTCTCGGGCCGGACCCAGGGCCAATCGGTAGTCGGCCGATAGCATCCGCGAGCTCACCGAATTCAAGGAAGGCTTCGTGACACTTCCAGCGGGCCTGCAGGGACCCCATGAGGTTCTGTTTTTCATCTCCAGCCGCAGCGGCATGATGGTCAAACGGCCCGCCGTGGGGGCCGAGGGATTTGTTCTCAACCACTATGATCGCACTGCCGTGGAAGGATATTTGAAAAATGTCGGCGACCGGCTGATGCAGGTGCTCCGTGCGCAACCGCCGCACGCCATTTTCTGCGACAGCCTGGAAGTGTATGAGAGCGACTGGACGGGCGACTTTCTGGAGGAATTCCAGAAGAGGCGCGGATACGATTTGAAGCCGCATTTGCCGGCCCTCGCGCTCGATCTCGGATCCGAGACCCCCGCCATCCGCCACGACTGGGGAAAGACACTGACGGAATTGTTCAATGAACGCTTCATGGCGCCATTGCACGATTGGTCGCAGCGAAACCACACCCTTCTGCGGATTCAATGCTACGGAATCCCCCCTGCCATCGTTTCGAGCAATGCCCTTGCCGATCTGCCGGAAGGCGAAGGCTCCCAGTGGAAGATTGTGCGCGCGTCGCGCTGGGCGGCTTCGGCAAGCCATCTATTTGGACGCGCCGGTGACCTCTTCGGAGACCTGGACCTGGCTGCATTCGCCCGTTTTTCGCGCCACGCCGCTGGATATGAAGGCTGAAGCCAATCTCCACTTCCTGCAGGGCATCAACCAGCTGATCGGGCATGGCTGGCCGTACACCGCGGAAGGAGTGCGAGTACCCCGGCTGGCGGTTCTATGCCGCCGGCGTCTTCAACGAGAAGAACCCCTGGTGGATCGTCATGCCTGATGTGACGCGCTATCTGCAGCGGACCAGCTATATGCTCAGGCAGGGACAGCCGGCGAACGACGTCGCCTTCTATCTGCCGGTTTCTGATGCCTGGGCGAGCTTCACGCCGGGCCGCGCCAACATGATCGACACTCTGCGCGATCGCGTCGGGCCGGATGCCATTCCGGGTGTGCTCGATGCCGGTTTCAATCTCGATTTTTTCGATGACGACGCGCTCAAGCAGATCGGCCGCGTTGAGAAAGGCGCCCTGGTCACTCGGGCCCAACCGATACATGGCTGTAGTCCTTCCCAATGTTGAACGGATACCGCTGGAGACTCTCAAGATTTTCGAGGAGTATGTGCGCTCCGGAGGTGTTTTGATTGCGACGCGCCGCAAGCCGGCCATTAGCCCCGGGTTTATCGACTACCCAGGAGGAAAATGCTCAGATCCGCGAAATCTGCCAGCGGCTTTTTGAATCACCTTCGGCGCAGGCGCGCTACGTGGAGGATGAAAAACAGCAACTCGGCAGCATACTCCGAACGCTGCTGAAGCCCGATGTCGAGCTATCACCGGGCATGCCTGAGATTGGGTTCGTACACCGCAAGACCAAGGAGGCCGAAATCTACTTTCTGGCGAACAATTCAAATTCACAACAATCCGTAAAGGCGACATTCCGGCTCAGTGGTCTGCAGGCTGAATGGTGGGATCCACTCTCCGGTCGCATTGCGCCCGCAACGACCGCGGCCGAGCCGGACGGAAGAACTGCCATCTCGATCGATTTTGACCCTTATGGTGACCGAGTTTTGGTGTTTTCAAAGAGGCGGTTGCCGACCCCGCCTGCGAATAACTTTCCTGCCCTCCCCGCGATGGACTTGAGCACGGGCTGGCGGGTCACGTTCGGACCCTCGGTGCCGGCCACGATGATGGAGCGCTTGAAGTCGTGGATTGACGATGAAGCAACACGGTACTTCTCCGGGACGGCTGTTTATGAAAAAAAGGTAAATGTCCCGGACAGTATGCTTCAGCCCAACCTGATGGTAAGGCTGGATTTTGGCGATGGACGGCCGGTGCCGGCAATTCCCAGCAGGTCGACCGGGATGCAGGCATGGCTCGAGGGCCCCGTTCGGGAAGCCGCCGTAGTGTATATAAATGACCAACGGGCCGGCTCGGTTTGGTGCCCGCCATATTCAGTCGATGTGACCGGATTGCTGCGACGCGGGAACAACAAGGTCAAGATTCTGGTCGCCAATACGGCCATCAATTACATGGCCGGCAGGGCACTGCCCGATTATCGATTGCTCAACTTGCGCTACGGCACGCGCTTTGATCCTCAAGACATGGACAAGATTCAGCCGGTACCCTCAGGGCTGCTTGGGATGATCCAACTGATCCCCGGAGCTGTGGGACCGCTTCGCCGATAAGCAAGCCCCGACAGTAGGCCCCGGCTGTCGAGACTGTCTCAAAACTGCAGCGCCGGATGATATGCCAGCGTTTTCAGCCCTGGAAGGGCTGAAGCCAGTAGCCCCGGGCAAGCGAAGCGCAGCCCGGGGGGTTATTGCAACCTGATCAAGAGCCCTGGAGGGGCGACTGGAAGCAACTGAAACTGAAGGCTTCTATCGACCTTTTAGGGCTCTCCCACCGTGTTTGGGGTGACCGGGGGACAGCGCCGCCGGAAGGACCGCTCCCCAGATGGTCCGAGCGTTTTCACCGCGCGGATCCCCGGCGAATCTAATACCACAAAAGGGCTGCGTCAGTTCTTCGCGGGCAACGAGGATTTGATGACCATAAGTGTCACATCCAGGCCCGCGGTGATTCTCTGATGCGGCGTGCCCCGGGGCACAATGATGATGTCGCCTTTGTCCACCTTGACTTCCTTGCCGCCTGTGATGCCCGGCGCGCGCCACTCTCCGGGTTGGGTTTCTTTGGGAGCATCCAGTTTTCCCCCGAGCACATACCTGGTGGTCCCCTCCATGATGATGAAGATGTCGTCTGCGGCATCGTGGACTTCCGCCTGGTTTGTGGACACGTCCAGTTCATGTTGGATGTACACGCGGCATCCGAGGTTATCGGCGCTAATCAGATTCTGGAGCTTGTTTGCGGCATGCAATTCCCTGATGGTGGCATCGATCGATTGGGCCGTCGCAACAACATAAGGCTGGGCTGGTGCAGAGGGCGCACGGGCGGACGCTGTTTTATTCTGCGGATTCGAGCCTTTATCCTGACCGATCGCGGTCGTGAAGATCACCACCAATAATGAAGCTGCTGCCAGCGCGGAATACCATCCAATCATGCGGATCATAGAATGCCTCCTTAGTAAGTCTTGGAATCAAGCTGAGTGACCACGAATACCGGGATTCTATCATCTTTGGAGTGCAGACGCCCCACTGACTGACAAGAAAAGCATATTGGTATCGAGATAAAGCACCCTAGTTATTGGACAAATTGGTACAATGACAATGGCGGTGGCAGGAAATTGCCGAAGGATCCCTGATGCTGCCTGCTCCACCCGCCGGTCCGGATTGTTCAGCCTGACTTTCAGTTTTCGAGCCCAGAGGAACGCGTCATGAAACACCCGATTCGATGTTTACTCGTCGTATTCCTGTCGCTGGCGACCTTGCCGCCGACGGCCGGTGCCCAGATCGGTGCGCCAAAGCAGAATGATTCCAATACCGCGTTGCATTTGCTGAATCCCGAATATCCGGTTCCCTACGGACCGATGAAGGTCGAACAAATCACCGGGATTTTGAATCGGGTGCGCAGTTACCTCGAAGATTCCACGCCGACGAGAATTATCGATAAACAGGGCAAGCAGCAGATTTCTGACTTTGCCAGGATTGATCGCAACTCGATCCTCGAGCCCGGGGCCTTTCGCCTGATCAGCTATGAGTGGGGAGTCGCCTATTCGGCTATGGTGGCAGCGGGCGCTGCCACCGGGGATCCCAGATTTACGGAGTATACGACCAGGCGGATTAAGTTTATCGCCGACATCGCTCCCCATTTTCGAGCACTTCTCAAGGCTGATCCCCAGGGAGACAATCCGCTCCGATCGGTTTTGGATCCTCGTGCCCTGGATGATTCCGGGTCGATGTGTGCAGCCATGATCCGCACCTCGTGGAGCGGGGTAGGGGCTGAAGTGCGCCCCTTGATCGATAATTACATCAACTATATCAGCACGAAGCAGCTGCGCCTGTCCGATGGCACGCTGGCGCGCAGCCGCCCGCAGCCTGACACGCTTTGGCTCGATGATCTGTATATGAGTGTGCCCGCGCTGGCCGAAATGGGCAAACTCACCGGCGAACGTAAATATTTCGACGATGCCGTAAAGCAGATCGTGCAGTTTTCCCAGCGCATGTTCAATAAAAGCAAAGGATTGTACATGCACGGCTGGGTGCAGGGAATGGAAGTTCATCCGGAATTCCATTGGGCGCGCGCCAACGGGTGGGCGATCATGGCTACGGTGGATCTTTTGGATGTGCTGCCCGAAGACTCATCCGAACCGGCCACAGATACTCGAACTGCTCAAAGCGCATGTCCGGGGCCTTGCTGCGTGCCAGTCTGGCAGTGGATTCTGGCATCAGCTGCTCGATCGCAGCGACTCGTATCTGGAGACCTCGGCCACCGCGATCTACACCTATTGCATCGCCCATGCCGTCAATAAGGGCTGGATCGATCCTCTAGCTTATGGTCCCATGGCCGTGTTGGGCTGGAACGCCGTTTCTACCAAGGTCAACGGGCAAGGTCAGGTCGAGGGGACATGTGTAGGTACCGGCATGGCTTTCGATCCGGAGTTTTATTATCACCGGCCCACAAATGTTTTTGCCGCGCACGGATATGGCCCGACGATTCTCGCCGGCGCTGAAATGCTCAAGCTTCTGAAAAACTTCAGAGTCGAGATCAACGACAACACGGTTCAGCTTTATCGCATCAGTGCCGGCAAATAGTTGCGTGTAACGAAAAAGTGCGCATTGGCTCCCTGCCGAACAGGATGCTGACTCCCGCCGGTATGAATGAAGAAATGGAGGATCTGGAAATGTGCGTCAGGCAAAAGATGATGATAGTTCTCGTGACGATCGTGATCCTCTTGCCGGCGTTTGCGTCGTCGCCGGCCGAACAGCAGAAGGAGTTCAGCAACTGGCCCGCCGGGACAACGCCGCAGGTCATTGGCAAGCGCGTGGCCGAAAACTTCATCGTGCGGCAGTTCCGGGCTCAATCGGATCCGACCAAGGCGAGCTCCGGAATCATCTATCCTGAAGTCTGTGCGTGGTATGGCGCGCTGTCTGTGGCCCAGCTGACCAGGGACAATGATCTGCAGGCCATACTGATCCGGAAGCTTGACCAGCTCATGACGCCGCCGGATTCGAGCATGATCTCGCAAAATGCGCATGTCGATTATCGAGTCTTCGGCGTGGTTCCCCTCGAGGTCTACCTTCAAACCAAGGCGCAGAAGTACCTGGACCTGGGCAAGGGATTTGCCGATCGCCAGTGGGTGGATCCCACGCCGGACGGCATTACGCGTGAGGCGAGATATTGGATCGATGATATGTATATGATCACGGCCGTGCAGGTGCAGGCCTATCGTGCGACCCGGGATCCCCAATACATCGAGCGCGCGGCGCTGACCATGACTGCCTATCTCGACAAGCTCCAACAGCCGAACGGATTGTTCTTTCATGCGCTCGATACGCCCTTTTATTGGAGCCGGGGCAACGGCTGGGTCGCCGCCGGGATGGCCGAGCTGCTGCGTTCACTGCCGAAGAAACATGCCAGCCGGGAGCGGATCATGGCAGGGTACAAGAAGATGATGGCTGCGCTGCTGAAGTATCAAGGCCAGAATGGACTCTGGCGACAGCTCATCGACAGACCGGAGGCGTGGTCGGAAACATCCGGCACCGGCATGTTCACCTTCGCCATGGTCACCGGCGTCAAGAATGGCTGGCTGGATGCAAAAACTTATGGCAAAGCGGCACGGGCGGCCTGGCTTGGTCTGGTCAACAGCCTGGACAAGGACGGCAACGTGGCGGACGTCTGCGCCGGGACAAACAAGCTCAATGATCTCGACTACTACTTGAACCGGCCGCGAATTCGGGGCGACTTGCACGGTCAAGCGCCCATCCTGTGGAGCGCGGCCGCGCTAATGCGCTGAGGACTGTGGCATCATTTGGGGCGCGTCCACATCCGCTATGTGCACGGATCCGGCGAATCCCGCACGAATATTCGACAAGGATTCTATCTCATGAAGGATCCGTCGTTAGGATAGGGGACTGACGACGGCGACTGCCTAAGAACGCAGGCAAGCTTCGGTCTACGATCAAGAGGGTCGAATATCGTCTCCGCCTTGTCTATTCATCCCCTTCAAATAGACAACAAAGAAGACTGCGAGAACAATATCTCGAAGCACTCCGATAGATATGGACACGAGGGCTTTGGTAGATCCCAACACCCGCGGATCTCTGCCTATCATCCATAAGTCGTAAAGTGTTCTGTGGATCTTTTGGATTCACCGAAAAGTAGGCGTTGATGAATCTGTCCAGCTCGTCTCTAACGCCATTTCTAATCTGATTTATGTTAGCTGCCCCCACCGCCCCCACCGCCCCGATTTTCCAAGTCGGGGCGATGAAAAGACCTGTCGGATCTCTGTCCAGCCGCACATTTTGCTGAAGGATAACCTCAACAGAATATGAATAAGATTCTTGTCTCTTAAGGGTGCTCACATAGACGTAAAGCGTCGGCATTCCCGGTGCCTTTAACATCTCCTCCATCGTCAACACCTTAATGCCAGCCGTCCTAAGGCGCAGCTCCACATCCGTCTGTATCTGACTGCTGGATAACCCGTCTTGTTCCGCGTCAGGATGGGGTTTGTCAACCAACACGTAAACTCCGGTAAGACCTTGCAAAGATAGTCGCGAAGATTTAGAGTCCGTCTGTCCCATCACAACAGAACAGAACTGAACAGCTACGATGAGAATGATTGCCTTTTTCATTGGCTTTGTCCTCGGTTTGTCGGTACGGCATTATAAGTCTCCCCTCGCCGAAATTCTCTGAAATAAGGCCTCGCCTCTACGACTTTCATAAAAAGCCTTCGAGGATCGGAGGATCGGGGACGGACCACGCGAAATCTATCACATTAAACGAGATGAGCATCATAGAGGGCCTGAAAATCGGCCTTGGGCTGGATTTTCGGCCCTGTTTTTTCGATCTAAGCTATTTCTTGGAAGGCCTTCAGGAGGGCTGCCGGCGAGGCCGCCCGCCTCGCTTTTCCCCCCGGGGTCGTCGTCGCGATTAAAGCCTTGGCACGTGAACTGCCCACGGAATTGGACTTGCCGCTGTCACGGTTTCAGTATGGCGGAAATCCGGAATGAAACGATTCGACGGGGGCTGGTAGCGTCGATGGGGAAAACTACACTCTGGCGCTGACTATCCGAAGATGCGATCCGACCTTGGTACCATCGCACCTGGATTTTTCCGAGAGATCCTCGATTTGCCGAAAAGGCAGGGCGCATCCTGGATTTGTACGAAGGCCTCTGGAAGGGACACCACTGAACCAGGCCGACTGCGTGCTGTCCACGGACGAGAAGACCAGCATCCAGGCACGGCGGCGCAAACATCCCACCATTGGCCAGTAAAATCAGTGACAAAATCGGCGCTACCGATTTTAATACGAAATGTTCTCATCGCTCCTGCCCGATAGCGGTCATCCCCGGATGCGGGTGTTTGCCGGCCTTCTGCTGCCGGGGTGAGACCACGCGGTAGCCCCGGCCGTCCTGCTTTTCGCTGCCCGGCCTGAGCACCGCGGCGCAGAGTCTCTTTGCTTCGGAAGGTATCGTAGTAGGCCTCGAGGCAGGGGAGGAGCTGGTCCCGATAGGGGGAGCAGTACTCGAGCCCCGCTTCACCGAACTTCTTGGCCCGCAGCCGCCTGTTCGCGCAGCCGCCGCCGCAGATGGGTAACGCGTCGCAGGCCCGGCAGACCGGGTCGCTATAGGCGTCGATACCGGTGTAGTACTGGGCCCGCAGCGCGGGATTGGTGACCGGCTCCTCTGCGTGGATGTTGCCGATGATCATCGCCGGCTTGCCCACGTCCGACCAGCACTTGTACAGCTCGCCCTCCGGTCCGATCACAAACCCGTGGTGCATCGTGGCCACACAGACGCTGTCGAGGTTGCCCGCGGGGTAGAAGCTGGCCCCGGTCGGCAGCAGGACGCCTTTGCGATGCAGGGCAAGGGTGAAGTCGGCCCACTCCCGCAGGGTCAGGCTGCAGTCATGGTCATAGGCATCCCCGAGGCTGGTGTCGACATGCGCGGCATTGACGGAGAGTTTTTTCCCCGTGAACCGTTCCAGCAGGGCGGCACGCAGCTCGAGAAACCGGTCGAGGTTGTGCTTGTCGATGTTGACCCGGATGGCGCAGCTGCCCTCGTAGGGCGAATCCATGAGGGCCGCCACGTTGCCCAGAATGCGCTGGAAGGTGGGCCCGCCGCCGGCTAACACGCGTCGGCTGTCGTGCACCCCTTGCGGGCCGTCCAGGGTGATCTGGATGGAATTGATCTTCAGCGAGTTGAGCCGGGCGATCTTGTCCCCGTCCAGCAGGTAGCCGTTGGTGACCAGACTGGCCCCCTCAAAGTTGAGGTCGAGGGCCTGGACCTTCTCCGTGATGTCGCGGATGATATTGAACGCCAGGAGCGGCTCCCCGCCGAACCAGGCAATCGACAAATGCCGGATATCCTTGTATCCCTGGATGAAGGTCAGCAGCCGCGCCACGGTCTCGGGCGACATGACGGTTCCGTCCTGCTGACTGTGCTCGAAGCAGTAAGGGCAGCGAAAGTTGCACTGCAGGGTTGGGCAGAGGGTCAGGCCCAGCAGGGCGGTGTCGAAACAGAGCGCGTTCCGTGCGTACTGGCGTGACAGCAGCAGCCGCTCTTCCTCTCCCGCCTCGACCAGGGCCTTGTGCTCTCGCAGCAGGGCGACGAAGCTGCTGTCGGCGCCCGCGCAGGAACCGTTCCCGCGGTCCCGAAGCTCTTCGAGCACGCGATAGTGCTCCTCGTCCAGCTCCAGGAGCGTGTTAGACATCGCGTTATAGAGAAAGGGACCAAAACGCTCCGACCGGAACAACCGGTTGTATCGTGACCACTCCATGGCAGATTCTCCTTTGGTTCCCGGGGGCGCTGGCCGGGTGGATCTCCCTGAAAGGTGGCATCAAACGTTATTGGGTTTGGGAGCTCAAACATCTCGACATACGCGACCCGGTCATGCGCGCGGGGGTCCGCCCCGACCTCTGATCGGAGCAACACCCGTGCCCGAGCCACACGCTCGATACCTTCGCCGCGCCCTGCGCGGTTCGCAGCACCCGTCTGCCTGCGCGTGCTAATGAATTGCTGTCTACTACCAGTAATGGACCGGACAATTACAGACAACTTTTCGATCGCACATTTTACCGCCCGACGCAGCTTTCAACTCAGCATCAGTTAGCTCCTCCGACACCGCCCGGATCTCCTCCGCGCTGCAGGCAAATCCCTCGGCGTTGATGAGCTGTATTCGTGCCGTTACGTCCTCCACCGAGAACACTTTGGCGTGGAAGGCCTCGTCCGTCTTCAACTTTTCGAGAAACGCCATTGCTTGTTCCTGTGACATGATCGTTCTCCTTTCGTTTTTGGAGTTACACCGCTTTCGTCCGGAGGGGTAAAATGAGTTCAAAATCGGCCCGACGCCACCTCCATGGCGGTACGCCGGTCACTGCTTCACATACTTTCTCTCTCCGTAACCCACCCGGGTTTTGTCGTTGTTTGAATCCTGAAAACGCCTTGAGCCGCCAACCGACTCAACTACCTTGCCAATGCAAATTCAACGTGAATCAGGAAATCGAATATCTCAAAGGAATGCCCGTGCTGGGGGAGGATCAGGAGCGGCCATCGGAACGAAGCCAGCGCGTTCTGGTTCAGGAGCAAAATCCCAGCATTCGCGTTTGTGACGAGCATAGCACCGACGATACCGATTCAGCAAAGGGAAACGGCAATCAGGGAGGCGCTGCCCCAATGAGGCGCTAAAAGGCAGATTGGGATCCCGGTGGATAGTCGGAATTGGCCGTGCTTCGGATCGCAGCCTGGATACGGCTGAATAGGACCGAAAAACGTCCCAAGACCTTACATTCTCTGGAATGCGGATTTGTTCACGCCTGCCAATTGTGGCCGCATCACTTCCTGCCATATTGACTTCAATTTCCGGAGGGGCTTTTGCAGCGGGGTCCTTTGCGTTTCCCTTGGGCGTTGTGCCGAGTCCGAAGTCTCAATCTCTTAACTGATTGATTTTATGGCTCCTCAGGTAGGACTCGAACCTACAACCCTTCGGTTAACAGCCGAATGCTCTACCATTGAGCTACTGAGGAGCAAGGGCACGCTCACGACCAGAAGCTAAATTTCTGGACGGCGGTTTAAGCTAACAAATATCGACGGCGGAGTCAATGTGGTTGACCGAATTCTCCGAGTCTGACAAGCAGCGCATCCGCTGCTTGCCCGTAACGTCGGCAATACGATGCCGCCCTACTTCAGATGTTTCGGGCTTATCTTGCTCAACTCGTCGACGAAGATCTTGGCGTCGTTTGGGAGAGTAGGCAGGCCCTTAAACAGGATATCTCTGGCGGTCAGATCCATGTTGTACAAGACGAAGTTGGCGTTCTTATCCGCCCGCACAACCTCGCCATTCAGGCTTAAGCCCGCAAAGACCCCTTTGGCGCGCGAATAAGCCAGGATTTTAGCTCCCATCAGAACATCGGTCTTGGCCGCGGCGTTCCTGCCCACGGGACCGGCGGCGACTGACGCGTCACCGCCCAGTGTGAACTTGCTGTCCAGCAGACTTTCCATGCCGCTCATATTCATGATAACCAGGACGACGTCGGTGGCCTGGGCGCCGATCTGCAAACCGAAACTTCCCCCGCTCATCATCAGCATGGACGGCGGGCTCCAGGGCCCATCGCCGGTGCCGGTCCTGCACGAGATGACGCCTTTGCCATACGTCGCGCCGAAGACAAACGCGCCTTTTACCATGCCGGGGATCACGGCAACGCACGTGCATTGATCCAGCAGATCCTGCGGAATCGACTTGTCCGGTGTGTCCATGATCTCTTTCAAGACCACCGCCGCGCGGACCACGCGGTCGCCCACCTCCTTGTTTTCCTGGGAAAATGCCGGTGCACAAGCAACTGCAATGGTCAAAACCAGGATTGAAATCAGAACGCGCTTCATAGGGTCCCTCCCAAGAAGATGATCATATATGCTTGCGGCTCACCGTAGAAAAGGTACCATAATCACAGGGATTATAGTACCGAGTCTGCAATTATTTGCCTGGGAACCCGCTCTTGCGGGTTCAGGAGGTGGAGGGAATGAAATCAGAGCCGCCCGAAATTGCACAAAGAATCAGAACCCGCGCAGATCACGATCACCATCGATCAGATCCAGGACTATCAGTTCCGCGTCACCTTTGACAAGGAGCAATATCCGGAACTGCTCATGGACGAGCCGCCGCCGGTCGGCCACGACACGGGCCCGAATCCGTCGCGCCTGCTGGCTGCCTCCGTCGGCAACTGCCTGACCGCGAGCTTCCTTTTCAGCGCGCGCAAGGTACGTGCCAATATTAAAAGCCTGCACACCACGGTCAAGGTCTGGAACGCACGCAATGAGCAGGGAAGACTGCGGTTGGGCAAAATCAAGGTGGAGATCGTGCCCAAGTTCGATCCCGCCGATGCCGCCAAAATCGAGCGCTGCATCGGCTTGTTTGAAGACTACTGCGTCGTGACCCAAAGCGTGCGCACGGGCATCGACATATCGGTAGCAGTAAAATCATAGTAAACTCTCGTTCTGCGCCGCTCGAGGTAAGCCTATGCTTGCCGGCGGGATCGCAGCATGTCGATGATGGGACTACAGGGAGATCGCAGATGAGGAAGACCGGCATGCCCAACGACGGCTCTGCAAAATCGGGATCGAGACCGCGCACCACCGATGACACGGAGCAAAACTACTGGCGCGAACGCCTGCGCGAGTTGCTCACCGGGATGCCCGGGTTCGGCTGGCGGGCGGCAATGAGCATGGCGGGAGACGGGGCACCAGGGATGATGGCTCACCTGCCGCCCGGCGTATACCCGAATCGCAGTAAACCCCCATCGCCATTGTTTGAGGCGCCGGCGCCTTCGATCGATCAAATGGAATCGGCGATCGCCAGGAGCTGCAAATGGCTCAAGGACCGCCAGCATCGCCGAAGGTTACTGGGTGGCCGAGCTGGAGGCCGACACCACGCTGGAAAGCTACTTCATTCTTTTCCGGACCTTTTTCGGCAAGCGTGATGATCCCCGGATCAAGAAGTATGCGAAAGTGATTCGCGAGGCGATGCTGCCGGAGGGGGGCTGGTCGATCTATGCCAATGGCCCCGTCGAGATCTCAGTCTCGGTTTTGAGCTATTTCGCGCTGAAGGTGGCTGGAATACCGGCGGATGAACCGGACATGCAGCGGGCGCGCGATGCGATCCTCCGGCTGGGAGGAGCGACCAAAGCAAACACCTATACCAAATTCCATCTGGCCTGGTTTGATCAGTACGACTGGGAGCACGTGCCTGCGATCCCGCCTGAGATGATGTTCATCCCCGCGATCGCACCGATCAACATCTACGAGATGTCATCCTGGTCGCGCGCGATTTTCGTTTCGTTGTCCGTGATCTATGCACTTGAAACCTGTTTGCCTGCTGCCGCCCGAGTGCCAGGTGGATGAACTTTTCGTCGGTGGTCGCGCGCACGCCGACTTGAGCCTGCCGCGCACCAAGCAGGCCTTCTCCTGGCAGAATTTCTTTCTCCTCACCGACAAGGCGCTCAAGATCGCAGAGCAGTTTCCCATCCAGGCTGCCCGCCGGGCGGCGCTCAAGAAGGCGGAAAAATGGATGATCGAGCGCTTCAAGGCTTCGGGCGGGCTGGGCGCGATCCTGCCTGCCATGATGAACAGTGTCATGGCTCTCAAGGTCCTCGGCTATCCGGACGACCATCCGCTCATGGTGGAGGGATTGCGCGAGCTGGATGCGCTCGAGATCCATGATCCTGCAGACGACTCCATCCGCATCCAGCCCTGCCATTCGCCGGTCTGGGACACCGCCCTGTCAGTCTATGCCCTGCTTCAGTCGGGCGTGGACCCGCAAAGCGAACCGATGCTGCGGGCCGTCAACTGGCTGCTTTCGAAGGAGGTCAAGCGTCCCGGGGATTGGCAGATCAAAAACCCGGCTCCGCCCGGCGGATGGTACTTCGAGTTTGCCAACGAGTTTTACCCGGATGTGGATGACACCATCGTGGTGATGATGGCGCTGCGGTGGGCCTCGGCCCCTGGCGAACGCCAGGAAGTCGATGATGCCATCGCGCGCGGGCTGATCTGGCTTCGTGGCATGCAGAACGAGGACGGCGGCTGGGCCAGTTTCGATCGTGACAACGACAAAGCATTTCTCACCAAAGTTCCCTTCGCGGATCACAACGCGATGATCGATCCCACCACGGCCGATATCACGTCACGGACCCTCGAAATGCTGGCGACCATTGCTCCTGCGACCTACAACCCTCAGCATCCGATCGTAAAGCGTGCCATCGATTTTCTGAAGAAGGACCAGTGCAAAGACGGCAGCTGGTTCGGCCGCTGGGGCGTCAACTATCTGTATGGCACG
Source organism: Terriglobia bacterium (assembly GCA_963739235.1). Taxonomy (GTDB): domain Bacteria; phylum Acidobacteriota; class UBA6911; order UBA6911; family UBA6911; genus JAFNAG01. The sequence continues at coordinate 70,501 of CAVTZY010000006.1, read as the reverse complement.
CCGCAAGTGCTGCGCGGGCTCGGTCTCATCGGCGAGGACATGGCGCAACCGTATGTCAGAAAAGCGGTGCGACTGGCTCCGATCGGTGCAACTGGCCGACGGGGGCTGGGGGGAGCGTTGCGACACCTACGATGACCCGACACGCAAAGGACTGGGGCCCTCAACCGCCTCGCAGACCGCCTGGGCTCTGATCGGTCTGATGGCTGCAGGAGAAGGAAACAGCCCGGCCGTGCGCCGTGGCATCGCATACCTTCTCGAACGCCTGACGGCTGAAGGAACCTGGGAAGAAGAGGAGTGGACCGGGACGGGCTTTCCCATGGTCTTCTATCTCAAGTACCACTACTATCGGCACTACTGGCCGCTCATGGCATTGGGGCAGTATCGCCGATTGCTGCTCGGCTATCGGCCCTAGAAAATCGGCGGGAGTTAGTCGGAATAGGTTTCGGCTGCGGCATGCCGGCGCGTGGAGCGTTGCTTCGATTCACAGTGTTCTTTCAGGTCGCGCAGCACACTGATCCAGCCCTCGCTCAGCAACTCGAAGGTCTCGTCGTCTGCAAACGGGGGGCCATCATCTCGGACGGTGACCTCGGCCGTACCCCTCTTGAGCCGAATCGTGTAGCAAATGGTGTGGCGAGCCGCTTTGGCAGTCTCATCATCCCCTTCGTCAACCCAATGCAGTTCGACCTGGGCATCCGGTACCAGAGCGCTGAATATGGCGCGCCCGCGCTGAGCCTGGCCGCCGCCCATCCTCCAGTAAGCCCTGAATTCTCCTCCGACTCTGGGATCGGAAGTCGCGCGATCGCAAAACCACTGCACCACATCCTTGGCTTCCGTCAGCGCCCGGAAAATCACCCCCGGCGAGGCTTGAATCAGCACCTTCTTTTGTATGCTTCCCTTGCTCGGATCCGCGGCCATAGGCGTCAAAGATACCACAGACGCCGCAATATCACTGCAAAAACGAGAACCATGCTGTGATATCGGCGCCGGAGAGGTTACGTGGCGCCTGAAAAGGCGCCACTAAAAACACGGCGCGGAAAATCCGCAACCTAAGAGCCTCAACGCAGAGGACACAGAGACTGCAGAGCACTTTTCGTTTTTGAATGACTTCTCCCTGCGGCCTCCGCGCCCTCTGCGTTGAGCTGTTGCTTTTCTTGCCTAAATGGCAAGGACTTGTACGTAAGTAGCACAGCCGGTTATGAAAAATATGCCTGGCTGACGTGCTGATATTGTTGCGGGGCAGCGGAGTAGTCGGGATATAATGCCAATTCTATCAATCAGTCATTTTGCCGAAAGAAGGCGCAATGCGAAACAAGCTTACATGGGTGATCATCCTACTGGTGGTTTTCCTGCTGGCAGGCGGATTGTCGTTTGCGGTCGAGATGTACTTCGACTGGCTCTGGTTTGGGGAACTGGGAAAAACTACTCTGTTTACCACAGCTCTCTACGCCAAGAGCTTCATCTTTGCTGCGATTCTAGCTTTGGCGTTTTTGTTCCTCTATATCAATTTCTGGATCGCCCATCGTGGTCCGGGATCGATAAAAATCGGCATTCCTACGCCTGACGGGCGCATCACGGCCTACACCTTCGAGCCGTCGGTCGTGCAGCGTGTGCTTGGCTTGCTGTCACTACTGGCGGGCTTTCTGCTTGCGCTGCGGGGGGCGGCGCAGTGGGAGATCCTCTGGAAGTGGCACAACCGGGTCGATTTCGGTTTTCAGGATCCGATTTTCGGCCGTGACATTTCCTTCTACTTTTTTACGCTGCCTCTGCTCGAGGAGTTGATCCGATTCGGGCTTGCTGCTGTGCTTTCTCGCGGCTGTCGGCGTCCTCCTGCTCCACTATTTCAAGGGGTCCTTATCGCTCCGCATGGTGCGAATGTCCAAGCGGGGCCGTGCGATCTCGCATGTCTCCGTGCTCGCAGGCTTGTTCTTCCTGCTGCTCGCTGCCAACGCCTATCTGGACCGGTTCGGGCTGCTGTTCTCCGATCATCAGTTGATCTATGGCGCCAGACTATGCCGATCTTAATGCGCGCCTGCCGGTGCTGAGCTTGTTGGTCGTGACCGCTCTTGCCGGGGCCGCGCTATGGTTTTTCAATGCCTTCGCCGCCAATTACCGTTGGGCAGTGCTGGCCGCGGGCCTCTATTTGGCGGTTTTCCTCGGCGGCAACATCTACCCTGCGCTGCTGCAGAATTTCGTGGTGGCTCCCAACGAGCTGTCACGGGAAGGCCCGCAGATCGAGCACAATATCCAGGCGACGCTCCATGCCTATGACTCTCGACAACGTGCAGGAACGAAATCTTTCGGGGGACAAGGCGCTCACGCCGCAGGACATCCAGGCCAATGCCGCGACGATCCGGAGCATCCGTCTGTGGGATCACGGCCCGCTGCTGGATGCCTTCAGCCAGATTCAGGAGATCCGCACTTACTATAAGTTTGCATCCGTTGACAACGACCGCTATCCGTTGGCAGGCGGGCCGCAGCAGATGATGCTGTCGCCCAGAGAACTGGACTCGGCCAACCTTCAGGAGCGCAACTGGATCAACGAGCATCTCGCCTTCACGCACGGCTATGGGCTTACGCTCGGCCCCGTCAATCGGGTCACGAGCGAAGGGCTGCCGGTGCTCGAAGTCAAGGACATCCCGCCAAAATCAAGCGAGCCCGTGTTCAAGATCACGCGGCCGGAGATCTACTACGGCGAGATCACCAAGGGATACGCGGTAGTCCAAACGGACTACCCGGAGTTCGATTATCCCTCTGGCGAGCAGAACGTCTCCACCACCTACCAGGGCACGGGGGGCGTTCCGATACAGTCTTTTTTCAGGAAGCTTCTCTTTGCCTTCTATTTCCGGGATGTCGAACATCGTTCTGTCGCCAATGCTGAAAGCCGACAGCCGGTTTCTCTACTACCGGGATCTTAAGAGCCGATTCAGCCGGCTGGTGCCATTCCTGCTTTTGGATCAGGACCCCTACATGGTGATTTCGGAGGGAAGGCTGTTCTGGGTCCAGGATGCATATACCAGCAGCGACCGCTATCCATATTCGACGCCGAGCGGAGAAATCGGCAACTATGTGCGGAACTCGGTAAAGCTGGTGATGGATGCGTACAACGGCACGGTTGACATGTATGTGGCGGACCCCGAACGACCCGCTGATCAAGGTCTACGAGCGCATCTTTCCGGGAGTGTTTCAGCCCCTGGCGGCGATGCCTGCCGATCTGCGCGCGCACATCCGCTATCCGGAAGACATCTTCAGAATCCAGACCTACATCTATTCCATGTACCACATGAACAAGCCGCAGATCTTCTACAACAAGGAAGATCTGTGGGAAATTCCGTCGCTCGCTGCTGCGGGCGGCCAACAGACGATGTCTCCCTACTACACCATCATGCGCCTGCCTCAGGAAAAGCAGGAAGAGTTCATCCTGATGCTGCCCTTCACTCCCGTGCGCAAACCCAACCTGTCGGCGTGGATGGTGGCCCGCAGCGACGGCGACCGTTACGGCCAGTTGGTCGTGTATCGCTTCCCCAAGCAAAAACTGGTCTACGGGCCCAGCCAGATTGTGGCCCGGATCAATCAGGACGCGGAGATTTCCAGGCAGCTTTCTCTGTGGGATCAGCGTGGCTCCCAGGTCATCCAGGGAACGCTGCTCGTGATTCCGATCGAAGAGGCCTTGCTCTATGTCCGGCCGCTTTATCTCAGGGGAGAGAGCGCCAAGATCCCCGAACTCAAGCGGGTCATGGTCGCCTACGAAAACAAGATCGCGATGGAAGAGACGCTCGAAGCCGCTATCGAGCGCATTTTCCAGGAAGGGCCGGCTCCCTGACCCCCACGGAAGAGGCTGCGCCACAGCGTACCCCGGGCATGCCTCCCAACCTGATCCGGCAGGCGGCAGAAGCCTATGACCGTGCCGTCCAGGCGCAGCGCCAGGGCGATTGGGCAACCTATGGCGAAGAACTCAAAAAGCTGGGTGCCCTGCTGCAGCAACTGCAAAAGAAATGACGAATGGCGCATAGCGAGCGCGACATCCATGTGCGCGTCATGCGCAACTATGGTGATGCGCACTTGGTGCAGAGGAGAATTCTATGACGCTGAATCAATCTTTTGATATCACTACCGGCTGTGACTTGCAGGAAGTGGACAATGCCGTCAATCAGGCGATGAAAGAAGTCAGGCAACGTTACGATTTCAAGGGCCTGAAGGTGGACATCGATTTCCAGCGCGCCGAAAACAAGCTGATCCTGCGCGCGCCGGACGATTTCAAATTGGCGGCGTTATGGGAAGTGCTGCAGCAGAAGATGGTCAGGCGCAAAGTGCCGGTGCGCAATCTGCACCTGGGCAACGTCATGCCTGCCGGAGGCGGCACCGTAACGCAGGAGATCAGTTTGCAGCAGGGGCTTCCCTCGGAGACGGCCCGGGCGATCGTCAAGTTCATCAAGGAACAGAAAATCAAGAAGGTCCAATCCGAGATTCAGGGGGATCAGGTCCGCGTTTCATCGCCGTCCCGAGACGATCTGCAGCAGGTGATGGGATTGGTGCGCGCACAGGATTACGGCGTCGAATTGAATTTCGGCAACTACCGCACCTTTTAAGGGAGCCATAAAACCTCTGCTCCAAAAGAACTCGCCTGAAAAACGCAAAAGCAGCCACGAAGGACCTGAATTTCTTATCCATTCGTGTCCTTCGTGGCTGCCTTAAAAAGGCGATTAATTCTCACACGCGTGGGTTCCGCCTGAAACGGCTGGGCCCCACTGATCTATATCGAAAGCCTACTGCAGGGACTTCATGATTTCTGCAAAGGCTTGACGGCCGGGGCGCACGCGCTCCGGTTCCAGCTGTGCCAGCGGCTCGTCCGGCATGTTGAGGAGTTCCGTCAGATCCGGCTTTTTCGGGTCCACGAAAAGCAGGCCGGTGAGGAACTCGTCCTTATCCCTGGATTCGAGGAGCATCCTGAGCGACTCGGCACGGTTGCTGGGGTCGTAATCGCGCTCGAGCTTCCTCAAGGTGATGTGGCTCCCGTCGTGCAGCTCGATAACCTTGACCGTGCCTTCCTCGTAATCTGCCGTGATGGGCTCATAGAACGGCACGAAGCTCACTTCATGCAGCAGTTCTTCCGTCTCCTTCGCGTGCTTGTAGCTCTTGGTGGAGCCGTCGTGATTATTGAAGGTCACACACGGGGAAATGACATCCAGGAACGCAGTCCCACGGTGGCCCAGGGCTCCTTCCAGGAGGGCGACGAGTTGTTTGGGATCTCCCGCGAACGATCGTGCCACGTAGCCGCAGCCGAGCTGGATTGCCAAAGCGCAGCAATCGATGGCGGGAAGATCATTGACCACGCCGGTTTTCAGGACAGAGCCGAGGTCGGCCGTAGCAGAGAACTGGCCCTTGGTCAGGCCATAGACGCCGTTGTTCTCCATGATGTAAATCATCGGGATATTGCGGCGCAGCAGGTGCACAAACTGGCCGGTGCCGATCGAAGCGGTGTCGCCGTCACCGCTCACGCCGATGGCGATCAGGTTACGGTTGGCCAGAATTGCGCCTGTGGCCACAGCCGGCATGCGCCCATGCACCGCGTTGAAGCCGTGTGCCCGATCCAGGAAATAGGCCGGGGTTTTCGAGGAGCAGCCGATCCCCGAGAGCTTGATGACGCGATGTGGTGCGACACCGTATTGAAAGAACGCCCGGATAATCTGACTGGTAATTGCATCATGCCCGCATCCCGCGCACAAGGTCGAATCCTTGCCCCTGTAATCCTGCATCAGCAGCCCGAGGCGATTTGCAGCGGTCTTGGGCTTCTGGGGTCCGTGCTCGGTGGTCATGTTCAGCGAGTCTCCTTCTCCTGTTTCAGGATGGCGGCGGTTACCGTACGGGCATCGATCGGGAGGCCGTTGTAATGAAGCACCGAGCGCAGCTTGGAGGCCATCTCCGGGAAGTCGAGCGTCAGCAAGCTGCGCATCTGCGCGTCGCGGTTCTGCTCGACGACATAGATGCGAGCGTGCCGGCCCAGGAAGGCTTGCACCTCGGTGCCGAAGGGGAGGGCGCGAATTCGCAAATAGTCGGTTGGCAGGCTATGTTCAGACCGGAGCTGGTCGCGGCATTCCATGAGCGCGTGGTGGGTACTGCCGTAGGCGATGATGCCGATGGAGACGCCGGTGCCGTTTTCAATGACGGGCGCAGGCACAAATTGCCTGGCGTTGTCGATCTTGCGTTTCAGGCGATCCATCAGATTCACATAGTCATCCGCGCGCTCCGTGTACTCGGCGCGCTCATTGTGCCCGCTGCCGCGCGTGAAGTAACCGGCGGCCGGATGCTCCGTCCCGGGCAGCGTGCGATAGGGAATGCCATCGCCATCGACGTCCAGATAGCGCGAGAAGCTCTTCGATACGATCGAGATCTCCGGGCCGATAGAACTTTGCCTCGATCGATCGGGATATCGTCGGGGTATTGGAAGGCATCGGCCATCCAGTTGTTCATGCCCAGGTCGAGATCGCTCATGCAAAAGACGGTCGTCTGGAATTTCTCTGCCAGATTGAAAGCTTCCTGCGCGAAGCGGAAGCACTCCTCCACAGTGGCAGGAATGAGCATGATGTGCTTGGTGTCGCCATGGCTCAGCGTATAAGTCGAGAGGATGTCACCCTGGCTGGTCCGCGTCGGCAGGCCGGTAGAAGGACCCACACGCTGCACGTTCCATATCACGGCCGGCACCTCCGCGAAATAGGACAGGCCGACGAACTCGGACATCAAGGAGATCCCGGGTCCGGAGGTCGAGGTCATCGCGCGGGCGCCGGCCCAGCCGGCGCCGATAACCATGCCGATGGCGGCAAGCTCATCTTCGGCTTGAACGATGGCAAAGGTTGGCTTGCCGGTCTTGGGATCCATGCGGTATTTCTTCATGTAAGCGATCATCTGCTCGACAAGCGAGGTCGACGGAGTGATCGGGATACCAGGTCACCACCGTGCATCCGCCGAACATCGCGCCCAGCGCCGCAGCCGTGTTGCCGTCGATAATGATCTTGCCGTCGCGTCTTATCCATCCGCTCGATCCGAAACGGATCGGTCTTGGGCAGGTTGGCCCTGGCATACTCGCATGCCCGCCTGGGCGGCATTGATGTTAATTTCCGCCGCCTTAAGCTTGGATGCGAATTGCTTAAGGATCGCTTTTTCCATCTCGGCAGGATCGATTCCCAGGAGCTGGGCGATCACGCCCACGTAAATCATGTTGGAAAGGAGCTTGCGCAGCCGCACTTCGGGGCTGACCTGCGCCGCGAGGTTCATGAAAGGCGCCTCATAGTAGCTGATATCGTGGCGCAAGCCTTTCAGGCCCAGAGAGGCTTCCGCCAGCAGCGCTCCGCCTGCCGGCCACCGACAGGGCGTCCTCGCGCGCCGTCTGCGGATTCATGGCGATGGCAAAATCGATCGTCGGCTTTACGGGCGATGTAACCATCCTTGTTGGCTCGGATTGTGAACCATGTAGGGAGCCCGGCGATGTTCGAGGGAAAGAGATTTTTCCCGCTTACCGGCACGCCCATCTGAAAAATAGCGCGCATCAGCACATTGTTGGCCGACTGGCTACCGGACCCGTTAACGGTCGCAACCTGGATGCTGAAATCGTTGATCATGGCGATAAATATTATCACATGGTATGCAGAATTGTGCGGTAACATAATCAGCTCAGAGGATTTTTATAACCTCACAACGCACGAATTATGAGTTCAGAAGAAAAAAACAGCACGTATCAGAAAACGCGCCAGATCAATGTCGATGCGGCACGCCACGGCACGCTGGCGGAGATCGGCGCCGGGCAGGAAACGGCGCGCTGGTTTTTCCGCGTCGGTGGGGCGGCTGCGACTGTTGCCAAGACTATCTCTGCCTATGACATGACGGTCAGTGACGCGATTTACGGACCCTGCGATCACTATGTCAGCCGGAATCGGCTGCAGGCGATGCTGGAGTGTGAGTACAACCTCCTTCTGGAGCGGCTGGACCAAAAACGGGGTGAAACCACCACATTCTTCGTTTTGGCCGAGACTGCGGCCATGGGCAGCACCACGCACCATCAGCCGGGACACGCCTGGATGGGCATTCGATTCCAGCATCAGCCGAAGGCCAGCCCGTCGGAAATCATCCTCCACGTGCGCATGTTCGAGACCGACAATGTCCACAAACAGGAGGCCCTGGGAATCCTGGGTGTCAACCTGATCTATGGCGGGTTTTATCACTACTCGAACCCACTGGTTCTGATCGGCTCCTTAAAAGATGACCTGGCACGCGAACGCATCGAGGTGGACATGATCCGGTTTTCGGGCCCCTGCTCCGCCGGCGTCGACAACCGGCTCATGAGCCTGCAATTGGTGGAACAGGGCTTTACCGATGCGGCGATGTTCGACGCTACCGGCGAGGTCATCCAGCCTTACGAACTGCTGTTCAACAAACCGATTCTGGTCGAGCGCGGCAGCTTCCGGCCCATCACCGTTCCGGGTTTGAAGCTCGTCGAGGGCGCGACCGCACAGTTTTCGGCTGAGCTTGGTGAGGAACCGGTGGTCGTCATGGAGATGTCGTTGAAAAATCTGCTCTCGGGCGACATCATTGATCACAACGATTTTCTGGCGCGCGTCGATATTCTGAGTTCGCTAGGCAAGCAGGTTATCGTCTCCAGCTTTCCGTACTATTATCTGCTGATCGAATACCTTCGCTTTTACACTTCCAATCGGATCGTGTTCGCTCTGGGAGTACCCAACCTCAAGCGCCTGTTTGAGGAGTCTTACTACACCGGCCTGGACGGAGGAATCCTGGAAGCCTTCGGCCGCCTGTTCAAGTCGGGGGTCAAACTTTATGTCTACCCGACCAGGAACATGCAGACCGGTGGATTAATTACGGCCGAGACACTCGAAACGTCTCCGCCCGTGCGCCATCTGCATGCTCATTTGATCGAGAACAAACTGATCGAATCTCTCCAGAACGTGGACGAACAATATCTCCACATTCTCCCGAAGGAAGTCCTCGGCATGATCCAGAAAGGGAACAGGGACTGGGAGGGCCTGGTACCCGCAGCGGGCGTGAAACTGATTAAAGAGCGCGGAGTATTCGGCTATCGCGCGCCTGCGGTATAGCAGAACCAAAAAGCCTCCACGCAGAGCGCACAGAGGTAGCAGAGACCTGTTTTTGGCTGATCTTTCTCTGTGTCCTCTGCGGGTTTTGCGTTGAGGCTTTGTAGGATGCCGGAACTATTGCCGGGTGCCGGAAAGCAAGGCCTTGCGTAGATCTGCGGCAATCTGGCCGCGCGGCGTGATGATGTCGAGGTCGAGGTAATATTCGCAACGGTCGATGACCTCCGCAATCAGTACCAGCGGCAGCACCCAACCGGGGTAGACCCTCCATAGCGCCAGCGGGGCAACAAATCCCAGACCCAACCTCAATGCCGATGCCAGGGCTCGTGATCTACTCTTGAACCATGACTGCCGGTACGCATAGAGGAAAAGCTTGGACAGGCCCGTCAGCCCGGCGATGGGAATGTTCGCCGTCAAGATGCCGAACAAGAACAAGCCGGTGAGCAGGGCGCGGGCACTGTGCAGGCGCGACCAAGGGTCGGCGCTTACCGAATCATAAACCTGATCGATACAAAACAGCGCCGCAAAGCCGGTTAGTGCAGCAGGCCAGCCCAACAGCGCGGCGCCGGCGGGAAAGAGCAGCAGTGTCGAAGTAAGAACGGTGAAACCAACGAATGAGGCAATCTCGCGGCTCAACCAGGATTGGCGCAGGTTGAGGACGGCGCGCCAGGCACGCAGGCATTTTCCCAGGTGCAAAGCACTAATTCCCAAGGTTCCCAGGGCGGCAATCAGGAAATCGACTGTATCGATGTGCACCGATCCGGCAATCCCTGCTCCCGCGATGGCGACCAGCAGGGCAGCCGCAAGGGAGAAAAAGACGAGTGACCATTCCGTTTCGACGGAGACCTTCGGTGCCGCAGCGGCATTCGGAATCCGTGTGACAATGGCATTGTCGTGCGTTTCCGGTACTGCAGTGAGTTCAGGCCCCGCGCCCGAAGATCGCAACGGCATGAACCGGATCGCAGGACCGATGTCTGCAGCCGGGAATCCGGGGAGGCACTGCCCGGCGGGTTCTGTCTCCAACTCGGCAAATTGCAGTGCACCGGTCGGGCAGAGCGAAGTGCAGGCAGGATTATTTCCAGAATGGAGGCGATCATTGCACAACGTGCATTTCGAGATCGTCCCCTTCGCGCTACTGTAGCGTGGCGCATCGAATGGGCAGGCCCAGCTGCAGTATTTGCAGCCGATGCAACGCGCGGTGTCGATCAAGACAGCGCCGGTGGCGGGATCCCGCGTGTATGCCGCTGCCGGGCAGGCCTCCATGCAGGCGGGATCGGAGCAATGCATGCAGCCAAGAGATAAGTGGAAACTGGCTACACCGGGGTGGCGCCGAAGGTTGAAGGTGTACAGCTCTCTCCAGCTGTTCCCTGCGCCCAGGGCATTTTCGATGGCTGCACGCCAGCAGGCAGGCATGGCAGCCGGTGCAGCGATTCAAATCCAGCAGGAAGCCTTTCATCGATTTGCCTTTTCAACCTCTACCAGGTTATCGTGAAAGGCCGCGCCGTGACCCATGTCGGTCGCCCGGCCGAAGGAACAGAAGTTTACGGTCCCGCCTTCGCTGATCCAGGTGCCGTTGGTCATCGACACACATCCGGGCTTCAGGCTGAAATCGATGCGCGCCGGCACTTCCAGGCTTCCGCGCCCGTTGAATATCGCACAAGATCGCCATCGAGGATGCCGCGTTTGTCGGCGTCGGCAGGGCTGATCGTCACGGCCAGCGGCTCGGCTACCGCGCGGATCATCTTCAGATTGCCGAACTGTGAATGGATGCGGTTTTTAGTGTTCGGCGTCAGAAGGCATAACGGATAGGGGCTTGATGCAGCAGCCGGTCTCGGGCAGGATTCCTCCGGTTCCTGATAGCGCGGCAGAGGATCGACGCCCCAGCTCGAAGCAGCCTCCTGTGAGAGGAGTTCGATCTGGCCCGATGGGGTCGGGAAAACGAAATCGGAAAAGGCGATCTCCTGACATCCCGGTGCGAGCACGGGCCCGACGCGCAGACGCTCCAGGGACAACTCCGGGAAGGGAGCGAGCTTGCGCTCGAGCCAGGCTTCGATTTCGGCATCTGAACGCCCCGGGATCTGCTCAACCACGAGGACTTCGGGTATGCCCAGGCGCTGGGCCAGCAAGCGATAAATCTCAGTTTCCGGTTTCACTTCCCCGGGAGGTTCAAAGATTTTTTGCCTCAACTGCAGGTAGGAATGCCAGTAGGCGCCGATCACATCGGATTGCTCCAACAGAGTCTTGGCAGGCAAAATTATGTCCGCCTCGCGCGCGGTGTCGGTCAGGAACTGATCCACGACCACGCGAAAATCCAGTGTGCGAAACGCCTTCAGCACGGTATGGGTCTCGGGATTCTGGGTGACGGGATTGCCGCGCTCGACCCATGCCATTTTCAAATCCGGATCTCGCGCTGCCAGCATGTCCTGTCCAAGGCGGGCCGGCAATATGCTGACGCGCACAATGCCGTCGGGCGTCTCCGGCGGAAAGGACGCCACAGGATCGCGCACGCCGTCGAACACGGCGCTCTGCAGGTTGGCGAACTGCCAGCCTGCGCCTGGTTCACCGACATTGCCTGTGATGGCAAGCAGCGCAATCATGGCGCGCATTGTCTGGCCACTGTTGGTATAGCGCTGCATGCCGAATCCGGCGCAAATGGTTGCAGGCTTGATCGTGCCGAGGCAGTCGGCGAGGCGTTCGATGTACTTAACGGGAACATCGGTCAGCCCGGCGGCGCGCTCAGGGGTGAACTCTTCTACCATGCGGCTGAATTCCGGAAAGCCGAGCACATGGCGCTCGATGAAGGCATGGTCGATGCGATCCTGCCTGATCAGCAGATGCGCGATGCCGAGAGCGAGAGCCCCATCGGACCCGGGCCGGGGCTGGATGAGCAATTCGGCGCGTTCAGCCGACTCGGTACGCCGGGGATCGATGACGATGAGGCGGGCCCCGTTGGCCAGCGCCCGGTCGACGAAAGGCATCTGGTGGATATTGGTCTCGGCTGGATTTTTTCCCCACAGGAGAATGAGTTTGGCGTTGGCAAGATCCCAGGGAGCGTTGTGCTTGTTCTCTCCCAAGGTCAGCCGTGTGGCTTCCAGACCGGCGGGCCAGCACAAGTCGCCGTAGGTCGTCGTGCATCCGCCGAAGAGCCGCCAGAAGCTCAAGCCGGCGGAATTGAGCAGGCCCTTGGTTCCGCTCGCTGCATAGTAGAGTATGCTTTGGGCGCCGAAGGCTTCCTTCAATCGGGTCAGCTGCTCCGCAATGCGATCCAGGGCTTCGTCCCAGGTGACCCGCTGGAAGGCCGCCGATCCAGGGGTTCGGGCCATGGGAAAAAGAAGCCGGTCAGGCGACGTGACTCTCTCCGCGTAACTCAATCCCTTGAGGCAAAGCCCTCCGGGTGTGGCGGCATTGTCCGGGTGCGGCTCGATCCGGCGGATGCGACCATCCTCAACCTCCACCCGCATGGAGCAGGTGCTGTAGCAGTTGCACGGACAAGCAGTTGTGTATGTGGGCACGATCCACGCCTAAGGAAATCAACAGTCACAGCACCGCCAAGACTGTAAGGAAATCGTAGCGCAATAGCAATGGATTCTTCGTACCGCTTACGTACAAATCCTTGCCACTTAGGCAAGAAAAACAACTTCTCACCGCAGAGACAAGTTATTGAGAAACTAGAGATTTCTCTGCGATCTCGGCGATCTCTGCGGTGAGATTTCTTGGTTGCGGCTTTGCCGCGCCGTGGTCTTCGAGTCCTGGCAGTTGCCAACACCCTCAACGGAGACCAATCGCCTCCGCAACCTCCAGCGCGGTCTGATAACGGCCGAATGGAGCGCTCAGTTGCACACCCTGGACCATATGGCGCACGCACCTGACCATTTCGCGGGCGATCTCCAGACCCTCTTTGCCCGCAGCCTCGGCGCTCTGCGCCCTGCGCATGCGCTCCATGAGATTTTCGGGGACGGGCACACGCAGTTCATTCACCATGAACTCGGCGTTTCTGTAACTGGTAAGCGGCCAGATGCCCGCGAGGACCGGGATGCGAACGTGTTCGATGCGCTGCAGGAAGCGTTCGAGCAATTCCAGGTCAAATACGGGTTGGGTGACCACGTACTCGGCTCCAGCCTGGACTTTCCATTCGAACCGCTGCAGTTCTTCATCGAGGTTGAGCGCTCCCGGATTGGCACCCACGCCGATCAGGAACGAAGTCTGCGATCCCATGGAATTGCCGCCGATATCGAGGCCGCGGTTCAGATTGTTCACGATGTTCACCAGCCCGATGGAATCAACGTCGAAAACGGCCGTAGCCCCAGGATAACTGCCCATGCGCGGCGGATCGCCGGTAATGCAGATCAGGTTGCGGATCCCGACCGCGTGAGCCCCCAGGAGTTCAGACTGGATGCCGAGAATATTCCTGTCCCGGCAGCAGAAGTGCAGTACGGCTTCGATACCCGCCTGCTGCTGAATCAGCTGACAGGTGACTTGTGCGCTCATGCGCGCGCTGGCCCGCGGCCCGTCCGGCACGTTGATGCAGTTAATACCGTGCTCGGCGCACATGCGGGATGCGGAAATTTCTGCCTCGGATTTGATGCCCCGGGGCGGTAAAATTTCCACGAAAGTGACAAACTGTCCGGCTGCGAGCCTGGCGCCCAGCTGCGATTTTTGCGCCATCGGCACTTGCGGAAGCGCTTGTGCCTTCACAACCGGCGCTTCAACGGTCGTCGTGAAGCTGCGCCCTGCCGGCTGCAGAGAGCGGGCTTCGGCGCGCACGAGCCTGATGTGCTCCGGGGTGATGCCGCAGCAACCCCCACGATTTTTGCGCCGGCCCATAACATCCGCCTGGCGTACTGCGCCATGTACTCCGGGGAGCACAAATAGAGCTTACGCCCATCCACGAGCGAAGGATGCCCTGCGTTGGGCATGGCGCTGACCATCTTTTTGGAATACTGCATCATTTTTTCGATGGTTTCGAACGTTACCTTCGGGCCAGCAGAGCAATTGCAGCCGATGACGTCCGCCGGCAGCTGATCCAGGATCAGCGTAAAGGTGCGAGTGTCAGTCCCATCGCGCAAGTTGCCGAAGTCGTCGATGGTGACCTGGGCAACGATCACCGGCTCTTCCCCCGCGACCTGGCGTGCAGCCAGCACGGCTTCGCGCAACTCATCAAGGTTGCTGAAGGTCTCGAAGATCAGCAGGTCCGCGCCGGCTTCCATCAGGGCTTCCACCTGCTCCGCAAACACCGCGCGCGCTTCGGCGAAGGAAGTCGGGCCCAGAGGTTCGATGTGGGATCCGAGCGGCCCCAGTGATCCGGCAACGAATGCTTCACGCCCGGCGGCCTCCCGGGCAACCCGCACCCCCGCCTGATTGATGGCCCCCAGCTTGTCGGCAATTCCGAAGCTCTCCAAGCGCATCCGGTTGGCGCCAAACGTGTTGGTTTCCAGGATCTCCGCACCGGCTTTGACGTACTCGAGGTGAACACCCTTCACGAGATCAGGCGCGGAAAGATTCAACTCGTCGTAGCAGCGGTTAATAAAAACGCCTTTGGAATACAGCATCGTCCCCATGGCGCCGTCGGCCACCAGCGCGCGGGACTCGAGCTGCCGCCGGAATTCCTGTGCCCTGGATTGAGTCGTCATCGAATTGCCATCTCACGAGTCGAGTATAAAACAGGGTGCAACATCCGTGGCATTGTACCTTATCGAGTTTTAAAACCAAGACCCCAAACCGCAAATGTGGGCCAGGGCACTTGACAACGCGTCACCGGTAAAGTATCAAGATAGGGTGTTTGGTCCGAAAATGAAGGCTGACAGAACCGGCAAAAATATGGAATCCATGAGCAACATGGCCATGCCCATGCGTGGCCCCTCTGGTTTGGGAGGCACGCTCATGTAGCTTTTCAGCACAGGTTCTGAGCCGCCGCAACCCACTGCCAGAGAGGGCCGCTGGTATGTGGGTTTTTTGTTTTATGGGACCAATCCGGAATGGACTTCAGAACAAGGACAGGAAAATGTCAAACAGGCAACTCAGCACCTTAGCATTGCACGCAGGCCAGGAAACTCCCGATCCAGCCACCGGCGCCAGAGCCGTGCCCATCTACCAAACCTCCTCGTATGTTTTCCAAGACAGCGACCACGCGGCCAATCTCTTCGCCCTCAAGGAGCCCGGCAACATCTACACCCGGATCATGAATCCCACCACCGATGTCTTTGAAAAGAGGATCGCAGCGATCGAGGGCGGAACGGGAGCGCTGGCAGTAGCTTCGGGCCAGGCAGCGGAAACCTACGCGCTCTTAACCATCACGGAGACAGGTGATGAAATTGTTGCAGCCAATAACCTTTACGGTGGAACATATCAACTTTTACATTACACATTCCCCAAGCTCGGCAGGCATGCGAAATTCGTCGATTCCACCAAGCCTGCAGAGTTTCAGAGGGCCATCACCTCAAGAACCCGGGCGATTTATGCCGAAACCATCGGGAACCCGAAGCTCGATGTCCCTGATTTTGAGGCCATCAGCAAGATTGCCCGAAACGCAGGCATTCCCTTCGTGGTCGACAATACCGTCGGCGTCGGTTTGGTCAAACCGATCGAGTTGGGCGCGGATATCACGGTGCTCTCTGCCACCAAATATATTGGCGGGCATGGGACGTCGATTGGGGGGGTGATTGTTGACTCCGGAAGGTTCGATTGGGGCAATGGAAAATTCCCGGAATTTACCGAACCTGACCCGAGCTATCACGGGCTCAAATACTGGGAAGCCTTTCGCGATGTCCCCGGTGTGGGAAACGTTGCATTTATCGTGAAAGCCAGACTGCAGCTCCTTCGGGATCTTGGTGCCTGCCTCAGCCCGTTCAATGCGTTTCTGTTCCTGCAGGGGTTGGAGACGCTCCCGCTGCGCATGGCGAAGCACTCCGACAATGCGCTGCAAGCGGCGCGTTACCTGAAGGGGCATCCGAGGGTGAACTGGGTGAATTACCCTGGGTTGGAAGAGCATCCGAGCCATGCCATGGCAGCTAGATACCTCAAGGGACGGTTCGGCGGCCTGGTAGGGTTCGGTATCAAGGGCGGATTGGAGGCCGGAAAAAAGTTCATCAACTCCGTGAAGCTTCTATCGCATCTGGCGAACATCGGCGACGCCAAAAGCCTTGTCATTCATCCCGCCTCGACCACCCATCAGCAATTGAGCCGGGCCGAACAGGAAGCGACCGGTGTGACCGAAGATTTCATCCGCCTCTCGGTGGGATTGGAAGATATGGACGACATCAAGGAAGATCTAGACCAGGCCCTAAATAGAGCCGCGGGGGGGCAATGACCTTCGATCATGGCAAGGCGGGGAGCAAAATCCCTCGTGTCTCTCGCATTCGGATTGGTGTTCAGGATTGGCTATTCTTATGAGGTGAAGCCGTGTCAGTGGGGATAATAAAAACCCAACATTATCGATTTGGCCAGCCGCCGGATCCTCTGATCCTCGAGAGTGGGCAGGAATTGGGACCGGTCACTATTGCCTACGAGACCTATGGAAACCTCAACGCCCAGCGGTCCAACGCCGTTCTGATTCTCCATGCTCTGACTGGAGATGCGCATGCTGCAGGTCTTCATGAGGGCGATACCCGGCCAGGCTGGTGGGATGAGATGATCGGACCTGGGAAGGCCTTCGACACGGATCGGTATTTTGTGATCTGTTCGAATGTGCTTGGCGGCTGCCAGGGGACAACCGGGCCTTCCTCAATCAATCCCAAGACAGGCAAGCGATTCGATCTGGATTTCCCGCTCATCACCATCCCCGACATGGTGCAGGTACAGCGCCGGCTGATTGATCATCTGGGGATCGAGAAGCTGTTGGCTGTAGCCGGCGGTTCCATGGGCGGCATGCAGGCGCTGGATTGGGTGACTGCGCATCCGGATCGGTTGAGCAGCGCAATCATTTTGGCGACGGCAGCCAAGCACTCGCCGCAGCAGATTGCTTTTAACGAGGTCGGCCGTCAGGCGATCATGGCCGATCCCATGTGGAAAGAGGGGCGCTATGATGGACATCCGCCGGCGAAGGGGCTTGCGGTGGCGCGCATGATCGGCCATATCACTTACATGAGCGACAGCTCCATGGCCGAAAAGTTCGGCCGGCGTATCGGGGACAATCAGCGGGCGCACATGTTCAGCTCCGGTTTCGTGGTGGAAGATTACCTCCACCATAAGAGCCGGCATTTTGTGAAACGATTCGATGCAAATTCCTATCTCTACATCACCAATGCCATGGACTCTTACGACGCCGCACGCGGGCAGGAGCTTCATCGGGCGTTCGCCGGCTTGAAGGCCAAGATTCTGCTGGTGGCGTTCAAGTCGGATTGGCTTTATCCGATCTCGCAGTCTCGCGAGATGGTGCGCGCCTGCAAGCAGGCTGGTGTGGACACGACCTATTGCGAAATTGACTCCGGCTACGGGCATGATGCTTTTTTGTTGGAGGTCGAAGAGGAATCTCATCTGATCACGCATTTCCTCCGGAAGGTTACGCGCGCTCCGGCGCGGGTGCCGAATGAGGCGGCATGAAACGGAGCGCTCTTCGCGTGGATCACCGCGTCATTCTCGACTGGGTCCGGCCGGGAGCCTGCGTCTTGGATCTGGGCTGCGGGGATGGCGAACTGCTCGATCTGCTCGTGTGCGAGAAGGGGATCAGGGCCCAGGGAATCGAGATCAATGAACAAGCCATCTACCAGTGCGTCGCCCGGGGGCTGAGTGTCTTTCACGAAGATATCGATAACGGCCTGACGGATTATGGCGACAAATCCTTCGACTATGTCATCCTCAATCAGAGCCTGCAACAGGTCAGGAAACTCGACACTGTGATGCAGGAATCGCTGCGGGTCGGGAAAATGGTGATTGTCGGATTCCCGAACTTCGCCCATTATCGTGCCCGGCTTCAAATGTTCTTTCTTGGCAAGGCCCCGGTCACGCCTGCGCTCCCCTATGAATGGCACGACTCACCCAATTTGCACTTTTTGAGTATTTGGGATTTTCATGACTATTGCCGTACGAGAGGGATCCGCATGGAAAAGGCAGCCTGCATTGCCGTGACTCGCGAGGTGAAGGTGCTTGCGAATCTGTTTGCCCGCACCGGGCTCTTTCTTATTTCGAACGGCAATTCGTGAGGTCTTATTTCAGGGTGTCGGGATCCAAACCAAAATAACGCGACCAGTCATCGAGATTAACCTTTTCGTCTTTTGGTGCGGACTCAAGGCGTACGTGGGATCGGGCGGCCATTTTCCCGGTGAAATGACGCCAATCCATCGTTTTGACGCCGGTATGGCGGCAGCGCGCTGCCAGTCCATGATCGTTGGTTACCACGATGATTTCTGACGGCGATCGTGCGCCCTCGGCCGAGCGGAGGATGGCATCATCGGTGGAAGAGGGCGCGCTGTAACGAACGCGCACGCCTCGAGGGGAAGGCCGGAACCTGGATCGTCCCCATCGAAGAAGACAGTAAAACGCCCGCCGCCCGCGGTCGCGTAAGTGCTCAAGAGCCCCAGGAAGGACCTCCGCGTCTTCGGATCCTGCCGCGCAACTGCCGCGGATTGCCCGATCAAATTGTTGCCATCAAACCAATAGGGCATAGTTGTTTCCGGATCCCCATGTTAAAACAGCGCCGCTATTTGAAGCAAGCCACTCAAGGTAATAGAGGTCTTCATCCTCATTGCAGACGGCACTCGCCACTGTCCTATTTTCTGCAATTGTGTCAAATTAACATAGTCACCGGTGATCAGTTATCTGATGGAGAGATGCGATGATTTTTCAAAGGCAACCCTCTTCGGCGATCCGCTTGTTTCTGGCTGTAGCACTTTTAGGTGGCGTGGTTGTCGCTCAAGGGACGGCTCCGAGAGAGGCACAATGGAATTACGCCGTCACGGCCGTGCAACAGCAGGCGCTGGCCACGATTTCCGCGGACTCGCTGCGAGGGCATCTCTCCTTTATTGCATCGGATCTTCTCGAGGGTCGAAAGGACGGGTCGGCTGGGGAAGCCGTTGCTGCAGAGTACATTGCCGCCCAATTCAGAAGGGCCGGGCTCAAGCCGGCTGGCGACGATGGTTTTTTTCAGAGTGCGGGCAAGGCTGAACTGACTCCCAAGCCGGGCGAGAAAAAAGTCGTTCTGCGCAATGTGATCGGCCTTTTGCCTGGGTCCGATCCCAAGCTCGCCGACCGCTACATCCTGCTTACCGCCCACTATGACGGTGTGGGGCGTCGGCCGGGATCTGAGGGGGGCTGGAATGCAGCCAACGACAATGGCAGCGGAACGGTTTCGGTCATCGAGATCGCAGCCGCGCTGGCGGCTATGAGGGAACGGCCGCGGAGTTCGCTGGTTTTTGTGACTTTTTATGGAGAGGAAGTCGGCGGACTGGGCGCCAGTTATTATGCGCAGCACCCGATCTTCCCGATCGACAAAACCATCGCCGACATCAACCTCGAGCAAGTGGGCAGGACCGACAGCTCCGAAGGGGATCAAAGCAGGAGAGCAAGCCTTACCGGCTTTGATTATTCGGATCTTGGCGAGGTTTTTCGCCGTGCGGGCGAACTCACGGGTGTGACTGTCTATAGACACGAAAAAAACTCCGATCCCTATTTCTCGGCAAGCGACAATGCTGTACTGGCAAATCTCGGCATCCCGGCTCACACCCTGTGCGTGGCGTTTATGTTTGCGGATTACCACGGTGCCGGCGACACCTGGCAGAAAGTCAACTATGACAACATGGCGCTTACCGACAGGCTGATCGCGACCGCACTGCTGATTCTGGCTGAGAGCGATCAGGAACCGCGCTGGAATGGCGGTGTGCCCCAGGCGAGCCGGTATCTGGCAGCATGGAAGAAGAATCATGATGTGGGCAAGTAGCATACCCGGAGATGGCGAAAGAACACATTGAAGTTCGGGTTTTGACGGCGGTCGATGCGGGTGAGCTGCTTGGGCTCCTCGATGAGTCAGGCTGCCTGGGCGCCTTGGAACAAGATGGCGCGTGCTCTTTGTATTGGGCCAGAGAAAACTGGGGTGAGGAGACGCTGGGCGCGCTGCAACGGGCGCTCCGGCAACTCGGCGACCACCGGGGGGCAGACACGCTGACGACCCGCGCACTGCCGGATCAGGACTGGAACGCGCGCTGGGCCGCTTCGTTGCAGCCAATTCAACTCGGGCGCCGCATTTATGTTCGCCAGAGCTGGAATTCTATCGCCGTGCCGGCGGGTGGAGTTGAACTGATCATTGATCCTAAACGAGCCTTCGGAACCGGCTATCACGCTACGACGCAACTGATCGTGGAGTGGCTCGAAGATGGCATCCATGGTGGCGAAAAGGTGCTCGATGTCGGTACCGGTAGCGGTATCCTGGCCATGGTAGCCCTGCGGTTAGGTGCCAGTTGGGTGCTTGGGATCGACAATGATCCGGAAGCGATCGAGTGCGCGCGAGAATATGCAGCCACGAATGGCTTTGGCCCTGAACTGGAGCTGCGGGTCGCCGCTCTCGAAGATCTGGGTCCGCAGATGTTTGATTGGCTGCTTGCCAATCTCGATCGCAACACACTGCTCAAATACTTCGGTATGCTCCATTCCTTCGTGCAGCCCGGGGGAGGGGTCCTGATATCCGGGCTGCTGCGCGACGATCATCAGGAAATCTGCGAGGCTCTGGCAGTGGCACGTTGGGCGGTGAGTGGTGTGCGGGAACGTGATGAATGGATGGCCCTCGAGTTGAAATCCCGGGGATGAAGAACAAAGGGCGTGACGTCGGATCACGCCTTTCGGTACAATAAATGTTCTGATACGGCTTGCGTCGCCGGACGCAATGCGTTATTATGCAAACCCTTTGACTCAGCGGGGTCGTAGTTCAGTTGGTTAGAACGCCGGCCTGTCACGCCGGAGGTCGCGAGTTCGAATCTCGTCGGCCCCGCCATTTTCCTTGATACAGTCAATTAATTCCAACGACCATTCGGGAAGCTATCGAGATCCCTTGGGCTCGTTTTGACCTGGTTGCACGGGAGGGATCCAGGTTGCGGAATCGGCAGACGGTTCGCAGGCTAGCGGTGCGCACCTGGTACTTGGTGCCTGTAACGTCCACGGTCACGTTGACCGAAGAGTGCGCCATCTGTTCTTCCATGTAGGTGAGTGCCTCGCCGTTTGTGGCATGCGGAGTGATTAATGGGCAACTGATTTTCCCGGGGGCGAGAGCCTAGGATAGATCGCTGATGTAAATATGAGGCATCCTTCTCCTGTTCGGGCAGGCGGGCGCATTTGGGCAGGGTCTGAAGCTTGGTGCAGTCGAAAACGTGCAGGCGTGGTGCCGTCGCGATACTGCGCGCAGAGTTCTTGATGCTCATCATGCATTTGGTCACTTCCCCTCGAATTCGCACAGCAGCTCGGGGGTGGCAGTGGCCAGGGGCACATACTCCCCCTCCAGCATGATCGCCACCTTGTGCGCCAATGCCCACTCCATCGCCACGGCGGGCTTGTGTTGTCCGCCCACCAGGGCCGCTGCTGCCTGATCTCGCCCCACGAGCTGGCTCTCCTGGGTTCCGGGCAGGCCGCGCGTATCCCTGAGGAGGAACAAATCACCTCCCAGGCGATTCACCCAGAGCTGAGCAAGCACACCATCGCCAGCCAGCCACGCCTTGCGCCAAGCCTCCACCTCCGCTGCCAGGCGGCGGGCGATTTCGCGATCCTCGATCGACCCACTGGCGTAGTTCGCCCTGAAGTGGTAGGCGAGCCGTTCCACATCCGTGCCCGGGGGGGATACATCGGTGTAAGCAGGAAAAGGCCGGATGTTGCTCAGGCCGTATGCGGCGGGGTCCTCATAATACGGGCTGAAGCGGTCGATGGATATGCGGGAGAGCGCGCGCGGGGGGGGAAGGTGGCGCAGCAGGGGCATCAGCGCGAGTGTTTCGTTGTACTCCTCAGTTTGGTCGCCGGGGAATCCGAAAAGCAGGTTCCACGAACACAGCAACTGAGCTGAGCGCGTGTAGCGCAGCAGCCTGATGTTCTGGGCCGCCGTCACGCCCTTATTCATAAGCTTCAGCAGCCGCGTGGAGAGCGCCTTGATGCCCGGTTGAAACTCCGTGATCCGCGCCTTCTTCAGAAGCAGCACTTGGTTAAGGGACAGGTTGGCCTTTTGTTCATAGAAAAAACGCATGTCCAGCAACTCGGAAGCCAGGCGCGGGAGCAAAGTACGGAAGTACGAGTGGGGCATGATGTGGTCGATAAAGAGCACCTTGCGCGCAGGTGTCTCCGCCGCAAAGCGCCCCAGGTCCGCGATGATCTGCTCCGCTGATTTCTCCCGGAAACCGTTACCCACATAGTTACCACAGAAGGTGCAGTGGTGTTTTTGTCCCCACCAGCAGCCTCGGCTACTTTGATAGGGCAGCCAGATCCCGTCTGCCTGAACATGCGGCATGAAATGCTTCAACTGTTCGAAGAACTCAGCGTAACTTACCGGGGGGATTGCATCCAGGTGCTCGCACGGTTCCCCGAAAATAATGCGCTCTCCGGGAAGGTTGCCCGAACGTACCTGCTCTAGAAAGCGCGGGAATGCGATCTCACCCTCACCGGAGAAGACGAAATCGATCGCCGGGCTCAGGGAGGCAATGCCATGGGCCATGTCACCCAGGCAGTTTGCCCCCCCGATGATGGTAATAGTCTCTGGGCTCAGCCGCTTGATTCGGCTCAGCAAAGCAACACTTGCGCAGGTCTGCTGCGCCACCGCCGTGCAGCCCACCACCCGGTAACCCTTCCGGGCGACCTCCCCGGCAAAAGCATCCGCCCATTCCTCCGCCTCAGACGCTAACCGCTGGATCTCCGACCACTTGATGGCTGGCGGTGGATTCTGGCCTTCGACATCCTTGTAGTACCTCTGAAGGCGTTCGGTCCGGGTTCCCAGAAGAGGCAGGCCATGGGCCGCAGCGGCGAAGAAACGTTCCCCTATCAACTCCGGGACGGACGAGTTATATCCTATCGCCGCGTAATTCGCCTCACCCATCTGGGAGAGAAGGGAAAGGCTCGCATAAAGGACGTGTGCATGGAAGCCGGCTTTGCCGGCACATGCCTGCAGAAGATGGGCTGCAAGAGACGGTGCCGCACAGTGGATGAATGGTGGCACAATGATTAGTGCCTCACCATTGCGCAGCAGAGAGGCGAGATCTTTTGGATGCTCTCTCTGCTGAGGAAACTGTTGTTCCCCGCCGAGGAGTATTTGTGATGACTCTCGCATGGCCCTCCTCCGCCCGCAAGCTGCAGAGTCGAGGCGGCAAGACGATATGCCTTTTGCCGCCTCAATACAGCCGCGGCAACGGTAGCGCGGGCTGGTACTTCGTGACCCTCTCCGGCCCTGTGGCGATTTGGCGCTGGTCCCCGGCAGCATCTTGACACAAGTGCCAGCGAGCCTACCTTACCAATGGAAGGTCCACGATACGATATGCTCCCCTGTTGGCGCCTTGCCGCCCGCGACAGCCGCCAACTGCTCGTCGGTAAGCTTGCCCTGGATTGCCTCTTGCGCCTGGATGAACTCTTGGCCAGTAAATTCGAAGCCCAGCCGGCCTGCGGCCTCCACAACATACGGGATGGGATTGGGCTTACCCTCAGCCTCTGCCTGCAAGCGCTGCTGGAGTTTCTTGTCCTCTCTCATTTTCTGCAGGAACCCCTCCAATGCTTCCTTGCTCATGGTTTCCCTTCCTCTCTTCTATGTTTTTGGTCAGTTATATTCTTGGAATTGGCAGGTGATAGAAAAGCGCGGGGAACCAAGCTACGGCTCCCACCACGCTCGGACAAAGACATCGCTATCACACAACAGTGCAACGAATCAAGCACAAAACGGCGTGAGTGATAGCCGGTTATTGAATTCTGCATAGCACAGTGAGATTCATACAAGTCGGCGAGGGGTCGGTCCGATCAGTGGAATCGCGGATTGAAGGTGCGTTTAAGGCATGTTGGGAAAGTGCTCAGGAAACCACCAGTTTGTCCATATCTCAATCTGGTGCCGCCAGCGCCCCACCAAATTCTTCCAATCCTGCGACGCCAACCGCGCCCGCCACAAAGAGTGGCATGGTGCAATCACCTCCTTTGCCGCTGAGATGCGCACGGCTGCGCAGTGCCACAGGCCGCGAATCGCAATGGATAAGCTGCTAACGGAGGTCATAATGCAAATAGGCTTTGGCTGCCAATGAACCCCATGGCCGCACGATGATTTTGCAATGGCTCAGTTTACGCTCGATGACACTCGGCATAAACATGTGTCTCAGCCAGACTCGAGATTGTCCGTGCCAGGCTAAGAGCCCATCGTGTTTTTCGGGCGTACACAAGCCCAAAGTTACTAAATGATTGAGTAACTGACGCAGGGCGACAAGCCCTCCGGTCATGCGGGAGGTAATATATTCCAGGCCAAGAGCCTGTGATATTGGTTCATTGGCGGTAGGGCCAATATTTACGTCCAGGCCTACAGTTTGGGCCAGATCCCTAAATGTGTCCAACAGTGTTGCCATTTCCCGGTTGACCTGATCTCTGCCAATACGGTCCAAGTAAGGCAGTACCTCCGCTGGCCGTAGTTCCGGAATGTAAAGTCGAACATGATACGGTGTGCGCGATAACATCACACCAAGCACGATCCGTGTTTCCGGTGGCAGGTGTCCGACATAGTGCCTGACCTGTTCCTGGATTATTGACGCGCAATTCGGTAACAGAACATTCAGCAGCCCACCAGACTGGCCAATCAGCGCTTCCAAGGTCTCTTCACCGGACTCGTGAGGATAGATGAATACGCTAGGCAGTTGCTGTTCGGTAAAGTGGCCATCGAGATCGAATTCTAGCCAGATACCCTCAATCTTCTGGCGCAGATTACTCACCGGATCAAGCCAACATGCGCATAAGTCGCGAATAGGTGCCCATGAGTCGTGCCACCAAAAACCACAGGGCTTTTGTTGGGCAAGACCGGGGGACAAACATTGCAGGGCGCTGTCGGCTTCGAGAAATAGCGAAAAGTCCACACGCGGATCGTCTCCGTCCAAGCGGCATTCGAGTATATACTCACGGGCGTCTGGACAAAGTGCTGCCACACGCCGAATGTCCTGGTGCATTGCTGTCGTGAGAAGTGTCCGAGGTAAGGAAGCGCTGATTGCCTGGAACAATTCTTCGGCGCCGGACAAGAGTTGAGCCATCAAACCTCCAAGCTGTAAACAGTCAGAATGGGATTGACAAGGACTCTGGGGGCTCTGATCTGCCGCCTGGCTTAAATTTCTCTCGTACAAGACGCGTCCTATCACCGCGACCAGTATAGACGTAAGGTATTCGTCACGTTAGTCGTAAGCCGGCCTGCTCAGTCAGCCGCAGAGTACGAACATAGCCGAGCTTAATTGGCAGTCACCATTGGCTGAACCGTGCGCTGCGCGGTTTTGTGGGAGTGTACCATACCTGGGTACACAATTCCCCCAAACGCAGGGTTCCACAGCCGTTTCGGAACTCCATGATACATGGTACGCCCCAAGCCTATGAGTATCGCCGGTGCGCGCTGGATCGTATGCTTGTCTGGAAGGCAGGGGTATTTTCGAAGGTGTTTTTGAGGCTGGATCGACACGAATCCCGTCACCGGGGGGGAGACCTACTTAGTGGAGGGGCCTGAGGCAGTCTGTCGTAACTCAACTACTGTCGGTCGGCTTTCCCAGACTGATCCACAGCAGCCGAACCAGAGTTACTGGTTCCATTGCCTTGTGGCTTCCACGATGGAGGTAGCGATTGCGATAGAGTCGCTCCAGGGTCAACGTCAAAAGGATGATCAGCCAGTTGATTAAGAGACTGTTGGGATGATGGTGACAGATGTGTTCTAAGCCATATCGATTCTTGCCGTCGTTGAAGCCTTGGTTTTCAATCTCCCACCGGCTCTTCGCCATGCGGTAAAGAGCTTGGCTCCCGGCTTCTGAATTGGACCAGTCGGTCAGCCAGTAGGCTTCAACCACGGTACCATCCGGCTTATGTTGCCGGTAGCGGATCACGCGGACCGTTTCCCAGCGGAGGGTGTCCCAGGGATCAAAATCGTCGGCATCCCAAATCTCGATCCAATCACGACCGTCCCGAAATGTCCGATCCCGCGGCTTGGAGGCGAAGCGTCGCTGGGCCGCCTCGTATAACTCCGGCAGGTTCCCCTTCAACCGCGCAACCACTTTCAGTCCCGCATCTCCCGCCGCATGCAGAAATGGCGCCGTGGCAAACTCTCCGTCGGCGACGGCGTAATCTGCAAACCGAACACCGAGATTACTCACGGTCCGCCGCAGAAGTCTCTGTCCACCCGCATACTCGCTGTCACCTGGACCATAGGGTTCCACATCCAACGGAAGCGACAACCCGGTCCCTACTACGCTGACCATCACGATCTTGTGGTGATACCCTACGATCTCCTTCTTTTTGTTTCGTACCGGGCGACAGCCTGCGCACTTGTGGTCCTGACTCCGTCCCATTCCCGATCCGTCGAACGCCAGACCAATCCATCGGCTGTCCTGAAACGCCTTGTTCCGCTTCGCTTTCTTAACCACTCCCACCGTCGCCTCGCGCAAACGGTCGACGTCCAGGCGCTCGGTGAGGTACGCCAGCACATCGTCTCCAAACGACACACGAACACCCATGACCTGCCGCGCTGGCGAC
Source organism: Terriglobia bacterium (assembly GCA_963739235.1). Lineage (GTDB taxonomy): Bacteria > Acidobacteriota > UBA6911 > UBA6911 > UBA6911 > JAFNAG01. The sequence goes on along the minus strand of CAVTZY010000006.1, from coordinate 43,760 downwards.
CGGACCAAAGCCTCCACGCCCAAAAAACTCACCTCTCGTAGTAACCGTGCGGCAAGAAGAGCCCGCAGCAAGATTGCCGCAGGAATCTGAGGGCGCACTCTTCCGTCCCCCGGAGAACGGAAATACGACCTCACTTCCGCATACCGGGCCGCATACTTAAAGAACTGTCGTACCCCCAGGCGGGTCAAATCAGCCGCTGCTTCCGCGCCAGAACCAGAAGCTGGGCATTGGCCGCCAAAACTTCACGAACGGCATCCTGGTACTTCCGCCCCGCCTCCACGCGCCTCTGCACATCCTCGACCAAATGCTTCGGGATGTGCTGAACATGCTTCTTGCCATCGGCCATGAAGGTTAGGGACCAGAGCGGGTGTCCCTCCCCCTCGGCACAGTGGCAGTTCGGCTTTCTACAACGCGAATGGCGAATGGATAGCGAACCGGGGAGAAGTTCGTCGGGGATCTGAAACTGGCGGATCAAGTCGTACTTGCGTTGACGGATTCGAGCCGCCTCGGGTCCTTTCGGTTGAGTTTTCATACTAGATGTAATATTACATCTAGACAAGACAAAAAGTAAAGCCCAAAAATGAATGCGAAAATAGGAGAGGATTAGCGGATCAAAGTGGAGGGATCGAAATCAGCGAATCAGTTAGGTTCCGGCGTGACCGCCACTGCCAGCGTTCCGAAACGGCTGAGGGTTCCAGGACGCAAGGTGCAACCAAGCAATGTCCGACAGGGGTCGTCATAGATCGATTTGGTCTTGATTATCCGCCATAAGCATCTACAAATTTGTTGACTCTTTACAATTAGAGGGTGTTAATGGCAACAGCTACATTGTCATTAGCCGGTCAATATTCTGAGCAAGGTCGCTCGGCTCATCGCGCGGCAGGAAGGGTGTTGCTCGTTTTTGCCTTCTCAGAGGCAAGGAGGATCCATGATGAGATTCAGAACATTTTTGGCCATTGGTGTCTTATTTGCCTGCTCGCTCGCCGGACCGCTGCTGGCGCAGGTGACCGGCCGCTTGAGCGGTTTGGTTTTGGATCCAAGCAAGGCGGTGATTCCAGGCGCCTCCGTGAGCCTGGTGAAATCAGGTGGGACTGAAGCGGTACTATCAGCGGTGACCACTGAAAGTGGTCTTTTCAACCTGATCGGCGTGCCTGCCGGTACCTACGACGTGGTGATCGAGGCGCCTGGGTTTCGCAAATTGACTCAACGTGGCGTAGTTGTCGCCCCGGGACAGGAGACGGCACTGAACGCCATTGGCATGGAGATTGGCGGCAAGGCTGAGACCGTCGAGGTGACTGCGGCTGCCTTGGCGGTGCAGACAACGACTGCTGAGGTTGCCGTTACTATCACCAACAAACAGGTGCAGCAATTACCAGTTATGGACAGAAGCCCGCTGTCGTTTATCAGCACTCAGGCAGGCGTAGCCAATTACACCATTAATGGGGTTCGAACCACGGCTTCAGCCGTAACGGTAGATGGGGTCAATATCCAGGATAATTACATTCGCAGCAATGACCTGAGCTTCATACCGGAAATGCTGCTGACGGATCAAATCTCCGAGATGACCATTCAGGTTGGGAATTCCAGTATTTCCTCCGGCGGTGGATCGTCTCAGGTGATCTTCGTCACGCCGTCGGGGAACAATCGCCTCAGAGGATCGGCTTATTGGCAGAACCGCAACAGTGCGCTCTCTTCCAATACCTGGTTCAACAACCAATCAGGTGTTCCGCGATCGCGCTTGAACCTGAACTTTGGCGGTGCCACGCTGGGCGGAGCCATCCTCAAAGACAAACTCTTTTTCTATGGGAACTATGAGGCCTATCGCGATCACGAACAGGCGGTCTATACCCGGACAATTTTGACCAGCGACGCCCGCCAGGGCATCTTCACTTATCTGGACACCAGCAATAAGGTGCAAAAGGTGAACGTGCTTACGGCCGCCGGCGTATCCATGGATTCGTTTATGACCAACGTGCTGAAGCAGGTTCCGGGACCGGAAAAGATTAACGACTACCGGACCGGAGACAGCTCGGCCACGCTGCTGCGCAACACCGGCGGATATTCCTATCAGATGCGCAACAACCGGATTCAGGATCATGTGACCACGAGAATCGACTACGATTTCTCCCCGAAAAACAACTTTTCGGGAACCTACATATTCAACACTGACTGGATTGACCGTCCGGATCAGGGGAGTGACTATGGGACGGCCTCCCCTGTGATCAACAAAGACCATGCAAATTTTGTCTCGTTGGGCTGGCGCTTTAGTCCCTCAGGCCATTTCACTAATGAGGTGCGCGGCGGATTCAACCTGGCGCCGATCATCTTCGAAAACGAAAACACGGCGGATTTTCCGGATTACTTCCTCAGCGGCACTATTTTCACCTATCCGCTGAACAGCTTCCGGACCCAGGGAAGGAATACGAACACCTTCAACATCAACGACAACGCCAGTTATGTTTTCGGGAGGCACAATTTACAGTTTGGTTTTCAGGCGCAACTGATCCACGTGGAGGCCTACAATGAGGCCGGCACGATCCCGACCTATACTCTTGGCATGGGGACGGGCAACACTGGATTGAACGCATCCCAGCTTCCGGGCATCAGTTCTACAGATCTAACCGCGGCCAACAACCTGCTTGCCTCCTTGGCCGGCTACCTTACGAGTAGCACCCAGTCCTATAACATCACCAGCCGTACTTCCGGCTTCGTTTCGGGCGCGCAACAGGATCGAAACTACCGATATGGCTTTTATGCCGGTTATGTCGGCGATTCCTGGAGATTGATGCCCCGGCTGACAGTGAACATCGGCACGCGCTACGAGATTTGGCCGGTCCTGGATGAGCGGGACGGGCTGGTACTGATGCCGGTGGTAGCCAGCGGCACCAATGCGATTGGCACATTGAAATCCAACGCCACCCTGGACTTTGCGGGCAACGCCGCCGGCCGGCCTTTTTACGGCTCCGACAAAAACAACTTTGCCCCGAACATCGGCATTGCCTGGGATCCCTTTGGCAAGGGGAGAACCTCGGTGCGCGCAGGGTACAGCATCAACTATATCAATGACGACGCGATCAGCAACATCACAGGGACGCTTGGCAACGCGGGATTGACTCAAGCCGTCACCGCCAATGCGCTGAGCGGGCGGCTGAGCGGCGGGCTGCCGCCGATTGCAGCACCCACCTTCAAGGTGCCTCGAACGCAGCTGGATAATAACACGGCGAGTGCGACCGCCAATATTTCTATGCCCGATCCCAACCTCCGCGTGCCCTACGTCCAGCAGTGGAGCTTCGGGATCCAGCATGAATGGAAGGGATTTATTTTTGAGTTGCGGTACAATGCCAGCCACGCCACCAAACTCCTCCGGGTACTGGATATGAACCAGGTGATCATCAAGGAAAATGGCTTCCTGGCGGACTTCCTGCGCGCCCAGAACAACGGCAACCTGGCACGGGCGGCGACCGGGTCGTTCAATCCCGCTTACAATCCCGCGATTGCCGGCAGCCAGCCGCTGACCATTTTCCCGCTGCTCACTTCAGGGGGCAACCTGACCAACTCGTCCAACCGCACCCTCATCGACCAGGGACAGGTGGGGCAGCTTGCCTATACTTACCAAAGCACAAGGGCAACGGGTACGTTTGGCTCCTTCTTCCCCAATCCGTATGCGATATCAGCGAATATGGAGAGCAATTACAGCAACTCGAACTACAACTCCGGGGTGTTTGAGGTTCGCAGTCGCCTGCGGGGCGGGCTTCAATTCCAGGCAAATTACGTCTACTCAAAGGCGCTCACCGACGGTTCAGGAGCCTTCCTGGACTACAACCAGCCCACGATCGAAAAGGCACGGGCTTCCTTTGACGTTACCCACAACATCAAGGCCAACGCGGTTTATCGACTGCCGATCGGCGAAGGCCACCGTCTCACTATCGACAACGCAGTTGTCAATCATGTCCTCTCAGGCTGGGATTTAAGCGGCATCGCCAATATCACATCGGGAGGCCCATTCTCGATCACTGGAGGGGGATATGGGACGTTGAATCGCGGCGGACAGTCGGGCAATATGACCGCCAATACCAACTTGACAAAAGATCAGTTGGATCAGTTCTTCACCTTCAGAATGACGTCCACAGGTCCGTATTTCATGCCCGCAAGCGCAATCGGCGCTGACGGGCGCGGCGTGGCGCCTTCAGGAAGCCAGGCATTTACCGGGCAAACTTTCTTCCTGCCCACTGCCGGCAATATAGGGACCATGCAGCGGAATTGGTTCTCTGGCCCCTGGGGCATCAGCCTTAACTTGGCCGTGGCGAAAACCTTCAGGATTACCGAGCGGCAATCGGTCGAGTTCCGCTGCGACGCGTCGGGCATCCTTAACCATCCCAATTTCGGCAACCCGACCGGGAATGTGACTTCCACGAACTTCGGCAAAATCACATCCGCGGGTGGCCGAAGACAGATTCAATTCGCCCTGAAAATCAAGTTCTAGCCTATCCAAAGGAGTGCCGGCCCCGCGCCGGCACTCCTGCTCCGAAGATAACTCTTAGTGTCTTGTAGTCCTTGAGTCTTAGAGGTTACTGGTCCGCTTGACACTGATGATCGAAGGCGCTATGAAATTCAGCATTTTCGTGCGTCGCAGGGTGCGCGCCACGCGCATGAACGGACTGTTGCGAAAATAGAAACAGAAAGCCAATAACGTAATCATCGGCAGTGCCTTCGCGCTCGGTCTTGCCAGTCCAACAAAGCCGATAGCGACAGCGATTGCGATCCCGATTCAGACAATTGCCCACCGGAGAGACAAGATCCTTTCATGCGTCTCAGGATGCGACACCGGCGGCTGGCCATGCCATCGGTCGGCGCCGCCATTCTCCTCCTATTGGATAATGTACCCGCGACGAATATCCGATACGGATGACAGGGTACGGAAAGGATGTTGAAAAAGGCGGGCTTTTCAGAGGTAACATCCGTGGCGATGAGCCGTGGAAGCGTGGGCCGCACGCGCCGGGCTCGAGTTGATTCCGGGGCGTCTTCGGCGCATGAGACCGATATTGACTGCGAGGGATCTCCCTGGCATGGTTTGTGCGCCTTGGCCGCACATGGCTCGATCTGATTTCGGAACAGTCCCCCATGCGCGTGGCGCGCACTCCACGACGCATGAAAATGCCAATTGATCGCCGTGCCTCTCCTGTCAGGGTTCGTGGTCGTGGTCGTGATCGGTTTTGGGATCTTTGTTAACTGCCGATCACGGTGTTCGCGAGGGCGGCTATTTTCGAAGCAGTCCCACATGCGCCGGGGCGCACCCGAGCGCATGAAAAGCATAACCCTTGCGCGAAGCGCCTTGGAGTGCGGCGTCATGCCGCCGCCCTGAAGCCTGACAAAGCGGCGTCATGCCGCCGCACTCCAAAGGCTCCGCCTATTTTCGAAGCAGGATCGGGACTGCAGCGCTTTTATGATCGTTGTTTACTCCCCTAGAATCCGATGATGAAAACAAATACCCTTGTCCTTGCCACGCTGGCGATTGTGTTGATCGCAGTGGTTTACCTCACACTGGATCTTCATTGGGATAGCCAGCGCCAGGCGCTTGCGCTCTACCAGAGGAACCAACTCCTGACGGCCCGCCAGGCAGCCGGCGAAACCGAGGGCCATCTGCTTTCGCTCACCCGGGAGCTGCATGCGCTGTCCGTGTGCCCCCTGATCCAGAACTTCGATCCAAAGGAAACGCCGCTGGAAGTCGAACCGTGCTTTCAGAAGTTGCAGGAGAGTCACGTTTCGGAGATTTCGGTTGCGGATGAAACAGGCACGACTCTTTATTCGACTGATAGGAAAAAATTGGCGGGAGGCAGGATCGATCCCGGGATTGCAAAATGGGCGGCGCAACCAGCCAACAAGGGCCGAACCTACACGGCGATCTCGGGAAAGCGGGCAGACAATGAGGTTCCTGAGCAGCCGTCCCTGCTCCTTATCGTCGCCGTGCCGGTGTACCGTGGAACCGCTGGTGCTCGCCAGGCTGTGCAGGAGAAGTTTGCCGGGACCCTTTCGATGACCGTAGATCTGGAAAGGCTGCTCGGGGATCACCTCTCCCTTGCCGACAGCGGTGTGCAAGCCCAAGCATGGCTGATGGGTGAGGATGGAACACTCCTATTCCATTCCGAACATCCAGAGATGACGATGCGCAATATCGGGCGGACGGATCAGAGCTGCGGCAGCTGTCACCTGTCGATGGATCATGTCCGGAAGATACTGGCGGAAAAGCAGGGGACCGTTGACTATGCAGTCCGGAACTTTCCCGAGAAACTCTGCAGCCTTCACACCGCTGGGCTTCGCTGACCGCCATTGGATTCTGATCGTGGACTCGCCTTACCAGGAAGTGACGGCAGCGTCGTCGAGAAGCCTACATAAAGCACTCCTCCTGCTGGGCGCGACTTTGTTGGCTTTTGCCGCCGGTTCGACACTCGTCTATCGAAACAACCACAAGAAGGCAAAGGCAGAAGCGGAATCACACCTCTGGCGCGAGAAGCGGGCCCTGGAAGACAAAGTGCGGGAGTCGGAGGAACGTTATCGAACCATCGTCGAGACCACCCACGACATTATCTGGACGCTCAACACCCAAGGGACCTTCACATTCATCAACTCGAGCGGCGAACAGATCAGCGGATACAAGACCGGGGAGTTGCTTGGCACCTCTTTCATACCGCTCATACACCCCGAGGATCTTCCGATGATGCAGGAGCTGTTCCGAGAGGCGCTATCAGGGCGCCCACAGACCTATCAGATCAGATGCCGGAACAAGGAGGGCCGATCTATCGTTCTTTCCGCGAGTTCGGTTCCCCTGTACGAGGGCGAGCATATCGTCGGCACGGTGAGCGTCGGACGCGACATTACCGAAAGGCAAAAGGCCGAACTGGCGCTCAGCGAAACGCAGCAGAAGTATCAGGCGCTGGTGAACTCGATCGACGGCATCGTTTGGGAAGCTGAGTCCGACTCATACCGGTACACCTTTGTAAGCAAGCCGGCCGAACGCATCCTCGGGTATCCGCTCCATCGTTGGCTCGCGGAACCGGCATTCTGGTTTGAACATCTTCATCCGGACGACCGGGCGGAAGTGAAAGCCCACAGGGATAGGAATCGGGGCCGGGAGCACATCCTCGAATACCGGATGCTGACGGCCGATGGCCGGACGGTCTGGTTTCGCGACGCCGCGCGCATCACCGTCGAAGACGGCAGGCCCGGAAAAATGCGGGGCATTATGGTTGACGTGAGCGAACGCAGACGCGCGGAAGAGGTCCTGAGCGAAAGCGAAGAACGGTTTCGTAAGATTTTCGAGGAAGGGCCCTTCGGCATGGCCGTTGTCGACCTGGACTATAGGTTCGTTAAGGCAAATGCAATGCTCTGTCGGATGCTGGACTACACCGAATCCGAAATCATCGGGCTCACCTTCATGAATATCACTCATCCGGACGAGCTCGGCACAGACGTGGCCCAGGTCCAGAAACTTCAGCAAGGGGAGATTTCCACCTACAAGAGGGAGAAGCGTTACCTAAAAAAGGAAGGCGAGGTTCTTTGGGGGTCATTGACGTTGTCCGTTGTCCGTGACGAAAAAGGAGAGCCGCGGTATTTCCTCTCGATGATCGAGGATATATCGGAGCGCAAAAGGAGTGAGGAGGTCCTGGCCAGGACGGAGGCGCAGCTGCGGCAGTCTCAGAAGATCGAAGCAGTCGGAAAACTGGCGGGCGGAGTGGCCCACGACTTCAACAATCTGCTGACGGTAATAAACGGCTACAGCGAAATTGCCCTGCTCGGGATGGATGAAGCAGATCCGCTGCATGCCAGCTTGACTGAAATCAAGAAAGCCGGGGGGCGGGCGGCGGCGCTAACCAGCCAGCTGCTGGCCTTTGCGCGCAAGCAGATGCTGCAGCCCCGCGTCCTCGACCTCAATGCGGTCGTGACTGAAATGAACCGCATGCTCCGCCGGGTCATTGGCGAAGATATTGAGCTGATCACCCGGCTGGACCCGAACCTGGGGTACTTCAAAGGCGATCCAGGACAGATTGAGCAGGTGATACTGAATCTGGCGGTAAACGCCCGCGATGCCATGCCAGCGGGCGGCAAGATGATTATCACCACCCAGAACGTGGTGTTCGATTGTGCTCAGGCCTGCCCTCAGGAAGGAATGCCCGCAGGCTCGTATGTGAGACTAGAAGTGATCGATGCCGGCTGTGGCATGGACGCGGAGACTCTTTCACACCTGTTCGAGCCGTTCTTTACCACGAAAATGACAGGCACGGGCACGGGGCTCGGACTCTCGACAGTGTACGGAATCATCAGTCAAAGCTCCGGCTACATCTCCGTATCGAGCGAGCCCGGCAAAGGAAGTACATTCCATGTATACATGCCTCGCATCGAGGCCAAGGCCGACTCCCCGGACCGCCGCGAGTACTCCTCGGCCGGACAGGCGTCTTCCTGCAGGGAAACCATTCTGCTTGTGGAGGACGAAGAAGTCGTGCGGGCTCTGACGCTCAAACTGCTGAAATCGAAAGGGTACGAAGTACTCCCGGCCGCTGACGGCGCCGAAGCTTTGTCGATCTGCGAACGGCTCACAGGCGCGATCCACCTGTTGCTGACCGACCTCGTCTTGCCCAAGATCAACGGTCGCGAGCTGGCAGAGAAGCTGACGGCGCTGCGGCCTTCCATGAAAGTCATCTATATGTCGGGCTACACGGAGGACAAGGTTGTCCGCCAGGGTTTGTCCGCCCGGAGCACTCCTTTCTTACAAAAACCCTTCACAGCGCACGCGCTGGCGCAATTGGTGCGCCAAGTACTCGACGGGCAGGAATGGGTCGCATCTGAGAAATAGGTGATGCTACAGAAATAGGGTCACGGATGGGGCGGTCAGTAATGCTATCCCTATCGAGACCCTCCCTATTTCCAGGTACTCGATCGATCGATGGGCGAACCGAACCGTGCAGCGCGTCCGGTGCAGCACGATATTAGACTGCCCAGCGCTCCCCGAGGGCACGCGCAGTAATTGCGTCCGCCTTCCAAAGCAGATAGACCGCAGAAACCCACATAACGGTTGCCATCCCGGCAGCTAGAGATGCCACGGCGTACAGGCCGGTCAACCCAGTGGAGGTTATGATCGAAACAATGCTGCCGGCAGTGGCTGTGGCGTAGTACGCGCGAACATGGAAGATCTTCGCGAGCGGAATGAGATGGAAGCTGACGACCAGGGCAATAGCCGGCCAGATCAGCTGCTCCGAGCCCGCTCGTACGCACACCCATACGGCCGATCCAATCAGTGCGGTCTGCCCGGCTATGGTCCAGCGGCGACCGACCAGGATGTGCCGAGTCTCCGGCGAGCGCCGTCCGCCTCCCTGCCGGAGCCCTGCACCCCGGAATCCCGACTTTCGCCGAAGCCGCACAGCGGACCAGAGCAGTGCCGCGCAGGCGCCGACCTGAAGGGCAGTGGATAGAGCGCAGACCAGCCACCCAACCGCGTTCGCAGCGACTCCGATCCCGAGACCGAGCCAGAACGCTCCCGCGATCGCGAAAACGGTCACGCCGTTTGACAATCCCCACAGAAACTGCCGCTCGTCCACGGTGGCCCCCCTTTCACAGAAGGGAAACAGTTCCCGAACCTGAAACCCATTTTGGCGCTAGAGATTTCTGCGTGCAACGACATTTCCGGTCCGTTGGACACAGGTGCGGATGGCATCGATCACGGCGTCGGAGGGCCCGCTCTTGACGAGGTAGGCCACGGCGCCGGCCTCGCGCATGGCGGCTGCCTTCTCGCCCTGCTCAAACATGGACAAGCCGATAATTCGGACCTCTGGCATTTCCGCATGAATGAGTTTAGCAGCCTGTATGCCATCCATATTCTGCATGTTGACGTCCATCAAGACAACATCGGGGCTGGGCTCGCGGACCAGGGTCACCGCGGACTGTCCGTCCGACGCCTCGCCGACGATCTCCATGTCCGGTACGATTCGGATCAATCCGGCAAGCCCCTGGCGCATGACCATGTGATCATCGACCAGCATCACGCGAATCTTCCTTTCGACACTCGCAGGTGCTGACTCTTGCCGGCGTGCAGCAACAGGGGATTCCTCCGTCTGCGCGCCATTACTGGACGGGGCAGCGGGCTCCGCCCGCCCCAGGTACGGAGCAATGAGCTTGAACCGGCTGCCTGCCCCGGGCGCGCTGTCGATCTCCATCCATCCGCCCAGCAGGTTGAGGCGCTCGCGCACGCTGAACAGGCCGAAACCGCCACAATGGCCGCCTTCAGTGCGGAGCTGGCTTGGATCGAATCCCAATCCTTCGTCCTCGACCGCGACCTGGATCAGGCCATTGAGCCGGCACACCTCCACCCGGGCGGCCTTGACCCCGGCGTGCTTGACGATATTGAACAGGAGTTCGCGCGTAGCTTGGAAAAGCAGAACGATCACTTCTTCCGTCGCCTGCTCGATCCCGTGGTGTGTCGTCAAGCTCACCAACAGCCCATGTTTGTCTTGCATCCACCGCGCCAGCCATTCGAGTGCCGATACCAGACCTCCCTCGCGCAGGATCGGCGGGCTGAGTTCGGCGGTGAGGGACCTTGAGGTTTCTATGGCATCATCAATGAGGTCCGCCGCGGCTTCTGCTCCCTTACTGAGATCGCTGCCATGCTCAACCAGGGCGAGCCTGAACTTCGCGGCGACCAATATTTGCTGCAGGCCATCGTGCAGGATCTGAGCCAGCCGCTGACGCTCGCGCTGTTCGGCCAATGTCAGCTCCGAGGCGAGCAGACGAAGCTGATCCGTGCGCTCATGCAACGATTGTTCCGCGAGCGATCGTTGGTCAACCTCGTCGTGGAGCTTGGCGACAGCCTGGGACAATTCGGCCGTCCGCTCTTGCACTCGATCCTCCAGTTCGTTGCGCGCCTGCTTCAGCGCCTCCTCTGCGTGCTTGCGCACATCGATTTCGGTCTGGAGGATTACCTCGGTTTTCCTGCGGTGTTCAATCTCTTCCTGCAGCGAGGAATTCGCCTGCGCCAACTCCAGGGTGCGCGCATCGACGAGCTCATTCAGATGATCGCGGTGCATCATCAGATCTTTCTCAGTGCCGACACGTTTTGCGACTTCTCTTTTCAATAGAAAAAAGACGGCATAAAGAAGGACGAAACTGAGAAGGCATCCGGCGATGACGTCGCGGATCGATCCACGCGCTTCTGCCGCCTTGGCAACCGCCTCCTGTTGCAGAATGCGGTTTTCTTCCGCCTGTGCCGCAGATATTCGTTTTTGGATCTCGTCCGACGCAGCTTTCCCCGGGCCCGTGATCAAGACCTCATAGGCCGCTTGAAACCCATTCGACCGGCGTATCGCAATGGTCTTCGCCAATTCGGCGAGCTTTTCCCCGATCAGAGCCCGGATCGGTTCGAGCTGCGCCCGCTCCTGCGGATCATCCGCGGTCAGGCGCTCCAGCGAGGAAAGCTTACCGCTGATGTTGAGCGTCGCCTGGTTATAGGACTTCAGATAACTCTCCTGGCCGGTAATGATGTAACCGCGTTGTTCCTGCTCTGCATCTTTCAACGTGGAGAGCAGCCTGTCGAATTCCTGAATAACCGCATAAGTGTGGTCCTCCCAGCGGTCGGATTCGATCATGGCCGTGGTGTTACGATAGGACAGCCATGCGATCACGGCCAGGATTACCAGAGCGAGCACGAAGGCCGAATTGATTGGAAAGTCTTTCAGTTTTGCCATGTTTGAGGCTGCTCCGCCTCTCCTGATCGCGGCGGCGCCATGATAATCGGAATGCCAGCAGATCCTGGCGGTCAGGAGCGCCCGGTCATGCTGGAGTGCCTATAGGAAGAATAATGCAACCCACGCCTTATTCCAGAGCTTTTTGGCCGCTGGACTCGGATTGCCTTTAGCCCCGGCGAGACCCGGAGCTGGTGAGGTAATTAGGGGGAATGGCTGAAGCCATCCTGGGCCACGTCGTGCGCAGCCTGGCCTCAGTCAAGGCGAACGATGAATGCAGTACCTGCCTCGTCGCGGCATTCCTTGCGGATGCGCTGTGCGAGTGCGTCAGCCGCTTCCATGGTGGAGATTCTGCCGACCAGCACTCGCCACAGAATTGGTTTGCCTGCCATCTCCACGAGTTTTGCAGCCCCAAACTGCTTTTCCATGTCATGCCGCAACCGCTCGGCCCGCTTTTTATCTTGAAAGGCTCCGACTTGCACCGCGTAATAATTACCTCCGGCGTTATCGAGACGGGAGAGGACTTCAAGCCGGACACGAGCAGTCCCTGGCCCAATCAGGTCCAGCCGGCGTGCGGCGGCGCGGGATAAATCGATGAGCCGGTCCATGGAAGATGGGCCGCGATCGTTGATTCGCACATCAACACTCTTGTGATTGTCGAGGCTCTCGACGCGCACCTGCGTTCCAAACGGTAGTGTGCGGTGTGCAGCCGTCAGCTTCTCCATGTCATAGATCTCCCCGCTCGCTGTACGGCGACCGTGATAGGGGTGTCCATACCAACTGGCAATACCCTCCTCGACCATTCCTGTGGAGGCGACAGCACCCGGGTTGGGCACGGTAATTTTCCTGCCGCAACCGGAGAGGACCAGCGCCGTAACGAGAATCAGAAGCAGGAAACAGATGCGAGCACTTCTCACATCTATTCTCTTCGGCCTGATACGGGTGCGATTCCAGATTAGAATCAGGAAAAAATTACGTATCCTGTCCCCTCCCGGGTCTCCGCTCGGGGTGTTTTTTTTCAGTAGCTGCGTTCCAGCAGATCGACTTCGCTCAATGTTCCCGTCTTACGGTCGATGGCGAACGATTTCAGCTCGAACGCGTCCAATTCGATCGCCTGCTTAATGCCCAATGCCGGAATGGTGGCGAGCATCGTCTGCCGTTGGCCGGTCGTTTCAAAAACGCGCAGAATGATGTGTGTTCCATCTTCGGACTGTTTCCAGGCCCCGAGTTGAACTGCCTGATTGGAAAATCGGATTCCGGGCAACGGCTTCTCCCCAGTTCCCGAAGGAAAGGCGCAGAGCGCGGAATAGGGCTCATTTTTGAGGAGGGCTTCCGTGGAAATCCGGTGGAACCGGTCTCGTGCCGGACCGTAATTTATCCAGAAGGTAAATGTGTGCTCGCCTTGATCCATGCGCGTTTCAAAGCGATCCTGGCGGACAATCGGGGTAACGTCATCTACGGGGTGTCCCGAATAGGCAGGGGAGCGCAGCAGAGACAGGCGCAGTTCCCCGTCCAGGAGATCGAATCCGTAAGTCCGGTCATTGATCACCGTCAGAGATCGCTCCGGGTCGGCGGACTGGACTGCCAGCCATTTCTGCGCAACCTTTTCACTGCCATCCGGCGCGAACTCTTCGACACCATAGGCTACCTGTCCGAAACATCTGCCGTGGGGTAGCAGGGTCGGAATAGAGAGTTTGAGCATGCGATCCTGTTCTTCCCAGAATACGCGCGCTTCAATTTCCAGTTCACTTCCTTGGGCTGGAACACGGTAACGCAATACTATCCGCGAACGGCCGTACCCCAGCAAGGCTTCGACGACGGTGCGCACTGGACCCCGCTCGATCATCCGAACAGGGGGCAATTTATCGGAGGCAACGCCGGCGAATTTCGCGGCTTCTTCGCCTGTCAGCAAACGAAACGATCCCTCGCGATTTCGGAATGAGCTGACCTTCATTCCCCAGGGATCAGCATAGTCCTTCATGACCATGGGCATAAAGGCGCCGGGTCGGAGCACCTCTTCTCCCCGGACAGAATAACGATCCATGCATCCGGTGACGCGGTTGATTTCCACGCAGCAATCATCGTTTTGAAGCACCAGGCTGGTTTCCCCTGAATAAGCCAGTCCGACGTGGCTGGAAGCCGGCACACCGCGCAATCTGCAGGAGAATCGATGCATCGAAGAAGCCTGCAAGCGCGTGGCAAAAACGATCCGCTTGCGCTGGTCAGTAGCGATGTTACAGCTCTCCTTCTCGAGCTGAACGGGTACTGCTTTGCCTTGTCTATCGAAAAGTTCCGGTAACCAGAAGGTGCCTTTTTCAAAGTTGGGCTCTTGAGGTTGAAACTCGCAGACAATGGTCTCTTCGCTGTCATGCGGATGGGAATTGTAAACGAAGATCGGAAACTCCCCGGAGGCCGCCTCCGGTTGTCCGGATAGAAATCTTAGGAATATGCCGGCACGCACCTGCGCAAGAATCTCGAGACCATGATCCAGTTTTTGCAGAATGGACTCTTCCACCTCGGCGATGGAGGTGCCGGGCAGGGAATCATGGAATTCGCAGAAGAGCAGGTCTGCGAGCGCGTTGTGGATCTGAGCCGCAGGGTATGCGGCTCCCGACTGCAAAAAAGCGCCGGTGGCCATGCGCTCCGTCATGAACAGTGCATTTTCCAGTTGGCGATGCTTGCGCTTGACGCGCGCCATCGAAGTGTAACAACCGACGCCCCAGGGATTCAATCCGGTGGAAACTCGATCCAATAAAGTGCTGCGGGACTGCAAATAATCAAAATATTCTTCAGGGGTTGCGTGCACGATCGCGCGATTTGTGTTTTCGGACATCAAGCGCGCGATCTGGCTCAGATCCTCATGCGACGGGCCCCCGCCATGATTGCCGATACCCCAGAGCAGCATGCCGGCGGGCCGATCGGGATTGGCGTCGAGCCACTTTTGCACCCGTGCAACCGCTTTCCCAGCCTCCGAATTGTAATGGTCGGGAGGACGATGGCAGAGTATCTCCGAGTGGTCATATCCCACCCAGATAAAATCGGGACTTTTCAGGGGAAACTGCCCCTGGTCCGGGCGGCAAAATAGGTATCCCCGGTACCCGGTCTTCCTGAGGATTTGCACCAGGCCGCGCGAGTGGCCAAAAGGGTCCAGATTCACCGCGACTGTGGGCTCTGTTTGAAATTTCTCACGAAAGTAGCGCTTGCCGATGAGGATCTGACGTACCAGTGACTCGCCTGACGGAAGATTGCAGTCCGGCTGCAGATACCAGCCGCCCATGATGTGCCATTTTCGATCGGCGACCAGTTGCTGGATCTCCGCGAACAAGCGGGGTTCGTGCTCTTCCACCCACTGATACAGCAAGGCCTCATTATGGCAGAACACGAAGCCGTCGAATTCAGCGCAGAAGCGGGCGGCAGTGCGGAACGTCGACAACGCCTCGGCCAGCCCTTCCTGCCAATTCCATAGCCACACCGGGTCAAGGTGTGCATTACATATCAGGTAGAGTTTGTTTTCGGATTTCTTCTTCATAGGTCGGCTTCAACGAGCAGGGATTATCGCCTCCACGCCTATATCCCTGCCTGTAAAGGGAATTCGCATAGATTCGCCATCACTCGCGACTTGACGGGAATCGACCAGGAACTGAGTTCTAGCGATGCTGCTATCTTGAACAAACTTGAAGAAGATGCGGCGATCCCGGAATGGCAGGCTGCCCTCTGCGCGATTCATGAGGGGAAGCAAGCGTGGACGAATGAGAATTGCGTCCTGTATGGGCTGAAATCCCAGGATGTTTTTTACCACCAGCATAATCGTCTCAGCCCAATTCCAGGGAACAACGCCGTTTTGCGCGTAGGGCGGCGCGATGCGATGGCCGTACATTTCAAAAAAAGCGCCCGACGCATATTCCGGCAAGGATGCCAGCCAATCGATAACACGCTGGACTTGGCCATACTCGTGGCGTTCTGCGTAGGCACGGGCAATATACAGCGATGGGAATGGCCATGGCCCGGCAGAATCGGGATCTGAATCCCTATGGTAGCGCCCATAGCCACCTGACGGCCAACCCTGGTTCCACAATGTCTCCAGCTGATCTAGTGTATCCCCGGCAATCTGAGAATCGGCCGGAACGAAGCCGTACACAATCGGCAGCGCGCACGAACTGTCCGGGTTGAGTGGATGGGGAATGTCGCGGGCGAGCCCCACTCCCTTGGGCAGGCCTGAGTCGGGCTTGGGGACGATAAACTCCTGGATGGCGCCATCCAGCCCGCGGCGCTTGAAAAAACCTCTATGATCGACGAGAGCGTGAGTCGGATGGTGCAAAACGGCTTCCTTTAACCGCTCGGCCTCAGACTGCCAGCGCTCTGCGGTTTCGAATTTCTCGAATTGCCGCGCCAGGCCGGCAGCGGCTGAAAGCCCGATCGACACAAAGACCTGATACATCAATTCAATGCCGGGTTCGATTCCGTAAATGCTATGCCGTTCCCAAAAGTCTCTTTGGTTGAACATCAGGCCCGAAACCGGTTCACGAAAAACTCGCCCCAAAGGGAATTCGGCTGTTTGGAGAATCCTGTCCCAATGCAATCGTACAATGCTCAGATCGCCCGTCCAGAGGACATATTCATGCAGTACATAAAGCAATATGCCATTTTGATCGAGTTCTGCATCGGCAGGCGCGCGCACCTCGCTGGAATCGATGGTGGATCCTTCCCGTGAAACAAACTCGCCCAACAATCGATCAAGCATCACCCTGGCCACGGGATGGTGGCCGCACAACAGCGCAGCATGTGCCATAAAGGACTGGTCGCGAACCCACTCGCGCCGATACTGCCAGATGCCGGCATCGATCCTGCCTTTTCGGGAGATCATCGCGGGGAGTTGCCAAGCGGCAGTCTTGAACAGATGGTCAATGCACGTGCTTCCCAGCTGAACCTGAGCGGCCCCACTCCAGTACTGGGCTCCCTCACGAATCGATGGTGCAGGCGCTGCAAAAGCAAAGTCGATCGTCGAATGGCTTGCATCCAGGGTATAGAGGATGAACAGTTCCGTTTCCTCGCCTGCGCGTAGATGAATGCCTCGGATGAGAGTCCGGGAGGATATGGCTGTTTTCAACCGGCACGTTATGGGCTGGAAGGAGTGGTTGCGCAAGTTGATCTCACGGACGATGCCGGCGGATGAGCGGTCGGCGCAATAAAACTGTTCGGATACATGCAAGGCGTCGGCATGCCACTCGACGCGGATGCAGGGAATCCCGTTCCGATTGTCCCAGCGGACGCCCAGATTGTTGTGCTCGAGAATAGAATCCGCTCCATCCATAACAACACACAACATCGTTTTTGCGATGCCGGTATCCGTGTCGAAGGTAAGTGCCTCCCGTTTCATTTTGAGCTGCTGCGGATCCATCAGCAGCAAGCCATAGAGCGAGCCTTCCCCAGCGGGTGCATGTTGGATGGCGCCCTCGATCAGCCCGTTGCCGATAAAGAAGTACCGGACGTCACGGAGCTGAGTCTTTGCATCGGGATGCCCGACTTTCGGATCATCGTGATAAATGTGTTCTGAAACATTGATCATTCGGTTTTCTCGATCTTCATCCAAATCCTATGCCTTATGTCTTGGAGCTGGATTCTTGCGCACCGGCAAGAACTGCAGGGCTCGGAGAGTCGGCATTGTAATCGCTGGAGGCCTGGGCCTACAGCTTGCGGATGTTCATGCCTCCGCTGACCTCGATCACGGCGCCTGTCGAATAGTCGAATGGGCCACCGGCCAGAGATGCCACTGCCCTGGCAACATCCTCCGGGGTTCCCCAGCGCCTTTGCGGAACCCGTCCCTCCCGGATATAGCCGTCGTATTTTTCTTTTGCGGGGGCGGTCATGTCGGTAAGAATCAGGCCGGGGCGGATCTCAAAAACCGGGATGCCGACTTCGCTAAGCCGGTCCGCATACAGCACCGCGGCCATGCTCAGGCCGGATTTTGAAATGCAGTACTCGGCTCGATTCACAGAGGCAGCAGTGGCGGAAATCGAAGTGATGAAGACTATGCATGGCCGGTAACCTGGAATCGCAGCCCGCGCGCCAATCATCCATTTTGCGACGCGCTGCGTCAGAAAGAAGGCTCCACGCAGGTTGACGGCCAGCACGCGGTCATAACTCTCGGCGGTCATTTCCAGCATATCGCAGCGCTGCAGCGGTGCTACGCCGGCATTGTTTACCAGGAGGTCGATTCTGCCCAGGCGATTCACGATGGAATCCACCAACTGGCCATGATTCTTCAAATCTGCGATATCGCCGCGCACAGGCAGGAATCGAACGCCATTTCTCGCGATCTCTGCCTCCAAATCGTGCGCAGATGCGGGGCCGCTTCCTTCGTGCCAGGCGATATCGACAGCGGCGATGTCGTACCCTTGCCTCGATAGCTCAAGGGCGATCGCCCGCCCGATGCCGCGGGCCGCCCCGGTAACCAGGGCAACCGGCCTTCCTGCCAAATCCGTTTGCTGATTATGATCTGTCATGATCTACGACTCGATTTCCGCAAGGATTTTTCCTTCCAGGTAGTCCTTCCAGACATTCTCGAACCACAGATCGGCCGTCGGGATTGGCCGCACCGGGACCCATTCTTGATGCAGGTGATCTTGCGAATCAAGCCATAGTTCCAGGATAAATCGGTTTACGAAAGCGTCAGCCTCGGTAATGGAGAAGCGGGCAACGTCACCGATCCTTCCACAAGACTGGTTTCCCTTCGGATCGAGGATTAAGTAGGATCCCCGACTGGCGCCCCCGCGATCAAGGTAGGCGCCAATGGCCTCGAGGTAGACCGCGTGTGTGATCGCAAGCTCCAGGGTCCTGAACGCCATCGGCAGTTCTTCCCGGCGTTCGATTTGAACCTGCCCGGCAGTTTGTTCTACCGCCTCCCATGCCTCGACAATGGATCCTTTGATTTCGTCAGGTTTCCGGATTTGAGCAGCCTGCCGGCTCATCCGCTGCCTGATTTCCTTGGCGCATTGGTGGGTTGTATGCGAGCCTGCCTGCGCACAATGGGAGAACCATTTTGTCACCTGCTCCAGCAGTGAGGTCATCTGTGGTTCTGCTTGGGAGGCAAACGCAGGCACATCGGGCGGGGCCGACGGATATTTCACGGCAATGTACAGGGATGCGCGCAAAGCGCCGACCTGCCCTGCGTTCAGCGCAGCCCCGCCGGGACGATAGACACCGTGGGTGCCATTGACTTCGCCCACGGGAAAAAGGTGCCTGATATTCGATTCCCACCAGTGATTCGCGCGCAGGCCGCCATTGTTGTGTTGCGCGCAGCCGGCAATCTCGAGTAATTCGCGGGTCAAATCAATGTCGTGGGTCTGGTACAGTTCGATCGCCTGCGCGTTCAAATGGGCGAGGCGTTCGATCGGCTGCGCCTGAAGTGCGTTTGATTTCTGCAAATACTCACGGCCCTCGGCAGGGAGGGTCGATAGATCAAAACTGGCAAAGGAAGCCGACCCCATCGGGTTGCGGGTGAAATCAAGAAAAGTTCTGCGGCCCCGCACAACCGTTTCCTGATATACCGCGAGATCGATGAGAGATGAACCGAAGCCGGAGATCTTGCGCGGATCGAACGGCCATTGATATCCTTTGCGGAAAATGGTGCCTGCCATGGTTGGCATATCCGGGAAATAGGCGTTCAGAAAATCCCGCTCATCATTGCCGGCGGCGTCCGTCGACACATACCGTGGAATTGCCTGCTGATACGAACCGGAAACATTCCAGCGATGCTTGACCGACGCCAAACCGAATTGCGATTCGGTCAGGTTATGGGCGATGGCGCCGATGCGCAGCGCCATGCCTATCGATCCGATCTGGTCTGCCGGATAAGCAGACATCTCATACAGACCGCCCGGGCCGCCGGTGCCGAGTATAACGTTTACGGCATTAAACAACACAAGTCCGTAATTATCTTGCGCAAGTGCATCAAGGTTGAGGGCGACGGCGCCTATGACTCTCTTGCAGCCTGCAGTCTGTTCGGCCAGAAGCGCGATGACCTGGTGGCGGTGAAAGATCGGGATGTTTCTTTCGATAACTCGCTTGGCCAGCACCTCGAACATATAATGCGAAGTGAGCGGGCCCGCCGAGGTCGCACGGCCGCGGTGGTCATGATCCGTTCGATACCCGGGATACCCTCCGTATCGATCGTGGGGGAAGGGGACGCCCAATTGAACCAAATCATAAAATGCCTGCGCCGACTGCTGCGCCTCGCACAGCGCGATATCCCCATGCATGCAACCGCCGGCGAAAAGGTCCTTTGCCATTTCCAGGGGTGAATCAGGAAAAGCGCCCGACAGGGAGAGTTTGTAATAGGTCTGCTTGTCCGAACCCGAATTGTTGGTGGTGCCGCCGCCCCACTTCTCGGTGGCGATCGCGATCTCGTGCTGTCCGCGCTCATGAAGGCTGAGAGCAGCCTTGAGCGCAGCTGCGCCGCTGCCGATGATCAGCGTGTTTACGGAATGAACCGGGAACTGTATGCCCTGAATCAACGCTGTACTGGAGCACATCGGCAGCCCCTCATTTTGTGATGTGTGCGTATGCACTCTTGTAGATTGTATGGTCGCGAAAAACGCAGCCGGTGGCTTGATAATTTCTCATCAGCTCAGTGCAGCAGGAACATGCATTGCAGCATTTCGACGGTTTGAGCTTTCCTTGCGTCATCAAATCGAACGGGGCATCAGGATAGGCAAACGCGTTCCTGCCTAAGCCGATGAAGGATGCACCCTGCTGCCCAAGTACCGCCGCCCCGACATTGGGCCAGAACTGGCGCAGCCAGGAGTAGCCGGTGCCGACCACGGGCACTGCCGGGTGCGCCCGCTGAAAGACCCCGGCTAGCTTGATCAATGAGCAGACGCTGCTGAGCGGGTGGATATCAGGAAATTTCCCGCCCTTTGCCGGACGGTTATAAGGTCTCCCGATATGCGGAGAGTAATATGGAATGCCGGCGGTAACATTGAGCAGCACGCATCCGGCATCCATCAATAATTGCTGGAGTCGTAACGGCTCGGATAAATCCGGTTCTCCATCTGCCGTTGGCGATGCGCCAAATCCATAAGGATAAGGGATCCCATCCGTGGCATTCAGGCGCACGGCAATAGCGAGCTCGGGAAGGTCGGTGCGAACTTGTGCCACACGTCTCCAACAGCAACCGGCAACGGTTTGCGAACGTGCCGCCGTAGGAACTGTCGGTCCTGGTGACTGCAGACAGCAATTCATGCAGCAGATATCCGTGACAAGCCTTAATGTCGACTGCGTTGAATCCGGCGTGTTGAACGAGCTTGGCTGTGGCAACAAACTGATCACGAATGCCGACCAGATCCCGATCGCTAAAGAGTTCGATATCTTCTGGAGATTTGTCCAGGAAGGGATTAAAGCAGGCGACTTTGGCTTGTGACCGGGCTTCCTTCCGGCTGAAACGCCCTGAATGACTGAGCTGCAGGACCAGATAGGGATCATGCGCCGGGCCGAATCGCGTGCGCGCGGTCAGGCGGGTCTCTTCGACCAGCCGCTTGAATTCTCCAAGCGTTTCCTCGGTCAGCATCAACTGCCTGGGATTGGATCTTCCGGAGGCAGATACGGCGCATGCTTCGAACCAAATGAGACCATGGCCTCCTGCCGCATATCTGCCGTACCTGCGGAAGGTCAGGCTTGCCGGGGCTCCGGCCTCAGAGCCGTCGCAACCTTCCATCGGTTGGACTGCGATGCGATTCGGGACAATTCTATCGGTTAAACGCGCTGGGGACAGGAGTGGAGCAATTGAATCTTGAAACGGAAGAGATACGCCTAATTCTTCTGCTTTTTTCAGCAGCGCTTCCGGGCTCGGATAGCGAAACGGTTCGTGTCGGCGCATCGATCCTTCCGAAATGAGTTACATGACCGAAGAGGCAATTGCTTTCATGGCGATGATATCAGCTGCCATGCGCTGCTGACACACTTCCGGCCATTGCTCCCGTTCGGTCACCTGGCATCCAGATGACGATTTTCCGGCAGTCCATTGGGACAACTCCACTAAGCGCGCAAGTTCTTCAGGTGTAAGGTCAGGGAACCGGCTTAGGAAACTCGAATCAAAAATGGGCAACTGGAAACTGCCGCCGTGCCCCTCCACCGACAGGGTTACTTCGACTGCCAGGGAATTCAACAGAGCCAAAATGGATGGGAAATCGACTACGCCGCAGCCGATGGGAACAGGAAATGACGTTAATCCATCCGGGCCTAGGGCAATTCCCCCATCCTTGATGTGGGAGGCAATAATCCAGGGTAGCAAGCGCCGCGTCGCGCAGGCAGGATCTTCCAGCATGGTCAGGCAGTTCATCGTATCGAGGCAGATGCCCAACCACTCTCCCGGGGACGCTTCACAGCGTTCAAACAGGCGCACGAGCTCGAAAGACGTGAACTCGAAATGGGTTTCGATAACCAGAATAACCTGATGATCGAGCAACATCTGCTTCTGCGCACGCAGTGCACTCGCCGTCTCCTGCAACAGGGTTTCGGTCATCGGGCTGTCTGGCTGCCAGCGCATCAAACCGCCTGAACAGGAACGGAGGACTCGGGCCCCGATCGTTGCCGCCTGCTCGGCCGCGAGACGATTGGTCTCGAAGAGTTCCTTTTTGTTCCAACGGCCTAGCTCGCGCGGAATATGCTGGGCCCCACCCCATTCCAGATACATGCTGTTTTCGTTGGCAAATGCAGCCAGGTCACGCAAATAGGATTTATCGATGGCTGTCTGGCGACCGGGGGCCAGACCGGAGAAATGTACGCCCTCGGCGCCGTGATCCTTTGCCCATTGGATCGTTTGCAGAGGAGCGAGCTGCAGGGGATACAGGCCATAATTATCCATGCCGACACGGAATCGCTTCATGGTCATGTCGAAATTCTACACATCCGGAGCTGTCGCGTCTATCTTTCAGAGCTTCCCGCCTGCCCGCTGAATGCCCCGGCGACGGCATGAAAACGCACGAATCGGAACGCCGCCAGGAAGGGCCGACGCGGGGATATTCCGGATGATTTCCACCTCCGCCGATGATATTCTGCGCCCAGCGAGGAATGCAAAGTACTTTCAATTGAGAGGCTTCATGTCTCGAGGAAAGTCTGATCTTGTATCGGTCCTCATGGTCGCGATCGGCGGCTATGGATTTCATTACCTCAAGACTCTGCTCGAGGAAGGGAAAACGGCGCGCTGCCGGCTGGCCGGCGTAATTGACCCGATGGCGGAGCGCTCATTGCTCTGGCCGGTAGTGAGTCACCTGGAGGTTCCGATCTATTCGTCGATTGAAGATTTTTATCGTGACGGACATCAAGCCGACCTGGCTGTCATTTCATCGCCTATCCATTGGCACGTGCCTCAGAGCATCGTCGCGCTTGCTCACGGATCCTCCGTGCTCTGCGACAAGCCGCTTGGGGCGACTGTCCAGGAGGTGCAGGAGCTCATCCAAAGCAGGGACCGTTCCGGCTGTTGGGTTATGGTGGGGTATCAGTGGTCGTACTCTGCGGCCATCCTTGCCCTCAAGCGCGACATCCTGGGAGGCCTGTTTGGGCGGCCACTGAGGCTTTCGGCGTTGTGTTGCTGGCCTCGGGACCGGAGCTACTACAATCGCAACGTGTGGGCGGGTCGCCTCCGTGACCCGGAGACGGGCCGCTGGGTGCTCGATAGCCCGGCAAATAATGCTATGGCGCATTATCTGCACAATCTGTTTTTTGTGCTCGGGCCTGAACTGCACTTGAGTGCGCGGCCCGATTCAGTGCGGGCCGAGATTTATCGGATCTATCCGATCGAGACCTTCGATACCATCATGTGCCGGGCGATCACCGAAAGCGGGACGGAGCTGCTATTTTTCGCATCTCACGTAACCGAGCGGACCATTGATCCGCGCTTTCGCTTTGAATTCGAGGATGCCGTCATCAGTTACGACGAGAATGACGGCGGAATCCTGGTGGTGGGCCGCAACGGGGATCGAAAATCCTACGGCGCACCGGATGAGACACCACAGTTCCGCAAGCTTCATGCTGCGGTCGAGTACATAAGAGGAGAGGGTTCGATTGCCTGTGGCCCCGAAGCGGCCGCATCGCAGACCCTGTGCGTCAATGGCATCCACGAATCGGCAAGCGCAGTTTTGTCCTTTCCGGATGGGTTGATACGGCGCGAAGGAACTCCCGAGCGGTTGTATGTCTCCGGGCTCGATGAGGAACTCCTGCGCTGTTATCGTGAGGCGAAACTTCCTACAGAGGTGGGCGTGCCCTGGGCAAGAGCGAACCGCATGGTGAGCCTTGGGGGGTATCGACATTTTCCGGGCGGAAGGGTATGAACGCGCGCGAGCTGGTCCGGGCTACGCTTGAATTCTCCGCGCCGGAGTCCGTGCCACGGCAAATATGGATTCTGCCCTGGGCGGAGGAACACTACCCGACCGAGGTGGCACGGCTTCGAGGTGAGTTTCCGGATCATATCCTTGCTGCTCCGGGACTTTATCATGCTCCGCTGCCGGTAGTCGGCAGCCGCTATCAGAAGGGCATTTACATCGATGAGTGGGGCTGCCGTTTTAGCAACATCCACGGTGGTGTCATAGGAATGGTGAAGGAACCGCTCATCAGGGTGTGGGACGATCTTGCTCGCTTCCAGGCTCCGCATGCCGCGCTGACAGTCGATTCCGATGCCGTAAATGCCTTTTGCAGATCCAGCGATAAATTTGTGCTCGCCGGCACGCTGGTTCGACCGTTTGAACGCCTGACCTTTATCCGGACCATGGAACAGGCCTTCATGGACCTGGCGGAACAACCGCCGGAACTGTTCGAATTGCTGAGGCAAATCCACGCCCACTATGTAAAAGAGGTGGAGGTGTGGGCCCGGACCGAAGTCGACGCGATCGTGCTGATGGATGACTGGGGCACGCAGCAGCGCATGATGATTGCTCCGGAATTGTGGCGGCGTATCTTCAAGCCGCTTTATCACGAATACAACGAGATTGCCCGCCATTTCGGAAAGTATGTATTCATGCATTCCGACGGCTATATCATGGATATTATCCCCGATCTGATCGAGGTTGGAGTGCATGCGCTCAACTGCCAGATCAAAACGATGGGGGCAATCGACCTGGGCCGGCGCTTCCGTGGCCGCATCACCTTCTGGGGTGAGATGGACCGGCAGGAGTTGCTGGCCTTCGGGTCGGTGGATGATGTGCGCCGCGCAGTCGCCGAGGTGCACGCCAATCTATTCGCCAAAGGAGGCATGATTGCCCAGTGCGAATTCGGCCCAGGCGCAAAGCCCGAAAACGTGTTCGAAGTCTTCCGGGCTTGGCGTGACTTGATGTGAGGCAAAGCGGGGACGAAAACTGAGGAGGGAACAATGAAGCGAGTGCTCAGAAAAACGGTTTGCATTCTTGCTCTGGTGCCGGCCCTGGCTGGCTCAGAGCGGCTGTTTTATCACACGTCGCCTGCCGCTTCCCAGGTCACTGGAACCCAGACTCGTGCAAGCGCCGCTCCTGCAATCCCGCGCGATCGTTACCTTCAATATGCCCGGGCCGCCGCCGACTGGACCTGGGATCACCAGGAGGACATCCTCAAGCAGTGGCGCGCAACCTTCGATCCTGATAGCCCCTTTGGCTATCGGGCACCTGGCGGCCTGATCGACATGGCTCTCATCTATTCCTACCTGTTCGAAAAAGAGGGCAATGCGATCTATGCCGAGCGCGCCAAGAAGGTGCTGGTCACGTACGGAGACTTTCGTTCGCAGTTCCCTGACTGGGCAGCAAAAAAACGGCCGGACTACTCCAACGGCGTGCCGGCGCTTCCGGATTTCTTTGTCGTGATGAGGTTCGTGCGGGCATATGACACGCTCCACCGGCTCGGGAAACTTACCCCTGCCGAGACCGGCGCCGTGGAATCGCTGGTGGCTCACAGCATGGACTACCTGTTGCAGACCTCCGAATGGGGCACAATGAACCGGACTATGCTGCGTGCGGAATCGCTGGCCTGGGCCGGACGGGCCATGAAGAACCACCCGCGCGCGGCCGCGTATGAGATCCAGCGCCGCGCGCTCGGCGACGATAACTGGGGCAACTGGGAAATCGAGGATGCGAGCTTATATCACGGCGTCTGGCTCTATGCTCTACTGGGCTATTCCGATGCTCTCGGCCGGCAGGATGAACTCTTCAAAACGCCCGAGTTTTATTACTATACCCACTATTTCCTGAACCTGATGGCACCTGCGGGAATGGTGCCCGATTTCGGCGATGCCTGGTGGACCTCGAGCTGGCAGCACTTTCTCGTGTTTTTCGAAGCCGCAGCCGCGCGGCAGAATGATCCGAACATGAAATGGGCGGCGCAAACCATCGCGGCGAGATTCATTGATTTCAAGAACCCGACGAGCGCTGGTCTAGGCTGCTTCCTGCTCGATGCCTATCGCTGGGGCCGGGATGAGGTTGCCGTCGCCCCGCCTTCCTCGCTGAGCCAGGAGATTATGGAAGATGTGCAGGGGAAGAAGATCGTATTCCGCGATGGGTGGAAGCCCGACTCGACTTATCTGCTTCTCAATTATCGCGACGAGGGGGACGGCGGGCTTAACTTCCGTGATTATCTGCGCGACTCGATCCCGGTCGAGGAAGAAAAAATGACGCACGGCCATGCGGACGAAAACAGCATCGTCCTGCTCATGTCAGGCGGGTCCGTGCTGCTGCACGATGGCGGGTACCGGGACTATATGCCGAGCGGACCGTTCGGCGCTTATCGCCAGGACTACTTCCACAACCGGCTGGTGGTGCGCCCCGAAAAGATATTCATGGGGCAGAAGGCAGGCGAACAGCGCTACAGCACGAAAGATGCTGTGCCGGCCCAACCGCTCTTCGAATTCCTCCGCGACGCCGGTTCCTACCGACCGATTCGCACCAAAAAGGTGGACTTCCTGGCGCTGCCCGAATTCGACTATAGCCGGACCCGGCTCATCGATGACGTCTGGAAATATGATTCAGATCGGGTGGTAGTGTATGTGAAGGATCCGGAGATGTTCGTCGTCTTTGACATTTTCAAGTCGCGGACCGAGGAGTTTTTCACGCTGGCGAACCTCTGGCACACCCGGCAGATCTATGCGCGCGGCGAGCACTGGTACGATACCGGATATGACGTGATCGGAGCGGAAAAGCTTCCTCTTGACTGCCGTCTGCTGATCCATTTCCCGGAAACCCACTATCGGCTCGAGGGTGTCGAACCGATCAGGCGCCACAGTCAGGACGAACTGATGATATACCAGATGACGGCCAGCCACTTCGAACCGACCCACACAGCGGGTTTCGTGACCGTCCTGATTCCACATGGGAAGGATCAGCCCCCAGCAACATTGGTGGATCGGGTGCGTTTTGTCGAGACTGTTCCCGCTGGCGCCGGTATGGCAGTGAGAATCGAGGCCGGAGGCCGGGTGATTATCGTGGGGGTAAAGGATGACCTCCGCATGGATATCGCCAGGGACTTCCGCCGGCCACGCTACGTCTATGAAAAAGGGAAAATTGCCTACGGTGCAGTCGAAACCGATGGTGATTTGCTGTTCACCTCGGAGGACAAAGGGGAGCTTTCGTACACGATCGTCAACATGACCAGGGCGCAGCGTGGCGAACAGGTGCTCTTCCAGCAGGGCCAGTCATTCCACGGCCTGCCGTTCGACGCTTCGACCGATACCGGTGGCGTCGACAAGGTGCGTTATTGGCGGGACAAGGTAAGGATTGAGACCCGTGGGCGCTGAAACCCGTATCCGGACCGGCCGGCCGGAATTTGACAGCTTGTACCCGCTCGTGCGGTCATTTCTCGAGCATGATGTCCTGGATATGACCATCGACGGGCAGGGCATTCGCGGCTACCGCACCCCCGACTCACGATCGATCTGGATCCGCGATCACAGCGACATGATGCGGGCATTCCGTCATTTTGAATCCGACCTTTGCAGCGCCGTCCAGCACTTTGCGGAGACGCAGGCGGAGAGCGGCCGCATATTCGACTATTTCACGACCTACCCGGAAAAGCCGCCGAGCGAGCGGGAGAACTGGACCAAGTATGTCCGGGTACCGGTCGAGGCTGATGTCGAGTATCGCTTTGTCAAGGCCGCATGGCTGGCCTGGCAGGCATCCTGCGACGATGCCTGGATTCGACGGCTGATGCCGCGGATGGAGAGGGCGCTGAACTATGTCACCTCGCACCCATGGTACTGGGATATAAGCCACGGCCTTGTGAAGCGCGCCTATACGATCGACACTTGGGATTTCGCTTACACTGCCGGCCGCCATGACTGGCTCCAGTTCCAAATCAACGACCATACATTTTGGGGCATCCTGCACGGTGACAACAGCGGCTACTACGAGGCCTTCCGCATCATGGCCGCGCTTTGGCGCCAGTTCGGCGAGTCGGCGCGTGCGGATGCATGGGAAGCGCGCGCTGCGACGTTGCGGGAAAATCTGAATCGGGTCTGCTGGAACGGCGATTTTTATACGCACTTTGTCAAGCTCTCACCTGTAGTGATTCCCGGTATCGATGAAGCGAGGCAGCTGAGCTTGAGCAATTCGATGGATATCAATCGCGGGGTTGCGTCCCATGGGCAGGCTGTGTCCATCCTGCGCGAATATCATCGCAGGCGTGGAGAGGGCAAGGCGTTTGCCGAGTGGTATTCCATCGACCCGCCGTTTCCCGACGGTGTGTTTGGTGATGAAAAGCTCGTGGGCGGTGCCTATTGCAATGGCGGCATCATGCCGCTGGTGGGTGGGGAACTGGCCCGGGCAGCGTTCGAGCATGGATTCGAAACCTATGGGATAGATATCCTGCGTCGGTATTTCGACCTTGTGTCGAGGACGGGTGCGACCTACCTCTGGTACTTCCCGGACGGGAGGCCAAGCACAGTGGAAACCAGCACAAGCCCGGAAGCTCTGCCGACGGATGGCTGGGGATCGAGCGCAATGTGCTGGGCGCTGATCGAAGGTCTGGCGGGCGTGGTCGATCAAGGTCGGAGCTTTGACCGTGCACGCCTGTCCCCGCGCTGGCCGGCGGCAGGGATCGCAGAGGCGGAGGTCAAGGTCGGCTACCAATGCTCGGGTCGCGGTATTGGCTATCTGCTCCGGGTGCGGCCGGAGACGGTTCAGCTGGAAGTCGAGGCCGCCGGATCGCAAGTCAGTTTCCATGTGCTGCTGCCTGCCGGTGCGGATGCGCGGTCTGTTCGATGCGACGGGCGGGATCTGCCCTTTCGTCGCGTGGCTGTTGAAGAGAGCCATTACGTGGACTTCGAGGCAACAATCGCGAAGCAAGCCAGATTCGATATCGCACTCCATTCCAGGCTGAGTGCGATTGATCCTGGGACCTGAATTTGCGGGTCTGGGGCATGGAGGCGAAGTTGAAACGACGAGAATTCCTTCAAGGAGTGGGGGGAATGGCGGGCGGCGCGGCCCTGTCTTTATCGTGCAGCTGGGCTTCGACGTTGGACGAGATACGCCGAGCCCGCAGCGTGGAGGGGGCCGATGACCCGCGGTTTTGGCAGCTGATCCGAGCCCAGTTCCAACTGCCGCGCGAGAATGCTTATCTGAATACCGGCGGTCTTGGCGCCTCGCCGGCCGCGGTTACAAACATGATCAAGGCAATGATGGATCGCGAGGAAGCGGCGCCGAGTCCCGGGCACAGCGAGGACGATTGGAACCGCATTCGCGGAAAGTGCGCCTCTTTTCTTGGTCCGGGGTGCGGTGGAGGCGAGATTGCCCTCGTCAGCACGGCCACGGAAGGAATCAACCTCATTCTCAATGGTCTTGGTTGGATTCGAGGTGACGAGGTGATCACTTCAATCCACGAGCACGTCGCGCTCTGCATTCCCCTATTGCACAAAATGAAGACGGCGGGCATCGTGGTCAAGACATTTGAACCGGACCTTGAGCGCGGGCAGGGAAATGTGAGCCGTATCGAAGCGCTCATTTCGAAGCGGACCCGGCTCATCTTCATCAGCCACGTCACGTGCACGACCGGCCAGGTTTTCCCGGTACCGGAGATTTGTAGGCTCGCCGCCTCGAGAGGCGCTCTTGTGGCGCTCGATGGCGCGCAGTCGCTGGGACAATTTCCGTTCGACATCCGATCCATCGGCGCTGACTTTTATGCGGCAAGCGGTCACAAGTGGCTGCTGGGTCCGAAGCGAACCGGAATTCTTTACGTGCGCAAGGAAAGGCTTGACGCCCTGACCCCGTCCATTGTGGGCGCCTACTCCGACCAATCGAATTCGCTGCTGGAGCGCAGTCTCGAATTGCGCCCGAACGCGCAGCGGTTCGAGTACGGGACGCAGAATGATGCCTTGATCTATGGGTTGGAGGCAGCTTCTGATTTCTTCGCTGCCATCGGACCGACAGCGATCTGGGCCCACAACCAGGCACTGGCCGAGACGTGCGTTGGGCAACTTCGAACCATTCCCGGCCTTAAATTGCTCTCCCCGGTCGAGCCGGTGTTCCGGTCTGCAATGATCACCTTTTCCCTGACGGGACGAGACAACCGTCAGGTCGCAAATACGCTTATGCAGCGGCGCCTGCGCGTGCGCAGCGTGACCGAGGGCGGGCTCGATGCCGTCCGTGTTTCGTTGCATGTGTACAACGATGTTGATGAAGTGGGGCGCTTAGTGGATGCGGTGAAGGACACTTCTGAGGGGAAATGAAGACGGGTGAGAAGGGATTTTATGACGATTGCTGAAGCCTTGAAATGCGTTCGCCAGATTGAAATACCGGCAAGCGCGCCGGAAGTATTTGATACGGCCGCGCGCTCGATCGCGTCGCGCACAGGGGCTGAGGTAGTCAAGTGCGTGCAGCAGCCTCGGCGGCGTTCGGCCGGCGTCTTTCAGCTGTGCACCGTCAAATCCTCGAAGGCGGGGGCGGGTCCTGACTCAGATCGGGTCGTAATTTGGCTGAGAGCGGACGGGTCCGGCACTCTTACAGTCAGTGACAGCCGCTTCCTGTTTGCAGCCGTTTCGCACCTACTCGATGTCCTCGCGGATCAGGACTTAAGAATGGTTGAAGCTGGCCTCAGGCTTACGCCTTCCTTCTCCTGGAACCGGCCATGCTACGACCTTTTCCTTACGCAAGAAGGCCGCATCCAGAGCAAGTTGAACCCTGAAACCTATGTGCGGCGCCTTGCCGAGTGCGGATTCACTCACCTGGAAGTGAATGGTCTTGCTTCTCCAATGGGACTCGAGTCCGGGCCCAAAGGTGAGGTGTATCCGATGTTCTATACGTACTGCCCGGCCCTGGATCAATTCGTCTATTCCACATTGAACAAAGGTCTTTACCCTTTTTACTACCTTTCGGCCAACCTGGGCTACCTGAAGAAGAATGCGGCCTTGGCACGAAGATATGGTCTGGTCCCGGGCCTGCTGTGCTTCGAGCCACGCACGGTTCCAGAGGAATTTTTCGCACGTTTCCCGATGTTGCGCGGTGCCCGTGTCGATCACCCATTCCGTTCCTTCAAGCCTCGATACACGATGACCATTACGCACCCGCTGGTGCGGGCGCACTATGCGGAAATGATCACGAAGCTCATGCAGGAAGTTCCTGAGCTTGGCTACCTATGCATCTGGACTAACGACAGCGGGTCCGGTTTCGAGCACACCAAATCGCTCTACGTCGGTCGCAATGGCGGTCCATATATGATTCGCGAGTGGAAGGACGACGCAGAAATTGCCCGGGTATCGGGGGAGTGGGCACTCACTTTCTTTCGGCTGCTGCGTGACGCAGCACGCCAGGTCAATCCTGACTTCCGGATCATCACGCGGCTCGAATCGTTTTATGGTGAGCACGACATCATCTGGCGCGGTCTCGGGGATGGCGTTGACGTTGAGACCGCCTCGCTTATGGGTCGTGGCTGGGAAATGCCCTACCGGCATCCGGTCTATCCTGACTCACATCAAATCAACGGCGGCTCGGTCTACCAACTCCAGTTCGCCAAAGGCGAACGCAAATTGATGGCCGATCTGGAGGCGCGCTCGGCTAAGGCGCATTTTTATTTTGCCGCCGGGCCGCACCAGATGTTCGCACCCCTCTTGGGGATCCCCTACCCGTATTTGACACATCGGAGACTAAAACTCCTCAAGGACAATGGTGTGCGGCAGCTGGCGCAGATGGGCGGGACCTGCCCGCCAGAGCTCGTGCCGTGGAACGTCAATCACGAGGTGCTCAAGCGATTTCAGTTCAATCCTGCAATGGAGGTCGACAAAGAGGTGTCGGCGATCGCGCGCCGTTGGGCGGGCGGAGAAATTGCGCCGATGTTGGCGCGAGCCTGGCGCCTGGCTGAAAAAGCCATTCTGGCATTTCCCAATATATCAACTCTTTACTCGACGATCGGATTCACCTGGTACCGCCTCTGGGTACGCCCGCTTGTGCCTAATATCGAGGCGATCCCTCGGCAGGAGCGGGCCTACTATGAGGATTTCATGTGCACGACACCGCACAATCCCAACAATGTCGATCTGAGCCGGGATGTGCTGTTTCGCCTGACTACCGCAGAAAAGAGCCGCCTGGACGTCGAGCGCATGGATGCGCGCGTATGGCCGCCTCTGGACCAGGCAATCCTGCTGTTAGAATCGGCGGCAGCGCAAGCCGCGGCCTCTCTGGGCAAGGCCAACGTCATCGAGGATCAGGTTGTACGGCTGAAAGCGCTGCGCTGCTGGTTCATGACTCAGCGCAACGTGGCTGCGTGGGTCGCAGGCGTTTACGGATGGATGGACGCTGCGCGGGCCGGCGAAAAACGCAAATGGCGAGCACTGATTGTGGACATGATGCGCCGGGAAATTGCGAACAGCAAGGATCTGCAACACCTTCTGGATAAGGAGGTAGAATTCATGGCGACCACGGATCTGGGGGAGACACCGCTCATGCACGGCCGCAATTTGCAGGATTTGCTGCGGAGACGCATCGCGCTCATGGTGCGCCACTTCGATGACGAGCCATTTATCGATCATGACTTCATGATGCGCATGGCCGGCCGGACGGTATAAGGGGTGATAGCGTATTCAGACTGGCCCTGAAAAGCAAAAGCGCAACGCAGAGGGCGCAGGGAAATAATACCCATCTCTGCGCCCGCTGCGTTACAATTTCAAAAACAAAATTGGTGGTGGCGGGATTTTGATGAATTCTCGAGAGCGCCTTATCGCCTCTCTTAATCGACAATGTCCAGATCACCTGCCGGCAACGACCCATCACTTGATGCCGTCGTTCCTTTCGAGTGTGGGCGGCATCAGCGAGCAGGAGTTCTTCAACCGGTTCGGCCTTGATGCGATCCGCTGGGTTGCCGGTCTGCGACCTGTGCGGGGCGCGCGCGATGAAGACTGGCGCGTTGAGCGCAAAGGCATTGCGGATCCGACCAACCGCACAACGCGCTTCCATATTGTTACACCACGCGGATCTCTCTCGATGCTCCTGCAGGACGACGGACGGACCGAATGGGTGCGGGAACGCCTGATCAAAAAAAAGGGTGACCTAGATTTGATCGAGCGGTTTGCGCCCGTCCCCCTGTGCGATGTCTCCCAGGTGAATCATGAAGCCGACGCTTTTGGTGACCGCGGCATTGTGCGCGGCGCAGTCCCGGGATTTCCGATCTACGGCCAACCCGGCTGCTGGCAGGATGCCGCCGTCCTCTTCGGCATCGAAGCACTGATCATGATGACGTTTGATGATCCCGGATGGGTCCTGGAGTTGCTGGCCATTCTGCGACGCCGGAAACTGTCATGGGTGCAATCGGCGAAGGGCGCCCGATTTGACCTTGTTGAACTTGGCGGCGGTGATGCTTCCGCGACGGTTATTTCGCCGCGAATCTTCGAGCGTTTTGTCGCTCCATTTGACGAACCGCTGATAGCTGCTGCGCACGAGAGTGGGCTGCGTGTCGTTTATCACACCTGCGGCGGCATGATGCCGATTCTCGAACAGATCGCGGACATGGGGCCAGACGCGATGGAAACGTTTACTCCGCCTTCGATGGGCGGCGACGCCGATCTTTCTGAAGCCAAGCGGCGCATAGGCGACCGTGCCTGCATGATCGGGGGCTTCGACCAGTTCCACCATTTTGTCGGCTGCTCCCCAGTAGCGACGCGAAAGGCTGTACGACGCTGTTTCCGGGATGCCGGCCCCGGCGGCTATATTCTCGCCCCCTCTGATCACTTCTTCGAGGCCGAAGAAGCACTGTTGCGCGCCTACGCTAATGAAGCCCAAGACTGCACCTGCTGAAACCGCGACGATGTGGAGTCTGGAATTACTACCACACCTGCTGCATAGTCTATTCACGTGGACTTTGGAGGCCGATCATGGATATCAAGCGCGCTGTCAGCCAGATATTTCCAGTGGAAAACAGCATACCGGAGAAATTCCAGTTTCTGAAACCTGTGGAACAGAGCGAGTACCTTTCCAATGGCGAGATCTGTCATTGGCAAGGCCCGATGCAAGAAGTCCTCTCTCCAGTCTGCCTCAGCTCGGCGGCAGGACTTAGCCGGAAAATAATCGGCAGCTATCCTCTCTTGACCGCGAAGGAAGCTCTCGAAGCGCTGGACGCAGCGGCGCGGGCCTACGACTACGGCCGCGGAGCGTGGCCCACAACCTCGGTCGAAGGAAGGATCGGGCACGTCGAGCAATTTGCCCGTCGGATGAAAGAGCAGAGGAGTGAGGTGGTTAACCTGCTCATGTGGGAGATCGGCAAGACCCTCAAAGATTCCGAAAAGGAGTTCGATAGAACGGTCGAGTACATTCTCGACACCTTGAATGCCCTCAAGGAATTGGACCGCGTGGGATCGCGCTTCTCCATCGAACAGGGAATTATCGGGCAGATTCGCAGGGCGCCACTTGGTGTCGTACTTTGCATGGGGCCTTACAATTACCCTTTGAATGAGACCCTTACCACCCTCATCCCGGCCCTGATGATGGGCAATACGGTCGTGTTCAAACCCCCGAAGCTCGGCGTCTTGCTCCACCGACCCCTGCTGAAGGCATTTCAGGAATCGTTTCCCGAGGGGGTGGTGAACACCGTATACGGGCAGGGACAACAGATCATCGGACCCCTGATGTCCTCCGGCAAAATCGATGTGCTCGCATTTATCGGGTCGCAGCAAGGTGGCCGACATCCTGAAAAAACAGCATCCCAAACCTCATCGGCTGCGCTGCGTGCTCGGCCTGGATGCCAAAAATGCGGGCATTATTTTGCCTGACGCGGATCTCGATACGGCCGTGAGCGAGTGTGTTACCGGCACGCTGTCCTATAACGGTCAGCGTTGCACGGCCCTAAAAATTCTCTTCGTCCACACGAATGTCCTGGACGAGTTTCTCAATCGGTTCACTCAGAGCGTGGCCGGATTAAAGTGCGGCATGCCGTGGGAAGACGGCGTCAGCATCACACCCTTGCCCGAGCCCGGCAAAATCGAGTACCTTACGCAACTGGTCGAGGATGCAACCAGGAATGGGGCCCGCGTGATGAATGAGGGAGGCGGCACTGTGAATACGACGTTTTTTTATCCCGCAGTCCTCTGCCCAGCCAAGCCATCCATGAGAATTTATCGCGAGGAACAGTTCGGCCCGCTGATCCCGATTGTGCCCTATGACGATATCCGCACTCCTCTGGACTATGTCATCGAATCAAGTTATGGCCAACAGGTCAGCATCTTCGGCCGGAATCCCATGGCGATTGCCCGGCTCATCGATCCTCTCGTCAACCAGGTGTGCAGGGTGAACCTTAACAGCCAGTGTCAGCGCGGGCCGGACACCTTCCCCTTCACCGGAAGAAAGGACTCCGCAGAGGGCACCCTCTCGGTATCCGATGCGTTGCGCGTGTTTTCCATCAGGACGCTGGTGGCGGCAAAAGGTAGCGACCTTAACAAAGGAATAATTTCAACCATCGTGCGGGAGCGGCAATCCAATTTTCTTTCGACCGATTACATCCTGTGAGGCAGCCAAGCCTCCTCTACCGCTGTCGGATGAGGCGAGGTTAAGAAGATGCCTTCCGGGACTATCTTTCGGGATTACCACTTCAGTACGTGCAGGATGTTGGAGAAGTCGTCGGTCCACACCACGGGATGTGGCAGAGCCTTGAGCGCTTTCCAGCGCGGATTTCCTGCGAGGCCGCCAAGGTCGCTCTCGCTTCTGGCCAGGACAGCCCAGCAGGAGGGATCCATGCCGCCGGCAACGTCGCGCTCCCTGTCGTCATTGATGAGCCCGCAAAGGCTTTCACCCGCTACCATGCCCGCAAGCACCCGGCTTAGGTCCAAATTGCGGTTCGAAATGTGAAAGGCCAGCATCCCGCCGGGAGTCAATCTCGACAGATAGAGCTGGATCGCTTCCTTTGTTATCAGGTGAATGGGGATAGCGTCGGAATTGAACGCATCGAGGACAAGCAGTCCATAATAATTTGCGGGCGCTTCCTGCAGCTTGAGGCGTGCGTCACCGAGAATCGTACGAATGGGCACGGGCGTGCAGTCTTTCAAATAGGTAAAATAGTCGGGATTTTGTGCGATGGCGACCATCCCGGGATTGATTTCATAGAATGTCCACTCCTGCCCCTCCCTGGCGTAAGAGACCATCGTGCCTGCTCCGAGCCCAATCACCGCAAGACGGTTGGAAGGGGCTGTGGCATTGAAGGCCTCAAACACGTCTCCCAAGGGGCCGCGCCGATGGTAGTAGGCCAGCGGTTCGCAGCGGCGTGCCGAATCCGTGAACTGTTTACCGTGGATTGTATCCCCATGATACAGCTGGTGCTGCTTGCCAGACGGATCTGCAGTTACCCGGAGGACTCCGAAAAAACTCCGTTCCACGTGTAAAGAGCGAGGCGCGGATCCTGGATAGAAGCCGCTGCCGAGCATCATAGCGGCAACTGCCCAGCCCAGGCGAAGCGGTTGCTGCCGGAGCATGTAGCTCCCCATCATGGGAATGCCGATGATGACCGCCAGCTTCTCGACATGCGACATGGCAGCCGATCGGACGATCAGTGCCAGAGTCATGGTCGAGAGGAAAATAGCGACCGGGAATGCGGCCTCCAGCCAGCGGGGTTGCATCATGGGCGCCTTCCGGCTGGGGTGGCGATAGGCCAGGCAGGCCAGAATCATTGCGATCGGATATTCAAGGACCGTGTTAAAGAGCGCCGGTGCCAGGACAGCGTTGAAGAGCCCGCCGGCCATGCCGCCGAGCGCGATCCAGAAATAGTATTCCACCAGGTGCTTTGCCAGCGGGCGATCTGCGGCCAACCGTCCGTGACAGAGCATCGCGGCCACGAAAAAGAAAACTACATGCAGGGGGACCAGGAACCAGACCGGTTCAGCCGCCCCTGACAAATAAACGAACGTCAGAATCAGAGCCGTGGCTGGAAACATCCTCGTGACGGACTGGAAAAGAGGAGTCTGAGTCCGTGCGAACGCCAGGATGAACGTAAGCAGATAGATCGCCAGCGGCACGACCCAAAGCAGCGGAGCCGCGGCTATGTTCATGGATACGTAAAGAGTCGCACCCAACATCAGGCTGGAAGGCACAAAGGCGAGCCCTAACCAGCCCAGGCGGCGCCGCCACGTCAGTAGCTCATGCTCGAATCCCGAGCCTTCCTGGGGGCCGGCGTCGATGCCCTGTTTAGAAGATGATCCGGCGCTCCAGGCCGCGATCGCGCATCCGGTGATGACAACAGCCATCGTCCCGTATCCATAAGCCCAGAACCGGCTCTGAATGGTCAGCGAGAACCTCGGCTCGAGGAAAAATGGAAACGCCAGCAGGGCGATGAAACTCCCGAGGTTGCTGGCAGCATAAAGAAAATAAGGATCTTTGGCAGAAGAATGCCGGGTGCGTGAAAACCAACTCTGCAGTAGCGGGCCATTGGTCGACAAAACAAAGAATGGCAGGCCGACGGTCAGGAGCAAGGCGCCCAGCAGCCACAGGACCGGATGCTGGTCCTTGGCCAACGACTGAAGATGTGTCGACGAGATTCCGATGGGCAGCAGCAAGGCGGCCAACAGCAGGAGGATCAACTGAGTGACCGCTTGGGCACGCAGGCTGAGTTTGCGTGCGACGATCAGCGCATACCCGTATCCGGCGAGAAGCATGCACTGATATAGTAGCATGCAGCTGTTCCAGACCGCCGGCGGCCCTCCCAGTACCGGTAGGAGCATTTTACCCACGAGCGGCTGAACCCAGAATAGAAGCGCAGCACTCATGAAAAGAGCAGCAGCGAAGAGAAGCGGCAAAATCACTTGGCTTTCAATCCCGTCATCATTTACACAAAGCAGCGCACACACTACTAAAGGGAGCAGTCGGTTTCAAGAGGCTTTGGCATGCCTGGACGCATTATTTACGCAGTCCGAGAGCTTCCCTGAGTGCCTGTTTCCCCTCGTTGGAGGAGACGAACAGATCGTCAGGGAAAGTGCGGAATCGCAGAATTTCGTTGTAGATCTGATCGCTGCGGTACAGGTTGAGTTCTGTGCCGGCCAGATACTGCAGCCGTAGATTCCGATCGAGGTTGATTTGCGCGTCCTTCAGCCAGGGCTTTAATTCATTTCCCCGCCCGGCATAGGTGCCCAGCAGATCCATAGGTGACCTGAAGCCTGCTTCAGAGAGAGACATCTGCACGTTGGCATAATCCGGACGGCTCAGCCGTTGTTGCAGCTCCTCGACGTTGATTCGGGCGGGATCGACCTGCCCCAGGAGCACGGTATCGTAGCCCTGCCCGTTGTTGGTATTCCCCCAGATAGTTGCGTCCGGAAAGACATCGACAAACGTGGCGATTTCGCTCTTGACCACAGCTGAATTACTCTCGTACAAAGGCACCCATTGCGTGACCAGTCCACCGGGATTCAAGTGTTGCCGGACGAGGTTGAAATACTCCTTTGTGTAAAGTGTGGCTGCGCCCTTGACCCAGGGATGAACCGGATCAGAGGTAATAATATCAAATTTTTCGTGGGTGGTGAGAATGTAGTGCCGCGCATCGTCATAGACTACATCGACACGCGGATCCTTCAACACCTGATGATTTTGGGGGGCGAAGTAACGTGATACGACCTGGGGGATCAAAGGCTCGATCTCGCAAATGACAATCCTTTGAATCCCGGGGTAAGGCACGAAGGAGCCTGCAGTGACGCCCGCGCCAAACCCGACAATCAGCACGGAACGAGGCTGACGGTGGAGCAGCGCCGGCAGGTTCCCGAGCATCAGTTGCAGACGCATGTCTTGCGCTTCCGTTGAAGCTTCCACTTTGCCGCTGACGTGGAAGTTGCGCACCCCGTTCGACAATTCTGAAACTGCGATCGAGGCATTCATCCCTTCGCCAACATAGAGAAAATTCGGCAGGCTGGTGTAGGTGGGGAAAAATCTCCCATACCCGACGACTCCTGGAGGCATCCCTGCCACGCTCCAGATCATCAGTGCAGCAAGTGCCGTAAAGACAATCACGGTTGCGGTGCCGGCAGTCTTGGGGGCCGGCTGTGATGGTTTTCTTACTGTAGAATCCTGTCCCTCAAAAGGCCAGGCAAGTACGAGCAGTGCGGCTGTGGCGGCTAAGGCAATCAGGAGTCGCTGAGCCTGCTGAGTGCCCATGGCAGGAATCACCAGCATGCTGAATAGCAGGGCACCAGCAATTGCGCCGACCGTATTGGCAGCATAAACCCCTGCCACCAAGCGTCCTGCATCCTGCCCCCGCGCGGCGATGGCAGCCAGCGCCAGCGGAAAGCTTGCTCCCCAGAGGCATGCTGCCGGCAGGATCGCCCAGAGACAACGTGCCAGGTCGATCTGAAAAGTGTACCCAGGGCTGATGGAGAGGGATGGGTTAATCGGCCAATAAGGCAGGGAGCGCGTGAGCATGAATGCGGTCCATGCGATCGCTGCTGCCAGCAGCATCTGGCATCGGCCCAGGGCCATGCGGGGCTGCGCGATCGTGCGCGACAAATAGGATCCGCAGCTGCTGCCGATCCCCAGGCCGATGAGGAAAACCGCCAATATGATGGAGAAGGTGTAAACTGTCGCGCCCAACATCAGCGACAGCAGGCGCGTCCACACCACCTCCGCACCCAGAGCGCTCATCCCGGACAGGGCGATCGTAAAATAGACGGTGCCGGCGCCCGGCCCGGGCGGGGCAAATGGCTGCTTCTTTTTACCGGCAGATGCCTGCTGCGGTGTCCGCGAAGCCAAGGTGAATGCGATTGAAGCCACCGCCAGGTTAAGGGCCGCGGCAACGTAGGTCGCCGTTGCCATGTTATGAGCTCGCAGCAGATAAAATCCGGCCAGCAAACAGCCGAAGACGGCGCCGGCGATGTTCCCACCGTAAAAAAAGCCCAGCCAGGCAACGTCCTTGGGTGTGGTCTCAATCCAACGGGCGATAGCCGGCAATGTTGCGCCCATCAGGAGGGTAGGCGGAAACAGGCACAGGGTGCAGACCAGGCCGCGAAGCAGAATCCCCGGCAGGCCGTATCCCACGCCGGCCGCATAAAGCCCTCCGACCAAAGGCATCGCAAATAAGACCACGATCGCGATCAAACCGATTCCCATCTCCATCATGGCGTAGACACGCAGCGGGTGCTCCGTGGCAGACACCATACGAGGCAAGAGGAAACTTCCCAAACACATGCCTCCCATGAAGGTTCCCAACAGGACAGCCAGCGATACAGCGGAAGAACCGATCACCAGCTGAAGCATCTGAAACCAGACAATCTCGTAGATCAGGGCCGCGCAACCGCTGCCCATGAACAACAGTAGCAGCAGCGGAAGGAACGGAGGTGACGCGGCGCTATCGGAATCGGGTAGTGGGTTAGGTTTCTTGTCGGTCATGGGTGTTCTTGACTCCTGAAGGGAATCGGACAGCGCGTCCAGGGAAACGCATGAGACAACCAAGATAATCCCGATGCGCGCGAACAATTTATATTACGAATGGCGAGTGCTGACCTAACGCTTTTTGTCTGCGGTGCGATTTCTCATTCATCAGTCAAAAACGGTCGGGCGATGGGGGTCCGCCTGCGCCGCGAAGGCATCGCGGATATGGCGGGGAGTGGTGCGGGCCCCGGAAAGGTGCGTCGGAATATCCTCTGAGCTGAAGAATGCCACTTCAGAGGTCTCGAGGCTCGGCCTTGGCGTTCCGTCAATCAACGTACATAAAAAGACGAGTTTGAAAGCGTGAAACAGCTCCAGCGAACCGTTGCGATTGGCATCGTAGACGCCGACCACTCTGCTCGCCATGACCCGAAATCCCGCTTCCTCCGACACTTCACGCTCCACGCTTCCGGAGGGAGTGTCCCCTACATCGACCCACCCCCCCGGCATTGTCCAGCCACCATCCAGGCGCTCCTTCACGAGCAAGATCATTCCCTCTCGAAAAACAGCGCCCCGCACATCGATTCGCGGGGTGGCGTAGCCAGTCTGAGCGTGGAAGGCTGCAGCAAGCGGTTCACATTCAATCCGGGTATGTTCGCTGATGATCTCGGCGGCAATTACTGCCAGCCGTCGATATCGCTCACGCTGATACTCGTTTACGGCATAAGCATTTCCGCTTTGGGCCAGCGCTTGAATTTCTCGTGCCCATTCTAGCCAGCGGGGCAGAGACGTAGGTGTCATAGTTACTCCCAGACCTATAGTACAGCAACCCGACAACACATAAACCGGGATGCACCCGGCGAATTGCATATCCCATTTGCCGTTTCGGGGTATTAATGCCTGGATGCCCCTATAGCCACAAGGATGGCAATGATGATGACGGCGGCGATCACGGCGGCTGCGATCTTCCACGCGCTGTAGGGGCGCTCGCCCTGCAGTTCGCCGGTGCGCGCATTGATCAGAATGCGATAGATCTTGTCCCGATAGCGATACGCACTCAGCCAGACCGGCAGCAGGATGTGCTTGAAGGTAATCTTGTCATAGCTTGTCTTGACCGCATCAATCCTCTGGTGATCGCCTCCAATGTCCTTCCGGATGCTGGTTTGTATGCCTGCATCCATGATCCCGCGTGCGATCTCGAATCCGGCGGGCAGATCTACCTGGTAGCTCTCCGCACGGAATCCGCTCAAATAGTCGTCAGCGTAAGGGACCAGGTTTGCCAGGTCCCAGGGCTCCAGGCGATCGGCATATTTGCGGGGCAGGGACTGGCTTGCCATGACGAGGATATCATCGAAACGATTCCACACCGTGCCGCTCACCGAAGTCCAGCGCGTCCTTCTGACCTGTCGCGTCTTGGTGACGGCTCTGCCGTTCTCGTAGGCAGTGTAGGTTTCTGTCACCCAGTAATCGTCGCCACGCTCGCCGCGGTAGAAGCTGGTGGTGTCGGAGTCATAGGTCCAATAAGGCACATAGATCCCCGCAAGCTTGCTTTCGGATTGTGCGTACTTCATCAGATCGCCGGGAGCGAACCAGAGCCGGTTGATCCAACGGCGGAAATCTTCGAAACCCTCTTTCTGGGTGACTTTGAAGGGAAGGAGGGACTTGGGTTTGAGCAACCGGATAATCTGGGTGGCAATAACCAAGTTGGCGCCGCAGAAGGGACAGGTGCCGGCCGACACTTCAGGCGGCATGGTCGTTTCCGCGCCGCATTTCTCGCACTTGACCCTGTGCTCTTCCTGGGTTTCGTGCTCCTGGGCAAGCTTGTTCAAATACTCCTGGTAATCCAGTTCCTCGATGTGATCCTCGGACTGCGAAATCGGCGTCTCCGATCCGCAGAAGGGGCACTTGAGAGCCAGAGTTCCGGGAGCAAAGTCGAGCTTGGCGCCGCACTGCTTGCAGGGGAATTGTTTGTTTTTGGCGCCGGCAACAGACTCGGGCATTTCGGCCATAGGATTTCGATGCGAAGGCGACTAAGAGTTCGGCGGCAGTGGCGGCGGAATGCTCGCGAAAATCTGTGCCAGTGCCGGCACCTGTCCAGCAGGTGTCCACTGCGCCATTCCCTGGGTCCACACGAGAGTCTGCGACGTGAGTGTGCCTGCCGCGCCCTGATTGGAGAGCGCCTGCATATCAAAAGGTCCGGTGCGCTGGCCGCCGACCGCCAGATAATAAGCGGCTGCGCCCGGAATCGGCGGCGGCCCCGTGGGTGTCGGCGCCTGCTGGCCTGACATCGCCTGGGTGATCGGCCCAGCCATTGCCACTCCCATGCCTAACCCGGCGCCTGCGGCTGCCAGGCCTCCCGGATTTTTCGCCGCGTCTGGAATCGAGTTGGCAATGTTGAATTGGGTATAGGCCGCGAGATTGCCCACGATGCCCATGCTGGTGCGCTTGTCCAGCGCTTCTTCGACTGCAGGCGGAAGTGAAATATTTTCGACCAGGAGCTTGGTCAGTTCGATCCCGTAGCTTTCAAATTCAGGTCCGATTTTCTGTGTCAGAAAGCCGCTGAGCTCGGCGTAGTTGGCAGCGAGATCCAACACCGGGATCTTGCTGTGCCCCAGGATATCGGCAAAGCGCGATACGATCAGATCCCGTAACTGGTTGACGATCTCTTCTACCTTGAAAAGGCCATCCGTCCCGACGATCTGGCGAATCAGCACCGCCGGATCTTTCACGCGCACGACATATGTGCCGAAGGCGCGCAGCCGGGTCGGCCCGAATTCGGGATCCCGCAGCATGATCGGATTGAGGGTTCCCCACTTGAGATCGGTAAACTGGCGCGTGGAACAGAAATAGACTTCCGCCATGAAGGGGCTGTTAAAGCCATACTTCCACCCCTGCAGCGTGGAGAGGATGGGGAGGTTTTTTGTTTCCAGGGTGTACATGCCTGGCTGGAACACATCCGCGAGTTTTCCCTCGCTGACGAAAACGGCGGCCTGACCCTCACGCACGGTGAGTTGTGCGCCATACTTTATTTGATTATTGTAACGCTCGAATCGATACACCATGGTGTCATTGGTGCTGTCGATCCACTGCACGATATCGATAAACTCGCCGCGAACCTTGTCCCAGAGACTCATATTCATTGCTCCTTGGAAAGAACTCTGCCGGCCGGCCCAACCTTCCAGCGGCTTTGAAAACAAAGAATAAGAAATCGTTTGCCACGAGTGCAAGTGAAAAGGGAACGGCTCACTTTTTCTAATGGTGAGAGATGGTAATATGT
>CAVTZY010000005.1:0-36943 GCA_963739235.1 Terriglobia bacterium | reverse complement strand
GCGAGAAAGGCGGGTCTGAGGCCATGTATTTCGCCTTTTCCTTTAGCAGGGCATGCTCGATACGATTTGCCCAAATCTCTTCAGTCTCGCTCTGCACATAGCCGAGCATGCCCGCTTCGTGGTGTGTCATTGGATACCGGCCAGAGGTGAAGCAGCCAAGACCGTCTTTGCCAAGATAGCCGGCGACGGTGTGACCCGTGGCTGTATTAAGGCGCTTGGCTTCGAATTGTAATCGCGGCCGCGGCCCGAAAGCAACGCGCTCGAATTCAACATCGACGCGAGGCCGAGCGATT
Organism: Terriglobia bacterium; assembly: GCA_963739235.1. Classification (GTDB taxonomy): domain Bacteria; phylum Acidobacteriota; class UBA6911; order UBA6911; family UBA6911; genus JAFNAG01. Next base: position 36,650 of record CAVTZY010000005.1, on the reverse strand, counting down.
CCGAGCTTGCCGCCAACATTTCGAGGGGGATCATCATGGATGGTGTAGAAGGCAGCCCAATTTGGAGCCGTCGCTCCCGACTCCAGATAAGCGCGCATTTGTCTCACGAGCTCTCCGGTGATTGCCGGTTCCAGTTCGCTTGCGAAGGCGGCCCTTTCCATGCGAGCGTATCCCTCAGCGATCAAACAGTGGGCATGCGCACAAAGGCTATTCGCATATGCCTGAAACAGGCTGGGGCCGGGTAACGTCACTCTCCAGGACCTCCCAGCGTTTCGGCAATGATCTCCCCGGCGTCCAGGATCGCTTGCCGACGCGTCCAATGGATCATTTCCAGCGGCTTGAAGACGTACATCGTGCCGTGATCGTAGATCTTGAGGCAGCGTTCGAAATACAACCACTGGCTGTGACGTTGCAACAGGTGTTTGCGAACTTGTGCCAGCTCGGTGGCAGTCTGTTCATTCGCATTCTGAATGCTCGGCTGTTCGGCGTCCCCTTGAACAAGGGCAATTGAGATCATGGCTGAATCGTCGGCCTGAGAAGCATGTAGGTTGTGGGTGATCCCTGAGTCCCGTCCTACAAATTCATCCAGTTCGGCTTTCAATGTGCTCAGATATGAATCAATTGCGGTAGCAGTTGGTGGAGCAACGACCTCGGCAGGAACCTTGCCTTTGATCATCTGCATGTTCCATCTGACGAAATCTTCAATCAAGATGACCTCAGTGCGACTCAAACCAAGCAGTTGATGCACACGCGAGTTGATCCTTCGCAAGGAAGCGTTCAAATCAGTAATCCCACCCCTTGATTCGGATGCCAATTCTTCCTGCATCCCTGCCCATTCATGCAACTCCGCGTCGGTGAGCACTCCAAGGGGGACGGGGAGCCCTTTGAGAGCGTCAAGCGTGGCCAGCGAGGTCCGCACTCCCCATTCGGGCGTCGTGAAGAATTGCTGATAGGTGCAAAAGTCGGAGCTAAGATAAATGCTCATCGCCTTGAGCAATCTTGCTGTTCGTTCCGGTCCGGAAATGCCGATCTTGCGCGGGGGAACGGCGATGAACTCATCGCTGTAGATTGCGAAACGCCGGCTCGCATCAACAATGATGTGCGGCGGCTCTGAAACTACGAGCCCGGTCATCCCACCCCTTTTCCTCACGTGCGCCATGTCACTTGGAATTGCGGAGAGCGATTCCGGGGGGAACCTGAAAATGCGTCCACAGTTCTTCAGTTCGGAGAAGTCCACTCTCGTCCGGCCCGCGATATCCGGCACAGGCTGGGCTGCCTCACCGCTTTCCGCCGCCCTCAACTGAAATCCTTCATGAACATGCAAATTGTGCTGTTTTGCAAACTCCGCCATTGACGTGAAGCGTTTGGCAACTCGACTCAGCAACTTGCCATCGCGGAATGAGCCCCACATCGCCTGTTTCCACTCTCGGAAATCGCCACGTATGACAGAAGCCGTGGTAAGCTCCCTGATCTCCGCGCCATTGACCACGAAGCTCCATGTGTCCTTCCTGCTGCCGGCGCGGTTCGCCCGTTGATTGGTCAAGAGTGGCGCAAAGGTCAGGATAGATTCATCGAAGGTGGTCTGCTGTTCGGTTCCCTGGCGTGGCGAAAAGAATAGTGACAATGCCGGCGCTTCCGATCGTCCTGAGAAAAGAACATATGCGAGATTCGAGAAATTCGTCACACACCACGCCCGCACGGTCTTGAACAGTTGTGCGCGGAATCCGGTCGATTCCTTTTTGAATAGAGTCATCGCAGGGAGCACGAGGGCTGCAACGGCGTTCCCGTTGAGCAGAGGCAGGGAATGCCATACATAGGCTTCAGCAACCTGGTTGCCTCCGGTAGGGAACAGCTCTGCGTTCTGCCTCATCCATTCCAAAGCGAGGCGATCCTCCGAAGTGGCCCCACTAACCTCTCGCCAGGGCGGATTGCCGACAAGCCAGTCGGCTTTGATGTCTCGGCCTTTTTCTGCCCATTCGGAGTCAAGATCAAAGAAATCCGCCTGAAAGATATTGTGTCCCCGAAGGATCGGGAGTTTAAAACTGGGATTGTTCTCAAGATCAGGCGGTGTCGTGTAGTCCAAAAGAGTCAGCACCAGACTCATTTCCGCCACCTGGCATGCGTCTCCGTCGCGGTCGATGCCAAATATGTGTTTCGTGAGGATCTCACGCAGTTCCGCCGGCCGCGGGTGGCCTTCTCTGAGTCTCTTCTCAATCAGGGATCGATAGCACTGCACAAGAAAGGCGCCCGAACCGCATGAGGGATCCAACACTTGCATGCCCCCTTTCAGTGGGCGGCGCGATTCCAATTCGTTGAGCATGTAGTTTACTAGTGGAATCGGCGTGTAGTAGGCGCTCGTCTCGCGGCCGCGACTCGCCTTGCCCTCTTCGGAAGCATGCAGGAATTGTTCATAGATCACCGAAAGGGTCTCGATGGGTATGAACGAGAAGTCATAGATCTCCAGATCCAGCGCCAACTGGCCCTCCGGCGTCCCACCTGAAAAGACACGGGCAACCAGTTGTAGATGCTCGGCAGATATGGCGTTATCGGGCAAAGGGAACACAGAGCCGTTGAGCCATTCCTCAAGCCGTGCGTTCACCTCTCGGAATGCCCTCAGAGTTGCTCTTTGGCTGAAGACATCTTCGGGTTCCAGTTGCCACTTGTTCAGTTTCCGTTCGGACAGGATTTTCCGATCCTTGAGATATCGAAGGTAAACAAACTTGCCGATCAAAGCATGGGCATGCTCTCGTTTGAGTCCGCGGTTGCGCAGCTCCTCCTCCAGTTTCTTAAGCGCGGCTAGCAGGGACCAGTCGACGCGGCTGCGAGGGTCTACCTCCTGCCCCCAGCGATTCCACACTGCGCCGGTATCGATCGCGTCCGCATGGAACGACGCAAGACGCTTGGCCGCCTCATTGAAGGCAACGGATGCCTCGAGGATTCCCCGTTCATGGTCATTCGCTCCTCTGGGGCCGAAGCGGAAACCTGAATAGAGCCGCAAAGCCTTGGGCGTTTCGACAAGGATGAAGGGTACGATGTCCTGGTTCCAAATCTGCCGGTGGTACCTGTCCGCGTCGTGTTCGTTTTCCGCCTTGCAGTAGAAGAGGACAGGGATGTTGGATTGCCGGCGCCGATCGTCCAGCAAGTAGACACCTTGCAGACCGCACTGCTCGGCCGCCTTTCGATAGACGTGGCTGTATCCCGAGAAAGGGCGCTTTGCCAGAGCGATGGCCCCCAGAAAGTTCGGAGACTCATCATAGCCCAGGGCTTCTTTGACCGCGCTCTGCATCCCGCATCACCTCGCTTGGCGGATCAGCCCCACGTAGAGGCCGAGAATGCGCAGCTGTGCATCAGGGCGGTTCTCAACCCGGATGTCGGCAACATGGTCGTTTTCCGCCTTCAGGCACACATGGTTCTTGCGGAGGTAGAAACGTTTGAGGGTTGCTTCATCATGAAGTAACACCGCCGCGATCTCCCCGTTCTCAACCATTGGCTGTTGTCGAATAACAGCCATATCTCCCGAACGGATGCCAACATTTACCATACTATCGCCCGCTACTCGAAGCACAAAGAGCATGCCGCTCGAGAAGAGATCCGCGCTGATGCTGATCCGACCTTCGATCTGTTCCTCCGCGAGAAGCGGAAGCCCGGCGGCAATGCGGCCAACGATAGGGATCTTGATCACTTCGACCGGATCAGTCGCCGGCTCAGCCCGCACTCTTATGCCTCTTGATTTGCCCGGATACAAGTCGATGTATCCTTTGTTCTTGATGAGTCGCAAATGCTGCCTGACGCTGAAGGCACTTCGATATCCAAACTCCGTCGCGATTTCGTCATGTGTTGGAGGCATTCCGACCTTCTCCACTCTCGCGAGAATGTAGTTGAGGATCTTGCGCTGCGAGAGTGTCAGAGGTTTTCCTGATTCTGTATTCTCGAATTGCATAATAAATATATACTGCTTGTATCAGCAGTATGCAATAATGCTGTATGAAATCCGGGTGCAACGCGATAGAACAATTGATTTTGTAACGAAAAACGGCTAGTTTTCGTTACACATCAAGGCAGAACAGCATGCAATCGATCGAAAACAGAATCGTCGCTCGGATACAGGGCAAAGCAAGAGGGGCATGTTTCACGCCCCAGGCATTTCTCGACCTTGGCAGCCCCGAGGCGGTCCGCATCGCACTGCACCGACTGGAGAAACGCGGTACGATCCGCCGGCTGACGCGCGGACTCTACGATTTCCCAAAGCAGCATCAGACCATCGGCTTCCTTGCCCCAAGCCCCGATGAGATCGCCAGAGCCCTGTCAGAACGCGACGCCTCGCGACTCCAGCCTTCCGGCGCCTACGCCGCCAACCTGCTGGGGTTGTCCGAACAAGTTCCGGCCCGAATCGTTTTCCTCACAGACGGCCCGGCGCGACATGTCAGAATCGGCCGACAGGAGATCTTCCTGAAGAACACTACCCCCCGCAACATGGCGACTGCCAGCCGGATCAGCGGCACGGTCATCCAGGCCCTTCGGCATATCGGCGCCAGGCAGATCGGAAAACAGCATATCGCGCACCTGCGGCAGACCATGCCCACGGGCGACAAGGCCCAGTTGAAGCGGGATCGCATCTATGCTCCCGGCTGGATGCACCGAATCATCGATGCCATAACGGAGGACTCTGATGCTTGAGTTTGCCAGACTACCGCTCGATCTGCGGGTCCCGTACTTCCAGGAAGTCGCCAACCGGCGTGGCCTGGCGCACTTCGTCGTGGAGAAGGACTTCTGGGTTTGTTTTTCGCTTCGGATAACAACGCAATGAAATCTGACTGCATCAAAAACTGGCCGAAAGAGGAACGCCCGCGGGAGAGGCTTCTCGTCGAAGGGGCCGACAAACTCACGGAGGCGGACTCCTCGCCATTATCCTCCGCGTGGGCCAGGGCACGTTCAAGGAGGGGATGCGTGGGCAGAATGCGTCCGATTTTGCCCGGACGCTCCTCAGTGAATTTGGCGGGCTCGCCGGTCTTGATCGTGCCCATGTGCAAGACTTGCTGAAGGTGCCCGGTCTCGGGCCGGCCAAGGTCGCACAAATCAAAGCTGCCTTCAGACTCGGCAAACTCGTGTGCGCCGGGAGATCCGCGGCCGTTTCCTTCGAGTCCTCGCAGGCCATCGCCGACTATTTTCGTCCGCGTTTCACCGGCAAACGGCAGGAGATTGTTGTGGGCGTGTTTCTGAACGGGCAGAACAAACCTCTGGGCGAGAAGGACATCACCGAGGGAACGCCCACCCAGGCCACCGTGTACGTGCGTCGTGTCATCGAGGAGGCGCTGCGTTTATCCGCCGCCGCTGTGGTCCTGGTTCACAATCACCGGTCGGGCAATCCAGAACCCTCAACCAGCGAGGATGCCAGGACGCGCGACCTGTTGAGCGCGAACGTTCACCAGGAGAAATCATGAAGATACGAAGCACGAAAGTAATTGCCCTTGTTGACATTCTTGGCACCAAGAACCGCATGATGTTACTTGGCATTGACGGCATACTCGCCTCATACGAAAAGCTGGCTGCTTTCGTGGATCAACAGACTGGTTCGATGGTTATACGCTCTGTCCCTGCGGGGGATGGGACTTTCTGCACAGCGGTGGGTTGGCTTGAAGTCGAGAAAGGATACTTCAGCGATTCATTCCTTCTGTGGGCGGATTACGAGGCGTTTCGCCTCCCGGCATTCATGCAAATATGCATTGACCTGTTTTGTTACAGTCTCGAATTTGGCATTCCTCTTCGGGGCGGTCTTGGCGTTGGCGATGCACATATGGACAAAACAAAGAACATCTACCTTGGTCCGGCGCTGATCGACGCTGCGGAGGCAGAAGCCGCCCAGCGCTGGCTTGGCATCTCATGCGGGACATCATTCAACCAAAAGCAATTCGCAGGGCCATTTGACCCGCGATTGATGCCCGTATATGCAAAACACCAAAACCCCGGAAAGGAGTACAAACTCCCCGGATTGGTTTTGGATTGGCCGCGGCGGTGGCGAGAAACCCGGAAGACTGATGCGACAGCGGCCCTCAACGCATTGAATAAAGAACCACCATTCGCGGATCTCTACACATGTGCAAATGGATTTGTGGAGTTTTCGCTGAGAAGCCACGATTGGTTTCTCAAAGGCACGGAGATGAAAATATGAGGCGAACATGCGATTCCAGGTGAGCGTTACTGTGTGCGGCCATTTGGAGCGCGGCGTTAGACAGCCATGGGTAGCTCTGCATTGCCCGGCTGGAGTCACAGGCTTGCGTAGAGACACCATGGGGCGGAGTATATGTAGTCAGCTTGAAGGCCCGCGAAAGGACACCCGTGCCAGAGAATAGACACACTCAGGCTATAGCGAACTGGCCTGCGGAAGAACGCCCACGAGAGAAGTTACTCTTGAAAGGCTCAGAATCGCTCACAAATGCTGAACTCCTGGCAATATTCCTTAGAATAGGCGTAAAGGGCAAAAGCGCCATTGACTTGTCGCAGGAGCTACTTTCCCGCTTCGGCTCACTTCGAGGACTCTACGCGGCTCCGATAGAAGAATTGCAGAGCATACTTGGCATCGGTCAAGCCAAGATCGCTCAGTTCAAAGCGGTAATTGAGATGAGCAAGAGGTATCTTGCTGAAGGTTTCCAGAACCGACCCTACGTGGAGTCATCGGACGACGTTCTGAAGTTCCTCTATCAGGAGATGCGCGACCTAGATCAAGAGATTTTCAGGATTGTCCTATTAAACGGGCAAAACCACATTTTGAAAATCGCGGAGGTGACCAAGGGATCGCTTACGGCCGCTCAGATTTATCCGCGAGAAGTCGTCAAACTCGCGCTCCGATACTCTGCTGCTGCCCTCGTCTTCGTCCATAACCACCCGTCTGGTGTAGTAGAGCCTAGCGAGAATGACAAAAGGATTACGCGGGATCTTGTTTTTGCATGTCTGCTGATCGGCATGAAGGTGCACGACCATATTATCATCGGAGACAATAATAAGTTCAGCTTCGCGGATGCAGGGTTGATTGACCAATACGCCAAAGAACTCGATGCGAGGAACAGTCCATGACAAAGATAACAAAGTTCGAGAAGCTGGAAGAAGTCGAGGGCCGAGAAGGACAGATCCAGGATTTCGTCTCGGGTCACTGGGTCAAAGCTGGCCCAGAAGAAGTTGAAGCCGTCCAGATCTTCACCAGACGATTGGTAGAGGACTACGGGTACGCCAAGAGCCAGATTCAGACCCGCCCCCAATACCGGGTCCGTATCCGCCCGTCGGATGAGGAGAAGTCCTACCCCGTCGATATCGCCGTGTTCAACTCGGCCAAAATGACCGAGGACGAGTTGTTCATGGTGGTGGAGTGCAAGAAGAAGGAGCGGAAGGACGGCGAGCACCAACTACGGCTCTACATGGACATGTCCGCCGCAGAAGTGGGTGTGTGGTTCAACGGTGACGCCCACCTGTATCTCCGCAAGGTCCACCACAAGGGTGGGAAGCGCACCTACGAGACGCTTCCTAACATCCCCCGCTATGGCCAGCGGATCGAGGACATCGGACTCTACAATAGGAAGGACCTCAAGAAACCGTCGAACCTCAAGGCCGTGTTCCGCGATCTGCGGAATCACCTGGCCGGCATGACCACCGGAATCACGCGGGACGAAGCGCTCGCCCAAGAGATCATCAACGTTTTGTTTTGCAAAATTCTCGACGAACAGGAGACGGACCCCAACGATACGGTTTCCTTCCGCGCCGGCGTTGGCGAGTCGCCCAAGGAAGTCCAAAAGCGCATCAAGGCGATGTTCGAACGTGTCAAGAACGCCGCCTACGGCGACGTATTTGAGCCCAGCGACACTATCAAACTTGACCCCGACAGCCTCACCTACGTCGTCGGCGAACTCCAGAACTACTCCATTATGGAGGCCGACCGCGACGCCATCGGCGATGCCTTTGAGGTGTTCATCGGCCCGGCTCTGCGCGGCTCGGAGGGGCAGTTTTTCACGCCCCGCAACGTCGTGGAGATGATGGTCAAGATCGTGGATCCCAAGCCGGGCGAGCGGATTATCGATCCGGCGTGCGGCTCGGGCGGCTTCCTGATTACGGCGCTGGCGCACGTCTGGGGCAAATTGCGCGACGAAGCCAAACGGAAGGGGTGGTCCGAGCGAGGGTTGGCCAAGCGGGAGTTCGAGGTGGCCACCGACTGCTTCCGGGGTATCGACAAGGACGCCTTTCTTGCCAAAGTCTGCAAGGCGTACATGGCCCTCGTCGGGGACGGGCGGGGCGGGGTGTTCTGTGAGAACACATTGGAACGGCTGACGTCCTGGTCCGATGCGATGCAGCAGAAGATCAAGCCCGGGAATTTCGACGTGGTGATGACAAATCCGCCCTTCGGCAAGAAGATCGTCGTCAAGGGCGAGCCGATCCTGTCGCAGTTCGATCTGGGCTACAAATGGAAGCGGAACAAGGAAACCAGAACCGTCGAAAAGACGGGCACGCTCCACGACGACCAGCCGCCCCAAATTCTGTTCCTCGAACGGTGCCTGCAACTGCTTAAGCCGGGCGGACGGCTCGGCATCGTGTTGCCCGAAGCGGTCTTCGGAATGCCCACCTACGAATATGTCGTCTCCTGGCTGACGGGCCGGGCCAAGATTCGCGGCGTCGTATCAATGCCCGAAGCGCTTTTCAAGACCAGCGGAAAGGGTGGTACCCACGCCAAGGTCTGCGTCCTGTTCGTGGAAAACACCAAGCCCAAGAAGGACGAGGACTACGAGATCTTCATGGCGGACGTGAAGTGGTGCGGGCACGATTCACGCGCCAACCCGACCTATCGGAAGGATGAAAATGGCCAACGGGTCTTGCTGGACGACATCCCCGTTGTTCAGCAGCGCTTCACCGATGTGAAGGTCGCGGGCAAGAGCTGCCCGCGCGATCGTTTCGGCTTCTTTAGAGCCCTATCCACGATCCGCAACGGCATCTTCATCCCGAAATACTACGACCCCAAACTGGAGGCGGACTTGCGCGCCCTGAAGGCGACACACGAACTGGTATCCATCGGTTTCCTGTGCAAGGGTGGCGAGGAAGCAGTCCTGTCGTGGGACACCGGTATCGAGGTCGGGAAAATGGCCTACGGAACCGGCGACATTCCGTTCATCCGCACGTCGGATATCTCCAACTGGGAGCTCAAGGGCGACCCCAAACAGAACGTCAGCGAGGAAATTTACGAAAACAGCAAGCAGGATGTTCGCTCCGGGGACATCTTCGTGGTCCGGGATGGCACGTACCTCGTGGGCATCTCCTGCATCCTCACCGAGAAGGACACCAAAATTCTCTACTGTGGCGGCCTGTACAAACTGCGGATTGAGAAGCCGGAGAAGATAGATCCCTACCTCCTGCTCGCGCTCTTGAATGCGCCGATCGTGCGCCGCCAGATGCGCGCCAAGCAGTTCACCCGCGACATCATCGACACCTTGGGCAAGCGGCTTTTCGAGGTCTTGCTACCGATCCCCAAGGACGCCGAGCTTGCCGCACGCATTGCCAAGGAAACTCGAAGTGTGATCGACACGCGGGCCAAGCTGCGCGACCGCACAAAGGAAATAGCTCTTGAGGTTGAGGGGCGAGACACGCCTACCGTAGATGAAATCGAGGCACTTGAGAACGTGTAGCAGCCGATGGGCTACCTGCTCGACAGGGGCCGCGATGGTGAAGCCTGACGTGGCGTTGCCGCATTGAGGCATCACTGACAGTTGCGGACGGGAGAAGGCGGCGGCTAAAAACGGCATGCAGCGGACGGCCGGTCCCGCATCGCCCGCGAACGCCAAACCGCCCGCACCGCCGCGCGCCAGATCGAGGCGGACATGCAGGGGTATCTGCTGGGGACAAAGAGAGTCACGAGCAGCGCTTGAGGCATGGAAAGAAGATCGTTATCATCGTAGGGCAAGCTGAAGGGTTTGCGTCACGCGGATGCCTTTCGCACAATTGCGCAATGCACAGCCCTGAAGGAGGGCGATAAATGGATCACCTCAGCAAAATATCCGTCTCAGGCTTCAGGTCCATCAAACAGGCCGAGATTCCGCTGGGACCCCTCAACGTTTTCATCGGGGCAAACGGCGCCGGCAAATCGAATCTGATCGCCTTCGTACAGATGCTCAATTTTGCGCTCTCACGGGGGTTGCAAACGTATGTCCAAAAACACGGTGGGGCGACAGATCTGTTGCATTTCGGACCGAAAAGGACGCCCGTTCTGCACGGCCAACTAACCTTTCGGACCGACCGAGGGCTCAATGAGTACCGGTTTAGCATGGTCAATGCGCTGGGAGACACCCTCATCTACACACACGAGGAAGCGGAGTTTCACGCCGAGGATTACCCGGAATCCCGGACCATTAGGCCCAGGCGGGCACAAAGAAAGCGGACTCACCGAACCCTGGAGCGAGGATAATGCGACCGCGCGTGTGATCAAATTGCTGCTGGGCAAGTGCCGTGTATACCAGTTTCACGACACGAGCCTGGAGTCGTTCATCCGCGGCAAAGCTCCGGTGGACGACAATCTCTACCTGCGCTCCAACGCAGGAAATCTGCCAGCTTTCCTGCTGCGGTTGAAGAACGAAGCAAGATCGAACTTTGCCGATGTTGAGCGAACGCTGCAGGTGGTTCTGCCGTGGTTTCAGGATTTTGTCCTGGAGCCTCAAGAGGAAGGAGACGCCGCCAAGGTTTTGCTGCGTTGGCGGATGGTCGGCCAGCCCGACTACGAGTTCACTTCGGGGCATCTTTCCGACGGATCGCTGCGGATCATGGCTCTGGTAATCTTGTTGCTTCAGCCCGAAGCACTTCGCCCCCAACTCATTGTCCTGGACGAACCCGAGTTAGGATTGCACCCAGCCGCGGAACGAGTTGTTGCAGGCCTCATCAGGTCAGCGGCGCAAACAAGCCAGGTGTTGGTCTCCACCCAGTCGGCGACTTTCGTCGACCATTTCTCGCCCGAGGACATCGTAGTGGTTGAGTGCGAAGCGGGATGCAGTTCCTTTGCACGGCAGACACCGGAAAAGCTCAACGCGTGGTTGGAGCGGTACACCCTGGGTCAAATCTGGCAGAAGGACATCATCGGAGGTCGTCCGTGACAAAGCGATTGGTGGTGTATGCGGAAGGGCAGACTGAAGAACTTTTTGTCAACCGGATTCTTCGGAACCACCTTGCACTTCACGGGGTCACAGTGGAACATCCAGTTCTGGCAGCGACAAGCCGCGAGGCCACGGGCCAGCGCGTGGGGTTCGTAAACTGGAATGTCGTCGAGTTTGACCTGCGGCGCATTTTTGCTGACGATGCCGATCCCCACCTACGTATCACAACCCTGTTGGATGCGTACGCGATGCCAACAACCGTGCCGGGCTACGAGCCCTCCGTCGACAACCATCGGTCACCGGAATCCATCGACCGGATTGAGGCAGTTTGGCGGAGGCACTTCAACGAACCGCGCTTTGTTCCATACCTTCAGCGGCACGAGTTTGAAGCGCTGGTGCTCGCGGACAGTGACGCGCTCAAGACGGTATTCCCCAACCACAGCGCGCAGATTGATGCCCTCGCGCAATCCATCGCCGGCTTCGCCTCGGCGGAGGATGTCAATGATGGGCTAAACACGCATCCCTCAGCCAGGCTGACGACGACAATCCATGGCTACGACATGCGTAAGCCAGATCACGCCCTGTTCGTTTTGCAGCAAGCGGACGTGCCAAAAATTCGTCTTGCCTGTCCACGCTTCAATGCTTGGCTCCATCAATGGGAGAACTGGGGACACGACAGCGATGCTGGATCTTAAGACCAGCAACGTCAGCGGCATTCTGGCACACCCCCTGATGCAGGCACGCAATCCGGCGCGCCAACAACCGCACACCGCGGGCAGCGGTCTGGGCCCACCTCCAAATGCACACCAAGACAGACTGCCAGGAGGTCTGGTACGCGAAACGGTGTGCGCCGCTCCTGTTCTCGAAAGATGCCAAATCGATCTAGTCGATCGACGAGAAACTCGCAACCGAGGAGGCGGCGGACCTGGTCGAGGTTCTGGAACGCTACCATGGCTATACGCCGGGTCAAGGCGCGGTGATCAAGCGCTATGAGTTCACCACCTTCCACCAGGCGTACAGTTACGAGGATTTTGTCGAGGGCATCAAACCCGTCATGTCCGAGGAAGTAGCGGAGATGTTGGCCTATGAAGTCAAGCCGGGCATCTTCAAGACTATGGTACAACGCGCCCTGGCCGACCACAGCCACGACTACGCACTCCTTATTGACGAGATCAGTCGCGGCAATGTCGCCAGCATCTTTGGCGAACTGATCACGCTTATCGAGGATGACAAACGCCGAGGTGAGAAGAATGAACTGTGCGCCCGCTTACCCTACTTGCGTGACGAGTTCGTTGTGCCCAAGAACTTGTACATCATTGGAGCAATGAATACCGCGGATCGCAGCGTAGAGGCCCTGGATGCCGCCCTGCGCCGACGGTTCACATTTGTTGCCATCCCGCCGCAACTGGAACGTATTCAGCAACCGGCGAATCTGGATGTGGATCTCCGAAAACTTCTCGGCGTTATTAACGCGCGCATCGAGAAGCTCTTGGACAAGGATCACTGCATCGGTCACTCATACTTCATGGGCATAGCCGAGGGCGGCGACCCTCTGACCGAGTTGCGGATTATCTTTGCTACGAAGATCCTGCCCCTAATGGAGGAGTACTTCTACGGCGATCCAGCCAAGATCGGCATGGTTCTTGGTGAACGGTTCGTATCGTGCAAAGACGATGCCATCGAATGGGCAGAGGGTGATTGGGGAATGGACGAATTCGAGGAGCGCCATGTGTACACTTTGCGGGATCCCATGACGATGAAGGGCGAGGACTTCCGGGCCGTCTATGAGTGATGTCATCCAAGTGTTCGAACACATCACGTTGCCGGTGGGAGGGCAGTTCACGTCCACCCGCTTTGAGCGCCTCGTGCAGTACAACGAGCGTCATGGAAACCGGTTCTTTGACGTCGGCTACAACCGTATCCATTTCCGGAATTACGTCGGCGTCATCCAGGTCGGCAATCTGACCATTGAGATCTTGCCCAAGGCGGACAAGACGCCGGAGTCGCCCGCCCAGAAGCAGAAATGGCAATGTGCTCTGATCGAGATGCTGCGGCAGTCAGGCTTCATTCGATTGGCTTCAATATCCGACGCGAGACTGAGGCTGCGCTCATCCTCGCTACTGGACATCTACTTCGAGTCATTTCTGGCAGAGGTCGAGGATCTCGTTCACCACGGGCTGGTCCGCAAATATCGCCGGACCCGCGGGAACCTCCCTGCCCTGAAGGGGCGCATCCTCTTTCAACAGCATCTCTCCCGGAACCTCGTCCACCGCGAACGGTTCTTCACTGAGCACGTGTTCTATGACCGCAACAACCGGTTCAACCAGGTCCTGCGCGTCGCCTTGGACGTGCTTGCCCGGGTGTCCGCCAACCCTCACCTCGCCGCGCTCGCGCGCAGCCTCTCGATCTCCTTCGAAGACGTGGATGATATTACTGTGACCGAAGGGACTTTCACCCTGCTTCCCCACACACGAAACACGGAACGCTACCGCCGGGCACTGCAACTCGCCCGCCTGATCATCTTGAATTACCTTCCTGACGTTCAAAGCGGCAGGGAGGATGTCCTGGCGATCCTGTTCGACATGAACTGCCTGTTCGAACGCTATGTTTATGCCCAACTGAAGCAGGCGGAGGCGAGGCAGCCCTCCCACTCGATCAGATTCAAGGCTCAAGTGTCCCGCCCTTTCTGGATGGCGGACCGCATGCGGAAGTCCGTCCGTCCGGACATCATTGCTCAGATAGGCACTGGCTCCAAGCGCGAGCGGATTGTCCTGGACACGAAATGGAAGATTCCAGGCGACGGCAGACCCAGCGACTCCGACCTGCACCAGATGCATTCGTACAACGTCCAGTTCGGAGCCCGGCGCAGTCTGCTCCTCTATCCACGAGTGTCGGCGAATTGCGACGTCCGAGGCATGTTTGCCAAAGCCGAACCTCCACTTGACGCCTTCGATCACTCCTGCGGCATGGTGTTCGTCGAACTCTTCGATGGGGACAAGCTCCGCCGTGATCTCGGCGACCATCTCATCACGAGACTTGCTCACACGTGATCGCCGTCGTGTGCCCGCTATGCTTACTCACGCTGGTTGCTTGCGCGTCTTGCGTGCCCGTCGTTGAAATACGACCGGCGGTCGCACCCAGGCAGTAGTTCGAAATGCAGTTAATTCCGACTATTGTGCAGCCTCACTAGCTGCTGTGACTTGTCGGGTGAGAGTCCCGACGATGGGAGATTTCCCGTTCGCCCATCTAGCCTGACTTCCAGCGCTGTTCGGTAACGAGCGGCGTCAAAAGCGGGAGTGACAATGTACCTCAGAAGGCGCGGTGAAGAGCACGTGACTTCATCCCGTCGTAGCCAGTCAGGAGGGCAAGGCAAACGTGCAGGTCGTAGCATAAAGCGAACGATGCAGCCCCGAAATCGAATAACCGGTCGGATATTGCTGGCAGAGACGGTATCGTGGGTGGCTACTCCGTGATAGTTGGAGGAAGCCTGGAATCGCCGTGTGAGTACAACGGGAGGGCGCGGCGGACCGCCGGGGCAGGGTCGGCGACATGTAGGGAAAGCGCAGCCGCAAAAGTAGGGAAGGTCCCGCGGGTTGCCGAGGCGCTCCCGCACAGCGAAGGCGTTGCGTATAAGGTAAAACGAAGTCGCAGCGTGCCTGCGGGACTGGCGGATGGGGTCGTAGTAAGCCAAGATGGAACGAGACAGCATAACTCGATCCGGAGCCAAGGACCCCTGGGGTAGAGGGGCGCAGGCCTCTCAAACAGTGGCGCACGGACGCACGGGTGGATCTGGACTCAGAGCCAAGCGATTACCCGCAACAGAAGTGTGCGAAGGACGGAGGCAAACTGAGCAGCAGCGAGGGTATGCTGGGAGCAGGCTTAACCGAGCAGCTGTTCAGGAAGGCCCTGTCTGATATGCTGGCCTTGAAGCCGTACCGGGGAAAACCCGCCGTACGGAATTTTAGAGGGGGCGATGGAGACGTCGGCATCATTCGAAGCCCGGTCCGCGCCATTGCCCTACTCGACCCCCCGGGCGGATGGAGACTTTCCAGACCTGCCCCCAGATGTGCCACGAAAGGCTGACTAGAGGCCGAGAATAATGCGGATTCTTTGCTCTACCTCTTCCATGAGGTTTTGCGACATGGCGCCGATTGGCCGTCGGAAAGAGCTGTTGGCTACTGCAATGACTTGACCCAGGAGCAAATCGCTCTCCTGGTCGAGGCCGCTTTCTCCCTTAGCCAGACGCATCCTGAGGATGCCAGGATCTTCGATCAGTCTGGTTGTGGTTGGGATTACGATGGTGGATGGGTATCCTGCTTGATTGACAAGGTCCGATTGAAGGACGAGTGCGGGGCGGAGCTTGCCCGGCTTGGTTCGGATCGGAGGGTTGAAGTACACGACATACAGGAGCCCGCGTTGAATTATCATCTAGGCGCCCGGATGGCGGCGGGCGACGCCCGCCGGGTATAGTTCTTGATTCTCCCGGGCGTCGGCTATCCCACACCGGCGGACTGACTCCTGGATGGCGCCCTTGAGTCTATCCTGTTCGGTCCTTTCTTCGAGAGTCTTCAACGCGACGCGGACCACTCCCGATTTTGTGCGGATCCGCAGGACCTTGCGCAAGCGCTCAATCTGCTGTTCATCCCTAACCGAAACTGCTATTGCTCCCATAATAGCTATCCTTATCAAAATTATCACAAAAAGTATAACTTATGAGGATCGGAAACGCGATCATTTTTTGCAGGCTTCGCCCTTGTCTCCCGGCAGAGGTTCAAGCCAGAGCTGCTACTTTGCGTCCGCCAGGCGAGAGCGAGCCGTCTGCGGAACCGGGCCCGTTTACTGTTCCCGCATTCCCGAAATTTCAGAATTCTCAAAAACCGCCAGCCAGCCTCCCTTGGGATTTCGGCGCCTCCGAACCCTTTCGTCCTGGTCATTGGGGCTCCATGGCTCTGACGGAATTGTTTTGACAGACAGGTAAAAGCGTCGCAAGTTAATTGGATAGGCTCTGATACACTAGGGATGCACAGAACGGAGGTTGGGGATGAGAGATCCTAATGCATGGGAGGCGACGGAATCTGAACAGCTTGAGATGCGGGAGTGGCTCGATTCTCTGGATTACGTCCTCCAGGCAGGGGGTCCTAATCGTACAAGGCAGCTGCTGCGAAAGCTGCAGATTCGAGCCGAGGAATATGGGGTCAAGCTCCCCTACTCCGCCAACACACCTTATATCAACTCTATTCCTGCCGATCAGGAACCGCCGTTTCCGGGCAGCCGCGAGATAGAACGGCGTATCAAGAGCCTCGTTCGTTGGAATGCTTTGGCCATGGTAGTGCGCGCCAATCGCCTGGCGTCCGGTATCGGAGGGCACATCTCCACCTACGCTTCCTCTGCGACCCTTTATGAGGTCGGCTTCAATCATTTTTTCCGTGGCAAGAATCATCAGTACCCCGATTTTGTTTATTTCCAGGGGCACGCCGCGCCTGGGATCTATGCCCGGGCGTTCCTGGAAGGGCGCTTGACCGTGGAGCAGATGGAAAACTTCCGGCGTGAACTGCACGGCAAGAGCGGCCTGTCCTCCTACCCTCATCCCTGGCTTATGCCGGATTTTTGGGAATTTCCCACCGTGTCGATGGGACTCGGTCCGATCATGGCCATCTATCGGGCGTGGTTCGACCGCTATCTCGAGGATCGGGGCCTGCGAAAACCGTCGGACACCAAGGTCTGGGCATTTCTGGGCGACGGAGAAACCGACGAGCCGGAAGCCCTCGGGGCCATTACCCTGGCTGCACGCGAAAAGCTCGATAATCTCATCTTTGTCATCAACTGCAACCTGCAGCGCCTCGATGGTCCCGTGCGCGGGAACGGTAATATCATCCAGGAACTGGAGGCCATTTTTCGCGGCGCGGGCTGGAATGTAATCAAAGTCATCTGGGGGAGCGATTGGGATCCACTGCTGGCCAAAGATCGCGACGGCCTCCTGGTGCAGCGCATGGAAGAAACCGTGGACGGCGAATGGCAGAAGTACTGCGTCGAGTCGGGCGCATACAATCGCACGCGTTTCTTCGGCAAGGATCCGCGCTTGCTTGAGATGGTCGCCCACATGTCCGACGAGCAGATCAGGAAACTGCGGCTCGGCGGACATGATCCGAACAAAGTTTACGCTGCCTACAAGGCTGCGGTCGAGTTTAAGGGAGCCCCAAGCGTTATCCTGGCACGAACCATCAAGGGATACGGATTAGGTGAAGCGGGCGAGGGCAAAAATATCACCCACCAGCAAAAGAAGATGAACGAGGAGGAACTGCGCGAGTTCCGCGCGCGCTTCGGCATTCCCATTTCCGATGAGGAAATCGCCGATGCGCCTTTTCACAAACTTCCCGATCACAGTTCGGAAATGCAGTACTTGCAAGCGCGGCGGAAGGAACTGGGCGGCTATCTCCCTGCGCGGGTTGTGACCTGCAAGGCTCTGGAGCCTCCCGGCGAGGAGCTTTATCAAGAGTTTTATGAGGGAACAGGTAACCGGGACATGGCGACAACGATGGCCCTCGTCCGCCTGCTTTCTAAGCTGATGAAAGATGAGGAAGTAGGCAAACTGATTGTTCCCATTGTGCCCGACGAGGCCCGCACCTTCGGGATGGAATCGCTTTTCCGCCAGGTTGGGATATATTCGCATGTGGGTCAGCTCTATGAACCCGTCGACAAAGAGACATTGCTTTATTACAAAGAGGCACAGAATGGGCAGATTCTCGAAGAGGGCATCTCAGAGGCAGGATCGATGTGCTCATTTATTGCTGCAGGGACCTCGTACGCCACGCAATGCATCAACACCATACCTTTCTTTCTTTTTTATTCCATGTTCGGGATGCAGAGGATCGGAGATCTGGTCTGGGCTGCGGGCGATAGCCGGTGCCGCGGATTTCTCGTCGGAGGTACTTCGGGGCGTACTACCCTGGCGGGGGAAGGCCTCCAGCACCAGGACGGCAACAGCCACCTGCTCGCCTACCCCGTACCGAATTTGATCGCCTATGATCCGGCATTTGCTTACGAAATCGCGGTCATTGTGCGCGAAGGCATTCGCCGCATGTATCAAGCTCAAGAGAACGTCTTTTATTACCTCACGGTAATGAATGAGTTCTATCCGATGCCGCCGATGCCCGGAGACGTGAAGGAGGGGATTCTAAAGGGCATCTACCGATTCAAGGCCTCCTCAAAAAAGAATGCCGGGCGCCGCGCCCAGCTCTTCGGCAGCGGCGCGATTCTGTGCGAGGTGTTGCGTGCCCAGACAATGCTGGAAGAAAAATATGACGTTGCCGCCGATGTCTGGAGCATCACCAGCTATAAAGAACTTTACCGGGATGGGCATGACACCGAGCACTGGAACCTGCTGCATCCGACGGAGAAACCCCGGAGCCCGTATGTCACAGAGTGTCTGGTTGATGCTCCCGGTGTATTCGTCGCTGCATCCGATTACGTCAAGGCGCTTCCCGACTCGATTTCCCGGTGGTTCCCGCGGCCGCTCGTCTCGCTCGGGACCGATGGCTTCGGGCGCAGCGATACCAGGCAGGCTTTGCGCGACTTCTTCGAAGTTGACGCTCGCTTCGTCACCCTTGCCACGCTCTCCGCTCTGGCGCGGGAGAAAAAAATCGGGCCGGAGATCGTACGCAAGGCGATGGCGGATATGGAAATCAACCCTGATAAACCCAATCCGGCAATGATCTGATACAAGAGGGGCCGCGAACGCGGTCGGGCGCATTGATTCGAGCTATCCATCGCCCCTTATGGGAGGGAATCCATGACGGTCCCACTTAGGCTTCCGGAACTTGGCGAGCATGTCGAGTCTGCGGATCTGATCAAGATTATGGTATCGGTGGGCGACAGGATTGCTCTCGACCAGCCGGTTCTGGAACTCGAGACCGACAAAGCCAACTTCGAGCTTCCTTCCTCGGTCAGCGGGGTGGTCAGGGATATTCATGTGCGTGAGGGCGAAAAGATCAAGGTCGGCCAAATCGTTCTCACTGTGGAAGAGGAAATCCCGGGCGCCAGCCCCGCGCCTGTGGCAAGGGAAAACCCTACGCCTGAGAGGGCAAAGCCCGCAATTGCCCCCGCACCCCCAACTACTCAACCAACGGAAAGACTGTCGATGCCGGCCGCGTCCTCAGAGCCTCCCGCGCCGACGGCTCCACGGTTACTGGTACCGGCTTCTCCCACTGTGCGCAGACTGGCCCGCGAACTGGGAATCTTGATCGAGCAGGTCCCGGGTTCCGGCCCCGCGAGTCGTGTTTCAGCCGAGGACGTCAAGGCTTTTGCCAAGCGGGTGATCCTGGGGGGCCGCGGAGGGAGGCCCGGAACCATGCCCGTGCTTCCGGACTTTTCCCGATGGGGGGAAATCGAGCGCAAGGAGATGTCCGGGATACGGCGCAGGATCGCGGAGAGCATGAGCCATTCCTGGTCCACCATTCCCCATGTGACCAATTTCGAGAGCGCCGACATCACAGACCTTGAAAAGCTGCGCCAGCGATTTGCGGGAGCAATTGAGACTGCCGGGGGCAAACTGACGATTACCTCCATCCTGGTGAAAATCATCGCCTCGGCGCTTAAAGTGTTTCCGAACTTTGCGGCAAGCGTCGACATGGAACGGACCGAGATCATCCTCAAAAAGTACTGCCACATCGGTGTTGCCGTTGACACAGACCGGGGCCTGATTGTTCCCGTAATTCGAGATGCGGACAAAAAGAACATCCGGCAACTTTCCGTCGAACTGATTCACCTTGCGGAAAAGGTGAGGAGCAAAAAGATCACGCTTGAGGAGTTGGAAGGTGCAGTCATCACCATTACCAACCTGGGGGGCATTGGCGGCACGCAGTTTTCTCCAATTATTCATGCCCCTGAGGTCGCTATTCTGGGGATCTCGAGGGCCCGTCAGGAAGCGGTTTTTATCGAGGGCAGATTTGAGCCGCGCCTCATGCTCCCGCTGGCGCTCTCTTATGATCACAGGCTGATCGATGGTGCAGATGCCGCGCGGTTCCTGCGTTGGGTAGTGCAAGCGCTGGAGCAGCCCTTGGTTTTGCCTTCTGAAGAATAGGCAAAAGGGCGAATGACGAATTGCGCTTTACATGTAGACGCATGCATAGGACAGCGCATGTACCTATAAATGGTTTCTGTATTCGATGTTCGTCGTTGCATAGCATTTTGGGAGTTTCACGATGACTGGGGACACCGATACCGTACAACTGGCAGTGATTGGGGCGGGGCCAGGCGGCTATGCGGCTGCGTTTATGGCTGCCGACCTGGGTTTGGAGGTCGTGCTGATCAGTGAGGAAGACAACCCGGGCGGAGTCTGCCTCTACCGAGGCTGCATTCCGTCGAAGGCGCTGCTGCATGTTGCCAATGTGATTGCCGAGTCGCGCCAGGCATCCCGTTGGGGTGTTCAGTTTTCCGAGCCGCAGATCGATGTCGATCAGCTGCGTACCTGGAAAAACAGTGTGGTTCAGAAATTGACCGGAGGGCTTGGTTTGCTCGCCCGGCAACGCTCCGTGCGTTACATCCAGGGCCGCGCTTCCTTTCTGAGTGGCCGCACCATCCGAATTGAGCATAAAGACGGGACGGAAGAACAATTAGGCTTTGACAAGGCGATTCTCGCAACCGGTTCCCGGGTAGCGGATCTTCCCGGCATTTCGCTCCAGAGCCGGCGTATTCTGGATTCGAGCACCGCACTGGAAATCGGCTGGATTCCGAAGACGATGCTGGTTGTAGGGGGCGGTTACATAGGCTTGGAACTGGGAACTGTGTATGCCAGCCTCGGAACCAGGGTCTCGATCGTGGAAATGACCTCCGGGCTGCTTCCCGGGGTCGATCGCGATCTCGTTTCCGTCCTGTCCAAGCGGATCGACAGTCTTTTTCACTCGGTCATGCTCAATACCAAGGTCGTAGGCATGATAGAAGAGGGGAACGGCATCCGCGCGCAATTGGCGGGAGCTGAAGTAAAGGACGCCGAACAGGTATATGAAACCGTGCTGGTTGCCGTCGGGCGCAGACCGAATTCGGAAATTCCCGGATTGAACAACACGCAAGTAAAACTGGATGGGCGCGGCTTCGTGGCAGTGGATGCACAGCGGCGCAGCACAGATCCGGATATCTATGCCATTGGCGATGTCGCGGGTGAGCCGATGCTGGCTCACAAGGCGACGCATGAGGGGCGAACCGCAGCTGAAGTAATCGCCGGTCGCAAGGTGGCCTACGAGCCGCAAGCAATTCCCGCGGTCGTGTTCACGGATCCTGAGGTGGCCTGGTGTGGACTGACAGAAAGCCAGGCAAAACAGGAAAACCGCCCTGTCAAAGTTGTGCGCTTTCCCTGGAGCGCGTCCGGCCGTGCGCTCACCTTGGACAGGCAGGATGGTGTGACTAAATTAATCCTCGATCCGGACAACGGCCGGGTTCTTGGGGCAGGCATCGCGGGTTCCGGAGCTGGAGAACTCATCGCCGAAACGGTGCTTGCTGTCGAGATGGGGGCATTAGCTTCCGATCTGATGCTGAGTATTCATCCTCATCCGACCCTGTCGGAAACCATCATGGAGGCGGCTGAGGCCTTTTTCGGTCAGAGCACGCACATCTACCGTCCTAAAAAGAATTGAAGCCATCGGTCAAATCGCAGCGGCCCTACTCTCTCCCGCTAATTCGGTTAAGGTAATCCACAGCCTCTGGCGGTGAGATTCGAGAGAGCTCTGCTGTCCGGGCGAGGTAGAGAATCTGCAATGGCGTTGAATCATAAGAACTTGCGAATGCTCAAGGGACGGCGCCCTGAAGGGGCGCAGCAGCAAAGCCCAGGGCGTGAGCCCTGGGAACAGGGCAGTGCTCGATCGAGCCCTGAAAGGGCGAAGCAGCCTGCTCCGCCCTTTCAGGGCTGATTTATGTGCGCCCACATTCCCAGGGCTTACGCCCTGGGCTTTGCTGCTCCGCCCTTACAGGGCTAGCAACACCCATGCCTCCCTCCGGGAGGCTTCCTGATGCCACCCCCTCTGCGGGTGGAGGCTCACTCGGTCAAGGTAAACCACAGCCTCGGGCGGGGAGATCCGAAAGAGCTCGGATGCTCCGGCAGCAGATGGCTGGTGTGACCGAGCCAAGCGCCCTGGAATGATTTGGCCGTGACCCCCGGATCAATGAACTGGCTGTGCCCCGGAGGGGCAGGAAGACAGTAGCCGGGGGCGAGCCGCAAAGCGGCGCTGCCCCCGGTTAGGAATGAAGAGAAATGAGCCCTGGAGGGGCGAAGGAGATTTCTGTCGCCCCTCCAGGGCTCCACCTCGGGGTATTCCCAACCCCGGGCTGCGCTTCGCTTGCCCGGGGCTACTGTCTTTCGGCCCCTCCGGGGCCTTGCTGAGGTGGATGCCTCGCTTTGGGGGCCTTCCTGAGGCCACGCGCTCGGCTGTTAAAACTCACTTTCTATTCCGGCTGCTCTGGGCCATGATGGGTGGTATTCTGCCGGCATCTGCAAGGGCGAATAACAATCGATCAATGTGCCGTGCCTGCCGGGCGCGACTTCAGCAGTTCCGAAGATCAAGGAGGATTCATGTTCCGCAAACCAATCTTCTGGATCGTGCTTTGCATAGCTTCCGGCGGCAGCATCCTTTTCGCCGCCCGTTATTTTTCCCGGGCTTTCCCCATTGTCACGCTCGATTTGCGGATGAATCGCGCGCAGGCGCTTGCACGTTCCGGGGAACTGGCGGCGAGGTTGCAGCTGCCGCCTTCAGGTTATCGGCAGGTCGCTTCCTTTGCGGGCGACCAGGAGACCCAGAACTTCGTCGAACTGGAGGCCGGCGGCACCGGTGCATTTCAAGCCATGATGGCCGAGGGGCTCTACCATCCCTTTACCTGGAAGGTTCGGCATTTCACGCCGGGAGAAACCCGGGAGACCCTGTTCAGGTTCACACCGCGCGGAGATCCGTACGGCTTTTTCGTCAAGGTGCCGGAACAAGAGGCGGGTGCGGCTCTGGAAGCGGGTCCGGCGCGGGAAATCGCCGAAATGTCCGCGATGCGGGACTGGCAGGTCGAGCTTGGAAAATTCCGCATCGTTGAGCAGTCGAGGGAAGTGCGCCCGAGTGGGCGAATCGACCATACCTTTGTGTATGAGAGACCGGATATACAAGTAGGGGAAGGGAGGTATCGGCTACGGCTCATCGTCGCCGGGGACAAGCTTACAGGGCTTGCTTATTATGTGAAGATTCCGGAGGCATTCTCGAGGCGCTACGAACAGATGCGCTCCTCCAATGATGCTGTAGGTGCAGCCGGGACGATTGCTTTGGCCGTGCTTTACTTTGTGGGCGGCTGCGGCGTCGGCTTGTTTTTTCTTCTGCGCCAGCGCTGGATCCTTTGGCGCACGCCATTGTTTTGGGGCTTGTTCATTTCTTTCCTCCAGTTGCTTGGCGGCATCAACCAGTGGCCGCTCATCTGGATGAGCTACGACACGGCGATCTCAGCCTCGGGTTTTGTCCTTCAGCAAATCCTGATACTGTTGCTCAGTTTTTTGGGATACGCGGCCCTTTTCACCGTTTCGTTTATGGCGGCGGAAAGCCTCTCGCGGCGAGCATTTCCTCATCACATCCAGCAATGGAAACTCTGGGCCCGCGATGTGGCCGGGTCAAAGGCTATGCTTGGACGCACTCTGGGCGGATATCTGCTCGTAGGAATTTTCTTTGCCTATGAAGTTCTTCTCTATTTTGTCGCCTCGCGGGCGTTGGGCTGGTGGACTCCCTCCGATGCTCTGGTTCAGCCCGATGTCCTGGCCACCTATTTCCCCTGGCTGACGGCTATTGCGGATTCCGCCCAAGCGGGGTTCTGGGAGGAGAGTCTGTTCCGTGCGGTTCCGATCGCTGGGGCGGCATTGCTGGGTACCCGGTTTGGCCGGCGAAGCTGGTGGATCGGCGGAGCTCTGATTGTCCAGGCGTTCATATTCGGCTCGGGCCATGCGGCCTATGCCACCCAGCCCTTCTATGCAAGAGTTGTGGAACTCATCATTCCTTCGCTGATGTTCGCGGGGCTGTACCTGGTTTTTGGCCTGCTTCCTGCGATCGTCCTGCACTTCACCTTCGATACGGTTTGGTTTGCCTTGCCCCTGTTTGTTTCCGCCGCGCCGGGCATTTGGATCAATCGCATCCTGGTGATCGCGCTGGCGCTGGTTCCGCTATGGATCGTGCTGGGAGCGCGCTGGCGGGTGGGAAGGTGGAGGGAGATTTCTGAGACAGACCTCAACAGCGCATGGCGACCACCCGAAGCAGCCGTGCTCCCTCTGGTCGAAGAGCAACCGGCGGCGCGCGCAATGAGCCCCACATCGTCTCGCCTGCTTATGGCGTTGGGCGCATTGGGATTGCTTCTCTGGTTTTGGGCCACGAACTTCAGGCCCGATGGGCCGCCCCTGACAATTAACCGCAGCGAAGCCACTGACATCGCGAAGCGTGCGCTGGAACAGCGCGGCGTTCATTTGTCCGCATCCTGGAAGGTTCTGACAGCCATCCAGAGCCAGCCCAGCCAACAAGATCGATTCATCTGGCAGACTGAGGGGAAGGATATGTACGGGCGCTTAATGAATGAATATCTCGCGCCGCCACTCTGGCGAGTTCGTTTCGCACAGTTTGAGGGAGATATAGCGGAGCGGGCCGAAGAGTACCAGGTATTCGTTTCCAACGCCGGGCGCGTTTATCGATTCAAGCACATATTGCCCGAGGCGCGACCCGGGAACAGCATTCCGGAAGACCAGGCCAGAAGACTAGCTCTTGAGGCAGTGATGCGTGAGTTTCAAATCGAGCCTGCCGCGCTGAAGGAAATTTCGGCCGTTCCTTCCAAGCAAAAGGCGCGCACCGATTGGCTGTTCACATTCGCTGCCGGAGGAGAGCCCAAGCTCTCTCAAGGCGAACGGCGCATAGGCGTCGGCATCTCCGGTGACCAGGTAACTGATGTTTACCGGTTTGTGCATGTTCCCGAAGAATGGGACCGGCAGGAGCGTGACCGGCAGACGATCCCGGTGTTGCTCAGCTGGGCTTGTTCTATCGCGTTGGTCGCCATCGTGGGCGCTGGAATGATTGCTGCGATCGTGAGTTGGAGCCGCAAGAGATTCATTGTCTCCACCTTCGCCCTGGTCTCACTCCTCCTTCTGGGATTGAACGTGACCAACTTCTTGAACTCGATTCCGTCACTTTCTTTTCAGTTTCTGACGGCACAACCCTTTGTAGTCCAGATGTTCATTGTGCTTGGTTTGGGGGCAATCGGAATTGTGTTCGCAGCTGCAGGTTTGGGATTGACCGCAGGGCTGGTTCATCGCTGGTGCATGGAGGAAAAGTCCATGCCGGCGGCTTCCTGGCTCGCCGGTCTGTCTCTGGGAGGTTTTGCGGCGGGCTTCTTCGCGCTTGGATCCTCCATGAGTCCGTCGCTGGCCCCACGATGGGCAAACTATGGCGTGATGAACAGCTTTATCCCGATGTTAGGAATGATCCTGGCTCCGGTGGCAGGATACCTATTGGAGACCATTACGATCTTGCTGATCTTTGCGGCGCTGAATCGCTTCACCAATCATTGGAGCATGAAAAAAATACCGTCCTGCGTGCTGCTCATTGCGCTCGGGTTTGCAATTGCCGGTTCCGGATCTGTCGAGACCCTCTCTTCATGGCTCTTGCGGGGGCTCATTATCGGATGCATGCTGCTCGCTTGCTATCTGGTGGTCCTTCGTTTCTGTGCGGGGGTCAGCCTGATTGCGGTTGGCGTTGTTGTTGTCTTCAGCCTGCTGAAACAGGCGGTGGCGGCAGCCTACCCGATGATTTTGCCGGGCACTCTACTTGCGTTGATTCTGGTTGCAGTGACGGTGTGGGCAACTTATCGGCGCGTTAGAGATGTCCGGCGATTCCAGGGCGCGCCGCCCGATAGTGCCGTTTGAGAATCAGAGCGACTTGTTGATTCCGGCGAACGCACAGGCCAGGGTACGAGGTGTCCGGGAAAATCACGACAGCGAGACGATTGCTGCACCAGCCGATGGCAGTCGTTTACCTCTTTCCGCCCGTAATGTAGTTTTCCAGATCAATGATCGTGCCCTGCTGTTCCAGAATGATGCTCTTGACCACATCTCCGATGGATATGATGCCCAGCAGCTCGTTCTCATCCAACACTGGAAGGTGCCGGATGTGATTCGCTGTCATCAGATTCATGCATTCCTCGATGGTATGGGCCGGACTGACGCAGATAGGGTTCTCCGTCATGACTTCGCGGACGAGCGTTTCTTTCGAGTGTTTACCTTTGAGGATCATTCTCCGGGCGTAGTCGCGCTCGGAAAAAATGCCAACCAGCCGCCCTGCACGCAAGGCAAGCAAAGCTCCGACATTCTTTTCCGCCATGAGCTTCAGGGCATCGAAGACCATGGTGTCCGGGTCAATCGACCATCGATCATTCCCTTTGGTTTGCAGTATCTGGCGGACAGTCGTCATATTGTGACCCCTCACTCAAGTCTATGGAAATTTTCAAATCTGGAACATTCCATCCAGCGTGCGATACATGACATTGTCAGGCGTGAATCAACCGCCTACTCCCGAATTGCAGTCCATTTGACCGCGCCGTACCCATAATATGCCGCAATCGGTTGTGGCCCGCAACCGGCAAATAGTGATCTGCTGAACCATCGTCGTGTTGCTCATTCCCGGTCAGGCAGGAAATAGCCGGATTTTCAGGGAAGATGCGGGCAGGGAAATATGTCAAAATAGTTGGCCATGAAGCTCGATCAAATCACGTTGCGGCTTCGATCTGAATTGCGAGGGCAGAAATTCGGACCGCCCGTCGAATGCGTCTACAATCCGTTGGAATATGCCTGGTCCCCTCATGCCGATTACCTCCGACGCTTCGGCCAGGGGCATCGCGAGATCCTCCTCTTGGGGATGAACCCCGGCCCCTGGGGCATGGTTCAAACCGGCATTCCCTTCGGGGACATCGAGATGGTCCGCGACTGGCTGGGCATCTCGGGCCATGTGTACCAACCCGAGGTCGTCCACCCACGTCGCCCGGTCGAAGGATTCGACTGTCACCGCAGAGAAATCAGCGGGCACCGCCTTTGGGGTTGGGCCCGAGCTACCTTCACTACCCCAGCGCTGTTCTTCCAACGCTTCTTCGTCGTCAATTACTGCCCCCTCTGCTTCTTCGTGGCCGGCGGAGGAAACCGTACTCCCGACCGGCTTGGGCCGGAAGAGCGTGAATCGCTATTTGCAGCTTGCGACCGTGCGCTCCACGCCATGGCCAGCGCCATGCAGCCCAGGCTGGTGATTGGCATTGGCCGTTTCGCAGAGAATCGTGCGCGCGCGGCATTGGCCGATTTATCTCTTGTTGTGGCGGGTGTGTTGCACCCGAGCGGGGCCAATCCGCGCGCCAGCCGGGATTGGGGCGGCCAGATGAATGACGCCTTGAAGAGTTTCGGCGTCAAAATCTAGCGCGCAGCGAATGAGGCGGCCCAGGCAAGAAAAGCAAATGCTCAACGCAGAGCCCTTGCGACGTTTTGGTCGTTCATTGAACCCAGAAACTTGCGATAGCGTCCGCAGGGCGCTTTGGAGTGCGGCGGCATGACGCCGCTTTGGGGGCCATATGCCGCCATACAGAGGCGACTTGCCTTATCCCCCAAGTGCTGGCGTGAATTATATTCGCAAAGCGGCGTCATGCCGCCGCACTCCAAAGCGCCTCCGGCGCTGAAAAGAATGATCCAAGTTTCCGGAGAGGCCGCAGAGAAAAGTCATTCAAATGCAAAAAATCCTCTACGACCTCTGGAGTACAAGGATCAGCCAGGCTCTCCTCTCCTGATTGATCCACCTTAATCCAGAACCCTCCATCTAATGTGTAAAAAAATATGCAATCCCTGCCGCAAGCGTGGAGCGGGGGCGCATGCCGAAGAAGGTCGCGGCTGCCAAGCCTGCCCCGCACAAGGGGGACGCGGCCTGCTTTTTGCTATTGATCCCGCAATGCCGACAAATCCGGGGCTCATGCGAATTAGCGCCTGCTGGGTGCCGTCGGGCCGTCGGCGCCTACTTGGCGCAAAAAGGAGGGGAGGGGATCACGGCGAGCCGTGGTCCCCTCCGGATGGAAAGTTAGAAGTTGAGGCGCAGGACGATCTGAACCATCCGGCCGCCCGTTTCATTCGCGTTCGCAATATCCCGGTAGGCCGAAATCACCTGAGCCCAGTTATTACTGCTCATGCCGCCATTCTGAGATAACGAATTTGTGGTGAAGTTAGCGAAGTTGAAGATATTCAAGAACTCGCCGCGAAGCTCGAAGTTCACATTTTCTCTGATCCTGTTCTTCTTGACCAGGCTCATATCGACGCGGGTGAATGGCATTCCACGAAGTATGACGGCGGTTCCTCCGCAGTCGCCGGTAAATAGCTCGATGCAATTTGCGCTATTGGCCGACGCGATATAACGACCTGTGGGCACGCCCAGTGGGCCATAACCGGTAGCGGTGGTCGCGCTCGTATTGTTGGCACGGATGGTATTGTCGATGATGTCCTGCGGCAACATATAGATGATTTTATTGGCGTCATTGAAGCGCAGCTGGAGCGCCTCTTGGAGTTCCTTGCGGGTCATGCCGACCAGCCGGACGTTGCCGAGGCTGAACAAGGGTCCGCTCTGCCAGCGTATCACCCCGTTGACTTCCCAGCCATCAGTCATCTTGTTGATCACTTTATTGGAGCTGCTTAACATCTTCTTCCCGGACCCAAAGGGGAGTTCATAGATCCAGTTGGCCCTGAAGGTGTGGGCGACGACGCCGGTGTTGGCTACATTGACCCGCGGCTTGCGGAGCGAGATACTTGAGGCGGCCCACCCCTTGGCGAAAGTGTAGCTCGATTGCAGCAATAATCCGTTCACCATGCGTCGGCGCAACTCCACAACCCCAGAATCATAGTAACTGTTGCCGCCGCCATTGCCCCGATAGGAGACGCCTCCCAGCAAGCCCGGGTTAACGACAAATAGGTTGGCGGGCAGACCCACAGCGAGCGCGTTTGCTCGACGCGTGGGGTCAGAGTAGAGGCTTCCGGCATAGGATGAGGGATTGGGATTGTTTACTGCCAGTTGGTTGACAAAGGTGGTGCTGGTCCAATTCGAACCGGTGTATTTCGTCGCATCGCCGGCCTGCGCAGCCGGGATTCCGTTGAAGTAGGCAAGCGTTATCGGCAACGGCGACGTGTTGGTATTCGGCCCGAAGTATTTGAACGTATTGCCGCGCCCCGCCGCGATGTTGGCCTGAAAGTTGGCCATCGCCAGCTTGAACTCGTCATAGAAGCCATTGTTTTGCCAATTGCTTTCATTGAGTGAGTAGGTGGTCAAGGCTTGTAGGCTTATATTGCCGACATAGCGCACTTCCAGCGCCGTGTTTTTGCCGAGGTCGCGCTGAATCCCGAAATTCCAGGATTGGACGTAGGGAATCTTCATTGCGGGCCCGTAAATGGTGACCCCATCCGTGGGTGCTCCAATGAACGGGTAAGTCGGAGCGTCCTTAAAGGGGGGCGCGCCGAGGCGATCGGTTTGGCGGAACAAGAGCGGGAAATCGGTCGCATTATTGTTGACCAGGTTGTTGTTTGCCACGCTGCGCGTGGCAGTGACGTATGTGCCGGGGTTGCCGCCAAGAAGATCGACGAAGGTGCCAACGGACGGCTGGTTGAAAGAGAGCGAGTAGCCGCCACGGACCACCGTTCGTCCAGCTTCGCCGAACAAATACTTGAGCGGGCCAAGCCCCAAGTTCGGAGTCCAGGCGAAGCCGACCGTTGGCGCGAGCGCGTTCCATTTCATCGGGAACGCCGTATCGCCTTTTTTGAACTGAATGAACTGCGAGTCCCTGCCTGTCATCACACCGGGTTTGAAGAGATTGCCCGGGCCGGAGATGCCGAACAAATCGTTAAAACTGACGATCGAGAACCGGTCGTTGAGCGGGGTAAAGGGGAACTGCAGCTGCCAGCGCACCCCGTAGTTGAGTGTCAAATTCGGTTTGGCACGCCAGCCATCCTGGACATACAAGCCCAGTTCATTCTGGCTGCCGCGGTTGATCTGGTCTCCAATGTATGTGTACTTGTTTGTTTTTTCGTCAAGATAAGCATCCCCATTGATGGCTGTAACGCGACCGGTCAAGACCGCGTAAAGGCTCGAGGGACCGCCAAACGAGGATAACCCCGTGAAATTCACTGGCCCGTTGACCGAGTCAAAAAGCATTCTCGCCGGGTCATAGTTGCTGTCCACACCGAAGGAAATCGAGGGGACCGTGGTGTGCTGGTTGGTATAGACACTCACGTGGGTCAAGGTGGCGCCGAAGCTCAGGCTGTGCGTATTCAGCTGCTTGGTCAGGTTGTCGGTGAAAGTCCACAATGGTGAATTGCGGCGGCTTGGCCCCCGGCTGTAGGTCGCGGTGGTGATGCTCGTACTGCCACCAGGGAAGGCGCTTATCCCTAGAGAAAAGCCGCCTTGATTGGCCAGCGGTCCGGTAAAGTCGCCTTTGGTGATGTTTTCATAGAAGTGCAACGCCCCGCCTGTCAGGCCGACGCGCGCTTCATTGACGAGCGTGCTTGACAAAGTTGAGCGCACCGCCATCGAATGTGAGTACCGGGTCGAAGTGGTGTCGCCGTAATTGGGGAAGCCCGGGAAATTAGGATCAGCGCTGTTGACGGCGTCCTTGTATCGTCGCCAGCGCTGGACGTTCCCAGTGTATTCCAGGTGGTGTTTGGCCGTCAGATTAAAATCCAGCCGCAGAGTCGGGTAGATGTGATGTTCCTCTGCAGCCGCCAAGTAGGTAAAGGTCATCAGGTTCGGATCCGATTGTTGCAGAACGCTGCCTTCAGCTGTCGATTTCCGAATGTCATCTAACAGCTTTGATACCGTCGGATCGACACTCGCGAGCTGTCCATTGGCAGCCGCCAACGCGAGCACGTCTTTTTGCCGGACCACGGTTTGGCCGGCCACAGTCGCATTCCACTGATAGATTCCTTGCTGGGTCAGCGGGTTGAGGATCGTCCTCTGCCGGGTGTTTTTGGCGGGCAATTCGTAATTCTCAAAGTTGATGAAGAAGAAGGCCCTGTCATGTCCATCGAAACCCAAAGGCCCGAAGAGCATCTTCGGTAGCGAAATGGGCCCGCCGACACGGCCCCCGGCCTGGTTGAGTCTGATCCTGTTGCGCGCCGCTTTCCAGGTCGTCGGATCCGCTCCGGCAGGAGGCGTCAGGTCGCGGTTATTGAACCAGTAGTTGGCATCGAGCTTCGTGTTGCGATGATATTCGTAAAGGCTGCCGTGGTAGGCATTGCTCCCCTGGCGGGTAACGAACTTTAATTGCACCGCGCCCTGGCCGGCACTATCCGCGGTCGTCGCAGCCGTGCTGACCGTGGCTTCCTCAATCGCATCCACGCGCGCACTCACAAAGCCGAAGAAATCGCTATAGTTCTTGTAGTACTGTTCTTGAGTGTTGACGCCGTCAACCGAGATATTGACCGCGCTGGAGGCCAGGCCGAGAAAGGTCGTGCTGCGCACGGCGCCCGTGGTATTCGCACCCGGGAACAGCAAGGCGAGGTTGGTGGAATCGCGCCAGGGGAGCGGAAGTTCGGTAATCTGGCGGCCGACGATGGTTTGGGTAACCGTGGCTGATTGTGTCTGGATAACATCGCCGGCTCCCAGCACTGTCACGGTCTTGGTCGGGGCTCCAACCTGGAGGGTAACGCGTACTGAAGCCGGAGTGGCTGCCATAAGCTTGACATCGGTGGCGACGTATTGTTTGAAGCCGGTGGCCGAAACGGTTACCGTATATGTGCCTGGACCCAGACTCGGCACGACAAAAGTGCCGTTATCCGCCGTTACCGTATTGTAGGTCGCGCCGTTGCCGTTGTTTTTGACCACTACGGTCGCGCCCGGCACCACCGCACCCGAAGGGTCGTTAACAACCCCTGCCAGCGGCGCGTTGGCGGATATCTGGCCAAATGCTGCGGCGCTGCCCGCTACGACCAGGAGCAGCGCTAAGGATAGTCTGAGCAAGCAATGTTTCATAAAGGGTTCCCTGGTTTGAAAATGTTTAATCCTCAAAACCGGGTCAGAACGCCCCAGTTTTACACCCAAAAACTCCCTGTGATTGAACCGTGCCCAGATGAAATGAAGGCCATCGGTCGCAAGATGCATTCGGTCAATGAGAAAATCAGAAAAAGCAGCCATCTCCACAAGCAAGTATTCTGCTCATGCCCGATACTGCGAAATGGTGGGATCTGCCAGGTGATCCACCGGAATCAGGGGCGTTTTCCGGCTCCGGATCATCGGCCTGCGACGGATTAGCAATGGATGCCGCTGGCAGGTTGCGATTCCGGAGCACGACCCTTCTCCGCATCTACCCGCTCAAAAAGGCTGCAATCTGATTCTCAAATCCTCAGAGATAATATATTGATCAGCGCCATCATAATCACCTGGTGCCGCTCATGCAAGTTTTAGATTGTAGAGGATCTAAAAAGCCCGGACGGCCCGAACCCGCCGGGGGTAGTCCTTATCGTCGTAATGCTCCCTGCGGCCATTGTCGGCAAAGTCCAGGTGACACGCCATGTCTGCCGTGCGCTGAGTCGAGGTCCAATAGGAGTAGTTATCAGCAATGTCGCCATTTCCAAAATCGCCGATTCCGGCGAGTTTCAGGTTGAGATACATCTGGGTCAACTCATCCAGCGACGGCAGAAACCAGCCGCCAATGCCATTCAAGTTGAAATTCGCTACATATCTCGGCGGCTGAACCCGGTGTTTTGCAGCCTGCGATCATGTCAATAGTATTCTGCCTTGCCTGTACCCACCGCACTGCCGCGCGCCCCCGGTATCAAGGTCCGGAAACAGCCCCATTTGGCGCCCGCGCTTTGATCGAAGGGGGCGGCTTCCAAATACCGCCAGCCATCGGCTGGCATAATTCGGGTTTATATAGAAGATCAGGCCGCCGGCAGGGCCGGTATCACCAAGAGCGTACTCAGCTTTTGACAACCAAACGCTCATTTCCCCTGCCCCACGGTTGGCCCACAAATAATACGGTATGAGTTTCACAGGTCTTGGTTCAGGAAGCGGATTGCTTATGTTCTTTGCCTTTCCGTTGATTACGGGAACGCCGCCATAAAATTGGCCGTCAACCGAAGCGGCCAGCTCACTTTTAGGATCGAACAATAACCCCAGCACATGCCCGCCTTCGCAATCGGGCCATTCAGAACAAAATACAATCGGCCCTCTCTCTACCGCCATTCTGCCGTTATCCGCTCTTACTTTTGGGTTGGCAACCACTCTTCTGACTTCGAACGGAAACGCTATTTCCACCACATCTCCATCTTTCCAATCTGTCCTCAGAGACACATATCCCGATCTATCGACGACATACGGGATTTTTCCACCGTTTACGGAAATGCTGGTTTGTTCGTCCCTCCGGTCCAGGTACGAATATAAATCTCCCGGAACTGGCTGGTTTCTAGCCCACCCCGGAATTCTCAATTTGATCTCTCCTGCTACTACCTCTTTGGCCGATACCGTGATTTTGGATTTTCCGTCCCCACGGCATTTCACTCTCAGCCGATAGAGATATTTCCTTTCCATTGACCTTAAAAGAGGCTTCACTGGACACGTATAAATTCACATAAATCTCATCTATTGCCCTGGGCGTAAATATAACCGGGCATGGAAGCCAAAAACCTGACAAGATTGGGAGGACAACATTCCAGAGACGCCCTTTCCCATCGAAGATCGCGTCCATCGCCGGCACTGGCCAGCCTGTTTACGTAAAAGAAGCGGTTCCCCGAGGCAGAAACTCCGGCTACGGCATTGTTATACATTGTACGCTCCATCACATCGATATATTTACTATCTCCTGTTGCCAGAAACATTCTGTGATTGAACGTAGTAAACATGAAGGCCGCGCAGCTTTCGCTGTAAGCAGACAGGTTGGGCAGAGAATAGGGCTTCCCGAATCCTTCGTTTCCAGTAGATCCGATGCCGCCGGTTATGTAAAATTTAGTGCCTACTGCATCGAGCCATATACGTTGTGCTGCATTGAAATAATCCTTGATCCCGGTCAGCACCCCCACATCCGCCAAAGACACCATCAGAGAGGCGTCGTTTACGGCATGACCGACCGCTTCACTTTGTTCCAGGACAGGCATATATGATTGATTGTGCCGGCTCCTGTTCACTGAATTTTCCAATCCGCGAATATCAAGATAAAACTTTGCTAAATCCAGATATCTCTTCTCATGGGTGACTCGATATAACTGCACGCAATTGATTGCATCTCTTTCACCTCCGGAAAATGGAGGAGGTTTTCAATTTATACGTGTTATATATCAAGTCGGCAGATTTAATGGCGATGATCCAACAGATCTCTTTTCCCTGTGACGGCATAATAAGCGGCGGCTACTTCAAAAAGACCGTTACTGTTGCTCACCCTCCCTTCTTGTGCGGACTTGATATCTCGAATACGAGAATCCACCTGAGCCTGCAGTTTGCTATCCGGATACATCTGGAGCGAATAAATTGCTGCTTCTAAAACGTTATTATTGACAGGTCTTCCACTTTCAGTAACTTTTTGAATTTCAAAAGGAATAGTGATTTCGGCATTTGTCCTGATTTTCGGTTTCCAAAAATTATCTTTAATTTTTACTTCTGAAAAACGTTTAGGTCGTCTAGGGTAATCTGAGTTGGGCGTGTATGCAGTTCCCGATAGCTTCACTTCAGTTTGAATCTTGGAAGAGGCGCTTCGTCAGGCGCAGGCCTCTGGGCAGCAGCGGCCAGAATGCCTGCTGCCGTCGGAGCCGCCTTCAGGAAATCTCGACGAGGTATCTTGGTATTCATGGCATCTCCTCGGTAAGCAGTAGTAAGTTTCAGACCTCCTGACATACCCCCGAAATTCCTGGGAATTTGCGCCTTTTTTCGGAACATGGGTGCGCACCGAAATATGTCCGCTTTTTTCTCGGGGTCGGAATCGGCATCGGTATCGGAATCGAAGGGAAACCGGATCGAAAGCAATTCCGATACCGATTTCCGGACCCCAAATTGGGACAGTATGCTTCTCGACCATGTCAGGAGCTTTGAAGTTAGAGTCCCTCTTCCCTTTCGGCCGGATCGACTACCCATTTACATCCATTCAAGAAGCCACGCAAGCGATTTCCAGGATTCAGAAATTGCAGAGGCCAAAACGGCCACGAAGGACACCAAGCGGCAATGCCGCAACCAAAACCACGGTCCAGCTTAGAGCCGCCGCAAAAGGAGCCTCGAAGAGGCGGCAGTGAATAGGCCCGGCCGTCAGGCCGGGATAGGGATGGCGCAGAATAGAGCGCCGAAGGTGCGGCACAAGACCTCTGTGCCGGTCCTTCGGACCTCGAATTCTTTTCTCTCACCCCCACGCCCTCACGGGCGTGGCTATTCACTGCCGGCGCTTCGCGCCTACCTGCTCTGCGTCTGGTGGCAAAAATATCCTTTCCTTGCTGCAAAGGAATTGCGGGTAAGTAGTACAAAGAGCATGAAACGGCACAGGTAGAATCGGGCGTGCTTTCGGCTCGGACTCTTGATATCCTCACCCGAGCCGCGCATAACGATTTTCATAGGATTTCCCGAAGGTCGATGAAAACCTTGGAAGTGGAGGAAACATGAAACGTCTTGTTTCGGTCCTCTCTGCACTTTTGGTCACAGGGCTTTCTTTTTTCAGCAGCGCTCAAAATGCCCCCAAAAAAGATTATTCGGTCGAAGCCGTTCCGCTCAGCAATGTCGACATCACCGACGAATTCTGGGCGCCCAAGCAGGAGGTCAACCGGACGGTGTCCATCCAGCATTGCATCCTGAAATCCGAAGAGCGGGGAGGGATGACAATCGGCGGAGGAATCCTCGAGGGCGCCGGCTACATGATCGCGAAGCGGCATGACCCGGCCTTTGAGGGATACATAAAGAAAAGAGTCGACGCCACGGTCGAAAGATCGGTGGCCGCGAGCGCGAACGCCAACCAGGCTATGCGCGGAGGAGGGCCGTCTCCCGAAGCGGCCGTTGCCTATTACGAGGCCACGAACGACAGGAGATTGCTGGACCTCTCCATCAAGGCCGCGGATGCGGCGGATGCCGTGTATGGCCCCGGCAAGAAGGGCTATATTTCGGGTCACGAGGGCCAGAAAATCGGCCTCATCCGGCTTTTCCGATTTAATGGAGACGAAAAGTATTGGCAGCTGGCCAAATTCCTCCTCGACATCCGGGGCCGGGATGAGTATCAGCAGCAATCCGCGAGTGAATACCCGGGCGAAAGGGAATACAACCAGAACCACAAGCCGGTGCTTGAACAGAGCCGAGGCGGTCGGCCACTGTGTGCGGGCGATGTATCTTTATATCCCGCTGACCGATATCGCGGCGCTGACGGGGCAACCGGAATACGCGAAGGCCGACGATGCGCTCTGGCAAGATGTGGTCTACAAAAGATGTACCTGACGGGGCGGGATAGGCTCCATCCGGCAGCAGGAAAAATTCGGTGCAGCCTATGAACTGCCGAACGTGAGTGCCTGGCATGAAACCT
>CAVTZY010000004.1:0-13284 GCA_963739235.1 Terriglobia bacterium | reverse complement strand
GGTGGGGACCCAAACCTGTCCGCTTTTCTCGATGCGCATGCAACGGCAACGCCAGAAAGACCTGCTCCTCCCGGGGACCCAAACCTGTCCGCTTTTGTCTCCCCTGATGATGAGCCTCTTCCAGTTTCGTTCGATACCAATCCGGCTGACCGTCGCGTGGATCGGGTACTTGCCTATCTCGGAGTGCTCGATGATGCCGCGCCCCTGTTCCGCTCCGGCACTCGTGTACACGGCGCTGGCGTCTTTCTTGCTATCCCCGCTTTGGTGCGAAGCGGCGTTTTCGCGGTCGCCCGGAAGATTTACGGCAGCATCGGCCCTGCATTTTACGGCCTGCGCAACACGTTTGTGGCTCTGCTCCTGATGGCGCTGCTGCGAATCAAGCGACCTGAAGGCCTGAAGGAACATTCGCCCGATGACCTTGGCCGGGTTCTTGGTCTGGACCGGGCTCCGGAGGTAAAAACCTTGCGACGCAAGCTCAGCCGCTTGGCCGCCCTCGGCCGTGCCGCTGACTTTGGACGCGCACTGGCCCAAATGCGGGTCGCGGAACGCGGAGTTGCCATGGGTTTCCTTTATATCGATGGACATGTGCGGGTCTATCACGGCAAGAGAACCCTGCCCAAGACTCACGTCGCGCGCAGAAGGCTGGCGATGCCCGCAACAACCGATTACTGGGTGAACGATGCTTCCGGCGAACTTGTCTTTGTGGTGACGGCGGAGGCAAATGCCGGCTTGGTAAAGATGCTTCCTCCGGTGCTCGAAGAGGTGCGAAGTCTGGTCGGGGAACGGCGCGTAACCATAGTGTTTGACCGCGGGGGATTCAGTCCAAAACTTTTTCTCAAACTGATCAGCGACGGATTCGATGTGCTCACCTATCGAAAAGGCCGCGTTCGCCGCATCGGGCGATCTCAATTTGTTTCCTATGACGAAGTAATCGATGGCGTCCCGGTGTCCTATCAGCTGGCGGATCAGGGAGTGCGCCTGCTTGGTGGCAAGCTTCGCATGCGCCAAGTCACGCGTCTTCGTGACGATGCCCATCAGACTCCCATCCTGACGTCGCAGCGGGATTTGTCGGCCGTCGAAGTCGCGTTTCGCATGTTTGAGCGCTGGCGCCAAGGATAGGAAGGACAAGCTGCAAGCCGAATCCTCCGGTTCCCGGTCGAACTCAGCTTCCGATAAAGAGCAGTATGTCAACTTCGTGGCATAGGCCCCGGTTAAGCAGAATCTTATAGCCAAGCTGTGTTCCCGGATCCGGTTTTTTTGCACACCTGAGCCTTATTGCAAACCGTCTCACTCGGCCGCATCGGACCACCGGCGGATGTCCTCAAACCTGGGAATGTCGGCATCGTAGCGTATCGATCTGTCGCGAGCCGCGGGCGGCGGGCGCTCGGGCCGGTCCCAGAGTTTTAGGCGGCGCAGGATCTTTTCGAATACCGCGCCGTCGCCGATCAGGCTGAGGATTTTCAGCGGGCCCAAGCAGAAAGGGCAAACCAGGGGGTCCGCTTCGTACACTTTCTTTATCAGCCGTACCCACAAGCTCCGCAGCCGGCGCGCGAACTCATCGGCGCTGCCGGCATCCTCATGGTTGGGCGGCAGCGGAACGGCGGGCTGGGCCTCTGCGGCCGTGTGAGCCCGAACCCGGACCCGGCGCACATTAGCTCTGCAGGGATGAGATCATGCCCCGGAGGGAGCGGCCATCCCGGGCGGCATCCTGGAACAGATCCTTGACCGAGGCGTAAAAGCACTGGCTCAACAGACCCAGCAGCTTACGGTCGTACTTGAAGCAGAGCCGCTTTCCAATCCATCCGCGTCCGTCACGTCCCACTCGCCCCAGTTCTCGTGGCTGGCTGCCACCTCACGGGCCGTATCTGCCCAGGATAGTTTCTCCACCGCAGGGCCAGCGGGCGGCAGGAATATCCCATCGCTCCGCTCCTCCATGAGGACCGCACTACCAATGCGATAACGCCGCAACGAAGCTGCAGGCAACTGCACGCCGCGGGAGTTTCCGATCCGTGAGACCTTCAGTTCCACTGTCTTCATGTAATTGCTGTAATAACATCAGAAACGAAAGTCAAGCTGTTCCAGAATCAGGAACTAGAGGACTGGGGAGCAAGGCAGACGCATGGCGGCCACCGCAAGCCAAAGCACGTGTCCCAGATCGCTTCGGGGGAGTGATCCCCCGTGCTGAGTTTTATCAGGCTGTCGAAAACCGAAGCGGAGGGAATAAGCCGTTTGACGTGTCGGCAGATCTCGCCCGTGCCGACATGAGGTCACCGGTAAATGTCCTTGCGATGGCCGACGTGGAGAACTGTGACATACTGCAGCCGATCATTGATCTCATAAACGACGCGGTAATTACCGCTGCGGATTCTGTGGCCATCGCGCCCGGTGAGCTTCCTTGATCCGTGAGGTCGGGGATCGGATCCGAGCGCCTCGACATCAGCCTCGACCCGAAGCCTGTCTTTCTGGGGCAAACGCGCCAACTCCTTCACGGCCCGGCGAAGGATGGCTACTTCGTATCTCATTTGCGGCGGCGAAGCTCTTGCTTCGCT
Organism: Terriglobia bacterium; assembly: GCA_963739235.1. GTDB lineage: Bacteria > Acidobacteriota > UBA6911 > UBA6911 > UBA6911 > JAFNAG01. The sequence goes on along the minus strand of CAVTZY010000004.1, from coordinate 10,735 downwards.
TGCTTGAAGGGGATCGCCTTGCTGCGCGAAGCCTTGGCAGCGTCGTAGGCGCGGATTGCTTCCAGTTCCTCGAGGTCCGCCAACAGCTTCTGATATACACTTACAGGCAGGAGCACAGCAACCTTCCTACCCTTGCCGGACACAACGTACTGTTCACGCGGTTTAATCATGTGGACAAGGATATCATATCTTACCGATACGTTGCCAACGCTGAAGCGTATCGATCTGTCGCGAGCCGCGGGCGGCGGGCGCTCGGGCCGGTCCCAGAGTTTTAGGTGGCGCAGGATTTTTTCGATCACCGCGCCGTCGCCGATCAGGCTGATGATTTTCAGCGGGCCCAAGCAGAGAGGGCAAACCAGGGGGTCCGCTTCGTACACTTTCTTGATCAGCCGTGCCCACGAGCTCCGGAGCCGGCGCGCGCACTCATCGGCGTTGCCGCCATTCTCATGGTTGGGCGGCAGCGGAACGGCGGGCTGGGCCTCTGCGGCCGTGTGAGCCTCGACGCGGGCCCGGCGCACATTCGAGAAGGCGCCGTAGTACCGGACCTGCTGTTCGAATTCCCTTCATAACGCCCATGTTCATGGGATCGAGATCACATATCCCTATCACCCGCAGTGTGGTGCTGAAGTAGTTGTGTTCCGGCGGCACAAGCGCTGGGGCCAGGAAATGTATGAGGTCCTCGATGTGCACGGGGCCCACAGCGGTGTTCCTGTTTGGATGACAGAGCCGCGCTGGCGGGAACTGCGGATATCCACCCGGCCGAGAGTTTCCCGGGCGGTTCTGCATTCACTTCGAGGATTGATAAACACACTGACTTCCGCTTCCAATGGGAGTGAACAACTCTTATTGGAAGGGGGAGGCGATGAGGGGAACGAAACAACGCGCGCTGCCGCTGGGCAAGGCGGATCACAGCAAGAGGTTCCCGGAAGAGCGTCGACCGGAACTGGTGCGCATGCTGGCGGAACTTCTGTTGCAGGCACTCAAGAGTGACGGATCGAGACCAGGAGGTGGGCTGTGGAAAAAATAACAACGAACCACCTGAGCCGGATCGCGTACGTATATATTCGGCAATCGACGATGGCGCAGCTGCAGCGCAACGTGGAAAGCCGGCGGGTGCAGGAGCGGCTTGTGGAAAGGGCGCAGGCAATGGGCTGGTCCCAGCCTCGGATCATCGACGACGATCTTGGATGTACCGCCAGCGGCGTCGTGGAGCGCTCCGGTTTTGAGCGGCTGCTGGGGGCGGTATGCGCTGGGGAGGTGGGCGCGATCTTTGCCTTTGAGGCGTCCCGCCTGGCGCGCAACGGACGGGAATGGCACACCCTGCTGGAATTGTGCGCCGTGGTCGACACCGTGCTGATTGACACAGAGGCGGTGTATGATCCGAAGTTTGCCAACGACCGGTTGTTGTTGGGATTGAAGGGAACGTTAAGTGAACTGGAGCTCGGATTGTTTCGCGCGCGGTCGTATGCGGCGATCCGCGAGAAGGCCAGGCGCGGAGAATATTATGGACTCATAGCCGTGGGATACCGCAAGACCGGAGATGGACGGCTGGAAAAGGACCCTGACCTGCGGGTGCGACGGGGGCTGGAGTTTGTCTTCGAGAAGTTTCCCCAGTTTGGCAGTGCGCGGCAGCTGGTGCGTTGGCTTCGAGAGGAGCAGATCAAGATCCCGCGCAAAGAGCGGGCCGACGACGACAGCCCGATCTGCTGGCGCCTTCCCACGCAGGCAGCGGTAACCTCGTTGCTCAAAAACGCGGTGTATGCCGGCGCGTACGTGTTCGGCAGGTCCAAACGCCGGACGGTTATAGAGCGCGGCCGCAAGCGCGTTGTGGTCAAGGATTGTTCCGACCCTGCAGAATGGGAGATAATCATTCGCGACCATCACCCGGCCTATATCAGCTGGGATCAATACGAGCGCAATGTGGAGATGCTCAGGCAAAATGTCCATATGAAAGGTTTGATGACGGCGGGCGGAATCCGGGGAGGAGCCTCAGTGTTTGCGGGAATCCTGCGCTGTGGACAGTGCGGGCGCAAGGTGCTTGTGCACTACAGCGGCCTGCATTCCCGTAGTGTCCGCTATAGCTGCAGCACGAACTGTCGCAATGACGATGGCAAGCGTTGCCTGTCGTTTTCCGCCAATGCGCTGGAGCTCGCGGTGCTGGGCCAATTGCTTGAGACGGTGAGCCCTCTCGGGATGGAAGCTGCATTGCAGGCGGCGGAGCTTCTGGCTGCCGAGGGGCACTCGCTCAGAGAGCAGCGGCAGCTCGAGCTTGAGCAAGCGCGCTACGAAAGCGAGCGCGCGTGTCAGCAATATAATGCCGTGGATCCCGCGAATCGTCTTGTCGCGGGGGAACTGGAGCGGCGTTGGAACGAGGCATTGCAGAAAGTTTCAGATCTTGAAGAAGGGCTGCGGGCCATAGTCGTGGAAGACAGTGTGTCGGATGAGGAACGGCAATCGCTGCTTGCGCTCGGCGAAGATCTCGCCTGCGTATGGGACAATCCGGCGACCTCGCCGGAAGTCAAGAAGAGGATTGCCAGGGCGCTGGTAAAAGAAATTGTGGTTTTCGAAGAGGGCCGCGGCATCAAGGCCATTGTGCACTGGCAAGGCGGGGAACACACCGAGGTGCGGGTGCCGCGGCTGACCTATAGAGAAAGCGCCTCGCCCACCAACAAAGATACCGTCGAGATCATTCGGGCGCTTGCCCGGCAGATGGCGGATCGCTTTATCGCGCAGGTCCTGAATCGACTCAAGATCCCTACCGCGAAGGGACACACGTGGAATGAAGCGCGGGTGCGAGCGATCCGGAATGGATACGAAATTGCAGTATATCAGGATGGCGAACGGGAGGCCCGCGGTGAGATCCATATGCTGGAGGCAGCCAGAGAACTGGGAGTGGAACGGAGGGTGATCGGCGATCTGATCAAGAGCGGCCATCTGCGCGCCTCGCAGGCCTGTGCCCATGCGCCCTGGGTCATCCGCCGGGAGGACCTCTACAGCCCTCAAGTGCAGGGCGTATTGCGTAGGGGCAAATTAACCGCGCCGTGTGCAGAAAATCAAAAACAGCTCCCGTTGGAAAATCAATGACATAGGAGAGTGTGCATTATGAAACCCTTGCGCTGTCCGGTATCGGGAATATGCGTGCATAAAGCGGCCAGGAAGTCCAGCGCCGGGAAGATCCGAGCGGGCGAGGGTACGGCATCACCGCACCGCTCGCGTTGGCGGCCATGGTAGATGACTTGGCCGGATTCAGCACGATAAAGCTGTGAAAAAATCACAGTGAGATGATCCCGAAAAAACGACACACCAAAAGGTAAGTTCAGACCTCCTGACATGGTCCCTCGAAAAATTGTCCGCTTTTTCACCGGGATGGAGTTTCAGCTACAGTGAATCGTAGACAAAGATTGGTGCCTGGAAACCGAGTTTCCGTTTTGTTGAGCTCATCACATAGGGAACGAACCGCCTGGGACCGGTGTGGAGAACTAAGCGCCGCCAATGTGACACGCAATTAAGGATAGGAAGGACATGCTGCAAGCCGAATCCTCCGGTTCCCGGTCGAACTCAGCTTCCGATAAAGAGCAGTTTGTCAACTTCGTGGCATAGGCCCCGGTTAAGCAGAATCTTATAGCCAAGCTGTGTTCCCGGATCCGGTTTTTTGCACACCTGAGCCTTATTGCAGGAAGCCGCAATTGCCGTGCGCGGCGGCTTCCCGGAATTGCACGCCAACTCGGAAATGGACGCGGTCGCCTTCTACAACACTTATCTCGCCACCTATCTGGAGCGCGACGTGCGCTCGCTCGCGAATGTCACCAGTCTGCGCGACTTCGAACGCTTCTTGCGCGCCTGTGCCTTACGTTTTGCCAATCTGCTCAACAAGGCCGACCTGGCGCGAGACGTGGGAATTGCCCCCTCCACTGCCGGGCTATGGCTGGCAGCACTTGAGGCATCAGGACAGGTGGTACTGCTGGAGCCGTGGTTTTCGAGCCACGCCAAGTCGCAGGTAAAACGCCCAAAACTCTACCTGGCGGATACCGGGCTCCTCTGTGCCCTGCTGAACATCCGCTCGGCGGAAGCACTGGCCGATTCGCCGTGGGCGGGCACAGTATGGGAGACGTTTGTCTTCGCCCAGCTGCGGCATCGTGAACGCCGCGCCGGTCGTGCCGGCAGCTTGTTCTGCTGGCGCGATCGCACGCGCGAAGTGGACTTTGTCGTCGATGTCGGCGGCCGCCTGGAACTTTTCGAGGCAAAATGGACCGAACTGCCGGCTCAATCCGACACTATCAACCTGGCCTTCATGCGTGATGCCGTAGGCAAGGCGCAGGTAGCGGAGGCATCCATTGTCTGCCGTGCGCCGAACAGCTTCCCATTATCCAACGGATTCAAAGCCGTGCCCGTTGCAGAGCTTACATAGGGTTCGTCTCGAAGTCACCCCACAGCTGAAATCTCGAGCCAGAAACGATGTTTGCGTGCTTTATGCTGCAAGCAGGGGCGCAAGGTCGGCGCGAGTAACAGCAGGCAGACCCAGCCCTTTGAGAACGCGATTGATGGTCCCTAGCGACAGTTTACTCGGTGCCGTAATCTCGATGCCAATTGGATCTCCGTCCTTGCTGTAGTCGATGATCAGGCCCGATTCTACCCGAACGGTACGGGAGCTCCTTTCGCCCGGCCGACGTGGAAGATAAAAATAAGCAGCGATCGGACGGCCGCGGCGAAAGGTTACTTCGAGATATCGTTTTCTCATTCGTTTTCTCCCTCGCAGCTATCCCTTACACGAGGAGCACACGCCGAACAGTAAGACCTCATGCCCTTCCGTGACGAAGCCTGGCGGGACGATCCTGTTCTTTTTTAAGGCACAGCCTGAGATCTCAAACAACCGGTCACAGGACCGACATTGAAAATGATGGTGATGCTTTTTCCCAGCCCTTTCGTACATCGCGCCCAACCCGGGACTGTTGACTTTTGTAAGCCATCCCGTCTCCACCAGGATCTTGAGGTTGCGATAGATGGTGGCTTCGTTCAGAGAGTCAACCAGTTGGCGGCCGGCATTCAGAATCTCTTCAATCCCCAAGGGCCGATCATCTCGCCGAAAAACCTCTTGAATTGCATTCCTCTGGTTTGTCTTCCGTTGCATCTGTATCGAGGCCTCAGGAGGGAATCATAGCCTTATTGCAACCACAGTTGCAATAACCTTGACATCCGAGCCGCAGCGTTTATAATGCAAATGCAGTTGCAATAGCATCAGATTCTGGACGTTTCACAACAGGTTGGATCGTATTAAGGCGCTACTGACTGCACACCAGTCAAGCGTGACTCGGAAAGAGCATGGCGCACGGATATCACGCCAGGGCCAAGTGGGGTCGCAGCATTTTCCTAGTCCTCATTCCCTGGGGATTACTGACGACAGAAATACACGGCATACTGGGACACCATCACGGCGAACCGGCCTGCCAAGACCGGCACACAGAACATCGCAGCACCCAATTTGGCCCCCAGCTTGCGCGTCCCGAGAACGGTCAGGAAGATCCATTCTGCAGTATCTGCCTCAGTTACAAGCTACTACGCCATAGTGAGATTCCTGAGGCACCCCTCATTGTTGAATCGCCCTGTGTCACTCTGGCTATTGCCATTCAGCGCACTTCCCTCATTCAAATCGAACCACCTCGCACAGAAAATCGAAGCCCTCCCCTCGCCTGATCCAGCGGGACCAGGATTGACTTTCTTAATCCGGAATCACATGGACTTACGCCCGTGGATTGCGGGCCGCACTTCGTCGAGCGGTCAGGAGCGGCAGAAGGAGACGGCCAACGAACACGGCATCTCCGTGTTTTTCCAACATACCCCCAAATCCACAGGATGAGTTTTCAGGAATCTGAGATCTTTCTCCGGATTGCGAGATGTGCGCAACTCGGCTCCGATTGATCCGCGATTCCACAGAGGGCCCACGGGATAAGCAATTTCAGGGGAGATCAGATCATGCAACGATATTTCGCAATTCTTCTGCTTGTGTGCGCCACCGCTATTCCTTCCTCATCCCAATCCCTGGGAAGCGCCGGGACCATTCATGGATCCGTCACCGATCCGAGTGGAGGGCGTATTCCCGGCGCGCACGTCAGCCTGGGGAACGAAATTACCCGCTACCAGCGCGAGACTTTTGCCGATGCAAAGGGCGAGTTCCGATTCACAAATATTCCCTTCAACGAGTATCACCTCGAAATCAAGGCTTCGCGATTTGAGGTCAGTCGCCAGCACCTTTCCGTGAGGTCCGCGATGCCGCTCCAGATAACCGTGGGATTGAAGCTGCTGGCGCCCCATGAATCGGTACTCGTGACGGCGGAGGCGCCTCTTGTCGACGATACCCCGGTATCCCACGTCGACATCAGCCGCGATGTGTTCACAAAGATACCGCAGGGATCGGTCGCTTCCGGTTTGAGCGACATGATCACGATGGGTACTCCCGGGGTCGTGGCGGATTCGAACGGCTTTTTTCATGCACTGGGCGACCACGCGCAGGCATCGTTTATCATCGACAACCAACCCATTACGGATCAACAGGGGAATATATTTTCAAACCAACTCCCCACCAGCGTCATCCAGTCGATGGAATCGATTTATGGCGCGGCGCCGGCCGAATTTGGCGACAAAACCAGCCTGGTGGTCACGGCGGTGACACGCTCGGGGTTGGCCCTGTCAAAACCGAGCGGCAGCCTCAGTACACAGTATGGCAGCTTCGGAACGACAGACATGGCCGGCACTTTTGGCCTGGGCAATGAACGGTGGGGGAATTTCACGGGCGTCAACTTCACCCGCTCCGGCAGGTTTCTGGACACCCCCGAGTTCGTGCCCCTTCACGGAATCGGAAACAATCAGAGCCTATTCAACCGGATGGACCATCAGCCAAACCAGGGAGACGCCTTGCACCTCAACCTGTTCGTTGTCAGATCATGGTTTCAGATTCCAAATACCTACGATCAGCAGGCATCGGGACAGGACCAAAGACAGTTGGTGGAGTCCTTCAATGTCGCCTTCGGGTGGGTCCATGTTTTCGGACCGCACGCGACTCTTACGCTCAATCCCTTTTTCCGGCAGGACAGGATCACGTATCGTCCGAGTTCGGACGCTTTTTCAGATCAGCCCGCGAGCATGGCCCAGACCCGTCGCCTGACCAATTATGGGTTGCGTTCCGATTTCGAGTTCCTGCGCGGGAGTCACGATGTCAAGTTCGGTGTTCAGGTAACACGCACGCCTCTCACCGAGAACTTCCGTCTTGCCTTGACCGATCCAGCCTTCAATCCGGTGTGTGTAACCAGTTCCGGGGCTCCGGTGCCGAATCCAGGAATTACCTTGCCCGGTCAGTGCGGTGGGGCCGGCTACCTCCCCAACCCGAATCTCGCTCCCGGGCTCGTTCCCTACGACCTCACGCGCGGAGGGAACTATTTCAGCTTCATCGGGCATACGGACATCAAACAGGAAGCTGCCTACGCCCAGGAGACTTGGAGGATCGCCAATTGGACCGTCAACGGCGGGCTTCGATATGACCGTTACAATGGACTGAGCCGGGGCACAAGCTGGCAGCCGCGCGTAGGGATCGCCTACCTGGTCAATTCCTCATCCACCTTGCTGAGACTTTCCTACTCCCGATCCTACGAAACGCCGCAAAACGAGAACCTGATCCTTTCCAGCGCGACCGGCGCCGGAGGATTGGCCTCCAACGTGTTCGGCGCCTACGCAAGCATTCCGCTGCAGCCCGGAAAACGGAACCAGTTCAATGCTGGTTTTCAGCAGCCGATCGGCCGCTACCTGGTCGCGGATGGGGATTACTTTTGGAAGTACACCCGCAACGCGTACGACCTCGACACGCTGCTGAACACGGCTATCATCTTCCCCATTCAGTGGGCCAAATCGAAGATGGACGGCTTTTCGGCGAGGATTTCGTTGCTGCCGATCAAAGGCATCGTTGCCTATACGATGCTGGGCCACACCCGGGCCCGCATCTTCGGCCCGGAAGCGGGAGGGCTGATCTTCGGCGCGCCGCTTCCCGATACCGTCGGCCGCATCGATCATGACCAGGCTCTTCAAGCCACAACACACGTTCAATACCAAATCCATAAGGAGGGGCCGTGGGTGGCATTGACCTGGCGTTATGACAGCGGGATTGTCGCCGGCGCAGTATCGGACCTGGCGAGCGCCCTGAGCCTGACGGCGGACCAACAGGCCGCGATCGGATTTTATTGTGGGAACAAGGTCGCAACGCTTACGAACCCTATCTCATCCTGCAATTCGTCCACCTATGGGGCGAAACTCATCCGTATCCCTGCCGAAGGAACCGCCAACGATGATACCAACCCGGCGCGCATTAGGCCGAGGCATGTCCTTGGTCTGAGCGCTGGTATCGACAACTTGTTTCATGCCGATCGGTATCGCTGGAACCTGCGGCTCACAATGCAGAATCTTACGAACTCGGTCTCCATGTATAATTTTCTGTCGACCTGCAGTGGAACGCACTTCGTCGCACCGCGGAGCCTGCGGGCGGAACTATCGTTCGTGTTTTGAATTTTGCCGTACATGCACGCGCTGGCCGGGCTGGGGAGGGTAAATCCTCCTGTTGCCTGGCCGGCGGCCTCAAGCGCCTGCGAAGTCGGGTGCTCCGTCGACAGAAAATCGTGTGCTCCTCAATCGGTCGCCTGGCCTCGCTATTGACTAAGCCCCGGTGAAGCGTAACTTTGAAAGTGTATGGTGCTCGGGTCCTGTGGCAGAACAAGATGGGTTTCCTGCATTCTCCTGCTCTTAGTTTCCTGGGGATTGTTGACGACTGAAACCCACGGCATCCTGGGGCACCCGCACGACGGGCAGACCTTCCCTGGCCAGCTGATAGGGACCGGCAATGCGTCTTCCGGCTCTCACGTTACGCGCCTCGAGGGCAAGCGTGAAGATCCTTTCTGCAGCATCTGCCTCAGTTACAGGCTCCTGCGTCATAGCCTGATCCCCGCGACGCACTGTATTGTTGCTTCTCTGTACGTCATCCAGCCTATCTCTGTCCAGCATGTTTCCCTGATCCAAACCGAATCACCTCGGGAAGAAGATCGAGGCCCTCCCATCGCCTGATCACAGCACGGCGACGTTCAAGGTTTCATACCCGCAATCTAATTGAGTTATGGCCTTGGAGCGCTGCCCTGGGGGTCTTGTATGTCGCATGAACTCCCTTGTGCAGCCAAGTTATCTGTGGAGGAGACATGCTTCGATTTATGAAAGTCTTATGCATCGCAGTTCCCATTGTTTTCTTGATTTCAGCCACCAACACAGCTTTCGGGCAAGCCGGCACAATCCAGGGAACGGTTCTGGATCCGAGTGGCGCAGTCGTCCAGAAGGCTGCTGTGACCCTTCGAAATGCGCTTACCGGTTATCAGCAAACGGCGACTACCGATGAACACGGCACCTTTGCCTTTACCAACATACCTCCCAATCCCTACCGTCTGGAGGTGAGTTCTCAGGGTTTTGAGATCTATCACCAGGATATCGATGTCCGTACTTCGGTGCCTTTTGATCTCAAGATCCCGCTGAAGGTTGCGGGGATTACAATCACGGTCAACGTACAAGCCGCCGCGGATATCCTGGAGAATGTTCCCTCCGCGCACAGCGACCTGAGTAAAGAGGTGTTCTTAAAGCTGCCGACTCTCTCGCCGAGCTCCGGGTTGAGCGATGCCATCGTTCTCTCGACTCCCGGCGTCGTGGCTGACTCTAATGGCTTCTTTCATCCGTTGGGGGATCATGCCCAAACGAGTTTTTCCATAGACGGTCAGCCGATCAGCGATCAGCAGAGCAAGCTGTTCTCGACGCAACTGCCGCTGAACGCGATCTCCTCGATGGAACTGATCACGGGCGCGGCGGGTGCGGAGTACGGTGATAAAACCAGCCTGGTCGTAAACGCGACGACTCAGTCCGGGCTCGGAAAGAAGAAGCCATTCGGTAGCGTCGGCCTGCAGTACGGCTCGTTCGGCACACCGTCCGAGGAGGCATCGCTCGGCTGGGGTAATGCAAAATACGGCAACTTCGTTGTGATCAATACCGGTCGCTCTGGCAGGTTCCTGGACACGCCCGAGTTTCAGCCCATCCACGCCATTGGCAACAATGAGACGTTCTTCGATCATTTTGATTTTAAGCCCAACGACAAGGACACTCTCCACCTCAACCTCATGGGGGCGCGCAACTGGTTTCAGATACCGAACACCTACGACCAACTCAGCCAGGACCAGCGGCAAAAGACGCTCACCTACAATTTTTCCCCCAGCTACCAGCACATCTTCAGCCCCACGACACTCCTGAACGTCAATGCCTTCTTCCGGCAGGATCAGATCAACTACTACCCCAGCGCGGATCCCTTTGACGACACACCGGCAACGATCGCCCAAAACAGACGGCTGACAAACTATGGCTTCAAGGGAGACATCTCCTACGTCAAAGGCCATCACAATCTGAAGATCGGCGCTCAGATCATGCAGACGCGCCTGCGGGAGAATTTCAATCTCGGTCTTACCGATCCCTCGTTTAATGCGGTCTGCGTGGACAGTGCCGGAAATCCTCAGGCATTGCCCGGTGTCACGGATCCGAGCCGCTGCGCCGGATTGGGATTTCTGCCCAACCCCGACCTGCAGCCGGGACTGGTTCCTTTCGATTTGACGCGTGGCGGCAGTTTGTTGAATTTCAGCGGGAGAACCCGGATCAACGAATTTGCCTTCTACGC
>CAVTZY010000003.1:0-39958 GCA_963739235.1 Terriglobia bacterium | reverse complement strand
TCACGCACCTCGGAGAAGGTGTAACGGCTGCTGTTATCTTCGCCGTCTGTGACCAGGATCAGGGCTTTCCTGTCGTTTTTCGCCATTTTGATCTGAGAAAGCCCCAGATAGACAGCATCAAGGACTGCGGTTTGTCCTCCAGCCTTTATGACGGAGAGGTCATTGCGGATATTGGCACTTCGGCGGGTGAGAGTTCTCACCAGGGACGTTTTTTCGTTGAATACAATCAAACAATACTCGTCATCGGGATGGCCGGTTTGCAGGAAGTGGATGATGGCATTCTTTGCCCTGTCGATATTGCGGTTGTCTATCATGCTGCTGCTGACATCATAGAGGAGGGCGACGCTGACGGGAGCCAATTCGTGCGTAAACGAGTTGATGCTTTGCTCGACGTTGTCCTCATAGACCTTGTAGTTTTCTCGCTCCAGACCCGTCACGTAGCGGTTGAGGGGATCGGTAACGGTCACTTTTACGAAGACAGTTTCGACACCGATGCGAAATGTGGGAGTTTCCTGCTTTTGAGGAGCCTGTCCACCCGACGTAACACCAAAGCAGATCAAGATCGCAACGACACATGCAGCAAGCCTCGCCGTCTTGCAATGGACTACTCCGCTCTTGCATGCAGTCGGTGCAGTGGAATGCATAAATGCGGGTCTCCTTATTTGGAGTTACAGACACTTACCAAGCATTTTAGCATTTGAAATCCCTGTTTGATCGGGTTTTTGATGAGCGCTCAGTATGGAAGCCTGATCTACGTTGGGTTGGATGCTATTTCTGCAGGAAGAGTTCACTCGCTACGTAATCCCAAAAACCTCAATGCAGTCGTTCATACCCGGGACGTGCACCCAGGTGCATGAAAATTGACGGCCTGTTTAAGGCAGCCACGAATGGCACGAATGCGCGCGAACTTTCCAGCCGGCAAAGGCTCGTGCCATTCGTGGGTGCCTTTGCAGTTTTGAGGCGGGTTGTTTTCCGAAGGGCGGCCGCGGAGGCTATTTGCTTTAGAATGATTTTTCCCCCGCGACCTCTGGGTTGATCTTTTGCACGGTCCGGGCTGATCTGGCGCATTAGGGTGAGCCTGCCAGCCTCGGGGAATCTGCCCCCGCATTCGAAATTTGCTTGCCCCCGGCCTGCGAATCCGGTACTAATTGTTCCAAATATTCGACTTCAGTCGGGCAGTCAAAGATTGCTTCAGGGATCAACTTGAAGGAGCTGTTATGAATTATCGGTCGCTGAATGCATTAGTTTTGGTGATTCTATTCGGTGTGGGTAGCTTATATGCACAATCTCAAGTATCGAGTGCAGATATCCGGGGTACCGTGACCGATAGAACGGGGGCCACTTTATCCGGCGTCACCATCACCGTCACACAAATTGACAAAGGCATGTTGCGGCAAGTCATTACGGACTCGAACGGACAGTACGCGGCTCCGTTGCTTCCCCCTGCCGCCGACTATCAGATCAAGGCCGAACTCGCCGGCTTTGCCACGCAGATCCGCAAAGGTCTCAGCCTCACCATCGGGCAGAACGTCGTTGTAGATTTCAAAATGGAAGTGAGCGGCATCAACACCGAGGTGGTGGTTACCGCGGGGACGCCCCTTGTGGAAACGGAACGCAGCCAGCAGTCGAACATCGTTGAGGCCAAGGAAATCCAGAGTCTGCCCATCAACGGCCGGAATTACCTGGATTTCTCACTGCTGACCCCCGGAGTGACGAATCAGAATTCGCTCTCGAACTCCGGATTGCCCATGCTTCCCAATTCCGGCTTGTCATTCACGGGGCAGAGCGGGCGCGACAATAACGTCACCATCGATGGTGCGGACAACAACGACTATTCGGGCGGCAGCGTTCGAAACACCCTGAGCCAGGAAGCCATCCTGGAGTTCCAGATCAACCGCAGCAATTTCAGCGCTGAATTCGGGCATGCGAGTGGCGGACTCATCAATATCGTCACCAAGTCTGGCACCAATGCGATGCATGGGAACCTCTTCTTTTTCTGGCGCGACCAAAAGCTTGACGCCAGGAACGCCTTCGCCTTCGGTCCCAAGGAGCCCCCCCTCCCTCCTTTTCAAGAACATCGATCCGCCGTATTCGCGCATCCAGTACGGCTTGACCCTCGGCGGGCCGGTCATCAAGGACAAGACGTTTTATTTCGGATCGTTTGAGCGCCTGGACCGCACGGAGTCGCAATTCCTGCCCTTTAATCAGAACCCATCGGTGTTTCTGCCCACGGCCAATCAATCCTCCCTCGTGGGTGCGATCAGTATTTTGCCGGCAAGCGCCGACATTCCTGTGCCGGCGGCGCTCGCCCAGGCGCTGTCCAGCGTGTTCAATCTGGGGCCGAATTCCATCGCTCACAAGCTGCTGGATCAGGAAAGTGGTGTAAAACCATTTTTCTCGGAATTTACCACCGGCATGTTCCGCCTGGATCATTCTTTCAGTGCGAAGAATCAACTCAACGTCCGCTTCAACATCTCCGGCACCTATGATGAGGGGTTTGTCATCGCGAATCTGCGCGCGCGCACCAACGGCGCCAATAACAGCACCCGCGACACCGGCATCGTGTTGTCGGATACCAATGTCTTCAGTTCGAAGATCGTGAATGAGTCGCGTTTCCAATTCGTGCGCCGTCATTTCAATTCCGTCCCCGTGGATCGCAACGGCCCGAATCTTTCCATTTCAGGCATCGGCGATTTCGGGCGCAACTACAACATCGACTCCTATCGCACGGAAGATCGCTACCAGTTCATCGACAACCTCTCGCTGAATTACGGCCGGCATCGCCTCAAGACCGGTTTCGACATCAGCCATGTCCAGATCGATTCCGAGTCGGAAATCTTTTTCGGCGGCTCGGTGCGCTTCGGCTCCAATATCCCGGTGCCGTTGGCGTACCCGAACATTGTGGCGGGATTGAACGCCCAGTTGCCTCCGCAGGCGCGGATTTCCACTGACTACTCCAAGCTGATCGCCCAGCTGGCCTTGGCTGGCCAGGCCTCACAGATCCCCAACCTGCTTGCGTCTTTCACACCGCTGCAAGCCTTCAATCTGGGCTTGCCCTACTTCTTCATCCAGGGGTATGGCAACCCGAATGTAAGCATCGGCGCAAACCAAATCGCTTTCTATTTCCGCGACAGCATCAAGCTGGCCAAAAATCTCACGCTCGAAGCCGGTCTGCGCTATGACCTCGAGATGCAGCCTCCGGGGATTCACCGTGACTTCAATAACGTCGGACCGCGCCTGGGCTTCAGTTGGGACCCGTTTGGAAACGGCCGGACGGTGATCCGTGGGGGATATGGACTGTATTACGCGCCTCTGTACCAGGCTGTGGCCTTTATCTCCAAGGTCTTGAGTCAGGATCAAGGCATTTACCAGGTGGCTGTGCCCGCGACCGGAGTCCCCGGCCTGCCGACGGCAGTGACCTCGATTGCCATCTACCAGACTCTGTTGGCCCAGGGATTTTTCATCACTCCGGATGGCAAGACGGGACCGAAGAAAATAACGGCGGCCGACCTGGCCCCCTTCGGTATCACGCCCGGTCCCAAGGCTCCCTTCTCGGCGGTTTTCAGCGTCGACCCCTCGATTCAGAATCCCTATAGTTCACAGGCGAGTCTTGGCATCGATCGTCAACTGGGGACCGACTGGGCGATCTCGGTCAATTACATTTTTAACAAAGGCAACAAGGTCCTGCGCCTGCGCGACACGAATGTCGTGCGCTCGGGCCTCGACCCCGATCTGGGAATTGCCAAGTTCAAGCCTGTCAACCCGCTGCTTTTGCAGGTCAACCAGGTGGAATCTTCCGGCGAGTCCATCTACCACGGCGGCACCTTTGAACTCAACAAGCGCTTCGGCAATCATTACTCTCTCGCCGCAGCCTACACGCTCGGGAAAGCCGTAGACACCGCCACCGACATCCTGCTCAACTTCAAGCCCAATCTCAGCGATAACGTGCGAGCCGAGCGGGGGCTGTCCCTGGTGGATCAGCGGCATCGCCTTGTGATCCATGGGGTCCTGGAGACTCAGTTTCAGGGAGGTCGGGGCAATCCCTGGTACAGCCGTATGTTTGCCAACGTCAATCTGGCCCCGATCTTCACCGCGAGCAGCGGCAGGCCCTGGAATCTGCTGGTAGGCTACGACGCCAACTCCGATAACGAAGATGTCGACCGGCCATTTCTGGTCACCGCGGGGCAGCCGGCGATATATGCCGGCCGCAATACTGGAATCGGGCCCGACTACGTCAACTTCGACTTGCGCGTGACCAAACGCCTGAATTTCGAAAAGCGGATGAACGCCGAGTTATCCTTTGAGGCTTTTAATCTTTTCAATCATGTGAATTTCTCGGGTGTCAACAACATCGTGCCGAGCGAAACGCTGCTCCTGCCCAATCCGCAGAACCCGTTAATACCGCGAACCGTGGTACGGCCGGTGCAATTGTCCAACTTCAGGGTCGTTGCCGGCGGCGGGCGCGTGACTGATTTCTCAGGATATACGGCGGCATTTCCGGCGCGCCAGATTCAACTCGGCCTAAAGTTGAATTTTTAATAGAATGAACCGCGAACGCGAGGAGATGTTTGCTGATTAATTTCGGCGCGATCTGCGGTTCCTTGCCATCCTTCCATTGCAGACTACGGAGGACGACATGTTCCTTGGCATGCGTGAGCTGTTCATTGTCCTCATCATCTCAGTAATCTGGCTGATCCTCCTGCCGCTTTGGTGTGGGCCCTGGTCACGTTGCACAGGATTCGCATCGGGCAGGATGCCATCCGGCTCAGGCTCGACGCCATCGAGAGGTCTCTCCGGGGGACGGGAACTCACTGAGGCACAAAGCCTGATCCCCAACCGCTAGGAGCCCGTCCGAGAATTAGGAGGGGTCGCGCGCATGGGGCTTGCGGGGCGAGCTCAAGGCGCGAGGAGGAGGCGATGTCTCTGCACATCGTTGACGACGAGCAACGCGGAGATCGCCCCGCAATCCCCATGCGCCCTTCGGGTTCCGGCGGCGCGGGGGCATCTGCGGCGTTGGCGCTCCTCGACGATGTGCAGCGACATCGCCTGCGTCGCGCCGCCTTGCATCTGCCCCCGCGGCGCTCGGAACGCGGCCCCTCCTAATTCTCGGACGGGCTCCTAGTCTGTCAGCCCGGAGAGCCAGTGCAGGATGTTCAGCGCCAGCTGGCGGTTGTGGAATCCCGGAAGTGTCACTCCTGGTATTCGAGAAAAACCGTGCGGCGCTGGATCCACAGTTTCAACATCTTCTCCAATCCCCACGATGCCACAATCAGGATGACCAGCGAAGCCAGCAACAAGGGGGGACGAGGATAGATCAGGCGTGCGAATACAAAAACCAGCAGCATCGCCAGCATCGGGCCAAACAGGAGAATAAGCATCATGCCGCCCGTACGCTGCCCCTTGCGCACTGGCCGGGAGAAGGGGAGGGAGGGCTGCAGCAGCACGGTCACCTGCAGAAGCAAGTGGGATAGCAGCGCGAGAATGGTCACGTGCACAAGGACGTGTCCGAGGTTGCGGAAAAAATACAGGAAGACAGCTGATATGCCCGCGAGGTAGGGGAACAGAAAATAAATCAGCACATAGTTCTTTGACCAAAGCACCAGCTGCGCGCGGTCGGCCGGCGTCGTGTAGTAGATCCAGGACGCCTGATAGGTGTCGCTGTAAGTCAGCGTGGATTTCAACATAGTGGGGAACATGAGCACGGCAAAGTAGAGCAGCCAGGCATTACCGAATCCGGAAGACCCGGCCGCGAAAGGATCCTGCAGCCTCCCTCCCCGCAATCCCATAAATAAATACAGAACGGTCATGGGCAGGATGCTCAGCACGGCAAGCCTGAACTTCTGATCGTACTTGAATTGGTTGCGCACCAATAGCGCCACGGCTCTGGCTTCACGGCCCCGGAAGATGAACGATGGGCCGCCGGCAGGCGCTGCGATTTTGGGGGCCCCTTCGCTCACAGCCATCGCCGATGACAGATGGTCCGAATACTCGAGGGCCAGCTTGCCCCGGGCGCGGCTCACGAGCCATGCCAGGAGGACGACGGAAAACAGCGCCGGAACAAGCTCGGCAGCCTGCAGGGTCCCGGCCGCCAGGTCAAGATAGCTGGCAAACCAGGTAGAAGGCAGAACAAAAAGCCAGGCGGATTTCTTCAGGACGAAGGTTTTGACCGCGCCGGCATCCACGAGCCGAGGCACGAAAATATAGCCGCCGTAAATGAAGAAAGAGAGCAGCAGCTGGATGTAACCAACCCAGCGCCGCAGCTTGCGCGGATGGAGGACCCGTAAAATGCCGGCATACACAAAGACCAGGGATAGTGCCACAGCCGCTGCGCTCAGGATCGAGGCCAGAAATGCGGCGATGCCGAGCAGCGGGCGGAAACCCAGCGTGAAGAAGAAGACCACGTTGGGGATCAGGCCGAGAGCCAGCGCCAAGAGCGTGGTATACACCATCACATTGGTCAACCTTGACATGAAGTAGGTGCGCGAGGTTATCGGCTGATAGCCAAGCTGGGCGAAATCGTCCGGGGAAATCACCACGGCGCCAAAATCAACCAACACCAGCATGGCGGTCATGACCATGGTGTACGACAGCACCAGCGTGCCGGTGAAGAAAACATCCTTGTTGATCCAGACGAGTCCGCCTAGCATGCCGCCGAGAAAAACATAAATCCAGAGGCGCGCAATCCAGATCCGGACGCTGCCGGTGCGTTGCTGCGAGCTTGCTTGAGCCACCCCCATCCCGGCCGTGCGCAGGTCGAGCTTGAGTGCGGCCCGGGTCAGCGCGAGCCACTGCGCATAATCCACGCCGAGAAGTTCCGCCAATGAGCGCAGCATCAGACCTTCTCCAGGGCAGCCAGAAACTCTGCCGTCAACTGCCCCGCATCACGCGAGCCGGTGAGATGGCCGAATGCCTGTTCAAGCGTATCGCTGTCCGTCGACCGGCAGATCTCCTGGGCCGTGCCTTCGATGATTCGTTTGCCCTCATTGATAATGAGGATGCGAGTGCAGATGCGTTCCACAACCTCGAGGATGTGGGAGCAAAACAGGATGGTTTTCCCCTGTGCGGCCAGTTTCTTGAGCAGCTCTTTGAAAATCATGGCCGCATTGGCATCCAGGCCGTTGAGAGGCTCATCAAGGAAAAGCACATCCGGTTTATGGATGAGCGCGGCGGAGATGAGCACCTTCTGTTTCATCCCCTTTGAGAACTCCGTCATGCGCTGGTGCTTGGCGCCCAGGATGCCGAACAGTTCGAGTAATTCGTCCATGCGCGCAGCGGCGGTCTTCGGGTCGAGATGGTGCAGGCAGGCCACCAGGTCCAGGTACTCGGCGGGGGAAAGACTTTCATACAATGCCCCGGTTTCCGGCACGTATCCCAACCGGCGTTTGACTTCCAGGGGTTGCTCCACTATGTCGAAACCGGCGACGGAAGCCCGGCCGGCCGTGGGCCGCAGCAATCCGGTGAGGATTTTGACGGTTGTGGATTTGCCTGCGCCGTTAGGGCCGAGGAATCCAAATATGGTCCCCGGCTCGATATGCAGGTCAAGGCGATCAAGAGCGGTCATGCCCCCGTACTTCTTAGTGAGTGACGATGTTGTAATCATTGCTGCTGCCCCCGCGCGCGTATGAAACCACGAAAACTCTCCTCAGATAAAATCGTGGAGGACCGGCACACGGCCGGCGTAATCAGTTCCAGGTTCAACCGCCGCCGGGCGCGCATGTGCTTTTGTTGGCTGAAGCGAAAGTGGAAATCCTCTGTTCCACCTTCTGGCCGCCGCAGCTTGGACAGGCAATCTGCTCATCCCCGACGGCCTTCTTCAACAGTTTCTCAAATATCGCCCCGCACTCGAGGCATTCATATTCAAAAAGAGGCATTGAATACTCCCTGTTTTCGCACGATCAAAGGGCGGCCTTCGAGGCATACTGCAGCAGCTCGTCGACCATTTGGCACAGCGATGCATAAGGTATCACGCCGACTTCCTGGCGCACGACTCGGCCTCCCCATAAAAATAACAGGTTTGGAATCCTGCCGGCCCCGTACCTTGAAGCCAAATCAGGATTCTGGTCGCTGTCCACCTCGATGATAGCCAATCGGCCCGCGTATTCCTGAGCAACCTTCTCCAGCATTGGGGACAGATCGCGGCACGGAGGACACCAGGGCGCCCCAATGTGCACCATAACGGGCACATTTGAATTCAAGACACTCGTGTCGAAATCCTCTTCCTTTACCTTGATGACCTGGTTCACGGCATTCTCTTGTTCAAGCGATGAGTCAGGGATTGCGAACTCAGAAGCGGTTTCTGAGGCCAGCCTCCCCTCATTCCTTGCCGGTTTCGCAAGGGCGCGCGCAGAATGAACTAGTGAGCAAATCGAGTCGGCCGGCCTTTCGCCGATCCAATGGCCGAAGCCAGCTTCTCGCCCTGCTTCAGGCGCTGATAGAGGATCGAACGCATGATCTGGCAGGCCTCGTGAATTTCCGGGTGCATCAGCCGGTAGCTGACCTGCCGGCCGTCCCGGGTCGCTGCCACGATGCCGACTTGCATCAGCATGGACATGTGTTTCGAAAGGTTGGCCTTGGAAGTCTGCAGTTCCTCGAGCAGCGCGGCTGCCGGCATCTCGCGCTTGTTGAGCAGATCGACGATCTCGAGCCGCGCCGGGTGGGCCATGGCTTTGCAGATCTGGCACTGCAATTCGAAGATCTTTCTTGCCGCCTGTTTGTTCTTGGTCAACATAAATCACCTAGTTGTATTGTTGCCATAATGTGAAACAATTATAGATGAGCGAAAACGCTTGTCAATCATAATTTGGGGAACCGCATACGTGCCCCCGCTGTCTAAGGTCAGGAAGGGCTTCTTCGGCTGGAGATCGTCCTGCGCGACCCAAAATCCCAACGAGAGGGTGCAGAGACCGCAGAAAGCTCATTATTTTTTATGATTTTTCTCCGTGACCTCTGCCTTAAGCTGGTGCGCACCTTTTATATTGGAGTATCTGGCAATGGATACTTGGCTTCAAAACATCCGTTACGCGTTCCGAGTGATTCGACATAACCTGGGCGTGACCTCCGTCGTCGTCCTGGCACTCGGCCTTGGAATAGGTGTCAATATCGCTATTTTCAGTGTGGTGAACGCCGTCCTGCTGCGTCCCTTACCGTACAAGGACTCGGATCGGCTGGTGCAGATCTGGGGGCAGATGCCCCAACGGAATATCCCCTTCCACTTCGTGCCTTATCCTGATTATGCCGAGTGGCGGGAACAGAGCCGGTCTTTCGAATCGATGTCCGCCTATCGGCCGGCATCCATGAATCTCCTGAATCACGGCGAGCCGAAAAGACTGAACTGCCTTCAAGTAAATGCAAGTCTTTTCCCCATGCTGGGAGTGCCGATGCTTTACGGGCAGGGTTTTCGCCTGGAGGAAGACCAACCCGGCGCTCCGCGAGTGGCCGTGATGACCCATCCTTTCTGGAGGGAGGCCTTCGGTTCCGATCCCAAGGTCATAGGCCAAACGCTCACGCTGGACGGAAACCGCTATACGGTGGCTGGGGTGCTGCCCGAAGGATTCATGTTCGGCGGCAGGGAACTGGATCTGTACGTCCCGCTGGCTGCGGCGAGCACGCGCAGTCCCCAGAGCATGGGAGTGAGCGTGGGCGCCTATGCGCGCCTGAAGCCCGCTTTGACCCTGAGAACGGCGCAGACCGACATCGACACTATCAGTGCCCGCCTGAACCAGCAATACCCTCAGGGAATTCCGCGCAGCGCGCGGGTCTGGGGGGTGCGTGCATTTATGGTGCGCGACGTTCGGCTGAGCCTCTGGATCCTGATGGGGGCGGTCGGGCTGGTGCTGCTCATTGCCTGCGCCAACATCGCCAACATTCTGCTGGCACGAGCGGGCGTGCGCAGGAAGGAGATGGCAATCCGGGCCGCCCTGGGCGCGGACCGCATGCGCATTATCCGGCAAATCTTGAACGAAAGCGTGATCCTTGGCCTGAGCGGCGGGTTGTTGGGATTGCTTTTGGCATCGTGGGGGCTTCAAGTCCTGATCAAGACCGCTGCCGCGAGTTACCCGCAGCTGGAGAGCGCTTCGCTTGATGTATCGGTTTTGGGATTCTCGCTGCTGCTGTCCATGCTCACCGGAGTAGCGTTCGGGATCGGGCCCGCACTCGCCATGGCGCGGGAGGGCGCTTTCTGGGATGTACTGAGCGGCTCGCTCAAAGAGGGGGCGTCCAATGTTTCCGCAAGCCGATCGGGCAAAGGCGTTCGGGCGCTCCTCGTGGTTTCCGAAGTTGCACTCTCGCTGATGCTGCTGATATCCGCCGGCCTTCTGGTGCGCAGCTTCATTCGTCTCCAGCAGGTAAATCCCGGATTTGCCCCGGAAGGCGTGCTGACAGCTGCCATCACCTTGCCGCAGGAAAGATACCCGAATGGTCCCAAGCGGCTGGCATTCTATCAGGAGTTTTTGCAGAATCTCGAGCGCATGCACGCAGTAGAAGGCGCCGGCATTGTAGATTTCCTGCCTCTGTCCGGCTCCAACTCTGGAGCCGGATTTTTCCCCGAGGGGCGACCCATGCCTCGCCCCGGAGAAGCCCAGATTGTCTGGATGCGGTGGATGAGCGAAGGTTATTTTCGGGCGATGTCTATACCCCTGATTGCCGGGAGGCCGTTTGACGAGCGCGACAGCCCGCCGGCGCCACCCGTAGCCATTGTCAACCAGACGCTGGCCCGCCGTTTCTGGCCGGGCGAAGATCCGATCGGTAAACGCTTCACCCTCAGCGCACCCGGCCAGGGTGTGCCGACGTTTACTGTGGTGGGTATTGCCGGTGATGTGCGCCACACGAATCTTATCCAGGCGCCGGATGCGGAGATGTTTTTGTATTATCGACAGAACGTTCCGGCGCGCGTGACCCTGACCGTCCGCACCCGGTCCTCGGATCCTGCGAGTCTGGCCGGGCCCATCCGACTGGCGCTCGCAGCGGCGGACAAGGATTTGCCGATGTCGCGGATTCGGACCATGGAGACAATCGTGTCCGACTCGGTCTCCTCCCGGCGGCTGACCATGATGCTGCTGGGCATCTTTGCGGCGGTCGCGCTGCTCCTGGCAGCCGTAGGCATCTACGGCGTGATCTCCTACTCAGTTGCGCAAAGGACGCATGAGATCGGGATTCGCATGGCCCTGGGCGCCCCGAGGGCAGGCGTGCTCTGGATGGTGGCGAGCGAAGCAATGACTCTGGCCGTCATCGGGGAACTGGTCGGCCTGACAGCCACTCTCGCGCTGCGGCGCCTCCTCGACAGCCAGCTCTACGGCATGACCACGATGGATCCGCTTATTTTCGCGATGGCGCCCGTCATCTTGGGAGCGGTTGCATTTTTCGCCGCCCTCATTCCGGCGCGTCGGGCCATGCAGGTAGATCCACTGATCGCACTGCGGCACGAGTGAGCACGTTATCCGGGGACGTCGCCCGCGTTTGCCGGGTTTCTGCTCGCCTGAAGATCACGGCACAGAGGATGTTTACGCGGCAGCCTGCGCTGCGCGCTGCGCGCTGCGCCGGTTAAACCACAATCCTCCGAGTCCAAGCGCCAGGAAGATGAACGCCTGCACCACGGTTCGGTATTGTATGGGTTGCGTAATCATCCCGATGAACAGGAAAACCAGGCCGAGCAGGCTGATGAGCCCATAGGCGATGTTCATGGCTCTGGCCGCCCGCCGCCGCGTATCTGCCGTGTCCGTGCCAAACTTGCGGAAGAACAGGATCAATCCCAACGCCGCGAAAATATCCAACACGGCGAACAGCAGCCAAAAAATCGTGCAGCGGCCGGCAAGCGCTTCGGTGCGCAGTGCCGGCTCGATCATCCCGGCATAGAGATAGGCCCCGATGTTGGATCCCAGAAGCGAGCCGAACACCCCGTAAAGAAAAGCGTAACCCATGTAGACGGCCTTGCGGTCCTGGGGCGCGACCAGGCCGATGAAGCTGTAGTACTTCGGGTGGGCGGTCATCTCGCCGATGGAGAAAACTGCGATTCCCGCAACGAATACCCAGGGATTGCGGGAAAGAGCCAGCAGGAGAAATCCGACGGCCCCCACCGACATGCCCGTAACCATCGTGGGCAGTGCCTTGCGGGCTGACACGATGCGGCTTACGAGCACCTGCAGCAGGATGATCGTGCCCGCATTGATCACGGTGACGTGCTCGATGTCGAATTGAAAAGTCCAGGAAAGACCGATGGCCTGAAGCAGCCCGGTGACGGCTGTGCTCACCGGCGCCTTATCAATCACGTCGCGCAGGTACCAGAGCACCGTGCCGAAATTCTGGAAGTAGAGAATCCAAAAACCGGAATAGACGACCACCATCAACATGAAGCGGGCATCGCCAAGCACCTCGCCGGCGCCGGTCAGAACATCGCGCAGCTTCTTGGTGCTCACCGGCCGCGCCGGTTCGCGGTAGAGAACGACGGCAGGAAACAGCATGGCCGCACAATAGGCCGCGGAGGCTGTGAATACGTACTGCCACGAAAAGCCCTTGAGTACGCTTACGACCAGGGGAGCCAGGCAGGCTCCGAGGTTGATCATCCAGTAGTAGATGCCAAAGCCGAGTCCGGAAGTACGCTCATCAGTCGTACGCGCGATCGTGCCCGAAATGATCGGCTTGAACAGTCCCGCTCCGGTGGCCATAACCAGCAGGGCGAGGAAGACCAGCGCATAACTGGACATGTGGCCGGCCGCGAAATAACCCGTCGCCAGCAGCGAGAATGCGATCAGCAAAACCCGCCGGTAACCGTAGCGATCGCCCAGAGCGCCGCCCAGGATCGGCAACACATAGGTAAAGGCATAAACAAGCCCCTGCAGGAAGCCGACCGACTGCGTATTGAAGCCAAGTCCACCCTGAGCCACGCTCAATGTGAGATACCCCCCCAGAACGGAGTTCAGCCCATAATAGGCAGCGCGCTCGAAAAGTTCCATGACATTGGCGATCCAGAAGGTGCGCGGATAATCGTGAAAGATGTCGATTTTGGCCATGGGCTCCTCACATCTCATCGTGAAGCGGCCATGCTAATCCATGTTCGCCGAATATGCACGAGGGTCTTGCAAGCAAAACCGTGATTCAGGGGTTTGGGAAGACTCGCTAAGTATTCTTAATGGAAAAAAGAATCCAGGGCAGGGGGTGGAATTGCGAATGAGAGGTGCGCATTCTTGTGGTCTTTGCGGCAGGCTTTGCTTAACTAAGGTTTGCGGATAGAGTCGATGGAACGCAGACGCGCGACGGCGTCCTGGGCGGAGTCTACGTAGCTGAAAAGATCGAGTTCACCGGGAGTAATCACAAGTCGATCCGCGATCGAACAGAGCAGTGATCTCCAGAATTTTCCTACGAGGATCATCGGTTTAGGCACCATTGTTTTGGTCTGCAGCATGTTCCAGATGAGACTGATTTCGGTCAAGGTTCCCATGCCCCCACGCATGGCGATGAACCCGCTGGCATGCACGGTAAGAATCTCGAGGCGTTCAAAGAAATCATGCGCACGAATTTCACGGGTCAGGAAGGGATTCGGCGGCAGGCCGCCGAAAATTTCCATCGTAACCCCGATCGCCATGCCGCCGGCTTCGGATACGCCTCGGGAGACGGCCTCCATGACGCCCGAATATCCACCGCTCATGACGGCGTAGTCTGCCCTTGCGAGCAGCGACCCCAGCTTGAATGCTTCAGCGTATTCTTGATCTCCCGCAATCGGGTGGCGCCCGCCGAAGACGGTTATGGTCTTCTGATCGCCCGCCCAATCCACCATTCCATACTCCTCATGCATTCGATCACGTGCTGTTCGGAGTGTTACCAAGCAAACCGCAGGTTTGCCCCGACAAACGTCACCGACCGCGATAAAACTCAAATGGCTCCTAAATGATCAGGAAGCATTCGATCGCCGGCTCAAAGCCCGGGTCGGCTTTTTGTTCTGAATTCTGTCTCCTGTATTCTGTATTCCGTCTCGCGTCTATTCTTCCCCAAAGAACGAAATCGCCGAGGGTCGAGTCAGGAGCGCCAGCCCGATCAACCAGGCGCCCGCACTGAACGCAAGGGCTGCGGAGCTAAACCAGGTCGCCGACAACGCCCACAACGTGGGAAATGCCACGATAAAGACGCCGCGTGCCCAGGCTCTGCCTTTTAACATCTTGAAGCCGACACTTGCTTCCAGTGCGGTCCAGCCGATTAGGCCGCAAGCGATGAAGCCTCCCAAGAACAGCTCGCGGCCAGAGGGATTCGCGGCACGGCCGAAAGTGTTCCATGCGAGCTGCAAGGCCTCAACGAGTGACCACACGCCCAGAGCGACACTCAGGCCGCCGACGATGCTGATGGCCGCAGGAGGCTTTGACGAAGCAGCGGAATACGACACGCGCACGTCAGGACTCTTCTGCAGCTGAGGAGACGGACGCTCAATCCAGCGGTTGAACTGCCAGAGCGCTGCCGCCGAGATGAGGCCGATAGCCATCAGGATCAACCACCCGAGCATGTTTTGTGTCTGATCGAGTTCGAGCAGCCCGTTCGGCAGGGTAGTGGATCCTTTCATCATAACCTTGTTGAACAGGAAAGCGCCGACCGGGCCGCCGACCATGGAACCGAGCGCGAGTGGCAGGTTGGCATAGCCGAGGAACAGCCCCTCCTGCCCTTTGGGTGCGAGTGCACCGATGTATTCGTACATGCGGGCCGAGGTAAACAACTCTCCGAGCGCGATCAGGCCCACCGTCAGAATGATGAAGACAGACGCGATCGGCAGCCAGATGGCGGTGATAGCTCGAATGCCGCCGGTCGTGTAGAGCGGCCCCAGATTAATGAGCATCGCCACGCTTACGATCACTGTTCCTACGACCATCGAGCGGATGGGTTTCAACTTGCCGAAAGTGCGCGAAATCAGCAGCTGCAGGCAAACGATCACGAAGGGATTGGCCGCGGTGTACAGATCCATGGCAGGATTCGTTTCGACGACTCTCTTGGCGTAGAGCGGCAGAACATTGTAGACCTGGTTGTAGATGAAGAAGAACCCGGCCATCACGACGAGGAACAGCGCAAAACGGAGGCTGCCCAGAACCAGCACCATATCTGCCAGGATGCGCGCCGCCGAACGTTTGGGTTTTGCCGGAGTCCCCGCGGCCACTGCCGGTTCGCGATAGGCGAGGAGAACGACAAAAAAAGCGACGGCGGCCGCGATCGCCGCTACGGCGAAAATGTAGGACAACTGGGCTGGATCGACAGCGGAGCGCTCCGCGGCGCGCGTGCCAAAAATATGTTTGATCGCATATCCTGCCAAGATGACGATCAGGAGGAAACCTACTGTCGGTATCCAGACATTTACCTTCGCCTTGTCCGCCTTGGTTGTCCAGTAGACCAGCGACACCAGGGCTGCCGCCGCCAGGGTGCAAACCGCGACGACTATCAGCACCGTTTGGGTACTCGAACCTGAACGGACGACGAATGCAGTGCCGCGCCCGAACAGGGAGCCGATATTGATGACCATATAGAAGATGGCAAAACCCAGCGTAGCTCTGGCGCCGGCGGTCTTCTGCACTGTCCCCGAGATGCAGGGCTTCACCACCGAGCCGCCGATGCCGATCAGCAGAATTGCGGCGACGATTGCGACCACGTCACGGGGGCTTGCCGTGACTTCTTTGGCAATCGTCGGCGCGAGCTTGCTGCCGCCGAACCAAACGGGGTACCCCATTAAGAGGTATCCGGCCGAAAGCAGCACGAACGCGATCAGCAAGGCGCGGCGGAATCCGATCTGGTCTGCGATGGTGCCCGAGAGGATCGGAAGGAAGTAGACCAGTCCCCACAGCACCGTTGAATTGAGGAAAGAGGGCCAGGAATCTCCGAATCCGAGCTGGCCAAGGTAGATGACCACGAAGCTGGCCATGGAATAGTATGCGGCGCGCTCGAAGAGTTCGGTGACATTGGCAGTCCAGAACGAGCTTGGGAACGGCTGGACCGATGCGGCGCTCTCGGTTTTGACAGCTTGTGCCATGAGTCCTCCATCCGTAGGAACGCCGGCTTTGTTGCCGGCAGCATCAGAAGAGCACGATCGGGCGGATATTGTTGTCGCGAACGCTGAGAAGGCAAATGAGTCCACAGTGGCCGTTGTCGGGGCAGCCGTATTGAAACATGAATAGAACCGTATCCGTTCGCCATCCGCCGTGCTCGAAATACAGCTCCCCGGCCCGGCGGCCATGCTATAGAAAGCCCGGGTTGATGTCAACTCGGCCCGACGCAGGACGGACAACAACCTTGGAGTGCCAGCGTTCATGAGCCGCCCACGCCTGGCTCATTGCAGAGGAAGGATCCAATTTCTTTTTAGCTTGCGTTTTGAGGGGTGAGAGATTGAATATCTGCATCTGAGAAAGGAATCAATATGAGCAATCATTTTCCGATTTTGATCATCACGGGCCGGCCGGCGGCGGGCAAATCCGAAATCATAGATTTTTTGAAGAAGTGCGACCCGATCATGCGCCTCGAGAGATATCACATTGCCAATTTCGAAGAGCTCGATGACTTTCTGTACGTTTGGGAGACATTTGAACTTGATGACTTGATGACGCAAATGGGCCAGGAGCGGGTGTGGAGCGACGAAAAATACTGGTTTAAAGACAGATACATCTGGGACCTGTATATCAAGCGTCTTGCTCTCGACTACAGGAAGAAGATCGCGAAAGATCCTGCGTACCACGACCGGATGACGACACTCGTCGAGTTCGCGAGGGGCGGCGACAATGCGATCCACCATGCACTGTCATTTCTCTCCGATGAGATGCTCAGCGGGGCGTCATTGATGTACATCCGTGTGCCGTACGAAGAGTCCGTGCGCAAAAACCGCCGCCGGGGGCGCAAGGGTGAAGAGGATTCGGTGCTTTACCATTCGCTTCCCGATGAAAAAATGGACTTTTACTATCGGACCAACGACTGGGACCAGCTCGAGGCCAGGAACCCGAATTTCATCGAGGTCAAAGACTACAAGATTCCTTATGCGGTTTTTGAAAACATGCCGGAAAAAACGCATGATCCAGGCATGATCGATGAAGAACTCAGGCGTGCCACATCGAAGCTGTGGAAGATCTGCTCCGCAAACCATTAAAACCACATATTGGAAGCAGGATCCGTACCGGGGCATGCGACAAAATTGCGTTTTGTTTTTCCTATCTGGCTGAGGGACACGCAGGCTTAACCCGGAGCGTCACAGGTTACTTGACACCCCGCTATGGCGGAAAGTTCATGCGGTGTAGCAGGTTCTGGAAGCGCGGATCATCGCGCAGGCTGTCCCACGTAAGATCGAAGCGGATCCAGCTCAGCTGGCCGCAGTGCTCCTCATAGGCCCGCTCCAGCCACTCAAGAGCCAGATCCCTTTCGCCTAACCCGACGTACACCGCAGCCAGCGCCGTGGCCTGAGCATAGGAGCGTTCCCGCAAAGTTTCCAGGTTTGCCAGCACCTCGTGCGCTTCCTCGGTCTTATCCCACCGGGCGTAGCAATAGCCCAGTAGCCCCGTCCCCCAGAATCCGCCCGGGGGAAGGGAGCGATTCGCTTGCTCGGCGGCCGCCACTGCCTCTTCGTAACGACCTTCGTAGCACATCACCTCTGCAAAGCCGCAAAATGCGAGAGCGAAATCTGGCTCCAGCTCCAATGTCTTCCGCGCGATGGCCTGCCACAGATCATACTGGCGTCGCCACAGGGGCAGGAGACAGACACCGCCGTAATATATTGTGACCAGAGGCTCAAGTTCAATGGCGCGTTCGGCCTCACGGGCCGCTTCTTCGAACCGGTCGTTCGGCCCCAGGGAAACACAAGCGTGCCAAAGACGGGCTGGCGCATAGTTCGGGTTAAGCTCGATGGAACGCTGAAACGCGGTTTCTGCCTTGCCCCAGTCCCAGAGAAAGCCTCCGAGAAGGAAACCAAGCGAAGCATAGGCCTCTGCCAGCGCTGTATCGATCTCCAACGCCCTTTTGAGCAATGCCTCCGCCTTTGGGATGGCCTCCCTTGGATTCAAAGAACCCCACCAGGCGGATGCGAGGCACGCGTCGGCCAGCCCGACGTAAGGCAGCGCAAATCCTGGGTCCTTGGTGCAGGCCTGCTGGAAGTGTTCCGCCGACTTCTTGTAGCCCCCCGCCGTCCGCTTGTTCCAGTGGTGGCGGCCTTTCAGGTAAAGGTTGTACGCTTCGGGGTCCGCCGTGCACTGACTGACAAGCGGCTTGCTCCTGTCGCCCACCAGCCTGACCTTCAGCTTGTCGACGATCGCCCGCGAGATTTCATCCTGGATCTCGAAAATGTCCTTCATCACCCGGTCGTAGCGTTCCGACCAGATCTGGAAACCATCCATCACTTTGATGAGCTGCGCTGTAACACGCAGACGCTCCGCCGAGCGGCGGACACTGCCTTCCAGCACCGCATCAACGTTGAGCTTGTGGCCGACCGCCTGCACATCTGGTGCCAGGCCCTTGAACTGAAATACCGAGCTGCGGGCGGCCACTCGGAGCCCTTCCACTCTCATCAGTGCGTTGATGATGTCCTCGGTGATGCCGTCGCTCAGGAACTCGCTCTCCTCGTCCCGGTTCATGTTGACAAACGGCAGCACTGCAATGGAAGCCGCCGAGAGTGTCTGCCCGGGCGAGGCCATCGAACGGCTCAAATCGTTCAGTGCGAGCTTCAGATCGATGGTGTTGTGAATCCGGTCTTGCGGGTTCTTCCGCAGGCAGCGGTTGATGATCCGTTCCACTTCCCATGGGACCTCGCGCGTGATCTCACTGACCGGTCTTGGCTCCTCCCGCAGGATGGCCGCCAGGGTGGCTATGTTCGATTCTCGCTGAAAGGCCTTTCGGCCCGTAAGCATTTCGTAGAGCAGGGCGCCGAAGGAAAAGATGTCGCTTCGGGTGTCCAGTTCTCTTTGCTCGACCTGCTCGGGGGACATGTAGGGCACCGTGCCGAAGAGGCGATCGTCGGCCGTTATATCTTGAGCCGTTGCGATGTTGTCGAACTCGCCCGAAGAAGGTTCACTCAGTTTGGCGAGCCCGAAGTCGATCACCTTGATCAAACCATCATTGGTCACCATCACATTGCCGGGCTTCAGATCCCGGTGAATGATACCGGCCGAATGTGCCACTGCCAGTGCGGCGGCGATCTGCTCCGCATATTTTAGCGCGTGGCCCACCCTCAGCCCGTTCTGCGGGATCAACTGCGCGAGCGTTTTGCCCTGGACATACTCCATGGCGATGAAGTCCACGCCGCCGTCGCAATCAATGTCGTAAATGGCGATGATGTTCGGATGGTTCAGCGCCGAAGCGCATTTCGCCTCGTGTACAAACCGTCGCTTTCGTTCGAGGTTTGCCACCTTATCCGGGCGCAGAAGTTTCAGCGCGACGAAACGGTCGAGGCGCGTGTCGTGGGTTTTGTAGACAACGCCCATGCCGCCGCCGCCCAGTTCTTCGAGGATCCGGTAGTGCGAAACGGTTTTGCCGATCATGGGGATGCCATTCTCCAGCCAGTCAAACCATACACTGAATCAGAAGCACTTTAGGAATGCAGACTAGTATAATGCGCTGGATCGATTTTCGATAGTGGATTGAAGTGCATGCCGCGTCGGCCTCGTTATCTTGATCGGCCTCCGCTCGAAGAAAGGCAAGTCGTAGAGATAACTAAGCAAACCGCTGGAATTGATTGACTCAGTTTTCCGTCACTGTGCGCGCCGGCCTTTTGGCATGACATTCCACAGGCGCGACATCACCCAGGCGCCGAACAAAGCGAATGGAATCGGCGCATAATGCCACGCGTCCCAACCCCAGTTTGTCGTGATGTATCCGACACCCATGCCGACAAACGCGCCTGCCAGGTACTGCATGCCGTCGAACAACCCTGCCGCAGTGCCAGCCGCTTCCTTGCCGCCGAAATCCATGGATGCGGCGCCGCCGATCATGCCGTGGGCGCCATTCACACAAAAGGACAGGAGAACGAGAAAGAAGGCGGCCGCAATCGGACCGAAGTGAAGAAGATCCGAGACGTAGAAAAGAGCCAGGAGGATCGCCATGCCGATAAATCCGAACGTAATTACCGGCGCCCGCCGGCCGCCGAACTTCCGATCCGATGCGATACCAAACGCGAACCCGCCCAGGATGCCGGCCAGGGCTATTCCCCAGGTGGCAATGATGTAAGGGGCGTACGTGGCAAACAGCGCCCTGTTCGCACCGTGGAAGTCCACGAAGTATTTCGGCCACCACGCATCCACCACGCTGCGCCGGACAAAACCGATCATCATCGAGCCGAGTGCAATCGTCCACATCACGCGGGAAGCAAAGACTTTTTGCAGAACGAATTTGACGGACGATGGCTTGCCGTCATCATCCGAAACATCATCGCCGGTTTCAAAATCACCGAGCCCTGCATCCTTGGGTGAGTTTTCCATGAAGTAGTAATTGATGGCGAAGAGCACCACTACGCATGCACCGGGGATCCAGAAGGCGTATTGCCATGGAAACACGAGCAAAATGAGAGGCACGCCTTGGAATGCCAGCAGCAGGCCCATGCGGATCAGCACGCCGAAGATGCCGGCAAAGGTGCCGCGCTCGCGGACGTGAAACCAATGCGCGTTGACCTTGACAATCGAGAGTGCGCCGAAGGATTGAAAGTAACCGTTGAGGCCCCAGACGATCGCCATCAGAGTCAGGATGGCACCGCCGGACAAGCCGAATTTGAGGGTTGCAGGCGTGATCACGTGGCGCGCGAGACCCGATCCATCCCAAGTCGCCGGAGACGCGACGGCAAGGCTTGCCATGCCGAAAAGGGCGTTCATCGCAGCAACGCCGATTGCGCCAAAAAGAAATGCGCGCTTACCGCCGATCCGGTCGGCGAAAGGGCCGTTCAAAACCACGGATAGCCCGTACACCAGCGGCATGATCGTTTCAAATACACCCAGATCTGTGTTTTTCCATCCGAGCAAATCCGCCAGAAAAGGCGACGCCGCGGTGTAGTTGTACCGGGTCATGTAAAAACATGCGTACAGGAATCCCAGCGACATCCAGTTGATGACGCGCCGCCTGCGAAAATCGGGATCAAGAATGGGCCTGCCGTCGAGTGTGTACGCCATGGCAAGAATTTAGCTAGAGATCGGAGCCGCGATTAGTTTCGTGTGTTTGGCGATGTCGTACCCGCTCCAGCCTTGGAGCTAGGAGCCCGTCCGAGAATTAGGAGGGGCCGCGTTCCGAGCGCCGCGGGGGCAGATGCAAGGCGGCGCGACGCAGGCGATGTCGCTGCACATCGTCGAGGAGCGCCAACGCCGCAGATGCCCCCGCGCCGCCGGAACCCGAAGGGCGCATGGGGATTCCGGGGCGATCTCCGCGTTGCTCGTCGTCAACGATGTGCAGAGACATCGCCTCCTCCTCGCGCCTTGAGCTCGCCCCGCAAGCCCCATGCGCGCGACCCCTCCTAATTCTCGGACGGGCTCCTAGGTACTTGTATCGTGACCGCGGCCCGGGAGCAAGCGAATTAATGCCAAAGGCAACCTTCAGCCTTGCCGGAGGACTTAGCGAGTTTGGAGAATCCGGAGAGCGCGCGCGGGACGAATGGTCGTGCACGGGAAAATCCCAAAGAGAGACCGAGCCAGGAAAGCCAGGGAGCTTATGGAAGATTCACTATTGTGTTCGGGCGCTCTATCTGAAATGTAATTTCTTCAAGGTCACGGCCGACATCGGGCAGGGGACGGGGGAATCGTTAAAACAAACAACATCCGTGGGCTCCGTTCTCATCCCTGCAGGCAGGAGGATTGGCGGAAGAGAATGACATCGGGAAAAATGGATTGTAAGGACTGGATTTGGGCTCTACACTGGTTGCACATGCTGACATCACTCCAGTTATTCTAGAGCGGCCCCCACCTCAAGGAGGTGTCTATGATGGCATCGTTGCCTCACACAACCGAAGATCCCGGCAGGCGGCAGTTTTTCTCGATGGTGGGCAAGGGAGTCGGCCTGGCCGCCCTGGCTGTGCCTGCTGTTGCTGCGCTCCTCGAAGACCTGCACGCAGCCGTTCGCAGCGTCGGACATCTCGATGCCGAGCAGGCGGCGCAGGACGAAGATTTCTGGTTTCAGATCCAACAAGCCTTCAGTGTTACGCGCAGCATCCTCAACTTGAACAGCGGCGGCGTCTCGCCCTCGCCACGCATCGTCACGGAAGCGCTCGTGCGCTACATCTGGCAGCAGGAGGAGGCGACAGCCTATACCATGTGGCAAATCCTTGAGCCGCAATCCGAGACGGTGCGCGCGGGTCTGGCAGGGATTTTCGGCTGTGATCCAGAAGAGATCGCCATCACGCGCAACGCTTCCGAATCGCTCGAAATTCTCCTCATGGGCATGGATCTGCAGTCGGGGGACGAGATTTTGACCACAACCCCGGACTATCCGCGCATGCTGACCACCTTGCGTCAGCGCCAGTCACGGGAGGGTCTGGTGCTAAGGATGATCAAAATCCCCATTCCTCCCCGAAACCTCGAGGAAATTGCGGCAGCATTTGAACAGGGCATCACGGGCAGGACGCGCGTGATCCTGGTCTCCCATGTCGTGAACCTCACGGGCCAGATCACGCCGGTCAAGGCCATCTGCGAAATGGCCACGCGCAAGGGAATAGAGGTCATTGTGGACGGGGCGCACTCGTTCGCGCACTTCGATTTCAAACAGAGCGACATCGGCTGCGATTACTACGGTACCAGCCTTCACAAATGGCTGTACGCCCCGAAAGGCTCAGGCCTCCTTTACGTGAAGCGGGACAGGATCAAGAAGATCTGGCCGCTGATGGCGGCTGACGAAAGGCAGGCCACCGACATCCGCAAATTCGAGGAAATCGGCACGCACTCCGCGGCGCCACGCCTGGCGATCGGCGAAGCCATTCTTTTCCACCAGGGTATCGGCGCGAAACGCAAGGAGGCGCGCCTGCGCTACTTGTCGCGCTACTGGATGAACAGGCTGAAAGATTCGCCACGGATACGCTTTAACACCTCCTTCGACAGCCAGCAGTCGTGCGGGATTGCCAATGTCGAAGTGACGGGGATCGATCCCGGAAAGATCGCGACCTATCTGATGGACAAGCATAAGATTTTCGTGGTGCCCATCATTCACCCCGAATTCAAAGGACTCAGGATCACGCCGAACCTGTTCACCACTTTGCCGGAATTGGACCGTTTCTGCGCGGTTATGGACGGGATCGCCCGCAAAGGTCTGCCGGCATGAGATCCCATCCCTCGATGCGCACCCATGTGTCAATAAGCAGGCGCCGGGCACCGCACGGCGCCTGCTTGCATGATTAACCTGTTTTGAAGGCTTTCTTAAGATCATCGAGGATCTCAAGAAACGGAACCTGTGGCTCATCGGTACCCATAGGAGAACTTCGGATCATGTGTATGCGCACCAGTCATGTGCGGCCCTATCAACGATGGAATTGGGGCGGGGATGAGATAGTCCATGAACCCGTGATTCCGGCTTCCCGAACACTTCCCGGCGGCAAGCGAAAGCGATATCCGATCGACATCCGAGAGTTTCTTTCCATCGAGGATAACGCGGTTGTGCGCAAGCATATGGAAACCCTGATCGCAGAGTTGCCTGCAGCTGCGCACTCTCTCTGTTCCTCCGGAGCATCCGGCAGTTTCGATCTGCGCCGGGAGCGAGTGGCTTCTTATATGTCCCGCTTTCATTACATCTGGTCAGCGCGCCGCTTCGATCAGTGGCTGTTCCCGGAGGAGACTCTGGCGCTGGGCGGCGGGGACTGCGAAGATCTTGCCTTTTTGCTGGCGGCACTGCTCGAGGCCAGCGGCATCAGTCCCTATTGCATCCGTGTCGCCCTCGGAGCGGTGGTAAGTCACTCCGGTTCGGATCGCGCTGAGCGTTGGGATCATGCATGGGTTGTCTATCAAAACGAAGGCGGTGCATGGGAAATCGTGGAGCCCATAACCCTGGTTGACGAGGGCCGGCGTGCGCGCCCTGTCAGGCCGTCCGGCGCGTTTCGCGCTCTGAAAAGGCAGCCGGATGTCGAGTACATCCCCCATTTCGTTTTCAATCGGCATCACCTGTGGAGAATACATACTCCTGAGGCCAGGGCAGCGCAGCTGCTCGCGGATTATGTCCGTGAGCGCAAGGACCGTGAGTTCTGGCAAAGCTACAAGCCTCGATTTGCGGCGAAAGTTCACTGGAGCATTTTCGATGAGGCCCTGCCTGGGATGCCTCATGAGGATCTCGAGCGGGTCAAGCGCGTCAGTTTTTGGGTGGATACCAATGTGCTGGGATACGATCCCCGGGACCATTTTGACTTTGCCTATATCGACCAGGCCTGGGAGCGCGTCAACCGGAGGCTGGCCACCGGCGACCTCGCCGACTTTGCGCTTGCCGCCCACGCCATCGGCGATTTCTACGCCCATTCCTTCTACGCGGATTTTGTGCCGGTGCAGAATGACGGTTCTATCGCTCCTTTCGACCCGATGCACGCGCTTCCGCCCGGGCAGCTGGTGTACGATTTCCAACCCTATGCGCCGCTGCCGGGCTGTCAGCTGACGCCCGACCAGGCTGCCGCCGGTTGGGAAGGATCGCTCATCAGCGGTCAATGGTGGCGCTGGTACACGAGTTTTCCGGACGACCTCGAGAACGCCGATGATTTTTCCCGGCACCGTTGTCTTCCCGACCATGACATGGTGGCCGTGGATGGACCCAATCCCAAACCGGAGCAGCGTCACTACACGGGCACGGCATACCTGAGGCAGTACAACATGCGCCGGAACGCGGCTGTTCAGCACATTCGCAAGACCTATGATTCCTGGGGCGCTCAGAGGTCTCGACAGGAAGCTGGGTGATGAATCGACTTGACAAAAATGCCCCTGACCTATACTTTATATGACAAAGTACTTTGTAATGGCTAACCAGGGAGAGTCAGATTATGTCGCAAAATCGTCATCAGGGAGAGAGCGGAAGGCAAACACTCTGCCGGCTGCCAGCCATCGGATTGCTTGGGATTGCCACGGCCATGTTCTTCTGCGGGTGCGCTCAGGAGAGAACCATTGGCATCAACGAACGCATCCATCACGACGACTTCGAATACAGGGTAACCAGATTCCAGATCGTGGACTCGATCGGTGCGGGTGAGCAGCAACACAAGGCGTCAGGGGCTTTCTACCTTGTCGATTTTGAAGTCGAGAACCGGGCGAAGCGCGTCGGCCATAATTGGGACGATTCGATCGCTTATCTTGTCGACGAGAGCGGACGCAGTTACGAAAACCTTCCAGAGATGCAGAAGATTCTCAATGAAGCGCAGCCTTTCAACTACATGCCGCAGCATTCGACCCCTGCGGGCGCAACGGAATCGACCCGGTTGGTGTTTGACCTGCCTCGCGGCCTTGAGCATCCCTGCCTTATGGTCCGCGGCGAGCTGCTGATGGGAGATGTCTTCGACGGCAAGGCGTTTGCGAAGACCAGGGTGAGATTGTACGTTCCGTGATGGATCAGCAGCAGTCCTCGTTTCTGCGAAAGAGCAACCGATACAGCGCCGAGGCGAAGCACCATTGCGTGAAGGCAGCGCCGAAGGCCAATGGAACGAGGATGAGCGCCGGAATGAAGGCCAGCAGCGGGCGATGCAAATAAAACCCCCAGCCGCTCAAAATAAAGAGCACGGCACCGATGGCGCAGCCAAATCGCCGTGGCGCGCCGTGGCGCGGCATGTCTCCGAGAGTTGTGAACGGACGGAGGAGTGCCTGGTAAAGGTAGTCATAGATACTCCTGGGACTTATGGAACCGACCAGGGTCAGTACGCCGAGAATCCAGAAATAGATGGGAGAGCACAAGACAAGTCCAAGGGTGCCGCAGCATCCGCACACAAACGGAGTCCAGCGTGCGAGCAGGTTGAGATGATCGTTGTAGAAGACTTCCTCACGCTGATATCCTTGAACCAAAAGCATACGCCGGATGTATGCGCTCATGGCCTTTCCCCAGGTTTAGACAGCATATTTTGCTGGTCCTCTTTCCCTCACACGTCGATTGTGCAGTGGGTACTCCCGAGTTCGAATAGAAATAATGTACGCCCGCGTTCTCAAGGATGCCAGCCGGATCTGCCTTGAGGATCAAGCCCGGGAGGCCCCATCCGCCGAGCCTGTCGCAAAACTATGCGTCCCGGAGGGACGCCGAGAAAGTAGCCGGGGGCGAGCCGCGCATCGGCGCTGCCCCCGGTCACGGGAGGCAGGCGCAAGAGCCCTATAAGGGGCGACGGAAGTCCTTCAATTTTAGATGCTTTCTGTCGCCCATCCAGGGCTCTTGATCAGATTCCGATAAACCCCGGGCTGCGCTTTGCTTGCCCGGGGCTACTGTCTTCAGCCCTTCCAGGGCTGAAAACGCCGGCATATCATCCGACGCATGAGTCTTGAGACAGCCTCGCCGGACGGGACTGTGAATCGAATATTTCCAGGATGTGAGCGGCGTGCGGCGCCCACTGCGTTTCTACCATATGATTGCTGAATTTTGGCTGTCGGTGTAAGCCGAGGCTGCTATGATAGGCGCTCAATTTCGAGTGCTTTTGCAGTGGATCGTTATCACAGGAGCGAATCGTGCCTAGAATCGCATGGCATCTGCGCCACGTGCGGGGAATCATCTATATCGTCCTGACCGCTGTGGTCGTTGCAGTCGCATTGGTATCTTCATTGGAGGCGGATGCCAGAAGTGCCTGGATCGCGGCGAGACAGCTCTACGGCCTTTGGGCCCTGTCGCTTTTGTTGGCTTCGATGTTGCCTGGACCGATAGGTTTTGTATTGCCATGGTTTCCGCTCAGGGCCCATCTGCTAGCGGGCCGGCGGGCCTTGGGTATCTCTTCATTTGTTATGGCGATAGGTCACGTCGCATGTTATCTGGGACCTGCGATATTGCAGGACTGGCGCACCATATACACCCCCGGGCCCATGTGGATTACGGGATTATCGATAGGGCTCCTGTCCTTCGCGGTTATCGCAGTCCTGGCCATCACAAGTTCGGATAGCGCGGTGCGTGTGCTTGGACCGACACGATGGAAAAAGTTGCATCAGATGGTCTATCTGCTTTTGCCGGCGGTACTGGTCCACGCCACCTTTGTCGGCACGGATTTCGGTGTCAACAAAGGGCCGGATGTTACCGCACCCGTGGATGCCGGTTGTCTGGTGACGATGTTGTCAATAACATTGGCATGGCTTGTTCTCGGCGTCCTCCGCAAACTGCGAATGCGATGGAATCCCGCCTTTTTTCACCGAGGCAGAGGGACTGTGTCCCAGGTTTCCCGCCCAGAGATGTGAAGCCGGAAATTCACTTGCTTAAAGGCCGCGCCAGGGATAGAAATGCCTATCCTTCCAGGAGAGAAAACGCCTGAGAAGAATAGTGTTTGCCTTGCCCCTTGTAGTTTTTCTCGCGGTAGCCATTGTTGGCGCGGGCCAGGGACCTGGTAGCGACCGACTGAGCACCGAGGAATTGAATGCCCTGGCATTCAGGAACATCGGCCCCACGCTGGATACCGGGCGCATTGCCGATGTCGAAATCGATCCCAGGAATCCGAGCGTGTGGTATGTGGCGTCTGCGTTCGGCGGCGTGTGGAAAACGCAGAATCGCGGCATCACCTTTGCTCCGATTTTTGACAGTTACGGCTCGTTCACCATGTGCTGCGTGGTGGTCGATCCGAAGGACTCTAACGTTGTCTGGCTCGGCACCGGCGAGAATGCTAGCCAGCGCAGCGCGCACTTCGGCGACGGCGTCTACAAATCAACCGACGCCGGCAAGACCTGGAAGCTGGCGGGCTTGCCTACATCCGAACACATCGGAAAGATCATCATCGATCCGCGCAACTCGAGCGTGGTTTGGGTCGCAGCGCAGGGTCCGCTCTTTTCTGAGGGCGGCGAGCGCGGTCTCTACAAGACCACGGATGGCGGGCAGACCTGGAAGGCCAGCCTTACGATCAGCAAAGACACGGGTATAACCGATGTCGTCTTCGATCCCAAGAATCCCGACATCCTTTATGCGGGAGCATATCAGCGGCGCCGGCATGTTGGGCAGATGATCGGCGGCGGGCCCGAAGGCGGGATCTTCAAGACGATGAATGGCGGCACCACCTGGACCAAGCTCACCAAGGGGCTTCCCGAGGGGGATGTGGGTCGTGTCGGCCTGGCTGTGGACCCGCGCAAGCCCAATACAGTCTTAGCGCTTATCCATGCCAAGGCGGGGGAAGCCGGCACCTATGGCTCGGAGGACAACGGCGCGTCCTGGACAAAACTGAACAGCTCTGTCGGAGGCGGAGCGGCCTACTACTGTGAACTATTCGTCGATCCGTGGCGGTCCGACACAATCTGGTCGGCCAACACCCGACTCGAATGGAGCCGGGATGGCGGCAAAACGTTTGGGAACGTAGCCAACATGCAGGGAGTCCACGTCGATTTCCATGAGGTCGTTTTCGATCCGGTGGATAAGAATCACATCCTGGTCGCGAGCGACGGCGGGCTGTTCGAGAGCTATGACGAGGGCAAGAACTGGCGCAAGGTCGAACAGTTCCCCGGCATTCCTCAGTGGACGTATGTAAGCGACATCTTCGCTTCGCCGCGCGATGCGAACTTGGTGTTCGTCGCCTTCAACAACTGGCAGCGCGGCGACTACAAGCCGTACCTGCTGAAGAGCACCGATCGCGGGCGCACATTCACCTCCATCGCGAGCAATCTGCCCGATCGGCATGATGTGTGGTAAGTCATCCAAGACCACGTCAACGGCGACCTGCTCTTCGCCGGCACCGAGTTTGGCCTGTTCGTCAGTGTCGACGGCGGCGGGAACTGGGTGCAGCTCAAAGGCGGCCTGCCGACGATCCAGGTGCGCGACATGACCGTACAGAAGCGGGAAAGCGATCTCGTGCTTGGCACCTTCGGCCGCGGCTTCTATATCCTCGACGACTACAGCCCGCTGCGTGAAATCAGTGCGCAGACGCTTGCCGAAGATGCCCGTCTGTTTCCCCTGCGCGACACCTATTCCTTCCAGCCGATCGGGGAAGGGCAGGCTTCTGAACCCACATGGGTCGCGCCCAATCCGCCGGTGGGTGCGGTGTTCACCTATCATGTCAAACAGGATCTGCCGGCGGACACAAAGCTGGTGCTTACGGTCACGGATGACACTGGCAAACAGGTGCGCAGAGTGGATCTTCCGGGCACAGCCGGTCTGCGTCGCATCATTTGGAACCTGCGGGGTGATCCGGCGGCACCCGCCGCCGGACAAGGCGGTCCCGGAGCAGCTGGCGGCCGCGGCGGCACGGGAGGCGCTGGCGCCGCAGGTGGAGCGCAGGCTGGGCGCGGCGGTGCCGGAGCCCCTGGCGGCGGTCGGGGCGGCGGTGGTGGACAGCAGGTTCCCCCTGGCCGCTATCGGGCAGTGCTCGGCAAGATGGTTGGCGATACCGTCACGGCGCTGGGTCTGGCGCAAACCTTTCTGGTGATTCCGCTGCCGGATAAAAACTACTAAATGATGATGCCGGGATATGCTGAGTCGCGCCCCGGCATTTCGATTCAGTCCTCAAAGAGCGAGAAGCCGGATACCCGGAGTGTCGCGCACTTCGAGCCTCCGGCTTTTTGCTTTCGCATTCCAGGAATTTTTCCGGCCGGGCCAGATTGCTGCCGCCAAGGCGGTCGAATCGTGGTGGGGACGGGAGACCGGAATTCGAGAGAATGATGTTGACAGCCACCCGGGGTTTTCGGCATGCTGCCTGCCATCTAATCGATCGACTCGGGGCTTTCACGGAACGAAAGTAGCGCAGAGGCCATATGCCGATTTCTCGGGCGGACCCCCGTCGACCTTAGTGTATGAACCAGTAATCTCTCAAGCGCCGTCTAGGGAGCGCGTGCATGATGAACCCTTTCCGAAAGTTGCCGGATCAACTGGCAAGAGTCCTGTTTGTGTTTCTGCTGCTGGGCGTGGTTTTGCTGGTAGTGAGATCCAAACTGCCCCCGTACATCAAGGACACTTCGATTCATATCCAGTCGACGATAGATCGGGAGATAGCTCGTCCTGTCCGCTATGCCGGCTCCGCGCCCTGCGCGGATTGTCATGAAGAGTACAACAAGAAAAAGACCGGCTATCACCGGACGCTCTCTTGTGAGACTTGCCACGGCCCGGCCAAAAACCACGCCGGCAATCCCACAGAGACCAAGCCGAATGCCCCCAGGAAGAGGGAGTTCTGCACCCTGTGCCATCAGTACGATCCCTCACGGCCTACCGGATTTCCCCAGATCAATCCCGTGGCTCACAATCCGCTCAAGCCCTGCATTTCGTGCCACAATCCTCATGATCCAAAGCCGCCTACGACACCCGGGGAATGCCAGGCATGCCATGCGGAGA
Organism: Terriglobia bacterium; assembly: GCA_963739235.1. Lineage (GTDB taxonomy): Bacteria > Acidobacteriota > UBA6911 > UBA6911 > UBA6911 > JAFNAG01. Next base: position 9,610 of record CAVTZY010000003.1, on the reverse strand, counting down.
TCGCACGCACCAAGGCGGTCTCTCCGCACGTATTGCTCGAGTGCACGACCTGCCACACCGTTCCTGATCAGCACAAGATTGCCCCGCGTGCGACGCAGGCCTCCATTCCCGCTGAACGGGAGTTTTGCGGCAAGTGCCACGGCAAGCAGTCGACCTATGCCGGCACGCCCAAGATTGACATGGGCACGCACGGCGAAAAGTATCTTTGCTGGCAGTGTCATTATCCGCACATGCCGGAGGTAAAGTGATCATGCTAAGACGATCATTCATGCTCAAGCTGCTATCCGTGACGGCGGCCGTAGCCGGAGGCGCTGTGACCGCGCTTCGGGCGGCCGTGAACAGCGTCGCACGCTATGGCATGGGGATTCAAATCGACAAGTGCATCGGCTGCGGCCGGTGCGTCGAGGCGTGCAAGGAGGAGAACGACGTCCCCCCCGAGCCCTTCTACTTCCGCACCTGGGTGGAGCGTTACGTCATCAGAAAAAGCGGCGTGACGGTGTCGAGACATCGACACCCGGATTGCGCCGTACCACGAGACGCCTGCGACCGGTGACGTGCAGCGCAGCTTTTTCGTGCCCAAGCTCTGCAACCAGTGCGACAGCCCTCCATGCGTTCAGGTATGTCCGGTCGGGGCGACCTTTCGGACACCGGAAGGCGTGGTGCTCGTGGACGAGAAGCGATGCATCGGATGCAGATATTGTATCCAGGCGTGTCCCTACGGCGCCCGTTATCTGCATCCCGTGAGGAAGACCGCCGACAAGTGCACCTTCTGTTACCACCGGATCAAGAACGGTTTGCTGCCGGCCTGCGTCGAAGTTTGTCCCACCCAGGCTCGGATCTTCGGCGACCTGGGCAGCAACGCGAGCCCGTTGACGAGGTTCGAGCGCATGAACAAGCTCCACGTGTTGAAGCAGCACATGAACACGGAGCCCAAGGTCTTCTACTCCGAACTTGATGGAGAAGTGCGATGACTGATCCGCTGTATGAGCCTCTTGCGCCAGGTGACCGGATACATCTACCCGAATGAGATAGAGATCCACTGGGGCATCCTGGTCGTGGTGTATCCCTATCTGACCGGTCTTGTGGCAGGCGCCTTTATCCTGGCCTCGCTGGTCAAAGTGTTCAACGTGAAGGAGGTCTATGCGGTTTATCGGCTCTCCCTCCTGACCGCGCTCGCATTTCTGCTCATTGCGCCTCTGCCGCTGCTCCTTCACCTGAGCCACCCGGAGCGTTCGTACGAGATCTTTCTCAATCCCAACCTGACCTCCGCAATGGCAATGTTCGGTTTTGTCTATGCCTGGTACCTCATGGTGGTTCTGGTCCTGGAAGTCTGGTTCACCTACCGCAAAGATTCGATCCTGTGGGCACGGGAAGCCAGATTCCCGATGAGCTGGATCTACCGGATTTTTGCGCTTTTCTCTAAGGATATCAGCGAGAAAGCTCTGGCTTTTGATCGCAAAGCGGTCAAGGCAATCACCATTATCGGCATCCCTTCGGCCTTCCTCCTGCATGGCTACGTCGGCTTCATTTTCGGTTCGATCAAGGCCAACCCGTGGTGGAGCAGCGTGCTGATGCCGATCGTCTTTCTCTTCTCGGCGATCGTGTCAGGCATCGCCCTGGTGCTCCTGCTCTACATGATCATCACTCCGCTCCGGGGTGAGAAGATCGATATCCCCTGTATCGATAAGATTTCCTCGTACATGTTCTATGCGGTGATCGTCGATTTCTCCCTCGAATTGCTCGACTTCATTCATCGCCTTTACGAGAGCGAGGAATCGATTCACATCCTGACGGAACTGGTGGTGAATAAGCTTTTTGTAAGCCTGGGCGTCATCCAGGTCCTTCTGGGGATGCTGTTGCCGCTGGGCATCCTGATTTGTATAAAACTCTTCCGCTTTAACGAAGAGTTGCGCAAGCTGCTCTACTTTGTGTCTGCGATCCTGATTCAGCTGGGCATCTTCGCCACGAGGTGGAATGTCGTCATGGGCGGCCAGATGTTCTCGAAGAGCCTGAGGGGACTGACTGCGTACAAGATGGAGCTGGCCGGGTTCGAGGGACTGCTGATGGCAGTGCTGCTTTTGGTGCTGCCGTTCATTATCCTGACCGTCTTGATCAAAATTCTGCCGCCCTGGGATAAATCCAGTCCCGGCCCGACGGAGGAGGCCGCATCCCAGAATTAGCCTTTGGGTATTCCGGCAGCGGCGGGTAACTCCGACCCCGGCGCACATACGAACCGGTTTACCTGTTCGACGGCTGCCACTCTCAGATTGGCCATGGGCATCCCGAAAAGGGAATGTACCGCGACTTGCATGCCGAGGACTTGGCAGTCCGGCCGCGCCGCGAGCACCAAGGCGAACTTATTTGTTTTGCCGTTGTTGACGCCGCAGGACAATGGAATCCAGGATCTGTTTGAAACGGGGCTGCTCGCGGATGCTGGCCAGGGAGCGATCGCGGCCGAGCCAATCCGCATGTTCATTACCGTTGCGCACTGCCCGGTCGAGCCAATCTATGGCCTTTGCGGTCTCTCCCAGCACCGCATAAAACTGCGCCACCAACTCGGTTTCGTCAAACACCACGGCCGCATACTTCAAGACCTCTTCATCCATCTCCTTGATTGCCTGGGCACGTTTCCCCTCCAGAAGCAGCAGAAGCGCCCAGGCGATGCGAATGTGGTAATTCTGCCGGTCCGACGGACGGCTTCGTTCCAGCGTTTGACGAACCTTTTGCAGATCCTGGACATCCATGTAAGCCTTGGCGATTTTCGTGATGGCATAGACGTTTTGAGGATCCGAATCCAGAATTTTTTCCTGTTCGCGTATGGCCCCCGAAGTATCCCCCTTTAATCTGAGCGCCTCCCCGAGGTTCATACGCGCGGGGAAAAACAACGGCGCGCGCTCCAATGCCTTCCTGGCGACGGCCTCTGCGCGGGCGGTGTCTTCGTTCAACAAGTAGTAGTTCACCAGCCAGTTATATCCATCAGTGCTGCATTTATCTGAGTTCAGACCTATGAGTTGAGGGGATTCTCTTCCCATAGGGAGTGGGAGTCAATAAGAATTGCCACGGAGAACCGGTTCAAGCGCGTGATCCACTTCCATGGCTGCTAAGAGGTAGAAAGTTGTATTCTTTTGAGCCCTTTAGATTGCGGTCGGATGCCGCATGCCAGGCCCATTCTCGGCTGGCAGGACGAAAATTAAGGAGACGCCTCGTTGGAATCCTCCTCAGGCTTTAGCCGGTCAAATTTCGCTTGCTTCTAAGGGGAGGTCGGGATAGAAATGCCCATCCTTCCATGGAGAGATTCCTATGAGACGAGCATTCGTTGCGTTGCCCTTGATTGTGTTTTTGGCGGCGGCAGTCGTCGGTGCGGGCCAGGGGCCCGCTGGCGCAGATCGCCTTACGGCTGAATTTTTCAAAGGCCTTGAACTGCGTACGCTGGGGCCCAGTCTGATGACCGGGCGGGTCGCGGATATCGAAGTCGATTCCAAAAATCCGGATGTCTACTACATCGCGACGGGTGCCGGCGGATTATGGAAGAGCGAGAATCGCGGCATTACCTTCACGCCGATCTTTGATGAGGGCGGGTCATTCAGCTTGTCGTGCATCGTCGTCGATCCTAAGAATTCCAATGTCTTGTGGCTCGGTACGGGCGAAAACTCGAATCCCCGCGCCGCCATGTACGGCGATGGTGTCTACAAATCGACCGATGCCGGCAAGACCTGGACGCGGGTTGGACTCGAAAAATCCGAGCACATCGGCAACATCAAGATCGATCCCCGCAATTCCGATGTTGTCTATGTAGCCGCCCAGGGGCCGCTCTGGTCGAGCGGTGGCGACCGCGGTGTCTACAAGACCACGGATGGAGGCAAGACTTGGAAGGCCGTGCTTACAGTGAGCGCCGACACCGGGGCCAACGAGATGATCATCGATCCGAACAACCCCGATGTCCTTTATGCGTCGGCGTGGCAGCGGCGGCGCGGAGTCGGCCAGTTCATCGGCGGCGGACCGGAAAGCGCCATCTACAAATCGACAAATGCCGGCGCAACCTGGACGAAGCTTGCGGGCGGCCTGCCCAAGGGCGACATGGGCCGCATCGCATTGGGCGTCGATCCCAAAGCCAAGCCGACCCGGGTGTATGCGCTGTGCAACGCCAAACGGGACGAGTCCGGCTTCTATCGGTCCGATGATGCCGGTGTTACCTGGACGCGCTTCGGACATTCGGCTGCTGGCGGACGCGGTGGCGGCGGATTCGGTGGCGGTCAGGGCGGCGGGGACGATTTCTATCGCGGCGGAGATCCGGGCTATTATCACGAACTTTACGTAGACCCGATCCGGCCCGAGACGATCTGGTCTGCCAATACCAACCTGGATCGCAGCGAGGATGGCGGCAAGACCTGGAGGCCGGTGCCGATTAGTTACAACGAAGCACTACGGTGCTGTGCACGTCGATTTCCACGACGTCTGGTGTGATCCGACGGACCGCAACCACTATATCGTCGGCAATGACGGCGGGGCCTACGAAACCTATGATGACGGCAAGAACTTCCGGCACTTCGATAATTTGCCGGTGACCCAGTTCTACCGTGTCGCCGTAGACAACGCCAAGCCATTCTATAAGGTCTGCGGCGGTGCGCAGGACAACAACTCGATGTGCGGACCTTCGCGTACCGTCAACCGAGTCGGGATCCGCACGAGCGACTGGATCGTCGTGGGCGGCGGCGATGGGTTCCAGTCGCGCGTAGATCCGGAAGATCCCAATATCATCTATGCCACCTCACAGGAAGGCGGCATCACGCGGCTTGATTTGCGCACAGGCATCTCAAAATCAATTCGTCCGCGCCCACCGCAGCAGGCTGGAGATGCGGCAGGAGGCCCTCCGGGCGGCGCAGGTGGTCAGGGAGGTCGTGGCGGACGCGGCGGGGGTGACCGCACCAATTGGGATTGTCCGTACATCATCAGTCCTCATTCGGCGACGCGTCTCTACTGGGGCGCCAACCGACTCTATCGCTCTGAAGATCGCGGGGACCATTGGGTACTGGTGAGCGGCGATTTGACACGCAACCTTGACCCCACCACCATCCCGATCATGGGCAAGGTATGGCCTACCGATTCGGTTTCGTACAACCAGGCGACGACACGGCTGAGCACGATCGTCAGCATCGACGAGTCACCCCTCATCGAAGGCCTGCTGTATGTCGGTACTGACGATGGGCTGCTGCAGGTATCTGAGGACGGCGGCAAGAACTGGCGCAAGACCGAAAAGTTCTCCGGCGTGCCGGACGGCACGTATCTCACCGATGTATTTGCATCTCCGCGCGATGCCAACGTCGTATTCGTTGCGCTCAACAACTGGCAGAAGGGGGATTTCAAGCCCTACTTGTTGAAGAGCGCAGACCGCGGCCAGACATTCACGTCCATCGCCGGGGACCTTCCGGACCGGCACGACGTTTGGTCGGTGACACAGGACCATATCAATGGGAATTTGTTGTTTGCCGGGACCGAGTTTGGCCTGTTCTTCACGGTCGATGGCGGCAGCCACTGGGTGCAGCTGAAGGGCGGCCTGCCGGTATGCCAGGTGCGCGATCTGGCGATTCAAAAGCGTGAGAACGACTTGGCGCTGGGCACGTTCGGCCGCAGCTTTTACATCCTGGATGATTACAGCGCGCTGCGCGAAGTGAGTGCTCAGGCGCTCGGCCAGGAGGCCGAGCTGTTCCCGCTGCGCACATCGTACCAGTACAACGAATCCAGCTACGAACAGGCGGCGTGGGGCAATGAAGTCACGCCGAATCCGCCGGTGGGCGCGGTATTCACCTACTCCGTGGGCGAGGCATTCCCGGCCGATGCCAAGCTCGTGCTGACGATCACCGATGAAACCGGAAAACAGGTGCGCCGACTCGATCAAATCCCGGGCGAGAATCGGCAGGCAGCGCCGCAGGAACTGCGGAAAACCATTGGGATCCATCGCGTGGTCTGGAACCTGCGGGGCGAAATGGTTGCCCCCGTTGGGGGACCGGGTGGTGCCGGAGCCGCGGGCGCCCGGGGTGGCGCTGGTGGAGCAGGAGCGGCGGGAGCCGGGGCAGGTGCAGGAGCGGCTGGCGCTGGGGCTGCGGGTGGTGCGCAAGCGGGCCGTGCCGGCGGTGCCGGTGGAGCTGCGGGGGGTCCCCCGGCCGGAGCCGGATTCGGCGGCTTTGGCGGCCGCGGTGGCGCACCTGCGGTTGAGCCGGGTCGCTACACGGCAACGCTCGGGAAAATGACCGGCGACACGGTAACGCCGATCGGCAAACCTCAGTCTTTTATGGTTGTGCCGCTGCCGGCGAAAAACTATTAACCCATGGTCTTGAACCGGCTGGAATTCAAACCTGAAAAGCTGGGGCCGATCCCGGGACCGCGCTCTCTCGCCCTGTCGGAACTGCGTCAGAGGCTGCTTCCGCGCGCGATTTTCCATTACCACCCGATCTTCATTCGGCGGGGGGAGGGGGCGCTGCTCGAAGACGTAGACGGAAATGTCTTCATCGATTTCGCGGGCGGCCTGGGATGTTTGGCCGTCGGCAGCGGCCCGGACGAAGTGGTCGCGGCAGTCCACGAGCAGGCAGACCGATTGCTCTTCTCGTGTGTCCACGTGGCCATGCACGAACCCTACCTGGCCCTGATCGAGAAGCTGATCGGTTTGCTGCCGGGAACGGCTCCCAAAAAAGGCATTCTGGTGAATAGTGGGGCAGAGGCGGTTGAGAATGCCATCAAGCTCGCCCGCTCTTTCACAAAACGAAAGGCGATCCTGACTTTCCAGAATTCCTTTCATGGCAGGACGCTGCTGGCCCTCGCTTTGACCAGCAAAACAAAAACATATAAAGCCGGGTTCGGACCGTTTCCCTCGGAGGTGTACCGGATTCCTTTTGCTTACTGCTATCGCTGTCCCCTGACACTTACCTATCCGGCCTGCGGCGTCGCTTGCGCCGACCTGGTGAATGATGCCTTTGAAAACCAGGTGGCGCCCGGGGATGTAGCGGCACTCATCGTGGAACCTGTGCAAGGCGAAGGAGGATTCGTCGTACCGCCTGCCGAGTACCTGCCCAGACTCCAACACATCTGCCGGCAGCATGGGATTGTTTTTATCGTGGACGAAGTGCAGACGGGCTTCGCCCGAACCGGCTCCATGTTCGCCTTCCAGCAGCTGGGCTTGGAGCCGGACCTGGTGATTTTGTCGAAAGCGCTGGCCGATGGCCTGCCTCTGAGCGCAGTTCTCGGGCGCGCGGAAATCCTGGACAGCGCGCAGGTGGGAGGGCTCGGAGGGACGTTCGGCGGCAATCCGGTGTCCTGCGCAGCGGCTCTCAAAGTGCTCGAGAAGATCAGGCGTGAGCAGTTGTGCGACCGGGCCTCTCAAATCGGCGCTCAGATCTGCCATCGTGCCCGGCAATGGCAAGAGAGATTTGTGCGCATCGGCGACATCCGGGCTCAAGGCGCAATGGTCGGCATCGAATTCGTGGAAAGCCGCATGGGCAAAGAGCCGGCCGCCGAGTACGTCGCGAAGGTGAAGATGGAGTGCTTACGCCGCGGCCTGCTGCTGATTTCCGCGGGCACGTACTCCAACGTCGTCCGTTTCCTCATCCCGCTGGTCATCGATGACGCCACGTTGCAGCAAGGCCTGGATATCCTGGAAAACTCCATGACATAACCTCTAATTCCACCAAATCACGCCGCAGGTTCAGATCCTGGTAGCGGTCGCAGCCGGCGATGACCGCATCAAGGACTTCAGTGATGCGCTCAGCCAGCATCTGCGTCAACCGCGGGCTGCCATTGGTAGCATCATAAATGCACCATCCCTGACAGATGCCCGATCGCAGTGGGCCTTCCTTCGAGAAAAAGGATCCGATTCCAAGGTCCGGCTCCTGGATGTCACAAACCCGACAAAATGCGTCGCGGATTGCAACTACGGCGACTTCCGACAAAACGAGGTGGTCGGGAAAATGCCAACATATCCCCATGGTGGAGAAGAATCGGTTAATAGGAGATTGGTAATAATCGGAATTCGGTCCATATTCGTGCCGAGTTCTCGTTCTTCCTCGCAGTTCCATGAAACCCAGCACCCGCTCGCTGACCTGCATCTCTACTTCCGCAAGAAAGCCGTTTTCCCCCCGCCTGAGACAGAGAATACCGCCCTGAAACCTCGGGAAGACCTTGGATTGCGCTATCGGAGTTGTGGCCCAGTGTCTGACCCGATGCACCTTGATCTCGCCCAATCGGCAGTTGAATCGATAGATCCTATAGGGGCGTGCCATATAATAATTGTTTGACGCCGGGAGGTCTTCAAAACCATCATACATTGCCCCCACCCATCACAACCACCCGAGGATCTGGGGACAAAAAACTCATCTCACTGATCCGCAGCAAGACACGGCAAGATCATTCTCCCGGCGCGCGCTCTTCAATCGTGGGTGGAGTTGATGGGAGGTGAGTATTATGTCCCCAGATCTTAATTTCGGTGGCAGGCGCGATAGCCTTGAAACTGAATCGATCCAGCCTTATTGTTGCGGATTCTGGAATTTCGAGGTTCTCGCGCCTGTCACCGAAATTAGGGACGACTTACCGGCCTGCCGGCGGCCCAACAACAGGACGCTCCGTCATGCTGTCTCAGAAATCGGCTAAAAAACCTTTCATACATGTGAGTAAACGGGTGCATATTTTACCCACATGCAAGAAATATCGCCGCTTTGCCGGCCCCATGGGCGCGGGGGCAACATCCGCAGCCAGCGATGAAATTCCCGGAAAAGGGGAGGTCGTGTCAACAATTTATGGGCCAGAATCTTGAAATTGAAGTTGCAACCCGTTGAACTTACCTATGTCGATTCCCCGGTTGACGGAACCGGAAAAGCCGCCAAATCAGCCTGCGGAAGAGAATACTGGGCGTTCCCATGGCCAAATGCGGCTCCTGCCGAACACAAGATTGGCACATAACGACGGCAGCCGGTTAGATCTTATGTGGCATGCCATCCGCAGGGAGTCTACCGGCCGCGAAACGCCCAGGAGACGCCGCTGTATCACCTGGTCGAGGACCACTTCGACGAACTCGAGCGTGTCTGGGACGAGCGCTACGAACGAGAGTACGGTTTCTGGCGCCCCGTCACGCGGCGCGTGATCGAACAGTTTTTGAATTGTGGCGACTTGCGCTGCGGTTTTGCGCGCCTAAGATGCGCGGCCTGCCGCAAAGAGCTTTTACTCCCCTACAGTTGCCGGCGCAGGTGCTTTTGTCCGTCCTGCCACCAGAAGCGCGCCCTGCTGTTTGCCGAGCACGTGGACGAGGAGATCCTGGGCGATCTCCCGGTCCGCCAGTACGTCGTCACGATCCCCAAGATGCTCCGGCTGTGCTTTAAGTACGACCGCAGGCTGCTCGGCCTGTTGAGCCAGTGCTTCTACGCCTCGGTCAAGGAGCTGTTGCAGGAGGCAGCTCCGGATTGCCGGTTCGTGCCCGGCATGATCGCGTCCCTGCAATGCTATGGGGACGATCCGACGCGGTTTCATCCTCATCTTCATAGTTTAGTCACCGATGGGCTGGTGTCAGCGCAGGGATCGTTTGTCCCGGTTCCATGCCCGGATCCGGTCCGGATCATGGAGTTGTTTC
>CAVTZY010000002.1:0-49565 GCA_963739235.1 Terriglobia bacterium | reverse complement strand
GCCCGGACCCTTCCTGCAATCCGTACCTGACCTTTTCGGCCATCCTGATGGCGGCTCTCGACGGCATCCAAAACAAGATCGATCCCGGCGAGCCGGTCGACAAGAACCTCTACGATCTGCCGCCGGAAGAAAAGTCCATGATCAAGTCGACGCCCAGTTCATTATCAGACGTGCTCGAGGAACTCGAGAAGGATCACGAGTTCCTGATGAAGGGAGATGTGTTCACCAGGGATGTGATCGAAACCTGGATCCAGTACAAAATCGCGCACGAAGTTGATCCGGTGCGCCTGCGGCCGCATCCCTACGAGTTTTATCTCTATTACGATATCTAAAAGCAAAAATCTCACCGCAGAGATCGCGGAGACCGCAGAGACAATGTTTTTTAAAACAAAAGCTTTCTCTGCATCGAAAATAGCATGCATGGAATATAGCCGACGCGGGCTGAAGCCCGCCCCCACTTGTCATAAAATTACAATGCGTCAGGAATCAATTCATTATCTTGCGAACAAGTGGGTCCGGGCTTCAGCCCGGACGGGGCATGGGATCGAATAATTCGTGGCACTGAGCGCCGTGCGGCGCACGGCGCCCATTTCGCTCTGCCATTTTCATGCGCTCGGGTGCGCCACGCGCATGGAAGACTGCGGTGATTTATCAGAGCACTCCTATGCAGCAGGAAATCGCTCGATTACGGCAGGTGTTTCGGGAGGGGCGGGCGGAGCTGTTTGTGCCGGCGGCCCGTACGGCTCCTTGCCGTGAGCTGATGGAACGGCATGCGGCGCTGATTGATGGGCTGGTCAGTGAAATATATCGCGTATCGTGCGAGTTTGCGGATGAGAAGGCCGTGCGCGGCGCCCATTCGGGGCTCGGAATTGTGGCCACCGGCGGGTACGGCAGGAAAGAGCTGAGCCCGTTCTCGGACGTCGATATTGCGTTTATTCCCTCCGAAGAGCAAGACCCGTGGGTGGAGGCGGCCGTGCATGCGGCCTTCAAACTCGTGATGGATGTCTTTCTATCCTTTCGCGAGGTGCATGTCGGATACTCGTTTCGTCCTATTTCGGATTTGCCCACCTGGGACCTGCCCACCAAGGCATCCTTACTCGATGCGCGGCACCTGTGCGGCGACCATCGTCTGACGGCGCGCCTCCAGGAACAGCTCCGATGGAGTCTCTCGCCTCTCGACCTGATGCTGGAAATCCAGCAGCTCGAAGAGCGCGAGGAGCGAGGTGAGGACACGGCGCTCTACTCCGTCGAGCCTCATCTCAAAGAAGGGAATGGATCGCTGCGTGATCTGCATCGCGCGCGCTGGATCTATAAGCTTCTTCTCGGAGTGGATGAGAATGACTTGTTGCCCGAACTAGAGCATCGCGGGCTGATGTCTGCGAGTCGAATCGCAGAGATCAATTCGGCCGCAGAGTGGTTCTGGCGGGCGCGCAATTGGCTTCACATCACTTCCGGAAAGTGCTCCGATGTGCTCATCAACAATTACCAGGACAAAATCGCGAGTGAACTCGGCGGCGTTTCGGCGCAGGAATGGCTGTCGCAGCACTTTGCGCATGCCGAAACCCTGGCGCTTTTCCGGGCCGCGGCCTTGCGACACGCACTCGCGGGCCCAATCGATCTCGGCGGAGTGCAGCTGGAGAATGGCCACCTCTTTCGCCGGCGGATGCACGCGCGTCCCGATCCCGGCCGCGCGGTAAAGCTGCTGCATTTTTCCCAAAGATACAATATTCCCGCCGGATTGGTGGATCTGCAGGATCTCGAAACCTCGCGCTCTTCGGCACTTCAGGTAACCGAGCCTGCAGGGGATGAAGCCTGGGCTTTCCTCGGCATTCTGCGCGAAGGACGCCAGGTGGCAACGACGCTGCGCGAACTGGTGCGCTATGGCCTGATGGATCGATTCATTGATGATTTCTCTCAGGTCATGAGATTCGTGCCTCCGGACCCGGCTCATCGTTTTACCGTCGGTGAGCATTCGCTGCGGATCGTCGAGCACCTGGAGAGTCTGCGCTCGGCACAAGATCCCTCCGAGCGACGTTTTTCCGAGCTGATGGCTCAGTGTTCCCACTTCGATGTGCTGTGCCTGGCGGCTTTGATCCATGATGCCGGCAAGCTGATCTCCGATCGTGAGCACAGTGAGCTGTCGCTGGCCATCTCTGCATCCGTCGCCAAGCGGCTCAAACTCGCCCCGGAAAAGAAAGAGCTGCTTGACCTCCTCGTCGGGCAGCATCTTCTGCTCGTGCGCACCGGGCGGCTTCATGATTTGAAAACGCCCGCAGTCATTCAAGGGGTTGCCGAGAAGATTCCGAACGTTGATGCCTTGAGGCACCTTTACATTTTTTCTTACGCCGACACGCGCGCCGTCGCCAAGAATAACTGGACCTCGATGGATCATCGCGATCTCGAGGAGCTCTTCCGCAAGGTGCAGGACTACCTGATGGGGCGATCGCAGGAAGAAACCACCGCCGATATCGTCGAAGGGCGGGTCAGCGAGATTCGCCACAGCATCGCTCGTTCCGCCGAGCCGCAATCCGACGAGGCCGTGCGGCGACACTGCGATTCCATGCCCGCGAGTTACATTCTCAATACCACACTGGATGAAATTGCGCTCCACATCAAGCTGCTGGCGGGGCTCGAAACCGAGAATGTGGTATTGGATCTCTACAATCGTCCCGGTGACGATTACTCGGAACTCACCGTTTGTGCCTACGACGATCCGCAACCCGGAATGCTGGCAAAGATCACCGGCGTACTCTACGCTTGCGATGCCGATATTCAGAAGGCGCAGGTGTTCACGAGGCATACCGAGAGGCCGGTCGTACTGGATACCCTCTGGATCCGCTCGTCGGGAACGCAGGTCGCGGAAGCGCGTGCGCGCAGGATTCTCACGCTTCTCAAGGAGGTCCTCACCGGCAGCCGTACCCTGGAGAAGCTTCTCGGCGGCATGGGAAAGCATCCACCGGCCGGGATCCCTCTCGACAGCGTGGATCTGCGCAACGACATCTCCGAAGAGCATACCGTGGTGCATGTTATCGCCCGGGATCTGCAAGGGTTGCTGTATTTGATGACCCGGGCACTGTCGCGGTCGGGACTGCATATCCACTCCGCCCGCGTGGCAACATGGGTGGGGCGCGCGGAAAACAACTTCTATGTCACCAACCTCGATGGACGCCAGATCCCGGCCGAGGACCTTCCGCATTGGCAGGAGAGCCTGGAACGGGCTCTGTGCGGATTAGACGAGGGTTAAAAAGCTTAGCCACGAATGGCACGAATGGAGCCATGTCCTACCAGGGGAGTGCGATTTTGCCCCCTCCCCATCGCGACCTTTGGCCAGCATTTTGGCGTCCGCCGCTGGGGAAAGCGCCCTCTTGATATGCATCTATTTCTGGTGCCGAAAGCACTTTTCCCAGAGGCGGACACCAAAATGCTGCGGCGCGCCGCGCCGCGCGATGGGGAGGGGGCAAAACCGCACGGTATCGGCGCTTTCTGCGATAATGCCGTCCAGTTGCTGTTATCGCCATTGGTGCCATTCGTGGCTGTTTTTGGCTTGTGTTGTTTGATTCACGGGCTGTGAAGCTCATGCCACGAATAGCACGTGATTGGTGTCATTCGTGGCTAGGCGTTTTCACACTATTTTAACCGCAGGGCTCTGCGCTGGGCTGTTACGATCATGGTATTTGCCGCAGCTTTGAAAGACCTCGAACTTGTCTCGCCCGTTATGCGCGACACGCTCCGGCGCCACCCGGACTGGGTGGAATGGCTGAAGCTGCGGGTTGAGGAGGCCCATCGATCGGGGCTTGCTCAGGATTGGGCGGAATGGAGGGCACAGTCTAACACTCCTGCAGACGTGCCGACAGCGCTGCGCGCGTTCAAGTGCCGGGAATATATTGACATTGCATTCCGTGATATCGCAGGAATGGCCTCCTTTGAAGAAACGGTCGCACGGTTGAGCGGTCTCGCCGATTGGGTGATTTCGATCATGCTGGCTGCTGCCTGGGGGGAGACGGCCGCGAAGATCCCTCTCCCCGTGAAAGGCCGTGACGGGTTCGGGGTCATCGCCATGGGGAAACTGGGCGCACGGGAACTTAACTACAGTTCCGATGTGGACCTGGTTTTTTGCCGGCGCCTCTCCGATGATGAACAGGAAACGCGGTTTTTCACCCGCCTCGGCGAACGCCTGGTTCATCTATTAGGGCATCCTGGGCCGGAGGGATTTCTCTACCGGGTAGACATGCGTCTGAGGCCGCACGGTGGAACCGGTCCGCTCGTGCCGACCATTAACAGCCTGGAAAACTACTACGAATCCTGGGGAGAGGCATGGGAGCGACAGGCGCTGATCAAGGCTCGGCCGGTATGCGGTGATGAAGACCTCGCCCGGCGATTCGAGCACTTTGCGAGCAACTTTGTGTTCGCACGCCAAATGGACGACTCTTCTCTGGAGGAGATCAAACAGGTCAAGCACCGCGCGGAGAAGGAGTATGCGCGCGCGGGGGACCGAATCCATATCAAACAGGGACCCGGGGGCATACGGGACATCGAGTTCTATGTGCAATATCTGCAATTGACGGCCGGAAGTCTGCATCCGGCGGTTCGAGTCCCGTCGACCCTGAATGCATTGACGCAGCTAGAGCGGATCAAAGCCCTGCTCCAAGCAGAGGAGGCGCAACTTTCCCTCGCCTATGTTTTTCTGCGCACAGTCGAGCACAGGCTGCAACTCCGCATGCTCACCCCCCAGGCTCTGATTCCGGATCAACGCGGAGATCTCGAGCTCCTGGCGGGGGGCCTGGGCTTTGGTTCGATCACCCATCCTGAAGTTGACGCTTTCCTGGCCACCTTGCGCTGTTATCGGTCCTGTGTGCGTTCAATCCTGGAGAGAATCTATCTCACTCCCGGCCAGCTTCGGCCGCGCGAAAGGGAGGAGGAGTTTGCCCAGCTGTTGAGCGAGCGCACACCCAAGGAACGCGTGCGTGAGATTCTCTGCGAATTATGAGTTCAGGGACATTGACAAGGCTTGGCAGAACATCCGGCTGATGGCACTCGGGCCGGCAGGCCGGTTGCTGCCTCCCGGCGAGCGCAGGGCGTTCCTGGAGATCGTCTTCCCCATGCTCGAAGTGCTGCGCGCATCCTACGATCCCGATCAGGCGCTGCATCACCTTGAGAGTTTTGCTGCCGCCAGCGGCAACCGCGTTTCTTTTCTGCGGGCACTGGCATCTCGACGGCCTCATCTGGCCCGGCTCGCCAACCTGCTCGCGCTGAGCAATCTCGGCCACCAGGTGTTGACCCGGCACCCGGAGTACTTCGACAGTCTGGCGCGCGGCATTCATCTGCACGAGGGGCGCGTTTGTTCTGAGATGCTCGAGGAACTCGAGGACCGGCTGAAGGCTGCACCGGGCGGCAGCGCAAGTTTGACGCTCCGGAGATATCGGCAGCGGGAAATGATCCGGATTGCCTATCGGGATTTGGCTGAGCTGGCCGGACCGCTTGAGATCAGCAGGGAATTAAGCGACTTAGCCGAAGCGTGCCTGCATGCCTCTACGAGGCAGATCCTGGGCGCAGGTGGGCCCAAGCGGCCAAACTCGCAGTTGTGGATAGTTGCCTTGGGCAAGCTCGGCAGCCGGCAGATGCATTATTCGTCGGATCTCGATCTCGTGTTCCTCTACGAGGATCCGGTTGAGGGCACGAATGCGCAGCTCGCGCAAGACGAACTCGTGGAAAATCTGCTCGAGTTCCTGTCGGGAGTCACCGCTGAAGGCGTAGCCTATAAAATCGATCTGCGGCTTCGACCCGAGGGGAGGAGCGGATTACTGGCGAGGTCGTGGTCGAGCTTTCTCGAGCACGCACGACGCTATATGCAACCGTGGGAACGCATGGCTCTCATTCGGTCCCGAATCCTCTGCGCAGGTGGGCTCCGCTTGCCAGTAGGCGCCCAGGGCCTATCTGCGGAAGATCACCCTTGTTCGGAGCAGGTCGAAGGCCGATGGATCCAGGTTCTGGATGAGGTGGTATACGCCTACCATTGGGATGACGAAGCCACAAGTGCAGTCCGGCATCTCAAGCGCAGGATTGAGTCCGAAATCAATAAGGAAAGCCGCATATATCTCGACTTCAAGTTCGGCGCCGGGGGAATTGCGGACCTCGAATTCCTGGTACAGCTACTCCAGGCCCTGCACGGTAAGGATCATCCCGGAGTTCGTGCTCCGAATACCTTCGATGCCCTTCAGGCACTGCGAGATGCAGGGATCCTTCCGGATCAGGCAGCCGCGGATTTGCTGGCGGCTTTGCAATTTCAGCGCCGGGTCGAAAACCACTATCAGCTCATCGAGGAATGGACATCGCGCGAAATTTCCCGCGAGTCCCCGCTCCTCGAGCGCCTCGCCCGCAGCCTGGGATATCACCGAGAAGCCCGAAAGTCTTTCATCGCCGACTGGGACCGCACCGCCCGCCAGGTCCGCCCCCTCGTCGATAAGTATTTTTACGGCAACTATGTGCCATAAGAGTTTTCAGGCGATTCGTGGCAGCTTTTGCTTCTAAAACATTGACAATGTTTGACTCACATTTTATATAAAGAGGGCGCTAATGGCGCGGCACTAATGGCTGAATGTCGCCCGCATACGGGATGAGGAACGAAAGGTTAAGGAGGAGAAGCTAAATGAGCAAAATCATTGGAATTGACTTGGGAACCACCAACTCTGTGGTTGCGGTTATGGAGGGGGGCGAGCCCAAGGTGATCACAAATCCGGAAGGGAGCCGGCTCACGCCGTCTGTTGTGGCCGTTGGCAAAGGTGGTGAGCGATTTGTAGGCCAGCTTGCCAAGCGCCAGGCGATTACCAATCCGGAAAACACGATCTTCTCGATCAAGAGATTCATGGGGCGGAAATTCGGCGAGGTGCAGGAGGAGATCAAGCTCGTCCCGTACAAGGTGATCGAGGCGTCCAACGGCGATGCCAACGTGAATATGGGCGATCGCGCCTATGCCCCACCTGAGATTTCGGCGATGATCCTGCAGAAGATGCGCTCTGCTGCGGAAGAGTACCTGGGTGAAAAGGTGGAAAAGGCCGTCATCACCGTTCCGGCGTACTTCAACGACAGCCAGCGCCAGGCGACCAAGGATGCAGGCAAAATCGCAGGGCTGGATGTGGTCCGCATTGTCAACGAGCCGACGGCGGCCGCCCTCGCGTACGGCCTGGACAAAAAGAAGGACGAAACCATCGCCGTATTTGATTTCGGCGGCGGCACCTTCGACATTTCGATCCTGGAGGTCGGCGAAGGCGTGGTCGAGGTCAAGTCCACCAACGGCGACACCCATCTGGGCGGCGATAACATCGACCAGCGCCTGATGGATTGGATCATCGATGAATTCAAGCGTGAACAGGGCATCGATCTGTCCAAGGACAAGATGGCGCTGCAGCGCCTGCGCGAGGCCGCGGAAAAGGCCAAAATGGAACTTTCCACGGTGATGGAAACGGAAGTCAACCTCCCCTTTATCACCGCCGACGCCAGCGGGCCCAAGCACCTGAACATGAAGCTGACGCGCGCGAAGTTCGAGCAGATGGTGGAAGACATTCTGCAGCGGGCCGTGCCACCGACCAAGCAGGCTTTGGCGGACGCGGGCATCAAACCTGATGCGATCGACGAAGTGGTGCTGGTCGGCGGCTCGACGCGCATCCCGCGCGTACAACAGATTGTGCGCGAGTTCTTCGGCAAGGAACCTCACAAGGGGGTGAACCCGGATGAAGTCGTGGCTGTGGGCGCAGCGGTTCAGGCGGGCGTGCTGGGAGGCGAGGTCAAGGACCTGCTGCTGCTGGATGTGACTCCACTCTCGCTGGGCATTGAGACCCTGGGCGGTGTCTTCACCAAGCTGATCGAGCGCAACACCACGATTCCCACGCGCAAGTCCGAGATCTTCTCGACAGCGGCCGACAGTCAGACCTCGGTCGAAATCCACGTGCTTCAGGGCGAGCGCGCCATGGCGCGTGACAACCGCACGCTGGGCAAATTCCACCTGATCGGGATTCCGCCGGCGCCGCGCGGGGTGCCCCAGATCGAGGTGACATTCGACATCGATGCCAACGGCATTGTAAACGTCTCCGCCAAGGATCTCGGGACCAACAAGGAGCAGAAGATCACGATCACTGCATCGAGCGGACTCAACAAAGACGAGATCTCAAAGATGACGCGCGATGCCGAGAGCCCATGCTGCGGAGGATCAGAAGAACCGCGAGGCGATCGAAGCGCGGAACAAGCTCGATGGCATGATCTACAGCACTGAGAAGATTCTGAAGGAAAACCGGGACAAGATCTCTGAGGGCGATGCCTCGTCCCTGGACGCGGCGATTTCGCGCGCGAAATCCGTCCTGGAGCAGTCAAAGGAGACCAGCGAGTTGAACGCCGCCTTCGATGAGCTTGACCAAGGCGTCGCACAAGTTAGCGGAAGCCATGTACCAGAAGACGACCCAGGCACCGCCTCCGGGCGCGGGCGCTGCGGGTTCAGGTCCAAAAACCGACGCGGGCAAGAAGAAGGAAGACGAGGTCATCGACGCTGAATACGTCGACGTGGATGACAACAAAAAATAAAAGCAAAAGCAGCCACGAAGGACACGAATAATTTTTGTTTTAAAGACAAAAGCAAAAGCAGACACGAATGGGATGGTGTGGCATATCCGTGAGGTAAAAGCATTAACGCAAAGTGCGCGGAGGGAGCAGAGGCTCGCAAAGAGTTTGACAAAAAAGGTTTCTGCGTTCTCTGCCTCCTCTGCGGCCTCTGCGTTAATCTTTTGCTTTTCTCACCTAATTGGCAGGGGGGGATGTGACGAAATCCAAGAGAAATTTGCCGGGCTTGGTGATTTTGCACGACTCATTTCTTAATGAAGGGAACCAGACCGCGGAAGGTGCATTTCCCTTGGTTCCCCCGGTGGATCTGTACGAAACCCAGGATTGCTATGTATTGAATGCGGAATTGCCCGGGGTGGAACGCGCCGATGTTCACGTGGAGGTGCGTGGCGCGGAGCTTTCCATCTGGGGTGAACGCAAAGTCGACACCTATTGCTGCCAGGAGAATTATCACCGGCTGGAGGGCATCCGCGGCCGTTTCCACCGCACGTTCCTGCTGCCGGAAGCGATGGAAGAGGATGCCAGAATTCATGCGACCCTCAAAAACGGGGTCCTGCATGTGGAGTTGAGCAAGTCTGCTAAATCCAAGAACATCACCATCCAATCCGAGCGCTTAGGCCGCGGATAGGATATGGCGAAGGACGATTTCTACTCGATTCTGGGCGTGGCACGAAACGCCAAAGAATCGGACATTAAAAAAGCATATCGCCGCCTGGCGCGCAAAACCCACCCTGATGTGAATCCCGGCGACAAGGTTGCCGAAGAACGCTTCAAGAAGATCCAGGAAGCCTACGATGTGCTGAGTGATCCGAAGAAGCGCGCCATCTACGATCAATTCGGTTTTTACTCGGAAAACATCAAAGAACAACCGGGAGGCGGTGGATTTCGCAGCTCGGGCGAAGGGCCGGCGTGGGATTTCGATTTTTCGGGCATGGAATCGGGGCCCGGCGGGCAGAGCAGTTTCCGCGATATCTTTTCCGATATTTTCGGCGGCGGTGGAGCCTTCCGGGGTGCGCGTGAGCCTCAGGCGGAAAAGGGGAAGATCTCGAGCATCACCTGAACATCTCGTTCGACGAATCGATCCACGGCCTCGAGACGCGACTGGCGATCAACCGCGCTGACCTTTGTCCGGTATGCGGTGGCTCCGGCCTGGATGGCTCGCGATCGCAAATCGTTTGCCCCACCTGCCAGGGCAGCGGCCAGGAATCGCGCGCCCACGGGATCATGCGGTTTTCCTCGCCCTGCCGCACCTGCAAAGGTACCGGCAAGGTGGGAGGCCGCTGCACAAATTGCAGTGGATCGGGGAGGATCTCCCAGCGCGATGACCTTACGATCAGGATTCCGGCGGGCGTTGACACCGGCTACAGGATGCGCGTTCCGGGGAAGGGGTCGGCGGGCCGGACCGGCGGGCCTGCGGGAGACCTGTATCTGATCATCACCGTGCGGCCACACGAGTATTTCCGGAGGGAGGGTAACGATGTGCTGATCACGGTCCCGATCACAGTGACTGAGGCGGCGCTCGGAGCCAAGATCGAGGTGCCGGGGCTGACGGGGAAGACGCTGCTGCGGATTCCGCCGGGAACCCAGAGTGGGCAGAAGTTCCGGCTGCATGGCAAAGGAGTGCCGTCGCTGCGGGGAGAAGGAGTCGGCAACCAGATTGTGGAGGTCCGTGTCGTCGTACCGCGCGTGGCGGATGAACGCTCCAAGGAGATCCTGCGGGAACTCGCGCGACTGAATCCCGAGGATCCCCGGGCGGGCATGGTGAAGCCGACATAGGAGGTTGCTAAAAGATCACTGCAGAGGCCGCAGAGATTATTTTCTCTGCGTTCTATGTTGCGAAAACAGGCGGAGCCTTTGGAGTGCGGCGGCATGACGCCGCTTTATTAGGCTTCAAAGCGGCGGCATGACGCCGCACTCCAAAGCGCTTCGCGCAACGGCTGTGCTTTTCATACGCTTGGGAGACTTCGTTAAAGTTTTGCTTTGTCTTTTTTATTGGAGAAACCTCGGTGAGCGCGCGTAAGAAGGCGGGGTACATGATCAGCATGGTGGCGGAAACTTATGGAGTTCATCCGCAAACTCTGCGCCTGTATGAGCGCCTTGGGCTACTGACGCCGTCGCGCAGTGACGGCAATACGCGGCTTTATACCGATGCGGATCTGAAGCGTCTGGAAACGATTCTCAGCCTTACTCGCGATTTGGGAGTCAACCTCGCCGGGGTGGAAGTCATTCTTGATATGCGCGAGAAAATGGACAGGATGCGTAAGGAAATGGGAGAGATGCTTCAGTACGTGCGCGAAAACATCGCCGAGGCCGGCACAGTGCCGGCGCGCGGCGCCCTGGTGCGCGTCCCTGCCGGCATGATGATTCGCAGCAGTCGGGAGAAGAAATGACCTCATTGCTCTTGTACCTGATGGTTGCTGTAGGCTCCTGGCCCCAGTCGGAGGCGCCGCCTCTGTATACGCAAACCTACGCGATCTTTATCCGCGGCAATCCGGCAGGGACAGAAACCGTCAGCGAACGCTTGGATAAGGACGGTAACCGGGTGGTGAGTTCGCAGCACGAATTGCTGGTATTGGATCCGACCTCGACTAGCCGGCTGGCGTTCGAAACTACTTCCGTGTTCGCCAAAAACACGCCGGTCCTGATGAGCTATTCCTACAAGTATCTTTCGGGGAGTTCGAAGGATTACTACGACGTCACGATTAAGGCGGGAAAGATCAACCGTATCCTGAGCCGCGCCGGGAATATCAGCGAGACCAGTTTGCCGATGCAACCTGGAACGGTGATCCTGGATGTCAATGTTTTCCACCAGTACGACGAGCTCGCGCGGCTTTATGATTTCAAGAAGGGCGGGCGCCAGACATTCAGCAATTTTATTCCGGTGATCGGAAACGACCTACCGCTGGCCGTTACCTGGCTCGAGGACGCCAAGCTCGAATATGCACAGGGAGTCATCCCGGTACGCAACTTCAAGATCGAGTTCGTTGGGGTACGGGCGGGGAACTACTCGACCGACATGAAAGGACGCCTGGTGCGCCTGATCATGCGCGAACAGGACCTCGAGGTCGTCCGCAAAGACCTGGTCTCTGAAAAAACTAACCGCAAAAGCAGCCACGAATGGCACGAATAAAGATCTTTTGTTTGTGCTCTTAGTGGCTGCTTTTGCTTTTAGCTGCTCTGCTTTATCTGCCCCCTCAGGATGCCGAAAATCTTTTGTATCACGTAGCGCTGGAGCGGGCGGTCTTTAATGTAGATATCGCGCACACCGCTCAGGATCTTTGTTACCGAATGCTCGAATTGGGGGATGAGGTTTGCCGTCACCGTAGGGTCGTAGGGCAGCCTGATGCTGTGGCAGCCAAGTTCGGTAAATAGTTTGATATAACGCGCCGTGACCATGTCGGGACAGTGAATGCGCTTGTAGGAAGCCTTGACTTCGTATCCCAGCAGCGTCTCGATGATCGCGGCCGGCGATTTGCGGCCCAGGAGATGAATGTTGCGTGTCTTGATCGGGAGCACGAAACGCTGATACGTATCGACGAGATTTGCGATGCCCAGCGCTGGATCCTGCAGGGCCTTGAGTATCTCCATGTGCGGAATTCTACGCGGGCCTTTTTGCCTCTTCACAGAAGACAGCCTCTGTCCGAGCCCCCCCGGCAGAGACATTTGCGTGCCAGAAGCGGGATCCTTCATCGTGGTCAGCCTCAGTTTGGTTTATTGTGCGCGGCTCGCTGCTTCATCAATCGATCGGCGCCTCTCCTGACTCCCTCCGATACGCCCCGATCTCGCGACAACATCATCAGGTCTTTGGGGAGCAAACGCAACAAGAACCTCTGGGAAGTCATGAGCGGGGTCTTGGGATTGCGCGCAAGATTGTGCACGACGGCATAGCTCTTGGTCCATGTCTTGCTGTTCCCGATCTGGCGCAGGACGTCCTCGGAAATCTGGCGCATGGCGGAGAAAGACTCCACCTCGTTGAGCGTGAGCTTCGGGCTCTGCATGACACAGCGTGTGATTTCTTTGTTCGTGTCTTTGGCCAGAATCACCCGCGCTTCCCGGCTACCCATCAGGGCCAACTGCATCTTTTGGCGGACAGTCATAGTCGAAATGCGCCGGAGGAGTGCAGCCTCGCGTTCCTGGGGATCGACGGGCAAGCCTTCGAGGGCAAGCTCTTCCGGCGTCAGTTCACCCTCGAGTTCGAGAATCTCTTCGGAAACCGGCGAGGCCTCCTCGGTAGTTACGGTGGTGTAGGAACGCTGTTTGGTCCCAAAGAACTCGGTTTCAATCTCCTGCACCTGGCCGAGGATTCGCGCGGTCGCGGCCGGGTTGTTTTTGATTTCCTGGAGGATCTCGGGAAAGTCCAGAAGCCGCATGCGATTGTAAAGGATGGTCTCCAGCAGGGGGGCGGCAACATGGGAAGCCAGCTTGGCAATGATGCTCCCGCTGGATTCCTGATTGAGGATGATTGCTTCCTGCATCGCGGCCGAGGCGGAGCCGGCGAAATGGTCGAGCACCTCCGGGCTGCACTGCGGCGAGTTCAATTGGGCAACAATGTCCAGCTCGGACATGCCCTTCAATGAGGTCGCAGATTTTTGCGCCACTTCTTCATCGGGATCGCGTGCAAGCCGCACCAGCAGGCAAAGCATGTCATCAGGCGGTAGGGGGAGAAGGCCGCCGGCTGCCAGCAAACGAACATTCTTGGGAGGATTCCCCTCGAAGAAGCTATTCAGTATCTTATTTTCAGTCATATCCAACGAATCTGCGATTCATACAGTGACAAGGTGTGCTCCAGCTACAGCCCAGGGCGTGAGAGGCCGTCCAACGATTGATCTTCGCAAATGAGTGCCGCGCCTTCGGCGCTCTATTCTGAGCCATCCCTATCCCGGCCTGACGGCCGGGCCTATTCCCTGGCGTCCTCGGGCCTCACCGTCGAAGGCATCAACATCAGGCGAAGCTTGACGGCCGGGCCTGGGCGCCGAATGCACTCGCTTCTCAGATTCAAGCGCGACGGCGGACCGCAAATCGAGTCAATACGGTGCGCGCGGAAATTGCTGCGATTTTCCGAACAACGCAAGAGCGCCAGGTTTCCGGAGGCGCGAAGCGCCGGCATTGAATAACACCGTGCATGAGCGCGGGGTAGGCGGGCGATATACGAATGAGGCCCGACGGGCCGGCACATCATGCATTAGATGCCTGCAATCAGCTGATCATTTTTTTCCAGCAATTCGAGGATATTGGCGGCATTGATCAGCAGTTTAATCACGGCACCCGGAGCGCCCAGGGGCTTGGCGGGTTTTCCGTTGATTTTGAGTTTTATGCCGCCTGCATTTCCCAAGACCATCTCAAACTGTTCCTTGGCATCAAAAGACGGTGTGTTCCCGGGCTGAAGAGTATCGGAATAGACGCGCGTGCCATCGCTCGTAAGCGACATCCAACAGGGATCGACTACCTCGAAACTTAGCCGGATCGTGCCTGCGGGCGGTTCCGGAGGAATCTGGGTTGCGGTTCCCGGTGCTGCTGTTGCCGGAGGCTGGACCGCAGGATTGGCAACAGGTGTTGCGGGTGGGGTACTCTGCGCCTCCTTTGCCTGGCTGGGTGTTGGAGCCGGAGTTGGGGCTGAAATAGGAATGCGCGATGTCGGCGGTTGCGAAAAGTAGGGAGAAAAGATCTGGGCTATCCAGCTGCGGCTGAAATACAAGCCGGCGATGGAAGCCAGCAACATCATGCTCCAGATCAGGAGCTGAGGAACCTTTCTGGGCTGTGCTGCTATCGGCAGGCTGCGCGGCTTGCTTTTAGCCGCCTTATCGCTATGGGGCGCCGACTCTGCCTCGTATCGCACCAGGAAATCCGCCGGTTCCAGGCCGAGATACACGCAATAGCTGCGCAGAAAAGCGCGATTGTATACTCCGCCAGGCAAATCGCTGTAGCGGCCCTCTTCCAGGTTCTCGAGGTGGCGCAAACTTATGCGCGTGTCCGCGGCCACCTGCTTGAGTGTGATGTTCTTTTCTGTCCGCGCGGCCTTTAGGTCTGAGCTCAGTGTCGCCTGCGATTTATCTGGTTGGGGCAGGGCAGTCGGGTACTCTGCGGCATGTCGGCTATCCGCGGATTCGAGTCCTAATATTCGGGATTTCTTATCGCTCTTTGCCAAGGCGACCGCATTGTACTCACTCCTCTCGATAGAGTCAATTTGCGTATCACCAGAACTTCCGTCGAAGAACGCGTACGATTTGTTGGGTGAAAAAGCCGACCAGGAAGTGCACTAATTCAAAATTTGTATTCTTCGTGGCTGCTTTGGCTTTTGTTTGTAGCGTTGACAAGCCGGTGGGGGGCTGCTAGATTTAGCGGCGTTCCTGGCGAAGAGATGGTAAAATCTAGAGTTATGCGTGTTTGCGGATCCCATCCGAAGGGGCGATACGGGATTGCGTCGGCGATCGCACTATGGCTGGCGGCTGCCGGGTGCGGCGTCAAAACCGAAGTGAAAGTGCCGGTACCTGCCAAAATCGCCGCTGCCAAATCTGCCACACTGCAGGAATTGCTTGCATTGCTCCAGGGGTATCGAGATAGAATCACCTCCCTGTCTTCCAGCTCGGTCAAAGTAAGTCTTACGGTAGCCAAGTTGGAGAGCGGCAAGGCGCAGGTTTATCACAGCGCGCCAGGGTACCTGTTGCTGCGGCGTCCCGATGACATGCGGTTGAACGTCCAGGTGCCACTTACCAAAACAACCGCCGTCGAGCTTCTCTCGAAGGGTGACCAGTTTGAGCTCTGGAGCCCCCGAGACAACAAACTCTACGTCGGCCGCAATAGCGCCAAGGGATTCGAGTTGGACGAAAACGGGCAGGCCCTTTCGTTTACCGCGCGGCCCGTTCACATTTTCGATGCGATTATGCCGCGTCCGGTGACCCTATTTTTGCCGGATTTACGCATATTAAAGACGGAGGAGCAGGACGCCGAAGCCAAATACTACGTCCTGACTCTTTGTCAGGAAACGAGTACTCCAGAACTGAAAATATTGCGACGGCTATGGATTGAGAGATCTCAAATGATGTTGGCGAAGGAGGAATCCTTCACCGACGACGGCCAGATCGCCGGCATCGTGCGCTATTCCGATCCCGGCACATTCGAGGGCGTGGTTCTGCCTCGTGCGATCGCCATCGAACGGCCCCTGGATGGATACTCTCTCGAGCTTCATTTCAACAATTGGCGTGTCAACCCGACCCTGGAAGATGCGGCTTTTGTCCTGAACCCGCCGCCGGAGGCCAGGAGGATCATATTGAAGGAGAAGAGCGACGGAAACCGGGAATTCAAGGGAGCAAATTAGAGTGGCGATGGAAAGCATGGTAACAGCCAATATGCGTTCGCGGCCGACACGGACCTTTATCAGCGTGCTTGCGGTAGCCATTGGCGTGATCCTGATGCTGATCATCGGCGGCATCGTTTCCGGCACGCTCAATGAATATCTCAGCCGCACCATTGGCGTGGGAGCGGACTTCATGCTGCAGCAGAGCGGCGCGTCCGTGTTTTATGCCTTGAGCAGCGCCACTCTTCCCGGCAAGCTGGAACAAAAGGTCAAAGAGATTCCGGGTGTGGGAGCGGTCACTCCCATTCTGGCTAACTTCAGCTCAGCCGATTTTGGCCTTGTATTTGGCATCGATCTGGCCAGCTACGGCGCATTTCCGGGCCGGCTTCAGATCACTTCCGGCCGCAATTCGCTGACCGGCGACGAAGTTATCGTTGACGAGCTATATGCCAAGCTGCACAAACTGCAGCCGGGGATGCCCTTGAAGATTCTCAATCATCAGTTCACGATCAGCGGCATTTGCAGGCCCGGCGCCGTAGTGCGTGTTTTTGTGCCGTTGAAAACTCTGCAGGCTCTCAACGAAACGGATGGCAAAGTAACGTTTATGTTCATCAAGGCGGGAGCCGGCACGGACCTTGCCAAGTTGGAATCGAATTTGAATGAGGCGCTTCCCGGGTACAGACTGCGCAGCACTCGCGATGAGACGATGCTGTTGGCTGACACGAAGATGCCGGGGATGAAAGAATTCCAGTTTACGGTGATTATCGTTTCGATGCTGCTCAGTTTCATGGTTATCCTGGTGGCCATGTACACCACGATTTTTGAGCGCACACGGGAAATTGGCATTCTTAAGTCTTTAGGAGCTTCCCGCAGTTTTATCGTTGGTATGATCCTCAAGGAAACTGTTATAATCTCAATTCTGGGCGTTTTATTCGGCATCGGCATCAGTGAGATAGCCCGTAAGGCGATCACGAGCATGTTCCCCACATTGCAGGTATCCATGTCGTTTACGGAAGTGTTGACAGCTTGCGTGTTGGGCCTTTTAGGGGGAGCATTGGGAGCACTTTACCCTGCGTACAAGGCCGCTAAGATGGATCCTGTCAGGGCATTGACTTATGAATAAACTCGAGTCGGCTGATCTCCCTGCGGGATTCATCATTCAGACCGTCGACCTTACGAAGATTTACCAGTCGGGCAAGGTAGAGGTACCCGCGTTGCTGAACGTGGATCTCTCGGTCCAGGCCGGGGAATTTGTTGCCATCATGGGGCCCTCGGGGTGCGGCAAATCCACGCTCCTTCACCTGCTTGGCGGGCTGATGGCGCCGACCAGGGGCCAGATTTGGATCGATGGTATCGACCTCGGCATGCTCAGCGATCCGGAGCGCACGGAGGTGCGTCGCCGCAAAGTAGGATACATCTTCCAGCGTTTCAATCTGCTGCCTACGCTCACAGCCCGTGGCAACATTGAACTTGCCAAGAAGATCCACGGCAATGGGCACGCGCACCCGTATAACAGCGAAGAGATCGTCGCCATGCTCGGCCTGAGCGACAAGATCAGGTTCCGGCCTTCCGAACTGTCCGGTGGAGAACAGCAGCGGGTAGCTATTGCACGCGCATTGATCAATCATCCCGCCATTATCCTGGCGGACGAGCCGACAGGAAGTCTCGACTCGCGCAATGCGCAGCAGGTGTTGCGGATTCTGCAAAAGCTGAATGAGGAACTGAGTCAAACCATCGTGATGATTACCCACGATTCGGAAGCGGCGTCCGTTGCAAGCCGGATTGTCGAGATGCGGGACGGGCAGATATTCAATCATCATTCTCATCTGGCCTACGAACCCGAACTGGAAGGGCTTCTCTAGGCTTGTTGGGGGTCGGAAACCGATGGCAAAAACCGGCGGCACATTCCGGAACGTTCTGATCTGGACTTACGAGCGCGGCACACTCCAGTATGACATCATCTGTGCATTGATCCTTGCTTTCATCTTTTTAGTCCCCAAAAGCTGTTTCATTACCGGGAGGCAGAACGCCGCCCAGACGAACCATATCCAGACCAGCCGCCCGGTGCAGCCCAACGCATCCCAACATCAATAAACACGAGCCGTATTAAGAAACAACAGCAAAAGCAGCCACGAAAGACACGAATAGATTTTTGTTTTGAAAACAAAAACAACGACGAAGAATACTAACAAAAAATATTTTTCGCGTCCTTCGTGGCTGCTTTTGCAGTTTTGAATGGTGAATCAGATGCGAAATGTCAGGCGCTTGATTCTTGGAATCGGCATGATATGGATTGCGTTTGCGGGATCCCGAGGAGTCTTCTCTTCGCAGGCTAAGAATTCTCAGGCGGCTTTGGACCAGCTCCTGTCAAAAATGGAAGCGTTGGGTAGGGGCTTCCAGAGCTTTTCGTCGGACTTTACCCAACGGAAGTACATCTCCGTGCTCAAGGAGTTTGAAAATCCGGAGAGGGGCATTTTTATTTATGCGCGCGCCAGAGACGGCTCGGCTCTGCTCAGGCAGGAGTTCAAAATACCGGGACGAAGGATCTTGACGATCAAGGGCGGCACAGCCACGGTCTATCAGCCGTCCATCAACCAGGCCAGCATCGTCAATCTCGGCAAAAACAAAGATAAGGCGGAGTTTCTCGCACTCGGTATCGGCCAGTCGCCGGCCAAGTTGCGCGAGACCTTCAATATTGAATACCAGGGTGAGGAAACGGTCGACGGCGCTCCTTGCTCCATTCTAGTGCTTAAGCCCAAGAGCAGCGCCACCGCGGCTTTTCTTAGCTCAATCACTCTCTGGATCAAAGCTGCCAACAACCTGCCCGTTCAGCAAAAGCTCCAGGAACCCAACGGCGACTACCTGCTCAACAAATTCGCCAACGAAAAGCTGAATCCCAAGGTTGCCGATTCCGACTTCGAGCAAAAACTCCCAAAGGGTGTGGACATCCAGCAGATCAAATAAAGGCAGGCTGTAGCTTGTTAGGCTGTAGGCTGTAGCTAACAGCCTACAGCCTAACAAGCTATAGCCTTTCAATATCACTGGCGTACGGGCTTGGGCAGCTCTTTCCAGGTATAATAGATGCGGTTGATCACGGTCCAGTTGCCGAGCACGGCGAGAACCCAGAGGACCGCTTCCATCCGGTTGGTCAACCCGCCGATGATCAGGAGCACAATGCGTTCGGGCCGCTCCATGAATCCGACTTTGCAGCTTGGGATCAGGCACTCGGCGCGCGCGCGCGCGTAGCTGGTCATGATCGCGCCCATGAAAACCACGCCGACCAAAACCACGTAGCCTAGCCTCTGCTCGCGCGCGTAGTACACCATCAGGCCTTGCAGCAGGATTATATCGGAATATCGGTCGATCACCGAATCATAGAAAGCACCGAAGCGGGTAACGGAACGCGTATATCGCGCAACCTCCCCATCCAGCATGTCGAACAGGCCTGCGAGGATAACAATGAGGGCGCCGCGGGCGAATTCACCGTATCCCCAATTCCATGCAGCCCAGAAGCTGATCACTACTCCTGTAAAGGTCAGGATATTGGGATTGATCTTCAGGCGGGCGAGTGCTTCTACGATCAGGCTCAGAATGAACTTCCCGCCGCGGCCGATGGTGTCGCTGATCATGGCGCTAGGCTAGACAGATTCGGAAATCATGTCAAGGTCAAAACAGACGGAAACGGATCGTCAGGTACTTCTTGGGATCCTGCCTTAAATCATAGATAAGTTTGGTGATCTCCGCGGTAGCTCTGATTGAGATTGTCGTACAGGGAAGGATCTTTGAAGAGCTTGCCCAGGGTACCCTGACCTTTGTCAATCTGGTCGACAACGCCGGCAAACTTCTCGATCGCGTTGCTTACACGGTCGTAGAGCGCTGGATCCTTCGACAGCTTCCCGAGTGTTCCTTCGCCTTTCTGGATCCGATCGATCAGCTCATTCGCCTTCGACAACGCTTCGTTCAACTTGTCGAACGGCTCGGGGTTCTGAATAAGCTTGGCAACCGTGCCGGAACCGCTCTGGATCTGATCCGCTACCTTGTTAATCTTTTCCAGAGCTGACACGAGATGATCGTACGCCGTCGGATCGGAAATCAACCTGGAGACCGTGCCACTGCCGGTGTGCAAAGCATCCACGAGGATGGTAGCATGCTCAAAGGTTG
Source organism: Terriglobia bacterium (assembly GCA_963739235.1). Taxonomy (GTDB): domain Bacteria; phylum Acidobacteriota; class UBA6911; order UBA6911; family UBA6911; genus JAFNAG01. Next base: position 29,503 of record CAVTZY010000002.1, on the reverse strand, counting down.
TCTGGGCCTGTTTCATGGTGCTTTGGAGGTCCTGAACGGTTGTTTGCAGGCTGCCTCCGATCTTATCGGGATCGATTTTGAGGGCAATGTTCTTGAATTGGTCGGAGAGAACGCCGAAGTTGGCCACCACGTCGTTGGCCCCGGTCATGATTTCCCGAAATCCCAAAGTGCGCACGCCTTCGATCAAATAGGCATCATTCACTTTGCGCGGCGGAGCGCCATAGGTGCCCGGCGAGATGTCGATGAAGGAGTCCCCAATCAGCCCCTTGGATTCAATGCTGACGGCGGAGTCGTGGCTGATCCGGTCGAAGAACTGTGACCGGATCTGCAATTGGACCTCGACAAAATTGAGCTGACTTTTCAGATCGCCAAGCCGGTCACGCAGGGCAGACTGGAGTTTGGTGAGGTTTGGATCTTTGGGATCCAGCAATTCGAGTTGCTTTTGAACCTCTCCGATCTTCTGCAGGATGGTCTTGTTTCCCGCGAAAATTGCCGGCGCGACAATCGAAACCTTGGTCACCTTGCCGATTTCAATGCCGGCGAGCCACACTGGCGCGCCCGGTTTCAAGCCGCCGACATCGGGCAGGTAGGTGATCGCTTTGGTGGTGCGGCCGAACCAATTAATGCCCCAGCTCTGCTGAAGAATTACAGCTGCCAGCAGAAGGAGAGCGACAGTGACCAATATCCCCACCTTCATTTCTGAAACGGATGTTCTCTGCCTCTTAGCCATGACTTTTTCCACTCCTACGTTTCACGAGAAAACACAAAACAAATTCTAAGGATCGAGCCTGGCATCGAGTCCATCACCAGAATTCTGGTCAATAAGGGCCGACCAGATCTAGAAGACGGTCCCGAATGGGTACAGGCAACTGGCCGAGACTGCTGCAAAACTGGGCGTCCCGAAGGGACGCCAGGAAAGTAGCCGGGGGCAAGCCGCGCAGCGGCGCTGCCCCCGGTTAAGGCAAGCACAGCGCCGGAGCCCCGGCAGGGGCGACGGAAGTTATTCGTTTTCATCTGCATTCCATCGCCCTTCCAGGGCTCTTGGTCACATTCCACTAAACCCCGGGCTGCGCTTCGCTTGCCCGGGGCTACTGTCTTCAGCCCTTCCAGGGCTGAAAACGCCGGCATATCGTCCGGCGCTGGAGTCTTGAAACAGTCTCGGCCGGGCGCCCCTGCGTGCCATTCATGAGGATTCCATTTCATTTTCAAGTTTTTCAAGCCATAAACGCCTTGACGTAAGAATCTTGTGATGCCACCAGCTCCTCATAGCTTCCCTGGAAGCAAATCACGCCTTCCTGCAGCATGAGGAAGTGGATGTTTGCTACACAGAAGTCTGCGCCACCGCGCACGAAGCGGATTTTGCCTTTTTCTTCCGCAACCGCGTATTCGGCGGCGATGATGCCGGCGGCTTGCAGGTCGTGGGTAACGAAGACCGATGTCACCCCTTCCAGGTCACGCAATTTGATCATCAATTCCACGATGGTTCTTTTGGTGATGGGATCGAGCCCGGCGGTCGGCTCGTCATATAGGATCACTCTGGGTGTTCCCACCAGAGCACGGGCGATGCCGACTCTGCGTTTCATACCGCCGGACAGTTCGGACGGCATCTTGTCGATCGCCTCCTCGAGTCCGACGAAGCCGAGCAACCGGAGCACGATCAGCTCGATCTCCTCCTCGCCCATGTCCGATTCTTCAAACAAACCGATACCCGACGTTTTCCCGCACGGAAAGGGAATCGAACAGCGCGCCCTCCTGGAACACCATGCCGATTCTTTTGCGGACATGAACGAGATCGCGCTCGCTCATCTAGAGTGATGTCTTCCCCTTCGATGATGATCTGTCCTTCGTCCGGCCGGATCAGGCCCAGGATCAGTTTGAGAATCGTCGATTTCCCGGAGCCGCTCGCCCCCAGGATGATCTTGGTTTCCCCGCGGGCGATCTTGAAGCTTACGCTCTTCAGGACGACATCTTCGTCAAAAGCCTTGGAGACGTTCCGGAACTCGATCATACGTTGAGATAAGGCGAGAGATAGATGATCAGGTTATTAAGGAAGAAATCGGCCGTAATCACAAGGATTGAACTGCTTACCACTGCCTGCGTCGTGGAGCGCCCGACGCCTTCCGTGCCTCCATGCGTGCGCAACCCGACATAGCAGCCGGTCATCGAAATGATAAATCCGAAAACAATCGGCTTCAGAAGAGTGCCGAAAACGTCCGAGGGCTGGAGCGCATTCATAGCATCCGACCAGAATTGGCTGGTACTGAGAAGCAATTTGTAACGCGCGATAATCCAGCCTCCGCACAGGCCGATGGCATTGCAGAGAATCGTCAATAGCGGCAAGAGCATGATGGTCGCGATCATGCGCGGCGTAACCAGCCTGCGTATGGGATCGGTGCCGAGCGCGCGCATGGCGTTGATTTGCTCCGAAACCACCATGGATCCCAATTCAGAGGCGACGCCTGAGCCGATGCGCCCGGCGACCATAAGCGCGGAGAGAACCGGCCCCAGTTCTCTGACCAGCGTAATCGCGACCAGCTGCCCGGTAATGCTGACCGCGCCGTAGCGGCGCAGCGCACTCTCCGATTGGATGGCGAGAACCGCACCGGTAAAAAATCCTGTCAGCAGAATAATGGTCAGCGATCCAACACCGATCCGGTCCATTTGCAGGATGACTTCACGCCCGTAGATCGGCCGGGTAAACAGATTGGCAATGGCTCGGCTGCTCAGAAAAGTGTAGGATTGGATTTCCCAGATTGCTCTGGTAAGAAAGCGAAGTGGTGCTTCTACCGCAGCGATTAGAGCCTTAATCATGAAAACCTCGCGAAAGTTTATTTGCCACCGCTTCTCCAAGTCAAGGACAAAGGGCAAACGTCGCGGCTCTAAATTTCTGAGAACAGCGGACTTTGGTATTTTACAGAAAATTGGATAGGTAAGATATTATTTCGTATCATTCTCGGGAGAGGGAGTCGGCTTATGCTTCGTTTTCTCACCGCCGGTGAATCACACGGGAAGTGCCTGACAGGAATTCTCGAAGGACTGCCGTCGGGCCTGGCCATTGATACTGAGTTTATTAATGGCCAGCTGCGTCGTCGCCAACTCGGCTTTGGTCGCGGCCGCCGCATGAAGATCGAGACGGATCGCATCGAAATCACTGGAGGCGTCCGGCACGGCAAGACGCTGGGCAGTCCACTTTCCTTCATTCTTGAAAACAAGGATTGGGAAAACTGGCAAATCGCAATGTCCACGGAAGCTGTCCCTGAAGGTGCCGAAATCCGCTCGGTCACGCGGCCCAGGCCTGGGCACGTTGATCTTGCGGGCGCCCTGAAGCATCACACCCACGATATCAGAGACGTTCTTGAACGCGCCAGCGCGCGTGAGACCGCTGCGCGAGTCGCAGTCGGGTCCTTCTGTAGACTTCTGTTGCTGCATTTTGGCATCCGCGTCGCCAGCCATGTATTGGCCGTAGGCATCGCTCGTGTGCCGGCTGAAGGTGAAAACTTGAGCTTTGAAGCGATCCTCGCGATCAGCCCAGAATCACCGCTCCGCTGCACGCACCCGGATTCCGAGAAGGAAATGATCAAACGGATCGAAATGGCGGCGAAAGAAGGAGACACGCTGGGAGGGATCGCCGAGGTCGTCGCTTCTCCTGTCCCGCCTGGCCTTGGATCGCATATCCAATGGGACCGGAAGCTCGATGGCCGGCTGGCCCAGGCTTTGATGAGCATCCCTGCGGTCAAGGCTGTAGAGATAGGCGACGGAATCGCCGTCGCACAGCGCTCAGGGTCTCACGTGCATGATGAGATTTTTTATGATGCGGCTTCCCGCCGCTTTTTCCACAAGACGAATAATGCGGGTGGACTCGAGGCCGGTATTACCAACGGAGCGGATCTGCGCGCGCGCATTTTCGTCAAGCCTATCCCGACTTTGCGCAAGTCTCTGATGTCGGTCGATCTAGTCAGCAAGACGGAGGCCGCCGCTGCCTTTGAACGCAGCGATACTTGTGTTGTGCCTGCAGCCGGAGTTGTCGCCGAAGCCATGGTGAGCATGGTCCTGGCCCAGGCCTTTCTCGAAAAACTCGGTGGCGATTCCATCGCAGAACTTGAGGCCAATTACGAGAACTACCAAAAACTTCTCAGCGGGTTTTAAAAGCAAAAGCAGCCACGAAGGACACGAATAATTGTTTCGTGTCCTTCGTGGCGGCTTTTGTCTTTGTTTTTGCTTTTGGGTTTGGGATATGGACAATGGTTGCTATGTCGCATAAAATGTAGCGGTTATGGTGCTACCAATATTGAAATACGGGTCGCAGGAATTGAAGACGATGAGCAAGCCCGTCACCGTCTTCAATGGTGAGCTTGAAAAAATCGCCAAAAACATGATTGAGACAATGTACAGCGCTCCTGGAATTGGCCTGGCCGCACCCCAAATAGGTTTGAACATTCGTCTGGCTACACTCGACCTTTCCGTAGGCGAAGATCCGTCGCAGTTGATCGTCATCTGCAACCCGGAGATTGTCTCAAGTGCAGGGGAACAGAAGAGCGAAGAGGGATGCCTCAGCATTCCGGAGTTTACCGACACCGTGATACGCCCCGGTAAATTGGTAATCAAGGGACAAAATATTCATGGTGACGAGATCCGGTTCGAGGCTAGTGAACTCCTGGCCAGGTGTTTCAGCCACGAGATCGATCACCTCGACGGCATCCTGTTTATCGACCGCTTGAGTTCCCTGAAGAAAACTCTCATCCGCAATAAGATCAAAAAGCTGGCTAAAGCTGGAGAATGGTGAGGCATGCGTGTCATCTTCCTGGGCACGCCGGAATTTGCCGTTCCATCTCTGCAGGCATTGATCCGCAGCGCGTTTGAGGTGTGCGCCGTTTTCACGCAGCCGGACCGCCCCGCCGGACGCGGGCAAAAACCCCAACCGCCGGCCATCAAATCGTTCGCCGTCAGGGCTGGTCTCCCGGTGTTTCAACCGGAAAAAATCAGAGACTCTGGAAAACCGGCCGCTGCTGGAATCCTACAAACCCGACTTTATTGTCGTTGTCGCCTACGGCCAGATCCTTCCCGGGTGGTTGTTGGAGTTGCCGCGCATGAGTTGCGTCAATGTGCACGGATCCCTTCTGCCGCGTTATCGGGGCGCAGCTCCCATTGCCTGGGCAATTCTCAACGGCGACACGGTAACCGGCATCACCACTATGCTGATGGATGAGCATCTCGATACCGGACCCATGCTCCTGAAAAAATCGGTCGAGATTTCCAGCACCATGACTTCCGGGGAACTCGCGGATGCGCTGGCTAGAGCGGGAGCTGAACTGCTGATACCAACGCTTGAAGGGCTCCAGAATGGAACCTTAGAAGCGATTCCACAGGATAATGCTCTGGCCACGCTCGCCCCGCGGGTCACCAAAGAAATGGCGCGGATCAGCTGGAATCGCGATGCGAGTTCGATCCACAATCAGATTCGGGGCTTCAATCCATGGCCGATGGCCTATGCCGACTGCCAAGGACAAAGAGTCCAGATTCTGCAAAGCTCCGCGCCGGACAGCGCCCAAGCGGCAGTGCAGGCACCAGGCACGTTTCTTGGCGTGACGGACCGCGGAATGAAACTGGCATGTGGATCAGGAAGCATACTGGAGATCCTCGAGCTGCAACCTGCGGGGAAAAAGCGCATGTCAGGCCGCGCCTTCGCCAACGGCTCGCGTATAAAACCCGGCCAACTGTTGTTCACATGAATAGGATTTACCCTTGATCGCACCGGCACGACTCGCGGCCTATGAGCTGCTGCATCGCATTGAATTGCAGCAGGAGCACACCGACGATGCGCTCAACTCGGAGGTCATGGGTCATCTCGAACCCAGGGACCGGAATCTGGTGACGGAGATCGTCTATGGAACGCTTCGCTGGCGCGGCTGGCTGGACTACATCCTCGAAAGTGCGATCGCACGCGACTGGGAGGCTGTGGAATACAATGCCCGCATTCTGCTGCGCCTGAGCTTATACCAGATGTCGCGTATGGACCGCGTTCCGGATCACGCGGTGATTCACGACGCCGTCGAACTGGCAAAAATGCATTTGCACCGGCGCGGCTCAGGTTTTGTCAACGGTGTGCTGCGCAACCTGGGACGGCAGCGCCCCTGGCTTGCGCGCGATTTTCATCGCGATTGTCCGACGCATGTCCGTGTCTCGCTGCCTGCCTGGCTATGGGTTCGCTGGGAACAGAGGTTTGGCACCGACGGTGCCTGCGAATATGCAGTTTCCCTCAACCGACAACCACTGGCTGCCTTTCGTTTACGCGAGGCATCCAAACTTGGACAAGTATACCCGGATGCTCAAGCGTCGGACCTGGTTCCCGGGGCGTTTCTACTTGAAGAAGGAAAGCGACGCAATGACGCCCAAAGCCTGCGCTTCCAGGATGAGGCTTCGCAGTTGATTCCGCATCTCCTTGGCGGCATCGACGGCGCGCGCGTCTGGGATGCCTGCGCTGCCCCTGGTGGCAAATCGGCAATCCTCATGGAGAGATGCGGACTTTCCGGCTGGCTGATTTCTTCTGATCTCGACCCAATGCGCACCCTGCGAATGCGCGAAGTCCTTAAAGGCTGCCTGGGCTCGAGAGTTGACGTACTGGTGGCCGATGCGCGGGCACCGCTTCCGTTCCGTGAGAGTTTTGACGCCGTTCTTGCCGATGTCCCATGTTCAGGTTTGGGGACGCTGAGACGGAATCCAGATATCAAATGGCGCATAAAGCCGGAATGGCTGGCCTCGCTCGGGCAAAAACAAGGCCAACTCCTTGATGCTATGGCTGGAGCCGTTCGAAAAGGGGGAAGATTACTGTACTCGACCTGTTCCACCGAATCGGAGGAAAACGAAGATGTCGTTGAGCGCTTCCTCCATTCCCATCCCGAGTTTTGCCTCGAAAAGCCGGCATTTCCCCCCGGCGTGGAGACCTGGCTCGACTCCGAAGGCCGCTTTCGCAGCTACCCCAGTGCGCGGCTATGGGACGGTTTCTTCGCGGCTCTTATGCGGCGTTTCTAGGAGAAATCGCAGATATGACATAGACTTACGCGCCTTGCATCTCTTTTTGTGCTGTGTTACCCTACTGCAAAAAAAGCGAGAGGTAGGCAAGCCAATTGACTAGTCCGGTGATGATCGCGCCCTCGATTCTTGCAGCCGATTTCGCTCATTTGGCGCGTGAAATTGAGAGTGTCGAGCAAGGAGGGGCGGACCTGCTTCATCTCGACATCATGGATGGGCACTTCGTCCCTAATATGACGATCGGCCCACCGGTAGTTGCGTCCATTCGCAAGATCACAAGCCTGCCGCTGGACACGCATCTCATGATCTCGGAGCCGGCGCGCTACATTGACGAGTTTATTCGGGCGGGTGCCCATTGGATTTCGGTCCATGCCGAGGTCGATGCGCATCTCCATCGGACGATACAACATCTTCAGAATCAGGGAATTAAAGCTGGTGTTGCCATTAACCCTGCGACGCCAATCAGCGTTTTGGAAGAGGTAATGCCTGATGTGGATTACATCCTGGTGATGAGCGTGAACCCGGGATTCGGCGGCCAGGAGTTCATTTCCTCTGCGCTCCACAAAATTCGGAAACTTAGGGAGTGGATTACGTCTAATAAGTATCGAGCCAGGATCGAGGTCGATGGTGGTGTCGACACCGGAAACCTGGCTGACGTTCTCGCGGCGGGCGCAGATACGATCGTTGCGGGCTCGGCTATTTTCAGATCCACGACCGGGGCGGCAAACGCGGTGCGGGAAATGAAAGAAATCGCCAAGCGGTTCGCGGGCGTTCTTGATACAATTTGATGGATCGGATGTTCAAGTTCCCTGGCTCTGGAGGCAGGTGATGAGACCATATTTCAGGTGGGCAATCATTTTGTTAGTTCTGGCTGCGCTGTCGGCTTGCGGCGGCCAGAAGGGCGCCAAGCTCCAGAAGAGCGTGGTGCCGCCCGACAAGACGCTCTTTCAAAATGGGATGGATTTCCTCGACAGAAGCCAATATATCCAAGCCCGATTAGCTCTCCAGACCCTGATCCGGACTTATCCCGGCAGCGAGCTCGAGGCAGATGCCTATTTTGCCATGGGCGATTCGTACTACAAGGAAGGCGGAACGGAAAACATGCTCATGGCGGAGGATCAGTACCGCAACTTCATCATCTTTTTCCCGACGAATCCAAAGGCCCAGGAAGCCCAGCTCAAAATCGTCGCCCTTCTGATGAAGCAGATGCGTGAGCCTGACCGTGATCAAAAAGAAACCGTGCGCGCAGAAGCCGAGATCGGAAGGTTCTTGACGCTTTACCCCAACAGCGATTACACGCCGATCATCAGACAATACCTGGATGAAGTACGCGAGAGACTGGCGATGCAAAACCTGATCGTTGGAGACTACTACGCCGGCAAAGGCAGTTTCCTCGGAGCCTTATCCCGTTACAAGGAAATTACTGATAAATACCCGCGTTTCTCGAGAATGGATGAGGTGGATTTCAAGTATGCCCAGTCGTTGCTAAAGACGGAAAATACCGACGAAGCCGTCAAGTACCTGGATCGTGTGGTGGCAGGGTATCCTTTCAGCAAATACTCCTCCGATGCGAAGTCGGACCTCGAAAAGCTTGGCAAGCCCGTTCCGGCCGTGGATCTCCAGCTGGCTGCGCAGAACGAGGCGCTCGTGAAGGCTCCGGTACCATTTTCTCCCCTCAGGCCTCTCATCGACTTTGCCCTGGCGATCGGATTCAAAGGCCCGCCGGACCGTTTTGAAGAAGCCAAAAGAGCTGTGGCATCCACCAAAGCCGCAGCCGCAGCTGCAGCTGCCAGCGCGGGGACCAAGCCGGGCGATGTGGTAATCACCGGCACGATCGAAAAAGGCGCGGATGGGAAAGCAGTGGCAAAACCTAACGCCACTCCGGCTAAAACCGATAAGAAGGATGATAAAAAGAGTACAAAGAAGGTAGACGACAAGAAAAAAAAGAAGTCCGATCAGCCTGGCTGAGACCTCTATGGGCACGAAACTCCTGCTAGCCGATGACAGTATCACCATTCATAAGGTGGTCAGCCTCACCTTCGCGGACGAGGATGTGCAGATCGAGGCGGTCACAAATGGAAATGTCGCCCTGGAGAAAGCACGCGCCGGTAAACCCGATATCGTGCTTGCCGATGTTTTCATGCCGGGCAGGAACGGCTACGAGGTTTGCGACAGCATCAAATCAGACCCGGAACTTGGGCATACGCCGGTCGTCCTCCTCGTGGGCACATTCGAGCCATTTGACGAGGAAGAAGCATCGCGCGTCCGATGTGACGCCCACCTCACCAAACCCTTCGACACTTCCGAACTTATCAAACTGATTCATGATCTGGTTGCCAGGCAGGCAACCAAAGTTGAAGACATGGTCTCGCCCTGTGTGTCCGAAGGGCCGGCTTTAAGCGCTGCGGCAAGCCAGGGCGGTATCGAAACTCAACTCGCAGGGCTGATCAGCCCCCGAACGCGCGAGTCGTTCCTGGGCGAACAACACATTCTGGATATTTTCGATTTCCCCCTCGCAGGAGTAAAGGCTGACGGCGCGCCTGACAAATCCCCAGAACAGCCGGCGGCGGAACCCGGCCATGAGCAGCCACCCACGTTACCCAGGCCGGTCATTCCATTTCCTGGTACGATCAACGTGGATGGATCCGCGCCGCTCCCGATCACATTGCCGGAGGAGACGATCGACCTGATTGTCGATAAAGTGGTCAAGCGCATGTCCGAGAATGTCGTGCGTGATGTCGCCTGGGAGGTAGTCCCGGCCCTCTCGGAAATCATGATTCGCCAATATCTCGACGAGCTGCGCACGAATAACAAGAGCTAACCTCAGCCACCAAATACACAAAGCTGATTTGTACTGCCTACGTATAGGCCCTGGCCATTTACGCACGAAAAGCAATAACAGCCACGAATTGCACCAATTTCCTACCCATTCATGTGATTCGTGGCTGCCTTTAAAGGGCAATTAATTTTCATGCGCCTGGGTGCGCCTCCTGAACTAGACTCCACACTGGATTTCTAATACAATCTCCCTCTTGTCTATTGACGCAAAGCGCGTCAGGCAGGTGTGCCTGGCGGGCAGCAGAGGTGGTAATGGTCCGGGAAATCCTTGATAAATCATATGATCCTGCACTCTTTGAGCAGCGCTGGTATGCCGTCTGGGAGCAGCGCGGCCACTTCAAGGCGGAGAATCCCTCCTCCAAACCTCGTTTTTCCATTGTAATTCCGCCGCCGAATGTGACCGGCACGCTGCACATGGGACACGCTCTGCAGCACACCCTGCACGATGTGCTCATCCGCTGGAAACGCATGTCAGGCTACAACACGCTCTGGCTTCCAGGAATGGATCACGCCAGCATCGCCGTTCATTATGTGCTCGACAAACAGTTTGAGGCGCAGCACATCAGCCGATTTGAGCTCGGGCGCGAGCGCTTCATGGAAATCGCCTGGAAATGGAAGGAGACCAGCGGGGGCACGATTCTCAACCAGATGCGAAGGATGGGAGTCTCCTGCGACTGGGGCCGTGAGCGGTTCACCATGGATGAGGGCCTGTCGCATGCGGTACAGGAGGCCTTCATTCGCCTGTACGAGGAAGGCCTCATTTATCGCGGGGAGTATATGGTCAATTGGTGCCCGCGCTGCAAGACGGCAATTTCCGACCTGGAAGTCGCCTACCAGCCCACGCACGGGAAACTATGGTACCTCCGATATCCGCTCATCGGACGATCGGGCCACGTGATTGTAGCGACCACACGCCCGGAGACCATGCTGGGTGATACCGCAGTGGCCGTGCACCCGGCCGACGAGCGCTTCCGCGAACTCATCCGCGCCAAGGTGCTGTTGCCGGTCATGAATCGCGAGATTCCCATCATTGCCGACGAGATCGTCGACAGGGAATTCGGAACCGGCGCAGTCAAAGTGACGCCAGCCCACGACACCAACGACTATGAGATGGCAAAACGGCATAATCTGGCACGGGTCACGGTCATCGATTCTGCCGGCAAGATGACGCAGGAGGCCGGTCCTTTTGCGGGCATGGATCGTTATCAGTGCCGGGAGAAACTGGTTCAGCGCTTGTCGGAAGAGGGCTTTCTCGTCAAGGTCGCCGACTATGATCACAACGTCGGCCAATGCGATCGCTGCTCGGCTGTGGTTGAACCGAAGATTTCGATGCAGTGGTTCCTGAAGGTCAACACGATTGCCAAACCCGCCATCGAAGTGGTCGAAAACGGTTCGGTCCAGTTTATTCCCGACGCATTCAAGAAGCGGTATTTCGAATGGATGTACAACATTCATGATTGGTGCATCTCGCGCCAGCTGTGGTGGGGGCATCGCATCCCGGCATGGTATTGCGACACCTGCGGCGAGATCATCGTTTCGCGAACCACACCCGCGCGCTGCCCGAAGTGCGGTGGTGCGTTGCGTGCAGAAACCGACATTCTCGATACCTGGTTCAGCTCGGCACTCTGGCCATTTTCAACTATGGGCTGGCCCGCGCAAACCGCCGACCTCGAGCTCTTCTACCCGACCGACGTCTTGATCACCGGACCTGACATCATCTTTTTCTGGGTGGCGCGGATGATCATGATGGGTCTCAAATTCATGAATGACATCCCCTTCCGCCAAGTTCACATCAACGGTATCGTTCGCGACGCCAGTCATAAAAAGATGAGCAAGACGCGCGGCAACGTGATTGAGCCGCTGGAACTCATCGAGGAATACGGCGCCGATTCCGTCAGGTTCACCCTTGCCTCCATGGCCGTACCAGGCACCGACATATCGTTCTCGACTGACCGGATGAAGGGTTACAGCGCGTTCGCGAACAAGGTCTGGAATGCCGCACGATTTGTGTTGATGAATCTTACCGAAAGCGATGCCCCGGTTTCAGCCGAGTCAGTGGACGATTTGATTGCGCGCGAAAAGGATCGTCTGCCACTCGAAGATCTGTGGATTCTTCATCGTCTGAACCAGGTCTCGGCAGATATCGCCGATGCTCTCGACAAGTACCGGTTTCATGAAGCTTCCAGCTCGATCTATCAGTTCATCTGGCACGAGTTGTGCGACTGGTACATTGAATTGGTCAAGCCGGTACTCACCGGCGAAGGTGTGCCGCAGAGACGTCCGTACCAAACGAGTGACCATCCTCGTGCACGTGATTGATTTCGCCTTGCGCCTCCTGCATCCGTTCATGCCGTTTATTACCGAAGAAATCTGGCAGCGTATTCCCCACACGGGCGAATCGATCATGGTCCAGGAGTTCCCGCGCCGACGGCAGGTGCGTGAGAACGCGGATGCGGCGCTCCGCATGGAATCTCTCATGGACCTGATCATGAGCCTGCGATCGGCACGCGCAGAGATGAATATCGAACCCAAGAAGGTACTCGATGTTACCCTGGTGGTTACTGAGCCGGCGATTCAGGCTCTGGTGCAGCAAAACCTCGACAAGGTAAAGCTGCTGGCTCGCCTGGACGCGACTGAATTCGCTGTTTCGCTCCCGGCTCAGCGCGTTCAGCTCAAGGGTCTCTGGAAACACGGCGAATTCGGGCTGGACCTCGAGGGTGCCGTCGACTTCAAGGCCGAACGCGAACGGCTCCTCAGAGAAATCAACAAGCTGAAAGATGAAATTCAGAAGATCGTAAAAAAGCTGAACAGCCACGAGTTCATCGATCGGGCGCCGGAAGAAATCGTCACAGAGAACCGGACGCGGCACGCCGAATTGGTCGCCAGACTCGAGAGATTGGAAGCCAACCTTAACAGGCTCTCCTCCGATTAGGCAGAGAGGCAAAAGCTTGTACGCAGGCTGATGCTCTATGGGTACTTCAATGTGGGAGCCGGATCAACTTGTTCCCGAGAGGATTGCCGAGGAGACGCCTGCGATTGCCTGGGACAGGCTGCAGGTTCTGAACTTTCAGGAGATCGGATCGACCAATGAAGAGGCGCTGCGCCGCGCGCGCCAGGGAGCTCAGGGCGGGACAATCGTCGTTGCGGAAAGCCAGACGAGGGGAAGAGGCAGGAAAGGACGGCGTTGGATTTCGCCGCCGGGATCGGGACTGTATTTTTCCTTGATTCTTCGTCCTGAACAGCCCCTGAGCCATTGGCCGCTGCTGACTCACGTCGCCTCTGTCGCCCTTGCCCACACGCTTCAGGCATTGGCCGAAGAAACACTCATTCCGCATCCGCTGGATCTGGAGTTGAAATGGCCCAACGACGTGCTGATTTCAGGGCGCAAAACCGCCGGCATTCTGCTGGAGACCGCCGGTGCCGGCGGGATTTTGTGTGCGGCGGTCGTGGGTGTCGGCATCAACGTCAGCAAGGTCGAGCTTCCCGCTGATTTGCGCGATCAAGTCACATCGGTGAGTGAGGCGGCTGGAGTTCTGGTACCGCGCAGGCACCTCCTGGTAAGATTTTTGTATCATTTCCAGGTCGGCTATAAGCTATTCGAGCAAGGGGATCACGCGACAATTCTCGACCAGTGGAAATCGTTCTCGCACATGTGGAAAGATACTCCGGTATGGATCCTGGAGGACGAGCGCCGGCGACCTGCGGTTACGCGCGGCTTGAGTGCAACCGGAGCACTCATCGTTGAGACTGCCGACGGCGCGGAGGAGACCTTGTTGGCAGGGGATGTTGGCATCCGCCGATCAGCCCGGGAAGAAAGGTGAAATCATGCTGTTCGCAAGGTCAAATGACAAAGGCGACAAAAAGCCCGGCTTCTTCGACAGGATGAAGAAGGCGCTAACCGCAACGAAGGACAATCTCGTCGGCCGTATCGAAAGCGTTCTCTCCGGTCGGACCAGCATCGACGCAAACCTCCTCGAGGAACTGGAAGGGGTACTCCTGGGCGCGGATCTGGGCGTGAAGGCGACCGCCCAAATCATCAACTCAATTAAGGATCAGCAGAAAAGGCAGCTCATCCATTCCTCTGACGAAGTGCGCGCTGCCATCCGCACTCAATTGATCTCCATATTGGAACCCAAGGAGAAACAGGAAGTCGAAGCTCCCGAGCCGGCGCAGGAAGTGTGGATGATCGTGGGCGTGAATGGAACGGGCAAAACCACGACGGTCGGCAAGCTGGCCGCGCGCTGTGCCCAGGAAGGCAAGCGCGTTCTCGTCTGTGCCGCGGATACTTTCCGTCCGGCGGCCATCGAGCAATTAAGCGTCTGGGTCCAGCGCTCCGGGGCTGACATGGTCAAGAGCAAGATCGGTGCAGATCCTTCCGCTGTTCTCCACGATGCTTTGTCTGCTGCGGAAGCCCGCAAATCCGACCTGGTGATTATCGACACGGCAGGGCGGTTGCACACGCGCAGCAACCTGATGGCCGAGATCGGAAAAATGCGCAGAGTCGCCGGGAGAAAAATCCCCGGGGCGCCGCACGAGGTTTTTCTGGTTCTTGACGCAACGACCGGTCAGAATGGGCTTCAACAGGCAAGGGAATTTCTCAAGGCTGCCGGGGTGACCGGCCTGATCGTGACCAAGCTCGACGGCACGGCGAAAGGAGGAATTCTGTTCAGCATCGCCGAAGAGTTGAGCATCCCCGTGCGCTTCATCGGAGTCGGAGAAGCGCTCGAAGACCTGCTCGAATTCTCGCCCGAGAGTTTTGTCGACTCACTCTTCACGCAAAACTGACGACAGATTCAGCCCCAGAGATCGTATTGCGGCATAGACGCAAAGCAAAAACCTTAACGCAGAGACCGCAGAGACCAGAGAGGACTATCCGCAGGTTGACGCTGAAGATCGCTGATACGGGTCGGCTTTGTCGCGCCCAACTCAGGCGCGGCCTCCGACCATGACCGTGAAACGCGCAGCGTTCGCGCCTGAGCTGGGCGAGACAAAGCCTCGTGGACATTGGTGAGGGTATCTGCGTTCATCTGCGGTTTATTGCGTTTGCAGATACGTTGCATGGTCTAATTTCTTCGTCGGCTTCGTGGCGGCTTTTGCTTTTGCGGGCTAATTGGGCGACATCAGTTCTTTGGGCTTGAGGAGGACGATGCGGCGGCTGTCGAGTTGGAGGATGCCCTTTTTCTGGAGGCGGGCCAGGGTGCGCGTCACGGTTTCGCGCGAGGTGCCGACCAGTTCCGCCAGCTCCTGATGCGTGATCTTCAGATCGATGATGATTCCGCGCGCATCCTGCACGCCGTGTCTCCTCGAGAGCTGAAGGATGCCTGAACGGATGCGATCATCAGCGGTGCTGTAACTGAGATCCCGCACCTGCGACCACACCTGCCGCAGGCGGGTGCAGAGCACCTGGATGATCTGGCGCACAACCTTTTCATTCGACATCAGCATGCGCTGAAAATCATTCTGGTGGATCGAGGCAACCCGGCAATCTTCCATTGCAGATACGGTGGCGGGGGAGGTCTTCCCATCGAGAAGCGACATCTCGCCGAAAAAATCTCCCGGCTGGTGAATGGCGAGGATGGTCTCTTTACCCGCGGGGGTGGTTTTGGTGACCTTCACCTTTCCCGCCAGTACGATGTACATATAATTGCCGGTTTCTTCCTCGAGGAAAATGATCTGGTTTTTTCGATAGTTCTTTACCTGGAAGATCGGCTCGAGGCACTTGAACTCATCTTCCGATAACGTGGCAAAAAGCGGAACCCGGCGAATCAGGTCAATCTTCATCAAGTTTCAATCGTATGTAAGAATCGTGTTCTTCCAACCGCGTCCAGCGCCTGCGCGTGTAAACACGAGCCGCCGCAAGCATGATCCCCGCCACGATAGACAGCACGCAGAGGAGCGCGGTAAACATAATGGAGCGGACTACGGTTCCCAAAATTCTTACCGGCACGCCCCAAACCGTTCGGCTCGGCTTGTTCTTCTCATAGATCCATTTGATCGCATAAGAGAATTTAAGTGAGCCTAATGTCTTATCGGCAGCATCAGCAGGAAAGTTTCCTTCTAGTATGCCAACCAGAGGACCGGTTTGCCGCGTGTAGAGGTTGGCTTTCCCGGAAGCAGCACGGTCGTAAAGGGATGCGGAATTAAAAAAGTCCTCCGCCATCTGAATGGTCGGAAAATTCAACAACGAAAACGTGCCCGTGCGATCCTGGACCGTGCAATGGGCCTGCACGACCTCGACATCGGCAGGGATCGCCAGGTTTTCGCCGGCCACCCGTGTGCCGTAGGATTCGAGCGCGCGCGGACCAAGAAAATAGCGGATCGAAGAAGGATCGCAGCTGTCCGGGGGTAGATGGCGGATCAGGTTTGGAGCTTTGCTCTCATGACTCCCGATACGGTTCACGATTGAAGTAGCGATGCGCCTGGGGAGATCCCCCGCGGCCGTTGAGCGGATATAAACACAATTGTTGCCGGATGCCAAAAACAGCAAGGCGCCCGCGCTTGCAAAGAAGTCTCCCGGCGGGCCGATCTGGATCCGCGATTTCGCCAATAATGTCAAAGCGGAAAAAGCCGCACGGCCATCTCCAAAGGTGTAGATCGAAACCGAAGAGATTCCCGGCATCGGCGAGAGCGAAAATCCGCTCTCCATACCGGCGCAGACCGGATTCGATGAATGCCGGGCCGAACTCGAGCTTAGCCAGGTCTGCGCTCTCCTTAAGGTCCTTCTCCGCCTGTACCGACTTGATCTCCTTGAACTCCAGAGCGGCCGGGAAAAATCCGTCGCTGACCCATTGAACCTGGGCATGGAGCGGACCTACCAGAAAAATCGAAACCAATGCCAAAACAACGGCGGGTCTCAAAAAGCAGGCCGCGCGGCGGTTGTCAAAAAGTCGCACTACGAGGAGGGTGCGCATGTCAGGAACTTTGAGTTTGAATGATCGCATTTAGTTTTTATAAGAGTGGTTGATCGCAACAGCGCTGCCGAGTGATTTCATATACGCTTCGATACCTTGAAACAAGGATAAGGCAAGGGACTGCTTGTTGGTGTCCTTCATGAGTACTTTTTCGTCGCGAGGATTACTGAGGAAGGAGATTTCGGCCAGGACCGATGGCATGTGAGCGCCGATGAGAACGATAAACGGGGCACTGCGCACACCGCGATTCATGGTTGCGGGAATGAGCTTATGCACGCCGTCGAACAGGTTTTTCTGGATGATCGAAGCCAGTTCCCTGGATTCCTGTAGTTTATCAGCCTGAGCAATTTTAAGGATCAGATCCTGGAGATCGCGCATGTTGCGATCGCTGCTGGCGTTTTCACGTGCCGACACCTCACGAGCGGAGTCAGTCCTCGCAAAATCCAGGAAATAGGTTTCCACCCCGCTGACGCTGCGGATGACGCTGGAGTTGGCATGAATCGAAACAAACAGATCCGCCTGCTGCTGGTTGGCAATCAGCGTACGATCCTCCAGGGATACATAGGAATCATCCGTGCGCGTCAGAAACACCTGGGCGCCCAGCTTATCCTGAAGGAGTTTTTGGAGTTCCTTGGACACCTCCAGTACGAGGTCCTTTTCCATGATCCCGCCCGGGCCGACAGTTCCGGTGTCGCGGCCGCCATGTCCCGGATCCAGCACGATGCGCCCGATCTTTAACCCGAGAATACGTGTCAGCGTCCGATCGCCATGGCTTGTAGGCTTTGCGGTCTTGGGAGCAGACGGAGGTTCGCCTGAAACCATCGCAGGTGGTGGTATTGAGCTGGCTTTTGCCGGCTCTTTAGCGGGCGCAGCCACAGGCGGAGATGTGGTTTCCTTGGCTCCCACCGATGTACCCGCCGCACCGCCGCCGCGAATGTCCTTACCCGGTCTTTCCGGTAAGGCATTCTTGGGTGCCGACGGTTTGGACTCGGCATCCTTAACCCCAGCAGCGGTATTCGGAACCGCAGGCTGCGAACCGCCATCCGGCTTGAGCCTGGGCAGCGTCGGCTCGGGTGTTTTCACGTCGGCAGAGGTCACAGGCGCGGGTAACGCGGGTTTTTCTTTTGCCGGCGGGGGTACTACTGGAGGTTTTGGGGCCGTGGCAGGCGCAGGAACGAAGTCTTTGAGGTGCAAGTCTACGGTAATACCAAAGGTCTCGGATTGCTCCGAGAACAGGACGTCGCCGTCGCCATTTAAATCCAAAACGATGCGCGCCAGACCAACCTGGAACTGGGCAATCCGGATCTGTTTGAGGAATCTGTCATTGACATTGAAAATCTTATTCAAGAGGGTGCGATCCAACTGCACATCCTTGATGTCGAAATAGATGCGCTCAGGGTTGGCAAGGGTACTCTTGGTGTAGCGGATCGGCCCATCCGAGATGATGCTTACTCGCGTATGGCCGTTGCCGGGCAGAATGTTGATGCTTTTGATCGAGGCAGAAGCCTCAGCCCTGGAGGCAGGAGTATCGTTTTGAGCTGCAGGCAGCTTGGAAATAATTGCGGGCGCGGGAACCGAAAGAGGAATCGGCTTAGCCGTCTCGGCATCCCTGCTTCGTGCAGCCAGGGTCGCTGCCGCCGCAGATGACTTGTAACGCGTCCGCAGCTTCTGATAGGCATCCAGAGCGGATTGCCCGTCGTGCAAAGGGCCCTCGCTGATGAATCCAAGACGAAGCAGAGCCTCGGGGCAGCGCGGGCTGAGGCTATAGTCGGTAGTCAGGAATCGATATAGCTTGGCCGCATTTTTGAAATAGCTCGCATCTCCGAATTTTTCGCCCATGGTCTGGTAAAGTCGGGCAGCTTCGAAGATGGCGTCAGGGCTATAGCCAAAATGCGGGTCCTGGAGATACACCTGCTGATAGGTGCGGATACACTTGAGATAACTTTCACGTGAAGGTTCGGGTATTTTGCCGAGCGCTTCGTTCAGTCGTTCGGCTTCCACCCATGCGGTTTTTGCGGCGCCACGATCCAGATTTGCGCAAAGGACAGCAATAGCGGGGCTCAGGGCAAACACGAGCCCGAAAACCAGCCGCCGAGCAATCGCACGGCTTTGCCGCAAGCCGCTCCGGGCAAGGATCATGGGAATCATTCTAGGCCGCACGTCTGCCGGTGTCAAGGATATACTGTTCGAACCTATTGAAAAGTAAGGTAGTTGCAGAATAAAATCGCGGAAGATCAACGGGAGTTGGAGTTGAGCCTTCCGCCCGTGTTGGCGCTGCCGGCTCGATCCACACGAGGAATGTTGGTCAGATTCAGCACGCCTTTCTCATCGAAGTAACGAAAGATCGAAGGCATAGGGACTTGGAGTGCATCGGGAAGCGGAACTTCCATCTGCCTTTTTCCATAGCGCTCGATGATGCTCCGGACATATTCATTGGTCTCGCGAAAATCGGGAATCCTGCCCAGGCGCTGCACCAGGTTTTCGCCGGCGTTGTAAGCCGCCAGGCTCAGGATCAGGTTATCTTTCTGATTTTCTGCGAAGGTGTCGAGCAGGAAGCGCATATATCGCGCGCCTCCCCAGATGTTCTGCTCCGGATCGAAAGGGTTGTTAACCCCCAGCCGCGCAGCGGTTTCCGGCATCAATTGCATCAAGCCCTGGGCCCCCTTTGGGGATACGGCGCTCGGGTTGAATCCGGATTCGGTGGCGATCATGGAGCGTAGCAGGTTTGGATCCAGGCTGAATTCCACAGCATACTTGTTCACGAGGGCATCGACATCGATGCCTTCAGGTTTTTTTTGCGCTGCTGCACGCGACACACTGCGCTGGCCGGCCATGGCTGCCGTAGGGCGGTTGGAGGGTGGCAGCTGAGCCTGGGACGCACGGGCGCTCTTGGTGGTCGCCGGATCCGGCGCAGGAGGTGGAGGCGGCGCGAAGGTGACCTTCAGATCCGAAACCTGGTTCGTTGGTGGGATATTGGTGAAAACACGAACTCCCTTCTCATCCAAATAGGAATAAACCTGGCCAAACCCGGCAGAAGCACAGAAGATCAAGCATGCGGCAACGGCCAGGACGGCAAGTATTCGGAAATTCATAGCTTCAATACCCTTATGCACAACAGCCACTTTAAGCAAAGACGCTCTCCGAGCATATTAAGTCTAACAATTCTTTTGTTACACCATACTGCCCAGCAGCGTCTCGACGATAGAATAGCTCCTCGATATCGCATCGGCAAGTTTGGCAGAATCTTTACCCCCAGCTTCGGCAAGTTCCGGTTTTCCACCACCTGAGCCTCCCACGAGAGGGGCGATCTCACGGATGATCTTCCCGGCAGGAAGGCGCTTGCAGAGATCGCTGCTCACCATAACGACAAGCGCAACCTTCCCATCCTGCGGAGTCCCGAGAATGACCACGCCGGAGCCCAATTTGTGCTTCAGCTCGTCTGCAAATGCGCGCATGCCGGCACGATCGATTTCCGGCAAGACCTGAGCCAGCACCTTGATGCCGCCGATTTCGCGGGCCTCGGCGACCATAGCCGAAATATTGGAGCGCGCATGCTGCAGTTTGATCTCTCCGATCTGGCGCTGCAGATCTCTGGCATGCACATTAAGTTTATCTATATATGATGGTAGATCACGCACTATTACCTTATGTTCTACATGAATGTAGTCGAGGATCTGCTCGTCACCTCGGAAGCGGTCGAATGCCGAGTTTCCGGTAAGCGCTTCGATGCGGCGAATGCCCGCGGCAATCCCACCCTCGGCTATGATCTTCAAAAGCCCGATCATGCCGGTCGAGGAAACATGCGTGCCGCCGCAAAGCTCTTTGCTGAATCCGGGAACCTCTACCACCCTTACCTGTTCTTGATACTTTTCGCCAAACAAAGCCATTGCGCCCGATTGCGTAGCCTGCTCGAGATTCATGACTTCGGTTTGGACCGCTACATTACTCCAGATCTGTTCATTGACCATGTCTTCGATCTTTTCGATTTCCGCCTGGCTCAGCGGAGCGAAATGGCTGAAGTCGAACCTGAGACGGTCGGGAGCCACGAGCGAACCTGCCTGCTTGACGTGAGGCCCCAAGGCTTGGCGGAGCGCGGCATGCAGGAGATGTGTTGCAGTATGATTTCTCATCGTCAGGCTTCGTTTCTCGAGGTCGACCGATGCCTGCACTATGTCTCCCACCTGCAGCAGTCCCACCATCGTTTGGACCATATGAGTGATCGTAGTCCCGCGGTATATAGTGTTTAGGACCCTTGCGGTGCTCAGTCCGATCGAAATGGTGCCGGTATCCCCCACTTGGCCCCCGGCCTCGGCATAGAAGGGCGTCTGCTCCAGCACCAGTTCGCCTGCCTGCCCCTCCTGAATGGATTCGGTGGGTTCACCGTCCACCAGGATAGCTTGGATCTTCGCAGACACCGGCGCGGCATAATCATAGCCGACAAACACTGTCTTGCCCTGAAAGATGGTTCGGGCGACCTGCTCGCGAACTTTGCCGGAGTGATAATCCTGGCGTGACCGTTTGCGCTGTTGATCGAGGGCAGCTAAGAAAGCCGGTTCGTCCACGCTGAATCCGCTCTCCTGCGCAAGGTCTTCAATGATCTCGAGCGGCAAACCGCGGGTGTCGTACAGGAAAAAAGCCTCCTCGCCCGGAAGTGTGCGCGAGCCCATGGCTTCCAGGCGGCGCACGCGATCATTGAAATCCTTCAGACCCTGCGTCAGGGTTTCGGCAAACGATTCCTCTTCCTGTTTGATCACGCGGGCGATGGTTTCGCGGGCGCCGACAAGTTCAGGGTAGGCTTCCTTCATAAGGCCGATCACGGTTCCAGCGACCCGATACAGGAATGGCTCCTCGATCTCCAGTTTCTTCCCGTGCACGATGGCGCGGCGCATGATCTTGCGCAACACGTAGCCGCGCTTGTCGTTGCCGGGATACTGTCCGTCGCCGACCACAAACGTGGCGGCCCGCGCATGATCGGCGATGATACGCATTGAGACGTCATCATTGGGGTTGGCGCCGTATTCGGCATTGGCAATCGTGGAGATCTCCTCGAGCAATGGGCGGAATAGGTCAGTGTCGTAATTGCTGGCTTTGCCCTGAAGGATGGTCGTGATCCGCTCCAATCCCATTCCCGTATCAATGGAGGGAGAGGGAAGCGGTGACAGTGCTCCTGAAGCGTCCCGGTTGAATTGCATGAAGACCAGGTTCCAGACCTCCACCCAGCGGCCGCAGGAGCAGGTGAGATCACATTCGCCATGTCCGGGCAGGGGACTGTTGCCGAAATCATAGTGAATCTCGGAGCATGGCCCGCAGGGGCCGGTATCGCCCATAGCCCAGAAGTTGTCCTTTTCGCCCAGCCGGAAGATCTTGTCCGCGGGAATGCCGATGTCCTTGTGCCAGATGATCCCAGGCGGCATCGTCCTCGCGAAATACGGTCACCCAAAGTCTGCGCGGATCCAGACCATACTCCCGCGTGACCAGATCCCAGGCAAATCGAATGGCGTCGGCTTTGAAGTAGTCGCCGAAGGAAAAATTGCCGAGCATTTCGAAGAAGGTGTGATGGCGAGTTGAGTGGCCCACATCTTTGAAATCATTGTGTTTGCCGCTGACCCGCATGCACTTCTGACTGCTGGCGGCACGGCGTATAGGGTCGCTTTTCGTTGCCAAGAAAAACGTCCTTGAACTGGTTCATGCCGGCATTGGTGAAGAGAAGCGTGGGATCGTTATAGGGAATCAGCGAAGCGCTCGGAACGATCCTGTGACCGTTGCGCTCGAAGAATTTCAGGAAGGCGTCTCGAATCTGGTTGCTGCTCGAGCAATTCATTCTCCTGTGTCAAATTCTCTGCCATGCGGCAGCAGGTATCTTCTGCCGCAGCACGTCCCAGATTACCTCTTGGGAATAGCCGCGGCGCTGCAAGCTCAGGATAAGCTTGTGAATGCCTTTGCGATCCGCGGGCAGCGGGCGCGTCCGGCTGCGTCGCTCCAGATACTCCACCAGATGCATCAGTTTCGCTCGATTTCCCGGCGCACCCGCTCGATGGCAGCCTCAGCTGCAGCACCGGCAACTTGCCGCCGCAGCAAGAAGCTGGTACACCTTTGCTGGCCCCCATCCCTCCTGCCTGACCCAGCGGCTCGCAGAATTATATGCATATTCTGCGTCGTTGAGAAGGTTCAGCTGCTCAAGCCGGTCGAGAACTGATTCGATCTGATCAGTTTCCCCGAGTGCGGCGAGCTTGTCGCTCAACTCGCCCGCGGCTGTACGCGCGCCGGGCAAGCAGTGAGCCGGCCTTCTGCATGAGCTTCTTGCTGGAATCCGCCTCCATCACGAATTGGGTCTGGCGAGTTCGCCTTCCATCGCTTCGATGGCGGCATCCTTGGTGGTGTATATGCCCTGAACGCGCAGCTTGAATTCATCCGGGTTGGTGGCGTAATTGAGCGCGTCCTCGTAGCTGATGCGCCCGGCCTTGTAATGCTCATAAATCGATTGATCGAAGGTCTGCATGCCGTACTGGGATGTCCCTGCCGCAATCGCATGGCGGATCAGCCGGGTCTTTTCGGGATCCAGGATGCAATTCCTGATGTACTCGGTCACGATCATGACCTCGATGGCGGGGACGCGGCCGCGTATGTCCGATCGCCGCATCAGGCGCATGGAGATGACGGCCCGCAGCACCATGCCAAGCTGAAGGCGGATCTGGCGCTGCTGGTGGGAAGGGAACACCGCGATGATGCGGTTGATGGTTTCCAAGGCATCCACGGTGTGCAAAGTGCTGAAGACCAGGTGCCCGGTCTCTGCTGCCAGCAGTGCGGTTTCGATGGTTTCCAGGTCTCGCATTTCGCCGACCAGAATCACGTCGGGATCCTGGCGCAACGCGCTGCGCAGCGCATCGCTAAATGCTCGAGGCATCGACGGAAATTTCGCGCTGGCTGAATATGCTCATTCGATCGTTATGGAGAAACTCGATCGGATCCTCGATGGTGATGATGTGGCGCGCCACGTTTTCGTTGATGTAGCTAAGCATGGCAGCGATGCTGGTGGATTTGCCGCTTCCGGTTGTACCCGTGACCAGGACAAGACCTCGAGGCTCCATGGAGATCTTCTCCAGTACTCGCGGCAAAAACAGATCCGTAAAACTCAGGACACTGACTGGAATGGCGCGAATTGCGATCGCGACGGTACCGCGCTGTTGAAACACATTCACACGGAAACGTCCCAGCCCTTTGAGCCCGTATCCCAGGTCAATCTCGGCACTATCGCGGAAGCGCTGCTTTTGTTTGTTGGTCATGATGGAGAATGCCATCATGAGACTGTGTTCCTTGGTTACTTTGCCGAATTCTCCGAGGGGTACAAGTTCTCCCGCGATACGCAGGTGGGGAAACGCTCCAACCTTCAAGTGTAAGTCAGATGCCCCTTTAGAGACCATTAAACGAAGGAGGGTATCGATTTCCATGGGAATCCTCGTCAAAAGGGATGACCGCAAGGCAATGTTATGTTTGGCCGTTCCGAGTGTCAAGGCGAATCCCTTGTCCACCCTGGCTTTCCCTTGACTGTAACATACTCTTTCCGTAACATTTGTGACCTATGAACATAGAAGACATGGAATCCTTTCCGCCGGCAATGGAAACCACGCCGGGGGAAACAGTGCCACAGGAATCATTGCCCGTAGAAACCGTGCCTGAGGCAAGCGGGATGATCAAGCCGCTCGTCGCTTGCCTGGCTGCGGCGCTGATTCCAGGGCTTGGACATGCGGTCTTGCGCAAGTGGGATCGAGCGTTGGTTTTTCTGGCCAGTATCAGCATCATGTTTGCCCTGGGCCTTCATTTGAACGGCAGTCTCTTCAGCCCCGACTTCTCTGATCTTTTCTCTACGCTCAAGTTTATGGCGGATGCCGGAACCGGCTCGCTCTATTGGATCTGCTGGCTTCGGGGATTTGGAATTGGCGAACCTGCCGCCTACTCCTACGATTTCGGCAACGTTTTTATCTACACCGCGGGGCTGCTCAACATGCTCGTGATTGTTGATGCCTTAGACATTGCCTTGGGGAGGAAGCCGTGAACAACCACTTTCTCCTCCTGGTTATTTTCAGCGCGCTGGCATCGCTGGTTTTCACATTCATCGCCAAGTTCGGCGCGGTCGAGCGTGCCAGGTATTTCCTGTATCTCTTTGGATGTTTTGTTCTCCTCTCAATTCTGGCCGGCTTGATCATGTACCCATTCCCATTCTTACCTCTGCTGCCTCGGCGCGAAACTGGATTCAGACGGGGCAGTTACAAGGACATGAAGTCTGGGGCAAGACCGGATCAAGCCGCCAACACGGAGTCGATATGAATGAAAGTGCTTTGACTCTAGCCGGCAGGACTGCCATTGTCACGGGAGGTACCCGGGGAATCGGCCGCGCGATCTGCCTGGAGTTGGCCCGGCTGGGGTGTGACATTGCCTTCAACTACGCGCGCAGCGCGGATCAAGCCGAGAGTCTGCTGGCCGAACTGACGGCCATGGGTCGAAAGGCGCATGCCTGCGCAGTGGATGTGGCCGATTTCGCCGCCGTCGAGACGATGGTCACAGAAATAAAGAAGGAGTTCGGCCGCGTCGATATCCTGGTCAACAACGCGGGCATCATTCGCGACAAGCTCCTTCTGGCCATGAGTGAGAAGGACTGGGATGAGGTGATCGACACCAATCTCAAGGGAATGTTTAATTTTTCCAAGATCGTTATCGGAATCATGATCCGGGCGCGCGGGGGAAGCATCCTCAATGTCTCCTCCATCAGCGGGATCGTGGGCACGCCCGGTCAAACCAACTATGCGGCTTCCAAGGCAGGGATGATTGGCTTCACCAAGGCCCTCGCCAAGGAAGTTGCCAGCCGCAACATCAACGTGAATGCCCTGGCACTAGGCCTGATCGCCACAGAAATGACTGAATCTTTGCCCCCCGAATACAAGGATAAAATGTTGCAGGCGATCCCCCTCCACCGCTTCGGCACCCCGGTGGAGGTCGCTCGCATTGCCGCCTTCCTCCTATCGGACTGCGCACGCTGTATCACAGGCCAAGTCCTGCAAGTCGACGGCGGCCTGGCGATGTAATGATCCGTTATTCACGTGTCGCCAATCCTCTTTAGGCAAAAACCGCACAGCAAAGCTACGCATTCCCATATCGGCGTTGTGATTCAGGTTGGCGCAAAACAATGCATTGGTGATACGGGACAAAATATTGTTGGCACTTCTTCCTCTTGGGCCGTTAGACTGCAGGGAGGAAAGCAGATTTGGACGAAACCACGGCGTCGTGCGCGGACCAGTTGCTTGAGGGGCAGGCCACAGTTGTCCATTCGGATCATGGCGAGACCCTGATACTTTTGTCCAACATTTTGGGCCACGGGCGGAATAGCGCTGCGGCCGAAGCGTCCTCGCGCAGGCTGCTGCGTTACTTCGGAACACCGGGAGCCTTGATCCTGGCTTCACTGGAAGAGATCCGGCTGTGCGGAAAGGTTTCGATCCGGCAGGCGACGGCGTTGCAGGCCGCGCTGTCGCTGGGGCGGCATTTATGCTCGGCGCCGCTGAAGGCCGGACAGCGATTTTCCAACAGCCGCGACCTGTTTCTGCGGTATCGTGCGCAGTTCTATGCGGCGAACCGGGAGTTTTTCATGTCTTTGCACCTGAACTCTAAGAACCAGTTGATTCGCGAGGTTCTGGTTTCGGTAGGAAGCCTGAGCACGTCAGTGGTACATCCGCGGGAGGTCTTTTCGGCGGCAGTGCGCGACAGCTCTGCTGCCCTGATTTTTCTTCACAATCATCCTTCCGGAGACCCTGCGCCGAGCCGGGAAGACCGTGATTGCACGCAGCGTCTGGTGCGTGCGGGGAAAATCCTGGGAATCAGGGTTCTTGATCATATCGTCCTGGGGCATGATGATTACTTCAGCTTTGCCGACGCCGGCCAGCTCCTGGACTCTACGGGATGATCTTTATGAAAGTCACGCAACTGGCAAATCCTGAGCAACGGTTTGATCTGACATTTCCTAAAGATAAGAAACTCGACATTGTGGGTCTGGGTCAAAACGCCGTCGACCATGTCGTCGTTGTGCCAGGATTGCCGAGCCGCGATACCAAGATGGAGATTCTGCAGCGGGAACGAATGGCCGGCGGACAGGTGGCGACCGCAGTTGTATTCGCGGCTCGTTTGGGGCTCAAGGCAAAGTACATTGGAAAAGTCGGATCCGATGAACCTGGGCGGTTTTGTCTCAAGAGCTTGCGCTCGGAAAATCTTGATATCTCGTCATTGGTCGTCGAACAGGGAGCGCGAAATCATTTTTCATTGATCCTTCTGGATCAAAGCAGCGGTGAGCGGACCATACTGTGGGAGCGCGACCCGAGATTGAACTTTCACGCCGGTGAACTCAAGCGCCAGGATGTCTGCGCCGGGCAGATGTTGTTGCTGGACGAAAATGATCCTGAGGCTGCCCTTCAAGCAGCGCGCTGGGCCCGGGAAGAGGGAATTCCGGTAGTAGCCGACCTGGATAAAGTTTCACCCTCCAGCAAGGATCTGGTCCCCCTGATAGACTTCCTGATTGTGAGTGCAAACTTCCCATCTGAATTCACCGGCATAGCCGATCCGGACGAGTCCCTTCTGACCATGGGAAATCACTGCGGCGGTTTCGTCGCGGCAACCCTGGGTTCCCAAGGGGCAGTGGCAGTAATCGCGCAGCGCTTTAGCCGGTTTCCTGCGTTTAACGTCCAGGCGGTCGACACGACCGGCGCCGGGGACGTTTTCCATGGGGCCTTCATCTATGGACTGGTTCAGAATTGGCCTCTGCGACAAATCATGACTTTCGCGAACGCAGCTGCAGGCCTGAACTGCACTCGCTTGGGCGCAAAAGAAGGGCTCCCCTCCCTCGCTGAAATCATGCAACTCATCGATCAGGAAAGACGCTGAAAAGATTAACGCAGCGGGCGCGGAGAAAAAAATAGAGGTCGCAGAGGATAGGATTACTTAGCATCATCGCTTTATGACATCTCTGCGATCTCTGTTTTTCTGCGTCTTTTGATCCAAAAATTACCCGCCTCAAAACTACAAAAGCAGGCACGAACCTTTGCTAGGAGCCCGTCCGAGAATTAGGAGGGGCCGCGTTCCGAGCGCCGCGGGGGCAGATGCAAGGCGGCGCGACGCAGGCGATGTCGCTGCACATCGTCGAGGAGCGCCAACGCCGCAGATGCCCCCGCGCCGCCGGAACCCGAAGGGCGCATGGGGATTGCGGGGCGATCTCCGCGTTGCTCGTCGTCAACGATGTGCAGAGACATCGCCTCCTCCTCACGCCTTGAGCTCGCCCCGCAAGCCCCATGCGCGCGACCCCTCCTAATTCTCGGACGGGCTCCTAGCCCGGACGGGCAGCGCGTCGTACTTCCTACGGACAAATCCTTGCCGCTCAGGCAAGAAAAGCAACTGCTTACCGCAGAGACCGCGGAGATCGCAGAGACAGGTTCTCGAAAAACAAAAGAGTTCTCTGCGGTCTCGGCGATCTCTGTAGCGAGAATTTTGGTAGCGGCTATCCCGCTTATTGCCATTCGTGGCTGCCCCAAAAAGACTATTAATCTTCATGCACCTGGGTGCGCCCCCGGTGCCTGGGAGACTGCGTTAAGCTTTTTCAGCCTTCCTGCCGTTCCGCAGGAACCGGCGAAGAAACAGGGTATGATACAATTTTGGTTTGTCATTATGGGTGGGCGATGAAAGAAATCTTCTTTTTTGATGTAGATACCCAGCGCGATTTGATGCTCTCCGATGGCAAGCTACACGTTCCGGGTGCGGAGCGCATGATTCCCAAGCTGCGCCGGCTCTTTGATTTCGCAAGGACGAATGCCGTTACAGTCATTTCCGCGGCAATTTCCAATGAGCCCGAAGGTCCTCGGATCGGGAAATACCCCGTGCATTGTGTGCGGGGGACGGAGGGCCAGCGCAAGATCGACGACACTCTCCTGCTGCACCCGCTGGTGCTTGAAAACAAGCCGGTGGATCGCAGCTTCGCCGACCTCGTGCGCAAGCATCAGCAGATCATCGTCGAGAAGAGCGATTTCGATGTCTTCGGCAACCCGGTTTTCGAGAAACTGTTGCGGGTGCTCCCGCAGCGCGCCATTCTCTTTGGGGTGCCCCTTGACCATTCAATCAAGCTGGCCGCGCTGGGGTTGCGCCGCATGGGATATAAGGCCGCGGTGATTCAGAACGCAGCTCTCCCGCTCGAACCGCGAGAGGCAGGCAAAGCGGAGGCGGAGATGCGCCGTGCCGGTGTGGAGTTCATCACCCTGGACGTTTTGCTGGGCGCTCTAGCCACAGTCTAGGCTTATGAAAGCGGCTGCTCCTGCAGCGGATTATTTATGAACACCGGTATCTACATTCATGTTCCATTCTGCCGCTCGAAATGTGCCTATTGCAGCTTCGTATCTCGAACCTGGGATGAGTCCCTGGCAGAGCGATACTGGCGTGCGGTCGTGAGCGAGATAGAAGCCCTCGATAAGAGCTCTCATGTCAGACACACCGTCGATAGCATTTACATTGGCGGCGGCACTCCTACGCTGATGCCGGCGCAGCATATCGCTTCGCTTTTGGAATCTTGCCGCAGGCAATTCGCCGTTGTGCCGGAGGTCGAGCTTACGATCGAAGCTAATCCGGGAACTCTGACGGCTGAAAAACTGCGCGTCTACCGGTACTCGGGGATCAATCGTGTCTCTCTGGGAGCTCAGAGT
>CAVTZY010000001.1:0-147802 GCA_963739235.1 Terriglobia bacterium | reverse complement strand
ACCAGGAGTAGAAGCGTACACCAAGGCCATCGGTATTGACGGCGGTCCATGTGCTCGTCAGGGGCTGATCGTTGATCTGTGCTACTCCAGCACGCAGCACGAGCCTGCCACCGTTCAGAACCCGATAGGCGGCTCCAATCCTGCCCGCAAGATTTGTCCAGCGTAAGGTATTTGCGGACTGTCCGCGTTTCAGCTGATTACTCCCTTGGGAGGAATCGATGGAAATGCCGAGGGTCAAGGTCAGGCGGGCGAGCGAAAAGCTATCGGATGCGTACCATTCGATCTGGTTGATCCGATCTCGTGTTTGTAACGGAACATCCAGCAGCCGCACCGAGTTCGGTACGCCCTCAAAAAACAGGAGATTCACACCGTCAACTGCTGCATACCGTTGCGTAAGAGACATCCATCGAACGCTTGTTCCTATAGATATGCTGTGATCGGAGTGCCCTAAGCCTTTACGCACTGTCGAGTAAACCGCGGTTCCCTCCGTCGAGCCGGAACTCCCTGAGACTGCCAGTGGCGCCCGGCCCCGCATCGTATTGTTCAGCATCGCAATCATGGCCCATGGGGAGTGGGAGTCTGGCAGACCCGCGAGCGCATACCCTGGAAAAAGATCCTCCTGGCTCTGCCCCTGGGTGCCGGGCTGGAACCGGGAGCTTTCACCCTGACGTGATATCCCGAATCGAACATCCAGCAGGCTCTTCGCCGAAAGGGATCGAGTCCAAGCGCCTTGGCCGGTGTAATAGGTCTGGATCAGGTCAATCGAGGCTTCCCTGGTGACCTGCGGGCTGGCTCCCGCTTGGGGCTCATTTACCCGCTGCGTCGAACCGTAATAACTGACGGTATCCTGCGCGGACAATGGGCCTGATAGATTGAATGTGCCCTGGCCCAACCTGGCAGATACGGGCAGAGATTGGTTCCGGATATATTTTTCGAGATCCCGGCCGGAAATAGCGCCGAAGTAGTACCATGGACGGCGGCCAAATGCACCCCCCAACTGAAAGCCGCCGTTCGCAAAATGCCTCCAGCGCTCGTCTGAATCTGCGATGCGGAAAAAACGATAACGGTCCGACGGATTTGTATTTTGCAGCGCGCCGCATTGAAAAAACATCTCAGTCTGACCATGCAGTTCACGCTCGCCGGCCTTGGGCAGTAGCGCCAGGTGAGCACCGGGGCCCGTGTGCTGTGTCGCAGAATCCCCCACTGTGAAGACAATGGCCTCCATCGTGGTCAAGTCTGGAAACAAGAGCATCCCGTCTCCGGAGGTGTGGGTGACCGACAGGCCATTCATTGAAGCTTGATTTTGCGACCACGAACTGCCGCGCACGCCCAGCAAAAGCTGGCGGTGACTGTATAACCCGGAAATATCAAAGCGCCCGGCTACCACCGACGCCTCCGTGTGGTTCAGCAGTGACCATAAATGCTCTGTGCCCGGGAGCGATTCGATCTGGGCTTCGGTGAGCACACGCTCAGGTTGCCACGCATTTTCCTCGACGACCTCCTGCTTCTTGATTTCCCATGGACTCGAACCGGCGCCATTTCCAGGGGCTGAATGAAGAATGACTGTCAGTCGCAACGAGCTGCCTGGGCTGATCAGAGCCTGATAATGGCCGATCTCGCGGGTCGAAGGATGTTCGAAGCTCAGGCTGTGCAATCCGGGCGTCACGAAATGGAAAGAAAACACCCCTGTGGTATCCGAAATGAGAGACACCGATTGCCCGTTTTGAATCCACCGAATCGCGGCGTTTGGAACGGGGCTGCCGTCTTCTGTACGCACGGATCCTGATATCGTGGAGGTTGGGTATTGTGCGTGAGCGTTTGTGGATATTGTCAAAAGCCAGACGAGGAAGAGGAGCCGGCCCGGCCTGCGCAGGAAAATCACGCCGACCTCTCTGTGTTCACATTCTCGAAGCGGCGATATTCCCGGTGCCTCTTCAGGATCTTAGTAAGCTGATGCATACGCTACCCTGCAGTGTTACAAATCGGCGCTGCCGGCCGGCTATTTCACGACCAGGGGATATAAATCCTTGGGTATGTTCTTATAGGGAATGGTCGACAGGTCCGCCGGACCAAGTCCGGGGGCGTCGACTTCCAGGATCATTCCCGCCAGCCCGTTCTCGTAATACCCGCGCCTGAAATGTACGCGGGACTTGAGGACGATGATGTCGAGATCCGCAAGCTTGATGCCCAGCGGCGGGAAGATGGAGGTGTCGGTGGCCTCGTGCAACAGCGGCGTCAGAATGATGCGGTTATTGTCCCCAAACCGCAGCACCACTACCCTATCGAAACGCTCATACCTGCCCAGGAAATCGACTTTGCCGGTGATCTTGACAGGATTGCCAGAGAACTGATCGGCATAGCCGCCGACATTGACCGTCACCGTGTCGCCCATCTTGGCTTTAGCCGCGATTTCGTTGACCGCTTTTTCGTCTGCCAGTGTGGTAATGCAGAAGTTCCTGCCGCCCTGGCGGATGAGTTCCTCCAGAATGTGCGTTGAATTGCCGGTGCGGTCGCTGTGATCGGCAATGACCACGGGCTTTTTGCCCTCCTTTGCTGCCGCGATCGCCTTGGCCACGCCCTCCCTGGTCTTGGGGAGTTTTTTGCCCGCAAATTGTGCTCGGATTCTCCAGATGTATTCCGACATGTCATCGGCGATCAAATCGGCCAGCTTCTGGTCATTGTTGGTCACGACCATGACGGTAGCGCCGACATCGGGGACGTCAGCGTAGGCAAACCCGAAGGCGACTGAGACGAAGGCGTCCCTCGTTCTTTCCTCCCATTTGCGCGCCCGCTCCATGATGTCCATCGCGGGCGACATGTCTGTGCCCTGGAACACGCTCGGGGTGATGATGCCCGGCTTGCGCGTTGCCATGACGGGCTTATAGGTGCCTCGGATGGTACGAATCATGATGCGGGCAGCGCGCTCTCCCTGCAGGGCGGTATCGTAGTGCGGGTAGCGCTTGATGATAAACACCGCGTTAGCTGCATCGGAGAGCTCCCTGTCCTCGTTGGCATGCAGGTCAAGTGTGATGAAAATCGGGATCTGGCCCACAGTCTTGCGCAGGCGGCGTACGATTTCGGCCTCCGGTCTGGGCACGCCCGTTACCGCCATCGCCCCGTGAAGGGCAAGATACAACCCATCCAGGCGACCCGCATTTTTCAGGTCTTCCGCCATCCCGCCTGTGTATTTGTCAAAGGCCTCCTTTGTGACCCAGCTGCCCGAAGATCCTCCCTTGGCATCACGCGGTGAGTAAATGCCGACGAGATCCACTCCATCGTACTCGTGAGCGGCATCCACGAAGCCGCGTATGTAACCGCCGGCCTTGAGCACTTCGTTGCCCCGCATGGGCGGGCCATAAAATTCCCACTCTGCAATGCCGGTCGGTTGCGGGCAAAAGGTGCAGGTCTCATGCGAGAAGGTCGCAATGCCGATCCGCATTGGGAACTGAGCAGTCCTGACAGGGGACTGCGCAATCGCTCCCAGGCTCACACACAGGCAAAGAACGATGCAGGCGGATAAAGTGGATCTCATAGCCCTTCCTTTCCAAAAGCTAGTTGCCACGAGTATTTTTATAGACTTTGCCGCCTTTCATCACAAAGGCGACGCGGCGCAGTGCCGTGATATCCTGAAGCGGATTTCCTTCCACCGCGACGATATCAGCCTCCATGCCGGGCGCGACAGTTCCGATCTTGTCGCCCAGATTCAGCGATTGCGCAGCAAGCGAGGTCATCGCGATGATCGCCGCCATCGGGTCCTGGCCCCCCTTCTGGACCCGGTAGATGAGCTCCTCAACATTCCGGCCGTGAGCACCGGCGACGGCATCGGTACCAAAAACGATCTTGAGTCCCTTGATGGCCAGGGCGTGTTTGAACATGGCCAGGTCGACAGGAATCGCCTTTTCCATGGCCGCGAATCCCTCGTCGTTGTAATTGCCGATGCCCTGGTAGTGAGCGCGGTTTTCCAGGTAGTTCTGCTTGACGAGGCCGATGTTCGGGTCGAGGTAGGTGCCGTGGTCCGCCATCAGCTGGAGGATTTCCGGGCTGACGAGAGTGCCATGCTCGATGCTGGTGCATCCGGCCAGGACAGCTGCCTTGACGGCATCATCGCCGTATGCGTGGACCAGCGTGCGCAGACCCAGTTTGGTCGCTTCCCCGCAGGCTGCCTGAATCTGCTCGGCGCTCAGGGTCTGGCCGCCCCCGTCACGAATGCTCCTGGAGGCGAAGATCTTGATCAGATCCGCGCCGTCGGCCGCGGTCTTTCTGACATACTCCCGGATCTGTTCCGGAGTCAGGTTCGCATTAGTCAGCGCTGCCAGGGAGGTCAATACTCTAGGCCCCGGCAGGACTCCACGGGCAATGACATCGCGCAATTCCTTGTCGATTGCCGCGCCTACAGCATTGGACGGTCGTAAAGCCCGACATCAAGGTCGCGTAGGCATTTTCCGCCTCGAATGCCATGGTCTGCGAAGGCGTCCTGTCCCTGGTGGCATACCGCCCATCGAGGCCGAAGTGCCAGTCCAGGTGGACGTGGGTGTCAATCCAGCCCGGCAGAACGGTCAATGCCCTTCAGATCGTACACAGTGGCAGTTCCGGCTGGTGCGCTCGAGCCTACCTTGGCGATACGCGCGCCCTCAATTTGAATGCTGACATTGCGAGCCACCCCGCCTTTGCCGTCCAGCAACGTACCGGCTTGAATTACGATCGGCTTTTCCTGAGCCATACCCAGAGAAGCCGCCACGAGAATGACGCAGAGGAACCACAGTGCGGATTTCATCTTTTCCATCCTTTGGTTGAGACTCGATTCTCCAAATCGCCACAGAGACCGAAATGCGGGGCTTTGACCCTCAAGCGTCGAGGTGATCGGCGCCGATGAGCTCAAGCGTGTCCTCACTGGTCTTAGCGACGGCCTGCACGTTAAACCCTCCCTTTGGCATCTCCAGCTAGCCGCGAGCTGGAATCCAAAAACCGGTCGTCCTGAATCCCTGAGCCCGGTCTGCCATCGATTTCATATTTGCCGCACTCAAAGGCTTGAATCCAGCGACATCTCTTGTCACAGCATCCAGAGTCTCGAGTGAGTCGATGCCGATGACTACAGTGGCAACCGGCAATGAAAGTGAGTAGTGGATGTATTCTCGCGCTATCGGCAAGTCCTGGCGCTTGAAGATGTCTGCGGGCGGGCCGTACTGGTCAATCCGGTCTGGTTTGGTGAAATTGTGCGACAGAAAGTAGCCCTTGCCACAGGATTTCATGACGATTACCGCGATGCCTTGTGCTTTTGCCGCGGGCAAAACTTCGGACTCGACATCAGGGACCCGCGTAGCGTTTGCGATGACCTGGATTGCTTGTGGCTCGATCCTCTTGATGCCGTCGAGGAGCAACTGCGGCACATGGCTCGAGAAGCCGCGAAAGCGGACGACCTTTTGATCGATCATCTTACGGATGGCACGGTCGGCACCGTTCTCCGCCAGGAGCCGATCGATCTCTGATGCGCGGGCGAGGTTGTGGTGCAGCACCAGGTCGAGTTTGTCGGTTTGCAGCAACTTGAGGCTACGTTCCATCTCGCGCATGGCCCCGTCGTGATCGCGGGCGTCCACTTTCGTTTCCAGGAAAACCTGCGACCGGCGTGTCTTCATCGCCATGCCGATGCGCACCTCGCTCTCGTTCTTATCGCCATAGTTCGCGCCGGTTTCAATGAAGCGGATGCCACGATCGATGGCCCGGCGCACTAATTCTGCTCCCTGCTCATCGTCCGGAACCGGCATGAAGAAGCGGCTGCCGCCCCCCAAGCCCACCATGGTGACCTCGATCCCGGTTTTCCCAAAGGGCCTGCTGGGAATCTCCGGGCTGAAGTCGGGTGGGAACGTACGTTTCTGACCTTGCGATAACAAACCCACTCCGGCGAGAGCTGCGGTACTGGTAACAAAAGTCCGTCGCGAGATGCGGGCCATAGTCTTTCCTCCTCTGCGACAAAAGGCATGAAGGTGCGCGTCCTGAGCGTGGATCCAAGATATGGATTTAAGATGGGAGTTGCAACCAAAAACCTCAGCTCTGCACGCATGTGAGGACAACGCCGCAAAAGGCTTCAGCATTAGATTCCTTAGTGTCCGAAGGGTTGCCCATGGTTTCAGGGATTGACACATAATGTGAATGGTGTCATCTACTATCAGATTAAATTTATGAGGAGGAAGACGATGCTTCGACGCAGCGCGTTTTTAGCTTCCGGTCTTTTGCTCCTGGCGATGTTCGCTTGCAGCAGAGCCAGCAATAATGAAGCGCGAACGGACAATCGGCCGCCGGCAGCGCAACCGCCTGCCGCCCAGCAGCCTCCGGCCCAGGCCCAGGAGGCCGAGCCTGCTCCCAAGCCGGAAGCGCCCGCGCGACCCGCTCCGGAAAAACCCGCGCCTCGCCCGACAAGCAAGCCGGCAGCCGCGAGGCCGGCCTCTTCTTCTGCTCCGGCAGGCAGACCTGAACCTGAACCTGCGGCAGCCGCTGCTGCACCCCAGCGTATAGCTCCCGCGATCCCTCCCGCAGTACCTCCGGCACCGGTTCAGCCACCACCTCCCCCTCCGCCTCCGAAGCCGATCATGATCCCCTCCGGGACACGCTTCGAAGTTCGCCTGCTCGACCCGATCAGTTCCGCGGATAACAAATCAGGCGATACCTTTAAGGCGGCGCTCGAGCAGGATCTGGTAGCCGACGGGAAAGTCGCAGTGCCTCGCGGCAGCACAGTCACCGGCCGGCTGATGGGCGTCAAAGCCTCCGGACGTGTGGAGGGACGCGCAACCATGTCCATAACACTGACGGAGATTATGATCGGCAAAACCGCCTGTCCAATCCAAACCAATACGCTGTCTTTTGAGGCCGAAAGTACCACGAAGCAGGATGCCACGAAGGTGGGAATTGGGGCAGGATTGGGCGCCATCATCGGTGCTATCGCCGGTGGTGGGAAAGGCGCCGCCATCGGTGCAGCTGTCGGCGGAGGAGCCGGTACGGCGACGGTTCTCGCTACCAAGGGCAAGGAAGTTAAGTTTGCGCTCGAGGACAAGTTCAGCTTCGTGCTGAGCAATGACCTGACCGTGAAACAATGATGGCGATTGACGATTTCAGTGAAGATCGGTTGGATCTCATCTGCGCTTCAGATATTTCAAGCGACGACAAGTCCTGCTTGCATTTCGGCCTGTCCCTGCTCGTGGTCGCCGGCAAGCCTGGCGCGCCTGCTTCCAGGTGAATATCGCTTGTGCCTGGCACATACCCGATGTAGAAATACGATTCTCATCAGGCTGAACGGGAAGATCCACTGTTAGTACCCCATTTTCCAGATTGTCTTGCATTGGTCGACCTGATCAGGGCGCTCCGGAATTAGGGGCCAAACATCCGGATCCCGAACTCATTCTGTAGAGGCTCGATTCCATTTGCAGAATCCGACTCTATCCGGCGGTTCATTCCGAGGCCTGGGGAAGTTGCAGATATGCAAATACGCGCCAAGCGCCGCTATTGGGTGGATCTCCTGCTGGCAACATCCATTGTTGTGTTCGTGCTCTGGAAGTATTGGAACACGTTCGAGCATCCCGCGTTGTTTGCGGACGATTACATGAATATCTCCAGAGGCATTGACTACACACCTCTGAGCCAATTTGGAGGTTTTCTCGCTCCCAACCACGACTGGAATCCCAGACCCCTGGGCAACCTGATCTTCACGTTGCTTTATCGATTTGTGGGTGTGCACCCGCTTCCCTGGATCGCAGTGCTTTTGGGGCTGCACCTCGCCAATGTTTTTCTCGGATATTTTCTCGCCTTGCGATTGCTTCAGAACAAATACTTTGCTGCCCTGGCCGCGCTGGCCTGGGGCTTTAGTTACCTTACCTGCGAAAGCGCCTATTCTCCTCCCGTAATGTACGACAGTTTGGCCTTCCTGTTCTGGACGTCGTGCCTGTTGCTGTACCTTCAAAATCGGGAAACTGCGAACCCGTACAAATATGTCGGTGCGCTTCTTTGTTTTTTCCTGGGCACACGCAGCAAGGAAATTGTGGTTGTATTACCTTTGACCCTGCTTATCTTCGAACTAATCGCTCTAGATCGAAAAGCATGGACGAGCCGGAGTGAGCGCATCACGGCCTTTATCCGGATCATGAAGCGGCAGTGGCCGTATTATGCCATTTCGCTACTGTTTGTGATTCTTTATAAGACAGGCGTGACCGATTTTAGTTCCTCGCCCGCATATCCCTACTATTTGGAACTGAGTTGTCGGGCTTTTGTAGAGGGGATGAAATACTATTTATCGTGTGTGACCTTCGGGCATGAGGTGATCAAGAGCCCGCTGATGCTCTATGGCAGCATTGCATTGGTGGCCGTTTGGGCGGCCCTCTTGCGCCAGAAGATACTCATTTGGGCCCTCTTCACTTTCATAATTGCGCTTCTTCCCGTGGTCTTTCTGGTAAATGCCCGGCGTCAAATGTATCTTTACCTCCCTTTTTTCAGCTTGATCATTACCCTGGTGGGAGTAATTGGCCATACCATTCTCAGTACGCTGCGGCGCTGGAAAACAATCGCTCACGTTTTGGCCTATGCGGTCCTGGCTTTAATGTACTACCAATACTTCACGACAAACACCGAATATGTAGGGAATGTCTGGTTAGGCAATCAGAGCGCAAGAGTTGATCTGGACAGGATCGTCGTGCAGTTGAAGCAATGGTACCCCACGGTTCCGGATGGTTCGCGTTTTTATTTTCTCAGCCTGCCCAAGGACGTGCCGGGTTCGGATCTGTTTGTATGGTACATGCCGCGACTGCTTTACGAAAAAGAAAGCATCGGCTCAGGCGTCGTGACGCCCAAGGTCGAGGAGGTTTTACAGGAGGAAGCTTCCAACAAGGACAGCAATTTCTTCTGTTTTGATTTTGCAGAAATCAATGATCCTGCGGGGCGCAACCGGTATTCGCGGGATGTGCTAGTGGACCGCACCGCCGAGCTCCGGGAATTAAAGAAGACGAAAGGCTCGAAAGACTGAGCGGCATTAGAGAATCAGCCGGCGAAATAATTCATGTTCAACGGCAGATGTATCTGCGCCGTCCCTTTTGGCCCTTGTCACTGTCTAAATCGCAGCAGGTTTACGATTGGGCGTCACCTTTTTACGTTTGCAGGTGACGCTTCCTTGCTCTCGATCACGATATCCCGCCAGTTCAACCAGTCGGCTATCGTTTTTTTGCCCGGGTCGTTGTAGCATTTCAGAATCAGATCCGCATCCTGATCTGCGAAGGGCCGCAAGTCGATGGTGACTTCCTTCCACAGCGGGCTCCTTCTCTTGGCGTCCGGCTGCATGTACTCGTGGAAGACCACATTCTCCTTCCCAGCCGCACGTACAATGGCTTCTGCCCAGGCACCGTCTCCCAGCTCATACATCCAAGCAGCATCGAAACGCAGCTGAGATCCCGCGGGGATCTTGTGGAGCGGAACAACGACCGTTGAGCCTCCAATCTGGGTGAAGATCTCCTTTTCCGCGCCCTGGAAGAAAACCGGCGCCCCTGTGGGAGTCTGGTAGTGGTCGTAGTCCGGGTAATACTCGGCGCGATTGACGCTATACTGAATCCCCTGGAGACTCCGGATGACTCGCCGGGCACTATCCCTGTATCGTCCTTTATAGAAGCCCGTTACATCGTCAAAGCGCCCTCCCGCGTATTGCAGCATCCAGATATCCCGGCGCGTAGCATAGTCCTCCGGGAGCTGCGCTCCGTCATCCGCGATCAGCAACTGCACATACTGTTCGTAGAGTTTCCTTCCTCCCGCGGGGATTTTCTTGAGGAGTGGGGCAGCCTCTCCCTCCCAGGTGGGAAGCAGATAGAGAGTCATTCTGCCGGCGTCTTTGAAATATGAAGTCGCATCATAAAGGCAGCCATTGAAGTATTGGAGTACGAGGATATCGGAACGCGTGCCGATGTTAAGAGGGAGAGGATGGCCTTTGTGGGCGAACAAGGCATGCACGCGTGTGCCCGGATAATACAATCCGAAGAGGCTCACCGTGATCGATCGGGGGAGCAGACAAAAGGTCCGAAACACCTTCTTCAAAAGCCGGAAGAAAGTACAACGTGACTTGAGGCGGGAGCTTGGGATGCGCAGTCCTGAAGTCGTTAAGACAGGATTGGAGCAGGTCGGACTGGTAGGCAGAATCGGATGCCACGATATAGCTTCGAGTCTGAACCCGGGAGGAGAACAAGATTGGACCGATCAGCAATCCCGCGATAATCAGCCCTCCGACCCGTCGCATTTTCTGGGGCACCCCGGCGCGCAGGTTGTCAACCAGGACACCGAATGCGAGAGCCAACCCGAATAAAGGGAGATAGAGGTACCATTTTGCCAGGCGGTGCGACAGTAGAAAGGACGGCATATTCAGGCCGGCGAACCATAGAAGCCCAGCCCATTCCACGATCGAAAGCCTCCCGTGGCGCCTGAGGATATCGATAGCCCAGATCAATAGCACGGCGCTCACGAGCCCCAGAGCCAGCATGCGGTTCCTCACGGGATTGGGAATGCTAAGCGTGTCTGGGAGATTCAAAGCCCAAAACAAATACTTTGTTTTTGCCAGCAGGTTCGCCCATGGATTGATGTCGTAGGGCGAGGACCCGCCCTGGTCATAGAGATATCCCATGCGCAGCCAATAAATGAACAGTCCGGCAAAGGCGCAGGCAATGAGGAGGTATAGGAACGTCAGCGGAAATGTTCTTTTAAAGGAGCGCCAAACTCTTTTTGCGGAGACCGGTTCCCCGGATGCCCGCAGGTCCGCAAGACTGAGAGCGATCCAAAAAGCCAGCGGAAAGGTGGTCGCGGCTTCCTTGGTCATCAACGAAAGCACGAAAACCACCAGGGAGGCAATAATCAACATCCGGGACTTACGCCGATCCCCTTCTACGGCCAAGAGCAGGGAAAGCAGGAGGAGAAATGCCAATAAGAAGTCTGAAAGGTAGGTGATGTCGTAGGTGATCCAGCCCGCGACGGAGTGGAGGCCCCAGAAGGCTGCTGCCGCCAGCCCGGCGGTGCTGCTCGCAAGAATTCGCCTGGCCAAAGCGTAAAACAGCCATGTGTTCAGCAGGTGGAATATTATAGGTATCCAATGGTAGGGCCACGGATCCAGTCCCAGAAACGGCCGCACCAGCGCCACAAAACCGAGGTTGAGCGGGCGATAGGATTTTTCCGCGGAAGGGCCCATGAGGTAGGGCCGGTACTGATCCCACGATTGAGGGACATTCGTCATGTAGAACAGGCTGTCATGGGTAAAAAACTTATGGAAAGTACCCGAAAACACCCAGAGTTCGGCGAGTAAAATGAGAGCCAGGAAGATCATCTCAGGGGTTGGAGCGGCCCGGAACAGCCGCGGGTTACTCTTTGGCGCAGCCGCTTGATTCATAACGTTCCCATCTTTCACGCGACACTATGCCCAGACTGGAGTAGCTCCTCAACAAGCCAATCTCTTGATGAGTAAATTCTAATAAAGAAAATTTTGCTGGAGTAATGTTAGAAAAATGGGCAAGATATGCAACATATTTCCATCGGCGGGGTTTTATGTATGAATAAGGCACAGTGCTCCATCTCGGCCTTCTTTCCGGCCTATAACGATGTAGGCTCAATCGGCAAAATCATCCACACCATGGTGTGGTTACTTCCGAAACTGACCGAAAACTATGAAATTGTGGTTGTGGATGATGGTTCCGTCGATGGCACCGGGGACCTTCTGCGTATCCTCGCTCGTGAATATCCCTTTCTGAAGGTCATTCACCATGGGGTCAATCGTGGTTACGGTGCTGCGCTGATCACCGGTTTTGCGAATTGCTCCAAGGATCTGATTTTCTATACCGATGGGGACGGTCAGTACGACGTGGAGGAGTTACCCAAGCTTCTGGCCGCCTTTGGCCCCGGCGTCGATATCGTCAACGGCTACAAGATTTCCCGCTCCGACCCCAGACATCGAATTGTTGCCGGTCTGATTTACCGACAGATTATGAAATTCATGTTCCGCTTGAACATCAAGGACGTGGATTGCGATTTTCGCCTCTTCAGGCGCAAGCTTCTTGACCGGACGCAACTTACCTGCGACAGCGGTGTAATCTGTGTGGAGATGGTAAAGCGATTTCAGGCCCGTGGCTGTCGAATCGTCGAGATTCCCGTTCATCATTACCACCGATACCACGGAAGCAGCCAGTTCTTCAGCGCCAGGCATCTATGTCGGGTTTTCATTCAGCTATTTAGCGCCTGGTGGAGACTCGTAGTACGCCGCGAGCGTGCTCAGCCTGAGCGCGTGCCGGAGCTCGAGGTGGCCCTGCGGGATATCAATCTTTCCCGTTAGCGGAGAAAAACCCCGACGCATCGTCATCTCTGGAACCCCGCTACATCCGGCTCGTGGGTCGCCGCCGGGAATGCTCCACATTTCCCGAATCTAGGGTCATTGTCACAGTCAAAAATCGGCTGGACGGCATTTCCCTCGCGGATCATGAGGCAACATGTTTGTTCCTTTTCTCGATCTCAAACGGGAGTCTGAGCGCGACCGCGCCGAAACAGAACAGGCGATGGCGCGTGTGCTCAGGAGCGGCTGGTACGTTCTTGGTCCCGAGCTGGAGGCGCTGGAGACCGAATTTGCCTGCTATCTGAAAATCCCTTATGCAGCGGGGGTCGCTTCCGGCACGGACGCGCTCACGCTTGCCCTCGAAGCCGCCGGGGTCATCCAGCCCCACGGAAAGAATGAGGTAATAACGTCGGCCTTGTCTGCGGCATTCAGCGCTCTGGCCATATGCCGGGCGGGTGCCGTTCCTCGATTTGTGGACGTCGATCCCGTGACCTTGCAGACCGATCCCGGCCAGATCGAGCCAATGATCGGACCGTGCACGCGCGCGATTCTTCCCGTTCATCTATACGGACATGCCTGCGAGCTGCCGACGATCGACGCCCTGGCACGTGCGCACCATCTGGTCATGATCGAAGACGCATGCCAGGCGCATGGTTCCCGACTAAAAGGAGACGCGCTCGGTACCTGCGGCGCCGCGGCCGGCTTCAGCTTTTACCCGACCAAGAACCTTGGAGCTCTCGGGGATGCGGGCATGGTGGTGACGCATGACCTGGATACATATCTGCGGGTCAAAAAGCTCCGGCACGGCGGACAAAGCCAAACCTATTGCCACGAAATGCTTGGGCTTAACTCCCGTCTGGATGAGATTCAGGCTGCGATACTTCGGCTCAGGCTGGCGAGGTTGGAGCCGCAAAACGAGAAGCGCAGGCAGATCGCGAATCGTTACGACGAAGCGTTCGCCGACTTGGATCTGACCGTGCTGCCTCGTGCGTCGGATTTTTTGCCCAACCGCCACTTGTACCCCGTGCGGACTTCTCGCCGTGAGGATCTGCGCGGCTACTTGTTGGAAAACGGAATTGAGACGCTGGTACATTATCCGACGCCGCTGCCCAACCAGCCGGCGTTGAAGCAGTTTGTCCTTGTGGGGCAGCAGTTTCCTGTGGCGGAGAAGGCCGCGCGCGAGATATTTTCGCTCCCGCTGTACCCTGAACTTATGGAAGCAGAGCAGCAGCATATCATTCGGAGCGTGCGCCGGTTCTTCAGGAAGTGACCTAGAGATGCCAATTGGGCTGGTGCTCAACCGGCTTCACGATCGATTTTCGATCCTGTCGCGTTCTTACGAACCACACCGCCGTCAGTCGAAGAATCGATATTTCAGAACAAAGTAAATTGCCGCGACTCCATCTTTCCAGCCGATCTTCTTGCCCTCCGAATAGTCGCGGCCGCTGTATGAGATAGGAACTTCGTAGATTCTGCACCGGGCTTTG
This sequence comes from Terriglobia bacterium, assembly GCA_963739235.1. GTDB lineage: Bacteria > Acidobacteriota > UBA6911 > UBA6911 > UBA6911 > JAFNAG01. Next base: position 133,987 of record CAVTZY010000001.1, on the reverse strand, counting down.
GCGACCTTCGCCGTGAACTCGGGTTCAAAACCGAACCGATTCTCCCGCAGTCTGATCCTTTTGAGCAGATCCGCACGGAAAACTTTGAAGCAGGTTTCCATGTCGGTGAGGTTCAGGTCGGTCAACATATTGGACAGTGCCGTTAACAGACCATTCCCGACCGAGTGCCAGAAAAGGAGAACCCGATGAGGGCCACCGAGGAAGCGGGATCCATAGACAACATCGGCCTTGTTGGCGAGAATCGGCTGCAGTAGCGCCGGGTACTCCGCCGGATCGTATTCGAGGTCAGCGTCCTGAATCAGGACGATGTCGCCCTCAACTTCCTCGAATCCCCGGCGCAAGGCCGCTCCCTTACCCATATTGCAGGGCTGAAGGATGATCTTTAAAGCGCTCGAGGGGGCGAGCCCTTGGAGAACGGCACGAGTGCCATCGGTGGAACAATCGTCCACCACGATGATTTCCTTGGGCATGTCCACTCGCCTTACTCTTTCCAGGATTTCCAATATGGTACTTTTCTCATTGTAAACCGGAATAACAACAGAGAGTTTCATGCGGATTCCCGATGCCTCATCAGATTGCGTCTTCGTAGCACGATGACATGATGCAGGGCCGTAATACGCCCGAGCGGGATCAATGAGATTTCCATGAACTTGAGGAGGGGTATGGTGACATCAGGCAGCAATTGCCTGAAATTTAACCCTCCGGACAGGAAGTACCTCAGATAGTTGCGCAGAGGTGCGGAATGGACAATCTCGAGCTCAGGGAATTGCTTCTCAAATAATCTCTGGTCCCTTCTAAAAACGATATAGGACAGTGCCTGATTGGCGCCCCGCATGGCTCCCCGTTCCATTGAATCCCAATGGGGATCCGCCTTCTCAAAGCTCTCGGAACTGAACAGCCTTCGATAAAGCAAGGAAGCGGCTGGGCCATGATAAGGCTCAATCAGAATGGCACCGCCCCCGGGTTTCAAAATCCTGAGCAACTCGTTGAAAAATGCCGCCGGCGCAGGAAAATGGTGGAAACAATTGATTCCATATACTGCACGCACCGTTTCGTTCCCAAACGGTGTGGATTGAGCATCCAGCACCATGTCCAGGTGATGGGCAGGCTTGATATCGGTGACGAGGACATCCGGATAAAGCGTTTTGAAAAAGCTTATGCCGGCTCCCACTTCAACCTGTTTTCCTTCGACCTTGCCCAGATACTTACGATCCAGACGGATGCACTGATGATAAAACTCCTCAAAAACCTCGCGGATCATCCGTTTCCTGGCGAGGATCTTGAGATGGAGCCTGATCCTGTCGGGATCTTCGATGTCAAGACCGACGAGTTCAGGCTCCGCGAGATACGATCCCAGGTTCACGATCGATTTCCTTGACCAGGTTCAGATTAGTCTCTCGTCCACCCGGGACTCGCCCATGTGGACGCATGCGGGCGCCGCACGGCGCTCGAGCTTTGGAATTATTCCAGTGCTGACGCCGTCCGGTGGCCGGGGCCTCCTTGCCTGGGACGACATATTTTCGTCGCGGCGGAAGGGCGATAAGAATTCCAGTCTAACCCAACACTTTGCCCCGATACAGTTGCAACAACTCCTCCAGGGTACGAACTTGAAGCCCAAGGTCTCCATACGAGCTTTCATAGCCGTATCTTTGGCTTTGTTCCAGTGCGCAAAAACTTGCATAATTCAGCGTCGGTGGGAGCGGGAAACGAAACTTGCCCGCCACCCATAGTACCAGTTTTGCTGTTTGGACATTGAGCGGGATGATTGCTCCTTGGATGCCAAGGCAGCGGCGGATTGCTTTTGCGAAATCCCACAAACCAGGCCAGTGCGGTTGGACCAAATTGCAGACACTCCCCTTTTTCAATTGCTCGAAGTTCAGGATGACTTGAGACAGCGTTCCGATATCCGTCAACGCCAGCCGGATCTTGTTGGCGCCAGGGATCGGGACGACCTTCATGGTTCTGATCATGCCGACGAGGGCGGCAAAACTTCCTCCGGGACCTGCGACAAGTCCGGGCCTGATCACGTATCCGCCCTCGTTCAGGAACAAGCTCTCCAACGCGAATTTGGCTCTCCCATATTCGGAAGGGGCTTGACGATGGGCAGAAACGGAGGTCAAAAAGAGCTGACTGCGGGCTCCCCGCTGCCTAGCTTGCTCCGCCCACAACCGAGTTCCGTCGACATTGGCCCGGTAGGAACCAGGAGACATATCGTGTGCACAATGGAGGATGAGGTCCACGCGCAAGAACACTTCCGGGTCAATTTTTTCATTCAGCCTTGCACATATAAACCGGCTGAACGCCGGCATGGAAGGCTCGATCCGGTCGATCCCGACGACCTCACAATTCTCATCCGCAAATCTCTTCGCGAGACTGCCGCCGATGAATCCCGCGGCTCCCGTGATGACGACTTTCCTCATGCCACACCCAGATCATTGATCATGCAATCGACTACCCGCATAGCATTGGCCATGATTGTGAAGGTGTGATTCTTTGCTGGCAAGACGGGGAAGGTGGCAGCATCTGCCACATAAACACGACGTGTGCCGTTTAATCTGCCATGAAGGTCCGTATGATGGGGCAAGGTCGAGCGCGCGCTCATGGGCAGTGTACCCGCGTAATGAATGCCGTTTCCGGGCGTCGGATATTGGACCAGGCGGGAATGAGAGAGAAATCCGATTCTCCTGCACAAGCCAATGATATGCCGCTCTACCTTACCCATGGGATGCTTATTCGTATAGGTGGTTATTAGTTTTCCATCCGCTGCCAGCTGCAGGTAATTCCCGCCTCTTGGTTCATCCCGGTAAAAGAGCTGGAGAATGGATAAGGCCGGCAACATGTACTTGAGTGCGCAAAGGTTGCCCTTTGCGGATAGCGGCAAATCCTTAAAGATGTCTGAGGCCAGGCACGAATTGTAACAATAGAAACTCCCTTGCACGTAGCTTTCCCATAGTGGTCCTGCATAGAGCATGTTGAGCTGGGTCAACCCATGGCTGAACTCATCAAAGGGACGTCCAACAAAGAAGGGATTCAGGAAGGGAATGAGACTGGTCTGATTTTCGAGCAGAGGGAGGCGGGTCTGATGATCTTGGTACGATTGCAGAACGATTCTGCCGCTATTCAACGCGCCTGCTGCCAGGATAAGCGTCTTGGCGGCTAGTTCTTCACAGCGGTCAGTGTGCAAATTCCTGACCGTCACGCGTACTTGCTCGTCCTCCTCCTCAAATCGTAGCGCCAGGCGTTGATCTTGGTATCGGATCTTGTTCTCCCGAATCAATTCTTTCACCGTCATCGCGGGCGTGTAGAGATAGGAAAGGTTGGGCTCCCAAAAGGACAGATGATCATAGGTACAGGCTTTCCTGCCGTCTAGATCTTCGCTCAGAATCGCCAACCGCGGGCGGCCCACTTTGAGCCCGTTTCCGGTGAAATATGGCCGATGGCGCCGATAGCCATGTAAAAAACGCTCGGCCAGGGAATCCATTCTTAAGGGTTTTTGAAGTGCCTGCGGCGATCCGAAATGAACGAGCAGGTCATCAGCTGCGCCGCTGATGCCAATCTCGTGCGTGAGGATATCGTAATAGGGATCGAGGTTCTCGGGGTCAAGGGAGAACGGTTTCAAATCGTCTTCATGATATCGATAGAGCCCTGCCCCCCATGCGTTGGCCAAACCACCCAGGGCGAAGCTCTGAATTGGATCGAATCCATTTCTTTGCAGCGGCGCCAGTTCATCGGCTTTAGCGGTTACGAAGCGGAAACGTGGCGGCTTCAATCTGGGGCTCAAATAGCTTCTGCAAATATTGTGCAGAGATTCAAACTCCGCTCCCAGCAGATAATTCGCCTGATGCTCATCCTGCTGTCTCAGAGCGAAGAAATCCTGGGTTAACACAGGCTGCTCTGCCGGGTGCAGACCCACGTCGACAACCATAGGAGTCAGGCCTCTACTGACGGCTTGGTAGGCTGCCCACGTGCCGGCAGCTCCGGACCCGATGATGATCAGATCATTCATCGGCCCGCCTTAGAGCAAAAAACATCTCGGCACAGCGGACTCCTGAGAAGCAGAACGCCTTTGATCAGCATGAATAAAGAACGGAGGGTTTGAATGCTCAGTAAGATATAGGCAACGGGCATCGAGCCCTTTTTGTTGACAAACAAGGAGAAATATTCCGGGCGGGTTTCCATCAGGTAGAAGAGGATTTGGATTTTTTGGGTAAGAAAATTCGATTTTGTTTTCAATCTCAAAGCAACTTCAATCGCTTCCAAGTCGTATTTTCTTTCGAGGGCTGCGATCATGAATTTCTGGATCTGATCGACACTCGCGCCGCAAAAGATGATCGTATTGGCTTTTATGTAGGATTCCGCCAGTTCCGGCCCGGGTTCAACGCCGAAAATGAGCTTAGCCAGATAGTTGAACTCCCGGGCGAGCTCCTTGGGATCAAAAAGCGCTTTATCGTTTGCCTCCGGCGGCATGATTCTCCATTTGCTCTGCCGAGCTGGTTAGAAACGGGATCTACAAAACCTATGTCCAGTCTGCCGGACCGCCATGTTTACCAGCGAGACAGAACCATGCTCAGCAGATGTGACGAATAATTCCGTGTCTTACTTCACTGCTCCGGCCCCGGGTCCACCGGAACTTTCGGAGGGGGCGGTCCCCCGGGCCGAGGCGTGTTTTGGATATCGAGAACGATCGCTTGCAGCAGCAATTCGAACCCGAGAATAAACGGCACCGCGGCCAGAATAACAGTTCCGATCGGGGTAGTGAGGCCGGCCAGGGCATGTCGTATCCACTGGTACAAACCGAAAATGACTCCGAATCCCAGGAAGATCGCGCTCAGAGCCGCAAAAATGGCGATCGGGGATACATCATAAAACAGGTAGCGCCAAAAGATCCGCCGGATCATGCCGGCAATAAGCCTTGGTGGAAATGTAAACAGCGCGCGCGGGACCGACAATGTGCTCTTTTCGTCGCCATAGCGCGCAGGCAAGGGGACGTCAGCGACGCGCGCTCCCACGATGTTCAGGCGGATAAGGAGGTCGGTCTCGAAGAAATAACGGCGCGAAACTTGGGAGAGACGAATGCTATCCAGCATCTCTGAACGCGTTGCCAGAAATCCATTAACCGGGTCGAGAACGTTCCAATATCCCGAGGCCAGTTTAGTCAGGAAGGTCAGCCCGACGTTGCCGACGAATCTCCATTTTGGCATCTGATTTAATGCGCGAAAGTGATGGAATCGGCTTCCCTTGGCATGGTCGGCGGAACCATCCAGCAGCGGCTGCAGGAGCCGCGGAATATCCGCAGGATCCATCTGGCCATCGCCGTCGCATTTCACGATAATGTCGTAACCAGCCGCTATCGCCGCGCGCATCCCGGTAACCGTTGCCCCGCCGACACCCAGATTCTTGCGGTGCCGTATCAAAACCACCCGGGGGTCTGCCAGTTTCTGCACGCGCTCAGCCACATCATCCGGAGATGCGTCATCGATTACATAGATGCGATCGATGCACGCCGGCATCGCCGCGATTAGTCCTCCGATCTGGTTGGCGACGTTATAGGCCGGTATGGTGACGGCGATCTTTTTTTTGTCGAGCATGTATTAGCCGGAGGTCAGTCAATCGACCCGCCCCCGCCTCCTCTGATCTACGGCATCGTTCTCATCGCGAGTAAAGGTGGACCGAGTCGATCCAGATCTCTCCGTTATTGCCAGGGTTGTCGACGCTCACAATGAAATAGCGCGCGAGGTTGGGAATGGTGATGACGGCGCGGTACTGTTGCCATTGGCCCGCGACCGAGACCATCTCAGCCTTGCCATCCAGCGCCCGCTCCGGCTGGACTTGTCGCTCAGGTGGAATAGTTGCCGGATCCTTTTCGAAACCCAGGGCGTAGAGGGAATAGCGGAGGGTAACCGGCGGCCCATCCTGGCCGGAGCGTGCGTTAGCCAGGAACTCCACTTTTTGCACGCCCGGGGGCAGAGCAATGCCTTGGCGTGCCACTGCTTTGGGATTCAATTGCAGACAATACTTTCCCTCGAGGGCTGCGGCGCCCAACGAGAGCTGGCGCGCTTCTCCATCCACGATCCAAAAATCCGGCTTCCTATCCTTCCCCTGCTCGAAGCTGCCATTGAGTACCAGTTCTGTTGCCGGGAGAGCACGTGCATCGAACTCCTGCAGGGCTTGATCGACGGATGGCATGCGGTAGACCGCCAAAGCCCCGGTTCGGGCGACCAAATGGGATTCTTTCCAGAAGAAGTTCGAGATCCCTTCCGCCTTAAACCAAAGGGCATCCAAATCATCTTCATTCACAATCCAGTAATCACAACCGGCTGTGCAGAGATATTGCACCTTCGAGCGTGGGCCTAAGGTATGAAGTGAAAATTCCCAGACGGTCGCCTCCATCGGCTGCACCTGAAGATGTCCCACGGCCTCATAACCAGTGAACCAGATCTTTGGCCATCGGCGATCCAAAATTTGGCTGCGCTCGATTTCCTCGGAAAGTGACTGGAATTGGCCTCCAAGATAGTCTTGCCACGAGACCTTCCGTGCATAGACCTCCCACGGCCATCCGCGGGGAGACGGCCAGTAATTGACCATGCTGAAGAGCACCTGGGGAATCATAATCACGAATGCGGCGAACGCGATCGTGCGCTGCGCGGGGATGGGTCGGACCCGCTTTTCGAGAGCACCGCATGCAGCCATTGCCATAAGCCAGAGGCTGGGCATCCAGTAGCGAAGATATGCGGTTCGGGTCCACAAGAGGGCCGTCGCGATGATACCTGTAACCACAAGTGCTCTGCTGCCGGCGTTCCCCTTCCAAATGATGAGAAGGGCAAGTAGCAGCAATACCAGGAGTGTAAGGCCGAGCTTGCCGTCATACCCTTCGACAAAACGGCTCGTATGGTATGTAAGGTCGATTGGCCAGAGAAGCCAACCGCGCCATCCCGACGGCAGCCTGTAGGAACTGAGGGTAATAGCATCAACACCGCGCGGCCACAATGGAGAAGGGAATAGCTTCAGGAGGAAGGGAAAAACCGGGTTGCCGCTTTGTCGGTAACTGTTCGCCAGCCACGGGCTGAGCGTGACGAGAAAAGAACAAGCCGAATAGATCATGCCGCGCAAGGTCTTGCTGATGCCAGTCACCTGATAGCTGCGAAAACCAGCGTAGGCCACGAGAGGAACCACATAGGCGAGCGCAGTGAATTTTGCCGCCCAAGCGGTTGCGGCACACACGCCAATCGCCATCCAGAACTTGCTTGAGCCCGGCTCTCGACCTTCCACGCACAGGACCGCAAGGACAGCAATCGCGGCACACAGAAAGATATCCAGCATGAGCGCCGGCGCCACCCACAGGATAACCGGGCAAGAGGCTACTACCACGGCAACGGCATATCGGGCGCTGCGATGTTGACCTGTCCGGCGGCACACTATCCCGATTAAGGCCGACCATGGCAGCAGCATGGACAGCCTGACCGCCTGGTTTCCCAGCAGGCTCAGCACCGCCGCAGCATAGGTTACTCCCGCCTGAGGGATGATATAACTCCACTGGCGCTGCACATCGAAAAAGCCGGAGTAATGGCGCAGCAGCCTTATGTAGGGCCAGTAGAAGCGCACGGCATCGGAATGGGTCTCCGGTGCCACAGCAGTAACGTAGGCATAGGCACCCAAGAGAAACATGGCCTCGAGCATCAACGCCACGCCCAGGTCCCAGCCTGAGAGGAAGGAATTCCAGCCCCTCCTGACATCCGACCGAAGGATCGACATGCGTGAGCGTAAATCCGGCGCCAAGGCGATCACTATCAAGGGCGCAAGTATCCACCACTTGAAGAGATGGAACCAGGCCAGGAACGCTCCGACGACAGACAGCATCACCAGGCCCAATGCTAGATACATACCCCAACTCTGAGACGCCGGCACCAGCAAATATCGACTCACATGGCTTCCGATTCTGGAGAAGACCAGGCCAAAAAGCAGGATTAAGAGGAAGGCCTGGGCATTCTTCCAGCCGCCAAACCCGAGGAGAACAGCAGCCGAGAGCGTCCAGAAAAGCAGGGCTCCGCGCGCCCGGATTTTCAGCCCGAATGTGAGCAATAGCAAGAGAGCCGCATGGATCATGGCCGCGGGAAGCAGTGCATGGAAGAAAAAGGCAAAGACCTCGGATCGGCCAGGGGCCCTGGAAAAGAGACGAAGGTAAAATATGAATGCAATCGTCAATAAAACCAGCCCGAAAGCAATTCCTGGATTGACTTTCCGGAGGTTGCCGGATACCGGCCGTTCTGGGTTCGAAATGGCTTCAGGCATTCCTTGCTCTCAATTGATAACCCACAGGTTCGGGCTCCTGGCGTCCGTAGAGGGTGCGAGAGACATAGTTCTTCATCCAGTCACGCTATGGCCCGCAATCGGAAGACCCGCGTCATTATACACAACCGTCCACGATCCGCACACCGGGGATTGATTTCCGACCAGGATAGTCTAAAATTTCTATTTCGCGCTTGAATTTAGGAGGAAAACGAATAAATTAGGGTGCGAAATTGCTAGGAATGATCCAGGTCGATCTCGTCTGTCCCAATCGCGGGCGGAAATCATGAGTGCCACCGGGAGAGTGCCTTAGGCGACAATTTCAAAATTTTCTTGCGGAGGATTTACAACCATGGCTTTACTTATCAACGAGGAATGCATCAATTGCGGCGCTTGTGAACCAGAGTGCCCCAACAAGGCAGTCTACGCCGGCGGCGAGGAATACGAACTCGCCGGCTCGATGCATCCGGCTCTATCCGAAGAGTACTACTACGTCGTTGCCGACAAGTGCACCGAATGCGTGGGCTTCCATGACGAAAAACAGTGCGTTTCCGTATGCCCTGTGGATGCCTGCGTCGACGACCCCAACAAAGTCGAGAGCAAGGATCAGCTTCTGGCCAAAGCGAAAGCCCTTCATCCAGACAAATTCTAGTCATTGCTGAAGCTTTCTTGAGACAGGGACTGTCTGCCCGAGCGGGGGTGGCAGTCCCTGTTCCTTTTGGGGGCCCAGAATTTGGATTTTGGATTGGCGGGTTTTGGATTGAGACGATTGTTGGCGCCTCCATGGTCAGATGGCGCGCAAGTGGCTGTTTACTTGCCGGCAAACATCAAGTATTGTGGGTTTAGTACTGAAAACGGCATTCCGTTGGAGGAGTTTTCGCGCTGGTTGCATGAGGGCCTGCCATGGCGATCCTTTATCCGTTCCGTGGGTATCGCTATAACCGCCAAATCGTCGACAACCTCGAACTCGTCGTCACACAGCCTTACAACCGCATCTCACCGGCCCTGCAGAAAGAATACTGCCGTCGTTCCCCCTTCAATGTCGTAAGGGTGACTAGAAGCCTCGAGAAACTCGACAATCCGGAAACGGATTATCCTGAGGCCGCACAAACGCTCTGCTCCTGGATCGACCAGGGGATTCTGGTTCAGGACGCGCTTCCTAGCATCTACGCATACTACCAGCAGTACCATTGCGAAGAGGAATGCCTGCTGCGCAGGGGATGCATCGCACTCCTCGATCTGCAGCACTCCGCTGCCGGCATTCTGCCGCATGAGCGTGTGATGGCCGACCTGAAAATGGATCGGCTCCGGCTGTTGCGCAGCACGGACTGCAATGAAGATGTTCTCTTCATGATCTATACGGAAGACAAACTCAGAGTCAACCGCATCCTCGACGAGACGGCGTCGGCACGCCGGCCCGAGATTGAAGTCAAGGATGAACTTGGCGTTGTTCACAAGCTCTGGGCCATTACGGACGCCAAATCCATTCGCAGGATCCAGGACGCGATGGTTCCTGAAGAACTCTTCATAGCCGACGGCCAGCATCGTTTCGAGGCCGCGCTCCAGTACAAGCGGGAGTGTGAGGCTTTGCGCTGGAAGCCGGCGGCGGCGGAATCTTTCAACGGCCGCATGGTGGCATGCTTTAACAGTGCCGAGGGAAGCATCACGGTCCTGCCAACGCACCGGCTGATCTGCGATTTGGCGGACTTTGAGCCGACAGCATTTCTGCAACGGGCAGGGAAGTACTTTGCCGTCGAACCGGTTCCCGATGCCGTGGATCTGTGGCTGAAAATGGCGGAAGGACGGGAGGTGAGCCATGTCTTCGGCTTTTATGCCGGCAAGAAATTTTTCCTGCTGCGCCTCAAAGTCAAGGTTGATCCGCTGATGCACGCGCATGCGGAAGCCTACCGCCATCTTGATGTCAGTATCATGCACACACTGGTTCTGGGGCAACTGCTCGGGATCAGTGAAAGCCAGTTGGACCGGCATTCCCACGTGGACTTCGCGCGCGATCGCGATGCATGTGTGCAGTCCGTTGATGAAGGGGACTATCAGGCGGCATTCTTCCTGAATCCGACGAGCGTGGAACAACTGCAGCGAGTCGCCTCGCTGGGAGAGCTTCTGCCCCAGATGTCGACCGACTTCCATCCCAAGCTTCTTACCGGTCTTCTATTCATGAAGCTGCAGATCAGCAGGATCTGAAGGTCAGAACCTCGCATGATAACACCAATATCTCGCCATCGAGAGCGCTGAGAACACCGCGACTTTTTGTGTTAGACTCTGACCCGGCTATGAGTTCCAGGCAAACAAAAATCCTTTTCGGAATTACTGCATTGGTAGCGCTGTGCTGGGTGAGCGCGCCCATTTGGGGCAGCGGTTCCAGCATTGCCCTGCCTGTATCCCGGACACCGCTTCGTTTTGATGGAGAACAGGCTTTCCAGACGGTGAATGAATTTGTCACGCGAAATCCTAAGAGGGTGTTGGGCAGCATCGAGGCGCGACAAGCCACAGGTTACATACGGGATTTTTTAAAACGCGAGGGGTATCAAATTGATACTCCCTCCTACTTCAACGCAATCATCGCAGGTCGACGCCAGGCCGGGAGCAATATTGTAGCTTTCAAATCGGGTGCGCTTCCGGAAATTCTGGCCGTCGTTGCTCATTACGATACCACCCGGACAGTGGTGCAGGGCGCGATGGATGACGGTTCTGGCGTGGGTGTTGCGCTGGAACTTGCACGGATATTTGCTGCCACACCGCTGCGTCACAGCCTGCTGATCCTGGCAACGGACGGCGAGGAATGGGGCATGCTGGGGGCTGCCGATTTTTCGGCGAACTACCCCGGAAGACAGCAGCTGGCAGCGGTGCTTTCGCTCGATTTCGTGAGCATCGGCGATTTGTCCGACCTTCAGCTGGCCACGGACGGGCAAAACGACGGTTTTACACCCGGCTGGCTGCGCCGGATCGCGCTCATCGCAGCCGAGGCGCAGGGGCTGCCTGTCGTTATGCCATCGGGTCTTACGGAGTACACCCAACGCGCCATCGCCCTGTCTCTTACGGACCAAGGACCCTTTCTGCACGCCGGGATTCCCGCGATCAATCTGGGCAGCGGCTCCATCGACCGACCGCGTGAGCGGGACATCTACCACTCCCAGAACGACACCATAGAAAATCTGAAACCTGCGAGCATCGCGAGCTTTGGCCGGACCGCAGAGCGCATTCTCCGTTCCATCGATGAACTCTCCACCAGGCCGTCAGGCATGGACAACACCTTTCGCTGGCGCGACGATACCTATGTGGCCGGATGGGCCATGGCACTTCTTCAGTGCCTGGCTTTTTTGCCCTTTGCGGTCATGCTCGGATATGAATGGATGCAGCAGCGCGAGTCCTTGATTGTTGGCGGGATTCTGCGGGAAATTATTTTTTCCCTCGCCTGGTTTGTACCTTTCGGTTTGGCCTTCTCTTTGATCCGCTTTTGCAGACTCATGCGTTTTCTGCCCCAGAACAGTTTGTATCCGGGTCCTCTCAAAGATCCCATGCTGATCCCCTCTTGGGGAGTGGTCGCGGGAATCTTCGCAGCTGCCGTTTCCGCAGGCATAGGCCTCCATTTCCTGGCCCGGTTTCTATCCAAGGGTTTGCCTCGCTCCTTTGGCGAGTCCAAGGTCGTGCTGATGACCCTGCTCCTTTTCGTCATCCTTCTTGCTCTGAAGTACAGCCCCTACTGGGCATCGACCTTCCTGACCCTCCCTGCCCTGGTTTGGGGATTCATCGGGCGGGGCCGGAGTGGTGTTGCCCGCGTGGCGGGGACGCTGGCCATTCCAACTGCCGGATTTGCGGTCTTCGCAGCCTCATCTCTTGCCGGTAGAAACCTGGGGGTCGGAGCCGACGTTATCTGGTATGCGGTGCTCGGCTTGAGCAACGGCATGCTGCGATGGCAGGGTTATTTATTGGCGGCTGCAGCTTCGGTAATCGGGCTTCGCATCCTGTCTCTTCAGCTTTCACGGCGTTAGTTTTTCGGCTCTGCCCTTTCCAGGACAAAATCCTTTGTTGCATCCGCGCGTTTGAGCAGAACAGCAAACACAAGGCCGGCCAGCCCCAGGGAAGCGAACATGATCTGCGAGGCAGTATACGATTCGGTGCCGTGGGCCAGCAGCCCGTTCAGATAGGGAAACAAAGCCAGGCCGATGTTCTGAATCATGGTGGTCAAGCCGAAGGCCGTACCCACTTTCTCCTTGGCAACCAGGAGCGGGATCGAGGGCCACATGGCGGCGGGTACGAGCACAAAGGCTGTGCCAAGAACGATCATGGGGAGGCGGGGATCCATGCCGGTCAAGCCCAGAACGAGGTGGCTTGCGACCAGCATCGCAGATCCGAGAATCATCAGGGAGGTGCGTTTGCCGATCCTGTCCACCATCCGGCCGGCGAAAGGAGCGAAGACCATCGAGGCAAAGATCGGGATGCTGGTGATTCCCGGAGCGGTGGTGAACATATGGAAGCAGATTGAAGAAGACCTGGTACATGAAGCCGCCGCCGCCGGGTTGGACGTCAGGGATTCCCCATTTCGTCGCGATCAAGTTGGTGGAGAGAGCGGTAAATGGAAAAATGGCGGAATAGAATGTGAGGCACAGGAAGGTCACATACCAATACGTATTGGTGAAAGCCCGTACGTCGGAGAACACGATCTTATCTCCCGCACCCTCTTCTTTCATCCCAAGGATGACTTCCCCCCTGCGGTCCATTGCGTTGGATACAAGATTGCACAGAAGCGAGAGAACGCACAGGAGGCAGGCGACCCACAAAGCCGAGCGGAAATTGCCGTAATAGCTCGCAATCAAGGCTTCCGTGTTGAAAGAAAACAGCGTACCCAGGCGGCTGATCGTCAGCGCGACTCCAAATGAGAGGGCCAGCTCTTTCCCCTTGAACCACTTGGAGAGAATCGCAAGTTGGGCTACCACCAGCGACTCTGATCCCGCTCCGAAGACCAGCCGGCCGACGAACAACATCGTCGAGGACTGGGCCAGCGCCACAATCAGCGCTCCCAGAGTCACGAGCAGAGAAAAGAGGAAAGAAGCCCGTCGCGTCCCCAGCCGGTCGGTGATCACTCCGCCGAAAAAGACGATGGCGATGGCGGCAATCGAATAAGCCGAGTAGAGGCTCCCAATGGTCCCTGTGGAAATACCCAGCGCCGGGATGAGGATGTTCTCAATCGCTCCGATGGAGTCATACGCAAAGTAGGATCCGAAGGTCAGCATACTGACGAAGAGCAGCAAGGTAAAACGGTAGAGCCGGGCAGAAGGGTGGAACGCCGCGATGGTGGGGACTGGCTGATTCATGGAATACCCTCGTGCGATCGAAAAAGGGGGTGACGAACCTATCAAAAACAACAGCAGCGACAAAATGCACGGTGAAAACGGTATGTGTGCCGGCACCTAAAGGCCAGTGAGATTCCTCTTGTTGATCCCCGGCCGCAATGGATGATAGAGGAGGCGTTCAACGGCCTTGCCGCCAACCAGGTGCTCCGTGAATATTGCATCCGCATCTTCCGCCCTTACGGCACTGTACCAGACATTGTCGGGATAAACGACAACCATGGGCCCGTTGCCGCATTGGCCCATGCATCCTGCCTGGTTGATGCGAATGACAGAATCGAGGCCGGCCTCCCTGACCAGTTCTTTCAAGCGGGCATGAACGTTCAAGGAGTTGCCTTCAATGGGGCACACCTTCCCCGAAGTGCAAATGAACACGTGTTTCTCAAAAGGGACCATCTCCACTGCTCCCCGGTACTTTGCGCCCTGCGGGTGAAGAGAATTGTATCACCGCTTGATCGCCGGATGAATTCGGCCGTGCTCCTCAACACTCATCACTGTCTTAATTGGCCGATGCGACGACTCCGCGCAGAGTCTTTATGTGCGCTTCAATATAGGCGACATCCTCGGGCGATTTTGCGTGTCCAAGATAATATTCAAGGTCAGCAAGAGCCCTGGAAAACAAGCTGGTTTGCATATAGAGCATGCCGCGATCCCGAATCTCCGACAGCGTGTCCGGATTGAGCATCAGGATTCGGTCAACGACCGATAGAGACCTGTGATAATCGTCCTTCTGATAATAGAGCCCCTTCAGGTTGAAGAGCATGCGAGTGATAATAGACTTTTTCCCCATCGCACCGAAATAGGACGGCTGCACGGGCACCGAGCCGCCATACACCCGATCCAGCAGTTCCTGGCAGTCCTCTATGGTAAGCACCCGCCCGTTATTGAAGGGATCAATGAAGATCTCGCGCGTTCCCTCGGAACATTTGACGATGAAGTGCCCGGGGAAGCCAACACCGCGAACATCAAAATTGATCCGGCGCGCGGCCTCGATGTAGATGATTGAGAGAGAGATGGGTATCCCCAGCTTCCGATCCAGAACCTCGTTCAGGAAGCTATTGCGAGGATCGTAATATTCTTCCATGTTTCCCCGCAGCGCTTCCTGAACAAAGAGCACGTCATTCAGACATTCGATCAGGTTGCCGGCGGAACGGTTATGGCCTGCGAGCACATCGGTGCGGGTGGCCAGGGTGTCGAGCTTGCGCAGATAAAGGTCGATGTCGAGTGCAGGATACTCTTCGAGGCCGAGGGTAAACGCAGCACGATCCAATGGGAATACAGCTTCGTCCAGCATTGCCAGCTGTGAAAACTTTTGACGAGCCATGAGGGTTTCGGCAATCACAGCTGCTCCTCGGGAATCTCCTGGAGGACGGCGCGGTCATCCACGATGGTTTCTCTCGACAACCCTGTGTGCGAGCGGAACCTGAAGGCTACTTATATCAGGCAGGTTTCGTTGCGGCAAGGTGAATTGAATGCTATAGATCTAAATCCGTTTGGTCAGCATGCCTAATGGCGGATACCCCCCGAGAATCCTCCTGCGTACGAACAAAATGTGTTATAAATGGGAGAAAGGAGATTACTCCCTGCCGCGACCGGCATACGCGCCGAAGGCCCAACCGGATACCGGCCGAGTGTTGGGGCTTCGAGCGGAGGAACCGCTGTCAGTGACAAAAACTCCCAAGCAACCAGACACCTTTGAGTTTCTCGCGGACAAACTGCTTTTGCGCCTCGACGCGACTTTGCCGGCCGAGATTCATGCCATTGCTCCGTTGGTAAATCGCATTACGGACCTGGTAAAAGAGACAGGTTGCGTGGCGGGGAAAGAGTTTGAAGTCACGTTGGCTTTGCAGGAAGCTTTAACGAACGCCGTCATCCATGGCGCCAAGGAAGACCCGACCAAGATGGTACAGGTGACAGCATCTTGCGATCGTGCTCGGGGGATACTCATCGTCGTTCGGGACCCGGGCACCGGATTTGACTTCGATTCGATTCCCGATCCGGCTCTGGGCGAGAGGATTTTTTCTTCTCACGGCCGGGGGATTTTTCTGATCAATCGATTGATGGATGAGGTGCGATTTAAGCGGGGCGGCACCGAGATCCACATGCGCAAGAAATAAACTCTCCCGACTGACAAGGACTCGCGATGGTGCGCCATTGCAGCTTCATTCCCCTCATCTTTGCCTTGCTGACGGCCGGCTGGCGCGGTGGGCCTGCGCGGGAATTCCAGATTGAGAAGACCGCCTACGACAATCTCCCGGATCCTCGCCTGGTGACGCTTCTCAAGGCAATCGCCGACAAACCCGGCCGCACCGACGTTTTTCCTCAGGAGGGGCGCTACCTCTACGATTTGATCTTGAAGAACAAACTGACGTTCAGGCCTGGAGATCGGCACTGCCAGTGGGTATTCGGCCATTTGGATCGGCATGGCTCTCGGCCAGACCGGCGGACGATTGCTGGCGGTTGAACCCACGAAGGATCAAGGGCGCGAGGCATTGATTCGGCTCGAACATGCGGGAATGCTGGATCATGTTACTCTGTTTCTGGACGACCCTTTCAAAGTCCTTCCGATATTGACTGGACCCTTCGATTTCGTCTTTTTCGATGGGCGGAAGCAGGATTACCTTAAGTGTCTCACGATACTCCTGCCCAAGATTCGCACTGGTGGTTTCCTCGCAGCTCATAACGTTACCGATCAAAGCCGGGATTTGGCCGAATTCGTCAGGAAAATCACCGGAGACCCGCTGCTAAAGACCGAGTTCGTCCCCATCAGCAGCGCAGGCATGAGCATTACCCAGAAAAAAGCAGGCGGGAAATAATTCTCCTTCTCTCATTCTCCACTTTCCATTCCCGTTCCCATTGATAATAAGAAACAGGCCGTGTCATCTCCAACAGCATTTAAAAATTTCTCCCGGCGGGTAACCAGGGGCGCTAGAATGTTTTTCGTTCTCGACTGAGGTAATCACGGTGACAGCTATTCGGTCTCTGTGATTTCAGGTTTAGAGATTTCGCCCCGGCAGAGAATGGCTGAATCCGGCATCCGGCATAGGTTCCATGGCCCATCGCATATTTACTGGAAGTTTCGAAGCCCTCGAAGCGCGCCTGTTCGATGTAATCGCCGAGCAGCAGGCGGGCGACGCTCTCGCGCCGGTTGCCGTGCTTGTTGGCTCCAATATCCTGGCCGCACATTTGAAAATCAGGATTGCCGTCCGCATGCGCTCTGCGGCGAATGTCCGCTATTACACGTTTTTGGATCTGGTCTCGAAACTGTGCTCAAGCGCGGGCGTGGAGCGCCCCAAACCCCGGCTGCCCCATCTGGGTGCATCGCTGTTGCTGACGGATGTTCTCGAGGAGCACACGCCGGAGGCATTCAGGCTTGTCGCCGCCTATGCCGGTTTTCGCGCCGTTCTTCTGGACACTTTCCGGGACTTGAGGGATGCGGGGATCACTCCGGAAGCCCTGGAAAAGTCGGTGCCGGCGCTCAATGGCCTGACGCCTGACAGAGCAGAACATATCCGTGGCCTGTCCCTCCTCTATCGCAGCTTCCACGCTCATGTGTCTTCGTTTCAGGATGCTGCCGATGATTTCCGGCGCGCCTCTGCCGCCGCGGCGGCAACGGAGAGTATCCTGGGGACTCGATCGCTTTTGATTTATGGCATTTATGACGTTACCGGGATCCAGGCAGACCTGTTGCGCAGTCTGAAGGATGCCATGGATCTGGCATATTTCATCCCCTATGTGAATGAGTCGGCGTCAAGATTTGCCACTCCCTTCCTCGAAGCGCGGATCAGGGAGCTTGATGTGTCTGCCACGGCGCTACGGCAGGAAGAAAGGCAGGATAGCCTCGGGATTCTGGTGCAACGGATTTTCCCTTCCCCTGAATCACGGACTTCTGCGGATGCGCAGGCGCCCATCAAAGAGGACGGATCCTTTGCGATTGTCTCCGCCCCTGGTGCATCGCGCACCGCAGTTGAAGTTGTCAGGGAAGTGCTCCGCGCAGCGCATGATTGTGTGATTGCGGGTTTCCATGAAGCAGCCGTGATCCTGCGGCGACCCGAGGACGAAATTCCAATCCTGACGGAAGCTTTCCGGCTGCGGCGCATTCCTTATTTTGTGCATGGCGGCAGCGCCTTCAGCCGGCGGCCACTGGCACGAGCGATCCTGGCCATTGTAGGATTGGAAGCGGAATCATTTTCCCGGCGCGCAATTCTCACTGCGATGGAGATGATTGCTGCGGCGCTTCCAGCCGACGCAGCCACGAATTGGAATGTGCCTCAGTGGCGCGCCCTTGTGAATAATCCCCGATTTCTAGCCGGCATCGAATCTTGGGATGCAGGAACCGACGCCCTTGTCCGGGGTCTTTGCGGGGAATTGCAGCGTGCTGGAGCGCGAGTGGCGGCCGGAGCAGAGAACGGGGAAGGAGAGGGTGATCGGATCCTGTCTTCCATTCCGCAAGTGAACCGGCGCCTGGAAGCCGCTACCTCCCTGCGCAGCGGCTGGGCCGCGTTACGGCAGGCCGCGGCAGGTTGGCCGGCTTTGTTCACGTGGCAGGAATGGACGATGTTGCTGGAGGATCGGCTCGAACCCCTTCTCGGCAGGTCGGAGGATTGGCCCGCTTTCTCGACCGTCTTTGATGATCTCTCTTCCCTGGGCGATCTTCCCCTGACGGGAACTCCGCACCGCCGGGTGACGCGCGCACGGATTGCGTCGGTTCTCGCTGAAGCGGTCGACAACCTCAGCTATGCGGAAGGCCGTTTTCAGCGGCAAGGCGTGAACCTGCTCTCAGCTGCAGCGGCGCGCGGCCTTAGGTTCCCGTTGGTAATCATCCCCGGACTCGAGGAAGGGCGCTTCCCGGCACGGCTGCGCCAGGACCCGCTGTTGCTGGATGCGGAGCGGATGCAAATCGGCCGCCCGCCGCGCCTGGCGCTCAAATCCCTGCGTGGCGAAGAAGAGAAACTTCTCTTTGACATGGCAGTGCGCTCCGCAGAGAAGAAGCTTGTGGTGATGACCTCCCGTCTGGATGAGGCGTCGGATCGCGAACGCATCCCCTCGCAATTTTACCTCCTGTGTGCGGCTGCCGCTCGCGGGTCCGCACCGGGTTTGAACGAATTGAATCCGGAAAGCGTGCCCGGTTTGCGCTCAGTCAGCCTGGATAATCCCGGGCCCGGCAGAGGGCAGATTGCGGTCGACAAGGGGGAGATTCGTCTCGGGCTAATGAATGAGGAGCCGTGCTGCGCTCGCACGGTATTGACCGAGATCGCCCAGGCGGAACCGCTTTTACTGGACGGGCCCATTGCTTACGACCGCGCGCGCTGGACGCATAAGCTCACAGAGTACGACGGCCGTATTCTGGATTCCACGCTGTGGCCCTTCGTCGTACGCAAGCTCCTGGCAAGTACCACTCAGTTCTCCGCCAGCCGGATCGAAGAATATGCCAAGTGTCCCTATCTGTTTTATCTACGCCGGATCCAGGAACTCGAAAAATGGGAGGAGGAAGAGCAGGTCGAAGGGATAGATCCGCTCGTGCGTGGTCAGATCGTTCATGGCATTCTCGAGAGCTTCGTGAGCGAATTCAAAGGGGAGAAGTTCGTCCAGACGGCTCTGCCGGTCCTGGAAACGGCGCTCTCGGCCTGTGCCCGCCGCATGCTGGAGGAAAGCCGGCCGGCCGCGATGCCGGATCTGCTCTGGGAGATTGAGCGCGATCGCCTGTTGGCTACGCTTCAGAGTTGGCTCCGCTTTGAAAAAGAGCGCGGGGAAACGGACTGGCGCCCTGTGCACCTGGAACGCGCCTTTGGCATATTTGCCGGCGTTGCGGGATCTCCCGCCTACCAAATTCAGGGCCCCGATCATGCAATCGAATTTCGCGGTCGCATTGATCGCATCGATGTCTCGCCGGATGGCTGTCGTGCCCGCGTCATCGACTATAAGACCGGGGCACTTCCTGCATCCATGAGCCCCGGCAAGAGGACGCTGCTGATGTCCGGAGAAAAGATCCAGCTGGCGGTTTATTGCGGAGCGCTGGCCGGCATGGAGGACCTCTCTGAGGTCGAGTCCGTTCAAGGGGAATATCTGCACCTCCAGACGCGTGATGGCAGCATCGCTCCCTGCGCCTACGGTGAGGATGAACTTCATGCTGCGATGCAGCGCCTGTCGGAGATGATGGCGATCATCCGCGAGGGCATCGGCAGCGGGGTGTTTTTCGCGCGTGCGAGCGGCAGCGTTCGTCCGCAAGGGCACTGTGAATACTGCGACTTTCTGATTGTCTGCGGCAAGGATCGTCAGCGGAGGCAGGCGAGCAAGTCGGAGGATCCTGCGGTCAGGCGCTTTAGCCGGCTCCAGGAAATCGATGGCGCGGCGGAGGATGAGGAATGAACGCCGATCAGGCGCAACGCGATCGGGCAACCGAGGAAACGGACCGTTCCTTCGTGGTTGAGGCCTCGGCGGGCACCGGCAAAACCAGCATTCTCATCCAACGCATCCTGCACTGTGTGTTCAAGTGCGGCCCAGGGGGGGCGCCTGTCCCGCTGTCGCGCATCTGCGCCATTACCTTTACTGAAAAGGCGGCGGGCGAAATGAAGATCCGCTTGCGGCAGGAGTTCGAGCGCAGGGCTGCAAACGCGGGCGCGGAGGGTGCGCGCTCCCGCCAGGCGTCACTCGATCTGGAAAGCGCGGCCATCTCCACATTTCACGCTTTTGCGGTCTCGCTTCTGAAGGAGAGGCCGATCGAAGCCGGGCTGGATCCGCGCTTCACCGCCCTGGATGAACTTCAGAGCCAGCTCTTTTTTCAGAGGATCTGGGATGCATGGCTGCAGCGCGCCATTCAGGAGCGCCGCCCGCAGCTCGAGCAGGCGCTGCGGAAGGGCCTGGGGCTGGAGGCACTACGCTCGGCTGCCGGCACCATCCGCACGCACGCCCACACGGTGCGCCAATTACGGCTCCCCTCGCCTCCTACAGAAGAGGAAATGAGGCAGCGTCTGCACGAGATGCTTCACATCGGGCGTGACCTCCGCGCTCTGAATTTGAATCCCGGCGACAAACTTCTGCCGCTTCTGGACAACGCACTCTCCTGGATGACCGATCCCAGAGGAGTCGCGGTCCTCGCAAAGCCCGGCACCAAAGGCTCCGCTGCCAACTGGAAGGACGGGAAAGAGACCGTAGAGAGTGTCAGAGAATTCATACGCGCTGCGGTTGATTTGCGCGCACAGTCGGTTCAGCTGCCGATCCAGCGCTCCCTCTGGGCCATGCTTCGCCTGATCATTGACGATTTCCTGCCCGAGTGGCAGGCACAGAAGCGCGCCAAGGGATATCTCGATTTTGATGACCAGCTGTGGTGCACGCATGAACTCCTTGCCACCAGTCCGGCGGCTCGGAAGGAGTTTCAGGAAAGATATGCTGCATTTCTGGTGGATGAGTTTCAGGATACGGATCCCATCCAGTGGGAGATCATCCATCTGTTGGCGTCGTCCTTGGACAACTTCGCAAGCGCGGCGGGAGCGATCGCTCCCGGACGCCTGTTCATCGTGGGCGATCCGAAGCAGTCCATTTACCGTTTCCGCGGCGCGGATATCGAAACCTATGCCAAAATCACCGGCCCGACGGCGTTGACGGAACTTGGTCTGGAGAGTCTCGAGTTAACCACGAATTTCCGGTCGGTCCCTTCCATCCTTAACTTTGTGGATCAAGCCTTCTGCGGCGCCATGGGCTCATCCAAAGATACTCACTACCAGCCAAAGTATCTCGCTTTTGGCGGTCGGGGCGATCGAGAGGAGAAGCAGGGGTTTCCTTGCGTCTATCTCCTTGGCGACCGGAATGAAAACGGTGGCCTGGCAGGCTCCGGGCGCGAGTTTATCAACATCGAGTCGACCAGGATCGCCCGGCTGATCGCTTTGATCCAGGGTAACGCCGATTGGGAGATTTGGAGCAGACCTGACAAGAATTGGCGCGCGCCGCGGTTTCGAGACATCGCGGTGCTTTTGCCGGTTTTGACCCACGCGGACGCCCTGGAGGAGGCGTTGCGCGAAGCGGGAATCCCCTATGTCCTGGAGGGCGGAAAATTCTATTACTCCCGGAGCGAGGTTTCTTCGGCCATTACGGTCCTTCGCTCCATCGCCAATCCCAGCGACGGCGTCGCCCTGTATGGCGCCCTGCGATCGATCTTCTTCGGCATTTCCGACGAGGACTTGCTCAGGGCGCGGGCGGATGGATTGCCGCTGGATTATCGTGGGGAAGTCCCGTCCCATTCCAAGTTGCATCGACCCTACCGCATTCTGCAGGAACTTCATCTGCTTCGGCACGCGCGGACAGCATCGGAAACCCTGGAGAGTCTGCTGCAGCAGACAGGCGCCCGTGAAGTCCTGGCCCTGCGGGGTTTTCAGTCTCTTGCCAACCTCAACAAACTGGTGCGCACGCTGCGGGCGCTGCAACAGGATGCCACCTTCTCCGAGGTCGTGGAACTGGCCGGAAGCATGGATGAGGAGGAAGCCGCGGAAAGCGAAAGCCGGATCATGGAGGAGCACAGCGATGCGGTCCGGATCCTGTCGATCCATCGTGCCAAAGGACTCGACTTTCCCATCGTGGTTGCGGCAGGGCTCGGACTGCAGCGCCGGAGTCGGAATGCCGACTTTCTTGCGGACCATCAAGACGAAAAGATTTTCGGACTTAGTGTGGGATCGAAGGAATCGGGTCTGCAGACGCCCGGATGGAATGCCCTGGTCGAGAAGGAAAAGGAAAGGGACGACGCCGAGTTGACCCGTCTCCTGTATGTGGCCCTTACGAGGGCCTGCGACCATTTGGTGCTCTGCACGCATATGCGGGGAAAGAGAGTCCAGAATACGGGGGAGTGGACAGCGAGCTTCGAGAAGACACGGCTTAAGCCGCTTGCCGCATTTCTTCCCGAGCTTGGCAATGCGCAACGCCCGATCGTGAGCTTCCTTGAGACGGCTGATCTGGCAACTCCTGTTGCGCCGCAAACCTCCGGCAAAGAAATACCGAAGGGGGCATGGCAAAGGGCACTGACAGCACAATATGAAGAGTTGGACCGGTTGCTGTCTGAAACTCCCGCCGCAAGGGACCTGCATGTGGCCCGCCCCGCGTCAGAGAACCTGACCCGGTTTGAGGCCGATCCTGACTCGGCGAGGGATCGCGCCGTGCGCCTCGGCATTGCATTTCACGAAGCCATGGACGGTGCGGATCTCCCTGATGTCCCGAATGCCGACCTGTTAGCGGAGGAAGCCGGGAGGCGTCAGAGACTCGACGGTACAGGAATGAGGATATTGCGTGAAATGTTGACCCGGAGTTTAGGATCCGCATTGATGATGCGCACGCGCAACTGCCTGCGCTCCGGCCGCCGGGTCTGGCGCGAGCTTCCGTATGTGAGATCCCTTGGACCCCATCCGGCTGAGGTCAAAGAAGGAAAGATCGACCTGCTTTTTGAAGAGGCCGATGGTTGGGTGCTGGTGGATTACAAAACAGACAGCATCCCCGACGAGCCTGACGTGGAACAGGCTTTTATAAAAAAATACGGCGGGCAAGTGAAGGTTTATGTCATGGCCATGAAGACGTTGGGCGTCGAGGTAAAGGCAGCCTATCTCCTCCTCGCCCGCACCGGCGCGCACA
The DNA here is from genome assembly GCA_963739235.1 of Terriglobia bacterium. GTDB lineage: Bacteria > Acidobacteriota > UBA6911 > UBA6911 > UBA6911 > JAFNAG01. The sequence goes on along the minus strand of CAVTZY010000001.1, from coordinate 110,720 downwards.
TCGAAATTCCCTTTTAAAGCTCGAGGTACGGGCGGCAACTCAAAGAAATGCAAGAGTCCAACGCAAAGAGCACAGAGGCCGCAGGAATGGTTATTCAAAGGTAAACATCCTCTGCGCCCCCTGCGTTAAGTTTTTCAGGATGCGGACATTCCGCTTTATGTATTTCGTGGTTTGAACCTAATGTCAGAATTTTTCTGCGACCTTGCGGTAGGCGTCGCGGAAGGGCATCCCGTCTTGCACCAGCTTGTAGGCCTCCTCGGTGGCGTAGATTTCGGGCGTGCAGGCCTGGCGGCATTTCTCCTCATCGATTTCCAACAGCTCGATCGACGCGCGTCATTACTGGCAGAGTGCTCTCCACGATTTCGAAACTCTCCATGAGCGGCTTCTTGGTGATCTGGAGATCACGGTTGTAGCCGGACATGAGGTTGCCGATGATTCCTTTGATCAGGAACTCATTGGCGACTACGACGTGGTACTGTGCGCGAGCTATTTCGAGGACGTCAGGATTCATTTTTTGCGGCATGATCGAGCTTCCGGTGCACAGGCTTGCGGGGGAGCCTGACGAAACCGAACTCATCCATGGAAAACAAGATGAGATCCGTGCACATTTTGTTGACGTCGCACATCACATTGGACAACGCTGAGACCACGATCCCTTCGAACTTGCCGCGGCTGTTTTGCACATATAGAGCGCTCTTCTGCAGCCGGCTGAAGCCGAGTTTGCGGGCGGTCTGTCGCCGATCGAGATCAAACACCGGGATCCCGTACCCCGCTCCTGTACCCAGCGGATTCTGATCCAACAGCTCAAGCGCCGCACGGATCATGATCTTGTTGTCACCCATGCTCTCAGCAAAGGCCTCAAGCCAAGCCGCGAAGGATGAGGGCATGGCTTTCCGGGCGTGAGTGTAGCCGGGCATGGCAGCTCCGGGCTGCTTCCTGGCTTTGCGCCGCAGCGCGCGGGCGCACAGATCCGTCAGGCGCTCTACGGTTAGTAGATGATCCCGCGCATACAGCCTGATCGCCGTCACCACCTGGTCGTTCCGCGATCTGGCCGTGTGGATCTTCTTCCCCAGGTCACCGAGGGTGGAGACGAGATATTTTTCGATCGCAGTGTGCCCGTCTTCGTCCTCGGGTGCGATAAGGAATTTCCCCTGCTTGTCGAGTGCGAGGATGCGCCGCAGCTCTCGTGCCAGTTTCCGCCGCTCGGTTTCCGTGAGCACGCCCGCTTTGCGGAGCGCGCCAGCATGGGCGATGGAAGCGATGCAATCGTATCGGATTAGCGCCTGGTCGAGCAGGTAGTCGTCCTCGCACCGTGTAGCGCTCCACCTCCTTGTCAAGGCGGTACCCCTTTTCCCAGAGCTTCATTTCACTCCCCATGCATGCTTCTTCTTGTTCATGATCGCGTTGTGGGCCATGAGACGGATCGCGTTGATCTTGATAAACCCGGCCGAGTCCGTCTGGTTGAATCCGCCCTCGATGTGCATGCTGGAAAGATCCTGATCGTACAGCGAGCTGGTAGATTCTCTGCCGGTCACGAAAACATTTCCCTTGTAGAGCTTCACATGCACTTTGCCGTCGATGATCTCCTGGCTCTTGTCGATGGCAGCCATCAGGAAATCCATCTCGGGACTGAACCAGAAGCCGTAATAAATGAGCTCCGAGAGCTTGGCAGTGAGCATGTCCCGCAAGCGCATGACCTCCCGGTCCATCGCCACGCCCTCGATATCTTTGTGCGCCGTATGCAGGATTGTTCCGCCGGGCGTCTCGTAGATGCCTCTGGATTTGATGCCGACGTAGCGGTTTTCCACCATGTCCACACGCCCGACGCCGTGTTCGCTACCGAGCTTGTTCAGGTACATGAAGAGCGCCAGAGGATCTGTTTCCGTAGTGCCGTCGTCCGGATTTTCCACTCTCAGCGGAATGCCATCCTTGAACTCAATCACAATTCGGGCAGGCCGATCTGGAGCGTCTTCCGGGATCGACGGTTTTCGAATACACATCTTTCGCGGGTTCGAGTGCGGGATCTTCCAGAATGCCCGCCTCGTGACTGATGTGGAAAAGGTTTTCGTCTTCGCTGTAAGGTTTGCCTTCGGTCGCCTGCACCGGAATGCCGTGATATTCGGCGTACTTGATAAGGTCGGATCGGCCTTTGAATTCGCTCAGAAATTCGGCATCCTTCCAAGGGGCGAGAACCCGAATCCCCGGTTTCAATGCATAGTAAGAAAGTTCGAAGCGCACTTGGTCGTTGCCCTTGCCGGTTGCCCCGTGGGAGACCCAGGAGGCATTTTCGAGATTGGCAATTTCAATCTGTTTTTTGGCGATCAACGGCCTGGCAATCGCTGTGCCCAGCAGATAGCGTCCCTCGTAGAGGGCGTTGGCCTTGATCACGGGGAAGATGTAATCGGTGACGAATTCCTCCTTCAGATCTTCCACGTACACCCTGGAAGCCCCGGTTCTCACGGCTTTATCCCTGACCTTCTCGAAATTCTCCTGCTGCCCGACATCCGCAACATAGGCGATGACATCGTACCCTTTGTTGACCAGCCACTTCAAAATCACCGACGTATCCAGGCCCCCGCTGTACGCGAGGACGATTTTTTCTTTAAGCATGCTGTTCCCTCCAGCTCCCCCGATATCTTCTTTGCATTGGACGAAGGATAGCGAATCCGCCCCGCGCTCTCAAATGCAAATAGGTGCGTCAGCCGCGAGCGGCGATCGATACCCCTGTCGCATTATCCGCGGCGCCGTCGGTAATGCCATCGATCCGGCTACAGTTTCCGGCGCAGATTCCGAAATGAAAAGGGTTGACACGGGCACGAAAGGGCGTAAAATTCCAAATTTTTGCAGTGGCGGCACTTATAGGAAAGGAGGCGTGAGGAAATGGCAGAAAAATTGTCGAAAACAGCGCGTGCGAGCATGGGCGACAAGGGGATGAGCTTTGAGAAGCCCTGTCCCACCTGTGGCACCGGCATGGTGGCCACCAAGGTAGTCAAGTATCGCCAGCTTCCGGGCGGGATGTTCTGGATCTGCCCCAAAGACGGTGAACGTATCAAGATCTGACCGTCCGTGCAGAACTTCGCTGTAAAGAGAACAGGGCAGCTTGCGCTGCCCTTTTTCTGTTTAAGGTATAATCTCGCATCATGCAAGGAGACTCGGAGCCATCAGCACTCGGGCCATTCCCCGGCGGGGCGAGGTACAACTCCTACGGCGCCTTCCTCAAAGAGAAATTCCACTGCCGGGTCAGTAAAATCGTTGTCGATGCGGGTTTCACATGTCCGAACCGTGACGGCACCGTCGGGATCGGCGGCTGCGCCTACTGCAACAACGATGCCTTCCGGCCGGCAACGGTGCGGCGTCCGGATCCGGTCCCTCGCCAGGTCGAACAAGCAATTTCCTACATGCGGCAGCGCTATCGCGCCCGCAAGTTCGTCGTTTACTTCCAGCCTTACAGCAACACCTACGCTCCCCTGGAGCACCTGGTTTCTCTGTATGAAGGCGCTCTCGATCATCCGGACGTGGTCGGCATCGCGGTGGGCACGCGCCCCGATTGTGTGGATGAAGCCAAAATTGCCTGGTTTGAAAATCTCGCCCGGACGCGTTTTGTCACGCTGGAGTACGGGCTGGAATCGATCTACGATGAGACGCTCGCCCGCATCAATCGCGGCCACGACTATGCCTGCTGGCGGCATGCCGTGGAACAGACGCGCGGCCGCGGTATCCATATTTCCGCGCACCTGATCCTCGGCTTTCCCTGGGAGAGCCGGGAACAAATGCTGTCACTGCCTGCGGCCATCTCCGATGTCGGGCTGGATTTTCTCAAGCTTCACCACCTGCACATTGTGCGTGGCACTGAGCTGGCGCGACAATACCTGAGCACCCCATTCCCCCTGCCCGCCTACGAGTCCTACATCGACCTGGTGGTCGAATTTCTGGAGCTTCTCAATCCTGCGGTCCGGCTGGAGCGCCTCTTTGGCCTGGCGCCCGAAGAACAACTTCTGGGCCCGCACTGGAACAAGACCAAGGCCGAGATCCAATACGATATCGAGCGCGCTCTTTTGCTGCGCGGGACCTGGCAGGGCCGCCGTTATCAGCCCGGAGCCCGCGCGCACTGATTCAATTCACGAAAGGATCAACCCGGATCAGCCGGGCAAGCCGCCGGTCATGTGCAGGGCCTCAAGGACAGCAGTGAAGTGGGGCGGCAGAGGAGCTTCATACAGGCTGGGCAGGAAACCCGAGGACTCAGGCAACTCAAGGCGCCAGGCGTGCAAAAGAAGGTGGCGCGGATGGAGCAGATGCCGAAACTGCGGGTCCTTCACGCCGCGATGACGAGCTCCGCCATACAGATCGTCCCCTACAATCCAATTTCCGGCTGCACCAAGATGAACGCGCAGTTGATGGGTCCTCCCAGTTTCAGGATGCAATTCGAGCAGCGAAACATGCGGGCCTTTGGCCAGGGTGCGATACCGGGAAATGGATGGGCGGCCATCAGGATCGACCTTCATACGTCTGCGATCATGACGATCGGGACCCAGCGGCAAATCAAAGGATCCCGCCGGCGGACGCGGGTGCCCCCAAACCAGCGCCAGGTAGGTCTTCCGCATGAGTCGTCGGCTCAGCAGACCTGCCAGCTCACGATGTGTCTTTTCGTCGCGCGCCAGTAGGACCAGTCCCGTGGTCGCCACATCAAGCCTGTGCACGAGCCAGAACGGCCCGGTTTCCAGGCCATAGGATGCGCGCACTGCCTGGGGCAGCGCCGCCAGCAAACGGTCCGCGGCGACATTCGGCTCGGAATGCCGGGTTGCGAGGCTAATGCCGGGAGGTTTGTTAACAACAACCAGTCGATAGTCGCAGTACACGAGAGATGCAGTCATGCTCCTGCTCTTTACCCCGATTCGTTTTGGTCGCAACGACGCCCGGACACCGGGTTACCCGGGCCTCCACGCGTTTCGCTCCTTTTAGGGCGAAATGCGGTGTTCATGTTTTCAAGCTCAATATCAGGTTGGTATGCTGCTTCTGCTCGAAAAAACGCCCGGGGCTAAATCCCCGGGCGTTTTGCAGTCATAGTACTTGGTTGCAGCGCACAAGCGGCAACTAGGGTTCATAGCGGATGGGCAGGTATTTGGGATACCACATGGCGCGTTCCAGGTTTTCCTCCAAGCCTTCGAGGATGCTCTCATCCGCATGACCTTCTTTCACAGCACGGTGCACCGTGGCGCAGGCCACGCTATGGGAGCACTCCCGAATCCTGGGGAGTTCGGGATAAACCGCGGATTCCTCGAGATCTTTGTTCGTCACCTTTGATGCGAGAGCTCGAGCGGCTTCCAGGAACATGCCGTCTGTCGTCCTGCGCGCACGCGATGCGGTCAGGCCGAGACCAATACCCGGGAAAATAAATGCATTATTGCACTGGCCGATGCGATTTCGTTTCCCATTGTGGACGACCGGGTCGAAGGGGCTTCCGGTAGCCACGATGGCTCGACCGTCCGACCAGTGGATAGCGTCGCCTGCCGTGCACTCCGCTTTGGAGGTAGGATTGGAGAGCGGGAAGACTATCGGCCGCTCGTTGACCTTCGCCATGAGTTCGACGACATCCTGGGTGAATGTTCCCGGTGTTCCCGAAGTGCCGATCAGGATTGTCGGCTTGACATTTACGATTGTTTCCACCAGTGTGATCTTCGCTTTGTCTTTGCAGGCATATCCTGCAACTTCATTCACAGTCCTGGCATACGTCGCCTTGAAATCTTCCAGGTTGGCTCGCGCCTTGGTTACCAGGCCGTTGCTGTCTGCGGTCCAAATCCGTTTGATGGCTTCTTCCCGCGTCAGCCCATCCTCAATCATGGCGGAGACGATCAGGTCGGAGATGCCCTGTGCGGATGCGCCGGCGCCCGCAAAAACCACCCGCTGATCTCGCATGCGTTTCTTCGTGATGCGCAGCGCGCTGAACAGACCCGCGAGGACCACACCGGCCGTACCCTGGATGTCGTCATTGAAGGTACAGAGCTTGTCCCTGAAACGGCCCAACTGCTTGATTGCGTTTCCTTTGAGGAAATCCTCCCACTGAAGAACTGTGGTCGGGAAAACCTTCTGGACGGCGGCGACGAATCGGTCAATGAAATTCTGATACTCTTCTCCGCGCACTCTCTTCTGCCTCAATCCGAGGTATAGAGGATCATTCAGCCGTTCCTCGTTGTCCGTTCCCACATCCAGAGTGATCGGCAAGGTATTGTACGGGGAAATCCCGGCACACAAGGTATAAAGGCACAATTTGCCGATGGGAATCCCCATACCGCCGGCGCCCTGGTCGCCCAGCCCCAGAATTCGTTCTCCATCCGTCACCACGATGACCGAAGGGTTGGTAATCTGGCTATTGGCGAGAATGGATTCGATGCGGTCTCTCTGGTTGATATTGACGTAGAGGCCGCGCGCCCGGCGATAGATGTGGGAGTATTTTTGACAGGCTTCCCCAACCACCGGCGTGTAGACGATCGGCATCATTTCATCGATGTGTTCGAGCACCAAGCGGTAAAAGAGCGTTTCATTGCGATCTTGCAAGCTTGAAAGATAAATAAACTTTTCGAGATTAGCAGTCTTGGCGCAGTAATTTTCGTAGCACCGGGCCAATTGCTGCTGCATCGTGGAGACGATGGGCGGAACGAGACCGTGCAGGTCAAGTTCTTCTCGCTCCTGATCGGTGAAAGCACTGCCCTTGTTCGTCCGGGCATCCATCAGCAGGGCTTTCCCCTTCCGGGATACCGCCAGGTATTTTTGTCCGGTGGCCGGGTCTATTTTGAGGCTAATTTTCATTGCAGTCCTCCTTGAGCCGAATAATGCTTATGAAAGGAACGATTAATAATTCACATCCTCGGAATGCCAATGATTTTTCCGGCGGCCATCCTGCCTGCCGCCGGCCAGAGAGTGCTTATTGTATCCCTTTTGGCGAAGATATTCCTCACCTTCCTTTATTCCAATGATTCGAACACACGGGCAGGGCAAAGATGAACTGTCGTCGGACTACCGGCCTACTGGGCGGTGGGTTCGTCGATGAATGCCTCAGGATCGATTTCGGGGTCGGGAAGGAGCTTTTCGATTTGCTTTTGCACCAGCTCCTGGTGCAGAAGTTCCTCGTTGCGCAGTTCCTCGAAGAGCGCGCGCACCTCGGGATTCTGGATATGAGGCAGGGCGGCGGCAAAAAAGTCATGTGCCTTGATTTCGCATTGGAGAGCAACCCCCATCGCCCGGCGCGCGGACATGAAGGCGCGCGCCTGATCGTAGTCAGGAGCTTCGATATCCCATATCATGGAGCGCTTGACCAGACGCGGTTCGTCCTCGAAGAGAGCACTTCTCCGGCTCGTCAGTTCGGCCTCGTGCTTGGCCTCGTTGACGACCATGGCGCGGAAGAACTCCTCTGCTTCCGGAGTGTGGTGCTTGGCCATCTGGTCGACGAATTCTTCATAGCGGTCTTTCGCCTCTTCTTCGATGATGATGGCCAAGTCCAGTGCGTCCCTGAGGCTTAGATGTGCGAAGTCGATTTTAGTGCTCATATGGGATCCTCATGTTTCGGGTCCGCCGGCACTCCAAGCGGCCGGTCAAATAGCCAAAGTCCGTATTGTTATTGTTGGCATCACAGATGTCAAGGCGCGGGAAAAATGGAATTGTGCGAGACGCATGGAAGAATCGGGACGTATTCTGGTATGATAACGCGTTTTGGAAGGCATGCCGGACCGGAGCACAAGCTTATCCGTCTGCGCGTTGCCGATTAAACATGCGCGCAGGCGGCAGACAAACGGCCTGCGGAGAAGGGATCTATGAGAAGTGATTTGACGATTGGGATGGCGGGTTCGGGCGGGGATGGCATCGTATCCGCGGGCGAATTCCTCATCACTGCGGCAGCACTCGAAGGCTACCATGCAATCATGACCAAGAGTTTCGGACCGCAGATTCGCGGCGGCGAATCTTCGTGCCGTTTGCGCATATCTACCGACAAGGTGCTGAACGCAGGCGGAACGCTTGATGTTGCCGTGGCTCTCAATTGGGAAGATTTCCTGAGATTCGGCGCCGAGCTTCCCGTGGGCGGCAACACGATTGTCATCTATGAAAGCAAGACCGGCGTTGCGCCCGACAAAATCCCCCTCGTAGGTGTGAAACCAGCGGTGGTGCTGCCCGTACCCATCGGGGAACTGTCGCGCAAGGCGGCGGCGACCGACAAGGCCAAGAACACGATCGTGCTCGGCTTGCTGGCGGGCTGGTTTGGGATCGCCCCCCAATCCATTCTGGCCGGGCTGCACAAGAAGTTGGCGAAAAAGGGACCTGAAGTTTTTCAGGCCAACGAGCGTGCGTTTGCTACCGGCATCGAATACACACAGGAGCATCCGCTTACGGGAGATCTGCACATCAGCCCCGCGACGGACGGCAAAGGCTCCAAGATGCTGACCGACGGCAATGACATGTGCGCGGCCGCCGCCTTGTTCGCAGGGTGCACTTTCTTCAGCGGCTACCCGATCACGCCTTCATCCGAGATCATGCATTTTCTGAGCCGGGAAATCTGGAAGCATGGCGGGACCGTCATGCAGGCCGAAGATGAGATTGCCGGTATCGGCGCCGTTGTCGGCGCTTCCTTTGCCGGCAAAAAGGCTCTAACCGCGACTTCCGGCCCGGGCATGTCGCTGAAGACCGAGATCCTGGGCCTGGCGACCATTGCAGAACTTCCATTGGTATGTATCAACGTGCAGCGCGGCGGGCCATCCACCGGAATTCCAACGAAAAGCGAACAGTCGGACTTGTTCGCAGCCGCCTTCTCCGGCCACGGCGACGCGGTCCGTCCCGTCCTTGCGCCTGTGAGTGTGGGAGATGCGTTCGGGATCACGGTTGAGGCTTTCAACATTGCCGAATACTACCAGACACCCGTGATCGTCCTCTCTGACCAGGAGATTGGTCATCGCAAGGAAACTGTGGATCCTATCGACACTTCCACCTTCAAGTTGATCGAGCGCCGCTCCCCGACGAAAAATGAGCTGGAGCCGTATGTCCGCTTCCGGGTGACCGAGACATGCATCAGCCCGATCAGCCATCCGGGAATGGCGGGCGGCAATTATCTTGCCTCCGGCATCGAGCACAACGAGGCGGGCGCTCCGACAGCCAAAGGCGAGATCCATGCCAAGATGAATGAGAAGCGCATCCGCAAACTCAATCCTCTGAAAGGCCGCCGCGATCTCTTCATTTTTGAGGGGGATGTGGATGCGCCACTGGGCTTGATTTCCTGGGGCAGTGTAGCCGGCGTGACGATCGAAGCCCTCCGCATGGCACGCGCGGAGGGAATCAAGGCGAAGCTGCTGGTCCCGAAGCTCCTCTTCCCGATTTCTGAAGAGATTTTCAGCGAGTTTCTCGCCTCAGTAAAAATGGGGCTCGTTGTCGAGCAGTCCCACCAGGCGCAGCTGTACCGTCTGATTCGCATGTACGTGGATATGCCCCACAGGATGGAATATCTGGCCAAGAGCGGGTCGAACCCGATCCTGGCGAGCGAGGTGCTGGAGCGGTTGCGAGGCTTGCTGCGCTCATTGCAGCGCCAGGTGAAAAACGAACCGGAGCCGGATTTGGGATAAACGCGGCAAGGGGACGCGGCTGGACCAATACCGGAATACGCTCCGTCCTCTCTTCGAAATCTTGGATTAGGTCACGTTAGATCAGGAAAGGTAGTGGAATCATGAGTGCAACAAGCTCGATGCGGGAATACGTTGCCAAGGATTATAAGAGCGACCTTAAACCCATCTGGTGCCCCGGATGCGGCGACTACGGTGTCGTCAGCGCGATCTATCGCGCGCTGGCCAATATCGGCAGGCCTCCGCATGAGATTGCCTTCATTTCCGGCATTGGTTGTTCCAGCCGGATCCCCGGCTACACGACAGCTTACGGATTCAACTCCGTGCACGGACGCGCATTGCCGATCGCGCAAGGCATCAAGCTGGCACGTCCGGAATTGTTGGTGCTGGTGGCGGGAGGAGACGGCGACGGCTTCTCCATCGGCGGCGGTCACGTGGCTCATGCCATCCGTCGGAACATCGATCTCACCTATATCGTGATGGACAACCAGATCTATGGGCTGACCAAAGGCCAACTATCGCCGACTTCGCCCAGGGGGCTCAAAACAGTCTCGTCTGCGCTCGGCAGCCTGGAGGCGCCAATCAATCCGCTCCTCTACGTTTTAGCCTACGGCGCCGGCTTCGTTGCGCAGGGCACCCCCGCGGATATGGATGCCTTGGCGGCAAACATCGAAGAGGGAATCCGCTTTCCTGGTTTTGCGTTCATCAATGTCCAGTCACCCTGTGTAACTTATGGGCAACCGGAGTCGCAGATCAAGGCACATAAGGAAATAATGCAAAGCCTCGAGAAACTGGGGCACGATGCGACCAACCGATTGAGTGCCATGGACTTGGCCCAGGAGTATGGCACCAAGCTCTACACGGGGGTCTTTTATCGCAATCCGAATCCCTCCGCGACTTTCGAGGCCGCGGTAAAGGAGAGACATGACGCGGTTCAAGGGAAAGGCCCGTCGAAAGAGAACATCTTGAACATGTTCCAGCCCCAGTGATCCCTGCGGCAGATCTTTCGCTGCGGCCTGACCCGCGCGGAATGTCATAAACAAGACGGGCGCCACAAAATCGTCTTCGTGCCGCCCGTTTCTTCTTCACCAGCCTGGGACCAACCCGCGCGTAGCTATCCGCCGGGCCCGTCGGCCGAGAGATACGATTCCAGCGCATCAAGCTCGCACCCCAGATCCTCGACATGATTCTTAAAAAGATTACAGAGCGCAAGCCAGCCTTTAATAGCACCCTGCTGGTCGACGACCGGGTAATAGCATCGGCCATTGGAAAACATCATCTTCAGAGCCTCGCCTGCCTCGGTGTCGACCGAGATCGTCTCCGCAGGAGATCTCATGATTTCAGACACCTTGGTTGTGTCCGGATTCAGGCCTTCGGCTAAGACTCGCTTCATCACCTCTTCCTTGGATAGCGTGCCGGCCAGGCGATCTCCATCCATGACAGCCAGCGCGCAACCTTGTTCGCTGCCCATGATGGGTATTGCTTGTCTTACAGTTGCCGTGATAGGGACGACAGGCGGCGGTATCTGAGCGATCTTGATTACCTTCATGCCGGCTCCTCCTTGTTGGACGCATTCTCCCTGAAAGGGGATGCCCTAATTTTCCACCATTTGCTCCCAATTGGCAGCACTAAACCTCACGAATATGAATATTCTCCTGTGCGGCGCTCAATTGGGCTGCCTTATGTAATAGGAACGGATCCAGGCGTCAAGGGTTGCCGAAGGATCCCGGATGACCTCCGGAGTAATCTCGAATTGGGTGACGCCCCGTGTCTTGCGGATCAGGTTTAATCCGTGTTCATAGTTCTTAAAAGTTTCGTCGAATATTTCCTCAATTTTTCTACCACTGTCCACCGCCTTCTGCGCCAGCAACCGTGCCGCCTCAGGCTGCAATCGGATCTCGATCCCGTTTCGTTCGGACCACTGCCCGGCAATCTTATCCACCCTGCGCTCCAGCGCTTCCACCTCTTCGAGTGCGGAGACGCGCTGGAGCCGCTCCAGGATCTGCAATGGATGGTCTACAAGCTCTGTGGTCACTGTCAACCTGCGGACGATCGAGTGCGGGAGGTGGTATTTAAACTCACGGAAAGTGCGCTCACATACGCTCACCAGGCTCCGCGCCCCAGTCTGCTCCAGGTAAGCTTTCTCAGCAAGACGATGAAGGCCCCCGTCCTCAAAGACGATCTCGATCCCATAGGCTTCAAACGCCTGAACGTACTGCCGGATGATCGACCCTTCCGAGTGCTTGAGAATCTGGAACAGGTCCTCGACACCAAGCTCATGGCAGGCGACTACCACCGGCAGGCGACCCACAAACTCGGATTCGAATCCATATTCAATAAAATCAGTGCTCTTCACCAGCGATAAGAAGTCTTCGTCCTTGATCGAGGCCGCGGCGGGTCCGCGGAAACCTATGCTTTGCGCACCCACTCGTTTGCGTATGATCGGAACCAGCCCGTTGAAGGCTCCACTTACGATAAACAAAATGTGCCGGGTATTGATCACCGAGCGGGTGACCTTCCCCTTCGATTGGAACTCCATGGCTGCCTGAAGCTGGGATGTCAGGTCGAAAGGCGTGCGCAGGGGAACCTCGGTTTCTTCCATCAGCTTCAGCAAGCCGCGCTGGACGCCGCCGCCGCTCACGTCCCGCCCAAGAATATTGGCGGGAGTCGCAATCTTGTCGATCTCGTCCAGGTAGATAATGCCGTACTCAGCCAGCTGAATGTTGCCATCCGCTTTCTGAACGAGTTCACGCACCAGATCCTCGACGTCGCCTCCGACGTATCCGGTCTCGGAAAACTTGGTGGCATCGGCCTTCACGAATGGTACCCCGATCAAATCGGCGACCGTGCGCACCAGATAAGTCTTGCCGACGCCCGTGGGTCCCAACATGATGATGTTCTGCTTGGAGTACTCTTTACAGGGACCTGCACTCGAACATCTTTTGATGTGATTGTAGTGATCGCAAATCGCCGTGGCGAGCACCTTTTTCGCGCTATCCTGTTTGATCACAAAACGATCAAGGTAATCCTTGATGTCGCGCGGCAGGTAGTCAAAGTGAAGATCCAGAGGAGCGTCTTTGGTCTCCGTTCCTTCTTCGGCGGTTCGGGCTTGATCCGGACGCGTATTCATGATTCCGAGTTGCACGCGCTCTCCGTACTTGTGCTTAAAAAACTCTTCCATGTCACGGCGGAGTTCATCGGGATTGGGCCAGGCAGGGGTAGGATCTTTAGACAACGCGCAAAGCCTCCTTAATTCAATAACTTCCGCAGACAGCAGCTGCGAAGCAGCCCTCAAAGTATGAGGAATCTCCCGGGAAAAATCAATCTCTTGCGGGCAACAACCGTTCATCTCATCGCCTTCGTGCTCTTTGCAGCGAGAGTTCTTCTGCCTTGCTGCAATCAAATGTATACGGAAGATCACCCTCCGCCGCGTAATAAATCCAGCGTACGGCAGGGCTACGGTCTGAGTTGAAACAATTGGAAATTGCCTTGACGTTAGCGACGGGCTCGTCTGCGGGCGAGCTTGATCTTTTGAACCAGAGGCTTAGTTCGCTTTGCGATTTTGACACGCGATCGGACCGGTACCTTTTTGACCGCTGCGCGCACATGCCTGCTGCCGGGTTTCTTGGTGCTGCGCTTGGATGTAACGGTCTTCTTCGGGTGCTTCTTCGATGGGATTCGTGGGACTTCGGGCGGTTCCTGCACTTCCTTTTCGAAACTCTGAAGGAGCAGCGCGCACCGCTGGCCTAGGGCCGGATCGCCTGAAAAAAGTTGCACCGACTGCGCCACGCGGGCAATATGAGCTTTCACCATGACATAGAAATCCAATGCCAGTTCGGTCCACGCGCGGCGCAGGCGACGCGTAAGCGGAGCATAAATCTTGAGAATGATCGGTTCCTCGAGACTCGACCGTTTGCGCCAGGCACAATCGAAGCGACCCGGCCTGCTTGCCGGCATTTGGAGGAGGCAACATCTCGGCAGCACGTGCCAGCTCTTTTCCCTGTTCTGTTAAAGACTGCCAGAAAGAAGGCGGGAGCTTCTTGAGGCTTTCAACCTGCGCCTGGAGATCGTGGCCCATGGCAGCCCACATCCCGCTAATCAGGCAATTGCCCTCAAAATGCTGCTGCAGCTGAGAATAAAACTTCGCAACCGCTCTCTGCAGTTGTGAGAGTGAACCCCGCAATGTTGGCGGCGCAATGGTCATAATTCAAATTATAAGCTAAATGTTACACGACACAAGCCGCGAAAAAGGCGATACGCAGGCTTTGGGGGACCTCTAAAACGGAAGGAGTCTAACAATTAATCGATATGGTGTAAAGCTCAATTCTCTCATCTACGATGAGATTAGTGGATCTTTTCACCCATGGAGATAAGGATTTTAATTAAAAAACCAATATCAGGACATCCACGCGCATGATTTAGCCGGCATTTGGCGGCTGAACGGCATGTTCCAGGAAGTCCACTCGGCGGTTGGCAGCGTCGAGACAGACTCGGGTTCCCAGGGGCAATATCCAGTTGTCGCTTCCATGACCGGCTGGAAAATTAGCTAATACAGGGATTTCCAGTCCACCGAGGAGATTTTTCAAGGCGTCATCCGCAGTAACTCCCGAGGATCCCGGATCACAGTCTTTGAATTGCCCAAGCAGAATCCCGGCAACTCGATCCAATTTGCCCGCCAGTTTGAGCTGAGTGATCATGCGGTCAATTCGGTAGGGCGGCTCGCCAAGGTCTTCAAGAAAAAGGATTTTTCCTTCGGTGACCAGTTCATAAGGCGTACCGATGCTGGCAACAACTAACGAAAGACACCCCCCTACCAACTCACCTTCCGCGCATCCTGAATTCCAGGCCTCCAATTCTGGAAAGCTAAATGAAGGCAGGTAAGCGGGATCCATCCACAGCCGGAGCAGGTGGTTCTCCTGTTCGGGACTGATGTTTGCGAGCGCAGGCGAAATTGCCATCGGGCCGTGAAATGTCACCCAACCGAAGCGCCGGCGGAAATATAAGTGTAGGGTGGTCAAATCGCTGAAGCCCATAAAAATCTTTCCGTGGCCGCGCATGCGCTTCTGGTCGATTTGCGGAACCAAACGTGCGCACCCATAACCGCCCCGGAGGGGCACAATCGCCTGGACGTCGGGATCTTCAAATGCGTGCATGAGTTCCTCGACACGTTTTTCATCCGGGCCTGCAAGGTAACCGGTGGAATCGAATATGGCTTCGCTGTAACGGACGCGGAATCCCATGCGCTCGAAAGCCGCGACACCCTTCATAAAATCATCGCGCTGATCGACAGGACCCGCCGGAGCGACAATCGCGATCGTGCCGCCGGGCTTAATCATGACTGGACGAACAACCGGAATATCCATCAGAATAGGGCACCAGGTATGTAATAGCTGTTTACCATTTTGGATTTTGGGTTGGGGATTTTGAATTCGGGCGCGTTTCGAGATGGAGTCCCAATCTCTTGCAATCCGAAATCCGAAATCCAAAACCCAAAATTGACCCGTCCGTTGAGGTATTAAATGCTCAACTACATTTGGCTAGGCTTGATCATTGTTGCCGTAGTCCTTGGGGGAATCAACGGCAAAATTGAGAACGTGACGAAGGCTGCAATTGATGCCGCAGGGAATTCAGTAACGATAGCCATCGGACTCGTCGGTGTCATGGCCCTCTGGCTTGGCATCATGAAAATCGCCGAACAATCAGGTCTTATGTCGCTGCTTGCCCGGGCAATTGCCCCGGTCATGCGGCGCCTGTTTTCTGAAGTTCCTCCTGATCATCCGGCGATGGGAAGCATGCTTATGAATATTGCAGCCAATATGCTGGGGCTCAGCAATGCCGCGACCCCGCTCGGCCTGAAGGCCATGGAGGATCTGGAAAAACTGAACCGCTCTCCTGGAGTGGCCACAAATGCCATGTGTCTGTTTCTCACCATCAATACCGCAGGCCTGCAGCTGATTCCCGCATCCATGATCAGCTTGATGGCTTCCGCAGGATCGAAAGATCCCACGGCCATCATCGGGACGACGGTCGCCGCCACCTTCATCGCCCTGGTATCCGGCGTGACGGTTGCCAAGCTTTTGGAAGGGATGAAGATCTTCTCGGTGAGCCGCGCCGTGGAAGGAGGGGAACGCTCATGATCGCACATCTGATTTCCCTGTTCTCCATCTGGGCCATCCCGGTCGTGCTTCTCTTTATTCCGGCCTACGGCGCCTGCAAAAAAGTGAAGGTCTACGAGTGTTTCGTGGAAGGTGCCAAAGAGGGTTTTCAAGTGGGCCTTCGCATCATCCCGTACCTGGTGGCCATCCTGGTGGCGGTAGGCATGCTGCGCGGGGCAGGTGCTATCGATATCCTTGCCCAGTGGCTTGATCCGGTTTTGCGTTGGGTGGGATTGCCGGCGGAGATTCTGCCGCTCGCGATCATGAGGCCGCTATCGGGGAGCGGATCCTACGGCATCGCGGCTGAGCTGGTCAAAGCGCACGGCCCCGATTCATTCATCGCACGGCTGGCGGCAACTGCGTACGGGAGTACGGAAACGACATTCTATGTGCTGGCTGTCTACTTTGGCTCCGTAGGCATAAAGAAGACGCGTTATGCGGTGATCACCGGGTTGCTGGCGGATATCGTCAGCTTGTTCGCTGCCGTTTTTATTTGCAGGCTGGTTTTTGCCCGTTAGAGTATATAATTTCCTCCCTTACACCCGGGACTGGTGGCGAGCCGCCTGCCCCTATGGCCCCCATAAACCTCAAACAGGAGGCACACGAGAATGGTCAAAGAATTCCGAGAATTCGCGATGAAGGGGAACGTCCTCGATATGGCTGTGGGCATTATCATGGGCGTAGCTTTCGGCAAAATTGTCACTTCATTTGTCAACGATGTGATCATGCCCCCAATCGGGCGCATCCTGGGGAACGTCGATTTCTCAAGCCTGTTCCTCAACATCTCCGGACAGTCTTACAAGACCATCGCGGAGGCAAAGACTGCGGGTGCGGCGACCATCAATTACGGAATCTTCCTCAATACCATTCTGGATTTCGTGATCGTGGCCTTCGTGATGTTTATCATGGTACGACAGGTCAATCGGTTGAAGAAGGCGCCCGCACCGACTGCGGTAACCTCCAAGGAATGCGGCTATTGCTGCTCAACGATACCGGTCAAGGCAACACGTTGCCCAAATTGCACTTCTGAGATCAAGTAAGGTAGGGCCCGGCCCATGTTGCGCATCACTTTGGAAACGAAGGCACGATTGCCGAACTCTGAAGAGGGGGACTTGCCACCCTGCCGGAGATTTTGATTCTGGACGAGGCGATTTGGCGGGTGCTATTCTATCGTTTCGTGAACGCCAGAGTTTGGCCGGGATCGCCGGAGCACTTTCGACTATCGCTCGCAGCAGTCGCTCTTTTGATTGTGCGCATCCTCATACAATATATTGGTTTGCACCTCTCATGTCCCGATGCCGTGGCACGGAGGAAACTGGCTCAGAGGAAGTCGGCTCCTGATCTTCCACGCATGGGGCTGCAATCAACTGCAACACACCAGGTGGGCAACTCGTATATAATAGGGCTAGATGTCCAGGCGGCATGATCAGCTCCTCTGATGCCGAACGAACAGATCGATGTTTTGTTACAATTGTTGATACTTTTTGATTTTATTCGCGTCTTAGTAGCAGGGCATTACATTTGCAGGATGGATGCAGGTTGATCCGTCGGTTGCTTTTGGCAACATGGCGGACATCGGGGACATCTGGCACACTAATAGGGTAGAAGGAGTTTTTGATATGCCGCCGAAGAGTCAGGATCCTCATTCGCTCAAAAGAAGGCTGCAGGAATGGATCTTGGGCGGGCCACCGGCGCGGCCTTCACTATTCCATTACACCGAAGATGAGCCTGAGTCGACCATACTACCCGACCTGAAGATCATTCTGCGCCATCCGATCCGCGCCTTCCGTGAGGAGCGTCAGGCTCCGCACACGCGTGCCTCGTTGTTCGAATACATCGCCAAACCGGAAGATTCCACCCCTTTCAACCTGAAAGAAGTGATCAGGGACGTGCTTACCGACTATCGGTTTGCGATGTTTATTCCGTCGCTCTGGTCGGATCAGGACCAGTTGGTTCAGGACCGGGCGGAGCTGCGCACCAGGAGAATGGAGTCGGGTGTTGCATCCTTGCTGATTCACGTGATGCTCGTCAGTTTTTTCATGTACATGGCATTTCGAAAGGTAGATCCTCCGCCCGAGAAGGATAATGTCGTGTACATCCCCGCGCCAATGAATCTGCCATTTGAAGGGAATGGACCAAATGGCGGCGGTGGCGGTGGCGGCGGCAAGAACGAGAAAACTCTGCCGGCTCCAGGCCGAATGCCTGACACCGCGAGAGTCCAATTCATGCCTCCCGATCCCGGTCAGCCGAAGCCGCTCGTACCTTCGGAGAGCCCGCTGGATGCGCGGCCAACAGTGCAGATGCCGATCGATTTGCCCGTAGATGGCTCTCTGCCCATCGGGGACATGACCGGGCCGCCGGGTTCTACTTCATCCGGTCCTGGCAGTGGCGGCGGCATCGGAACGGGAACTGGCACCGGTGTCGGTCCAGGCAAAGGATCAGGTTATGGCCCCGGAGAGGGCGGCGGCATGGGAGGGGGACGCGGGGGCGGCATCGGAAATGGAGTCGGTCCCTATGTGGTGGGCAACGGTGTAACCGAACCCATTCCCATCTACAATCCTCGCCCGAATTATACCGAAGAAGCGCGCAAGGCTCGTATGGAAGGGGTCTTGGTGCTCCAGGCAATTATCCGCAGAGATGGCAGTGTCGACAGCTTCAAGGTGATCAAAGGATTAGGCTACGGCCTGGATGAAATCTCCATCAATACCATCGCAACCAAATGGAAATTCAAACCGGGTACGTTCAAAGGTG
The DNA here is from genome assembly GCA_963739235.1 of Terriglobia bacterium. Taxonomy (GTDB): domain Bacteria; phylum Acidobacteriota; class UBA6911; order UBA6911; family UBA6911; genus JAFNAG01. The sequence continues at coordinate 92,218 of CAVTZY010000001.1, read as the reverse complement.
CTCCGGTCGATGTCCTGGCTAACATCGAGGTGACTTTCCGGCTGTACTGAAGTATCGCCGTTCCGGACGCATGGATTCTGTCTTTTTTCGGGAGATCTTGCCCATGGCAATGTCGGTGGGGAAAAAGGGATATAATTCGGACATCAACATCACGCCGTATATTGATATCCTTCTTGTGCTTCTGATCATCTTTATGACGGCATCTCCCATGAAGAAGTGGGACCAGGAAGTAAGAGTGCCGAAGCCGGCGATCCAGCAGCCCAAAGAGGTAAAATCCGATTCCGTGATCGTAGAAGTAGACTTGAATCACGACATCAGAATCAACACCACACCCGTATCCTTCGAAAACCTGCAGACGATGCTCTACAATATCTTCAGCGGCCGCGTCGACAAACATATGTTCATTCGCGGCGACCCAAATCTGCCCTACGGCTTTGTTTTCCAGATCCTGGATATCGCCAAACGCTCCGGAGTAGGGGATATTGCCCTCCTGGACAAATCAGCGAAGAGTGAACCGGCGCAACCAGCCAACGGAGACATAGCCGAAGGCGTCAAGCCGCGATAATCATCATCCTCTCAGTTACCGCGCACAACAGCAGCCGCGAAGAGCCCTCCAGGCAAACTGCGAGGGTTCTTCGTGGCTGCTTTTGCTTTGGAGCCCATCGGGTGATAATGCTGTAAATCTCTGCGCATCTTGAGCTAAAATAATTTTTTTGGAGAATGCCATCCTTGACGAGCTGGCAAGATTCCAATTCCGATTCTGAACTCCAGCCGGCTGCAGACAACCTGCCGGGCAAGCTGGCGCGCCACCCTGTTGCGCTCTGGTTGCTCGGTAATGCTCGCTGGCTCTGGCCCATTGTGGTCATCGGTATCATCTTTACGGTGGCACGGTCGGCCCTGCGCGATATCCAATACCATGCGGTTCACCAGGCAATTCGGCAGATGGACACCTCCTGGGTGATGCTGACCGGATTGCTTACGATCGCCAATCTCGCCGTAATGGGTATCTATGATGTCATTTGTCTTCGTGGCGTACATGTGCGGCCGAGAGAAAGATGGTGGATCGGCACCCTTTCATTTGCCTGGAGCAATTTCCTGACACTCGGCCCGCTGGCCGGGCCTGCGGTGCGCTTCTGGCTCTACCGTCCCTTCGGCGTAAGTTTCAATACTTTGCGCCAGACGATTCTCTCCATTGCCGTGGGCTTCGGCAGTGGGTTGCTCCTCTGGATCCCGGTCGTGCTGATTCCCTTGCCGGAAATGGGATGGATCCCATTCGCCATCCGGACAATCCTGCCTTTTCTCGCCGCTTCGGCACTGGGGCTTGCGGCTGGAAAAATCCAACGTTGGAAGTGGTTTCCCATCTGGATACGTGACCTGAACGTCCGCTGGTCGGTACTTTTCATGTTGGGCGTGCTGGATTGGTTGCTGGCGTTCCTGGTTTTCGCGGCCAGCCTGCACGCCGCAGGAGTGGCTCTGTCGATCGAACGCCTCAGCCGGCTTTACTTCCTGGGCCAGGGGGTTGGGGTGCTGAGCCTGATCCCCGGAGGATTGGGAAGTGCGGACGTTTTCTGGCTGGCAGGGCTGAACTCTTTTGTAGAAAAAGCGGCGGCGGGGCTCCTGGTCTTCCGCGTAATCTACTATGTGATTCCCTGGTTCTCGGCCACCCTTGTTGTTACTGCGCCGCTCCGTGCACAGCAAAGTGCGCTGGGCTGGACCCGCGCGCTGGTTTATTGCCTTGATCGTCCTATTCTCCGGCGCGGTGATGCTGTTGAGCGCAGCTACGCCGGCCCTGGCTCACCGCATCCGGATCCTGGAAGAGATCGTTCCCATCGCTGTGCTCGAGACTTCCCATCTGGCCAGCGCGATCTTTGGACTGTTTCTGTTTGTGCTCGCTCGCGGGCTGATGAAAGGATATCGCTTCTCCTATCGCACGGCTCTGGCGCTGCTGCTGGGCGGGGCTGCCGGCAGCATGCTCAAAGGCCTCGATTATGAGGAAGCGATCATCTTCATTCTTACCGCCGCGCTCCTCTGGACGCATGCCGGCTTATTCCAACTGCCCAGCCGGAAGGGTGGAACCGCAGTCGCCATACTTACCCCGATCACTCTGGCGATCTTCGTCTTTGCGGCTGCGGGTTTCGCTTCCTACAACGGGAGTCAACTATCGAGTGGGTTCGGTTTCAGCTTGCCTTCTTACTTTTCCCACGCGATCGAGGCGGCTCGGTTCCTCCGTACGCTCAGTGTTCTGCTGCTTTTCGGGTTGTTGATTGCGATCTACCTCATTATGAGGATCCCGCACCGATATGCTCCTCCCTCGCAGGAGGAGATTAGTCGGGCACTCGCTCTGCACGGCAAACTGGGCAAGGGCACCACAGCCTTGATGGTCGCAAATGCAGACAAATCGGTACTGATATTAAAAGATCATGGTTTCTGCCTCTATCGCACGGTTGGCCGGTACATGGTGGCATTTGCGGATCCCACGATCGAGGCCGGTTCGGAACGGAAGTGCCTGAGCATCATGCTCCAAAAGGCAACCGAGTTGGACCGGACGCTGGTTTTCTATCAGGTGTCCGCGCACTGGCTCCCGGTGTTGCACGACTTCGGCTACTCCTTCTTCAAACTCGGCGAAGAAGCGTTTGTGGACGTGCAGCAGTTCAACATCCAGGGGAATAAGGGTAAGGCCATGCGCAACGTGCTCAATCGCTTCCGCAACGATGGCTACACGTTTGAGGTTTTGCCCGCTGCGCAGGTCCCGGCCCGGCTCCCGGAACTGCAAATCATCTCCGATGCCTGGCTCCGTAGCAAACGGACACGGGAAAGGCAGTTCTCCATCGGCTTCTTCGATGCCGGTTATCTCTCGCGCTACCCCTGTGTCCTGGTCAGGGATACGGTGGGAAGAGCGGTAGCCTTTGCGAACGTGCTGTCGGGTCCGAATCATGAAGAATTCTCCATCGATCTGATGCGCTACACCCCGGATTGCCCTAATGGAGTCATGGATTTCCTCTTCTTGCAGCTTTTCGAATGGGGCAAAGCGCAGGGATACCGGACATTCAATCTCGGCATGGCTCCGCTGGCTACGGTCGGCGAAATCAGACAGGCGCGCCTGAATGAACGACTGGCGAACATACTGTTCCAGCACGGTGAGCACTGGTACAATTTCCGCGGCATCCGGCTGTTCAAGCTGAAATTCGATCCTCGCTGGGTGCCGCGCTATCTGGCCTACCCTTCATCCTGGATGTGGCTGCAGGTGACCGTAAACATTGCCGTGTTGATTGCGGGCGGCTGGCGAAACATTTTCTTCCCGGCCGAAGGACAGGCTTGAAATCGATGGAGCCTGCGACCGTTCAGCGCGGAGTGTTCGAAGAGAGCATCGAATGAGACGAATGAGTCCTTATCTACCCATGCGACGCATCCCTGGTTCAGCTGGTATGGCGTTGCTGCTGCTTGCGGCAACATTGCAAGCAGCGCTTCCCGGCGCACGTCCTGCCGCCCGTACCGTGACGGTCAACTTGCGCGGGAAAGCGCAATCGATTCAGGTCTATGATCCTGTACCCGGGGCACCGAAGCGTCCTGTGCAAGTCCTGGTCACCAGCGGGGATTTAGGCTGGTTGGGGATCTCGGGCGATGTGCCCGGCCATCTCCAGGACCAGGGTTACCGCGTGATTGGGCTCAATGCGCAGAAATATGTGTCTTCGTTCACCGGCGGCGATGGCGCTCACCTGGAAGAGAACCTGATTCCGAACGATTACCATGCCGTCGTGGAAACTGCCTCAGCCGGCAGTTCGTACCCGCGAGGATTCGTGTCCATCGGCGTTTCTGAAGGCGCCGGCCTGGCAGTGGTGGCGATGGGCCAGACTCAAGCCAGTCCACTCTGCCGGGGAATCATTGCTTTGGGGCTACCGCTCAAGACTGCCTTGGGATGGCGCTGGACTGACTTTACTTCGTGGATTTCCAAGAAAGAACCGAACGAGCCTGAAGTAAATACCAAAGATTATCTTGTCCGGCTCAAAGTGCCGATCGTATTGGTCCACTCCACGCACGATGAGTATGATTTGATCGACAAGGTGAAGGCTGCGTATAACGACGCACCCGAGCCCAAGCGATTCCATGAAGTGGATGCCTCCAATCACAGGTTCAGCAATAAAATTCCGGAGGTTATGTCGCTCGTCGACACTTCGCTCGAATGGATCGACATACAATATCGGCAGGCAAATCGCTGATAAAGTGGGAGGGGAGGCTTTGTTAAAGCTGGGCGAGTCTATGAGGCAGACCTGGGGCCACTCTCGTAGCCATACCCCGAGCCCTTCCGTATTGCCGGTGTCGGGATAGGGAACGCATGAAAAGGCCATTTCGGTTCAATACGACAGCCGTTGCTATTGCGATCGGCCTTATTGCCGTTTCAACGGTCATTCTGAGCTCATTCAGCTATATCCACTGGGCAGGCAAGGATTACCTCGTCGACGAGATCATCAAGCAATACACCATCAAGCTCGCGACCCGGTCCGTAGGCCAGATCGAACAGGAGATTATCGATAACGACAATGTGATCTCGGGAATGGTCGACATCGATGATCCCTCATCATGGCCGGCGACTGCTGAGATACTCAAAAAGGGTGACTACAATGTCGACCATGTGTTTATCTTCCGGCTCAATAGCCCATACGCCCTGTTTCCGCCCTATTCCCGGGAAATCGCCAATTCCTGGGACAAACTCCGCTCCAGCTTCATGGAGCTCGAGCGCAACCCCCCTCGTCCTCGATCAGACCAACCATCTGCATAAAGAGCGCGCGGACAATTATCGCTTCGCCTCCTATGTACTGAAGGAGAACCGTCGCGGGGAGAAATTTCTCGTATTCTTCGAATTGAACCATGACAAGACGCTGTCGCTGGTGAATAAGTGTCTGAGCGACCTCCGGCCCGTATTCGACGTGAGCACTGTCGATTTCGACAACATCGGCGTGGCGCCGGATTCTCAGCCGATCTCGAGGACTGCAAAATATTTCTACGAGATGCGATTTCCGACCACGCTCTATAAATGGCTGCTGCAGGTCGTGCCGCGCAATTATACCGAGCTGGAACGGAATGCGCGCAACACGCGTCGTGCCAACCTGTTCCTCATTGTTCTAAGCATGACCATGATTTTTTGCAGCCTGGCCATCATCTACCTGGCCGGCAGGAGGGAACGGCAGCTGACACAGCTCAAGGAGGATTTCATCAGCAACGTCAGCCATGAGCTGAAGACACCTTTGTCCCTCATTCGCATGTTCAGTGAAATCCTGGTCAGTAATCGGGTCAAGAACGATGGCGCGCGGCAGGAGTATTACGGCATCATTCACAGCGAAAGCGACCGCATGAGCCGCCTGGTCGCCAACCTGCTGGATTTTGCGCGGCTGGAGCGGGAACGGCACAGCCTGCATTTTGAAAAAACCAATATCGCTCAGCTGGTGGCGAAGGAGCTGGATGCTTTTCGATACCAGATGCAGAAGGACGGTTTCGAGCTCGTCACGCACATCGACACCAATGTCCCCGACACCATGGCCGATTCGAATGCCATCAGCATGGCTTTTTTTAACCTCCTCGACAATGCCCTCAAATACTCCGGCGAACGAAAGCATGTAACGGTCAGTGTCGGCGAGGGCGATGGAACTGTCGATCTGGCCGTCAGCGACAGAGGAATCGGGATTCCGGAGGCGGAAAGACAAAAGATTTTCGAAAAGTTCTTCCGCGGCAGCAGCGCCAGCGTGAAGAAGATTCGCGGCAGCGGCATCGGGCTGTCCATCACCAAGCAGGTGGCGGAGATGCACGGCGGCGAGATTTGTGTGGAGAGTGAGATAGGTCGCGGCAGCACGTTTATCTTAAAGATCCCCGTTCGTGGTGAAACGAAACCCACCACCAAAGCAAAGATTCTGAAAACGGATTTGCCGCCCATCGCGGACAAATCACGACCGCAGGTCGACGCGGCTCTGCGCGGATGACCATCTGCGTGCATAGGCAGTTCGTGAACGAGTGAATTGGATGGAGAAGATACTCATTATCGAAGATGAACCCGAGATGGCCCGCGGGCTCAAAGATATCCTGGAATTTGAAGGCTACCAGGCGACCACTGCGTCCACGGGGCGCGCAGGTCTCCAGATCCTGACACGGGAAGTGGCCGACTGCATCATACTCGATGTGATGCTGCCCGATCTCAATGGTTATCAGGTTTGCGAACAGATTCGCCGGCAGAAGATCAACGCGCCCATCATCATGCTTACGGCCAAATCCCAGGATCACGACAAAATACGCGGACTCGAAGTGGGGGCCGACGACTATTTGACCAAACCCTTCAGTGTCGGGGAACTGTTGGCCCGGGTTATGGCATTGCTGCGCCGCAGTATCAAGTACGCCAAGGAAATCGATGTCATCCAGGTCGGCTCGTGCCTGGTGGATGTAAAACACTTTACGGTGCAGCGCGGCAACAAAGAACATTCGCTGTCCCATTATGAAGTCGAGCTGTTCAAACTGCTGATTGCCAATGTGAACCAGCCGGTCACACGCGATGAGATCCTCAACAAGGTTTGGGGAACCGACAACTACCCTACCAACCGGACCGTGGACAACTTCATTGTCAAACTAAGAAAAAAAATTGAAGAAGATTATCGGAACCCGAAACATATCCTGACGATTTATGGCGTCGGCTACAAGCTCAGTCCATGACCTTCCTGCTCGATGTTCTGAGGACTCTCGCCTTCCGTTCACGCTCGCTGCGCGCACTCGCGTCGCGGCGCGCGGTCGTTCCCGCCTTCGTTTGCCTGGCGATCGGGTTCTTTGCATTCGTCCTGATGCGGAGCAACGTGACGCAAGATACGCTTCACTATGTCCAGGCGCGGCCCAGTTCCCTCGAGTTCTTTTTAGACAGCCACGTACTTCAGATGCTCCTTTTCCTGTCGCTGGTCTATGTCCCCCTTATCGTGGCGCTGAGCAACGCGTTCGCCGATGATGGGCTCGGATTTTCCATCTCACGATCCGAGTATGCTAGCCATCTTTCGGCCCTGTTTCCGCTTTGGGGGATGCTGTTTTTGCTCGGTGCGCCGCTGGTCCCCTATTTCCTGACACTGGGATTTCTCGAGATCAGCGCCGGTGAGCTCTGGCTCATGCTCGCCGCGGTAGTTTATACCGTCTGGGCCGTCAAGGAGATGGACTACCTACCGGTTGCGGCGGCACTGGGTGTATTCCTCCTCTCTTTGCTCAGTCTGCCCGTACTGTTCGTGCTCACCAACTTTCTGCTTGCCCTCCCGTTTTTCCTGGTGCTACCACTGCTCTATGTCTTTTTGCAGCGCTTCCGCGAGCTGATGGCCGTGAGAACGCTTTTGCGTGGCTTCCGCCAACACCTGCGGACGCTGACGCTGAACCCGCGGGATGCCGATGCCCACTATCAGCTCGGACTGCTCCATTTCCGGCGCGGCCATCTGGATGCTGCGCGCGGTTATTTCGAGCAGTCGCTGGCGATCGATCCCGAAGACGCCGACCATCACTACTACATGGGGCGCATCTATGAAGCCCGAGAAGAATGGCCCAAGGCTGCGGACGAATATGAAGCAACCTATCGGTTAAGCCCCGAATATGGGCAGGGAGACATATTCCGGGAAGTGGGGAAGGGGTATCTGCACACGGACAGACTGGATAAGGCGCTGGAGTTTCTCAAGTTCTTTCTTGAGCGCCGCGGGTCCGATCCCCAGGGGAGGTACTGGTTGGCGGTGGCTCTCCAGCATGCGGGCAAGACAGACGAGATGCGCGCGCAATTGACCACCCTCCTGGACCAGGCGCGCTCCAGCCCTCGATTCTTCCGCCGCGAGCACCGGGAGTGGATTTACCGCGCCCGGATGTTCCTGCGCAGCTCCAAGGCCTGAAAAAACTATTACAGCCACGTAGGACACGGTGCGGACGAGCCGCGACCCAAAAACATCAGCGCAGAGGCCGCAGAGATCGCAGATTATTTGGAAGGAAAGAAGACTCTGCGCTCTTAGCTCCCTCTGTGGCCTCTGCGCTGATCTTTTGCTTTTATTGCCTGAATGGCAAGGACTTGTACGTAGGTAGTTCGAAGCAGGTGGGCTCTTTCTGCGTTTTACAATTGATTACAATTCCGGACATTCTGGTGACAAACTTCGGGCCGGGTTTTCCTATAGTCAGGGTCTAATGTGAGGATAGTTATGCAATTCTTCTGGTCCTATATTTCGGCCTACGAGAAAACTCGTCTGACCCACAATCTCGGGTATCTGTATCAGATGGATACCTTCGACAAGGTGATTGTATTCGCCTATTTTGCAGTTCTGGCCATCCTCAGTTTCTACGGTGTGCACCGATATATGCTGGTCTGGCTTTTCCGCAAACATCGCAATCGTTCGGCTGTTTGCAAGGAACGCTTCCGGGAATTGCCGCGCGTTACCGTTCAGCTGCCCTTTTACAATGAAATGTATGTCGTGAAGCGCGTGATCGATGCCGTGTGCGCTTTTGATTATCCCCGGGACCGGTTCGAAGTCCAGTTGCTCGATGATTCGACGGATGAGACGCAGAGAATTGCCTGCGAAGCTGCGGAGGAGTGGCGCAAGCGCGGCATCGACATCAACTATATCCACAGGGATAATCGGTCAGGATTCAAAGCCGGGGCGCTTGAGAACGGGCTGAAAACAGCCAAAGGCGAGTTCATTGCGATCTTCGATGCCGACTTTGTGCCTAATCCCGATTTTCTTCAGAAAACCATTCACCACTTCACCGACCCGAAAGTCGGCCTCGTCCAGGGGCGTTGGGAGCATATCAACCGGGACTATTCGTTCCTCACCCGGGCCCAGGCCATTCTGCTCGACGGCCACTTCATGATTGAAAGCAATACGCGCTTCCTCAGCGGCCGTTTTTTCAATTTCAACGGCACGGCTGGGATCCTGCGCCGAGCGACGATCCGCGATGCCGGCGGCTGGGAACATGACACCTTGACCGAAGATCTGGACCTGAGCTACCGGGCCCAGGTCAAAGGCTGGAAATTCATTTTTCTCCCGGATCTTCCGGCGCCTGCTGAACTGCCGGTCGAAATCAACTCCTTTAAGGCGCAACAGTGTCGGTGGGCGAAGGGTGCCATGCAGACCGGCAAGAAGGTGTTGCCCCGGCTGCTGCGCAGTGATCTGGGCCCCATGGAAAAGCTGGAGGCCTGGTACCATCTCACCGGGAATGTCTGCTATCCGATCATGCTGCTGCTGGAGCTGCTGCTATTCCCGGCCTTGATAGTTCGTTTTAACCAGGGCTTATTCGAGCTGGCTACGATCGACCTGCCTCTGTTTATTCTCTCCTTTGCGAGTGTCAACTGTTTCTACATCACAGGTCAGAAAGCACTGCACAAGGACTGGTACAAAAGGATCCTCTATCTGCCCGGTCTCATGGCGGTCGGCATCGGCATTACCGTGGTTGTTGCGAAGTCGGTGTTGGAGGGAGCGATCGGTATCAAAAGCCCCTTTGTTCGTACGCCCAAGTTTTCGGTCGATGGCACCGCTGCAGATTGGAAAAAGAAGAAGTATCGAGGTCGTCTGGGAGTGCTCCCATTTGTGGAAATCGGCCTCGGTCTCTATTTCACCTACGTCAACTACTACGCCTGGAACTTGGGAATGTACGGGATTATGCCGTTCCTGTTCCTGTTCCAGTTCGGCTATTTCTACACGGGGCTGGGTTCCCTGGTTCAAGCCTTGAAGCGGATGGATCTGCCATGGCTCCGCATGCCGCTGCCGTTCCGCTGGGTTCCCGAAAAAGAGGAGTTGGCTCCGAAGCCTGAAAAAGCCTGATGAACGTTCACTACCGACCCACGGGTCGTCGACCGCATTCTGCGCCATCGGGAAAGCGAGCGCTGCCGGGCGAAGGATCCTTTCGAACCCCGCACCCCGCCGGGCATCGGGGGCGAAACCGAAACCTTCGCCCCCTGGTTCTGCAAACGAGCAAAAGACAACCGGGGAGATATCAGAAGATCGGCACCTTGGCCCACTTGCGGATTCGTTCATCGGCGGTCATCAGCGGCAGCCCGTGAATACGCGCCGTGGCTACGATGATCTGATCTGCTGGATCGTTGTGAAAATCAGGGCCGAGGCGGACGCTTTCCGCCGCGATTCGGGAGGTTAAGGGCAGCACTTCGATTAAAGGATGCCCCTCGATCTCCTCGAGCCAGACATCCGCTGGTTCGGCCATTTCGATCCGACCGCGCGCGACCAGCATCGCGATCTCCCAGAGGGTGATGGCGCTTATGGCAACCGGCTTCTGCCTGCTCTCCAGGTCCTGCAACCGTCGAACCCGGCTTCGTCCCAACCGGCCCGAATCCAATCGCCACCAGATGAGAACATGCGTGTCGAGCAGAATTTCGGACATTTAACCGCTGCTTTCCCAATCCCGGCTGGTGTCGAAGTGAACGATATCCCCTTTGATTTGGACCCGGCCCTTCCAACTGCCCCGCAGAGAGCGTTTTGGAGAGGATACGGGCACCACCCTGGCAACCGGGCGTCCTCGTTTAGTAATAACCAGGATGTCGCCCGCCTCTTCTACTTGGTCGAGGAGGCGGAGGCATTTTGCCTTGAATTCACTGGCCGCAACAGTCGTCTGTTTCATGCAACCATTTTAATGTGACCTGATTGACCAGTCAAGTAGTCATATACCGGCCCTGCGATTCAGACAGTGAGAAAGAACCTTGCCACGAATGGCACGAATAGAACCAAAGGAGAGAGTGGCCGCCCTGGGTAGGAGGCAAAATCGTAGGTTATCGGCACGCTCTGCGCTAAGGTTTTTTTGCGGCTGTGGCTATTCGTGTCATTCGTGGCTGCTTTTGGCTATTACTGTCTGAATCACAGATACCGGCCGCGGCTGGATGCAGAATCCTGATCGATGACTACAGCTCAGAAACGCTCGATTTCTGACCAACTTCCTTGGCATCTGCCTGTAGGAATGCCTCGATGCCTGTGGTAGAGGCCGCGGCGTACACGCGCTCCAGGGTGTCGATCAGCATCGATTTGCCGCGCCAGAAGGGGAAGTTTCCCAGCCGCTTCGGCATGGCGGCGTGGACCTGCGGGATGTGCACCTCGCCATACAAGTCGTTCGGGATGGGGGCGCCGTGCCAGAAGGCCGCGTGATCAGCCGGCAGGGGCTCGTCTCGCAATGGTGGTTCCGGTGCCACTCCGGCCGTCGCAGTCGGAGCCTTTATGCCGCCGACGAGTTCCTGGCGAGTGCGGCCGCGCAGCTTGAAGATCAGGAAGGGATCGCGGTCGAACTCCTCCCCGAGCAGATAATAAACGGCGGCGATGTGTTTGCATGGGTTCGACCAGTCCGGACAGGAGCAGTCGGTTTCCAGATCGCGCGACGTCTCCGGAAAAAGGGGAACGCCGGCTTGTTTGAACACCTCCTCGATGTCTTGAGGCATCTCCCCGGCCATTAGCCTGGCGGCATAGAGAGGCTTGTCCACCAAGGTTTTCTCGAGCTTTTTCCACTGTGCATCGGTGAGGGCCTTCATCTTGATGATTACATCGTAGGGCCGGGGCCGGGAGCCCTGGACCTTGGCGCGCACGAGTCCCTTCTCGATGTCGATCGCAAGCGCCTGTCCGCTGCGGGCATAGGACCGCCCGCGCTGCAGCCGCGCGCCGATCTGGAAGCTCTCCAGGACCGCGATCCAGCGCCTGGCCCACCAACTCGCGCCGAATGTCCCGCGCCGCGCTTGTGATTTGATGCCCCCCTTGGCATCGAGCGGCCGCGAGGGGGGAAAATACGGCCGATCCCAGTAGCGGTCCCAACGGCTCATCTCAATCTCCGATTGCCTCACTCCTGAGGGCAAACAACTCCTTGAGTTCGCGGGTCGACAACTCGGTCAACCAGCCCTCGCCCGTGCCGACCACTCGCGCGGCGATATCCTTCTTGCTCTCGATCATCTCGTCGATCTTTTCTTCGAGCGTCCCGGCGCACAGGAACTTGTGCACCTGGACATTGCGGCGCTGGCCGATGCGGAAAGCGCGGTCTGTGGCCTGATTCTCGACGGCCGGATTCCACCAGCGGTCGAAATGAAAGACATGGTTGGCGCCGGTCAGATTGAGGCCGGTCCCGCCGGCCTTCAGGGAGAGCACGAAGATGCGCGGCCCTGCCGCGTCCTGAAAGCGCTCGACCATTTCGTCGCGCCGCTTCTTGGGCACGGCGCCATGCAGGAACAAGACCTCCTGCCCGAAGGCCTCCTGCAGGTGCCGCCGCAACAGTTCGCCCATTTCGGAGAACTGGGAAAAGACCAGGGCCCGGTCGCCGACTTCCAGGATCTCTTCGAGCATCTCGGACAGGCGCGCCAGCTTGCCGGAACGGCCCTCGATGGCGGAGTTGTCGCCGAGGAACTGGGCCGGATGGTTACACACCTGCTTGAGCTTGGACAGGGTGGCGAGGATCAGTCCTTTGCGCTGGATTCCCTCGGCCGATGCCATCGCCTGCTCCGCCTCAGCCGCAACCGCTTTGTACAGGGATGCCTGCTCGCGGGTCAGCATGCAAAAGACTTTCATCTCCATCTTTTCGGGCAGGTCGGCGATGATCGAGCGGTCGGTCTTGAGCCGGCGCAGGATAAAGGGCGCGGTCAGGCGCTTCAGGCGCTCGGCTGCATCCGGATCGCGCAGCGCCTGGATGGGAACAAAAAACTTCCTGCGGAACTCTTCCCGCGATCCGAGAAATCCAGGATTGAGGTACTCCATCACCGACCAGAGATCCCCGACGTTGTTTTCCACGGGAGTGCCGGTCATGGCGACACGGTAGCCGGCCGACAGCGCCCGCGCGGCGCGGGCCTGCCGGGTCTCCGGATTCTTGATATTCTGCGACTCGTCCAGGATGATGCCGGCCCAGGGAACGATCTGGAAGGAGTCGAGGTCACGGTGCAGGAGCGCATAGCTCGAGACGACGATCGCGTGCCGTCCAGCCGATTCTCGAAATGCTTCTCCTTTGATGCGCGCGCTGCCATGGTGAACCAGTACCGGAAGCTCGGGACAAAACCGGGCAGCCTCTTTCTGCCAGTTGCCGATCACCGAAGTGGGACAGATCAGGAGCGCGGGTTGGCGGCTGTCTGCTTCCCAGTCTCTCTGGATGAGCGCCAGCGCCTGGATGGTCTTGCCGAGGCCCATGTCATCAGCCAGGCATGCGCCCAGGCCCCACTGCTTCAGGAATGCCAGCCACGAGTAGCCGCGCACCTGGTAGGGGCGCAGTTCGCCCTGAAATCCGGCTGGAACCGCCGTCTCTTCAAACTGCGACTTGCCTTCGAGGCGCGCGAGCAGGTCCGCGACCCAGCCCTCGGCGGAGACGCCGTGAAAGAGCAGCCCACCCAGGCTCTTCTCGCCGCCGAGCGCCATCTGCACGATCTGGCGCACGGATGCCGTGCCGGCAGCCTTTTTCTTCCAGAAGTCGAGCGCCGCCTTGATTTCGGCGGCATTCAGTTCGACCCACTGGCCGCGCAGCCTGACCAGCGGCGCTTTGAGCTTTGCCAGCGCTTCCAGTTCGGCGCTGGTAATCGTCTCACCGCCGAGCGCCAGATCGGCGTCGAAGCGCACGATCTGATCGAGCGAGAGTCCGGCGGCAGCCTGCATGGCGGGGCTCTTCACATGGGCGCGCGCGGCAATCTGGAGTTTCGTGCCCTTCCGGGTCCACCAGGCGGGGAGCATGACTCCGAAGCCCGCCTGCTCCAGAGCCTGGGCGCGCACGGTGAGGAACTCGTGGGCGCCGGCGGTGTCGAGCTCGTAGCCGGGGGGCGCAGGCCTCTTCAGACTCTGTTCGACGCGCGGGCAAATGCCGGCAGCCTGGCCAAGAGCCGAGAGGAGGAACTGCCGGGGCTCGAATGCGCGGGCGCGGAAGACCGCCTCGACCGTCTTGCGCGTCTTCCAGGCGTCGCGCGCCTCGACGAGGAGGCTGCGGTCGTCCACGGCCTGCAGCAGGTAGCGGACCTGCCAGCTATCACCGCCGCCGCCCCCGGCGACCTTTTCCTCATCGACTTCTTCCTGCGGCTCCTCCAAGCGGAAACAGAGACGGAACGGTGAGGACGCGGAGATCGATACCGGGAGATGCCATTCGCGCACCTGGGCGGCAAAGCGTCCCAGTTCCTCACCATCGCCGGGCATCGTGTTGTCTTCGGATTGCAGCGCATGAATCCACTGATCGTGGATGCTGTCGAAGTCCGGCTTCTGCCTGCTGCGACGGGATGCGGTCGGTGCGGGCAAGGCATGAGGAGGTTGTGCGCTCAGGCGGACCAGGGCATCCACCATGCGATCGACGAACCGACGCAGCAGCGCAGAAGGGGATGTCTGCGGCGGCGCCTCGGTATCGGTGCTGACTGCGCGCGCGGCCGCCGGCATGGCCGCCGCGAGACGGGCCACTTTCTCCCCGTCCTCCGGCTGCACGATGGGAATCCAGCTGGAGCGATACCCGCCGCCCGATTCGCTCACCCCCGGGAGGTAGAGCTGACGCGCGACGAGGGTTCCCGCAAAGCGCAAGGCATGGCACCACCAGGCCAGATCGGCGCCCACAATCAGGCCCGGCGCGAGAATCTGCCTGCCGCCGCAGGCTGCGAGCAGGTCGACGATCTCGCGGCCCCGCAAGATATGCACCGGGATGGCCCAGGGCGCAAGGACGACATCGCCGGCCGCCGCTGTCTCCGCGATAAGAGGGCTGGAGGGAAGCGGCCCAGTCTCAGCCGTGGGCAGCCAGGCATAACGTACGGGCGCTTGCTTGCGCCGGGACGGGCGCGCATGCGCAACGGAAAGCGTGCCGGCAAGACCCGCTTCGAGCTGCTTGATGCCGGCGCCAAAAGGATAGGGCAGTACGCCGGAATTGGACGCGCGTTTGCCGGAGCGCCGGGAAAAGGGAACGGCGCGATCCTCGGGTGTCTCCCCCCAGAGAACGAGCTCTTCTTCACAAAAGGCAGCGTGATAAATGATCATGGATTACCCGGTCTGCAAATCAGCGATTATCACCGTGAACCAACTGCGCCGCAAGGGATTTCGGGGACAGGCGCCATAACCTCGAAATTATCTCGGACAAACCCTGCCGTGTGCACCTTGAAATTTCGAGGTTATGGCGCCTGTCCCCGAAATCCAACATTCTCACTCGACCTCCACCCCCAAGCCGTTATCCCCTTGTGCCCCCAAGATAGAAGGGACAATGAGTATTTGCTATAATGCCGTCATGAGAACGGAAACTAACAAATTGCTCGAGAAGGTACTTAAGCTGCCACTTGAGGCCCGCGCTGCCATCGCCGGATCACTTCTCGAAAGTCTGGACGAAACCGTTGATGAGGACACGGAGGCCTCTTGGGCCGACGAGATTGCCCGGCGCGTTCGTGATCTCGATGCAGGAAAAGCGAAGACCATCCCGTGGTCTCAGGCGCGCCGAATGATTCTCGGAGAATAATGGCGTCAACACCGGAAAGGCCGCGGTCAGGTCTGGAAAATTTACTTTTGCTTTTGCCCTTTCGCTTGTTATCGATCCTCGGAGGAAAAGGTAAATTTTCCAGACCCCCGGCCCTGCTCCGCTGGCCGGACTGTGACTAGGTAGAGCCTGTCCCGAAACCCGCATTTTTCAATTTAGCCTGCACGTATTATTAGGACAATCTTATTGTCTCAAGTCACGAGGCTCACGATCGAATTATTGCGCTGAACAACAAGACAAAATGGCTGTCATTGGAGACACCTCTTCCGTGAGTTTCCCTTGTCGATCCCGACCTTCATGGATTTAAGCCACTTGGGGCTCGGTTGCCGCTCCCTCCCTGAGCGGCATTCGTGCGATGACCCATAAGTTGTGCGTCAGTACGCCCCAGGCCACTGCCAGCTCGCGGTGCTCAAATCCTTTTGCCGGTAACGGACGGCCTAAAAACTGGTTTTTGAAAATTCCTATTCGCGCCTCGGTTTGCGAGCGGCGTTGCTGGCAGTCGACAAATCTCTCCTCCTGCATCCGCTGCTTCAACGCCACCGGCGATCGCGGGCAAATCCCGTTGTAGATTCCCTCGTTTTCCAGACTGTTCCGCGTGTTGGCGCTGTCAAATCCGCGGTCCGCCCCCACACTCCGAACCTGCGGCGGAGCATCTTTGCCCGTGATTTCCTTCATCCGCTTCAAGCTTTCAGCCACCATCTTGCTGTCCGCGGGGGCGCTTTCCCGCCACAGATGATAGTCCACAATCACCCCTTGCCGATTCTCCGCCAGATACAGCGTGTTGCCAAACTCGACCTCCGCGTCGGCCTTGCCCCTCACAATCACCCGCACATCTGTCTCATAGAGGCTGAGCAGCTTATCCGCGTTCTTTACCGGCCGCTCGCCGATAATCCGTTCGTGCGCCTGTTTCCGCGCCCGGGGCAGCAGTTGCAGTACGCCATCAATCCGCGCCAGCACTTGCTTGACTTCTTTTTCAGTCCATTCAGTCTGCCGCCATTCCTGGCTCAGCAGATCTCGGTGTCGCTGTGCGTGCTCCTCCACCCGACGCACCATCCTCTTCATTTTGCGCAACACCTTCTTGCGGGCTTTCTTGCCGTTTGCCTTGCGCCGCGTCATCGTCATGCCGATGCTGAGCTGGTTCATATCGCGCACAAACTGCTCCGGCTCGTCCATCCGGTGTTTGAGCTCCTGCGCCCGAATCAGGGCCACCGCTTTCATCAGCGTGCGCGTCGCGTCCCTCAGCAGCACCCAGTCCACCGGGAAATGGATGTTGGCCTTCACGCATGTGGTGTCTATGAACACCTTCTCCAGGTCCAGTGGCTCGGCCAGATCCATCGGCGCCCACTGGGCGCGATCTCCTTGGATCCCGGCCTGCAGCAGCAAAGGATTGATGACCTCGCGCATGGATGCGGCCGGCAGCCAGTTGGCGTAACGCTGCACGGTGCTCTTGCCCGGCACCCGAATGACGCCCAGGGTATCGAGCAAACAAAACTTCTGCAGCACGGGGCTGTCGGCCAGCCGCGCGCTGAACCCCCGATAGCTCTCCCCCAAGAGGGTGCGTGCAAGATTGCAGCGGAGTGCACGGCGCGAGTGCTGCTGAAAGTGAAGCTGCTGTTTGAGATCGATATTCTGGGCAGGGTCCGCTTTCTGCGTAAGCCAGTCGTTCGTGCTCAACAGAACAAACCGATTTTCTACGTCGCTCTGATCCAGCAACTGGTTGATACGGTCGAGTTGTTGGCGGAAAATATGGTAGTCGACATTGCCCACAACGGTAGGCAATGCCGGGCTTAGATGAGGCTGAAACGGAATTAATTTGACAGTCATTGAGCTAGTCTATAGACTAACTTGCAATATGCAAACAAAATATGAATTAAAAGTGCAGGCGATTCGATCTCAGAAGCAGCAGGCCCGTCTTTATGTCTATTTCCCCCTGCCGCTGGCGGCCGCTATTGGCCTAGAGGCGGGCGAGGCCGTCCAGTGGGAATTGCTGGATCGGGGCGAACTCCATCTGCTGCGTCCGAACACCCCCAAGCCCCAGGCAAGACAAAAATCGAAGGCGTCTTCCTAAATCCGGGCGGCGTTACCAGATCAAAAAACATAACGCATCATTTTTGCCCTTTTTCATGGTTTTCGCCACTCTTGGAGAGGAAGAAACCCCGTCCCCGCCTTGTAGGGGCAGGATCTCCGACTTTCGGGACAGGCTCTAGGTATCTGGGAGCTGACCCGGCCGCTACTTCCTCTCATCCTCTATGAAGAAGTCCAACAGCGGCTTCAGCCGAATAACGGAATCAGTCAATTTCTTGACCTGGCCGTCGTAGGGCAGCCGCCACAACGGGTTCCCCTCAAGAAATTCTAAGGAAAAGCGTGTCGCAAGGTTTAGCGACCGGTTCGACCGCGCGAGATGACTTCTCTGTCTATCGCTAAGGTTCCTGTTTTCCTGGATGATGCGACCGATCCAATAATCCCGCTCCTCCTCGAATCGCTTCCCGTGGTCATCGTAAGCCCCGAGCACCGTTTCGGCGTTGAACTCTCCGGGAGGTTTCCGGAGACACAAAACCCAATGGTAAAAGCGGGGCTGGTGCTCGTACTTCAGATAGAGGAGGAGCGTAAGTCCTCCAAGCTCGCGAAGGATCCTGTTGAATCGGTCAGGGTTGCTGCGAATGCGCCGCTTGAGGACTTTCTGTGACGGGTGAAGCTCCGCGTTCACGGTGACGTTGATCCCGCAGCTGGAAGTCACGACGGATATGTTCGGGATATCGTTAGGTGGTGCTTTCTGGGAACGGCCGAACCGGTATGCCCACCAAACGCCGCCTTGCTGGTAGCGTGGCTTGCCGTGGCCGGTTACCTCGTCGTACTCAAGGTCAACGTCCGGGCAATGGCCGCGAGTGATGCGGTACGGGACGATTTCGTATTCTGAGAAGTAGGTTCGTACCGGCTCCAGGGAATCCTGGAGGAACCGGTGGGCAATGGCGCACGTTCGGGGAGTGGCCTGCGCAGTTGCTTCGTCCCACTCAAGCCGGTCTTCCGGTCCGATGGCAGAATCTCGCATCAATTCCTTCGCTTCGTGGTGCATGTTCTTGCGAGAGATGTCGGTGACGCGGCTGGCTGAAACAGGATCAACTGGTACTTCTGACAGCTCCACACATCGTATGCCCAGCTCCTCAAGGTATTTCCCTCGCCACTCAGGGATGGAAGGAGCGACCAGGATCATTCGCAGGTTGGCCTCTTGCAGATAGCTCTTCATGAGGCCGTAATACTCGATGACCTGGCCGATGTGTTCGCGCTCAAGCGGGACTCCCTTTAGCTCCACGATGTAGCGGACTCCGTCGACGACAAACAGGAGGTCGATTCTGCGGCCCTGAACCGCGTATTCATGGGCCTTCTCTTGCACGCGGCCATCAGGGAAGAGCAACTCGGGGTGCTCGTATAGGTAGTCCTGCAGTTCTTTCTCTCGCATGGGGCAATCATTAACAGAGATGTGTATTTTTTACTATAGGTTGTAGCAGGCAAGTAGGTCAAGGAATTAAGCAGACACGGATCCACGATCCCTTTGCGAGTTTAGCGTCAAGTGAAGAAGGCACAGTGTGTGGAAGGCCGCCCAACGGTTTGTCGCTCAACCGCCGCACTTTTCAGCAGGCGGCTGCAGCGGTGTGTTAGCCAGCCGCATAGGTTTGATTTGACCGTTCCATCGTTGTGGCAGCAACGAAACCGCGTCTCGGAATTGTGTTCCGTCCCGTTCTTGAGCAGCCAGCAGATAGAGGACGTGAGGCGTGCGGAGCGCTTCGGTGAAGCGCGCCCCGGTTCGTTCACGTAGCTCTGACGCCATTCGCTCGGCGAACGCTGCACGACGCTCATGCCGGAAATGTTGGTAGATCAGGATCGAGCAACCCGTCTCCCAGAGGCCTCGGATCTCCTGCCAAGTGACGTACTTCGAAGAGCCCTTGCGACCGACGGGCTTCGAGGGGACCTCGATTCCGTTGTCCGGATCGACGAACACCAGATCGACGTCGTGGGCCGCACCGAACAGGCCCTGGCGCCAAGCGTCGCGTTCCTTGCCCGCGTCTGGGACCACTGCCGAGTAATAGGACGTCCTGGGCAGAAGTGTAGACCTTTCGATGAGCGACACTTCGGGAATGGATGCCGGTCGAAGCAGACCAGCGAGGCCGGTGAAGAGCTGGGGGTCGTATCGTATCCAGGTGTCGGGATCCTGTAGGTAGGAGCGGAATCCCCCGTCTCGGCTGCCGTCGTCGGGTGTCAACATCCAGGCGACAAGAAGCCTGCCGTTGCCTTTTGACTGAAGGATGCGCAAGAGGCCGTATTTGCGGTAGTCGTTGATGTCTCCGAAGTACTGGTTCTTCATCTTGGGATGTCCTTGTCTGGCTAACGCTGGCCCTCAGCGGTTGCCGCCAGCGCGCCAGTGCTGTAGGCAATCCGCCTGCAGGGCCATGTTAGCACCTTTCCCCTTTGTCCTTGAATATGTTCTGCATCCCGGAAGTGAACTCTGCCTCTCCCCCCCTCGAGTGAAGCCTCACATAGGTTGAGTGCTCACCGAGGGCATTGGGCTGTTTGAATGCCTT
This sequence comes from Terriglobia bacterium, assembly GCA_963739235.1. Classification (GTDB taxonomy): domain Bacteria; phylum Acidobacteriota; class UBA6911; order UBA6911; family UBA6911; genus JAFNAG01. The sequence continues at coordinate 72,209 of CAVTZY010000001.1, read as the reverse complement.
CTTCCCCACGGCCACGACATTGAAAACGGTGTGAAAATGGGGACGCAAACCTATTTCGATTCCTCGGTCCAGATTAAAGAAAGCGTGATGCCGCGAAATAGGTTTGCGTCCGAGCGCCGGGATAAACCGGCATGAAGCAGAGAATGAAAAAAGGGGGGACAGACTATGCTTCCACCAATTATCCTGAGAGAGTCCGGCTCGTTTCGAACCGACGGGGAGTACGCTGTAACGGTGACCTCGAGGTGGGAGAGCCTCTCGCCTGCCCAAGAATTGGTGAAAGCGAAGGCCGGGGTCACCCATTAAGAGGCTTTGTCAACTAAAAGACACCAACCCCTGGGCAAACGGAGGTGCTTTTTGCAAAGCCATGCGGCGTTCGCGGTAGCTTGAGGATGCGTCGTTCAGGCCGCCCGACCGAATGGCTCCACTCCTCCATGGGGTAATTTCGGGGACAGGCTACTCAACTCCCGAACTCAAATCGCGCCAAGCCATCGATTCGCGCACAGGAATTCGGGAGTTGAGTAGCCTGTCCCCGAAATTACGGCTTCAGGCGGCGATCGTCCGGATGCGCGGCTCGATCCTGGGCCACTCCGTGCGGCGCAGAACCCGGAGTTCGTATTCGGATTGCAGATCCAGCCAGATTTCGGGAGAGACGCCGAAGTACTTGCCGAGGCGGAGCGCGGTGTCCGCCGTGATGGCCCTTTTTGCGCGGACAATCGCACTGATGCGATTGGGTGGCACGTCAATATCCCGGGCGAGCCGGTTGATGCTGATGTGCAGAGGCTTCATGAATTCCTCGAGAAGGATCTCCCCGGGTGGAATCGGATCCAGTTGTTTCCTGCGCATTTTCCATTCCTCTAGTGGTAGTCAACGATCTGAACATCGAAGACGCTGCCATCTTCCCAACGGAAGCAGATCCGCCAGCGCTCGTTGATCCGGATACTGTATTGACCCCGCCGGTCCCCTTTCAGAGCTTCCAGATGATTGCCGGGAGGGATCCGCAAGTCCTGAAGAAGCCGCGCCCGGTGAAGGTAGAGAAGTCTTCGCCGTGCGGGACGCTCAATCGCTCGAAAGCGCGTTACCGGCTGATCGTGAAACAGAGCCTCAGTCGCCTTGTCTCGGAAGGACTTGATCACCGCGTCAGTGTAGTACGCGAGACGTCATACTTCAAGAGTATTATTCGAAACATGGTATCAGGCTGCTATATCGCCCTTTTTCACGCCAGGTAATAGCTGAGTCCCCGTGAAATTGGGGATATAGTAGCCTGACACCGTATTTGGAGGGATATTGATCCGGAACGGGCGCGCCAACTACTCATTGCCTTTCTTGCCGCCTTCCGGTAACCACTATTATGCTATAATTGTGACTACATTAGGAGGGTCATAGGGGACATGGTATCCGTTGGGATCAAAGAACTGAAGGAAAAATTAAGCGGGTATGTGGATAAGGTGCGCCGCGGGGAAAAAATCGTGGTGACGGACCGCGGCAAAGAGGTCGCCCTGCTCATCCCTGTCTCCCCGGAGCGGCGCGCAGTCAGGCATCTCGTGGAATCAGGCAAGACCGCGTGGACCGGCGGCAAGCCTGGAGGCATAAAGGGGATCAGGGCGAAGGGCAAGCCGCTTGCCAAAACGATCCTGGAGGATCGCCGTTGATCCTGTATCTCGATACCAGCAGCCTGGTGAAACTGTATGTCACGGAGCCTCATTCCGACCTCGTCCGGGGCTGGGCAGAGGAGGCGGAGATCATCGCCACCTGTCGCGTGGCCTATCCTGAAATGATCTCCGCGCTGAAACGGCGCTTCAGGACGGGTGATCTGGCAAAAGGGGACTGTGATCTGCTCATGAAGACCTTCGCCGGCGAGTGGCCACATTTTGCGGCGATCGATTTCGACGAAATCGAGGCGGGACATTTGGCTCAAGCATACGGCCTGCGGGGCTTTGACGCCGTGCATCTTGCAGCATGCAAACTGCTGAGATCTACTGAGGGTGCTCCTTCTGTGGCCTTTTCTTCCTTTGACGAAAGACTGAACAGCGCCGCTGCCGCAGAAAAACTGATCGTTCTGCTTCCAAATCGATAAACCTGCCCGGTCAGTCTGCATCGTTCCTGGAATTCCTGGAAGTCAGGGGCAGGCTACGCTTTCACCAATTCTGAAAATGGTGAACGGATCGGGGCCGGACCTGTGCAAATGGGGCAGAAGCGAGGGATCATGCGTTCAACCGCGGCCAGATACAGGTTTGGCTTTGATTTTCGCCTTCCTTTTCTGAGCGTAAGAAATCGACGCGAGAGGCTGGCATGACAGGATCCAGAGATCTTGCTCAGATCTGCAGCGGCTACCTGGGTTTGTCCAATAAATTGATTCATCCATGAATCATGGACATATCTCATGTGGTGGACAGATGCGGTGGACAAGCTCGATTGAAACAGTGTCATTAAGCATCAGGGCGTTCGTGCAGGTGTTGCGATAACTGTACCAAAATCGGTCAAGATCGAGCGGGCTGCCTGGCTCCAATTCTGCCTTGGTGCGCTTTTGTGTCCACTATTTACATCTGACCATGAATCGTGGACAATATAAAGATATGAACAGAGACCACATACAGACCGAGAGGACCGTCATCGACACGGCGTTGACTGCCTTGCGCGCGCTCGGGATCGACGCAGAGGTCGAGCGGCGGCAGCCCAAACTCGGTCGCGCGCAGGCAGACGCCTTAATCCGGGTGCGACACGGAGATCAGGAGATCCTATATGCTGCGGAGGTGAAACGCGGGCTTCGCCCGGCACTCCTGGGAGCAGTTTTGCAGCAGCTTGCGCGTTTTGGTGAACAGGCGCTCCTGGTAACGGATTATGTTACACCGCCGCTTGCCGATGCATTGCGCGCGCGCCGTGTAGCTTTTATAGACGCCGCAGGCAATGCCTACCTTGACCGACCGCCTCTGCTCGTGTGGGTTAAAGGACAGCGTCCGACGGAGCGAGCCGCTCTACAGCCGATGGGGCGGGCTTTCCAGGCAAGCGGATTGCGGGTGATCTTTGCGTTGCTGTGTCACCATGAACAGGTCGATCATCCCTATCGAGAAATCGCCAAGCTGGCCGGGGTTGCACACGGCACGGTGGGCTGGGTGATGGCGGAGCTTCCAAAGCTGGGCTTCGTGGCTGAAGTGGGTCGAAAGCGTCGCCTCCTGCAACCTGAGCGCCTGCTGCAACAATGGGTCGAAGCCTACGCCCGCACGCTGCGGCCGAAGCTGGTCCTCGGTCGTTTCAAAGCCGAAAAACTGGACTGGTGGGAAACGGTCGATCCACTCAAATATGGACTGACGATGGGCGGCGAAGGGGCGGCTGCGCGCTTAACCCGCCACCTGCGTCCCGGAACCCTTACCTTCTTCGGCACAGAGGCTGAACCGCGCTTCCTGCTCGATCATTGTCTGAGAACAGATCCGCGTGGAGAAGTGGAAATCCTGCGTCGCTTCTGGCACTTTGACAACGACGATCCGGCACTGGCGCCAACTCTGCTGGTATATGCTGACCTGCTCGCCATTGGCGACGCACGCTGCCTCGAGACGGCGAAACGACTCTATGAAGGCATCCTCGCTCGACTTGGCCGATAAGCAAGAGCTGAACTTCCTGGCGGAACTGATCGCAGATTTGCGTGCGGTGGCTCCGCATGTGGGGGTTCTCCATGTCGGGGCGACGGCGCGAGACCTGCTGCTTTACCATGCTCATGGAATACGGGCGGCACGTGCGACTGAGGATGTCGACCTTGCCCTGGCTGTTGCCGACTGGAATGAATTCGAAAGGCTGCGCGAGTCGCTGCTGACTTCGGGTTCTTTTGGGCCCCACCCGAAAGTTGCTCACAAGCTGCTGTATCGGCGGCAGAAAAGGGGGACAGGAAGCTGTGAAAAAATCAAATTTCCTATTATTGACTCCTAATGCCTTCAACGACTTACAGGCACAAAATTGGTGACTTTTTGATTTTTTCACAGCTTCCAGGCTACGCTTTCCCCAATTATCCTGAGAGAATCCGGTTCGTTTCGCACCGACGGGGAGTACGCTGTAACGGCGACCTCGAGGTGGGAGAGCCTCTCGCCCGCCCCAAGAATTAGTGAAAGCGTAGCCTGTCCCTGACTTCTTTGCCGGCCGCGGCCTACGTCAACTACTACGCCTGGAGCTTGGGAATTTACGGGATTACGCCGTTCCTGTGCCTGTTCCAGTTCGGCTATTTATACACTGGGCTGGGTTCCTGGTCCAAACCTTGAAGTGGATGGATCTGCCGTGGCTGCGCATGCCGCTGCCGTTCCGCTGGGTTCCCGAAAAAGAGGAGTTGGCTCCGAAGCCTGAAAAATCCTGATGAACGACGAATCAACCCAAGCGGGGAATTCGTCATTTTCCGTGCGCGCGTCGTTACAGCGCTGAGGCCAGAATTTCTCCCGCGAGCCTGTAGTAGTCCTCTGGCGTGTCAATGTCCTCCACGGTACTCCTTTCCTCCGGGGGCAGCCATACGGTGCCGATCTTGTGCCTGGCGACGATGAGCTTGGGATTGGCGTCAGGAGGGGAGGCCAGCGCTCAGCAATCAGCCCCTGCCAAAAGTCTGAAGTCTCAAGCGTTTTCGCCAGACCTTGGCTAAAATGTCGCGGCCAGCGCAGGGCTGGAGCAGGCAGCGAATTGCCGGGCCTTCTGCCGCTCAGAAGCCCATTTCGACCCGGCATTTCGCTGCCTGCCTGGACTCCTCCCCGGATTTCCTTCCTTGCCTCCCCGATTTCTCCTTGTACTCCCGATAAAAATCATTAGGTGGGAAATTCTCTTGCTCTTGCGACACCTTAGCGATAAAAAAACGCCTTCGGGCCAGAGAGGAGAGTCATTGAGATTGGCAGGCAGCCCTTTCAACCATGGTCGTCGATTCCCTGGATGCGACCCCTATGGGGGTGGACCGATGAGGAAGATCGCCTCGGAGCACCCCAGGATTGCCACCATCCTGATCGGCATTGGCGCAAGCGGGACGGAGAGGCGCATGGCATGCGTCTTCGAGCATTTGGCCCGTCGGCATCCGGGACGTTACCTGCTGATCGTGAATCGCGGCCTGCACAACGTGCTGACTTCGGCCGGCTTTCGCTTGGAGCCGCCGGATGTCTACATCCTGGAGCAGCGTTCATGGATTGATCGAAAGCGCGGTGCACAATCCGGCTTCCTGACGAATCTGGGAAGGATGGCAACGTTGCTGATTTATCGACGCGAGATCGCACGCGTTTGCGGCTCCATGAACATTTCGATAGTACAAGTCCTGCTCGAGATGGTGCCTGTCCTGGGCTTGTGGCCCATCCCTGCCGCGACACAAGTCGCCTCGCTGGTGTCACACCTCCCCAAGTATTATGACCGTCATTCATTCAGCAGCCGGCTTCTGGCGGCATCATTGCGGAATTACCAGCACATTGATGCCCTCTACGAGCGTATAGCTAAAGGCCTGGCCGGCCTGGGTATCCCCGAAGAAAAAATCAGTTATCCTGCCTGGAATTGCGTCGATCACATCCGCTTTCATCCCGAGTCCAAGGGGGACATAGTCACTTTCACCGGTCGAGCCTTCGCTTTCAAACATCCTGATTTGATGCTGCAAGCCATCGATCTCATCCGTCGCCAGGCGAACCATTTCCGGTTTTATGTCTTGGGGCAAGGTCCGCTGCTGAAGCACCTCGTTCATCTTGCCAACCGGTCGGGATTGAACGGATGTGTGGAAGTCGCTTATCTACCCGACCCGTCACCGATTGTTAACGAAAGCCAAATCCATGTTTGTCTCGAAGAATACGACAACGCCACAAACCAGAGCCTGCTCGAAGGCCTGGCATCCGGATGTGCGATCGTGGCCAGCGACGTTGGTTATACCGGCCGAGTCGTCACACCGGATGTTGGCATTCTGGTACCTCTTCAGCCCGAGCCAATCGCTGATGCCGTTCTCAGTCTTATCAGCCGTCCGGACGTCCGCGAGGCCATGGGGCTGGCCGCGCGTCAGAGGGTTCTCCGCCACCACAACATTGGTCAGTATCTAGACTACCTTACCGGCATCCTGACAAGAAATTACCCTCACGGTCGGATTTCAATACCTGACACAAGCCTCTGACTCCACTAGCAGCGGCAACCCTTATCCGAAAAAACAAAAGCACATTTTTATTAGCGTTGCCGGTCCATTCCGATATCATATTATTCCGTCGTAAAGCAAAATCGTGAAAAGGACAAGCGGGAGCCTATGGGGAGCCGACCACGGATACTTTATGTCATTAATGTCGACTGGTTTTTTCTGTCTCATCGTCTGCCGATCGCCAGAGCTGTCCGGGATGAAGGTGCGGAAGTGCTGATAGCCTCGGCAGATACAGGACGTGGTGAGCAGATCCGTGGCGAAGGCTTCCGTTTCCTGCCGATCCCTCTGTCCCGCTCCGGGACGAACCTGATCGCCGAGCTGCGCACGCTCTGGTCTCTTGTGAAGATCTATCGGGAGGTAAAGCCGGACCTGCTCCACCATTCAACGATCAAGCCGGTTATTTATGGGTCGCTGGCCGCGCGCATGCGGGGAATCTGGCCGGTGATCAACACCATCAGCGGATTCGGTTACCCTCTCTCCGAAGGACCGCACACCCACGTGTTGCGCCCCCTGACCATGACCCTGTATCGACTGGCGCTTCGATCTTCCCACACACTCACAGTGTTTCAAAACCCTCATGACAGGGACGACTTTGTCCATCTGGGTTTGGTGCGTCAAGATCAGACCACTCTGGTGAGGGGATCGGGCGTGGATTGCGCGCGATTCCGTACCACACCACAGGTGGAAGGGGATCCGAGTGTCGTTTTTGCAGGCAGGATGCTCTGGGACAAAGGGGTGGGGGTTTTCGTGGAGGCAGCCCGCAGGCTTCGCGCCGCCCATCCCGGAGCCAGGTTTGTTCTGGTCGGCACGGTCGATCCTGCCAATCCGACATCGGTGACATCGGATCAGATCTGTCAATGGCAGGCGGAAGGAGTGATCGAGTGGTGGGGAGAGAGGACGGACATGCCGGAAATTCTGGCCGGCGCGCATATCGTGGCGCTTCCCAGCCTTTATCGGGAAGGCCTGCCGAAAGCCCTGCTCGAAGCCGCCGCTTCCGGTCGGCCTGTCATCGCCACCGATGTCCCCGGCTGCCGCGAGATCGTCCGGCACAAAGTAAATGGCCTGCTCGTTCCTCCGGGAGATATCGAAGCTCTGGTTCAGGCTCTTCATGAGCTTCTGGCTTCGTCCGATTTGCGAAGCCGCTTCGGCGATGCCGGCCGAAAGATTGTCGAGAGAGAGTTTTCGCAGGAGATCATCGTAAAACAGACCCTCGAGTTGTACCGCAGGATGCTCGGCAGAGCCGATCTGGGTATCGTAGCCGGTGAAAAATCGGTTCTTAAGAACGGTCCTCTCGATCAAGCGGAAGCTGGAGGTTATGGATCGTATGCAGATTCTTCACGTGGTAGGGGCAAGGCCTAATTTCATGAAATTGGCTCCCGTCAGGGCGGCGTTGGCCGCCCACAACAAGGCACACCAGACCATCGTCCACACCGAGCAGCATTACGATGTCTCCATGTCCGACGTCTTCTTCCAGCAATTCCGGATTCCGGAGGCGGACCACAACCTGGGCGTGGGATCGGCGAGCCATGCTCAACAGGCCGCCGAAATCATGCAGCGCCTGGAGCCCATCATTCTCAAAGGCAAGCCTGACCTGCTGCTCGTCTATGGCGATGTGAACTCGACAGCGGCTGCAGCCTTGGTGTGCCAGAATTGCCGGCATTACCACGCCATCCAGAGCGGGCAGTGATCCAGTTACCCGCCGCGCCACTTCCGCTTCCATCTTGCTGACGACCTGTTCTGCCTCTGATGAGCGGCCCTGCTGAATCAACCAGCGGGGCTATCCGAGATCCCGCGTCGCCACCAGAGGAGCAGCACGATCGGCAAGGCGCAGATAACCAGGATGATCCGCCATCCATCCGGGCTGGCGCATAGCGCTTCGTACAGTAAGGGCGTTCGAGAACCCCATTCATCCGGCATCAATCAGGTGTAAGATTTGCCGTTGTGAACTTCCGGCACATGCCGAGATTGACTTGAGGCTTCGAGGAGACTCCTTTGTGTGATTTACCTCCTTTGATGCCAAAAGGGCAGGGAAGGAGACTCCACAAGCCAAACGCGCGCACCTTTGGATTGAGGCGGGGGAGATGCCGCAGGGCGACGCCGCGCACAAGACTATTCCCGCCCGAGTGGAGGATGCAATGGAACTTACGTCGTGGGAAAAAATCGAAGCCGAGCAGCTGAGCGACAAAATCACTCGGCGGGTGCTGCACGGGCAACACGCTCACTATTTCACTTACGTCAACTACTACGCCTGGAGCTTGGGAATTTACGGGGTTATGCCGTTCCTGTGCCTGTTCCAGTTCGGCTATTTCTACACGGGGCTGGGTTCCCTGGTCCAAGCCTTGAAGCGGATGGATCTGCCGTGGCTTCGCATGCCGCTGCTGTTCCGCTGGGTTCACGAAAAAGAGGAGTTGGCTCCGAAGCCTGAGAAAGCCTGAGGAAGGACGAATCAACCCAAGCGGGGAATTCGTCATTTTCCGTGCGCGCGTCGCTCCAGCGCTGAAGCCAGAGTTTCTCCCGTGAGCCTGTAGTAGTCCTCCGGCGTGTCGATGTCCTCCACGGTACTCCTTTCCTCCGTAGGCAGCCACACGGTGCCAATCTTGTGCCTGGCAACGATGAGCTTGGGATTGGCGTCAGGAGGCGCGGCCACCAGCTCAGCAATCAGGCCCCTGCCAAAAATGGCCGGATGGCCCCCTTTCCCCGTGCAATCCGGCATTGCCAGCGAGGCTGTGGAGTTCAGAAAAAGATGAATCAGGCTGCGCACCAGGGCGGCCGAAATCAGCGGCTGGTCCACAGGCCAGAGCAGGCAGCCCGTGCAATCAGGAGCGAGATTCTCCAGCGCCAGACGCATAGAGGAAAACTGACCGCGTTCCGGATTGGGATTCACGAGTATGCGCACGCGCCTTGAACTCAGGTGCGGCCGGATTGTGGATTCGTGACTTCCCAGGATCACACAAGCGGCTGGGAGTTCGAGCGTATCCAGGGTGTCGAGGATGTGCCCCAGAAATGTGGCCGACCCTAGAGGGAGCAACGCCTTGGGGAAACCCATCCGCGAGGAATCGCCCGCGGCGAGAATCACCGGCGTGATATCCGTCATTTGTTTCCTCGCCTTCCCGTCAGCAAACGATTATGCTATCCAATAGAAGTCGATGGATGCTATCACCTTTTGCATGCGATTTTGGAGATGAGCATTAAGGGGTGGCCGCCGGAAAGGAGTGTATGCAGCTCCGTGCAATGATAGGCTGGGCCGTATTGAGCCTCGTGCCGCTGTCAGGCTCTGTCGCGCCAGCGCAAAGCGGGGCGACGGCGGATCTGGAAAAAAGCGCCTACTTTGCCTTCGTGGATCGTGATTACATTTTCACAGTAGAAGTGGTGTCTCCCGGCATTCCCATACTGAATTTTGTGTCGATGACGGACACAGCCAGATCTCTTCCGGGCAAGCAGATCCGGGTCCGGTTGGAGAATCGCACCGTAGTCGCCGGATTTTTTCTCGTGGATACAGGGAATCCCAAGGAGCCGATCAGCGCGCCGGCGGTGACGATGCGGCCGCGTTCTGCTTTTGGTGTCCGGATTCAGGGTGATTTCGGCGACGCCAAAGAACTGTACGGGGTGACAATTCGGCTGGGAGACGAAGATTTCAAACTGGCTCCGCTCACGAGCCTGGTTTTCGAAAACCTTGTTCTCAAGGTAAATCGCATCAACCTCGGGTCCCCGGATTTCAGAGACGACTGGCAGACTCTGAAGCTGGAAGTTCTGGGTGCGCGCGCGCCCGCATCCCGCCGCCACAACTGACGATTGTCGCTCCACCCCAATTCATCAATCGTCAATCTTCACCAAGCACCGTCCTGTCTCCCCCCAGCGATTTTGCGGTGTACATGGCCCGATCCGCGTTCTCAATCAAATCTTCCACGGCCATTGATTCTCTGGATGAGGCGATGCCGATGCTAAGCGTGATCTCGCGCTGGAAATGCAGGCTCAACCGTTCTCTGATGCGCTCGGCGGCCATCCGGGCATTGTTCAAGGTGGTTTCGGGCATGATGATCGTGAATTCATCGCCACCATAACGGTAGCAGGTGTCCACCCTCAACCGTACCTGGCTGAGAATCAGCTCAGCTGCCTCCTTCAACGCCTGGTCTCCTTTCAGGTGGCCATGGGTGTCGTTGTACTTTTTGAACCCGTCAAAGTCGACGAAACAAAGAGAAATGCTGCGCTGAAACCGATGGCAGCGCTCCATCTCGCTCGCGATCGCCGAGAAGAACTGCCGGCGATTGTAGAGGCCGGTCAACTCGTCCGTAATGGAAAGCGCTTCGAGCTGGCGTTCCAGCAGCACATTCTCGGTCACATCCTGCACGATGCACAGGAATCCCACCTGGCGTTTCGCTGAGTTGTAGACGCGCTGGAAAGAAACATCCAGATAAGAGTTTGCCTTGTCTCTTTGTTGTGCGAGCTTGACACGCTCGAGGTTTGCGATCATGGGATTAGCGATGTATGCCGAAAGCTCGCGGCGGAAACGAGTGTCTGTGAAGAGCTTGTGAATGTCCGTGCCGGCAATATCTTTCTGGGACAGCCGGAAAATCGTTTCCGAGGCAACACTGCTGGTGATGACATAGCCCGAGGTGTCGGTCGAGAGAACGGCCACATGCTTTGCGGATTCGAGAATGGCCTGCATGTACTCGTTGGATTTCTGCGCGTATTCGAGCGCGCCCAGGTTGTCGAAGGCTGAAGCGATCAGGGACGCGATCCCCTCCATGGTGTCGAGATCGTCGGCCGGAAAAGCATCCAGGCGGTCGCTCTCCAGAAAGAGAATCCCCAGCAGTTTCCCGCGCAGACGGATGGGCACGGCGAGCCTGGAACCTGATTCAATGTCGGCAGAGGCCTGGATGCTGTTATTGCACAGGCTGCTGTTTTGTCGTGCGCAGTCCTCGACCATTGCAGGCAGATTCATTCCTGCGCCAGCACCGGCTCTGCAAACCTCGGCGGCGAGTGTCAGACCGTCCGATGCCGCGCGCACAGTCCAGATTTGGGTTCGCAAGTAATCGAAGCTGGTCCGGATCAGCTCGGACGCCGAGCGCAGAAAGTCCTGCAAATCCTCGACCCTCACGGCCTGCTTGGCGATTTCGCTGACCATGGAGAGTTGGCGTCCGCGCCGGCACTCCAGGTAATGCATATCCGAGTTTTCGATTGCCAGCGCAAGATGGGCGGTCGTGTAAGAGAGAAGACTCATATGCACCGCGTCCAGCCGGCTTTCCTTCTGCAGAGCCAGGATCAAAACGCCTTTGAATTTATCTCTCAGCACCAGGGGCGAGTAGATGACCGCGCCCGCTTCCGGACCCAGCAGGTGCCGTTGCTCAATGGCATCCTGTGCGCCGGTGCTGCTGAATTCAACGACGCAAGGCTCATGGTCGAGGATGCACTGCCTCAGCCGTGAGTTCTCAAGCACAATGACCTTCGGCCCGATCAGCGGGGTTCCGCCGCCCTGGTTGAGCGCATACAGTGTGGCGGTGGACTCGTTCGAGCGGTGTTGGACCAGGCTAAGGCGCACCAGCGCGAAATGCTCCTGCAAAGCCTGATGATAGGCACGCAATACGTCGCCGAGGATGAGAGATCCGTGAATGGAGGCGGCAAGCGAGGCTGCGGCAGCCAAGGTCAGCGGGGCCTCATCGGCCGGGACTTCGCGCCAGCTTTGCCCCTCTATGATTCTGGCGTTCATATCGAGTCCCGACCAAGGCTGGTGATGCCGAACTTTTTAGTCTGTCTTTTGCAGCGGGTTGTCCTGTTCATGCCGGCACGTCCGAAAATACTCCACGAGGCCGTGCGACCATTCCTCGAGGGCAGAAGGCGAGATTCCGCCCGCCTGGGCCAATTCGCGCTTCCCTCCGCCTTTGCCGCCAAGCTTGCCTGCCAGCTGTTTTACCCCAGCTCCGCAGTCCCCCGGCACATCGGCGCTGCAGGCCACGACCACCTGTACCGATTCCTGCACGGCGAATAGAATGGCCAGCGCCCCGGGTGAGGAGGCCACCTTCTGTGCTAACATCTTCAGGCTCTCGATCTTGCGATCGCTGTAGCTCCGACAGATGGTTGCACTGCCACCCGTCTTATCGGCACCATGGATCAACTCTTGCGCTTCCATTTCAAGGATCTGATCTTCGAGCTGCTTCTTCTCGCGCAGCAGAGCCGTTCGCTCCAGCAGAATCTTTTCGGTCAGGCGCGGCAATTCATGGGGATGCGCCGAGACGAGGCGTCCCATTTCCTTCAGCGCCTCATGGTCCTTCCGGAAAGCTCTGAGGACCCTTGCGCCGCACACAAACTCCACCCTCGTGCCTCCCTTGTAGCGTTCGCCGCCCAGGATGAGAATCAGGCCGATCTCCCCGCATCGGCGCACGTGAGTTCCCCCGCACGGCGAGCGATCGAACCTGTCGATGTCGATGATCCGGATCGTTCCCTCGCGCTGGGATTCTTTGCGCACTCCCAGAGCGCTCATTTCTTCTTTCGTTACGTTTAGGATGTGAACCGGCCGATCCTCGAAAACCACACGCACGGCAAGGTCTTCAGCTGCGGTCAGAACCGCGGGTTCCGGCTGAGCAAGGTCGACATCGATGGTCGACGTCTCTTGCCCCAGATGAAATGACAGGGTGGCCGCTCGCGCACCGCTGAGGAAGGCCTGTGAAAGGATGTGCTGGCCGGTATGCTGCTGCATGTGATCGAAACGCCGCCCCCAATCGATGGTTCCGTGTACCTGTTCTGATACAGGCCGCGAGTCGAGGATGTGGAGGATTCTTCCGGACGCGTCCTCTTCGACGCTCTCCACTCTCACGCCACCCAGATAGCCGATATCGCAGGGTTGCCCTCCGGACGTGGGATAAAAAGCGGTGCGATCGAGCGCCACGGCCGGCTTGCCATTTACGGTGAGTTGCTCGAGCACGACGGCGTCAAACTCCGTCGCGTAAGAATCCTCATAATACAGACGTTTTGTCATGTGGCCGCTCCCGATTATCAGGCATTGATTTAATCACAAAATCGATGGTAGGGCGCGACAATTGCTGTTACAGGCGGGAAAGAGCCCTCCTGCGATATTTATCGCCGACGGAGCTTTCTTGACACTGCTTCCGAGCGATGACTATACTGCCCCTCATGAATCAGGCCGAACTCGCATTTCACGGTACTACCATTTTGCTCGTCAAACGCGGGGATGAAACCGCGATTGCGGGCGATGGCCAGGTTACTCTCGGGGATACGGTGATTAAGGCGAGCGCCAAGAAAATCCGGCGCCTGTACAATGATCGCATTCTTGTGGGATTCGCCGGGGCGACGGCGGATTCGTTTGCGCTCTTCGCGAGGCTCGAAGCAAAGCTCGAGCAGTTTAACGGCAACCTCAACCGCGCCGCCGTGGAACTGGCCCAGGAATGGCGCATGGACAGGGCTCTGCGCCACCTCGAGGCTTTCCTGATCGCCACGGACGGCAAGGCCACCTACCTGCTCAGCGGAACCGGCGACGTCATCGAACCGGATGACGGCATGCTGGCTGTCGGCTCTGGAGGGAGCTACGCGCTTTCTGCTGCCAGGGCCTTGCTGCGCCACACCCAGCTGTCTGCCCGGGAGATCGCTCTCGAGTCACTGAAAATCGCGAGCGAGATATGCATTTACACCAATGGAGAAATCATCGTCGAGGAACTGAAACCGGCACGCGGCGGCCGGCGGCGCAAATGAAAACCGCCCTTGATCCTCACTCATAAGTTGCCGCCGGAATTCAGCCGCCCGGGTGCGCGAAAGGAATCTTCTGCAAGTGAGAAAACGTCAGACATCTCCCGTCCGCGGGCTCGACGAAATGTCGCCGCGCGAGATCGTCACTGAACTCGATCGCTACGTCGTCGGGCAGCATGAGGCCAAGAAGGCCGTGGCGATTGCCCTGCGTAACCGTCTCCGACGTCAGAAACTGGACCCCGAAATGGCGGAGGAGGTTGCTCCTAAGAACATCATCATGATCGGCCCGACCGGCGTGGGGAAAACTGAAATTGCCCGGAGGCTCGCACGGCTCGCCAACTCCCCCTTTTTAAAAATCGAAGCGACCAAGTACACGGAGGTCGGCTATGTAGGCCGGGATGTGGAGTCCATGATCCGCGACCTGGTGGAGATGGCGGTGGACATGGTCAGGCTGGAGCGCCTTACGGAAGTCGCGGACACAGCGGAGCGGAACGCCGAAGAAAGAGTCCTGGACATTCTGCTTTCCGGCACCCAGCCCGTCTCTGGAGAGAGCGGCTCCGGCAATGCGAGCAAGGATCTCGACCTGGTTGAACGCTCGCGCGAGAAGCTGCGCAAGCAGCTACGCGCTGGAAAGCTGGACCAGCATGTCGTCGAGGTTGAGGTGCGAGAGCACTCCATGAGCCCCATGGCGTTTCAGGTCTTCGAAGGCGCAAGCATGGAGGAGATCCAATTCAACATGAAGGACATGCTCGCCGGCATGATGGAAGGCAAGTCCAAGAAACGCCGGATGCGGGTGGACGAGGCCCTGGATTACCTCGAGCAGGAAGAAGAGCAGAAGTTGGTCGACCTGGAGCAAGTAGCCCGGATGGCCCTCGGCCGGGTAGAGGAAAGCGGCATTATTTTCCTTGATGAGATCGACAAGATCGCCGGACGCGAGACTGGCCACGGCCCGGATGTGAGCCGTGAGGGCGTGCAGCGCGATATCCTTCCCATTGTGGAGGGCACAAGCGTTAACACACGATACGGGATGGTGCGCACCGATCACATACTCTTTATTGCGGCGGGCGCGTTCCATGTGTCTAAACCCTCCGACCTGATCCCAGAGATTCAGGGACGATTTCCCATCCGGGTGGAGATGAAGGCTCTGACCGAGGACGATTTTGTCCGCATTCTCACCGAGCCCAAGAACGCTCTGATCAAACAGTACGTCGCACTGCTGAAGACCGAAGGGGTAAAGCTGCGTTTTGATGAGGACGCGATCCGTGAAATCGCCCTGATGGCGTGTATCGTCAACAACAATTCCGAAAACATCGGCGCGCGCCGACTGCACACGATCATGGAGGCACTCCTGGAAGATACCCTGTTCAAAGGGAGTGATCTGGCCAAGAAAGTTGTCCGGATCGATGCGGACTATGTGCGCCGCAAACTCAGTGCCATTGTGGCAGACAAGGACACCAGCCGGTATATCTTGTGATGGTCGCCAGCCGATTCCTCGCCCTTTTAAGCATGCTGGGTTTAAGCGTCCTCATTCTGGACGGGTGCGCCAAGATCAGCGAGCCCCAGCCGCCGCAGGTGCTCGTGCCCAAGCCGGCCAGTGACCTCAAAGTGCGCCAGTACGCCGATAAAATCCTACTTTCTGTCTCGATGCCGGAGGAGAACACCAATGGTTCGCGCGCGCCGGTTCTCGGCGAGGTCGAGATTTTTCGCCTGGCCGAGGACCGTGGAATTAGCAGTGCGCTGCCGCAAGCCGCGTTCATTGCCCAAGCCGAGCGCATTCAACTCGTCCGGGCGGAGGGCCTCGGGCACTACCTCAAAGACGGCAGATTGAGTTTCTGGGATTCCGCAGCGTCCGAGCCGGACAAGTTTTATGCTCAGGGATTTCGTTATGCGGTTCGATTCATCAACCGCAAAAATCAGACCGCCGGACTGAGCAATCAGGTTTATGTGACTCCTGTGGCAATTCCGATTGCTCCCCAGGAGATTTCCAGGATTTTGTCTCGAGACAGCATCCGGTTGACTTGGACGCCGCCCGCAAAGAACATGGATGGGTCGACGCCGGCGCGAATTGCAGGATACAACGTCTATCGATCAGAGGACCCCAAGGCCTTTCCCACAAGTCCTCTAAACGCCGAGCCGCTACCGCAAGCGGAGTTCATCGACCGCAGTTTCGCTTTCGACAAGCGCTATTACTATGAGGTGACTGTCGTCGGAAGCAGGGAAGATCCTTATGCAGAAAGCCTTCCCTCAACCTCAATCGAGGTTGCTACGGCAGATGTTTATCCTCCCGGAATGCCGAAAAATCTGGCTTATGTAGTGGAGAGAGGTTTCGTCATGCTGTTGTGGAGCGCCCCGGATGACAACGATGTCGCCGGCTACCGTGTGTATCGTACGGAAGAGGGTAGCACCGAACGCATTCTCCTTCAGGAGCAACTGGTGACCACTCTCAGTTTCCGTGATGACAAGGCCCGCCCCGGGAAAAAGTATCAATACGGCGTTGCTGCTGTGGACACTCATAACAATGAGGGGCCGGCAGTGACTGCGATTGTGGAGGTTCATTGAGACTATGTCGTTTTAGCTATCAGGGTAAAGCCGGCTGCGGCCGTATTGAAGATAATGCTGTTATCGTATGCCGGGGCGACCTGCTGGGAAACATGGAACCTGCAGGCGAGACAGTGTCACTCGATGCCGTGCGCCTGCTGGTGCCGGTGCTGCCGAGCAAGATCATCGGCATCGGACGCAACTATGCAGCGCACGCCCGTGAAATGGGCAACGTCGCGCCGGAAGAAGAGCCCCTGATCTTTCTCAAGGCTCCGAGCACAGTGATCTCACCCGGCGATGCGATCGTCATTCCTGCTGCGTCGCAGCGCGTGGATCACGAAGCGGAGTTGGGTGTCGTGATCGGCAGAGCCGCGCACCACATCCCGGCAAATGAAGATCCGCTGAGCTACGTTCTCGGCTATGTATGCGTGAATGATGTGACCGCGCGCGATCTGCAAAAGAAAGATGTGCAGTTCACACGAGGCAAGAGTTTTGACACCTTCTGCCCATTTGGACCGTGGATCGAAACGCAACTTGATCCTGATAACGTAATGGTTATCGGCCGAGTCAACGGGGAAACCCGCCAGCATGCCCCGACCAGCGAGATGATTTTCCCGGTGCGACATCTGATCCGCTTCCTGGCCGGTATCATGACCTTGCTGCCCGGGGATCTGATTGCCACAGGCACTCCTGCCGGTATTGGACCGCTGGCATCGGGGGACATGGTGGAAGTCGAGGTCGAAGGCATCGGCACGCTGCGGAATCCGGTCAGGTGATTGCGGAGTTTGGATTGCAGATTTTGGATGGTGGCCGCCGGGATTTTGCAGTAAGAATCGGTGACTCTGTGAGGCTGGACTCGAGGGATAACAAATCTGGTATAATTTGCTGAGGTGGAAAAGGGAGCGGGTTCATCAAGGAACATCATGAACGCGCTCTGTCTTGATCATTCCTTCAACGGTCACTCAAGAGACTATGGATATTTCTGAGAAGCTGAAAGAGTTGGCGGCGCTGAATCGCCGGGCGGAAGACGCCGGAGGTCCGGAACGGATCAAGCGGCAACATGACGCGGGCAAGTTGACGGCCAGGGAACGGATCAATTTGCTGTTGGATGAAGGCAGTTTCGAAGAGTTGGATAAGTTCGTCGAACACCGCTGCATCGATTTCGGCATGGAGCAGCAGAAGATCCTGGGTGACGGAGTGGTCACCGGCTACGGCCGCATCGACGGTCGCCCGGTCTACGTTTTTGCGCAGGATTTTACGGTCTTCGGCGGCAGCCTCAGTGAAGTTTATGCCGAGAAGATCTGCAAGGTCATGGATCTGGCAATGAAAATGGGGGCCCCGGTGATCGGGCTTAACGATTCCGGCGGCGCCCGGATTCAGGAAGGGGTGATGAGCCTGGCCGGCTATGCGGATATATTCCTGCGCAATACGATGGCCAGCGGCGTGATTCCGCAGATCTCCGCCATCATGGGGCCCTGTGCCGGAGGTGCCGTTTACTCGCCGGCAATCACCGATTTCATCCTGATGGTCAAAGACACCAGCTACATGTTCGTCACCGGGCCGGACGTGATCAAGACTGTGACTCACGAAGAGGTGACCATGGATGAACTCGGCGGCGCCATGACTCACAACAGCACCAGCGGCGTGGCCCATTTCGCCGTGGCGGACG
Organism: Terriglobia bacterium; assembly: GCA_963739235.1. Classification (GTDB taxonomy): domain Bacteria; phylum Acidobacteriota; class UBA6911; order UBA6911; family UBA6911; genus JAFNAG01. The sequence continues at coordinate 54,189 of CAVTZY010000001.1, read as the reverse complement.
ACCGGGAGTGCCTGGCCACCATCCGCGAACTGCTGAGCTTTCTGCCTTTGAATAACATGGAAGATCCGCCCCGCCGTCCGACCGCCGACCCTTGGGACCGCGAGGATGAAAAGCTGAACCACGTCGTGCCGACGGACCCCAACCAGCCATACGACATCCGGGATATCATCAAGGCGGTTGTGGATGACCGCTACTTTTTCGAAGTACACAAGCATTTCGCCAGAAACATCGTCGTCGGCTTCGCACGGCTCGATGGGCAGGCGGTCGGGATAGTGGCCAATCAGCCGGCATTCCTTGCCGGCACGCTCGATATCTCCGCATCGGTGAAAGGAGCCCGTTTCGTGCGCTTCTGTGATGCTTTCAATATCCCGTTGATTACCTTTGAGGACGTGCCGGGGTTTTTGCCGGGAACATCGCAGGAGTTTGGGGGCATCATCAAGCATGGGGCGAAGTTGCTGTTTGCATTTGCGGAGGCGACGGTGCCGAAAATCACGGTGATCACGCGCAAGGCCTATGGCGGGGCCTATTGCGTGATGGCCTCCAAACACATCCGGACCGATCTGAACTATGCATATCCCACGGCCGAGATTGCGGTGATGGGGCCGGAAGGCGCTGTGAACATCCTGTATCGGAACGAGCTGAAGGCGGCTCCTGATCCGGCGGAGTTCCGCGCCCGCAAGGTGGAGGAGCTGCGCACCAAATTTGCCTCCCCTTACATTGCCGCCCAGCGTGGGTATATCGACGAGGTCATCGAGCCTCGCATCACGCGGCGCAAACTGATTACCGGATTGCGCATGCTGGAAAACAAGAGGGATACCAACCCGGCGCGCAAGCATGGGAACATCCCTCTCTGAGGCTGTAAACTCGGGTCAAGCTGCAGACAGCTGCACCACCGAACGATTATCCATGCGCCTCCACGCAGCCGAGCGCGGGATAAGGGCTTGCTTCTAAGAGCAGCTGCGAGTGACACGAACCGGCCCGTCCGGCGGTCTTCGCGCCCTTCGTCACAGCTTTTGTGTTTGCGGAGTTCTTATGTTTAAGAAGGTGCTCATTGCTAATCGCGGGGAGATCGCTGTCCGAATCATCCGTGCCTGCCGCGATTTGGGCATATCCCCTGTGGTTGTCTACTCGGAGGCGGATCGTGCATCACGGCACGTCCGGCTTGCGGACGAAGCCCATCTGCTTGGCCCGGCGCCATCCTCTGAGAGCTACCTGGTGATTTCCAAAATCATCGAGATCGCGAAATGCTGCCGTGCCGAAGCCATTCATCCGGGGTACGGTTTCCTGTCAGAAAACCCGCGGTTTGCGCGGGCATGTTCGGAAGCCGGGATTCCCCTGGTCGGCCCGTCCGCAGAATCCATGAGGCTGATGGGCAACAAGACGGGCGCCCGCAAAATCCTCATGAAATCGGGCGTTCCGCTCGTTCCAGGCACATATCGGGCACTGAAGTCGCTCGAGGAAGCGCTCATCGAGGCCAGGCAGATCGGCTACCCGATCATGATCAAGGCTGCGGAAGGGGGCGGCGGCAAAGGGATGCGCATGGTGCGGGAGGAAGCGCACATGCCGGAGGCCTTCGCCGCCGCCGGTTCGGAAGCGCAAAATGCCTTCGGTGATCCCTCGGTCTATCTCGAAAAATACATCGCCAATCCGCGCCATGTGGAAATCCAGGTTTTGGCCGACCGGCATGGGGACGCCGTCTATCTTGGAGAGCGGGAATGCTCCGTACAGCGCCGTCATCAGAAAGTAATTGAAGAATGTCCCAGCCCAGTGCTGGACGAGGACCTGCGCCGGCAGATGGGCGAGGCAGCGCTGCGGGTCATCCGGGCAGCGCATTATGAGAACGCGGGGACGGTGGAGTTTCTGCTGGATGATGAGCGCAAGTTTTACTTTCTCGAGATGAACACCAGACTTCAGGTAGAGCACCCGGTTACGGAAATGGTGACAGGGCTCGATCTCGTGGAGCAGCAGTTCCGCATCGCAGCAGGCGAGCCGCTCGGCATACGCCAGGAGGATGTCCGATTGCGGGGATGGGCGCTTGAATGTCGCATTTACGCTGAGGATCCTGAGCGCAATTTCTTTCCGTCCCCCGGTGTGATTCGCGATTTGGTCGAGCCCCAGGGTCCGGGAGTCAGGGTTGACTCCGGAGTCTATCGTGGATGGGAGGTGCCGATTCATTACGATCCACTCCTGGCGAAGCTGGTAACTTATGGGACGGATCGCGCGCAGGCCATTGCCCGCATGAGGAGGGCCATCGCTGAATACCGTATCCTGGGTATTCACACCAATCTGTCATTTTTCAACGGTGTGCTCGCCGATCCGGATTTTATCGCCGGCCGGCTGTCGACGAACTTCATTGAAGAATTCCTGCAGCGCCGATCCAAGGTCAGCCCGGTCGACGCCTGTGTCGATACGGCCTCGCTGGCGGCGGCGCTCGCTTACGCCGAACCTGGCGTGAACGGGAAGCCGCAGGCAGCGCGGAGGCTCGAAAGCGCGTGGAAGATGTCGAGCCGGGCAGGGAACACAAGATTGCGCCAGAGCTGGCGCTATTAGCATATAAAAAATGTACGTATTCCCGGGCATACGCGTGCCCGCCTCTCAGAGGGATTCGTGATTCTCGACATAGACTGCAAGGATCATCGCGTCACCGTGGAAGTCACCACTGCCGCCGGCGCTCGGAGGGTGATGTTTAATGGAGAGGAAGTCCTCTGCGATTGGGTGCGACTTGCGGATGGGCACTACTCCCTGATTGTCGGCGGGCGCGTCTGCGATTTTATCATCGAGCTTTCCGATGACATCTGCACCGTGGTGGGGCGCGAAGGGCTGCAGACCCTGCGCATTTCCGACGCGCGTCGCCTGGCCCCAAGGCGGGACGTCGAATTCGGCCAATCCGGATTACAGCAACTCAAAGCGGATATGCCGGGGAAGGTTGTGCGCGTCCTGGTTAAAATAGGGGATTCTGTTGAATTCGATCAGGGCCTGCTCGTGCTGGAAGCCATGAAAATGCAGAACGAAATCCGTGCACCCAAGAGCGGCATCGTCCGGGAAATCGGCGTGACTGCCGGCACGGCCGTCAACACCGGCCAATTCCTCCTCAGCCTCGAATAACAGCGGCCTGTTCGCGGACCAACGGGAGCAAATCCCCCACCAGATAGAGGGATCCGGTTATAACCACCAGGCCGTTGCGCGGACATTTGTCCCAGGCGGCCTGCAATGCCTTTCGGGCATTGCTGTGGATGCGCATGCGCACGCGATATCGCGGATGCTGGATTGCTATGGCCTCCGGATCGGCGGTGCGCGGGTTGGGCACCGGAGTTAAGTGGATACGCCGAGCCAGCGGGAAGAGCAATCCCCCCATCTTTTGAACGTCTTTGTCACGCAGGGCGCCGAAAACCATGTGAATCTCGCAACCCTCGCATCTGAGCAAATGGTCGCGGAGCGCCCGCGCCCCTTCCTCATTGTGAGCGCCTTCAAACAGGGTCCGGCGGTGGAGAAAATACTCATCCAGCCTGCCGGGCCAGCGCGTGCGCGCTACCCCACGCCGGACGGCGCCCTCAGAGACGGGAAACGTCTGGAGCGCTTCAACTCCAGCGACCGCCAAAGCCGTGTTTCTTGCCTGGTGCAGGCCTGCCAGAGCCACCGATAGGCGCCGATAACAGTTTTTGGGAGTCTTGAGGTCGATGGTGACATTGGGACCCCGTTCGCCGACGACGCGGATCCGGCAATGGCGGTCGATCTCGATCAGCGGCGCCGCAGCGCGGCGGCAGTGCGCCCGAATCACGCGCTCGGATTCCGGCGCCCGGCACCCGGAAATCACCGGTATTCCCGGTTTGATGATGCCGGCCTTCTCCGTAGCGATCTCCCCCAACGTCGAACCGAGCAGATCCTGATGGTCGAAGGCGATTCCGGTGATGATGCAAGCTTGCGGCTTGACGATGTTGGTAGCATCGAGGCGCCCCCCGAGGCCCACTTCGATCACGGCGACGTCGACTTTTTCCGCGGCGAAATAAAGAAATGCGCAGGCGGTGAGGAACTCGAAGTAGGTCAGACGCATGTCGAGCTCGTTGCGGGCGTACAGCTCCTCCTCCGCCTGATTCACCTGTGTGGCTATTGCCGCGAACTTCCGGGCCGGAATATTGCGGCCGGAAACACGGATGCGCTCCTCGAGTTTCTCGACGTGGGGTGAGGTGTACATTCCGGTCTTCCACCCGGCGGCGCGGAGAATCGCTTCTGCTGTCGCTGCGACGCTTCCTTTGCCGTTGGTGCCGGCGATGTGGAGCACCGCGTAGTCTTCCTGCAGATTGCCGAGCGCGCGCATCAGGGCTGTGATGCGGTGGAGACCGAGATGAATGCCGCGCATCTCGTTGCCGCGTTCTGAAAGCAGATTAATGATCTGACGGTAATTCAAGGTTCAGGCGAGAAAGAAGTTTAAAGCATGAATCAGATATTCACGCAGATCGCGCCGGTCGACGATGGCATCGAGCATCCCATGCGCCAGGAGAAACTCCGAGCGCTGGAATCCTTTGGGCAACTTCTGCCGGATGGTCTGTTCGATGACTCGCGGTCCCGCAAACCCGATCAAAGCGCCGGGTTCGGCAATGATCAGGTCTCCCAGCATGGCGAAACTGGCTGTGACTCCGCCGGTCGTCGGATCTGTAAGCAACGATATGAAAGGCACGCGCGCATCGTCCAGGCGCGCAAGCGCGGCGCTGATCTTGGCCATCTGCATCAACGAGTAAGTGCCTTCGTGCATGCGTGCGCCGCCCGATGCAGAAACGATGATGATCGGCAGCCTTTCCTGCGTAGCTCTTTCCACGGCGATGGTGAGCATTTCGCCCATGACCGATCCCATGGAGCCGCCGATAAAACCGTACTCCATGGCTGAGATCAGTGCAGGACGGCCCCCAAACTTGCCGGAGGCGTTGATGACCGCATCATTGAGTCCCGTTGCCGCGCGTGCGGCCGCCAGCTTCTGAAAGTACGGCTGCCGATCGACGAATTTCAGCGGATCGGTCGAAACGAGGTTTTGATCATGAATCTCGTATCTGCCTTCATCGAAAAGCAACCGGAGCCGATCCCGTGCACCGATTTTGGCATGGTAATTACACTTGGGACAGACTTGTTCGTTGGCATCCAAGTCCTTCTTCCAGATGATCGCGCGGCAGCCCTCACATTTGCTGAAGAGGCCTTCCGTGCGGATGGTCTTGTCCTCATCTTTCGGGGATGCCGGCAGCGGAGATTTCTGCTTTTTGAACCATGCCATAGCGCAGCATCGTATCACTTGCCCTGCCGATGAGTCCAGAGGGCAATAAAAGCAGCTGCGCAGGATACGAAGCAGCAATCCGCGCCTGGAAAATGAAAAAACCTGTGCTGCCCAAGTCGCATTGGCGGACCAGCAGGGCGTGGATCGGGGGTTTTCGTGGCGGCTCTTTCCCCTGGTTATGCAACTCAGCATTACTGCGAATTTATTCCGTCGAGTTGGCGGGCCAATTCCGCTGCACTCGAGGAAGGTGCCTGGCAGGTTTGTTTCCGGCAGACATAAGCCGTTGGGCGGCCCGAGACTTGTACGTGGCCCTTGAGCAAATGCAATTCGTTATCTTTGCCGCAAACGACGACCTTGTTGGGCAGATAGCGGCGGAATACTTCGCGCAGCAGGGAGCCGGTTGCTTCTTCGCCGGGATCACCGACAATGCAAATTTCGAGGCCGTCTGACAAAGCAAGGTCGAGAGCACCCAGGAGATTGCCGACTGCGGATGGGTGGTGAGCCATGAGCGGCGCCAGGGTCTTCAACAACTGCAAAGGCGGGCGTGACCAGCGCTCGTCGCCTGTGAACCTCGTCAAACGCAGCAACGCGTGCGCGGCCGTGGAGTTTCCTGAAGGGGTAGCGTTGTCATTCAACTCCTTGGGCCGATGGATAAGCTCCTCGTTCCCGTTGGTGAGGAAGAACGCTGCCCCGTCCGGGTCCTGGAACCGATCAATCATGATTCCTGCCAGCCTGGCGGCTTCTTGAAGCCAGCGCGGATCGAAAGTCAATTCGTAGAGTGAAAGGAGGGCGTCCGCGAGGCAGGCATAGTCATCCAGAAAGGCATCGATTTTTGCCTGGCCGCCCATATAGCTGTGCAAGAGATTCCCTTCGTGCTCCATGCTGGACAGCAGGAACGTCGCACAACCGATCGCGGCTGTGCGATAGTCTGCCCGCTGCAGGACCTGGGCGGCCTCGGCGAAGCTCTTCAGCATGAGCCCATTCCAGGCGGTCAAAATCTTTTCATCGCGAGCCGGCTTGATTCGTTTTTCACGCGCGGCAAAAAGAGCACACTTCCCTTTCTCAATCCGCGGCCGCAATTCCTTTTCGGAAATACCATGCAATCGTGCCTGGAGGCTTGCTGGACGTGGAACACTGAGAACGTGCCTGCCCTCAAGCCTCCCCTCGCCGACGATACCGTAGTAATGGCAAACAAGCTCGGCTTCTTCGCCTCCAAGCAAGTTTTCCACCTCGTGCTGTTCCCAGGTGTAAAACCGGCCCTCTTTCCCCTCACTGTCGGCGTCCTGGGTTGCATAAAACCCGCCTTCGGGCGAGGACATCTCGCGCAGTACGTAATCCAGCGTCTCCTCGACGATCCGCCGATAGAGCGGATTGCCTGTGAGCAGAAAGGCATTGAGGTAGGCACGGCTGAGCAGTGCGTTGTCATAGAGCATTTTCTCGAAGTGCGGCACCAGCCAGAGGGCATCGACGGAATAGCGGTGGAAGCCCCCGCCCAGTTGGTCGTAAATGCCGCCTAGAGCCATTTTTGTCAGGGTCTCGTCCACAACCTCCAAAAGGCGTCGGCCACCCGTGCGGGCGTAGCAGCGCATGAGGAAGTCCAGCGCCATGCCGGGCGGAAACTTGGGTGCTCCTCCAAACCCGCCATTTTGTGGATCGTAATCTGACAACAGGCGGGATGCGGCTTCTTCGAGAATTTCCGTGGCCAACTCCCGCGGCGTGCCGGGTATGCGGCTGCTCTTCTGCAATTCGCCCACAATCATTGCCGCATCGCGGACGATCTCTGTTTTCCGTTCACGAAAGGCGGCGGCGATGCTGCGCAGCACGCGCGGAAACCCAGGCATCCCGTAGCGGTCTTCAGGCGGAAAATAGGTGCCGCAATAAAAAGGCTGCTGTTCCGGGGTGAGGAAAACCGTCATAGGCCAGCCGCCTCTGCCCGTCATCATCTGCACGGTCTGCATATAAATGGCGTCGAGATCCGGCCGCTCCTCCCGGTCCACCTTGATGCTGATGAAAAACTCGTTCATGAGCGCCGCGATGCCTTCGTTTTCGAAGGACTCACTTTCCATCACATGACACCAGTGGCAGGCGGCGTAACCGATGCTCAGCAGGATAGGCTTGTCTTCCTCTTTGGCCCTGCGCAGAGCCTCCCGGGACCATGGGACCCACTGAACCGGGTTATGAGCATGCTGCCGCAAGTAGGGGCTGGTTTCGCGGATGAGGGCGTTCGTGTATTTATGCTCCGGCATATCATGCAGGTTATGCCACGCACCGCAGAAAATCAACGCGGGCAGTCGAACACCCGGCCGTCGGGTTGCAGCCAATTCCATGGAGCAGGAGCCGTGGATCGGCGCTCGGCCCTGATTCCAGGGGGATTTTTATCTTCGAGGGGAAACGCTATTTCCTGCGTCTGTTTGGGCGCCGATAGTTTGCTTCAATGATGCTGCGCAGTCCGCCTCGTGGCGTGAATTCACCCCGGACGGTCATGCGGACGGGCCGGCATGCCGATACCAGGTCGCGCAGAATGCGATTGATCGCATTCTCATAGAAGATCCCGATGGTCCGGTAGGCCGTGACGTATTCTTTAAGCGATTTCAACTCCAGGCACCGTTGGTCCGGCACGTAGATGATTTCAATGGTGCCGAAATCCGGCAGTCCTGTCTTGGGGCAAATCGCATTATATTCAGGATTGATGATTCTGATTTCGTATCCGGGATACTGATTTTCCCAGCACTCGATCGCGGGCAAAACCGCATCGATCCCTGATTTTGCATGTTTCTCGGTATATCGTCTCATGGCCGCCAAAGAATACCCCCATACTGTCCGAAAAATCAAACCGCAACCCCGCAACCCAAATATCGAAAATCGAATGCGGAATGCAGCAATCGTCAATCATAATTCGTCATTTGGCTCTCGCCGCCTTTCATGATAAACATGAAGCGTGGACCTATCCGCACAGCGAAAAATCTATTCCGTCTTCGAGATCACCACGGAGATCAAACAGGCTCTGGAGAAGTTCGGTGTCTTGTGGGTGAAGGGCGAGATGTCGAATTTCAAGCACCACTCCTCCGGCCACATGTATTTCAGCCTCAAGGATGACCGGGCGCAGCTGAAGGCGGCCTTTTTCCGCAACAACAACTATTATTTGAAATTTCGTCCGGAAGACGGCCTCGAAGTGCTGGTCCGCGGGCGACTCAGCCTGTATGAGCCTCGCGGAGACTACCAGGTGATAGTCGAATACATGGAGCCTGTGGGAGTGGGCTCTCTTCAGCTGGCCTTTGAGCAGCTCAAGCAGAAGCTGCGGGCCGCGGGGCTGTTTGACGAGGAGCACAAGGTGCGCCTGCCGTTGCTGCCGAAAAAAGTAGGGATTGTTACTTCGCCGACGGGCGCGGCCATCCAGGACATACTGCGCATTCTCCGGCGCCGCAACGCTTCGCTTGATGTTCTCATTTACCCGGCGCGGGTACAGGGTGCCGGCGCCGCAGAAGAAATTGCCGCCGGGGTAAAATATTTCAACACCCGCGAGGATATCGACGTGATTATCGTCGGCCGCGGCGGCGGCTCGATGGAGGACCTGTGGGCTTTCAATGAGGAGGTGGTGGCCCGCGCTATTTTCGCATCCGAGATTCCCTTGATTTCCGCCGTGGGGCACGAAGTGGACTTCACGATTGCCGATTTCGTGGCGGATCTGCGCGCGCCGACACCCTCGGCCGCGGCTGAGATGGTTTCCGGGGCGCGCGAGGACCTGCTGGCCACCGTAAGCTCCTTGAGCGGGCGCGCCCTGCAGGCCGTGCGCCTGCTGATTGAAAGACGGCGATCAGCGCTCGAGCGCCTGGCGCGCAATCGCGCCTTCAATATCGCGCCCAACAAAGTGCGGGAGCTGCAGCAGCGTTTCGATGAAGCCGCATCGCAGATGAACCAGACCATGACGAGATTTCTGACGGCTCTCCGACACCGCGAGCGGGTGCTGCAGACTCGGCTGATTAAGGTGGACCTGCGGCAGATGATCGCCCGCAATCGGGAGATCGTGACGGGGAAACGCAATCGTCTGTACTCTGCCATCCGCGCGAGATTGAGAGGCTGGCGGTCCAGATTTGAGGTGGAAGTCGGCAGGATCAATGCGCTGAGCCCGTTGGCAATCCTGGAGCGGGGCTATGCTATCTGCCGTCAGAAGCAGGGAGCAATCCTGCGCGACGCAGCCCGGGTCTCGCCTGGAGATCAAGTGGCAGTGACGTTGGCGCGCGGCGAAATTGATTGCCGCGTTGAACGCATCAAGATTTGATTCATCGGCAGGCTGTTAGCATCACAGCACCGGAGGTGCGATTTGGAAATGAAAATGAAGGATTTCGAGAGCAATCTGAAGCTCCTCGAAGAGCTCGTCTCGAAGTTGGAGGGCGGCGACCTCACCTTGGATCAGGCTTTAAAATTCTTCGAAGAGGGGGTAAAGATCAGCCGCTTTTGTAACGCCAAGCTGGAAGAGGCCGAACGCAAGGTGGAGATGCTTATCAAGAGCGCCGACGGCAGTGTGGCCGAGGTACCGTTTACGGAGGAAGGCGAAGAAACGGCGAAGTGATCTTGGATTTTGGATTGGGGATTTTGGAATGAGTTTGAGTCGCGCCTGCGCCCAATCCGAAAATCCGTATTCCGCCTGAGGCGGTAGGCGAACTGGTGGAGAATGATTTGGGATTGCGGCCAAAGAGCAGTCGTGGATAATTGACTCATTCCAAAATCGCCAATCCAAAATGCAAATTTGAGAGAAAATGATGGATCTGGAAAAATACCTCGCTGAACTCAAGTCCGCGGTCGATGCGCATCTGGACCATTTATTGCCGGCAGAGCGCGAAGATCCTCCGACCATACATCGTGCCATGCGCTATTCCGTTTTTGCCGGGGGCAAACGCGTGCGCCCGATCCTGATCCTGGCCGCCGGAGAGAGCCTGGGGGGAGCCCGCGATACTATGCTTCATCTCGGAGCAGCTGTCGAGATGCTGCACACCTACTCCCTGATCCACGACGACCTTCCTGCCCTGGACAATGATGACCTGAGACGTGGGCGACCGACTTGCCACAAGGTGTTCGGTGATGCCATCGCCATCCTCGCCGGGGATGCCCTGATGACCCGCTCCTATCAGGTGCTTTCCGAACTGCCGCATGTTTCCGATGCGACCCGGCTTGCCATTCTGCGAGAGATTGCCTATGCGACCGGCACGGTCGAGGGCATGATCGGCGGGCAGGTGGTGGATCTTGAGTCAGAAGGGAAGCCCATCTGCGCAGCGGTTCTGGAGTATATCCATCGCTCCAAAACGGGGGCTCTGCTGACAGCCTGTACGCGCTGCGGTGCGCTGGCTGCCGGCGCCAATAGCGCGCAGCTGCATGCCTTGACGGAATTCGGACGCAAAATCGGGCTCGCTTTTCAGATCATTGATGACATCCTGGACATGACGACGAGCAGCGACAAGCTCGGAAAAACTGCGGGCAAGGATCAGAAAGTGAAGAAGGCGACCTATCCGGCCCTTTACGGTATTGAAACTTCGCGCCACAAGGCCCAAGAATTGATCCACGGCGCCGTCGAGGAAATCCGGGATTTGGGAAGCCGGGCCGCGCCGTTGCTCGAGTTGGCACAGTTTGTCTGCAGCCGGACCACTTGATTCCATGACAGCGACTAAAAAGCGCATCGACCAGCTGCTGGCCGAGCGGGGATACGCTGAGAGCCGGCATAAGGCGCAAGCCCTGCTGCTCGCCGGCCAGGTGCTGGTGAACGAACAGAAGGTCGAGAAACCCGGTCGATTAGTGGACTGCGCTGCCGAAATCCGGATCCTGGGAGAGATGCCCTTTGTGAGCAGGGCCGGCGCCAAGTTGCAAGCCGCTCTGGAACACTTCGGCATCCAGGTTGCCGGCCGCATTTGCGCCGACCTGGGAGCATCGACCGGCGGATTCACAGACTGCATGCTGCAAAATGGAGCCGCCACCGTACACGCCTACGATGTCGGCGCCGGGCAGCTTGCGTGGAAGCTCAGTTCAGATCCGCGCGTTGTGATGCACGATCACTGCAACGTCCGTTTCCTGAAGGCCGAAAACCTGCCCGAACAAGTCTCCATGGTAGCCGCCGATCTTTCCTTTATCTCACTGAGCAAGATTCTCACGCCGCTGCACGACGCCCTGCGAGCACGGAGTGCTGGCTGGGCACAGCGTCCTGCCGATTTCCTAATCGACCTGGTCGTCCTGGTCAAACCGCAGTTCGAAGTGGGCAAGGGAGAAGTAGGCAAAGGCGGCATCGTGCGGGAGGAACAAAAACAACGGGCTGCGCTGGCTGCGGTCGAGCAATGTGCGGGTGCTGCCGGCTTTGCGGTCCGCGGCAGCCTGCCGTCTCCCATTTTGGGCGCCGAAGGGAATCGAGAATTCTTGCTGCACCTGCAGTTCATTCCTGTATGATCATGGCCATGAATGCTCCAGTGCGCAAGATTGGTCTGATGCTGAAACGACACGACCCGCGCGTGCGCGAGGTGGTTACCGAAATCATCCCCTGGCTGCAGTCGCGCGGCGTCGAGGTGTTTATCGATCAGGAAACCGCACATCAATATCCGTTGTCAAGCCATGTGGCCGCCGCGGACGCGCTGGTTGAATGCGTCGATGTGATCACGGTTTTCGGCGGCGACGGCACCTTTCTCAATGCCGCCCGGCTCGCCGGCAACCGCGGAATCCCGCTGCTGGGCATCAATCTTGGCTCTCTGGGTTTCCTGACCGAGGTCAAGCTCGAGGAGATGCACTCAGCGTTCGAATGCCTGCTGGGAGGCAACTACCGGCTGGAAGAGCGTGTGCTGGTCGACGTGAAGGTGCTCAGGCGGGAACAAGAGTTGGCACAGTATCTCGCGCTGAATGATGCGGTCATCAACAAGGGTGCTCTCGCGCGTATCATCGAGCTGGAAGTATGGGTGAATTCCGAGCTGGTCACGATCACGCGCGCAGATGGTCTTATCATTTCCACCCCAACAGGATCCACAGCTTACTCCATGTCTGCCGGCGGCCCGATCGTTTATCCTACCCTCGGCGCTTTCATTATCACTCCCATTTGCCCTCATACTCTTTCCAACCGCCCCGTGGTTGTTCCGGATGGGGCACCCGTCGGAGTGTGCCTGCGCCATGGCGCTGATGTGATGCTGACGGTGGATGGCCAGGTCGGCATGCCTCTGCTGGAGGGAGATCGCATTCTATTTCAAAAGGCCGGCTCTTCGCTGCTCATGATTCAGGCGACAGGAAGCACTTTCTTCAAGCTCTTGCGCGAAAAATTGAAGTGGAACTAGTCGTCACGTTCACCAGTCAATCAAAACAGCCACGAAGAACCCGAAGCCGCATAGCCGCAACCAAAAAATCTCACCGCGGAGATCACCGAGACCGCAGAGAACTTTTTTGTTTTTCAATAACTTGTCTCCGCGGCCTCCGCGATCTCTGCGGTGAGCCGTTGCTTTTCTTGCCTAAACGGCAATGATTTTTGAGTAGGTAGTACAAATCCCAAGATTTGAGTTCTTCGTGGCTGTTTTAGCTTTTGAATAGCGGCAATTGCAGGCGGCGGCAGAGTTGAGCGAAGGCAAAAATGGGAAAGCCCACAATGTTGAAGTAACAGCCTTCGATCCGGTCGATGAAGAGCGAGGCGTATCCCTGGATGGCATAGGCGCCTGCCTTGTTCCGATATTCGCCCGTCGAGAGGTACCATTCAATCTCCGCCGGCGCCAGGTGGCGCATGTGGACGCGTGAGCGGCTATAAGCTGCACCTGCGCGCCCTGCAGGCTTCTTGATCGCGCAAATCCCGGTAAAAACTTCATGCCAGCGCCCGCTCAAGCAGCGGAGCATTTTCCGGCCTTCCTCCGCGGATGTCGGCTTACCCAGAAAGCGATCCCTTGCCACCACGATCGTATCGGCGGCGACAATGAAGCCCGCCGAATGCCGGTTTGCCACCTCCTGCGCTTTGATGCGAGCTGCGCGCACGACATAGGAGGCCGGCGATTCGCCCCGGTTTCGCTCTGGTTCCGGAATCGTGCTCGGATCGATAACCAGTCTGAACCCGAGCCCGGCAAGAAGCTCGAGCCGGCGCGGTGACGCGGATGCCAGCACGATGCGCCGGTTGTTTGCTGTCCATGTTGTCATTGTCTATGCTCTCTGCTACTTTACACTGGTTCGCTCAATGTCCTGTCGCAGGGCGGTTCGAGGCTAATCGAAAAAATCGCGACCCTGAGCACGATTTAGGCGTTCTGAATATAAAGCACAAGCTTGCTATGAGAAAGAACTGTATGTTTGTTTTGCTGGGATTATCCCTCATGTTTTTCGCCGCGCCTGCGCTGCGACCAGCCGGCGCTTTCCAAGCCCCGGCAGCGGCCGAATTGCCCGCGCAGATTTTGCAGGGTTTGGAAAACTTCAACCTGGCAATCGACGCATTCGGTGACTCGCGGGGTAATTTCGGCCCCTGTGGCTGACCACTTAACCCCATGGGCGGGTTCGCCCGTAGGATGAGCTACTGGAATGCCTTTGCCAGGAAATACCCGGGCCGTGCCTTGTTGCGCCTCGATGGCGGCTCTCTTTTCAGCCGTGGGACTGCGACTTCGCCGATTGTGAATCGCTATATGCTCGAAGGGACGTATCGATCCAATCTGGATGCCGTCAACCTGAGCTCATGGGACCTGCCCATCTGGCAGGAGATGGGGGATATGGCGGCAGCGGAACTGGTTCCCCGCGATTTTCTTAAGATTCCCCTGGTGTCTGCCAATGTGAGCGCCAGGCTGGCGAATTTCCCTCCTATACAACGCTACATCATCAAAGAGTTCCAAGTAGATCCCAAGGCAGGCAAGCCCCTGCGCGTCGCGATTACAGGGCTGCTGTCCGATCCGGAAGAGCGGATATCACGCAGAGATTTTCAGGTTCAGAAACCTCAGGATGCTGCCAGTCAGATCGTGGCTGAGCTGGGCAAAAAAGCTGATTTCATCGTCCTCCTTACGGACATGGATTTAGGCCAGGTGATCAGCCTGGCAGTGCTCGTGCCTGGGATTCACATGATCATCGTCGCCCATGATTACACTGCGCCAACCGATCCGCAGCAGGTAGGAGAATCGATTATCCTGGGTCCCGTTAATGAAGGCAGGATGCTGTCGGAGGTGCGTTTGACGATCAGGTCCGGCACAGAAAAAGCGGAGATCGAAAGCCATACTGTGCCGCTCGATCGGACCGTTCCGGATGACCCTGCAATGGGCGAGCTGGTCCGAAAGGCCCAGGCAGAACTGGAGAAAGTGCAGAAGTAAAACTGTAGACAAGGACCCCGACTTCCTGTTCCTGGCACGAAGGAACGGATGTCCGGCACACCCGATCGGAATGCCTGTTCTTCTATCGGCTGCAATCATGGAATCAGTCTCGAACACCATTTATACCCTGTACCGGGGTACGCCGTTTCATTGCGAATGGATCGTTGCCTGCCTCGATGGCGCGTGGAATGGGGTGTTGGGAGATCGAATTGCAAACACATGCAGGCCGGTAGCGCTGCGCAATTCCGATCTGGTCGTGGAAGTGATGGAAAAGGCTTGGTTTCCGGTGCTGTCCGGCATGAAGCAGGAGTTGCTGCAGCGGATTCACCATGCAACCGGTGGCGAAGTGCGGCAGCTCATCTTCAGAATGCAGCCCGGCGAATGATTTTGGATTTTGGATTGTCGTGTAGCACTTTCGAGCCTCTCCTAATCCACAATCCAAAATCGATAAAGCCTGTTCTGCTGGTGGGGAAGAGTGTTAACACTAGCGTTTATTCTGCATGCCAGGATGTGCGCTAAAGCATTTGCAGTGATGGAGTAAGAGGTGTTTGGCAATCACAGTTTCCGTAAGCGCAGATGTGAGCACGCCGGCGAGTGCCTCGCTCGCTTTTGATCCGCAATCTCGGACCGCAGCTTCTCTGGATGGCATTTTCCAGGGAATAGACCCACTTTTGATAGGCAATTTGCGTTTTCGATCCGATAAGACTCTATGCGGCTATGCGATCGTGAATGACACGGCCTTAAACTTCGTTTTCGCTATGCCCGCGATCATTTTATTCTAAAAACATGTGCGCCATGGCGGGTGTGGCAGCTGAGCGGGAAGCCCCGCGGTAGATGCTTGCCATCGGATCTATAACGTGTAAAGGCCTTGATCAATGTACGAGCAATATTATGGGCTGAAGGAAAAGCCCTTCAGCCTCACCCCTGATCCCGAGTTCCTCTTTGTCAACAAGCACTTCCGCGGCGCCCTCGATAACGTAATCTATGGCATCGAACGGCAGGAGGGCTTTACTACGATCGTCGGTGATGTCGGGACCGGGAAGACCACCCTGTGCTGGGCGCTGCTGGGAAAACTGGACAAGAGTATTCGCACGGCGCTGATTCTAAATCCCTTGTTAAATGAAGAGGATATGTTGAAAGCAATCCTCCAGGATTTTGGTGTCAGGCCCCGAAGATATGAATCCGCGCCCGCGCCGTCCGAGGCTGAACTTCCCTATGATCCAATCTGGATGCAGGGACTGTCCCGGAAAGAGCTGATCGATGAACTGAATTACTTTCTGCTTGCCGGATCCGAGGACGGGGTGTTCAACATCCTGATCGTGGATGAGGCCCAGAATTTATCCCTGCCGGTTCTGGAACAGTTGCGCATCTTGTCCAATCTCGAGACCGCCAAGAAAAAGCTGCTGCAGATCATATTTGTCGGCCAACTTGAGTTCCGGCAAAAGCTAAGCCTGCCCCAGCTGCAGCAGCTGGATCAGAGAATCACCATCCGATATACGCTGAAGCCGTTGTCAAAGCAAGATATGGTGCAGTACATCGAGCACCGTCTCGCCGTTTCCGGATCCAAAGGGAACGTGGGATTCACTCCGGGGGCGCTCCGTCGTATCTATACGTATTCAAAAGGCTATCCGCGCCTGATCAATATCATCTGCGACCGATCGCTGCTTGCCGGATATAGCGAACGCGCCCGCATGATTACCTCCCGACTGGTGAGCAAGGCCGCCCGCGGTATCCGGGGGAAGGCAAAAGGAGTCCGCGCACCGATCATCGGGCCTTTGAGGCTGATCGTTCCACTGGCCGCGTTGACGGCCCTGACGCTGCTGGCGTCCCTGTGCTTCTTGATCTGGCGGGGATCCATGCCGTATCGGAGCCACAGTCTGTCCGCGCCTTCGTCGGTGCTCGCTGCGGTGAAGCAGCCATCGGACCCACCACCTGCAGCCGGCGCGCTCTTGCCGGATCCACCGCCAGCTTCGGCGACAGGGGATCTGCAAATATCGCCTGCCGGCGCTTCTCCGGCGCCCGCTCCTGAGACCGTCGTCCGCGCACCCTCTCCGGTTTCTGAGGCTCCTGCTAAAATGGGAGACACATCGCTTGTGCCGGCGGCAGCTGAGGCAACTCGTGAAGACGGCCCGCCTGTTGCGGCGAACATGAAGGAGAGTGCTGTCAGGGTTTCTTGCCCGGAATTTGCCGGGAAATACTTGTTGCAGTTGCACTCCCTGGGCGCTAAAGATCGGGCTGATGCCGCACTTGCCGATCTGCAAAAAAAGGGGTACTCCGCGTTCGTCAGAATCGAAGAAGTCCCGAAAGGGAAGCCGTGGTACGTCGTCTACGTCGGCCCGTATGACAGCCTGGAGAAAGCGCACGCCCGAGCAGACGCGCTCAGGCAACGAAAGGGTATTAGCCCCATCGTTCGGGGCTATTGAATTCACGGGCGGACCAGGAAAGCCGGAAAAAGATTCCACTTCCAAACCTATCCCCATGCTTTGAGCGCGGCGCTAACAGCGCGCCGACAGCGGAGAGACTGCGGTGGAGCCCCTTCCATGAAAGTTCTGTTAAATGGTTTAATATGTTCGCTTTATGGTTAGGTAGGACGGGTGTAATTTCGATTGCATGATCAGGATTAGCATGTTAATATAAGCGTTTGTATTTTCATGATTTTCAGGAGGATGCCTTGCCGCTCACGAGGGAAAAGAAGATTGGGATTGTGGATGCCTACCGGACTCACGAAACGGATACCGGGTCTCCGGAAGTCCAGATAGCCATATTGAGCGAAAAGATCGCCTACCTGACCGAACATTTCAAAGTTCACGCCAAAGATCATCATTCGCGTCGCGGATTGCTGAAAATGGTCGGCAAGCGGCGTCGGCTGCTGGACTATCTTAAGTCAAAGGATGTCAGTCGCTACCGGACCGTCATTGAACGGCTCGGAATGCGCAAATAAGAATGCACATTTGCAGTGCCGGTCCCGCGTGGAAGCGGTTGGAACAGGTCCTAGACCCGCCCTCCATCATCTTGTACCGCCTCACGGAACGTCACGGAAAAGGACTCGAGGCACGGTTGCGAACCCATCAAACGTTGCTGTGCTTCTATCGGCCCCATCAAACTCAGGGTGCCGATTCGCCTTTTGTCTCCACATCGTTTTTAGCGAGCAGGGGAACGTGCAGGCACGGGAACCTTTCCGCGTCCGGCAACTGAACAACAGAAGCAACGGTGGGAAGTGGATTATGAGTTATGAGTTAAAGGCTACGCGCCTTGCGCCTAGCCCTTAACCCGTGACTCATAATCATAATTCCTGAATCTCCAATCCCGCCGGCACTTGAATCTAACAGAACTGTAGAAACCAGGAGGATTAACGATGAAACATCGAGTTGCCGCCGAAATCGGCGGCTTGGAATTCAGTATAGAAATGGGCAAGGTCGCCACGCAGGCCGACGGCGCCGCTTATGTAAGTTATGGCGACACGGTTGTGCTCGCCACCGCCTGCGCCCTCAAAGAACCCCGGGAAGGAGTCGATTTCTTTCCTCTCACCGTCGATTATCGTGAGAACACTTACGCCGCCGGCAAGATCCCCGGCGGCTTTTTCAAGCGGGAAGGCAGACCGACCGAAAAAGAAATCCTAACCTCGCGCCTGATCGACCGTCCGCTGCGTCCGCTGTTCCCGGAAGGCTATTGCAGCGAAGTGCAGGTCATCGCCCTGGTGGTTTCCGCGGATAAAGAGAATGATCCCGATGTCATGAGCATCACGGGCGCATCTGCTGCCCTGTACTGCTCTCCTATCCCATTTTCCAATCCTATCGCCGGTGTGCGCGTCGGGCTGATGGACGGCAAATTTGTCGCCAATCCGCCGATCAGCAAACTCAAGGACAGCAGTCTGAACCTCATCGTCGCCGGGACCGAGGATGCGATCGTGATGGTCGAGGCCGGGGCGCAGCAGATCACGGAAGACACGATGATCGAGGCGCTCGATTTCGCCCATGACAACATCCGCAAGCTGATCGCCCTGCAGAAGGAACTCTACGAAAAGATTCAACCGGTGAAGCGTGCCTTCGGCAAACCGGAGCTGGATCAGGCAGAATACGCCCGCATCGAACGGGCTTACAGCCGGGCGATCTCCGAGGCTCTGCACCTGAAGGGCAAGCTGAACAGCTATGGCAGGCTGGATGAGATTTTGAGGGAAATCGTCGTGAGTGTTCCTGAGGGCGAAGAGGCACGCAAGGAGCGGGCGCCCGCGATCTTCCAGCACATCATGGAGAAGATCTTCCGCAAAGAGATCCTGGACGACAGGATCAGACCCGATGGCCGCCGCTTTAACGAAGTCCGCCCGATCACGATTGAAGTGGGACTGCTGCCGCGCACGCACGGTTCGGCTTTGTTCACCCGGGGTGAAACCCAGGCCTTGGTGACGGCCACATTGGGAACGGCGGACGACGAACAGCGCATGGACACCCTCGAGGGCGAATCATTCAAGCGATTCATGCTGCACTATAATTTTCCTCCTTTTAGCGTCGGCGAGGTCAAGCCGCTGCGCGGGCCGGGCCGGAGGGAGATCGGGCATGGCGCTCTGGCCGAGAGGAGCCTGCTTCCCGTGATGCCGAACGAGGAAGCGTTCCCGTACACCGTCCGGGTCGTATCTGACATCCTGGAAAGCAACGGGTCGTCCTCTATGGCCACAATCTGCGGTGGCATCCTGGCACTCATGGATGCCGGCGTACCGATCGCTTCGCCCGTGGCCGGCGTAGCCATGGGTTTGGTCAAGGAAGGTGATAAGTATGCGGTCCTGACCGACATCGCCGGCGCGGAAGACCATTACGGCGACATGGACTTCAAAGTCGCAGGCACGGCCATGGGGATCACCGGTCTGCAGATGGATATCAAGGTCGGAGGCATTACCCGCCAGATCATGGCTGAAGCGCTTGCACAGGCCAAAGAGGGGCGCCTGCATATTCTGAAATGCATGGTGGACGCTCTGGGTGCGCCCCGCTCCGAGATCTCTCCCTTTGCGCCGCGCATCATCACGATCCAGATCCCCAAGGACAAGATCGGCGGGGTGATCGGCACCGGCGGCAAGGTCATTCGCGGAATCATCGAGCAGACGGGAGTCAACATCGATATCGAAGACGACGGCAAAGTCAATATCGCGTCGACCGACACAGATTCGGCCCAGAAAGCCATCCGCATGATCGAGGACCTGGTCATGGAAGCTGAAGTGGGAAAGACGTACCTCGGAACGATTACCCGCTTGGTTGACTTCGGCGCCTTTGTGGAAATTTTCCCCGGTACTGAAGGACTGCTGCACATTTCGGAAGTCGCCGACTACCGGGTTGAAGACATTAACAACGAACTCAAGCTCGGCGAACAGATCCTGGTCAAGGTTCTCAGCATCGAACCCCCGAACAAGATCCGCCTGAGCCGAAAGGCCGTACTGCGTGAAGCAGCGGGCCTGCCGCCGGCGGAACCCAGCGCGAGACCGCCGCGACGGGATGGACCCCATGGCGGCCCACGCGACCGTGGCGGCCGAGACCGCGGCGGGCGGGATCACGATCGGCGCCCTGGTGGCGGTGGTGGTGGCGGAGGCCGGCGCTTTAGCCACTAGTACGCGCACATCCCGAGGAATCGGGAGTCAGAAGCTAGCATACAGAATGCAGGACTCAGAATAAGAGGAAGATGGTTGTAATCGCCGTGCAATTTCTTTTCATTCTGGCTCCTGAATTGCGGATTCTGTATTCTGAATTCTGTATTCTGTATCCTAGATTTGAGTGATGCATAAAAAAGACATCCTCAGCCTCCTCGAAGATATACATAAGGGCGCATTGACCCCGCAACAGGGGGTCAAGCGCCTGGAATCTCTCCCGTTCGAGGACTTGGGCTTCGCCCGGGTCGATCATCACCGCACCTTGCGGCAGGGATTTCCTGAAGTGATCTTTGGTCTGAAAAAGCAGCCTCAGCATGTGGCGGCGATCGTTCGCAGCCTGCTGCCGCAGAAAACGAATATCCTCATCACCCGCTGCCAGCCGAATGTTTTCGCGGCTGTTCGGCGTGTCACCCGCAAAGTCCAGTACCACGAGTTGGCCCAGGCTGCCACCATTGTCCAGGACCCCACGATCTATGGCAGTGGCGTGATCCATGTCGTCTGCGCCGGCACCTCCGACGTACCCGTGGCGGAAGAAGCAGCGCTGACTGCGCGGGTTATGGGAAATGAGGTGGAGACCACCTTCGACGCCGGTGTGGCCGGGATTCATCGCTTGCTCAGCGTCCGTGAAGCGTTGACGCGCGCGCGTGCCGTCATTGTGGTCGCAGGCATGGAGGGAGCTTTGCCGAGCGTCGTCGGCGGCATGGTGAGTGTCCCGGTGATCGCGGTTCCGACCAGCGTGGGTTACGGCAGCTCCTTCGGCGGACTCACCGCCTTGCTTGCCATGCTGAATAGTTGTGCGTCAAACGTTACGGTCGTGAACATCGATAACGGTTTCGGCGCCGGTTTCGTTGCCAGCCTCATTAACCGAACTCCGTATGCCAACGACCAACCTGGGGAAAAAAGGTAGAATATAGAATACAGAATTCAGAATGGGCTATTAAATAGTCCAGCCGAGGCTCTCCTCGCCTTGGTGATCGTCAGCCCTCCAGGGACTCACCTCAACTCCATTTAGACCTCCGCACCTGCATTCTGTATTCTGAATTCTGTATTCTTATTCTTCCTTTTGACCCGGGGGCCGGAAGTCCGATAAGGGAGGTTGGTTTTGTTTCCCGTACTGGCATTTCTCCTTCACTCTGCTATCATTTCTGGACATTAAACCTCGAGTGGATGCGTATGCCCTTGTATTCTGACGGCGTGCTTGACGAGGTGCGCAACTCCGTCAATATCGTCTCGCTGATTTCCGAATACCTCGCCCTCAAAAAGCGCGGGCGGAACCATGTGGCGCGGTGTCCCTTCCACACGGAAAAAACTCCCTCGTTCAACGTCAGCGAAGACAAGCAGATCTTTCACTGTTTCGGCTGCGGCGTCGGGGGCGACCTGTTCAAGTTCGTGATGCAGATTGAGCAGCTTTCCTTTCCGGAAGCGGTGCGTTTCATCGCGGAAAGGTACGGCATCGCGCTGCCGCAACCGGCCGTGCGGGAAGAGCCCTCGACGGGGAGCGACAGCGAGACGATGCGCAAGGCCATGGAGGAAGCCGCCGCTTTTCTATCACCACGCGCTGCTCGAAACGGAAGAAGGGCGTTCGCCGCTGGCATATTTGCTGGGCAGGGGGATAAGCCGGGAAACCATCGATCGTTTCAAGCTGGGTTATTCGCCGGCGGGAGGCACTGTCTGCTGGCTCACCTGCAGAAGAAGGGATTTCCCGATAGCTGCCCTGGAGGAGTGCGGCTTGATCAAGCATTCCGAGGACGGCGCCCGCCATTATGATGCCTTCCGCGGCCGGATCATGTTTCCCATCACGGATATCCGCGGCCGCATCATCGCTTTTGGCGGCCGGGCCCTGGGAGATCACCAGCCGAAGTATTTGAATTCCCCTGAGACCAAGCTCTATAATAAGAGCCGGAATCTCTTCGGGTTGAGCTATGCCCGGGGAGGTATCAAGAAGCTGGACTATGCCGTACTGGTTGAGGGGTACATGGATTTCATGATCCCTTTCCAGCACGGAATAGAGAATCTTGTCGCCTCGCTGGGAACCAGCCTGACCCCTCAACAGGTGAAGTTGCTGGGGCGTTATACGCGCGAGGTTGTAGTCAGCTACGACCCTGATTCCGCAGGGCTTGCAGCAACACAAAGATCGCTCGACCTTTTCCTTGAGGAGGATTTTCGGGTTCGGGTATTCCGATTGCCCGAGGGGCAGGACCCGGACGCTTTTGTTCGAAGTGCAGGCGCCGAAGGAATATCGAAACCGGCTGCGGAGTCTGCTCCGTAC
The DNA here is from genome assembly GCA_963739235.1 of Terriglobia bacterium. GTDB lineage: Bacteria > Acidobacteriota > UBA6911 > UBA6911 > UBA6911 > JAFNAG01. The sequence goes on along the minus strand of CAVTZY010000001.1, from coordinate 31,744 downwards.
CTGGATTTTGTGCTGGAAACTGCAATGCAGAGCCAGGGCAGCCTGGGCGATCCAAGAAACAAAATCCAGGTGCTGAATGCGGTTCTGCCTTATCTGGCCAAAGTTCCCAATGCCGTGGAGCGCTCGGATTATGTGTTTCGTTTTGCCCGCAAGTTGCAGATCGAGGATCAGCAGCTGCTCGCGGAGGTGAAGCGGGCGGCCCAGCAAAAGAAGACGCGGCTCCGGGACGCTCCGCTGGCATCGATCGGGAGCGATGAAGTTTGCGGAAAAGAGGCTCCTTCAGTTCTTGCTCAACCATTCAGCGCTGCAGCCGCACATCCTGTCCCTCTGCTCCGGCCAGGATTTTGCAGGCCTGGCGGCGGAGAGAATTTTTGCGGCGCTTCTGGATGAATCCCGACGAGGAATCGAGACGCCACGTTTGAAAGCCTCCATCGGCAGTTTCGCCGGTGAAGCGGAACAGGCCATGCTGGCCCAGCTGCAGATGGAAGAAGTGCCTGAGGATCTTGTCCGCAGGAGACGGCCGAGAGTTTTCTCAGTGCTTTGCGCAGCATCAGGCTGGCGTCGATACAAGACAGGAGATCCTCTCGAAAATCGCTGAAGCGGCTCAACGAAAAGACGATGAGATGCTGAACCGGCTGATTGAGGAGCGGGTTCAAGTCGATCGAGAACTGGTCAGCCTGTCCAGGAAATAGCCGGAAAGGAGACAGCGGGTTTGTCTATCGAAGAAAAATACGATGAAGTAAAAGAGCTGATCCTGATGGGCAAGGAGCGAGGCTACCTTGCTCTACGATGAGGTCAATGACCTGCTGCCCGAAGGGATCTGCTCCTCGGATGAACTGGACAGCATCTTCTCCCTTTTCGGCTCCGCAGGCATCGAGGTGATCGATTCCGAACAGAAGTTCCAGGATGAGGGCAAGAAGGACGACAAGAGGGAGAGGACGCGGAGAGAAGGCGAGTTCGATTTCGGCGCCATCACGCTGGACAAGACCAATGATCCGGTGCGCATGTACCTCCGGGAGATGGGTACGGTGCCGCTGCTCAGCCGCGAAGGCGAAGTCGAGATCGCCAAGCGCATCGAGCATGGACAAAAGGTCGTCTTGAAGGCCCTGTCCCGCTCTCCGCTGGTAGTGCGCGAGATCCTGAACATCGGCGACCAGCTCAAGAAGAACCTCGATATCGATTCGCGATGTCGTTTCGTTCAACGACGACGAGCTTACCGACGAGCGGCTGGAAGAAAAGAAAGCAGCCGGTGCTCGAAATCATCGACAGCATCCGCAAGCATGAACGGCACGCCAACAAGTATCGCGGCAAACTGACCAACTGCCGCAAAGGTTCGCGCATCTACAAGAAGCACCTCTCGATGCTGGCCCGCTATCGGATTCAGATCGCCCGGAAAGTCCGCGCTCTCGAACTGAACGCCGCTCCAGCACGAACGGCTGGTCGGCGTCATCAAGAACACGGTGGACGAAGTTGTGGCGCTCGAGCAGGAGATCCACAAGCTGAACCGGAGCCTGGAAACGCCGCGCCGCCTGGAAGACGCCAAGTCGATCAAGAAGCTGATCAAGGCGCATGAGCAGCGAATCCGGGCAGATCGAAGAAGAAGCTTCCGCGACCGTTCCTGAATTGAAGCGGACGCTGGCAACCATCAAATCCGGCGAGCTGGAAGCGGATATTGCCAAGAAAGAACTGGTGGAGGCGAACCTGCGGCTGGTGGTCTCGATCGCGAAGAAGTACACCAACCGCGGCCTGCAGTTCCTGGATCTGATCCAGGAAGGCAATATCGGTCTGATGAAGGCGGTGGACAAGTTCGAGTACCGCCGCGGATACAAGTTTTCCACGTATGCGACCTGGTGGATCCGCCAGGCGATTACGCGCGCCATCGCCGATCAGGCGCGCACCATCCGCATTCCGGTGCACATGATCGAGACGATCAACAAGCTGATCCGGACCTCGCGCAGCCTGGTGCAGGAATATGGGCGCGAGCCGACCAGCGAGGAAATCGCCAAGAAGATGGATTTCCCCGTGAGCAAGGTGCGCAAGATCCTGAAGATCGCGCAGGAGCCGATCAGCCTCGAGACTCCGATCGGCGAAGAAGAGGACAGCCATCTGGGGGATTTCATCGAAGACCGCGCGCGTGATCTCGCCGGCGGAAGCGGTGATCAACATCAATCTGAAGGAACAGACCGAATCGGTTCTGAAAACCCTGACTCCGCGCGAGGAGCAGGTCATCAAGATGCGCTTCGGGCTAGGGGACGGCAGCGAGCACACGCTCGAGGAGGTCGGCCAGCGTTTCTCGGTTACCCGCGAGCGCATCCGCCAGATCGAAGCCAAAGCGCTGCGCAAGCTGCGCCACCCTCGCGCAGCCGCATGCTGAAAGCCTTCCTGGAAGGCTCTATGGTGAGAGATTAACGATCGACAATTGATGATTGAAAGGCGTTCAATTCGTCAATCGTCAATCGTAAATCGCCAATCCCAGTGTGGGCCCATAGCTCAGTTGGTCAGAGCAGCTGACTCATAATCACTCCGGAGCCAATCTCGTAAACTACTGCAAATATAACGAAACCCGTGGCTTACGCTGGTTTTCGTGATTATGGCGTGGCCCTGAATTTCCCCGACTTTTCCCGGAATTCCGCAAGAATTCTCCTGCGCTTTTCACTACACCGACAATAAGGGCTTATGGGAATAGTGCGTCCTGGGGAAGCTGAGCGCGAATGGCATCCCGCAGGTTCCTGGCTGCCGACAGCATCTCCTCGGCGTCCTCCCGCGAGACAGGTTCGTAGTCTCCAGGATAGCGGGCGGTGGTCGCATAGAAGGTCAACCGCTCCTGCTCCTCGGCGGTCAATGGCACCTTGATCGAGGCTGGCATGAGATGAAGCAGCTCGCCGATGTCGTGCACCTTGGGAAAAGGGATGGACAAGGAAACCAAGAGAGCCTTTACATATTTCTCGGTGCACTGCTGAGCATGGAAGCAGATGGTGGAGGATGGGCAACTCCCCTCAGATGACAGCAATAGTTCTGCGACTAGGAGATCTTCTTCGGCCCTTTCAACCCACATGCGCGCCAGGCGTAAGTTCTCAGGCGCTGCGCCCATACACAACCATCCCTTCGTGCATTGCGGGATAAATGATCGTGCCCACCAAATCCCGGTACCGCGCGAGTTCTTCCGGAGTCGCCACAACCACGTCCTTTGCCAGGCCCATGCCAGCAAGCGCTTTCCGGATCTTAATGGTCAGATCCCGTTTGGATCCGTTGACCGGCATGACGACGAGGAGATCCACATCGCTATCGGGGCCGGCGTTCCCTCGTGCATGCGATCCGAATAGAACAATCATTTCGGGATGGAATCCCACCACGACACGCCGGACCATCTCCTGTATTATCTTGTCGACTTCCAGCGGAATTGTTACACCGGTTAATAGATCAGTCATGCCCGCAGCTCTCCAGCCTTCCTATTCTAGCGCATTTTTTATTGAGAGCCCGCTGATAATCGCCATATTTGAAAGAGACCGCATGCTCCGCTTCAACTTGAGCGTTTTTCACTGCAAATTTCAGCGCACCCTGGGCTTTACCGCAGCTGCCAGCCATGCTAACCTGTCGATCATTGCAGCGTTCCCTGATGCGTGCAAGGAGGGCCCATAGCTCAGTTGGTTAGAGCAGCTGACTCATAATCAGCGGGTCGCAGGTTCAAGTCCTGCTGGGCCCACCAAATAAATCAAAGGTTTAGCGCAACAGGCCAAACAAGAATCCAGTCTGGGGTTCCACCGGGGTTCCACTCGGCTGACCCTTGGCGCTTCTTGGTGCAGACAAGACCCAAAAGGCAGGATCCCTGCGCAGTGACTATGGCTTCATGCCAAAATCCACAGGGACTCGCGCCACAGCATTAATTCATTTCCCAAATTGCTGGCGAACAGATCAGGATTGCCCGCCTGGCGCTTTCAGTTTTGGCAAAGCCGGTCGACGAGCCTTATATCCACTGCGAACACGGGCCCAGTATCCTCGCGGCGGGGCCGGCACGTTCAGGATTCGACAAATTTTCCCGAGCCGCACGTCCGAAAAACCATATAGTTTCGCGACATGCTGGACGGGCTGCGACCAGACCTGCTCGTAGAGCTTCTCGCGATCATATCGGCATGCCAGTCGCGCCTGTTCCTCACGACGCCGCTGGTGCTCGGGGATGTGAGGCTTGATGATATTAAGTGCGAGCATTCGCTCCTTCATCTTGGGACTGCGTATCAATTCAGCGTAAGTTTCCGGGGCGCAGATTTCAGGCTTTCCTAAAAGGCGCATGAGCTTCCTGAAATCATACTCGTCTGTCTTAAGCAGATCTCGGCGTACGTAGGCAATCTCGCGTGTATCTGTTTCGCGCCACACGATTCCGGTCGCAAGAATCGCCTCGATTGTCCAAAGGCCCCCGCCAAGCCTCAGCACACGATCTCCGAGCCAGCGAAGGTGCCACTTCAATATAGATGTGAGGTCTTGAGGTGTGCAAATGCTTGCGAGGAATTCCACAACAGAGCCGCTCTTTGCAGTCTGATACAGGCTGTCAAAATCATCCTTTTTGGGATCAGGACCAAACTTCTTTAGAAGTTCCAGATTTCCTGAAAAAACGGCGACCTCAATAGCAGACCAGCCCATGGATTCATCTTCGTCGCGGCCAATCCGGTTCAGGTTTAGTGCCGGCGTGTGCGGATCGGCACCAGCCCATAAACACAAGGCTATGCCTCTCGCATTTTCTTCCCTGACATGCTCACAGAGCGCCATATTCAGCTCACGTTGAATTCTGACATCCTCGGCCCTGTGCCGCTTGGCGAAACCATAGAGGGGCCGATTCGAGGTGCCAAGCCCGAGGATCGCCCCCATTTCGTGGCCCTTCGTGAGGTCGTACCCGGCTGCAAAATACCGCTCGTACAGTTCCGTGCTGTAAGTGTTGAGAATGGAATAGGGCCCGGCGCTGCTCAGGTCGGCTCCCCATTCGAGGAGCAGTTCAAAGAGATCCCAGCGCCGCTTCTCAAGAACAGTATCGAGCGCTGAAACCTGTTCTAGATCGAGCCGATATCCGCTTCGCAGCAGGAGAAGCGTCAGAGAATGCTGGCCGGATTCCAATGCGACCTGCATTGCTGTGATCAGGCGGCGCCCCTTTTCATTTGCACCAGGTGTAAGTTGAAGCGGCTTTCCATCTTTGATCCATTGTTCCACGTCGTACACGCGTCCCTCGCGACACATCCGGTGGAGTGGTTGGAGTTCTTGAAGCGACTGGGCAAGGAGCGCATTGAAATTCTGTTCGGTTCCACTCTTTTCATTGCTCATTCTTTTGTGCCTTGGTCGTCGCTTGAGTCAATGGGGCATTTTACTATGGATTGACGGGAGAGCAGCCTCATCTCCTGGGGGCAGGATAAGGAAAGAGTGCTGCGGCCGGGCACTTTGATTCAGGGCGGCTCACTCATCTGTAAATTCCTCCGCCAGAGAGGTGCGCATCCACTGACGTCCAACTCGTGCTAATCATGTGATTTGAATAGCTGAATCTCAGGTTATAATCGGACCTCCATTACGCATCTATTTGATTTTCGAGGAGGCCCTTTGACCGCCAAGAATGTTGACCAGGTTCTCCCTGAACCCGCGCCGGAAGCGGGCGAGTTGGTGCAGGTGCGCTCCGGGAGGTGGTTGGTCGAAGGAGTTGTGTCCTCCGCAATCCAGGGCAGTCATATCCTATTCGGGTGGCCTGTACGGACGATGACGCACAAGGGCAATCCCTGGAGGTTTACTGCAGTTACGAGCCAGACCGCCGGATCAATTATCGAAGAAAAATGGCACGATCTCAGGGCGAGCAAACAGTAAATGCCAGGTTTTCAAGCAACCCAAATTCGAAAGCCGGAAAACGAGACAGAGTTCGAGAAGAACTGCGTTGTGCTTTTCCGTGGGATTTTAAGAGATCCCAACGTCAATCGGCTCGGAAGACGAGGGCAGGCACAATATGGTATCGATCTCATTGGTTATCGTGATCGAGACCCGATACAGATCGTCGGCATTCAGTGCAAGTTGAAGAGTGGAACAAGAAAGCTCTCGGAGAAGGAAGTCCTCTCCGAGGTGAATAAGGCGCTCAAATACGAGCCGCTCCTAACTGAATACATCATTGTGTCCACTGCTGGCAATGACACCAAGCTCCAACAATATGCGCAGAAGCTGACGCAGGATCAGGAGGCACGAGGCCGGCGGATTCACATCGATGTCTGGGGATGGGGTATCCTCAGCGAGGCCATCAACAATGACGAGGCGGCCAAGCAAGCATTTGACCCGGGCTTCAGCCCGAGTTTAGCTACTATGTCAAAGGCGATAAATTCTCTCACCGAGGGTCAGGGGAAGCTTGCCACCCAAGCTCAGGTAGAGGAACTTGTCGCGAACGTGGCACGCTCGAGCTCCACCGAAAGAGTCAAGCTACCCCCTCATTTCGCTGATCGCGAGTTGGCAACGCAACTCTCGCGGACGCTGCGTCGCCGTGGCCTCGCAATAACGGATACCGCGAAGGAACTCGCTTGTCTCGCCGACCGAGCCTTGGAGGGGGACCTCTCGTTGGCATCAAACGCGGTGCGGTTTGAGACTATGGATCGCGCCGCACGAGCCAACGCCAGTCCTGAAACGGTCACTGCGGCGGAGCGCTACCTCGCTGGCGCTCGCAATCTCAATCCTTCTGGTGATCTTGCTATTGCGCAGGCACTTCTAACTGAGGCTAAGGGCGACGTGAACGGCGCGTTGCAGGCCCTCCGGAAACGTGCTGATCCTGAAGCTCGATTTGCGATATTCAATGTCTTACTTCGGACGCGAGGTGCCGATGATGTATTGGCTTGGGTTCGATCAGAATCACTTACCGTTTTGGACTTCAACGCGCCTGGCGCACTAAATCTGTTAATCAGGGAAATCCAGACCGAGCAGTTCGATGCCGCGCTCGCAAATGTGAATTCCCTCCCAGCAAATTATGCGTCAGAATGCGTCGCACTTTATCTCTTGCGCGCTCAACTCGCTCTGGCTTCAGTCCTGCCGATCGATCAAAAGGCTGCGTTGTTCCAGGGACTACCCATTGATCCTTCCATGTTGCAGTTCGCGAGCGGGGCGAAGAGCCAAGAAATCATCAAGAAGGCTCTCGCGGACATTCAAATCCTGCTCGGATTATTGCCTGAGCTGGATTTAGGGGAACTAGAGACCTTCCTTTCAGAATTTGAACTTTGGCTCCGCCTGGAGTTGCCTGATACCAGGGAAATAGTGCGCCGGCAGGTTGCTGCGGAGATCGCGGACCCTGACAAAACGTTGCGCCGGGTCCGTTTGGCGCTGGGATATGGAATCCCATTTAATCAAGACGCGTTAAACCGTCATTTGGCAGCCCATAAAGAACTGGGCGGCTGGACACCGGACGAACGATTTGCGGCCTTCCTGCTTGCCTATCACAGTCGCGATCCAGCGAAACTTGCCCGCTTTTTCGAAAAAAACCACGACGAGCTGTTTTCGCAAAAAGACTTGGCACCCTCCGCGCTGGCCGGAATTGAAATTGAGGTATTGGCGCGCAACGGTCATCTTGACCAGGCACGCAAGCACCTGACATTGCATACTGGCCCGCATTTAACCGCAGAGCAAGCTGGCGAAATAGATGAGCTTCTCACGGGCATCGAACACGGCGACGAAATTGAAGGCCTTCGCAGGCGATACAGTGTCTCCGGAGAACTCGCTGATCTGCGTTTCCTTGTTGTCAAACTGCGCGAGAAGCGCGACTACTTCCAACTAGCAACGTATGCGCCATCCCTGGCACGCGCGACCCTAACGGTCGGTGATTTCGAGTTGGCGCTGCGAACGCTCTATCAGAGTCGCCGATATTTGGAATTGACCTCTCTTGCCGACGAATTTCCTCACCTCTACGCACTAAATGACGAATTTGCATCATTTAAAGGTTGGGCGCTCCTCCATCTCGGCCAAGTAATGGAAGCCAGAACTATCGCACGCGAGTTGTGGCTCCGACGCGGCTCAGCACCAGATCGTGAGCTGGCGATAGGTACGGCGGTCGAGAGCGGTGATTGGGGATTCCTGCAGTCAATCGTTACCCACGAAGCAGGGCGCACGGAAGATCTACCAGCACTAGAGCTTATGCGTTTGGCGCGCCTGGCCCTGGAAGTAAACAGCCCTTATGTCGAGCGTTTCCGGGATGCTGCCCTCAAAAAGGCGCCCGATGAAGCACAGACGAATTTGTCCGCCTACATTCTCGCCATCGAGCGCGGTGAAGAATATCAAGGAAGTCAGGCGCACGGTTGGCTCCAAAAAGCCATAGCTCTATCTGGTGAGAATGGTCCAATTCAGAAGATTTCCACAAAAGAGCTCGTTGCTCAGGCCCATGGCTGGAGTCGGCACGTGGAACAAGTAGACCAACTACTACGACAGGCCCAGATTCCGATATTTCTCGCGGCTAAGGCGCTACGGCGGCAACCTATGGATTTGACGCTAGGACAAGCCCTGCGCAATCAGCGCCATCAGGATGCGCGAGCGCATTTCCCAGTCTTTGCCTTTTCAGGCAAACGTCCTCCCCTGGAAATGACTGGAGTTCATTCACCAGCGCTTGATTTGACCACAATCATCGTTCTCGACTACCTTGGCCTGCTAGAAACGGTGCTGAGGTACCTTGAGCATCCGGTCATCGCCCCATCCACGCTTGCCACATTGTTCGGCGAGCGCCAGTTCCTCCGAATTCAACAACCATCCCAACGGGCCAAGGCCCAACGCATTCAGACGCTCGTCGCCGCCGGCCATCTCAGGGTTTTGCCTCAACCTCAGAACCTCCGAAACGAGCTCGCACAAGACGTCAGCCGGGATCTTGCCGATTTGTTGGCGACAGCGCAGCGCGACGGCGGATTGGTGGTACGGAGCGCCCCGGTTTTCAAACTCGGATCATTTCTTGAAGAGACTGTCGATTTATCTGCACATTCTTCGACATTGACCGATACGCTGGCGGTTCTTTCGTTCCTTTCTCGCGCCGGAAAGATTGATGGTGCGACCGCAGATGCCGCGCAAGCCTATCTCCATCGAGTCGACAAAGGTTGGCCGGATGCACAAGCTGTCAGTGGAAACACCAAACTGTATCTTGATGATCTGAGCGTCACCTACCTTGATTACGTCGGAATCCTTGAACCGATGACGCGCAACGTTGCAGCGGCCTTCATACCGCACGAAGTTGGCGAACACACGAAAGGAATGCTCGAGTACGCGGACCTTACCGAGGATATTCTGGAGGCGATTGAGAGAATACGCGCAACAATCAGCTCTGCGCTTGATGAGGGGCATCTCCATTATTCCGCACGGCGAATGAGAGACAATCAAACCGAAAATGAGGATATCCTTGAGTCCTATCCGACTCTTGATCTGCTTGCCGATCTATCGAAAATTGACCTCGCGTTGGCGGACGATCGCTGCCTTAACAAGGAGTCCTTCTGGGCTGACGGAGCCTTGAGGCGCGTGCCCGTCGGCTCCACCCTTGACGTTCTCTTAACGCTAAAAAGGGCTGGCAAGCTCGATGATGCCGGAGTTTGGGGAGCTCGGCATAAGCTTCGCATGGCAGGCTTCTATGTAGTGCCTCTGGACACCGACGAACTTGAGCATCATCTGAACCGCGCCGCCATAGAAGAAGGTGCACTGCGCGAGACCCCCGAACTTAGGGCAATCCGCGAGAGCATGGTCCTGCCCAGGCTTGCCGGCGCGTTCATGCCGATCGAGGATCATTGGGTGTCGACGCTACGGTTAGTAGTGTCCCGGGCCGTGCGTCACTTGTGGCTCGACGAACCGGAGGGCGCGGTTGCGGAAGCAAAAGCCGACTGGCTGATTTCAGTGTTGCCGGATCCGAGGGAGTGGTGTCTTGATCCCGAGAACGAAACAAGCTGGTCAATGGCGTGTCAGCAGGCGGCATATCAAATTGGTTTGCTTATGATCTTCGTTTGCAGCGACAAGTTGCGACGCGAAAAGTATTTCGCCTGGCTGGAACAGCGGCTGCTGGTGCCCTTGCGGACAAACGAGCCAGAACTATGGGATGCGGTTCTCGAGTTTGTGAAGTCCTATATCCCCCGCCTGATGGAGATCGAATGTGACAATGAAGCGTGATCTGCAAGCAGTCATGGCGGTGCAATTGATCAGCCCGTTGCCGAAGGCTGTTCGAGACTCGCTCACAGCCGATCCGGCATTTTGTGCCAAGTGCTTCATTACGCCACAATATTTATTCCCGCTGGCTTCCGACCTTAGCGTCAAGGCTGACAGTCTCCACGCGGCGCTTCGAACGGGGATATCCGGGCGAAAAACTGCAAACCTGGAACTTGCGGATAAGAGCCAGGTGAGGATAAAGCTGCATCTGCGCAGGAACGGACATGTCTCACTGGAACTGAAAGGCCGTGTTTTCAATTTTACTGACGTTGATCTTCTGAGCACCCGGAGGGTACCCCGATTGCGCGCGCTCAAACGTGTACTCAATGCGAAACCGCTCCTTGATTTTGAGCAACGTGAATGGGGCGTAATCGCTAACGAGCGCCCATTCACAGATCATGAACATGTGACGTTGATGACCGCACTTGGAGCGACCCCGGAGGCCTTGACGGAAGTGCTCAGTGGGCCGCAGACTCTTGATGTCAAGCGGTTGATGCCGGACGATGCCAGATACTACGAACGTCTACTTGCCCCTTTGAGTACATCGCAGGACTTTAAAGGATTCATTAGCAACGAATTAAATTCCGCTCGCAGCACGCTCATAAAGGGAAATAGAACACGCGCCCTGCGCAGGATTGCCTATTCGGCGCTCTGGCAACCGCTGATTCCATTTGATGCCCTCTCATCGTTTGGTGCAAGCGAAGTGTCTGCCCTCCTTGAATCGGAAGATCCCTTCAGCCTTCTTTTCGGGTTTGAGTTATGCCGCGCTTTCCTGCCAAAAGACGCAGCCTTCGCCCAACTGGGAGTTGGCTTTCTCGAGAAGCTCTTCGCCAAACAGGATGAAAGCCGGGCGCGCTGTAATCTCTTTTGCGCCTGCGCTACTGTTGCCATGATCAATGTTCGCCGGGTAACGAAAGCCTTCTCGGCACCGGTATTCTGGGTGCGACTTGCGGCGCTGACACATGCGGGCGTTCTTGCCCATGCGCTTCGGGGCATGAGTAATTCTGAGGGATTTATGAAATGGGCCGTCGAGAATTTTGGATCGCAAAATGTCTGGCACGGTATGATCGACCGGGTGGAAGCGCCACGATGGCGCCCCGACTGGATTGGCCCGAAACAACTACATGCAGAACTTGTCGGGCGCGCAGCCACAGCAATGAACACGCTTGAGAAAGGCAGCCAACCAGCCGAATGGGTTAAGATTATTGACAAGGCACTAGAAGAACTGGCAAATGCCCACCAAATTCTGTCGGCATTTTTCCCAGGACCCTTTGACGATTTTCATCCGACCCCACCCACATCTGATAATCCGTTTTTCAACGAAGTGCAGTCAGTGCTTCAAGGGGCTTCGCGCTTGAGCGATGTCCATGGCATTTTTGCGCTCAGTTATTCGATGATGCCGTCGCAGGAACTTCTAAGTGAAGTATTGCGGATCGTGAACTCTCCTCTCGATCAACCGATTGCCGATGAAAACGACGAACTGCATTACCTTGGCCTTGCTGCTCATATAGCTGCCTGTGGTCGATCCGAGCCTTTGGCGCGAGCCGTAATTAACCGTTGCTTAAACCTCGCCCGAACCGAAGGGGCTCGTGCGGGGGCAGCAGATCTATTCGCTGTGATCGCTGAAGCCTGTGCCGCCCATCCTGACCCCAAATTGCACCGCGCGCTGCTTTCAGAAGCTGCCTCTCAGCTCGCGTTTGCGGTGAGCGATTCGCAAGCAATGATCCAACTGGAAAGTGTATTTGAAATGATGACCCAGAGAGACCCGAAGCTCATCTCGTCGCTTGCCCGGGCGACGTCAATATTGCGCGCGGGCAGAACTGCTTAGTTTTCGGGTTATAATCAGGCTTTTATCACGCGACCGCATGTTGGCATTGGGAGGCACCTTGGCCGCCAAGAATGGAGATAGGTTTCTGCCGGAACGCGCGCCGGAGGTGGGCGAGTTGGTCCAGGTGCGTTCCAGGAGGTGGTTGGTCGAGGAGGTGATTGCGCCAGCGGTTCCGGGGCAATCTTGCCTCGCGCGACTGGCGTGTGCCGACGATGATGCGCAGGGGCAGGCGCTCGATGTTTACTGGGATTACGAGCCTGACCGGCGGATCCTCGAAGAGGAAGGGTGGCAGGATCTTGCCTCGAAAGGCTTCGATCCGCCCCGGCGATTTGCCGCTTTCCTTCATACGCTGCGCTGGAACTGTGTTACGGCCACGGATCCGAACCTCTTTCAGTCGCCATTCCGGGCCGGAATCAAGATCGATGCCTACCAGATGGAGCCGCTGCGCAAGGCGCTGCGCCTGCCGCGGGTGAATCTCTTCATCGCCGATGACACCGGGCTCGGCAAGACGATCGAGGCGGCCCTGATCGCGCGTGAGCTGCTCCTGCGCAAGAAGGCGAAAACCATCGTTGTCGCTGCCCCTGCTTCCGTCCTCGAGCAGTGGAAGGGCGAACTCGAAGACCGCTTCGGTCTTGTCTTTGAAATCCTTGATCGCAGTTACATGACCCGGATGCGGCGGGAGCGCGGCTTCGGCGTGAATCCCTGGCGCACCCACAGCCGCTTCCTGGTCTCCCACAACCTGCTGATCGATCCAGCCTACGCGGACCCGATGCGGGAATGGCTCGGGCCGATGCTGCCGGGGAGCCTGCTCATCCTCGACGAGGCTCATCATGCCGCCCCCTCCAGCGGCGGCCGGTACGGCATCGAAACGAAATTCACGCGAGCGATTCGCGATCTGTGCGGCCGATTCGAGCACCGGCTGTTCCTATCCGCGACTCCGCACAACGGACATTCCAACAGTTTCGCCACGCTCCTGGAGCTGCTCGACCCATACCGCTTCACCCGGGGAGTCAAGGTGCGCGGCAAAAAGGCGCTCGAAGATGTCATGGTGCGCCGCCTCAAAGAAGATATCCGTGCCTTCCAGGGCGGCTTTCCCATAACGAATCGTCGAGCCTGTCGTCATCGACGGCCTGCCGGCGAATGCGCCGGAACTGGCGCTCTCAGAGCTTCTCGATGAATACCGGACGGCACGCGAGGAGCGATTCGCGAACACCTCGCGCCGGGCCCAGGCCGCCGCGGGACTGCTGGTCGTGGGTTTGCAGCAGCGGCTGCTTTCCTCTATCGAGGCTTTTGCCCGCAGCCTGAAGGTCCACCGCGCGACGGTCGAGCGTCAGTGGGACACGGCGGCTACTCACCAGGCCGAAGCAGCGCAAAAAATCGAAAGAGAAGGACAGCTTTTCATTAACGCGCCGGATGCCGACGATGATCGGGGTGAACTGACCGACGAGGAACTCGAGGCCGAGGAAGCGGCCGCAATCGAGGCGGTCACCGCTGGCGGCCGAGGCTGAGACGTCGCGTGATGCCGCCGCGGAAGTGATGTGGCGCCGGGAACTGGCGCTGCTCGACCAGATGCAGTGAAATCGCCGAAAACAGCCGGCATACGCCTGATGCAAAGACCCGAGCGCTTATCGATTGGATCCGGGAAAACCTCTGCCCGGAATTGCCGGCCTTTGGCAGAAGGCCTGGAGGCCCGCCGCCGAAGTGGAACGACCGCCGGGTTCTGATCTTCACCGAGAACCGCGAAGGGACCAAACGCTATCTGAAGACAATCCTCGAACAGGCCATCGAGGGGACCGACCGGGCCGAGGATCGCATCGAGGTGATCGACGGCCTCACCAGCGGCAGCCGCCGTAAGGAAATCCAGCGCCGGTTCAACACCGACCCGGCGAAAGATCCGCTGCGCATCCTGCTCGCCACGGATGCCGCCCGCGAGGGCCTCAACTTCCAGGCGCACTGCACCGACCTCTTCCATTTCGACCTGCCCTGGAACCCGGGCCGCATCGAGCAGCGCAACGGCCGCATCGACCGCAAGCTCCAGCCCGCCCCCGAAGTCCGCTGCCACTACTTCGTGCTGCCCGCAGCGGGTCGAGGACCGTGTGCTCGAGGTGCTCGTCCGCAAGACCGAGACCATCAAGAAGGAGCTCGGCAGCCTGTCCAAAGTCATCGACGACGACATCGAGCGCCGGCTGCGCGACGGCATCCGCCACCGCGACGCGGATACAGCTGGCGCGGGAAATCGAGCAGGCCGACCTCGACGCAGAGAAAAAGCGCATCACCGAGGAGGAACTCGAGGCGGCGCGCGAACGGCAGGAAGACCTGAAGGCGCAGATCGCGCGCTGCGAGACGCTGCTGCAAGAGCTCACGCGAGTGGGTCGGCTTTCAAGGCACCGCCCTTCCGCGATGCGCTTTCCTGTTCCCTTGAGCTGCTCGGAGCCGAGCCGCTTACGGAGATCGACCGATGATCAGGGCCGCCCCGTATATACCTTTCCGCCACTCGACCGACGCGCGGAAACCGACCCAAGCTGGGCCGCCACCCTGGATACGCTGCGGGCGCCGCGCAAGCAAAACCAGAAGCTCGCCGACTGGCGCCGGGAAGCGCCCATCCGGCCGGTCGTCTTCGAGGACGCGGGCGTGCTCACCGAAGACACCGTCCACCTGCACCTTGAGCAGCGCGTAGCGCAGCGGCTTCTGGCCCGTTTCCGCTCCCAGGGCTTTATCTACCATGACCTCTCGCGGGCCTGCCTCGCCCAGGCCGCCGACTCGATCCCGCGGGTGATCCTGCTGGGCCGGCTCTCGCTCTATGGACAAGGGGCGGAGCGCCTGCACGAGGAACTGGTGCCGCTCGCCGCGCGCTGGATCGAGCCGTCCCAGCGCACAAACCCTCTCAAGGCGTACGCGCGAGAGGCGGAGGCGAGGACGCTCGATCTTCTGGATCGGTCTCTGGTCGATGCCAACGGCCACATGCCCGGCGAGGTGATCCAGCGGAACTGCTTGAAGCGGCCGCGCCGGGACATCGACGAACTCCTGCCCCAGCTCGAGCCGCGGGCCGAGGAACTCGCGGCGCTCGCCATCGAGAAGCTCCGGCAGCGCGGCGAGCGGGAGGAGAAGGACCTGCGCGAGACCCTCGAGCGCCAGCGCCGGCGCGTCGAGGAGGAGCTCGCGAAGCACGAAGGGCAGCAGCTGCAGCAACTCATGCTGAATTTCGACGACGAGGAGAAGCGCCAGCTTGAATCCGACATCCGCTCCTGGCGGATGCGCCTCGAGCAGTTCGACGCGAACTCGAGCGGGAGCCGCAGCGGATTCGCGAATTCTACGAGGTACGGGCGAAGCGTGTCGAGCCCGTCGGGCTCGTCTACCTCTGGCCGGAGACGAACTGATGGCTGGCCAAGATTGACCCCGATATCCTGGCGCATCTGGAATGGATCGGCTTCGTGCAGCCGACGGGCCTCGTCGTCTCGGCCCCAGCCCTGGTGCGGGCCGGGGCGATCCTCGACCGGCGCGATGCCGAAGGGCAGCGGCTCCTGCGCTCATGCGCGGAGGAGCGGACCTTCCCCGGCGAGAAGGAGCCTGCCGCGTGGCTCCCCGACTTCCGCGCCTTCGCGACTCAGGTCCTTGGCTGGAGTTTCTCGCCCAAGGGCTATGCGGGCACCGCCGAGTGCCCGATCCCGCCCGAACTCGAAGTGCCGCTTCCCGATTACGGCGAGACGCTGCGCCCCGATTTCGCCGTGCGCGAGCCTGATCCACAGAATGGCCGGCCGCCGTGGCAACTCCTGGTGCGCGTTCTCGAGCCAGGCCAGGATTTCGACCAAGTGGTCCGTGGCAGCGGCCAGCTCGAGGCGTCAGCCCATAGCCGCATGGAGCGCCTCCTGCGCCAGACAGGCGTTGCTGGCGGGACTGCTGTTCAACGGCCGCGCGCTGCGCCTCGTGTCCGCGCCGCGCGGCGAAAGTTCGGGCTGGATGGACTTCCGCGTCGCGGACATGGTCCAGACCGCGGGCCGCCCGATCTCGACCGCGCTGCGCCTGCTGCTCGGGCAGCCGCGCCTGCTGAGCCTGTCCCGCGCGCAGCGGCTCGCGGCGCTGCTCGAAGACAGCCGCAAGTTCCAGAACGAGGTCAGCGAGCGCCTGGCCGAGCAGGTGCTCCATGCGCTCTACGAGCTGCTGCGCGGATTCCAGGCGGCCCACGATGCCTCGGGAGGACGAGCTCCTGCGCACGCCGCTCGCCGAGCATCCCGACGAGGTCTATCGCGCGCTTCTCACCGTCATCCTGCGGCTCGTCTTCCTGCTCTATGCCGAGGAGCGGGACATGCTGCCCGAGGACGAAACTTTCCTCCGCCATTACTCGCTCGCGGGCCTTTACGAGCGGCTGCGCGAAGACGCCGCGCTCTATCCGGACACGATGGAGCAGCGCTACGGCGCCTGGGCGCAGCTGCTTGTGCTCTTCCGCATGATCCACGATGGCGCCGAGTCAGGGGCCATGCGGCTGCCCAAGCGGCATGGTGTCCTCTTTGATCCCGATCGCTTCCCGTTCCTCGAAGGCCGCCCGTCCGCCGGTGGGCGCCAGATTCACGAGCGGATCGAGCCGCCGCTGGTGCCCGATGGCACGATCTACCGGGCGCTCGAGAAACTGCTGGTGCTGGACGGTGAACGCATTTCCTACCGCGCGCTCGACGTGGAGCAGATCGGCTCGGTCTATCAGAGCGATGATGGGCTTCCGCCTGGAGACCGCGACCGGGCGTTCAGTCGCGATCAAGGCCCAGAAAAAATGGGCGGCGCCCACGACCGTGGATCTCGATGCTCTCCTGGCCGAGCCGAAGGACAAACGCGAGAAGTGGCTTCAGGATCAAACGGACCGGAAGTTCGCGGACTCGGTGAAGAAGGCCGTTAAGGACGCGAGCACTACTGACGACCTCCACGCCGCCCTTCAGGCGATCGTTGACCGGGCCGCGACGCCCGACCTCGTCCCCAAGGGCGCCATGGTCCTGCAGCCGAGCGAGGAGCGACGGCGCTCGGGCTCGCATTATACGCCGCGCTCGCTCACCGAACCGATCGTGCGGACGACGCTCGAACCGATCCTCGCGCGCCTGCGCGGGCCGGAAGGACGATCGCCAATGCCCGAGCAGATCCTCGATCTGAAGGTCTGCGACCCGGCGATGGGCTCCGGTGCCTTCCTTGTCGAGGCCTGCCGCCAGCTAGGTGACGCACTAGTCGAGTCTTGGAACGCTCTCGCCTGCAAGCCAGAGATTCCCCAGGACGAGGACGAGGTGATCTTTGCGCGCCGCCTTATCGCGCAACGCTGCCTCTATGGCGTTGACCGTAATCCGGTCGCCGTGGATCTCGCCAAGGTTTCGCTCTGGCTTGTGACGCTGGCGCAGCGACCACTCCTTGACATTTGTGGATCACGCGCTGCGCCACGGCGACTCGCTGGTCGGGCTTACACAAAGACAGATCGAAGCTTTCCACTGGGACTCATCAGCACCGAGATTCCAGGCTGGTTTCGAGATGATGCATATCCGTGAACATCTGGGGGAGATCGATAAACTGCGTCGGCGCATTCGCCATGCCGGCGAAGGTGTATCCGCCTGGGAGTTACGCGAACTTTGGGATAGAGCGCAATCCGAGCTGCGAAAAGTTCGGCTCTTCGGCGATCTCGTGCTGGCAGCCTTTTTCGAGGAAGAAAAGCCAAAGGATCGGGAAAGCAGGCGGAGCGCATATGCCCGCGCCGTCCTTGGCGGTGAGGCGAGATCAATACAGGAACCGGCTCGAGGAATGGCGCCACGCGGAACAGCCGCTCGTACCGTTTCATTGGGAAATCGAATTCCCGGAGGTCTTCGATCGGGAAAAACCGGGTTTCGATGCAATAGTTGGGAATCCGCCGTTCGGAGGAAAGAATACGCTCGCGAGTGCCAACGCAGCCAGTTTCCCCGATTGGCTGAAGGAAATTCACCAGGGAAGTCACGGCAATTCCGACCTCGTCGCTCACTTTTTCCGCAGCGCATTCAACCTCCTGCGCGACGGGGGCAATTTAGGTCTCATAGCAACCAATACAATTGCACAAGGGGATACACGCGCAACGGGCCTGCGATGGATCTGCAAACACGGCGGCGAGATTTTTGCAGCAAGAAAGAGATACAAGTGGCCAAGCTTTGTGGCGGTCGTTGTGAGCATCCTTCACATTGCAAAGGGTGCCTACACGGGTCGGAAATTCCTCGACGAACAGAATGTCGACACGATCAATGCGTTCCTGTTTCACCGCGGCGACCACGACGACCCCGCACGGCTCACTGTCAATGCTGGCATGAGCTTCATAGGAAGCTATGTTCTGGGTATGGGCTTTACATTCGACGACACGGATCCCAAGGGCGTCGCCACCCCGCTGCAGGAAATGCGTCGGCTGATCGCGACTGATCCGGGCAATAAGGACGTTATTTTCCCCTATGTTGGTGGTGAGGAAATAAACGCAAGTCCTATCCATACGCCCCACCGCTACGTTATCAATTTCGGCGAAATGGCCGAGTCAGAATGTAGGCAGCGCTGGCCAGACTTGATGGCCATAGTTGAAGCCAAGGTGAAACCGGCGCGGCAGACTCAAGGATCTATCGTCAATCCGAGCCGTTGGTGGATGTTTGCTCGCCCAGCATCTGGCCTCGTGACCGCAGCCCGTGGGAAAGATCGGGTATTGGTGAGCTCTCAAGTATGTGCTCACTTGTCCTTTTTGTTTCTCCCATCGGCCACGGTGTTTTCCCACAAACTCACGATATTTCCGGTTGTAACCTACTCAGCGTTTTGTGCGCTACAATCGCGCCCTCACGAGGCTCTGGGCACGTTTTTTTAGCGGGACAGCGATGGATTTGCTTCGTTATACACCATCTGATTGCTTTGAGACGTTCCCGTTTCCAATAAATTGGGAGGCTCTTTCGGCTCTCGAAGCTGCCGGCAAGGTCTATTACGAATTCCGCGCTGTCCTGATGGTGAAGAACAACGAAGGCTTGACCAAGACGTACAACCGCTTCCACGACCCCGAAGAGCGCGATCCCGAGATCATCAAGCTACGCGAGCTGCACGCCGCCATGGACCGCGCCGTGCTCGACGCCTACGGCTGGAGCGACATCCCGACCGGCTGCGAGTTCCTCCTCGACTACGAAATCGACGAGGAGGAGTGGGGCGACAAGAAGAAGCCCTACCGCTACCGCTGGCCGGATGAAGTCCGCGACGAGGTGCTGGCGCGCCTGCTGGAACTAAACGCCGCCCGCGCGCAAGAGGAGGCCCGCGCCGGCGCCGCCGCCACCAAGAAGCGCGGCAAGAAACCTATGACCAAAAGCTCCGGTCAGACTTCAGGTACCGGAGGCCTTTTTTCATGACAAAATCGCTATCGCTTTCGGTATCGGTATCGCTATCGGCTTTTCTCAGCCGGCTTTTTCGATACCGATAGCGATACCGATAGCGATACCGATAGCGAATGAAAAATGCTTGACCCGGGGACTTTCGAAAAAAGGTTTCAATCATCTGGGCATAAAGGTTTAAAATAGCCGGGCATGTAACTTAAAATCAGCCGGGTATCAAACTTAAAATCAGCCGGCTGGGGAAACCGCGATCTGTTGCCATGAATGCTCGCAAACTATACCCTCGCTTCGCTTCAAAACGCTTGAAGGAGGCTCTTGCCGACACGCCCGTCGTTCTCATTCATGGTCCGCGCCAGTCCGGAAAAACCACGCTTGCCCGGGGATTGGGCGAACCGCTGGGATATTCCTATTTCACTTTCGACAATCCGGCCCTCATGCATGCTGCCGAGGCTGATCCGATCGGTTTTGTGGATGATCTGCCTGAGCGGGCAATTCTCGATGAAGTCCAGCGCGTTCCCGGGCTTTTTTCAGCCCTTAAGATCGCAGTCGACCGTCGACGAGTGCCGGGCAGATTTCTCCTCACCGGATCGGCCAACGTTCTGCTTGTGCCGAAACTCTCGGAATCTCTCGCCGGAAGGATGGAAGTCCTTCGCATTCACCCGCTGGCGCAATGTGAAATCGCCGGCAGGGAATCCGGCTTTATCGATGGACTTTTCGACGCATCGTTCAAAATGGCAAAAGTCGAGCGCCTCGGGAGATCACTCCCGGAACTCGTGGCTGCCGGCGGCTACCCCGAAGCGCTTGTTCGTTCAAATTCCAAAAGGCGCTCCGCATGGTATCGCGAATATATAGATGCGTTGACGCAGCGGGATGTGCGCGAACTGGCTCGCATCCGGTCTCTCGACGTTTTGCCACCGCTCCTGGAACGCGCCGCCGCACAATCCTCGTGCCTGTTCAACATAAACGAACTGGCATCTCCGTTCCAGCTGAGCTATCCGACAATTCGCGAATACGTCACACTTCTGGAACGGGTCTTCCTGATTGAAGAACTCCGCCCCTGGCACTCCAATCGCATCAGCCGTTTGGTCAAGACTCCCAAGCTGCATCTGGGCGACGCCGGACTCGCCTGCGCTCTTCTGGGCCTCGACGAGGCAGGACTTGCAAAAGACAGAGCCGCGCTCGGCATGTTGCTGGAGACATTCGTATTCCAGGAACTCCGCCGGCAGGCGAGTTGGCATGAGGACGACATCCGCTTCCATCATTTTCGCGACCGGGACGGCTTCGAGGTCGACATCGTCATGGAGCGCCGGGGGCACGAGCTCGCGGGCGTTGAAGTCAAGGCCTCGGCGACAGTCACATCGGCCGATTTCCGGGGGCTGCGCAAGCTGAAGGACGCGGCAGGCGACCGGTTCAACGCCGGAGTGGTGCTGTACGACGGCGAGGCCGTTGCCGGATTTGGCGACCGAATGCATGCCGTGCCGATCCGCTTGTTGTGGGAGATGACATGATGGCGAAGGAGATGAACGGCAGCCCTGCACCCTCTTCTTGCGAGGTGCGAGAAAGGCTGGTCGAGGCACTGAGGCTCGATCTGCTTGGGCCCTGGGAGGGCCACGAGTATGCCGAAGAAAAGCTGCCCGGCTGGGTACGGCCGTCAACCTGGTATCTCACAGGATTTCTGATTCCGTCGGGAACGCCTCCCGAGAAGAGCGGCGATACTGACGAAGACGAGGATATGGGGGAGATTCCCGAGTCGGCCGGACTCGCAGAGGAATCGATCGAGGAACGGAAAGCCGCCAAGAAAGGCTTCTTCCCATCATCGATGGGGTTGAGCTTCCTGGTAGCGGGCGAGTGCCGCAAGCTGTTGGTCATAGCGCGCTGGGGAGATTACCAGCAGGCCGAAATCAAGGATGAGGAGGGGAAATCACTGCCTATCTGGCAGCGCAAAGCGTGTGAGGAGGCGGTTGAATTTGCTATTACCGGCAGCAGTCACGATCCTATAGTCCGCGACGTCCCGAATTCGGGTGGGCTTCAGCTCTACGTTCTCGAGCGAACGATCTCTGCTGACGAAATCAAAGAGCAAATCCCGGCCGGCACGCGCTCGGTGTCGGTATTCCTGGTGAATCGGCGCGCGCCCTTGAAGGAACAGCCGGATACGGCATACGCCTTCCAGGCCGAGATCCAGGTGAAATGCGACTGTCAGTTTGTCGCACGGCCGGATCTTCGCGGCGCTCAGGCTGAAGAATGGGACGAACGCGTCGCGGATCTGCACTACGCCGACACGCCGGAATATGCCACGGGCCATGGGGTATCCGCGCAATGGGAGATTGTTGACAGTGCATGTCGGCTTCTGCACACCTGCTGGATTCCCAGCGCCGAGGTCGAAAAAACCATTACGGCGGAAATTGGCGGCGTCGAGCTTTCAATGGAGGCTCTCGGAGCACTTGTGGACAGCGCCGCGGCTGAGGCGGCATTGCGCCCGCTTGTGGCCCACTATCGAGAGTGGATTGAAGCACGGAAGTCAGGGCTCGGGGCGCTCTCAGGCACACGGCGGGAAACAGCAGGAGAGTTGCTACGCCTGGCCGGAATTGCGGCTGATCGCATAGAACGTGGAATAAGAGTGTTGGCAACCGATAGCGATGCCCTTGATGCCTTCCGCGTGGCAAATCGCGCCGTAGCACAAGCCCTGCATCAACGCCTCAAAATTGAAAGACCTCAGTGGCGTCCATTCCAGCTTGCATTCGTGCTGCTCAATCTGCCGGGCATGGCCGATGCACATGATCCTCATCGCGAGACAGTGGATCTGTTGTTCTTCCCGACAGGCGGCGGGAAGACCGAAGCATATCTTGGGCTTGCCGCATTCGCTATGGTGCTGCGGCGACTTCGTCATCCGGGAGAGAAGGCGCTTGCCGGCGCCGGTGTGAGCGTGATCATGCGCTACACTCTCCGGCTGCTCACCTTGGATCAGCTTGCGCGCGCGGCTGGGCTTGTATGCGCTCTTGATCTGGAGCGCGAAAAGAACCAGGCGCGCTATGGGGAGTGGCCTTTCGAGATCGGATTGTGGGTAGGAAAGGCAGCCACACCCAATATTCTCGGGGAGAGAAACGACCATCGCTCGGATTCCGCGCGCGCCAAGGTAGCTGCGTTCAAACGTGACCCGCGCAGCAATCCTTCTCCTATTCCGCTCGAAAATTGCCCCTGGTGTGGAATACGCTTCTCGCCGGAATCCTTTACACTCTTGCCCGACAGCGATCATCCGCGCGAGTTACGGATTGTCTGCTCGAATTTCGAGTGCGATTTCACCCGTGACCGGGCGCTTCCAATTGTGGCCGTCGATGACATGATCTATCGAAGGCTGCCGGCATTTCTGATTGCGACTGTTGATAAGTTTGCAGGATTGCCATGGGTTGGCCAATCGGGAACCCTGCTGGGCGGGGCAGATCGGCATGACAAAACGGGTTTCTATGGCGGCGCCGAGCCTGGGAAAGGCACAAGGCTGGAAATGCCGTTACCGCCTCCGGACCTCGTGATCCAGGACGAACTGCACTTGATTTCCGGCCCTCTTGGGACGATGGCCGGTCTCTACGAGACAGCAATCGAAGCTCTCTGTCTACGAGACCTCGGCGAACAAGGGACGCGACCCAAAATCGTCGCATCGACTGCCACCGTGCGCCAGGCGCAGGATCAGATTCAGGCGCTTTTTGGGAGACCTCTGACCCAGGTTTTCCCACCCCAGGGGCCCGATCGGCGCGATTCTTTCTTCGCGAGGTCGGTTCCGGCATCTGAAGTGCCTGCGCGCATGTACCTCGGCATCGCCGCGCAAGGCCGCAATCCGAAAGAGTTGATGCGCAGAGCGTGGCTCGCTCTCATGGGGGCAGCCGAAAAGGCTTATCGTGAGGCCGGCGGTCACAGGAATCAACAGAATCCGGCCGATCCCTATATGACCGTAATGGGCTATTTCAACAGCCTGCGCGAGCTCGGAGGCGCACGGCGGATACTAGAGGAGCAGGTCCAGAATACAATCAAAGGATACGGATCTCGAAAACGGATAGGAGAGGAATCGGGGCTCTTTCGCGATCGCAGGACCTTCTCCGAAGTGTTGGAGTTGACCTCCCGTGTGACCACGGACAAGGTAGCCGAAGCTCGACGCCGTCTTGATTGTGGTTTTCATGAGAAGCAGCGGGTAGCCCCCTTCTCACGGAGGGTTTGGTTTTATCGGGAATAACCTATTTTAAATCTTGAATAATGTTTTGAATTGATTAGAGATACCCCCTTTCTCTTATGAGCAAGGTATCACTAGAGGTTAAGTAAGTCAATCTAAAAATATTAATGACCTTATAAAATTTCTAAATTCAAATTGAGGCAAAGCGCAATCATCTGTAGATGAACACGCGCCAAGTTTTGTCGGAGGAGACCACGATATAACTTCCATCGCTGCCTCGTATCAGTTTTGGTGTTAAACCCCGGCGCTCACTCACGTAGCAGACTTGATCATTGACGAAGAAATACTGATTCCCTCTTATAATTCCGGCACGGCTGTGAATTTCATTGTCTTAAAATGCACGTCAAATGTAAAAGCCGTGTCTATTCTCAACCTTTCCATAACAGCAAAGGAGGTACAGTCTGTATAACTGAACCCTGCATCTTCATATTTCAAAAATAGTTCCCATGCCTTGTCTTCGTCAACATCCGTAACTGCAATAACAGATGCTAAACTGCTCTTCTTAAGTCCATCTCCAAATTTACTTGACACATCCCATCCTAAGCGGCTCATAAGGAGTGTTATGATCTCATCAAATATGAAGTTAGTCGTTATAAAAGGTGTGGTATTACTGTTGTAAGATTCTTTGGCTTTTACGTGATCGGGATCTTTTTTGTCAACCAATGCGTACCACGCACCTGTATCGACAAATATCCGCTTCATTTCATTCTGCCGTAAAGATAACGATCATGTTTTCTTGCGACCGGTGAGCCGTCGCCTTTACCTATGCCAATTATCCCCGAAAGGGAGTCTGCTTTCTTGTCGACCGCCTGTTTCAGAAGCTTTTCAGACAACAGCTCCCTTATTATAGAAGACAGGCTTTTCCTTGTTTTTTTAGACAGCTCAAGCAAAGCTTGATACTGCCAGTCTTCAAGAGATATTTGAGTTCTGTGTTTTATGTTTTCCATATCTTCCCCTTCTTTGGTTACATCTTACATCAGATGTCATTCGTATGTCAACTCAGAGGTCATCCTCAGATTTACTGACAAAATGCAGGCTTTTCGGCTATCAGTGCGATAAAGTCAGAGCTTCTTCTCATAGACCCTGTATCTCTTGTACAACCGGGCTCCCATCATCTCGACAAGCCTCTGGACAGGGATGTTGTCTTCGAGTATCCATGAGAATTCTACGCGTTTGAATCTCTTGTATTTCTCTCTTATGCCCATAAAGCCTTCCCTGAACATGAGGGCATCAACGCCCTTGTGCCTGTATTCTGCTTTGATCCCGAGGAGAAGCAGCCTCAGGTCTGTTATCTTCTTTGAATAATAGGCTGCCTTCATTATGGTTATGGGATTGAGTCTGCCTTTCATCTTCTTCAGGACAAAATTGAAATCAGGCAACATCCCCATGAACCCTACTGGTTCCTTACCGTTTTCTGCAATGAGTGTCAGCTCGGGCAACACGATCGATTTTAGTTTTTTCGCGAGATAGTTTGTCTCTTCCTCTGTAAGGGGTATAAAGCCCCAGTTCTTTGCCCATGCTGAATTGTATACGTCCCTGAATATTCTCATCTCGCTCTCAAATCTGTCTTTGCTTATCGGCCTGACCCTGATCCCTCTTTTCTCTGCTATCTCTGCTACCCTGAGTATCTTTCCAGATAATTCCTCCGGAATATTACAGATATAAGCATATAAATCTTTTGCCTTTTCCATTCCGTAACTCTCCGCTAACTCGCTGTAATAATGCGGATTATAAGGTGTCATGAGAATCGGGTGTTCTTCAAAACCTTCTATCAGAAATCCGCATTCTTCATTGGTCGAAAAGTTCATGGGTCCCCGGATGGTATCCATTCCCTCCTTTCGCAGTTCCTCTGATGCAGCATCAAGGAGAGACGATGCCACAGAATAATCGTTTACTGATTCAAAGAACCCGAAGAAACCGACCTTATCGTTATGAAATTCATTGTGTCTGTGGTCAACAATAGAAGCTACCCTGCCGGAGAGTTTTCCCTTTTGCTTTGCGAGGAAATATTTCACATTTGCGTGGAGAAAAAAAGGATTCTTCTGTGAAAATCTCTCTCGCATATCCATGATCAAAGGAGGAACGAAGAGAGGGTCTTGAGAATATATGGAGAAAGGTAATTTTATAAAGTCATCGAGGTCACGAGGAGTTTTAACCTCGATGATTTCTGTCATGTTATAAGGCCTATTCTCTTACCTATCTTCTCAAAGGCTACAAGCACATGATCAAGTTGTTCTTCTGTGTGAGTTGCCATATAGCTTGTCCTGATGAGGGCTCTTCCGTTCGGTACTGCCGGGCTGACAGCTACGTTTGCGAAGACGCCTTCTTCCTGAAGCATCATCGCCATGAGAAAGGCATTCTCACTATCACCGACGACGATAGGGATTATGGGTGTCTGGCTTGGTCCTACCTCAAAACCGAGTTCAGTGAAGCCTTTGAACATCTTATTCGTATTTCTCCACAGTGCATTTCTCCTCTCAGGCTCGTTTTCTATAATGTCGAGGGCCGCACTCACAGAAGCAACCGATGCAGGTGGAGGACTCGCACTGAAGATCAATGACCTTGCAGTGTGTTTTATATAGTGAATGACGTCTGCTGATCCTGCAATAAAACCACCGATAGATGCGAGGGACTTACTGTACGTCCCCATGATGAGGTCAACATCATCTTCCAGTCCGAAGTGTTCCGATGTACCACGTCCCGTCTGCCCAAGTACACCAATTCCATGAGCATCGTCAACCATAACACGGGCGCCATATTTCTTTGCAAGGGCAATAATCTCGGGAAGGTGTGCAATATCTCCCTCCATGCTGAATACACCATCTACAACGATCAGCTTATCCTTAGATTCATGTTCCCGGAGTACCCTTTCAAGATCATTCATGTCATTGTGCCTGAACTTCTTAACCTCGCCGAAGGAAAGTCTGCATCCGTCGATAATGCTTGCATGATCCATCTTATCGATGATTACGACATCATCTTTTCCCACAAGTGCGGAAATAACACCCAGGTTGACCTGAAAGCCGGTAGAGAATATAAGAGCAGCCTCTTTCCCCGTGAACCGCGGTAAGTTTCTCCTCGAGCTGAACATGGATGGTGAGTGTACCATTAAGGAACCGTGACCCGGCACAGCCCGTACCATATTTTCTGATTGCCTCTATCGCAGCTTCTTTGACCTTCGGGTGATTCGTGAGACCGAGGTAGTTGTTTGAGCCTATCATGATCATGCGCCGGCCATTCATGATAATCTCAGGGTCCTGTGGACTTTCGATAACCCTGAAATAAGGGTAGATGCCTTGCGAAATGAGCTCTTTTGCCTTTTCAAATCTGGAACACTTATCAAAGATGTCTGCTGCCTTTTTTACAGCCATCTGTGAATCCTGTACCAATCTGCTGTCCATTTCATCCCTTCCTTTATCCCGACCTTTGTTATAAAACCAAGTTCTTCTTTTGCCTTTTTAATATCACATACCCAGTGTGAATAACTGAGTTCGTTCATCTTATCCCTGTTAATTATTCCCTCTCTTTTAATTCGTTCCCCTACATATGCAAAAAAGGGCATGATGAATCTTGGAACCCTGAGGCGTATCGCCTTCGTGCCAAGAGCAGAGGATATTGCGTCTACGATCTCATCATTCGTATAGAATTTACTGTCCGCCAAGAAATACAGTTCTCCTTTCGCCCTTTTACTCTCTGCGGCTAATATTATTCCCTGTATAAGGTCATCAACATAGAGTAATGAATAATAACATTTTCCCCAGTAAGGGAAAACACCCTTTTTCAGCATCTTAAAAAATAAAAGAAGTCTTTATCTCTTGGACCATATACAGCAGATGGTCTGAGTATCGTAATAGGGATTGTGTCTTTATAGTTCAAGACCGCCTTCTCACCTTCGAGTTTGCTCCTGCCATAGCTCGAAACAGGCCGAGGGTCTGCAGTTTCACTGAGAGGAGACCCATTGTTGCTCGGGCCGCTGCTGCAAGACTGCTGAGATACACAAACCTCTTGATCTTCGGATTCTTCTCGGCAACAGCCCTTATCAGATTCTCTGTGCCCTTTGTGTTAGTGCAGAAAAATTCATCGTTGTGAACAGGCCTTTGTTAATCCGGCAAGGTGGAACACATAGTCAGCATCCGTGACGGCATGGAGAAGGGAGTCCAGACTTTTGCAATCGCCGGTAATCAATTTGACATCGATATTCTCAATCCATTTGAGATCCGATTTCTCTCTTATAAGGCAGGTAACCTGATAACCTCGCCTGGTGAGTTCCTCACATAGGTGGCTTCCTATGAAACCAGTAGCTCCTGTCACCAGGGCCTTCATAGGGTAACACTATTTTGAGCAATAAAGATGAAGGGAGTCAAGCCCAAATTAATCCTCCTCTGGCGGATTAGTCCACATGAGGGGATTAAAGGCTCATCGATTCGAGCCTGCTATCCTCTCCTCCATCGGAGGATGTGTGCTGAAAAGTTTCAACAGGCCGCCGCCTGACAACGGGTTAACGATGAACATATGAGATGTCGCGGGTTGGCATGCATTGGTATTTTCTGGGACGCCACGTCGAGTTTTCTTAACGCTCCGGCAAGGTACCTCGGATTTCCTGCAAGCCTCGCACCGCCTTCATCCGCGGAATATTCTCTCGACCGTGAAATAGCCATCTGCACGATGAGGGCAGCTATCGGGCCGACGATCATCATAGCAAGAGCTGCGATGGGATTCCCCCTTCCTCATCATCTCCCCTGGCCGCCAAAGATCATCGCCCACTGTGCCATCTGTGCAAGATAGCTGATAGCGCCTGCGATTGTCGCAGCGATAGTGCTGATAAGTATGTCTCTGTGTCTCACATGTGCAAGTTCATGACCTATGACACCCTGAAGTTCTTCGTGACTCAGGATGCGCATGATCCCTGTGGTAACAGCTACTGCTGCGTGTTTGGGATTTCTTCCTGTCGCGAAAGCATTGGGTTGGTCTTCGTTTATCATATAGACCTTGGGCATCGGCATTTCCGGCCTTCTGCACAAGCCTTCGCACTATGCCGTAAAGTTCCGGTGCCTCTGACTCTGAAACCTGTCTTGCCCTGTACATGCGCAGCACGATCTTGTCACTGAACCAGTACGCAAAGAAGTTCATACATAAGCGCAAAGATAAACGCCATCGTCATACCCTGTTTTCCGCCCAGCGCGCCCCCAGCCCAGACAAGGATGAGGGTGAGCGTCACGAGCAGGAATAAAGTTTTTATGTTATTCATAAGTGTTATAACCTCCTCTGTTTGAAAAATTATACCTCGAAGGCAAAATCCTTTGCAAGGAAACGTGGTCTTTGAGGTAAATAGCAGACATTTGAACTGATACTTTACAACATCTCAATATGGTGATTATAATTAAGCTTATGAGAAGGAAAATCCTGATAGGAACATCAATTCTTCTAATGGGTTTTCTCCTGGGAGGTCTTGCCTTCTACTTCATCGGCAAGATGACAGGCCGGCAAAATGGCTATCTGCCTTATCATGCTCCAAATGTGCCCCCGCAGATAATAGAGACAAGCCGGGCTTTTTCCGAAATTGTGAGTGCGGTTTCACCTGCTGTTGTAAACATTTCAACAACAAAGGTCTTCAAAAGAGACGCGGAACCTCTGCTCGAAGAGCCCTTCTTTGACTTTTTCAGGCCTTTTCATGATTTCAGGATGCCGAAGAAATGGAAGGAACAGAACCTCGGCTCGGGTGTGATTGTCTCATCGGACGGCTATATCATCACGAATAACCATGTGGTGGAAAAGTCGGATGAAATCAAGGTCACCCTTCTCGATAAGCGAACGTTCAAAGGAAGGATCGTTGGCGCCGATCCCAAAACGGACATTGCAATAGTCAAGATAGACGCGAGCAATCTCCCGACAATTCCCTGGGGCGACTCTGAAAAGCTGCAGGTTGGCGAATTCGTTCTGGCTATTGGTAATCCCTATGGTCTTAGCCACACCGTTACAATGGGCATCATCAGCGCTGTCGGAAGGGCAAATGTCGGCATTGCAGACTACGAGGATTTTATCCAGACCGATGCCGCCATAAATCCCGGAAACTCAGGTGGTCCTCTTGTGAATATCAAGGGAGAACTGATCGGCATTAATACCGCAATATTCTCAAGAACGGGTGGATATCAGGGAATAGGTTTCGCTGTTCCGAGCAACATGGTGCGGCCTCTCATGAGCCAGCTTATCCAAAAGGGAAAGATTATTCGAGGATGGCTTGGCGTGACAATTCAGGAAATGACCCCTGAAATTTCTCAGAAGTTTGGCCTCGAAAAATCGAAGGGCGCCCTTGTCAGTGATGTTGCAAAGGGAAGCCCGGCCGAAAAGTCAGGTATCATGAGAGGTGATATCATTCTCGCTTTTAACGGGAAAGAAGTAAGGGACGTGGCGAGTCTGCGAAACATGGTTTCGCAAAGTAAGGTTGGTTCTGATGTGCCAATCAAAATACTGAGGTCGGGAAAGGAATATAACGTCAGACTGGTCATCGCAGAGTTACCGAAAGAAGTAGCAGAAGTTGTACCCAGCCAGCCGGAGGAGTCGGAGGAAATGGGCGCCCTTACAGGCCTGAGCGTCATGGGTCTCACAAAAGAAATAGCGAAACAACTCGGTCTTTCCAAAGACGAAACAGGTGTTGTGGTCGTGAGAGTTGAACCGGCAAGTCCCGCTGACGAAGCAGGGATAAAGAAAGGAGATATCATAAAGGAACTCGATAGAAAACAGATAGGTAACCTCGAGGATTTTAACAGGATTGCCTCAACGACAAAAAGGAGCGAGACAGTCCTTCTCTTTGTTGCCCGTGGTGATAAGAAGTTTTATGTTACTCTCAAGGCATCCTAAGCAGCAGATAGCAGTATGCAGGAGTAATTATCCGGTATTTCTCGACAACTAAATCGTTGAAATTCTTGTCTTTTGCTGACTGCTTATAGCTCACGGCTAAAAACTCAAAAGGGAAAGGAGGTGAGAAAGACGTGTATATGATATTAAGGGCCGCAATATTTTTAATGTTTACATTCTCAGGGTACCTCCTTGGTACTAAATACAATTATGGTACTTACGGTATTATTCTCGGTGCATCTGTGGGTCTTGTGGCAATAGCCGTAGAGGCATTCTTGAAACAGGTCAGAATAGGAGCAATTATCGGAGGGATTTTAGGGATCTCGCTGGGTCTCCTGTCTGCCGACCTTCTTTTGCTCCCGTTGAAGCCGCTCCTCGGTCAAGATATAGCATCGCTATCATTTGTGCTGAAGGCATTCTTTGGTTACGGAGGACTTCTCCTCGGCGTGAGCAAAGGAAAGGAGATTTCACTTCCGGATGTTTTCAGGTTCTTCAGAGGACAGGGTATCGAAGAGCACTTCAAAATCCTTGACACAAGTGTAATCATAGACGGCCGTATTGCGGATGTTTGCGAATCAGGCTTCCTTGAAGGGGTTTTTATACTTCCCCAGTTCATACTTCAGGAATTACAGCACGTAGCCGATTCTCCTGATCCAATGAAGAGGGCGCGGGGAAGAAGAGGACTCGACGTTCTGCACAAGATCCAGAAAATGTCCCAGATAACGGTGAGGATTGTTGACGAGGATTTTCCAAAGGTAAAAGAGGTTGATGCAAAGCTTGTAGCCCTGGCAAGACTCATGAGCGCGAAAGTCATAACGAACGATTTCAACCTCAATAAGGTTGCAGAACTTCAGGGGGTTTCTGTTCTCAATATCAATGAGCTTGCTAACTCCTTAAGACCTGTCGTGCTTCCCGGCGAAACAATGAAAATCTTCATCCTTAAAGAGGGAAAAGAATACAACCAGGGTGTTGCGTACCTTGATGACGGGACCATGGTTGTCATTGAAAATGCAAGAAAACTCATAGGTAAAAATGCGGACGTGACCGTCACGAGTGTGCTTCAAACAACGGCAGGCAGGATGATATTTTCAAAACTCAAAGAAGAATACGAACGAGAGGAATACAAGGCAGTTAAATAGAGAACCATTATCGTAATAGATGAATTACAAGGTCACAGCAATAGTACCCTCAGCCGGGCTTGGAAGACGGTTCGGCCGGAATAGGAACAAGCCTTTCCAGAACCTCGGCGGGAAACCCCTTGTAGTCTGGGCACTCGAAACACTCGACTCTGTTGAGGAAATAGCGGAGATAATCCCTGTGCTTAAGAAAGGGGATATAGGG